>JAJDYR010000017.1 GCA_022825065.1 bacterium
GAGCCCAACCGAAAAAGGACATCTGGCTACGACCCTTGCGCAGAAACTGGAAGCAAGTCCTCAACCGGTAAAATCATCCCCCATCCCGGCCCGAACTACTGCTTCAAGGCGCCACCATCACGGCTTGGATAAACGCTTACCACGGCGGGATAGCCCACGGCGAACACTTCGGGGACCCAGATGCCGACCACGCCCACGAACAGGCCGCCGAGACCCGTGGCGATGACGCCGCGGAACCCCCGCAGGCGTTTCCACCCCGAGCGGATGAAGAGCAGTCCCTTGATGAACGCCACGCCCACGAGCGCGCATACCACGCCGACGAAGGCGTAGAGGAACAGTTCGAGGGAGCTGTCCAGAGCGTATGCCGGTACGGAGAACACGGGTTCGTTGCCGAGCATGGCGCGCGAGACGACCGAGGCGGACACCGCCGCGAATACGATGGAGCCGAGCACGCGCGCGTTCAGGTCGCCCACGAGTTCTTCCAGCGTAAAGGTGACGGCGGCTATCGGCGTGTTGAACGCGGCGGCCAGGGCGGCGGCGCAGCCTACGGGAACGAGCGCCTGCACGCGGCGTCTTTTGAGGGAGAACGTCTCGCCTATCCAGCTTGCCGCGCCCGAGCATATCTGCACGGTGGGGCCTTCCCGCCCCAGGCTCGAACCGGAGCCGATGTTGAGCACCCCGATGAGGAACTTGCCTATCCACACGCGCTTGTCGATGTGGCCGTTGTGGGCGACGTACGCGATTTTCGTCTGGGGGATGCCGCTGCCCCGGGCCTCGGGCGCGAAATACTGGAGGAAGAGCGCGGAGAGAAAAGCCCCTCCGGCGGGAATCAGCGCCACCAGATACCATGCCCGGTGAATCTCCGAGAGGTCGTGCGAGCCGAAGAGGACCTGGTGCGCCCAGCCCAGTGCGACGTGAAAGCACACGGCGATGAACCCGGTGAGCGCCCCCACGATGATGGTGGTGAAATAGAAGATGCCGTCGTCTGAAAAATCGAAGTGGAGCAGCCAGCCGAGAAGCCGTATACGAAAATTTTTCCAGTTCACAACCTCTTACCTATTGAAAACGTCATGGAGCGGCGATTCAGCGTGTGAGAGACCCCGTCGGGTGCGGGCCGACGGGCGGATGCGGGGCGGGGTCGATTCCCTCCCGGCGGAGTCTGTCTTCATACCATTCCTTCTCGATGCCGTTGGCCTCGTCCATCGGGGCCAGATCGCAGAAGATTTCAATGCGGTGGCCGTCCGGATCGCAGAAATACATGGCCCTGTTCTCTCCCCAGGTGCCGTCGCCCTCCGGGTGCGTGGGGCTGTGCACGACCGGGCCGCGCACGATTTTTATCCCGCATTCTTCCAGCCAGTCCCGCCAGGCGAAGAACTCCGTGCGGTCTTTTACCCGAAACGCGAGATGATGCAACCCCAGGTCCTTCACGGGCCCTTGATCGTCGGTTCTCATTTCCCTGAGGTCGGGGTGCTCGCCGGTGTGGTATACTAGGTTCAAATCGTGATGAAGCGCGCCGCAGCGCAGGAAGCAAAGGCCCATGTTGAGGCTCGGGTGTTCCTCGGGGCCGTGACGCTCCGAGAGCGTGAAGCCGAGAATCTCGGTGTAGAACTTGAGGGATTCCTCGATGTCGGACACCTTGACGGCGACGTGCTGCAGTTCTTCGAACGAATTTTCCGGTCGGGGCATCGCGCAACTCTCCTTGTCTTCGGCAGGCTATGATGGGAGCACTACTTCGCGCCGGAGTCAATACTAGCGCAACTCTTACGCAGGAGAAACGCAAGTTGAGCCGATTGGACGGGAAAAGGGCGCTCGTGACGGGTGGGTCGCGCGGGATCGGCGAATGCGTGGCCCGGCGCTTCGCGGCCGAGGGAGCGCGCCTCTATCTGGCCGCAGACGGAACAAAGGATGAACTCGAAAACGTCGCGCGCGCGTGCGAAGCCGCAGGCGGCGCGGCCTCGTACGGGATCTTCGATTTAACGGAGAAGGGCGCCGCCGAGCAAATGGTGGAGGCCGCCGCGAGCGCGCTGGGCGGCGTGGACGTTCTCGTGAACAACGCAGGGATTCGCGCGAGCCGGCCGTTCGGCACGTTCTCCTATCAAGATTTTCACCGCGTGGTCGCCGTGAACCTGCGCGCTCCGTTCTTCGCGAGTCAGGCGGTGTTGCCGCTCATGCGGGAGGCGGGCGGCGGGCGTATCATCCACGTCGCGAGCCAGCTGGGTTCCGTGGCGGCGCGCCATACCGCGCTCTACTCCGCGACGAAGGCTGCGCTGATCCAGCTCACCCGCTCGATGGCGCTCGAACTCGCAGGCGAGAACATTCTGGTGAACGCCGTCAGCCCGGGCCCCACGGCGACGGAGTATTTGAAGAAACACGCCTATAAAACGCCTGAGGAGCGCGCCCAGCGCCTCGGAACGGTGCCGATGGGGCGTTTCGGCGAACCGGACGAGATAGCGAGCGCCGTGGCGTTTCTCGCTTCCGGGGACGCTTCTTTCGTGCACGGGCACAACCTCGTGGTGGACGGCGGGTATATTATTCATTGATGATTCGAGGAACTGAAAACATTTCTGTATTCGACACCGGCGGAACGAGGGCCGTTCCCTCCCCGCCGCATTCAAAAGGAGCTTGAGCCGTGAGCATGAAAGTGGGAGTCGTGGGTTTGGGCGTCATGGGCGGCGCGTTTTCGGGCCACATGCTGGACGCCGGCATGGAAGTGGCGGGCTACGACCCGCTCGATGCGATGTACGAGAAATTCGAGGGCAGGAACCTGCGCCGGGCGTCCTCGCCCGCGGACGCCGCCGACGGAGCCGACCTGGTGATGACCTCGCTCCCGAACTACCGGGTCGTCGGCGAGGCGGTGACGGGCGAAGGAGGGGTTCTCGCGGGAATCTCCTCCGGCGGCATCATCGCCGACATGAGCACGGTTCCGCCCAAATTCTCCAAGGAGATGGCGGAAAAGGCCGCTGAAAAGGGCGTGAGCTGGCTCGATTGCCCCGTAAGCGGCGTGGGCAAGCAGGCCGCCGTCAAAGACCTGGTGGTGATGGCCGCGGGACCCAGGGCCGCATTCGATAAGGCGAAGCCCGCCTTCGACGCCATCGGCAAGAAGACGGTTTTCGTGAGCGAGCAGAACGGGCTGGCCGCCCAGTTGAAACTGGTGGTGAATCTCGTGCTCTTCATCAACATGGCGGGTGCGTGCGAGGGGCTCACGCTCGGCCTCAAGGCGGGAATCCCCGAAGACGTGATGCTGGAGACGCTTTGCTCGGGCGCTGCGGGTTCGAACGTGCTCGACGTGCGCGGCAAGGACATGCTGGCCGGGAATTTCCCCGAATCGGGCCCGATATGGATCGTGCTGAAAGACCTCGAATGCGCCATCGACTCCGCCAAGGACCTCGACGTGCCCGTGCCGCTCGGCGGCCTGCTGGAGCACTTCTTCATGGCCCAGCGCAGCAAGGGCAGGCAGCATGAGGACGGCAGCTCGATTTTCCGCATCTACCAGGAGTTGGCGAACATCGCCTGATGCCGAGGAGGAAAAGCGCGGCTTATGGGTCGATTCGCCGCGGCGCGTCGTTGTTCAATAACCCCTGACCCTCGCTTCGACGTATCGACTTCACCCTGAGTAGCCGCCCCCTCGACTTCGCTGGGGGCAGGCTCCGCCGTCTCCCCACTTTCCTCACCCTGAGTAGCGGCCCCTCGACGGCGCTCGGGGCAGGCTCCGCTATTGCCCGACACCCCTCACCCTGAGTAGCCGCCGGAGGTAAAACGCGACTGAGAAAGGAGCGTTTGTATCGAAGGGCGTCTCCTGCAACAAGCTCGGGGCGGGCTCTTGATGCGCCTGGGCTCTCCCTCGATACGGCGCGCAAGCGCGCCTGCTCGGGATGAGGTGGGTTTTCAGCAGCCCTTTGCGGATCGATCCGCCGCGGCGCGCCGCTTGTCGGCCCCCGACCGGTTCTTCCTCTCAGGGGGGTGGTTGATCAGGTTATGTATTAGTTGAGATATATTCTGTAAATTATTGAAATATAATTTATTGTATTACAGAAATCCGGCGAATCGAAGGTCTCTTCCTCACAACCCGCGCTCCTAGCCGATGACGGACGAACGGATAATCTGGCGCAACTCCTCGTCGTTCAGCGAGGCGATTTGCTCGAAGGTGATGAGGGCGGTGGTGTCCGGGTCGCCCCGGTCCCCCCACCAGAGCCGGAAGCTCTTTTCCTGGTAGCTGTAGCGGATGTCCGCATCGACGCCCTCGATCTCTCCGCCCAGAATGCGGCTGATGCGCTCGGCCATGATGCGGCTGTATTTTCTCTGCGCTTCGATGTCTTCCACGAAAGCGTCTCCTCATCCTTTTCGGTGATTTTCAATGAAGCGATTCGCCGGATGGTTTCTTTTCATCCCTCGAATCGCCGCTTTTCCGCGCCTTTCGAGTCTCTCCTGCTATTAGCAGAAGTCGAGGCGTCATGAAAGCCTACAGGTGATACGTCTTTCCCTCTTCGAGCACTTCGATTCTCGCCTCGCCCAGCGCCTCGATTTCCGCCATCGTCTCATCGCCATACTGGGCCTTGATGTGAAAGATGTAGACGGGAACGTCAGGCGGCATTTTTCGCATCTCCGCATGGAGCATGGCGGGGGTCAAGTGCCTGGTCATGCGAGCGAGTTCTTCCATCCTGTCCGGAAACGACACTTCGGTGATGATCGCGCGCAGGTTCTCCACTCCGGCGGCGCCCCGCCAGATGGCTTCCGTAGGCCCCGTGTCACTTGTGTAGAGCAGCGCGCTTTCTGCGTCCTGGATGATGAAGCCGAAAGTCGTTCCCTTGTGGTCGACCGCGTAGGGGGTAATCCGGATTCCGCCCAGGGAGCGGGTTTCCGTCTCCTCGATGGCCGAGAAATCGAGTATCGGGGTGTCCTCGTGGCATATCTCGCAAAAATTCGGCCAGACGGCGTTGTTGAAGATGGATTCCTGAATCACTTCCAGCACGTCGCGCGCGCCGATGACCTTGAGCGAATCCTCTCTAAGCCCGAAGATGTTGTCGGCGAGGTAGGGCAGTTCCGCAATGTGGTCCAGATGCGCGTGGGAGACCACGACGCCGGTGAGCCGGGCCTGCTCCTCGATGGTGAGGCCCGAGGCGGCCGAACCGCCTTCCAGCAGCAACTCTTCGTTGATGAGGAAAGACGTCAAATGACATCCGGGCGCTTTCCCTCCCGCACAGCCCAGCACACGGAATCGGATGGCCTGTCCTCCGTCTGGAGTATCATGAACCTGAAGATTCTTTCGTTCGTCGCCTGATTATAGGCACAGCAGAATCATCTTGGGAAGATGTAATTTTTCTAAATTGTTTCCCATTTCCCGCTTTTGGAGCGCCTGCGCTTGCCGAAATCATCCATCTGCGCGACGGTGGCGGCGGGGAAAATGGGGCCGTCCGTGCAGACGCGCCAGCCCGAGCAGGTGCATTGGCCGCAGAGGCCGACGGCGCACTTCATGTACCGCTCGATAGCGAAATACGTCCGCTCGGCGGGGAGTTTCGGCAGGCACGCGGCCATCATCCGCTCGGGGCCGCAGACGGCGTAGCTATCCGCCTCGACGGGCAGGAGTTCGGTCACCAGGCCCTTGTGCCCCAAAGCGCCGTCTTCGGTGGCGACGTAAACGGGGCCGAGTTCCCGGAATTCCTCGTAGAAGAGAATCTCATCCGCCGTTCGACCGCCGAGGACGAAGGAAGGCGCTTCCGAGGCGAGGGCCAGGAGCCTCAGTTCCGCAATCCCCACGCCGCCGCCGATGAGCGCAGGCCTTTTGAGGGGCGGATAACCCTGACCCAAAGGACCGCGCAGCCCGATTTCGTCTCCGGGTTTTACTTCGGCCAGTTTTTCGGTGAACGCGCCCGCTTTTTTCACGGTGACGGCGTTGGGGTAGGAGAGCGTGAAGGGTTTCTCGCCCAGGCGCGGCAGCCAGACCATCATGAATTGCCCCGGCCGGGACTCGATTTCCTGGTCGAAGAAGATCGTGTGCGTCCACTCGCTTTCCCGGCGATTCTCCACGACCCTGAAAACGCTACGCATCGGAATCGCCTCCATCCGCCGTACGGTGCGCGGCGCCGACGAGCGCGGACATGGGTTCACCGTCCAGATAGCTTTGAATCCCCTCCCAGATGTCCCGGGTGAGGGCGGCCGCCTCTTGCGTGCTCTTTCGCATGAAGGCGGTGCCGATTCCCAGGATGCTTGCCCCCGCGAGGATGTATTCCACCGCGTCCGCCCAGGTTTCGATGCCCCCGTACGCGACGATGGGGCAGCGAAAGCGCGCGTACGCTTCATACGTCATGCGCAGGTTGACGGGCTTGAGCGCGGGGCCGCTGATGCCGCCCGTCGTGCCCGAGAGGATCGCCGCGCGGCTCCGGATGTCCACCGCCAGGCCCGGCCCCAGGGTGTTTCCGCAGCCCAGGGCGTCCGCGCCCGCGTTCATGCAGGATTCCGCCACGGCGAGGTAGTCGCTGTTGGGCGAGAGCTTGGCGATGACGGGCTTGTCCGTCTCCCCGCGCACGCGCTCGATGACCTCGGCGGAGAGGGCGGGGTTCTGGCCGATGCTCTCCATGATGGTCTGCTCGCCCGGCTCCTTGTTGGGACAGCCCAGGTTCACCTCGATGGCGTCTGAGAACCTCGACATCCGGCGCGTGACGCCGGCGAACTCCCGGGAATCCCCGCCGTAGACGGAGACGATGAGTTTCGCCTTCTTGAGCTTTATCTCCTCTAAATCGCGCTCCCAGTCCTCAGCGCTTTGCGTCGGCAGGGCGAGGGAGTTGAGCACCGCGCCTTCCGGGGGGTATACGACCACGGGGTTGTCGTTGCCGGGCTTCTCGCGGGGGCCGACCGATTTCGTGACGTAGCCGCCCAGGCAGGCGCCCGCGCTCTCGAAAGCGGAAAAAACTTCCGGGTAGCTCAGGATGCCACTGGCGTTGATCAGGGGCGGGTCGATCCTGGGGAGCGGTATCACGGTCTGCAGCCTCTGCCGGATGAGATTGCGGGCGGACGGGCTCGATGCGTGGAGTATAGTGGGAATGGCGCCTCAAGCCAACATGAATCGGGAAAATCCGCGCCACGGAGCCGCATCGGCGCACCGGATTATTGCAAAATGCCCGAAATGGTGGTCTAAATGGCTTTGTTCGCCCTTTGTTGTGGACGAAGACAAACAGGCTGCTTTTACAATCGCGAGTCATGGCCTCGCGCTGAGAGGGAAAATCCCGTGGTCGCCATCCTGATCGCCTGCTATCTCGCCTCTGCGCTCACGCACCTGTATCTGCTCTGTACGGGCAGGTCCGCGGGCGTCGTCTACGGTATCGGTGCGCTGCTCGCGGGATTCGCGCTACATACCCTCATGCTTGGGGTGAGTTTCGCCACCAGCGCGCCCGAGGGCTGGGGGCTGTGGCTGAGCGGCATGGCGTGGGTGATCATCCTGATGTACCTGATCGTCTACGCCCGCTACCGGGACATCGCCCTGGGCGGTTTCGCCGTGCCGGCGGCCTTCATTCTCGAGGGCTACGCATCCGCGTTTCCCGGCGTGTGGGGTGCGGGTTCAATCGCCGTGCAGGGCTATCTGCTCAAGGGCCACGCCGTGCTCGCGCTGCTGAGCTGGGGCGCGTTCTTCCTGCTCTTCGCCTCTGCGCTCATGTATCTCGTACAGTCCCAGCAACTGAAATCAAGACGTCCCAGCGCCTGGCTGCACCGGCTGCCCTCGCTGGACATTCTGGACGACCTGAACCACAAGATTCTCTATTTCGGCTTCGCGTTCCTCACGGCGAGCCTGCTGCTGGGCTCGATGTGGGCGAAATCGCGCCACGGGGCCTACTGGAGCCTCGACCCGGTGCGCACCTGGCCGCTGATACTCATCTGGGGCGCGTACGGCCTGCTGCTCGTCTGCCGGCTCACCAGAAGCTGGAAGGGAAAGCGCTCCGCCGTTTTCTCGATGGTGGCCTTCTTCGCCGCGCTCCTCGCGCTGGTCGTCCATTTCTAGGGGGCGTGGGGATATGTCCATCATTCTCGCCGGCGTGAGCCACCACAACACGCCGCTCAGCATTCGAGAGCGCCTCTATTTCCCGGAAGGGGATATGAGCGACTGGCTCGACCGGCTGGCGGACTACCGCGGTTTGGAGGAGCGCCTCATCCTCTCGACGTGCAACCGGGTGGAAGTCTACAGCGCCGTGGAGGATTACGATCAGGGCCTCGATGCGATTCACCGCTTTTTCCTGGAATCGCGCGACATCGGCGCGGAAGAACTGAGCGCCCACCTTTACGTTCACCGCGAGGACGAAGCCACCCGGCATCTTTTCACCGTGGCGTCGAGCCTCGATTCCATGGTGGTGGGCGAGCCGCAGATACTGGGGCAGGTGAAAGAGGCCTACCGGGTCGCCCAGGCTTCGGGCCACGCCGGAAAGGCGCTCACGAACCTCTTCTCCCGCGCGTTTCGCGTGGCGAAGAAAATCCGCGAACAGACCCCCATCGGCGAGTCGCCCGTGTCGGTGAGTTCGGTCGCCGTGGATCTGGCGAAAAGAATTTTCGGCTCCCTTGCGGGCAAGAACGTGCTCCTGCTGGGTGCAGGCGAGATGGGCGAAGCGGCGGCGAGGCATCTCAAGGCGAGCGGAGCCGACAATCTCCACGTGGCGAACAGGACGCTCGCCCGCGCCCAGGAATTGGCTTCCAGGCTCAAGGGCGGCGTCGTGAGTTTCGACAACCTGGAAGGAGCGCTCATCGACGCCGATATCGTCATCGCCTCGACGGCCGCACAGGGTTTCATACTGGATAAGCCGATAGTCGCCTCTGCGCTCGAGCAACGCCGCGACGCGCCTGTCTTTCTCATTGACATCGCCGTGCCGAGAAACGTCGCGCCCGAAGTGAACGACCTGGAAGACGCCTATCTCTACGACGTGGACGATCTGCAGTCCGTCGCGGCGGACAACCTGCGGGGCCGCGAGGAGGTAGCCCGCGACGCGCGCGCGATCCTGGAAAACGAAGTGGAGACCTATCTCGCCCGCCAGCAGGCGGAGGAACTCAGGCATACCTTCGCCGCCATACGCTTCTTTGCCGAATCGATGCGCCGGGAAGAAGTCGAAAAAACCGTTTCCCGCCTCCCCGGACTGGGCGAGGATGGGCGCGAGACTCTCGACGCCATGACGAAGGCGCTCGTCAATAAACTCCTCCACCACCCGTTCGCCGTCCTGCGCCGGATGGCGGAAGAAGACGTGGAGGGCATCTCGGTCGAATCCGTCCAGAAACTCTTCGGCGTGGAGCCGGAGAGCGATGCAGGCCCTTCCGAAGCATCGACTGAAGAGCCGGACTGAAAAATGAGCGACACGCTGCGCTTAGGCTCCCGGGGCAGCGCACTGGCGCGCGCGCAGACGGCTCTGGTTGCCTCTCAACTGAAGGGATTGAATCCGGGCCTCGCCGTGGAGGAAGTCATCGTCCGTACGCGGGGTGACGCCATGCTCGGCTCCCCGATCCACGAGTTGGGCGGCAAGGGACTTTTCGTGAAAGAGATCGAAGACGCTCTGCTGGGAGACGAAATCGACGCCGCCGTCCACAGCCTGAAAGACCTGCCGAGCGAAATGCCGGAAGGCCTTATCCTCGCCGCGATACCCGAAAGGGAGGAACCTTGGGACGCCCTGGCCTCACGAAACGGGGAGTCGATTCGCGGTCTCGCGCCGGGCAGCAGGATCGGTACGAGCAGCTTGAGGCGGGTCGCGCAGATAAGACGCTACCGGCGCGATCTGGAGATTGTGGAACTGCGCGGCAACGTGGATACGCGCCTCGAAAAAGTGGCGTCGGGCGAGGTCGATGCAGCGGTCCTCGCCCTGGCGGGGTTGAAACGCTTGGGGCTCGAGGAGCGGGCGACGGAATCGCTCGCGCCGGAACTCATGCTGCCCGCCGCCGGGCAGGGCGCGCTCGCCATCGAGACGAGGGAGGCTGATGCGGTTACACGCCGTCTCGTTGAAGAGTTGGAGCATCTTGAGACGAAACGGGCCGTGATGGCCGAGCGCGTCGTAATGGCGCGCCTGGAGGGCGGATGCCAGTTGCCCCTCGCCGTTTTTGCGGAGAATAGAAAGAGCGGGTTTGTTGTTAAAGCCCGTCTCGCGAGCGTGGACGGGGAGCGGATGGTGGAGAAGGAACGAACGGGCGCGCCCGACGAGGCCGCGGGTATGGCCGAAGATTTGGCCGAAGACGTTCTCGCAAGCGGCGGGGCGGAGATACTGAGGGATGTACGATGAGCAACACTGAAATCGTAGGCTTGGATGCACGACCGCTCACAGGTAAGACAATCCTCGTCACGCGCCCCGAGGAGGGAGCTTCGCGCATGGGCGAGATACTCGCGGACCTGGGCGCCTGCGTACGCGTCGCGCCCATGATACGGATAGCGGAGCCTCAAGATTGGACGCCCGCCGATGCGGCGGTCCGCGCGCTGGATGCGTATCAGTGGATAATCTTCACGAGCGCCAACGGGCCGAAATTCCTGGCGAAAAGGCTTGGAACTCTGGGAATCTCTCCAGAGGCGGTTCCCGCGGAAACGTCGATTCTGGCCGTCGGGCCCGCCACGGCCGCTGCGGTGGAAAAACATCTGGGCAGAGCGCCCGACATGGTAGCCGTGAAATACATGGCGGAAGGCGTCGTCGATCTCTTCAAGGGTGAGGATGTGACTGGACGGCGCGTCTTGCTGGCCCGCGCGAAAGAGGGGCGGGACGCCATCCCCAAGGCGCTTCTGAAAATGGGGGCCGTCGTGGATGACGTGGCCGTCTACCGGACGACGCCTTTGGGACGCGAGGCGCTGCGCGAGGTATGGGGTGAGCTTGAGGGCGGAAAAATTGATATGCTTACCTTCACGAGTTCCTCCGCGCTCGCCGGCTTCATGCGAGCGGCGGGCGAGGAGACGGCGAAAGAGTGGATGAAACGCGCAAGCGTGGCATCCATCGGCCCTGCGACCACCGCCACGGCGCGCGAGTGGGGCGTCGCGCCGGACGTCGAGGCCGCCGAGTCGACGATTCCCGGCATGGCGCGAGCCATCGTCGCTTATTACGGGAAACCGGAGCGAGGCGAACGCGCCTCATGAATGGGAGTACAAACCGATGACGAGCAACGACGCCTTCACCCTCTCGGCAACCGGGAGCGACGTGAAAAACCGCACGAGGCGCACGCGGGAGACGGCCGCCATGCGGCGCATGGTGCGCGAGACGCATCTTTCGGTCGATAACCTCATCTGCCCGATGTTCGTGGTCGAGGGCGAGAACATCAAAGAGGAAATTTCCTCGATGCCCGGTCAATACCAGCTCTCTGTCGACCGTCTGGTGGCCGATTGCGAGGAAATCGCCGCTCTGGACATCCCCGGCGTCATCCTCTTCGGCATTCCGGATCACAAGGACGACGTGGCCAGCGAAGCCTACGCGGAAGAGGGCGTCGTGCAAAACGCCGTGCGCGCCTTGAAGGAAGTCTATCCCGAGCTGTGCGTCGTCACGGACGTGTGTCTTTGCGAATACATGGACCACGGCCATTGCGGCATCATCGAGGGCGAGAAGGTATTGAACGACCCCACGCTCGAACTCCTGGACAAGACGGCGGTGAGCCACGCGGAGGCGGGGGCGGACATCATCGCTCCGTCTGACATGATGGACGGCCGGGTCGGCACGATTCGCGCGGCACTGGACGCGGGCGGCTTCGCGCAGACGCCCATCATGGCCTATTCGTCGAAATTCGCGAGCGCCTTCTACGGGCCCTTCCGCGAGGCGGCGGAGAGCGCGCCCGCCTTCGGCGACAGGAGTTCCTACCAGATGGACCCGGCCAACGCGCGCGAGGCGATGCGCGAGATAAGGCTCGACATCGAAGAGGGGGCGGATATCGTGATGGTGAAGCCCGCCCTCGTCTATCTCGACGTCATCGCCCGCGCGCGCGAGATAACGGACCTGCCCGTCGCGGCCTACAACGTCTCGGGCGAGTTCGCCATGCTGGTCGCGGCGTGCCGGAACGGTTGGCTCGACCCCGAGCGCGCGTTCATGGAAACCCTCACCTCCATCCGGCGCGCGGGGGCGGACATCATCCTCACCTATTTCGCCAAAGACGCCGCGAGAAGACTCCGGGGAGACACCGCGACGCCGCTCTCGTGGATGTAGGAAGATTCAGGCAAGATGAAAATTGACAAAT
>JAJDYR010000036.1 GCA_022825065.1 bacterium
CGCGCCGTTCGCGTCCGAAAGCACGATCTCGAAGGTCTCCGGGTCCTCGTCGTGGCTGTCGTCGATCACCATGCCCGCCTTGATCCGGTACTCGGTCTCGCCCGGCCTCATGCCCGCGAAGGTCTTCAGGGTGGGTCCCCAGAAGTCCACGTTCCGCCTCGCCGACACCGGGTTCGACTCCCGCACTTGGTAGTAGAAGGACACATACCTGTCCGACGCCTCGCTGAGCGTCACCGTGAACTCGACCCGCCGGTACGGGCCCTCCTTCACCTCGACGTCGTTCACCGAGAGCGTCGGCACGCCCGCCGCCGCCACATCGTCGTCCGCGACCGCGACCGCGGCCGTGTCGTCCGGCGACGCCGCCACCGCGTAGCCGCTGCCGGCGGCAAGGGTCGCCGTGACCGAGCCGTTCGGCTCGTCCGCCGTGTCGTTCACCGTCGCGACCTCGAAGGCCGCGCTGCCCCCGGTCGGAATCACGACCTCCCGCGTGCCGGTCTGGCCGGAAGCGGCAAAGTCCCCGCTCTGGGTCACCGCGAGGCTCACCGTCAGCGCCGCGTGCGGCGCAGGCGTAGCCGTGAGGGTGAACGAGGCCGGGGCTCCTTCCGTCACCCCGCTCCCGGCGGCGATGCTCACCACCGGCTCGTCATTGTCGCGCACGGCAACCGAGGCGGTATCGCCCGGCGATGCCGCCACGGTATAGCCCGCGCCGGCCTGGAGCGCGGCCGCGATGCTGCCGTCGGCCTCGTCCGCGCCGTCGTCCGCAGTCGCCACGGTCAGCGTCGCCGTGCCGGTCGCGCCGATGGTCACCGTCTTCGCGCCCGTCTGGCCGCTCTGTGCGAAGCTGCCGCTCTCGCTCACCTGCAACTTGACCGTGATCGCGCCCGTCGGCGCGGGCGCGGCGCTCAGTGTGAAAGTGACCGTGCCGCCTTCCGCGATACCACCGCTGCCGGCGATGCTCACCACCGGTGTGGCGACCGGCGGAACGTCATCGTCGCTCACCGCCACCGACGCCGCGTTCGGGCTGCCGACCGTGTAGCCGGTCCCGTCCACGACCGTTGCGGACACGCTGCCGTCGGGCTCGTCCGTGCTGTCGTTCTCCGTGGCGAGGGTCAGCGTGGCCGAAGACTGGCCCGCCTGGATGGTGACCGTCTGCGTGCCCTCATTGCCTGCGCCGAGGAAGTCGCTCGTGGCGTCATCGTCGACGGTGAGCGTCACCGCGAGGCCCGAAGTCGGCACCGGGTTCGCACTGACCGTGAAGACCGTATTGCCGCCTTCGGTAATGCCGTTGCCACCTGCGACCGTGATCTCGGGATCGGTGTTCGTGCCGGCGTTCTCAAGACATGTCAGCGCCGTCACTACCGGGTTCCAGCGGTTCGCCGAGTACTGGTCCCGCATCTGCTTCGCCTCGGCTACGGTCATCGCCGCGTAGCCGTTGTCGTCCCCGAAGGCCGCCAGCACTTTCTTCCAGCGTGTCACATGGGCCGCGCCATAGTGCAGCTCCGCCGCGTAGCCCTGCACGGCCGGCTTCACCTGCGAGTAGCAGGCGACCGACGCCGTGTCGTCGTTGACGATGGTATAGATGGCTGTTCCGATCGACCCGGAGACCGTCACCCCCTGGGGTGCATCGCGGAGCTCCACCACTATCGTCTCGTCGGGCTCGACATCCCCGTCGCCCCGGATCGACAGCCGCACCTGCCCGCTCGCCGTGTTCGAGGGGATGGTATGCGTGTGGCAGTCGTTGGAAAGGCTCAAGGGGGTGTCGTTGTCGGCGTTCACGAACAGATAGTCCGCATTGCCGCCGAGGGTCGCGGTGCCGGTGCTCTTGAGGCAGGCCTTGAAGCTCGTCGCCTGCGGGCGTGTCGGGGTGAGCCCGAAGGTTACCGTGGCGTAGCCCTTGGCGCCCGCCGCGCCCTCGTTCGCCGAGGCGGGCGCGACCGCGACCGAGAGCGTCGGCGTCTCGTCGTCGTCCACCGTGACCGCGACGGAATCGGCCGTTACCCCGCCATAACCGCCGGTGGCGCTCACGGCATGGGTAATGGCGACGCTCTCGTCTTCGGCGTCGCTGTCTTCCTGCGGCGTCACCGTCACGGTCTGCGCCTGGTTCCAGGTCGTCGGCGTGAATGTGAGGGTGGCGCTCGCGCCGGCCGTGCCGTTCGGGCCATGCACCTTCACCGCGGTCACATTGCCGCTGGTCGCCGTCACCGTGACATTTGCGGTCGGCGCGCTGTCAAGCTTCACCGTGTAGCTGCCCGCCGCCCCACCTTCGGTGAGACCGAGCGTTGCTGTCGAGACCGTCACGCCGGGCGGGACGACAACCGCGTCGTTGTCGGCGATGGTGAGCGTGTGGACCTTCGTGGCGCCCAGCGTGTAGCCCGTGCCGTCGGCCAGTGTCAGCACCACTGTCTCGGCGCTCTCATTGCTGGCGTCGTCGACGATCGCGATCGGGATGGTCACCGTGGCGGCGCCGGCCGCGACCGACACAGTGCCGGAGCTCTGGATGGTAAAGTCGTTGCCGCTGCCCTCCGTCGCCGTGCCGCCGACGCTGTAGCTCAGCGCGATTCCGGCACCCGGCGCCGGATCGAGATCGAGCGTCACGTTGCGCGTGCCCGCGGCCTCCCCCGCGCTCGACGAGGCCGAGGCAAAGGCGACCACCGGCACGTCATCGTCCGCCACCGCGACCGAAGCCGTGTGGCTCCGGCTGCCCACCGTGTAGCCGTCGCCGCTCCCGATCGTCGCGGTGATCGCGCCGTCGGGCTCGTCCCGGCCATCGTTCGCGGTGGCGACCTCAAGACTGGCGCTGCCGCTTGTGCCGATCGTGACCTTCCGGGAACCGGCCTGTCCGCCGGCGGCGAAGTCGCCGCTGTCCGATACCGTCACTTCGACGCTGATGTCATCCGGTGGCGCGGGGTCGGCGTTCAGCGTGAAGGTGGCCGCGCCGCCTTCGGTGACGCCGGCTCCTCCCGAAATGCTGATTTGCGGGGGTGTCGGCGGCGGGGTGTCGGGGTCCAGCAGGAGAATCCGTCCGTCGCCGCGCCGTGAGCCGCGGGCTCTCCCGGCGATCCCCGTTGCGGTCAGCTTCGGGGTGCCCCAGTCGTCCCAGCGCGGAATGCTCACGGCCACCGTCGCATCGTCCGCATCCGGGTCGTCCGCGGCAGTGAGGATCAGCGTCGCGGCGGCCGCGCTGCTGCCGCTGGCCGGACCCGTGAAGGTGACGGTGCTCGTGCTCGCGTCGAACGTGACTCCCCTGGGATTGCCCGACAGGGACAGCGTGAAGTCTTTTCCGGGCGTAGCGCCCGAGAATTGAAGGGGTACCTCGAGGCTCTCGCCCTGGATCAATCCCCGGCTTGAAGGCACGCTCGGCGAAATGGTGGCACTCGAATCCGCCCCGGTCAGCGTCAACGCCAACGTTGCCGGGTCGCCGGAATCCCCCTCGGTCGCGCGGTTGTCCGGGATGCTCAGAGTCGCCTTGACATCCGGCGTCACGTCCGGGCCGTCGCGGACCGTCACGTAGTGGCGGCTGGGTCCCTTTATCCAGTAATGGTTCAACCCGGGAAACTGGGCGTAGCCGCCCCGTATGAAGAAGCCCAACCGCACATCCTCCTCGTGCAACGTGGTGGGGTATGTCGGCACGTTGACGGTGATCGAACTCTTCCCGGCAGGAATGGTAAAACAGCGAGCTTTTTCATCGTTGGGGAAGATGGCGCACTGGTAGCCGAAATCCTGCGGTCGGCGATACCCGATCGGGCACCGGCTGGCGTCGCAGACAAGAGGACCATATTCGGGCAAGTGGATCACGATCTCCTCCAGGGCCGACGACGTGGACCCGGTTCTGGATATCGTGAATTTGATCGTCTCGCCCTCCTCCACCGAGGCGGGGGTGGCGGTAATAGAGATATCGGGCGCCGTCAAGTCGGGTGTCACCGAGGCCTCGCCGGGGACAACCGCCGTCAGCAGCAGAAGGAACAGGACGAGGGGACCGCCTACGCCGCGCAGCCATGCGAGCGCAATCATGAAACCGGCATGCAGACGCAGATCGAGTGGCTCGGCGGCTCGGCGGCTCGGCGGCTCGGCGGCTCGGCGGCTCGGCGGCTCGGCGGCTCGGCGGCTCGGCGATTATGATGGGAGAGTCTTCATCCGTATTTGTCAAGCCCCGATTCACGATTTTCCCGAAACGTACAACCCCGGCCGGCATCCAGCCCGATACCGTCTCGGCGATTCTCTTGCATATTGCGCGCATGCCCGCTTCCCTTTCAATAAAAAACAAAGCCCCTAACCCCTGCGAATACAATGAGGCCCAAAAGAAATATCCAAAACTTGCGAACTATGCAAAAAAACCTTCCACGGCGCAAGCGTGAAGCGCGCCGCGCCGGCCCTTCGTCTTCGAATCCCCTGCTGGCAGGGGACGTATGTCGCCGTCCATCGTGGACTTGAACCGCTCCACGGCGTATTGCTCATCCTCCAGCTCCCGGCCGAAGGTATCGGTGAGGAAGTTGTTCGATTCCCGCATGGTCGTCCACATCGCGCGCCTCCTTGCTGTAGGTGGTCGGGAAGACGGAGAATGTCTTCTCCCGGCCCGGCTCTGCCTCTCGCCGGCGCGGGGCTTGGTTGAGGCGCGCAGCGGAAAATTTTTTATCGCACCCCCTAGCAGCCAGTCGCATGTGAGACCGTGTATGGCGCGCGGGCGTTGGAAACTGGATATAGAAAACTCTTGCAAACGAGCGGTTTTTGCTTTATTTCAGCTCTGGATACAGGCGATGCGAGCCCCCGCCCGCACGACGTTGGACGATTGAGACGAAAGGTTCAAACGCGAAGGAGGGATGCGAATGTACGGGAACAGGGGGCAACTGCCTGGGGACGCCGGACTTGCGTCCGATGCTGCCGGAGAGCGGGCCGAAGACGATCCGCCCGAGGCCTACATCATGTCTTCGGCGATGCTCTCCGCGACCCGCCCGGCCGCCTCCTGGGCCGAGTCGCGCGCCAGGTGCGCGTAGCGCGCCGTCGTCTCCATCCTGCTGTGGCCCAGGAGCTTCCCGATCACGGGCAGCGCCTCGCCGAGCGCAAGCGCCCTCGATGCATACGAGTGCCTGAGGTCATGAAGCCTGACGTCATGAAGTCCCGCGTGCTCCCTTATCGTTCGCCAGGCCTCGTCGACATTCCTCAAGCGCGTCCCGGGCTTCCTGCCCGGTATGACCCAGGGGCCGTCGTGGGCGCTCAGGAGACTTCTGAGAAGCTCGACCGCCTGCGGCGGCAGCGGGACCGCCCGCGCGCCCGTCTTGGAATCGGGCAGCCTGAGCTCGGCCGCTTCGAGCGCCACGTCCTCGCGGCGCAGTCCGAGCACCTCGCTCCTGCGGCACCCGGTAAGCGCCAGAAGCCGGATCGCCGCCACCGCGGACGCGGAAACACCGCCCCGGGCCTCCGCCTCCTCGAGCGCCTCTCCCAGGCGGGTGAACTCCGAATCCGTCAGGAACCGCTCGCGCCTGCGCTCGGGGTATTTGACGAGGGCGCGGCAGGGGTTTGATGATCCGTCTGGCACCAGTTCCCACTTCCGTGCGAGTTCGTACATCGCGGACAGGACGCGGAGCGCCATGTTCGCGACCGCGGGCGTCTCGTAGAGGCTCTCGTGGAACTCCGCCGCCTGCGCGCGAGAGAGCGCGGCCAGCGGCTGCTTGCCCAGCGCGGGCAGGACGTGGCGGTCGATCACCGAGCGGTAGAGCGCGGCGGTGCCCGACTTGCACCGCACGGAGACGTATTCGGTGAGATAGCGCGCGCACAGTTCGGCCACCTTGGGGCCTCCCGCCGGCTTAATCGGTTCGGGCACCGCCTCCTCGCCCGCCTTGATCCGCGCGATGACGTGGGCGGCGCGCTTCTTGGCCTCATCGGCGTTTATCACACCGTGGCGGCCCACCGCCACGCGTTTGGGACCCTCGGGCCCCCGCGCCTGGGCGACGTAGACCTTGCTCCCGGTGGGATAGACCCTCACGCCGAAGCCCGTGAGCTCCCCGTCCCAGAACACCGTGTCCTTCTCCACCGCGAGCTTCCCGACCGCGCGGTTCGACAGCGTTTTCATGACGGGCTGCTTCATCCGTGCTCAACCCTCCCGTTCGCGACGTGGGCGCCGATGCTCCCGCCCACCCGCACCGCCGCCTCCCTCTCGGCGTCTCGCATCAGGTGCGCGTAGCGCGCGCTCGCCGCCACGCTCGTGTGGCCGAGGAGTTTCCCGATCGTGTAGAGGCTCTCGCCCAGCGCCAGCGCCCTCGACGCGTAGGAATGCCTGAGGTCGTGGATGCGCACGTCATGAAGCCCCGCCCGCTCCCGGACGGGCCGCCAGTAGTGGTGCAGGCCCGTCAGGCGTTTTCCGGGCCTCTGACCCGCGATTACCCATGCGTTCTCCGGCCGCCTGGGGATGGCGTCGAGCACCCCGAGCACGGGTCTCGTAAGGGGAACCATGCGGGGACCCGCCTTGGCGTCCTGAAGCCTCAGATCCCCCGACGTGCGGTCCACGTCGTCCCAGCGCAGGTTCAGTATCTCGCCCCTGCGGCACCCGGTAAGTGCGAGCAGCCGGATGGCCGCGATAGCGGGCGGCCATACCCCGCCCTCCGCCTCGGCTTGCCCGAGCGCCCGGCCCAGGCGGCGGTACTCTTCCGCCGTCAGGAACCGCTCGCGCGCCTGCGTCCTGTAGCGGCGCACGGCGAGGCAGGGGTTCCGCCCAGGCGGTACCAGTTCCCACGCCTCGGCAAGTACGAACATCCGCGAGAGCAGGTGGACCGCCCGGTTCGCCAGGACCGGCGTATCGCGAAGGCCGTGATGGAGCGCCGTGACTTCCGCCCCGCCGACCTCGTCCAGCCCCATCCCGCCCAGGGCCGGCAGGATGTGCCCCTCGAGCGCGGTGCGGTACGCGGCAATGCTGGCGGGTTTCAGGTGTTTCTCCACATGGGTGCGCATGAAGCGTTCGGCGAGTCCGGCCACGGTGGTCTCCGCCTCGGGTGTCGCAGCGCTGAAATCCTCGCCGCGCTTGATGCGGTCGATAATGAGGGCGGCCTGTTTCCTGGCCTCGTCGACGGCCAGCTCCCCGTGACGGCCGAGCGTCACGCGCTTCGGCCCCCCGGGTCCCCGCGATTGCACCACGTAGGTCTTTCTGCCGGTGGCGTGGACGCGCACCCCGAAACCGGCCAGCTCCCGGTCCCAGAAAACGGCGTCTTTGGAATCCACCTCCAGAGCGTCGACGGTGCGCTTGGTGAGTTTCAGATCGCTTCGCTTCGGCATCTTACCTCCTGAAATATGTAATCAAAACGCATACGTGCGGCATCAAACTGGAGGGTATTCAAGCATATGTATGGCGAAAGCACAAGGGGTAGCTGGGTACGGAATAAAAGAAATATGGTATTATAAACAACATTTTATCGTAGACAAACGGAGCCAATCATACTATCGCGCCGACACCGGGTTCATAACAATGATTAATCGAATTTTTCAGAAATTCCCTCATAAGGCGGGGCGTGAGACCGCTGCCGCCGTTTCCGGGCCGCCGGGGCGCGCGTGCGCCGCAACTCAGGAGAAATGCGCGCGTCCTGAACCCGGAATCCGCGGGCGCGCTCCCGTTGCGGGAGGACCCCTTCGCGCGGGCGGCGGCGCCGGCTGCGGGCGCATGCGCCCCCGCTGAATCCCGGACGCGGAGCGAGGGTCGAACCTGAATCGCCCGTGTCATTTTCTTCCTCCCCGCGTCGATGGGAACACCCGCTTTCCGCGCGGGGATTCTCGCGCATCCCGCCCGAAACGCTTTGACGGCAAATGCGGGGAAATGCGCGCCCTCTCGGCCGGGGAGGCGGAGAGCGAAGCCGTCCTCCGGGCGCGGCCGTGCATTCGCTGGCGAGGGTCATTTTCGGCCGGACGCGAAAACCGTGATCCTGAAGGGCGGTCTTCTTTCGCGCCGGATCCTTCCCGCATCGATGATGAGCGGCCGCACGGGACGCATCAGGGGGTTGTTGAAAAAGTCCTCCGCGAGGAGCGAGGGAATCCCGATAATCGAATTGTGTCCCTACACCCCGCGTATCGAGACGAACTGTAGGGGCGGCCCCCGTGGCCGCCCTGTGCCCCTTTGCCGTCCATGGTTCGCCTTTGGCCGTCATTCCGGCAATCAATACCGCCCGAGGAGGGAGGGATTGCCCGGAATCCATTTTCAAGCAGAATGATAATACCGCGGCTTTTCATCTCCTCGTCATTTGCGCGAATCGATCAGAAAACCAGGAACAAAGGCAAATCAAATGGATTCCGGCTCGAGGCCGGAATGACGAACAAAACCGCATCGTCTCGCAGGGACAGGCCTCCGCGCCTGTCCTGACGGCAACCATCCCGCAAAGGACAACCACGGAGGGCAGGACAACCCCGAGCAGGGGTTGTCCCTACATCCGCCATTCCTCCTTTATCGGACTTTTTCAAAAGCCCCATAAGACGCTGTTGAAAAACCCCTGGTTCTGTGATTCGGTAATGGCTGTTTTGTGCTTGGGAGGAGGTCGCGGGATGCGGGAGCGCAGGAGTTGCGCCCAATCGGCAGGGCCGGGGCGGGAAGCGATGCCGGGAAAGGCGGGCGGGGCGGCTTGCGAAGAGCTTCAGGCCGATTCCGGCGGCTTCATTCCGGTCGGCGGAAGCGTCGGTGAGCGTCCGGTAAGCGGACCGATGACGGAGGGGCGGCGGGTACTGCGCGAAACATTCGGGTTTGACGAGTTCCGGCCTGGCCAGGAGGCCGTGATCGGGGCGCTTCTGGCGGGGCGCAACGCGCTTGTCGTCATGCCGACGGGTTCCGGCAAATCGCTGTGCTTCCAGGTCCCGGGACTGGTCATGGATGGGCTGACGGTGGTCGTTTCACCGCTGGTGGCGCTGATGCAGGACCAGATAGCGGCGCTGAGGCTCATGGGCGTCGCGGCGGACAGCATCAACTCCGGCAACAGCCGGGCGGAGAACGTGGCCGCCTGGAAGCGCGTGGCGGAGGGCCGGACGCGGTTTCTCTACATGGCCCCGGAACGGCTGATGACCGAGCGCATGTTGGCGGCCCTGAAACGGCTGCCGGTGAGGCAGTTCGCCATCGATGAGGCCCACTGCATCTCGCAATGGGGCCCGGCCTTCCGTCCGGAATACGCCGACCTTTGCCGGTTGCGGGAGTTCTTTCCCGGGATACCGCTCATTGCGCTGACGGCGACCGCCGACGAGGTGACCCGCGCCGACGTCGTCGAGCGGTTGTTCGACGGCCGGGTCGAGCAGTTCGTGCTCGGCTTCGACCGCCCCAACATCACGCTCACGGTGGAGATGAAGCGCAACTGGAAGCGGCAACTCCGGAGCTTCGTCGCGCGCCATGAAGGCCGAAGCGGGATCGTCTACTGCCTCTCGCGGAAGAAAACGGAGGAGGCCGCCGCCATGCTGGCGGAGGATGGCGTGCGCGCGCTGCCCTATCATGCGGGCATGGAGACCTGTGAGCGTGAAGCCCACCAGAACGTCTTCATGACCGAGCCCGGCGTCGTGATCGTGGCGACCATCGCTTTCGGCATGGGGATCGACAAGGCGGATGTCCGGTACGTCTTCCACGCCGATCTTCCGGGCAGCATGGAGGCCTACTACCAGGAGATCGGCCGGGCCGGGCGCGACGGCGACCCCGCCGAGGCGCACATGCTTTACGGGCTGGATGACATTCGGATGCGCCGCCGGTTCATCGAGGATGAGGACGCGGGTCCGGAGCGAAGGCGCCGGGAGCACAAGCGGCTCGACGCGCTTCTGGGCTTTTGCGAGGCGCCGGCCTGCAGGCGAGTGGCGCTGCTGGATTATTTCGGGGAGCGGATCGAGCCTTGCGGTAACTGTGACGTCTGTATCTCTCCGCCCGAGCTCATCGACGGGACGGAGGAAGCGTTGATGATACTCTCGGCGGCCAGGCGGTCGGGGGAACGCTTCGGCGCGGCGCATCTGATCGACATCCTGCGTGGCGCGAAGAGCGAAAAGATCACGCGCTTCGGGCATCATTGTCTGCCGACTTTCGGAGTGGGGACGAATCGGGGCAAGAACGAGTGGCGCTCTTTGATTCGTCAAATGGTCGCTGCGGGGTTTCTGCGGCTTGACGTCGGAGGCTTCGGCGGGCTCGGGGTCACCGATAAGGGCGGCGCGCTGCTGAGCGGCGACGGAGTGTTCACCTATCGCCAGGACGCGGCGGTTTCGCGCAGCCCCGCGAAGACGCAGGCGCGGAGCGACGAGCCGGCGGAGCAGCCCCTGACCGGCGGGGAAGCGGTGTTGCTCGATGCTCTCAAGGCGTTGCGGCTGGAGCTGGCGAGGGAGCGCGGGGTGCCCGCCTTCGTCGTGTTTCACGACCGCGCGCTGATCGACATGGCGCGCCGCCGGCCGCGCACCGAGGCGGAGTTCGCCGGGGTCAGCGGCGTCGGGGAAGCGAAGCTGAAGCAGTTCGCCGGGCCGTTCCTGGCCGCGATCGACGCTGCTCTTTCCGGTGTGACCGAGGCGGCCCCGTCCGGTATGGACGAGAGCGTTTGAGTTCCCGGGAGCAAAATTGTCAGGTGCGCAACGGATATTTCCACACCTGTCATGGAACCGAAAGACACTGCCCCAAGCCGAATCGAAACCGATGGGATGGCCTGTGCCCGTTGCCTGTCAGAGTCCGTTGTATTCCGGCATGCGCCGGGATGACGGGTTAATTCCTACCCGTAGGGGGTTGTTGAATAAGTCCTCGTCGGGGGATATTGCTTTTAGCGGGAAGGCCGCTTTCCTTTCCCGCGACCCCCGATCTCCCTCGTCGAAAGGCAACCCCCCCTACCCCCCCTTGTCAGGGGGGTATAAAAAGGCGATGCGCTTTCGCCGGGTTGAGGGGGTTTTGCTTTTTCTTGCCCCCCTGACAAGGGGGGGTTGCCTTTATGGAGTTTCCCTTTCAGAGGGTTGCCATTCTCCCTCTCAGGGACTTTTTCAACAGCCCCCTGAGGGGCAGGTTTACGTGCCTGTCCTTCTGGGAGGGGACAACCACGGTGGGGGGTTGTCCCTACGAACCCCGCTTTAACCCGCTGCGTTGCCGTTGCCCGCAGTGGCCAGGGCTTCGGCCACGTCGCCGAGCTTTAGCCTCCCGAGCGTCGCCGCCGCCGGGACCCCGTTCTCATCCCAGCCGCGGATGCCGTAGAACTCGTTTTTCATGCCTTCGAGCTCATCCGGCGGGCAGTGCATTCCCTTGTGGGGGCCGTCTGGAATCGGCTCGTGCATCACTTTATAGGGCAGCATGTCGTCCGCGCGGCTCACCCCCTCGCGCACGTGCAGGGCGCGCTCGAGGTTGCAGATGCGCTCGCCCGTTTCCTCCAGTTCGTCCGCCGTCGTGTCCCACCCGGTCACGAGGTTCAGCATCGTCGCGTATTTCTCGTTGATCATCGCCCCGTAGCCGCGCTCGGCCGTGAAGCGGCACTGGGTGATGGAATCGCCCAGCGCGGTGAAGTTCTGCGTGCGCACGGCGAATTCGGGCTTCCCCTCGGTCGAGGTGTTGTCGTGGTCCGAGGCGTATTGGAGGGTGGGGCGGGTGTCGTGGTGGCTGCCGCCCCGCGTGCCCGTGGCGTAGCCGATGGACATGCCCTTGAGCGCGCGCGCGCTGTGCGCCGGAAGCTCGAGGCCGCGCGAGGCGTAGAGCAGGTTGGGCGCGTCGCCGCCGATTTCCGCGGCCAGGCGCTTGCCGCCCTCCGCCAGCCTGTCGCCGAACCCTTTCCGGTGGGTCATGTCTTCCAGGAGCCTCAGCATGGTGGCCGAGTCCCCCCACTTGAGCGGTTCGCCGACTTCGGCCTCGCTCAGGAGTCCTTTCTCCATGCTCTCGAAGGCGAGCGAGAGCGTGACGCCCGCCGATATCGTGTCGAGGCCCAGTTCGTCGCAGAGCATGTTCGCCTGGAGCATGACGCCCGGGTCGCCGATGCCCAGCATGGTCCCCAGCGCGAAGATGGTCTCGTACTCGGGGAGTTTCCACACGAGGCCGTCGAACTCGCCGCCCTTCATCAGGTAATTCTTGCCGCACGCCACCGGGCACTTGAGGCAGGTGGTGTGCTTGTCCAGAAAATTGTCGTGCATGTATTCGCCGCTGATGGGTTCGCAGTTCTCAAAAATCTCGCTCATGAGGTTCCGGGTGCCGAGCGCGCCCATCTTGTTGATCATGTTGACGAGAATCGGCGTGCCGTACTTGTGGAGCGCCGCCGTGCCCGTGCGCACGTCCTCGGTGGTATCGTTCACGAACGTCCTGAGCGCCTTGGCGTCCGCCCATGCGGTTTTCGCCTTGCCGCGGGCGGCGATGGCTTTGACGTTCTTGCTGCCCAGGACGGCCGCCATGCCCCCGCGCCCGCTGATCCCGTCGCGGCTCTTGCGCCAGGTGTGCGCCATAGCGGCGAAGCGCACCTGGTTCTCGCCGGCCGGGCCGATGGCCAGAACGTCCGTGCCGCCCTCGGTCTCCGTAATCGTGTCGCACGTCTCGCGGATCCATTTCCCCTTCAGATGGCTCGCGTCCTTGAACGCCACGCCCTCTTCGGTGAGCATGAGATAGACGAGGGAGTCGGCCTTGCCGTGGAGGACGACGGCGTCGAGCCCGGTGCGTTTTAACGTGATGGGCCACGCGCCCCCGAAGGTGGAGTCGAAGAAAAGCCCGGTGAGCGGGCTGATGGCCGCGGCGCACGCGCGGCTGGCGCTTGGGACTGCGGAATCCGTATAGGGCCCCACGGCGAAGACGATGACGTTTTCAGGCGACAGCGCGTCGGTGCCGGGTTTCAGGTGATCCCAGAGGATTTTGGCGCAGAAGCCGTTGCCGCCGAGGAACGTGCGGCCCATCTCCTCGCCGAATTCCTCGATGCGCGACGTGCGGTTGCTGAGGTCGATGTGCAGTATTCTTCCTTGGTATCCGAGCATGTGCGGCCCCCGATAGAACGAATGGATCGGTAAAGTTCGTTGGAAGCCCTAGTGTAATCATTTGGCCGTTTTGTGCAAGGTCAATCGCAACTGAGGAAGGAGCGATTGCCGAGCGGGGAGGGATAGTTGAAAAAGCCTTTGTCAAAGGAGCAACCCCCCAATCCTCCATGTCAGGGGATAAAACCAACCCCCCCTACCCCCCCTTGACAGGGGGGTAAAAAAAGGCGATTCGCCCCCACCGGGCTGAGGGGTTTTGCTTTTTCTTGCCCCCCTGTCAAGGGGGGGTAGGGGGGGTTGGTTTTCAAGGCGAGAACCTGCGCCGCCAGGTTTCGGATTTTTGCCGGAATGACGGCGGAATTGGTAACGAAAATGGGCGGACACATGGGTCCGCCCCTACAAAGGCACTCCCTACTGCGGCACCTCCATGCGCCGGTAGGACTCGGCGCACTCGAGGCCGCCCGCCTCGCCCGAGCGCTTCGCCCAGTCGCGCAGGTGGGTAACCAGGTCTTCCGCCGCGCCGACCTGGCTCTTGTGGCAGTGGAGCGCTTCGATTTTCAGGTCGAACGTATCGGTGATGTCCACCCAGGTGTCCGCTCCGCGAATCGTCTTGAAATAGACTTCCTTTGGATGATGCGGCTCCAGACCCTCGGCGAGGAGTTCGGGGAAATAATTCTCGTTGCCCACGGCGGGATAGAGCGCGTCGAAGACCGCCTTGGCGACGGCGCGGTGGTCCCGGTGGTACCCGTAGAAGCTGTCGAAGGCGTCGTTCGCCGGGTCGTCGGCGATCACGAGGTCCGGCTTGTACTCCCTCATCACGTGTACGAGGTCGCGCCTGAGTTCGGCCGTGTTTTGGACTTCCCCGTCCGTATGGCGAAGGAAATGGATTTTCTCGACGCCGACGACCGCAGCCGCCTCGTGCTGCTCACTCTCGCGGATCGCCTGTTTCTCCTGGATGGTCATGCGGCGCGATTCGGGGCCGTTCACGCCCTTGTCCCCGCTCGTGGCGAGGCAGTACTCCACATGCCGGCCCTCGCGCGTCCATTTGGCGACCGAACCTGCGCAGCGGAACTCGATGTCGTCGGGATGCGCGCAGATGATGAGGATTTTCTGGTGCTCCACCGGGGTTTCCTTTCATGGACGACGCGGCAAGGCGACTTATAGCAGGGGGCGATGCGCACCGCAAAGGGGGGGATGGGTGGAGGAATGGTGAAGAAAGGGTTCTTCGCTTTTGATCGTCGTTCCCGCATACGCCGGAATGACGGCCAAAATCCGAAACCAGGCGGCGGTGCAGGCCCTCGTCTTGAAAACCAACCCCCCCTACCCCCCCTTGTCAGGGGGGTAAAAAAAGGCGCCGCCCCTCGCCGCTGTGGTGGAGGGTTTGCTCTTTCTTACCCCCCTGACAAGGGGGGGTAGGGGGGGTTGCCTTTATCCTCTGAGGAGGGCGACTTTTTCAACAGCTCCCTGCCCGATCGGGCTCCCCCCTTGGTGGCAACCCCCAAAATCTGCTAAAAATGAAGAAAACACCTGTACGCATTACGTTGCGAATTCCGACGCACAAGGAGGCCGAGATGTCGAGAATCACGCCGGTACCCGATGACGCCGCTGGCGATCACGAACCGCTCTTTGAACAATCGAGGGAAAGATGGGGCACGGTGCCCAGCTTCTATCGCGCCCTGGCCCATTCGCCCGAAGCCCTGCGCCACATCATGAGCCTTACGGTGGCCCTGCGGAGCCAGTGGCGGGCCGATTCCGCCAGGATGCGCCTGATGCAACTGGCGATCCTGACGCCCTCGCTCATCAACGACTGCGAGATATGAACGAACCACAACGTCAAGCTTGGTCAAGCTGCCGGATTGAACGACGAACATATCTCCCTGATAGTCGATGGGTGGGAAGGGAGCGACCTCTTCGATGAGCGGGAAAAGGCGGTGATCCGCTGGGCGACGGCCCTCACGAGAAACACGGCCGCCGCAGACGACGCCTGCTTCGCGCCGCTGAAACAATTTTTCAGCGAAAAGGACATCGTGGAACTCACGCTGTTCACCTGCCTGTTCAACGCCTGGAACCGCCTGCAGGACGGCCTCCACAACCCGGTGGAGCCGCCAGACGACATCATCGGCTGGAAGGAATGGGAGGAAGTCGCGCAGGTGTCGGGGTAGGTGGGGGAGGGATGTGGTGTTGTAGGGGTCAGACATATATGTCTGACCATGTGTCCGCCCTGCCATCTATCCGCCATCTACGCGTCGTGGTTTGAGTCGGTTTCCAAAACGGGCGGACACATGGGTCCGCCCCTACGGACGAGCGGGATACCGGATTTGATGAAGCAGGTATTTCATGATTCGATCATTCCTTCACCCATTTCAAGGAAAGGAAACACGTGGACTTAAGCATCGAAGGAAAAGCGGCCCTGGTGACGGGCGGTAGCCGGGGCATCGGGAAAGAGACGGCGAGGCGCTTCCTGGAAGAGGGCGCCCGCGTCTTCACCTGCGCGAGAAACGAAGAGGCCTTGGCGGAGACCTGCGCGCAATTGGCCGATGAGACGGGCGGCGAAATCCACTACGTCGTGGCGGATACGTCGAACGAGGGGGAACTGGCCCCCTTGGTAGAGCGCGCGCAGGAAAAACTCGGCGCCATCGACATTCTCGTGAACAACGCGGGCACCATGAGTTCGGGCAGGTTCGAGGTGCTGGACGACGCCGGTCTCCAGAAACAACTCGACACCAAGCTGTTCGGTTTCCTGCGCCTCATCCGTCTCGTGGAGCCGGGGATGCGCGCGAAGGGGTGGGGCCGCATCGTGAACATGATCGGAGGGGCCGGCAAGGAGCCCGACCCCTACATGTTCGGGAGCGGCATGACGAACAGCGCGCTCCTGAACATGACGAAATCGCTTTCCACCGAATTCGGCGAGGCGGGGATTCACGTGAACGCGGTATGCCCCGGCTGGGTGGACACCGCGCTCTGGCGGATGAACGCGCAGGGCCTGGCGGCGGAACTCGAGGCGGAATCAGAAGAAGAGGCCCGCCGCCGCGCGGCGCGCAAGAACGCGCTGGGCCGTTTCGGCAGGCCCGAGGAGTTGGCGGACGCCATCGTCTTTCTCTGCTCCGAACGCGCGAGCTACATCACCGGGATATCCCTGAACCTGGACGGCGGACGTTTGAAATCGCTCTGGTAGGCTAATCGCGACTGATTAGGTGTTGAAAAAGTCTTTGCCAAAGGAGCAACCCCCCCTACCCCCCCTTGTCAGGGGGGTATAAAACGGCGATGCGCCCCGCTGGGCTGAGGGGGTTTTGCTTTTTCTTGCCCCCCTGACAAGGGGGGGTAGGGGGGGTTGCCTTTCAGTCGAGAGGTATGCCCCCTCTACCCCTGAAAAGGGGAATTTTTCAACACCCCCTGTAAACTGTAAATCGAAACGAACCCGTAGGGGCGTCGGGCTTTCCTGAGGAAGGGAAGCCCGACTGTGCCTGCCCATTTGCGGACAGGCGCAGAGGCCTGTCCCTACACGCGCCCGCTCCCGACCTCACCCCGTCGTCGAATCGACGGCTTCGAGGAATTTCACGCCTACGGGCTCCGCGAGCAGGTCGGGCAGTTTCTCGCGGAAATTCTTGTAGTGCGGCTCTTCGCGGTGCGCGTCGAGGGCGGCCTGTGATTTCCAGCACTCGATGAAGTGGAACGCGCCCGCCTCGTCCGTCGCCCGGTAGAGGTTGTAGAAGATGCACCCGGCCTCATTGCGCGAGGGCGCGCACATGCCCCCCAGGAGTTCCGCCATCTCGTCTTCTCGTCCGGGCTTGGGCTTCAACCACGCTATCAGGAATACTCTCTCGTCCGCCATTTTCGGCCTCCGGTCTTATGGAATGAATGGCAATCGTGTCCATCGGGGCGCATTCTATCCGCTCGACCGGCCCGTGGCCAGATGATCCCCCCTCATCCTCGCCTCCCGGGGGTTTGGGGTGTATAGTCCGCCCATGGTCGAGTGGATATCATCATGGGGCAGTCCCGAGTTTCTCGCCGTGGCGACCTCGTTCAGCTATTCCATCACACTCATTTCGGTGCGCCGGGCGATGACGACCGGAAGCCCCCTGATGAGCATCATCGTCCTGAATTCGCTGGTGAGCATCGCGGGGCTGGCGACCGCATGGGTGCTGGGCACCCTGGCGTCCACCAACATGCGCGCGCTCGGCTGGTTCGCGCTCACGGGCATGGCCGGCCACGGAACGGGGAGCCTCATCTTCTTCTCGGCCATCGAGCGCCTGGGCGTGAGCCGGGCCACGGCGGTCCATGCCTCCTCACCCCTGTGGGGCGTGGTCCTGGCGGTCGTCATCCTGGGCGAGGCGCCGGGCGTCTATGTTCTCCTGGGGACGCTCGGGATCGTGGGCGGCGTCTTCCTGCTCTCCTGGCCGGAGAGAAAGCGCGCGGGAGGCGGGTCTCAAAACTACAGCCGGCAGGACTACCTCCTGCCGATTTCCTCGTCCGTGTGCTATGCGGCGGTGCCCGTGTTCGCCAAGCTGGGCCTGGCGGAGCACGAGGCGCCCTACCTGGGATTCGGCGTGGCGTTCGGCTCGGGCCTTTTGCTCATGCTGGCGGCGAGGCGCATGATGCCGGGCGGCGGAGTCATCAGGGGAAATATGGCGACGCTCCGCGCCCTGCTGGTGGGGCTTCCGTTCAACATCATCGCCGCGTTTCTGATGTGGACGGCGTTCGTGGCGGGGATGGTGTCGAGCGTATTGCCGCTGAGCCGGATGACGCCCCTGTGGGTGATTCTGTTCAGCTTCCTGTTTCTGGGCAAGATAGAGCGCGTTGTGCCCAAAACGGTGGTCGCGGCGTGCCTCGTCGTGGCCGGCGGGGTGATGATCACCCTGTTCCGCTAGGCGCCCCGGCTTCGGGGCGACGCGCATTATCGAGGAGCGGTCAGTCATAAAATGTCGGGTCTTTTCGCACAGGCAGGCTGGGGGGAATTGCTGGCGGTAGGGGCGTCGCTTTGCTATTCGACGTCGCTCATCGCCATCCGCCAGGGGGTGCGCAGCGCGACGCCGATAGCGGGCGTGCTGATATTGAGTTCGACCGTCTCGGTCCTGGGGCTCATCATCGCGGCCGCCCGCGGCACGCTCCAGGAATCCATGCTCACGCCCGTCCTGATCTTCATGCTCGGCGGTTGCCTGGGGCAGGGCGTGGGGCAGCTCACGAACGCCATCGGCATCGAGAGGATGGGCGTGAGCCGGTCGGTTCCCATACAATCGTCCACCCCCATCTTCTCGGTCACCTTCGCCATGATGTTCCTCGGCGAGCGGCCAGGCGTCGGCGTGGCGATGGGGACGGTTCTGATCGTGGCGGGCGTCTGCCTGCTCTCGCTTGGCGAGCGGCGCGCGGACCAGAGTTTCAAGAGCTTCTTTCAGGGCGGGCTGGTCTATCCGCTTACCTCGTCGCTCTCCTACGCGCTGCTGCCCGTGCTGGCGAACGTCGCCTTCTCCTACCAGAAAACCCCCATCCTGGGCTTCGCCTGCGCCTTCACCGCCGGTACGCTTCTGTTGGCGGTAACGCGCCCCCTGCTGCCCGGCGGCGGCAAGCTCGAAGCCGACAGGAGGGCCGTCTACCTGTTTCTCGGCGCGGGAATCACCACCACGCTGGCGGCCATCATGTTCTGGACGGCGATGAGCATCGCGCCCGTCTCGACGGTGCTGCCGCTGAGCAGGCTCGTCCCCCTGTGGGTCGTGCTGTGGACCTACCTCTTCCTGGGCGGCCTCGAGCGCATCACCTCGCGCATCGTCCTGGCGGCGGGGATGGTCGTGGCGGGCGGGGTGCTGATCACAGCCTTCAAGTAAACGCCTGCGCGTGGCTGAAAATCATGGCGAATCCGCACAGAAATCATTGCGAATACCCCGGAAAACCTCTCGATTTCCCGGCCTTTTTGCCCGGTCCTACGGAAACGGGAGGCGGCGCCGTCGTCGACTGCGCTCTGTTTGACGCCCTTTCCCGCCTGAAGGACAATGCCCCGCATCGCATAAAGCCATCGTGAGGCGGACGGAGCCATGAAGACCCTTTTCCTGCTGCGGCACGCCAAGTCGAGCTGGTCGGAGCCGGGGCTGGCCGATTTCGATCGCCCCCTGAGCGAACGCGGCCGCCGCGCGGCGCCGCTGATCGCCCGGCATCTTGCGCGCGGCGGCCCCTTGCCCGACCTCATCCTGTGCTCGGCCGCCCGGCGCACCCGTGAGACCCTGGCCCTGATGCTGCCCGGCCTGGCTCGCGACGCCGTCGTGCGCATCGAGAGCGGCCTCTACGGAGCGGACGCGGCAACCCTGCTGGGACGCCTCCAGCGCATCGAAACCGCCGTCGATTGCGTCCTGCTCATCGCCCACAACCCGGGGATCGAAGACCTCGCCGCCGGGATTTGCGGCGGCGGACCCGAGCCGATGCGCCGGCGCATGGACGAAAAATTCCCGACCGCCGCCCTGGCCGCGTTCGCGCTCGACGCGGCGCGCTGGTCCTCGCTGCGCGAAGGCGCGGCGGTACTCACCGGCTTCGTCCTGCCGAAAGACCTCGCCTAGGCCCGCCGGAAACCGCGTGCGGCGCGGTACCGCTTCCGGAGCAGGCCGAGGGTTTTATTGGCCGGAAACGATCCCTGAAAAAATTGTTTCCGGGCGAAAACGACCGGAAGAGCGAGAGGGTTTCCCGGGACGTTCGCAACTATTCTTGTTTCACCACAACGCCCGCTCTTCTCGCCTAAATATCCCGGTGCGTGTATAGTCGCGCGCATGAACGCGCAAGGTCCTTTTTTCATGTCGGGCGAAATCCTCGCTCTCTCCTCTTCATTCATCTACTCGGCGGCGCTCATCTCCTTCCGCCGGGGCTTGAGGAGCGCATCCCCCATCACCGGGGTGCTCATCACGAACGCCGTGGCGAGCGCGCTGCTTTTGAGCATCGCCTTTTCCCTCGGCACGCTGCAGACCTCATCGCTCAAGCCCGTCCTGTGGTTCATGCTGGCGGGGTGCCTGGGACAGGGGATGGGGCATCTGGCGTCGTACACGGCCATCCAGCGCATCGGCGCGAGCCGGACGAGCCCCGTCCAGGCTTCCGCCCCGATATGGGCGGTATTTTTCGCCGCCTTCTTCCTGGGGGAGCAGCCGGGCGTGGCGGTCGTGCTGGGGACCTTCTCCATCGTCGGCGGGGTGGCGCTCATCTCGATGGGCGAGGGCAAGGACGTCGAGAAGGGCGGGATGGGGCCGGAATTCCGCCGCGCGCTCATCTTCCCCGTCTTCGCCTCGTTCATGTACGCCGCCATGCCGGTCATCGCGAAAATCGGCTACGCCGAGCAGCGGACGCCCTTCGCGGCGGTGGGCTTCGCCTTTCTGGCGGGTTTCCTCTTTCTCCTGTGCGCGAAGCCGTTTCTGGGCGAGAGCGGCAGAATCTACGTGAACCGGCGCGACGTATGCTGGATACTCCTTGGCTCGGTGTTCTCCGCCACCGCCACGGGGCTTTTGTGGTACACGCTCACGTTCTCGGACGTCACCGTCGTCCTGCCCCTGAGCCGCACCGCCCCGATATGGGTGGTGCTCCTGAGCCTCGTCTTCATGGGCGACATGGAGCGCGTGAACGCGCGCCTTCTCGGCGCGGCGGGCCTGGTCGTGCTGGGCGGATTCCTGATCACGAGTTTCCGGTGAGGGGATTCAGAAAAGATAATTGAATGTCACAGAATGGCGTAGGGGCAGCTCGCGAGCCGCCCTGTTGTTATATTGGTGGAATTATCCGAAAGAGCGAGAGAGAATACCCTGCATATATTGTACAAAAGATGTATTTACAGATAGTTGATGTTATTAAATGAAGTAACACTTTAATAAAAATACTTGGAATCCCTGATAGGTTTGTCTTACCCCCGCCGTTTCCTTGGCTTCCTCACCCGCACGGCGCAGAACTTGAACTCGGGGATTTTCCCGTAGGGGTCCAGGTCGTCCACGGTGAACAGGTTCGCGGCGGCCTCGACGTAGTGGAACGGGATGAAGACCTGCCCCGGCCGCACCCGCGAAGAAGCCCGAGCGGGGAGGGTGATCTCCCCTTGTTTTTTCTATGAAAGGGAGCCTAGTTCTTTTCTTCTTTGCCTTGAAAAAATCTCAATACCGCGCCGATTATGCCCAGTGCGGCGAAAGAAAATCCCGGCCAGGGTTGGCCAATCGAGGCGCAATACACGCCTCCGGCGATGAGGCATATCGAAATTGAAATGCTTCCGAATATTTTGAGAGTTTCGTTAAAGAGCGTCCATGCATTGTCCCGTTTCCGAATTTTTTGTTCTTCCTCGGGCATCCTGAGAATGCGGTCGGTTGCTCCGGGCTGCATTTCTTCATATTGGCGCGCGAATTCCGGCGGAGGCAGAATCCCCGAATATACTATTTCTGTTACTCGTTCTTCTTTTAGTGAGTCGCCGCTGGTTTGGGTTGTAGGGTGTGGTTTATCTGTTTCCTGCCGTGACAAGTCGCCGCCTGTCGGAGTTTGGCCTGTCTCTGGTTCCCTCGTCCATTTTCCCCATAGCGGCAGCAAAATATTTTCTTAGGGATTCCTTGTCCTGCTCGAAACCGGCAGGACCGGAATTGACCGTCTTTGTAATAATGAACTCGGGTGGGGTCCAGATATCAGCCAAAATATCAAAAAAACTCGATTCCTTGGGGGCCAGGGGCATTTGGCGACTTCCTCTTTCGTGAGTGATTTATGTGCTCCCCAACAAATACTTGCGATCGATATAATTTATCGATACGAAAACATCAAGGAGTCAGAGGGTCGACTCAACAGCGAAGCTCACGCGCCGGATACCTTGAGTGTAGATTTTAACCTCCTCGGCTTCCTCACCCGCACGGCGCAGAACTTGAACTCCGGGATTTTCCCGTAGGGGTCCAGGTCGTCCACCGTGAGCAGGTTCGCGGCGGCCTCGACGTAGTGGAAGGGGATGAATACCTGCCCGGGCCGCACCCGCTCCGAAGCCCGGGCGGGGAGGGTGATCTCCCCGCGCCTCGATTCCACCAGAACGTCCGAATCGTTCCTGATCTTCAGGCGTTTCAGGTCTTCGGGCGACATCTCGACATAAGGCCCCGGTTCCGCGGACTCCAAAGCCTGCGCCCTTCTGGTGATGGCCCCCGTGTGCCAGTGGTAGATGTTGCGCCCCGTGTTGAGCACGAAGGGGTAGTCATCGTCCGGCATCTCCCTGGCGGGGGCGTACTGGACGGGAATGAGCTTTCCGGGTCCTGAGGGAAACGATTTGTCGAAGAGGATTTCCTTGCCCTTGTGATTGGGCCTTGTGCACGGCCAGACGAGTCCGTGACGCCCCAGCCGGTCGTAGGACATCCCCGCCATGAAGGGTGTCAAGGAGGCGATTTCATCGAAAATCTCGGCTTCGGACTCATATTCCATCGGGTAGCCGAGGCGCTCCGAGAGTTCGGCCACGATGCGCCAGTCCTCCCTGGCCTCGCCGGGCGGGTCGATGGCGCGCCTGCCGATCTGGACCCTGCGGTCGGTGTTCGTATAGGTGCCCGTTTTTTCAGGGAACGCCGTGGAGGGCAGGACGACGTCCGCGAAATAGGCGGTTTCCGTCAGAAAAATGTCCTGGACGACGAGGAATTCGAGGTTCGCCAGCGCGCCGCGCGAGTGGTTGAGGTTCGGGTCGCTCATGGCCGGGTTCTCGCCCATGATGTACATGCCCTTTATCTCGCCCCGGTTGGCGGCGTCGGCGATCTCCATCACCGTGAGGCCGGGCTCGGGGTCGAGCTTGCGGCCCCAGGCCTTTTCGAATTTCCTGCGTATCGCGGGCGAGGCGACGTCCTGATAGGCGGAATACACCATCGGGATGAGGCCCACGTCCGAGGCGCCCTGCACGTTGTTCTGCCCGCGCAGGGGGTGGAGTCCCGTTCCCTCCCGGCCTATCTGCCCGCAGATGAGGCAAAGCGCGATGAGCGCGCGGCAGTTGTCCGTGCCGTGGGTGTGCTGGGAGAGCCCCATGCCCCAGAAGGTCATGCTGCGCTCTGAGGTCGCGTACCCCCTGGCCAGTTCCCGGAGCGTTTCGGCCGGGACGCCGGTGAGTTTGGCGACGTTCTCGGGTGTGTAGGGCTTTACGTTTTCTGCGAGTTCCCCGAAACCTTCGGTGCGCGCGGCGATGAAGTCGGCGTCGTAGAGTTTCTCCTCGATCACGGCGTTCAACAGCCCGTTGAAGAGCGCCACGTCCGTGCCGGGGCGGAACTGAACGAACATGTCCGCGTGGTCGACCAGGTCGATTCTCCTGGGGTCGACCACGGCCAGCGTCGCGCCTGCGCTTGCGGCCTGCTTGATGAAGGTGGCCGCCACGGGGTGGTTTTCGGTGGCGTTGGCCCCCGCCACGAGGATGAAATCCGCCTTGAGCGCGTCCGAGAAGGGGTTGCTCACCGCGCTCGAGCCGATGGTCTGGAACAGGGCGGCCACCGAACTCGAATGGCAGAGCCGCGTGCAGTGGTCCACGTTGTTCGTGCCGAACACGGCGCGGATGAGCTTCTGGAAGAGGTAGTTGTCCTCGTTCGAGCATTTGGCCGAACCGAAGCCGGCCATGCTCGAGGGGCCGTGGGCCTCGTGGATTTTCTTAAGCGAATTCGCCGCCAGGTTCATGGCTTCCTCCCAGCTCGCCTCGCGGAACAGGGAGAGCGGATCTCCGGGCAACTCCCTCGTCTTGGGCGCGCCTTCCTTGCGGATGAGAGGGGTCGTGAGGCGGTCGGGGTGATGGGCGTAGTCGAACCCGTAGCGCCCCTTCACGCAGAGCCTCCCCTGGTTCACGGGACTCGTCTCGTCCCCCCGGACGCTCAGGAGGGTATTGCCGGCCACCTGGTAGGAGATGGAGCAGCCCACGCCGCAGTAGGGGCAGACGGAATCCACCTCTCTGGGCTTGCCGGGGGCGATTTGCAGCGTGAGGGATTTGTTGGTGAGCGCGTCCGTGGGGCAGGCGGCCATGCACTCCCCGCAGGAGACGCACGTGGATTCGCCCATGGGCAGGTCCGCGTCGAACACGATTTTCGCGCTCGAACCCTTGCCGCCCCGCCCGATGACGTTGTTGCCCTGAACGTCCGTACAGGCGCGGATGCAGCGGTCGCAAAGGATGCACGCGCTGTGGTCCACGGCGATCACGGAAGACGAGAAATCCTGCGCGCGCCCCGCCTCCCTGGGCGGCAGGACGCTCACGCCGTTTTCGGCTTCCAGTTGCCCGGCGAGCGCGGTGAGTTCGCAGTTCTCAGGCTCGGACGGAACGCCGTGGTCCGCCATCAGCATGGCCACCAGCGTTTTCTGGGCGCGCGCGACGCGCTCGCTATCCGTTTGGATCACCATGCCGGGCTCAATCTTCCGGTGGCAGGAGGGAACGAGCGTTCTGGCGCCCTCGACCTCGACGGCGCATACGCGGCACACCCCCACGGGCTCCATGCCGGGCTGATGGCAGAGCCTGGGGACCTCGACCCCCAGCGACTGCGCCGCCTCCCAGATGGTCGCGCCGGCCTCGGCCTCTGTCTCCTGGCCGTCAATGGTGATGGCGATCACCTTGTCGTCAGACATTCCTCTGCCCCGGTTTCACTTGAGCCTCGCCTCGATGTCCGATTCGAAGTATTCGAAAAGCGAGAGGTACGGAATCGGCGCGGCCTGGCCGAGGCCGCAGATGGATGTGTCCTTCATGGCCTCGCATATCTCGCGCATGGCGGGCAGCTCAGAGGCCAGCGCCTCTCCACTTAAGACCCGTTCCAGAAAGGCCGTGAGCTTTTCCGTCCCCAGGCGGCAGGGCACGCACTTGCCGCAGGATTCGTCCCGGAAAAAGCGCACCACGTTGTGGGCGAGCGCCGCCATGTCCACCCCCTCGGGGAAGACGACGAGCGCCCCGCTGCCCAGCATGCTGCCCGTCTCCTGTAAGGAGTCGAAACCATAGGGAATATCGACGAGGCTCGCGGGCAGAAACCCGCTGCTGGCCCCGCCGGGCGAGAACGCCTTCAGGCGCGCTCCCGGGGGCAGCCCGCCCGCGGGGCCTTCTATAATCTCCCGGATGGGCGTTCCGAACTCCACCTCGTAGACCCCCGGTTTCCGCACCGCGCCGCTCACGCCCACCACCTTGAAGCCTTTGCTCCCGTTTCGTCCGAATGAGGTGAACCACTCGGCGCCGTTTTCAAGCACCGCCGGGACGAGCGCGAAGGTCTCGACGTTGTTGATGAGAGTAGGCTTGCCGAAAAGACCTTCGGAGCCCGGGAAGGGGGGCTTGTCGCGGGGCTGGGCGCGCTTGTCCTCCAGGACTTCGAGGAGCGCCGTCTCCTCCCCGCAGATGTATCCGCCGGGGCTGGTGAAGATTTCGAGAGTGGGGGTGTTCTTCGTGTCGATGAGGCGGGCCTTGCGCGCGCGCTCGATGGCTTTCCTGAGCTTTCTCGCCTGCGCGCCGTATTCATGGCGGATGTAGATGATGGCGCGCCCGGCCCCCACGGCCCGGCAGGCGATGAGTATTCCCTCGACGACGAGCTCGGGGTGCGAGTCCATGATGGCGCGATCCTTGAACGTGCCCGGCTCGCTCTCATCGGCGTTGCAGACGACGAATTTCTCCGTCCCCGGCGCGCTCAGGACGAAACTCCACTTGAGCCCTGCCGGAAAGCCGGCCCCGCCCATGCCGCGCAGGCCGCTCTCCTTGAGGACGTCGATGACGCTTTCGGTGTTGTCGTTTTTCATCAGAGCGCGCAGGACGCCATAGGCCTCGTTCTTGCGGTAGGGATTGATGCGCGATGCGTGTTTGAGTTTTTGCGCTCTCGAGGCGGGTTTGGCCGCTCCGTTTTTCCAGGATGCCAGGATGTCCTGAAATTTTTCATCCGTGAGAGAGGAATAGATGCGGCCTTCTATCTCGGCGGCGGGACCCTTGTCGCACCGGCCCAGGCAGGCGCAGCTTTCGGGGCGGAGGTCCCGGATTCCGGCGCGGCGGGCGAGGTTTTTCGCGTTGCCCAGCAGCGCGTCGCCGCCTGCGAGCAGGCAACTCATGTCCCGGCAGACCTGGACTTTCGGCTTTTGTGGTTTTTCCAGGTGAAAGTGCGGGAAGAAGCTGGCGATGCCGTAGGAATCGTAGATGGGCACGCCCAGGTCCTTGGAGACCTCGGTGATCGCTTCTTTCGAGAGATAGCCTTCTTCTTTCTGGCGGGAGAGCAGGGCCTCGATTTTGGCGGGAGACTTGTAGACCGTGGAAGCGTTTTCTGTCATCGAAATCTCCCCGTGAGCCGCGATGCCCCGCAAATCATTCTAAATGTTCGCGCAACGAGGTGTCCAGCATTGCTTTTGGCGATGAGTCGGGGAGGGCTGTTTGGGGATGTTGGAAAAGCCTTTGTGGGTCGGGTTAAATCACTCCCCCCTTGTCAGGGGATAAAGGCAACCCCCCCCTACCCCCCCATGACAGGGGGGTACAAAAAGGCGACGCCCCGCCGCCGGGCTGAGGGGGTTTTGTTTTTTCTTGCCCCCCTGTCAAGGGGGGGTAGGGGGGGTTGGGTTTGTAGGGACAGGCCCCCGTGCCTGTCCTGCCCTTGTTATTGTCCCTCCTCAGGACAGGCGCGGGGGAAGGGCGGCCACAGGGGGCCGCCCCTACGGTCGTCATCCCCGGTTGTGACGTAGGGGTCGTTCGCGAACGACCCCCTAAAGAAACGGGCGCTTCACGAAGCGCCCCTACGAGATCATCGCGCCTTCGCTCCTCGCCCCTGCGGCTTGTGAGCCGCTGGGCTTGTCGAGTACATTGAGGGCCTGCGCGTAGGGATGTCTCTTGCCGGATCGAGGAGTTCGGTTTGACCGCTTTGGTTCGCTCTTTTCATTTCGCCCTTCTGGTGTCGTGGCTCGCCCTCACGCTGGGCGTGTGGTGGGTGGCGACGAACTCGTTCGAGGCGTTCAACGCGGAGAAGAACCCGGTGGCTTCGAAGCTGTTCGAGCCCGCCCCGGAAGCGAAAATCAAGGGCCGCATGGCCGCGAGAGAAGTCAACACCCGCATTTTCCGCGCCTGGAACCGCCTGCAACTCATGTTCTGCGTCTTGTTGTTCTGCTTTCTCTGGTGGGCGGGACGGATGCGCGGCCTGCCGCTCGCGCTGGCCGGGTGCCTCCTTCTCATCGTGGGCGTTCACGTCTTCTGGTTCACGCCGAAAATAGAGGCGCTCGGAAGAATTCTCACGAACGCGGAGGCTTCGGGGAATGCGCCGGCCGTGCAGAGTGAATTCGGAAGCTACCACGGGGCGTACGTCATCACGGATATCTTGAAGGCCTGCGTCCTGTTCGCCGCGATATGGGTTTCTCCGTGGCGAAAGGTTTTCGGGAGCGAAACGCCGCGCGGGTGAAGGTTTCGCCGCACCCGTTTCTCTCCTTCCCCTTGCGGGACTACCCATCGGCTGGCAGGATGGTATAAACTAACGCTTTTACGCCGCCGCGCTGTCGCTATCAGGTCGCAGTCATGTCGTAGCGACGCCAATATGGGGGGCTTCATATTGAACCCCGCCTGTGACAAGCGCCAGTCTTTCCCGCGCCGGAAAAATCGCTTTCCGGTCTGGAAAGCCACTTTCTCGGGTTTTCTCGTCTTGTCGGCGCTCATCTTCTCGTCCACCCTCGCGTGGGCGGTCGATGGCATCTGCAAGCCGGGAATCGTCCGCCACGACGGGAGCTTCATCCCCGTCTCGATGAGAGGCGGGTGGGCGAGGGTTCGGAAAGCCCGCGAGGTTCGGCTGAAATTCCTGGGCCACTCGAGTTTCCTGATCGAAGCCCCGGGCGGCGGGCGGGCCGTCATGGACCCCTACGTCATCCCCGTTCTGGATCCGCCGCCGGATGCCGTCACCGTCAGCAATTTCCATGAAACCCACTCCATGACGGGGCCCTACCTGGGCAAGTCGGAGATTTTTTTCGGCGTGACGAAAGAGGGAAAGCCCAACGCGATCGACGAGAAGTTCGGGAACCTGAGAGTCGCCTCTTTCCCCCAGGTGGACGGGGACGAGAACCATCCTTTCGTCCTGAACACCATCCATGTCTTTCAGGCGGGCGGGATTTGCGTCGCCCATTTCGGCAACGCGCGCTTCGGCCCCTCGCCCGGGCAGATACGCGCGCTGGGGAAAATCCACGTCCTTCTGCTCCCGATCGACGGCTCGTTCACGGTCCCCCACGACGTGGCGGCCAAGATCACCAAGCGCATCGGCCCCAACATCGTGATACCGATGCACTATTTTGGATCCGAATTGACAGGTGAGTTCGAAAAAGCCCTGAAGGCGGAGGGGATCACGAGAGTCGTTCGCCCGAAGGAGACCGAACTCGTGCTCACGCGCAAAAGACTGCCGCCGCCCACGACCTATGTGGTGTTGCCCGATGTCAACGTCCCGTAATTCTTTCCTGAGCCGGCGCGTGTTCATCGCCCGCGCCGCCATGGCGGCAGCCGCGCTGCTCGGCCTGCCCGGGCGGGCGAATGCGCAGTCGAATCCTTCTTTGAGCGAGTGGCAAAAGAACCTTTTCCCGCGTTCCTCCGAGGAGGGTAAGACGTTACTCCCCGATTTCACGCCGGCGCAACTGCGCTACTCCGGCGGACGCTGGCAGGAATATCCCACGGCGATGGCTTCCTTTCTCGATGAGGTACGAAAGCGCACGAGCATCGAAACCGCACAGGATGCGCAGGCGGTCGACATCTCCTCGCCCGAAATTTTCGAATATCCTTTTCTCTACATGGCGGGGCGTTACGAATTCGAGATGCCCGACGCAAGGGCGATAGACAACCTGAGGCGGCACCTCACCTACGGGGGGTTTTTGCTCATCGACGACGGCCTCGGGCTCGAGGAGGAGGCCTTCGGCGGCGCGGTCAGGAAACTCATGCGCCTCGTCTTTCCCAGAAACGCCTTCGAGGCGCTCCAGCGCGAGCATGCCGCTTTCAAGAGCTATTACCTGATCCGATCCATCGGCGGGCGTCAGGCCGTGAGCCAGGATTTGATGGGCATCAACATAGGAATGTTCACGCCCGTCATCTTCTGCCGGAACGACCTGGGGGGCGCCTGGGCGAGGGGTCCCGGCGGCGGGTGGCTCGAGGAATGCACCCCCGGCGGCGAGACACAGCGCCTCGCGGCCTTTCAGCTCGCCGTCAACATCGCGCTGTATGCGATGACGGGCAACTACAAGCAGGACCTCATCCACCACCCCTTCATCCAGCGCAGGCTGAACCAGGGCTAGATGATGGACTGGTCCACACTCCACTGGCCCGGCGGCGCGCCCTGGTGGGTGCTCGTCATCGTTGCGGCCGGACTGGGCTGGGCGCTCGTCCGCAGGCATCGCGACCTGACCGAAAAACTCCCGCCGAGACGCGTCTGGCTTCTTCAGGGGCTGAGGGCCCTCCTGTATGCCGCGATCGTGTTTTTTCTCTCCGGCCCCACGGTGATCGACAAGCGCGAGCGCTCCCTGCCGCCCAAGCTGCTCGTTCTCCTCGACAGTTCGGCGAGCATGAGCGTTCAGGACGCGAACAGCAGGAAAACGCGCATCGACCTGGCGAAAGATTTCCTGCTGGTCCCGAAAAAGGCCGGACAAGTACAGGCCCCCGAAGGGGAGGAACCGGGCGATCCGCCCACGAGCCTGCTCGCGGATCTCAGGGAGCTCTACGACGTGCAGCTCGCACGCTACGATGCCGGCAGGACCCCCATCGGAGTGAAGGATCTGGAAAACCTTCAGGCCCGGGGCGTGGGCAGCGATCCGCTGGGCGCCATCCGGGGCGCTCTGCGAAGCGCCCGGGAGACGCGCGCTCCGGCGGGAGAGGAGGAGCAGAAAAACCGGGACGGCCCCCTCGGCATCCTGATGCTCACGGACGGAGGGGACACCACCGAGGCGGCGCTTCCGCCCGGGGACGTGAAATCCTTTCCGCCCCTCATCGGCGTGGGCTTCGGGACGCCGGATTCCTTCCGCGACATCGCCATTCAGGATATTCAGGCCCCGCGCATCGCCTTTCAGGGAAAGGAGATGAGCCTGGAGGTCTCGCTCTCGGTCAAGGGCTTTTCCGGCCGCAAGCTGCCGGTCGCCCTGACGCGCGAGGGCCGCATCATCAGGACCCGGTCGATTGACGTCAGGCGCAGCCCGTTGCGTCGTATCGTGAAATTTCGCTTTACGCCGAGTGAGGTGGGAAGCCAGGTGTTGAGCGTGGTCACGCCCGTTCAGCGCGGCGAGATCGTGGAGTCGAACAACCGCGTCGAGATTCCGCTGGAAGTGAGGCGGGACAAGATTCGGGTGTTGACGATTACGGGCTCCCCCACGTGGAACTACCGGTTCCTGCGCATGGCGCTCAAGCGGGACCCCGCCATCGACCTCGTGTCGTTCGTCTTCCTGAGAACCTCGGAGGATGACCCGGGCGTTCCGACCCGGCACCTGAGCCTCGTGCCGTTCCCGGTGGACAAGCTGTTCCTGGAGGAACTCAAGAATTTCGAGATTGTGGTTTTCGACAATTTCTCCGCCCAGGAGTATTTCAGCAACTACTACCTCAGGCGCGTGGAGGATTACGTCCGGAAAGGCGGGGCGCTGCTCATGTTCGGCGGCAGGCAGTCCTTCAGCGCCGGCGGGTACTACCGGAGCCCCATCGAGGACCTCCTGCCCGTGCGCCTGCAGCAGGAAAGCGATTATCAGGACCAGAGGCGCCTGCTTGCTCAGCTGACGTCCGTCGGCGGGAGACATCCCATCACGCAGCTCTCCTCGGATCTCGAGGAAAACAAGAAGTTCTGGACATCTTTTCCCCCCTTGAGGCGCGTCAACGCAACGACGCCGTTCGGGAAAGGGCAGATTCTCGTTTCCACGAAAGAAGGGAAAACGCCTCTCCTCGCCACGAAGCGGATCGGCGAGGGAAGGGTTGTGAGTGTTTTTTCGGATGATATCTGGCGGTGGAATTTCGGGATGGTCGCCGCGGAGAAGACGAACCGTCTCTACATCCGCCTGGTCGCGCAGATGATCCGCTGGCTTTCGGGCGACCCCGGAAGTTCCCAGGTCCAGATTCTTCCCGAGGCGGAGCAGGGCAAGGACAGAACCTACGTCCTCAGGATGCAGGTGAGGGACGAATCCTATCAGCCCGCCCAGACGGCGCAGGTGAAGGTGCAGCTTCGGGATCCTTACGGCGTCACCAACCATTACCGCGCGGTCTATCGCCCGGATTCCCGGGAATTCGAGGTCCGCTTCCGCCCCCGCGGCAACGGGAGTTACCGGGCGAGGATGACGGCCGTCCAGGACGGGCGAGTCATCGGCGAGGCGGTGCGGACCATCGGCATCGGCAGAGAGGCGGGCAAGGCGGAGTGGGCCGACGTCAGCCCGCGCTGGGAGAACCTGCAGACGCTGGCGAAAAACACGGGCGGACTCTTTTTCCGGGCCGACGCGGTGGGGAATGAGGATTTGACCGCCCGCGTTCTGGAGGCCTTGAAGGGCAAGGTGCCGCACAGGGTGATGGAAGTGCGCGACGTGCGCCTCTGGAGCATCCCCTGGATCGCGATGGCGCTCATCCTGCTGCCGGGCCTGGAGTGGACCATACGGCGCTTGTGGGGCCTGGCTTAGGGGCCGGGCCGGCGCGCGCTTTTTGGCTGTTACCGCCCGTTCGTGTATTTTGTGTAATATACATGAAATTGTACGCTGTCGACGTTTACTCATGTGAAGGAAACGAGAGATGGCCGAGCAATCTTTCAGGAAGATAAACGAGTTCCTCGATTCCGTGATTCGCGCGCGCCTCAAGGTCAGGCGTCTCGAGGCGGGAATGGTGCTGCTGCTGGGCGTCCTGGCCGTTTTGCTGCTGGCCCCGGCGGCGGTGGTCGCGCAGCCCGTCTATGGGTATTCCGCCATCGCGTACGCCGGGACGGCGGTTCTTCTGCTGGGCGTGACGCTCATCCGCTGCTGGTGGCTGGCGACCCGCCGCCCGAGGCGCGAGAGCATCGCCCTCGACATCGAGGAAACCCACCCGGACCTGGGCAGCAACCTCATCAGTTCGCTGCAGCTTTTCCCGCGTAAAGGCGAACTCGGCGATGACGACCCCACCTCGCCCGCGCTCATCGACGCGCTGGTGAACGACACCCGCCGGGAAGTGGAGCCGCTCGACCCGGAGGCTTATGTCTCCCACGCCGGCTTTCAAAGGCTCGGGCGGCTCGCCGGCGTTCTGACCATCGCGGTGCTTCTCATGGCGTTCATCTGGCCGGGGCTGTACCCGCGCGCGGGTTACCTTCTGGCGAACGCGGCGGACCTCATGCCCTCGCGCATCACGAACCTGGAGATCCGGGCGGAGCGCACCACGGTTCTCCCCGGGATGCCCACGACGTTCGAGGTGAAGACCACGGGCCGCGAGACGGATGCCGTCGAGCTGGAAGTGCGGCAAGGCGCCGGGTCCGGGGCGAGCATCGCCATGGAGAAGGTGGCTCCCCACCATTTCCGTTCCCGCTGGCTGGCCGCCGGCGACGTGGCGCGCGTCACGGCGCATACGGGCAGGTTCCGCTCGCGGACGATCGAGGTCCGCGTGGTCGCCCCGCCGAGGGTGGAATCCATCGAGGTCGTTCAGTATCCGCCCGAGTATACGAAGCTAAAGCCCGCGGCGGGGAAAAACGGCGGCCACATCCGCGCCTACATGGGTTCCGAGGTTCAACTGGCCGTGAAGACGAACAAGCCGGTTCAGGAGGCGCTCATCGCGCTGGCCGACGGCTGGCGGTTGCCGCTCAACCCCTCGGAGGAGGGCGGTTCGCTGGGCGGGAAGATGATCCTGGGCGGCGCGGGCTCTTATCAGGTGCGCTTGAAGGATGCGCACGGCTTTTCGAATCTCGCGCCCCAGCGCTACCAGATCGACATCATCTCCGACGCCTATCCCGTCGTGATGGTGACGCATCCGGAAAAGGACCTCACGGTGGAGGCCGACGAGCAGGTGACCGTGAAGTACCGGGCGTCCGATGATTTCGGGCTCAAGAGCGTATATCTCGAAGTCAGGCTCGGGAGCGGCCGTCCGAGGAGAATCAAGGTGTGGAGCGGCGAGGCGCCCAAGAAGGACGTGCTCGGACGCTATGAGTTCGACCTCAGGTCCATGGGAATCAAACCGGGCGGAATCCTCTCCTATCGCTTCATCGCCCCTGACGTGGATACGGTGAGCGGCCCCAAGTTCGGGACGAGCAAAGTCTACCGGATCAAGATCCGCGACCGGGAAGCCGTGATAGCCGGACTGGACAGGAATCTGGGAGAAATTTCGAACGAACTCCTCGACCTGCTCGGCGATTACCTGGAAAAGGACCTGCCGCCGGAAGAGAAGGCGAAAGAGGCGAAGGAAACCGGCAGGCTCGCTGACTCCATCGAGGCGAAGGCCACCGGAATCCTGGAACGCATCAAGCGCGCGCGAGCGATGCTCAGGCCCAAGAACCCGCGCGAGACGCTCTCCGACATGGATCTCTCCACGCTGCAGCGTCAACTGCGGGACGCGATTTCGCAATACCTGAAACCACTCTCGCAACTCTCGAAACTGGGGAAGAACGCCGGTTCGGAAAGGGAAAGGCTGAACCGCGAGATCGCCGCCCGGCAGGAAGAGGCGACGGAAACGCTGGAGCGCCTCGCCACGATGAGCGAGGAGATACAGCGCAACGTCCGGGTGGACAGGGCGGGCCGCACGACGGAATCGATGATCCAGAGGCAAAGGGCCATCGAGCAGGCGCTCGAGAAAATGCGCAGGATGGGCGGGGACCAGGAGGCGATCAACCGGGTGGAGAAGGAGCTTGAAAAGCTCAGGACGGAGCTGGGCAAGCTGATGCAGCAGATGGCTTCTCTGGCACGGCGCATGCCCGCGGAATTCATGAACCAGCGCAGCATGCGCGAGATGCCCATGCAGGACATGATGCGCGCCTTCGAGCGGATTCGCGAGATGATGCGCCAGAACAATTTCCAGGGCGCGCTGGAGCAGCTCAGGCGCCTCATGAGCCAGTTGCAGAGAATGCGCATGGCGCTGCGCGGCATGCAGCGCCAGCAGATGATGAGCCAGCGCGGGGGCCGGCCCATCAGGCGCCAGCAAAGCGAACTGGCGGCCATCGTGGAGGAGCAGCAGGCCATCCTGGGCGAGACGGTCGGCGTGCTGGAAAACGTGGTGGACCGTCTCAAGAAGAAGTGGCCCGAAGAGGTCGCCGCCGCGTCGGGCAGCGCCCGGGCGTACTGGAAAAAAGCGAACGAGTCGGCCGCAAAGCCGCTCCCGCCGGACTGTTTCCCGGCGGCCAAGCCCGTGAAGCAGGCCGAACCGGCGGAACCTGAGATATCGATGCTCGGCCGGCCCGAAGCGAAGAAGAAACTCTCCCCGCAGGCGCAGGCGGAGAAAATCCAGCGCGAGAAGATGCGCGCGCTCTCCGAGTTCGACACCATGCTGAAAAAGGGCGAATGGGGGATCATCTTCCAGAGGCTGCCGGAGTGGGCGGCCAAGCTCGAGAGGTCGCCTTGCGTCCGTCCCGAGCAGATAGCGGAGAAGGAAAAAGATGCGCCGAAGGTTGCGAAGCGCGAAAAAGGGCCGGAGTCTGCGCCGCCGCGGGATGCGCGGGAGGGAATCAGGCCCGAGCCCTGGGCCTGGCGAATGGATGCGGACGTAACGCCCGCGCAGAAGGCGGAGAAGCGCCTGAAAGAACAGGGCGCCGCCGTCCTGAAGGGAGAACTGACGAAGAGAGTGCTCGAGTTGATAGGCCCGGCCCCTTCGCCGCAGGGGCCTTCGCTTGAAATTCTGGAGAGCATGGCGTCGCTCCCGCTTGGCGGGATGAGGTTTGGGCTCGCGCCGCCTGAGCCCGCCTCCGCGAAGGAATTGGCGAAGCGCGCGGGGCGGCTTTTGGAGAAATCGGAAAAAGACGCCGGCGGCACGGAAATCGCCAAGCTCGACGCCCTGCGCTTCCGGCAGGACGCCCTGCGCAAGCGCCTGGAGGTATTCGAGCGTCACTTGCGCCAGATGATGCAGGTGTATCCGTTCATCAACCCGGGCATCGTGCGGAGAATCACCGAGGCGGGCAAGGCGATGGAACGAGCCACCGCTTCTTTGGGAGAGCGCAGTTCCTCACGCGCGGTGCCCCCCGAGGAGGAGGCGATACGCAAACTCGCCCAGGGGCAGAACTCCATGCAGCAGGCCATGCAGCAGATGGCCCAGCGGGGCAGCCTGGGATTGGGCACCCCCCGGGGCTTCGGCACCTTGGGGCCGGGCAGGGGCGGGAACAGGCCGTGGTGGTCGAGGAACCCGAATTTTCCCCAGCCGCAGGGCTCGAACCGGCAGGGACGGGAGGAGGACGGGAGTCTCGGGACCCAGTTCAGCGAGGTTCTCATTCCGGATCGGGAACAATATAAGGTGCCCCCCAAATACCGTGAAGAGATCATGGAGGCGATGAAGGACGGCCTGCCGAGCGGGATGCGCGGTGAAATCGAGGATTATTTCGACAGGCTGACGAAATAATGCGCAAAAAATTTCTCACAGGTCTCATTTGCGTTTTCCTGATCGCGGCTTTCGCTCCTTCCGCGTGGACGCATACCGTCAACCGCGCGGTGCCTCTCTCGAAGGCCGTGAAGCGTCCGGATGGCTACCGCGCGGTGGTGGACGAGCTCCGGGCGTGGGATCTGGCGGCCGCGAGGAAGAAAATCGCATCGCTCGAAGCCGGTTCTCCCGGCCGGGCGGAATGGCGGGCGCTCTCGGGAGCCGCGGATTACCTGGAAGGACGATTCTCCGAGTCGATCGCCAATCTCAACGCCGCGCTCAAGAAAAAACCCGGAGACGGCGAATGGCTCGAACTCAGGCTCCACGTGCGCCAGACGCAAACCGCGATGCAGGGATTCAAGGCGCACAAGACGGCGCATTTCGACATCTGGTACGAACCGGGCGAGGACGCCGTTCTGCTGCCTTACCTGGGCGATGCGCTGGAGAAGGCCTATGCGCGCTACGGGGAGATATTGGGCTTGCGTCCGGCGCAGCGGATTCGCGTGGAGCTTTTTTCGAATTCGGTCCGCTTCCACCGTTCATCCACGCTCTCGCGGCGGGACATCGAGGAGAAGGGCGCGGTCGGGGTCTGCAAGTTCAACAAGATAATGTTCTTATCCCCCGGCGCGCTCCTTCGGGGCTATCGCTGGCTCGATACCGCGGCGCACGAATACGTCCACTACCTCGTCGTGCTGGCGACGAAGAACCGCGCCCCCATCTGGCTGCACGAGGGAATCGCCAAATACCTGGAGAAAAGATGGGAGGACGGGGAGCGGAAAGGCTATCTCCACCCGGGCGAGGAGGCCTTGCTGTTCAAGGCGAGGGAGACGAACAACTACGTTCCGTTCAAGAAGATGGAGCCGAGCCTCATCTATCTCGATACCCCGCAGGAAGTGCACCTGGCCTACGCGGAAGCGGCTTCGGCCGTGGATTTCATCTACCGCAGGATGGGTGAGGGCGCGCTCGTCCGCCTGCTGGCGGGCATCCGGGAGGCCTCGCCCGCGCAAAGGCTGCAGGGCGCGCCGGCGCTTGGAGAAGAAAACCCCGGGATACGGCATCAAAGGCGGGCGAGCCTCGTTGAGCTCGAATCCACCGGTCCGCCCCAGAGCGCCGAGCCGGGCCTTCGATTGATCGCCGGAGTCGACCTGGGCGGATTCGAGAGGCTCTGGATAGAAGACCTCAAGAAACTCCCCCTGCGCGAGCAAGCGGGCTCGCAGGTCATGCTGCCGAAGCTCAAGCCCAAGGGGCCGATGAGTGAGCGCTCGATCGATTTGGCGGCGCTCAAGAGCGCGGTGGCCAGAAGGCGCATGCGTCTGGGCGACAGGCTCTCGTTCCGGGGCAGGATGCGGGCGGCGCTGATCGAATACCGCCGCGCCCTGCGCGATGAGCCGTACTCCCAGCCCCTCCTCAACCGCGCGGCGCAGGTCGAGATACACCTGGGCATGATTCCCCAGGCCGAGCGGCACATTAAAAGAGCGCTGGAGGTGGACCCGGATTACGCCATGACGCACGTGCACCGGGCGCTGGCGAGCGAGATGGGCGGAGACGCGGAGAGCGCCCTCAGGGCGTGGGAGGAGGTGGTGCAGATCAATCCCTTCATTCGAGTGGTTCATGAGCGCCTGCTGGCGCATTACGAAAGAACGGGGCAGACGGAAAAGGCGAAGCGAGAGCGTGAAGTGCTTCGCGCCATGTCGTCCCGCTAAATCGAGAGGCGATACGCAATGAACGAAGCGACGGATGATGTGAGAAACGTAGAATCGAACATGAGCGAGGTGGACGTGGAGATAGCGCGCGAGATCGGCCTGAAGCGCGACGCCATTCTCGAGCAGGTGCACAAGATCATCGTCGGACAGGCGGAGGTCATCGACCTGGTCCTGATAGCCCTGCTTTCGAAAGGCCACTCCCTTCTGGTCGGCGTGCCGGGCCTGGCGAAAACCTTGCTGATACGCACCCTGGCCCGCGTGTTGCAGCTCGATTTCAACCGCATCCAGTTCACGCCCGATCTGATGCCCTCGGACATCACGGGCACGGACATCCTGGATGACACCACGGAAGGAAGGCGCTCTTTCCGCTTCATTCGCGGTCCCATCTTCACCCAGATTCTGCTGGCGGACGAGATTAACCGCACGTCGCCCAAGACGCAGGCGGCTCTTCTGCAGGCCATGCAGGAGTTGCACGTGACGGCCGGCGGGCAGGCGCACTACCTGAACCCGCCGTTTTTCGTTCTCGCGACCCAGAACCCCGTGGAGCAGGAGGGCACGTATCCGCTGCCCGAAGCGCAGCTGGACAGGTTCATGTTCGAGATCGGGGTGTCGTATCCCAGCCTCGCGGAGGAGAAGGAAATCGTCGCGCAGACGACCTCGAACTACGATCCCAAGCTCGAAGAGATCATGGACAACGAGCAGATTCTGGCCTTCCAGGGACTGGTGCGCCGCGTGCCTGCGGCTCCCTACGTGGTGGAATACGCGGTGTCGCTCGCTCGCGCATCCCGCCCCGACGACGAGAGCGCTCCTGATTTCGTCCGCCAGTACGTGGAGTGGGGCGCGGGGCCGAGGGCGAGCCAGTATCTGATTCTGGGGGCGCGGGCGCGGGCGCTGCTCCGGGGGCGCTACGCCGCCACCATCGAGGACGTGCGGGCGCTGGCCGAGCCCGTGCTGCGGCACCGGATTCTGGTGAACTTCCGCGGACAGGCGGAAGGCCACGACTCCGTCTCGCTGATACGGCAGCTTCTCGAAGCCATCACGCCCCCGGCGGAGGCCACCGAAGCCGCGTAGACGCCTGCTCAAAGAGGATCGCCTTGAATTCGGACCAGTATTTCGACCCCCTCGTCATCTCGCGATTGTCCAACCTCCAGCTGCGCGCCCGCCACGTGGTCGAGGGCCTGATGAGCGGCGTGCACAGGAGCCGCTCACGGGGATTCAGCGTCGATTTCGAGGAGCACAGGGCGTACAGCCCGGGCGACGAACTCCGGCACATCGACTGGAAAGCGTACGGGAAATTCGACCGCTACCTCGTGAAGCAGTATGAGGACGAGACGAACCTCTACGCGCATCTCGTCGTCGACGCCAGCGCCTCGATGGATTTCGGCGACGGCGCCCTGAGCAAATGGGCGTATGCGGCCACGCTCTCCTCGGCGATGGCGCATTTGCTGCTGGGCCAGTCCGATTCGGTGGGCCTGGTGGTTTCCCGTGAGACCGAAGACACGCTGGTTCCCTCCAAATCCATCAGAAAACACTTGCTGACCCTGTTGGCGGGCCTTCAGGCGGCATCGCCGGACGGGGGAACCGGAATCGCCCGCTCGATGCTTGCCCTGGCGGAGCGCCTGAAGCGAAGGGGGCTCATCGTGGTCGTTTCCGACTTGCTCGATGACCCCGAAGCGGTGGAGAAAGCGCTCAAGCTCCTGTGCCTCAAGGGAAACGACGTCATCGTGTTTCACATCCTCGACAGCGTGGAGCTCGAGTTTCCCTTCGAGGGTCTCGCCAGGATGGACGACGTCGAGACGGACAGGAACATCACCGTGGAATGCGAGGTGGTGAAGAGGCCCTATCTCGGGCTTCTGGAGGAATTTCTCGAGCAAACGCGGGAGCGGTGTGCGGACCTGGGGGTGGATTATCATCTCGTCTCGACGGCCGAGCCGCTGGACAGGGGCCTTATCCGTTTCCTGGCGTGGCGCAGCCGCTCGAGGGTGTAGCGGGGCGCTTGGGGGAGAAGGGATCTTGAGTTTTCAATTCTTGCACGCAGCGCTTCTTTGGGGGATGGGACTCGTCCTGCTTCCCGTCCTGATTCACCTGTTGCGCAGACGCCTCGTCCGCAGGTACCGCCTCCCCACCTTCGAGTTCCTGCTCAGAACGCAGCGCCGCATCACGAACCGCAGCAGGCTCAGAAACTGGATACTCCTGTTTCTCCGCGTGTGCGCCGTCGGGATCATCATCTTCCTGGCGTCGCGTCCCCTCCTCGAGACCGAGGGCGGCGTGTCGGCCGTCGGGTGGTTTCCCGTCCACACGGTCGCCGTGATCGACAATTCGGCGAGCATGGCGTTCGAGACGGGAAAGGGGAGCCGTTTCGACGTGGCCAAACGCGCCGCGAGGCGGATGATCGAGGACATGTCCGATGCGGACCGCATGAGCATCGCGGCGACCGCCGGGGAACCGGCCGCCGCTCCACTCAAGGAATTGAAGCGTGAGGATGCCCTCGCCGCCCTGGAGGGGGTTCGCCAAACGGACGCCAGGGGCGCGCCCGCCCGCGTCGTTCAGCATGCGCTCGAGAACGCGTCGCCCCAGGCGGGGCGGAAAAACATCGTCGTATTCAGCGATTTCGCCAGGGGGGACTGGGAGTCGTTTCAGATTCGCAATCTCAAGCAATGGAACCCGCACGTGCATCTGCAATTCGTGCGCGTGGCCCCAGAGGCGGGAGTGGAGGATTTGAGCCTCCGGGATGTGAAGATGAAGCCCTGGCCGCCCAAGGCGGGTTTTTCCTTCACCATCGGGGCGCGCGTATTCAACCGGGGAGAGGAGAAGAAATCCAAAGTACCCGTGCAGTTGTTCGTGGGCGAAGAGTTGCGGGAGACGATCGAGGTGGACGTGGAGCCGGACGGGGCGAGCCCCGTGAGTTTCCGGGTGAATGCCCCTGAAAAGGGCGTGCTCAACGGGCGCATCGAGTTGCCGGAGGACAACCTTTCGGCGACGAACCGGTTCTATTTCGCGGCGGGCATCGGGAAGCGCTTGCGCGCCCTGGTGATCGATGGGGATCCCAAGCGCGGGCTTCAGGACAGCGAAACCTTTTTCATGGTCAACGCCCTGAGCGCGGCCCCTCTGGGCGGGGAATCCCCGGTGTTGACGCACGTCGTGGCGTCTTATGAGCTGGGCAACGTGCAATGGGATGAGTATGACTACGTCATCGCCTGCAACGTGGGCCGCTGGCCCGAGCGGGGGGAGCAAGGCTTGAGGAATTTCGTCGAAAAGGGCGGCGGCCTTCTCTGGGCCACGGGCGAACTGTCGAGCGATAAGGCTGAGACTGCAGGACTCGGCTGGCTTCCGGCCACGCCGGGAGAGCCCGTAACGCTGCGCCCGTCCCAGAGCCTCAAGATCGCGCAGGGCGAGGAGGCGCACCCGGCGTTCTCTTTGCTGGGGGCGTACGGGGGGCGGTTTTTCTCCGCCTTGCGCCTGGCGAGGGTTACGCCGCTCCAGCCGGCGAGGGGTGGACGGGCTTTGCTGGAACTTCCCGACGGCACGCCCCTCCTGGTGGTCGGCTCGGTCGGCTCGGGGCAGGTGATGGTATGGGGCTCCACGTGTGATCGGGACTGGACGGACCTCGCCGTGCGGCCCGTTTTCGTTCCGCTCATCAGGGGGATTTCCGATTATTTGGGAGGCACCAGAAAGGGCGTTTCCTCATCCGCGGACGCAGGCGACGCATTCGAAATCAGAGCGCCCATCCGGCGGGTCGGGGAGGCGATACAGATACGCGGGCCGTCAGGGGAAGAAAGTGCGCTTCAATTCATGGAGAAGACTCCCGGCCTCGAAGACGCGCCCGCCGACGGGCTCAGGTTGGGCAAAGCGGGAAGCGCCGGCGCCGCCGCCTACTACCGCGACGCCTACCGCGCGGGTTTCTACCGCGTGCTCACGCCCGATGAGAAACATTTCGTGGCCGTGAACGCGCCCGCATCGGAAGCGAACATTTCTCCCGTGGAGATGAGTACGCTCAAGGAAAAACTCGAGAAACTCGACGTGCGCGATTTGCCTGCGGACGACTCGGATCCGCTGCGCGCTATCTTGAGTCTCATCGACCTGGGCGCGCTCTTGTTTCTCGCACTGGGAGGGATATTCGTCGCCGAGGCGTTCCTGGCGGACAGGACCTGAAGGGCGCCGGAGATTTTCCGTGATTTGGCTTACCGGAATCGAATCATAACCACTGATTGATTTGCGTGGTCCCGTGCCGCTCCACCCCAATCGGAGCGGAGCGGCTCGGGCGGACGGGACCACTGGAGCTTATCCTTGGAACAATATGATTTTGAAGGCGATAGGTCGCCTGCCCTTTCTATGGTCCATTTTCCCATAAAAGCGGACATTATATCAAGCCCAAAATGCCTGAGGCGCGTGGTAGCCGATTTTTCATAAGCGCTTATGTGGTAATATATGGAGTAACCTCTCGAAAATATTAGGCAAACTATTGATATTTGGAGGCTAATATCGTTATGAACATATCCCGGAGTGAGATCGTGGCCCGCTTGCGGGCCGAGAGGGACGCCGGGCGCGCCGTCTACGACGCGCTGTGCGGAAGCGGCATCACGGCGAAATTCGCCGCGCGCGGCGGAGCGGACCTCGTCACCACCTTCAATCTCGCCTACTACCGGATGCAGGGCCTGAGCTCCATGGCGGGCTATCTGCCCATCGGAGACGCGAACGCCATCACGCTCGAACTGGGCGAGCGCTCCATCCTGAGCGTGGTGAGGGAATGCCCCGTGGTCGCGGGCCTGCTGGGTGCTGATCCCACAAGGGACATGTGCAGGTTCGTCGACAGAATCGAGGCGGCGGGCTTCCACGGGGTGATGAATTGCCCCACCGTCGCTCTTATCGACGGGAATTTCAGGAAAGACCTGGAAGAAACCGGCATGGGGTTCTCGAAAGAAGTCGACGTTCTGGGGTACGCGAGCGGGAAGGGCATGTTCACCAAGGCGTTCACCACCACGCCGGATGAGGCCCTCGCCATGGCGGAGGCGGGCGTGGACAACATCATCATCCACTTCGGGAACAGCTCGGGCGGCTCCATCGGCTCGAAAACGGTGATGCCGCTCGATGAGGCGGCCCAGCGGGCGGCGGCCATATTCGACGCCCTTCTGCCGAAATACGAAGAGAGAATCTTCACCTGCCACGGGGGCGCGATAGAAACGCCCGCCGATTTCGAGAGGCTCCTCGACCTGGAGAGCCGCTTCGACGGCTACGTGGGCGGTTCCTCCGCCGAGCGCTTTCCGGTGGAAGACGCCGTACCCAGGGCGTCGCAGGGTTTCAAATCCGTGCGCTTGCGGAAATAGGTGTGTACGCTCGCAATTAGCATCATCTTTAGATGACCAATATATCGGGCAAGGGAAAAATGTCGAATCCGGGTGTAGCCGTATTGGTGACGATGGACAGCAAGGGCGCGGAGGCGCGCTTTCTGGCGGAAGTGCTGGCGGAAGCGGGCGTGCGTCCCCTTCTGGTGGACTTGTCCTGCAAGCCGCACGAGACGGGCGGCGCGGACATCGGCGGGGAGGAAATAGCCGCCGCTGCTGGACGGCGCTGGGAAGAGTTGGCCGGGATGGAGAGAAACGCCGCCTCGGAAGTCATGATGGAAGGCGGCAGGCGGGTTGTGGCCCAAAAATTTCAGGAGGGTGAGATACACGGCGCGGTCGGCCTCGGCGGGGCGAACGGGACCTCGATGGCCTGCGCCATCATGCGCGCGCTGCCGCCCCTCGCGCCCAAGGTGATGGTGAGCGTCGTCGCCGCCACGGCGGCCGTGCAGTGGTACGTGGCCGAGAGCGACATCATGATGTTTCCCGCCATCGGCGACTTCTCCCTGAACCGCATCACGCGCGGCGTGCTGACGAATGCCGCCCTCGCCCTCGCGGGAATGGTGAAGCGGGAGGGAGCGCCGAAAGACGAGGGCAGCGCCTCTCCGCCCCTCATCGGGGTGTCTTCTTTCGGGGGCACGGCGGCCTGCGTCGAACGGGTGGAGAGGAGACTCACCGAGGCGGGTTATGAGGTCATCTTCTTCCACGCTTCCGGTCCCGGTGGGCGCGCGCTCGAATCCCTGGCCGGGCTGGGCGAACTGGCCGGGGTGGTGGACGTCACCACGCATGAACTCACGGACCTGCTGGTGGACGGCGTCTACAGCGCGGGCGCGGGGAGGCTCGAGGCGGCGGGGGCCGCGGGGGTTCCCCAGGTCGTGGTGCCGGGCGCGCTCGATCACGCGAATTTCTGGACGGGGCAGGTGCCCGGGAAATATCAAAAAAGAGCGTTTTTCCAGTACAACGCCCAGAACCTCCTCATGCGCACGAACAGGGAGGAGTTCGAGGCCCTGGGCGTCCTGATGGCGGAAAAGCTGAACCGCGCGAAGGGTCCTCTCTCGGTACTGATACCCACGAGGGGCTACAGCGAACACACGAAGCGCAGAGCCCACGACCTGGAAGGGCGCGAGATGTGCGATTGGCGCCAGCCCGGGGTGGACGCCGCCTTTGCGGCTTCGCTGGCGGAGCATCTGAAGACGGGGGAGATCGTCGCGCTCGATCTGCACATCAACGACCCGGCCTTCGCCGATGCCTGCGCGGAGAAGATGATCGGGATGCTGGCGGGGGGCGGATAAACCGGCGCGCCTCCCTTGCGGGCGGTCTTTTCCCCTCAAATGGTTTAAGATGCGCCCGTAAATCTTGCTTTTTTCAATTCATAGGCGCGAAAGGACGATGCAGATGGCGGGAAACATCGCGGAAGAACGCCACGAGACCGACGTGTTGATCGTGGGCGGGGGTGCGGCGGGCACGATGGCCGCCTTCGAGTGCGCGCAGGCCGGCGTGAGCGTTATCCAGGCCACCAAGGGCAGGGCGACCAGCGGCACGACGACCGTGGCGCGGGGCGGTTTCGCCGCGGCGATGGCGCCGGGCGACAGCCCGGAGCTTCACCTGCAGGAAATCCTCAAATACGGCGGCGAGCTCATCGACCCCGAACTGGCGAGAACCTGGGTGTACGACATCATCGACGTCGTGCGCGACATGCGCGAGTGGGGGGCGGAGTTCATCACCGACGATGAGGGCGACCTCGACCTCAAGATGTTCCCGAGCCACACCTATCCCCGCGCCCTGCACCACCACGACACCACGGGCAACATGGTCACGAAAGTGCTCTCGAAGCGTCTTCGGGGCGACGCCCGCATCGGCCAGCATCCCCACGTGGCGGTCGTGGACCTCATCACCGAAGGTGGCCGCGTCATCGGCGCGTGGGGGGTGGACTACTCGCGAGGGTGTCTGATGGTCTACGCCGCGCGCGAGGTGATCCTCGCCACGGGAGGCGGGAGCGGCCTTTTCTACGTGAACGACAACCCCCCGCAGGTGACGGGCGACGGCTACGTCCTGGGCTTCCGGGCGGGCGCAGCACTCCTCGGCATCGAGATGATCGACTTTCAGGCCATGTGCTGCGCGCCCGAGGAGCTGTTCGGCTTCGCGCCCCATCCCACCGGCTTCATCAACGCGGGCGCGATTTTCCTGAACCAGGAGGGAGAGGCGTTCCTGAAGCGCTATTTCCCCGACACGGCGGAGAAGAGCACGCGCAGCGAGGTCATCCTCGCCATGGCGAAGGAAATTCACGCAGGGAGGGCGGGCCTCACGGGCGGCATCTACATGGACGCGACGAAAGTCCCCATGGAAACGATCCAGAAACAGATCCCCCACGTGTACAAGACGTGCCTCTCGCGCGGTATCGACATCACGAAAACGCCGCTCGAGGTGGCCCCGGGCAGCCACACCTGGCTCGGCGGTCTGGAGATCGACGTTAACGGGAAAACGCGCGTGCCGGGCCTTTGGGCCGCGGGCGAGACGGGGGGCGGCATCCACGGCGGCAACCGCATCGGCGGCTCGGCGCTTTCGGCCTCTCTGGTCTACGGGAGGCGCGCCGGCCGGGCGGTTTCTGAAGGGGTGAGAGAGAGCGGGCGGGGCGCGCCGGCTGTATTCGGCGGCATTCCCGACGCGGAGCGCGCCTGGCTCGAAGCGCTCATCGAACGCGAAGAGGGCCCGCTGCAAAAGGACGTGCGCATGCGCTGCCGGATGCTCGCGCACGAGAAGCTCGGCCCCATCCGCGACGCCGGGGGTTGTCAACATGCGCTGGATGAATATGCGCGCATCGAGAACGAGGACATCCTCCACATGCGGCTCGATGACGGCGCGCGAACGTCGGAGAAAACGAAAGGCCAGGAACTCGAAAGCGCGCTCTCGGTCCGGAACCTGGCGCTTCTGGGGAAACTCCTCGCCACCGCCGCCCTGAACAGGAAAGAGAGCCGGGGGGCGCATTTCCGGCTGGACTATCCCGAGACGGACGAGGCGGACTGCAGTTTCGTGACGCGCCTCGCGCACGGGGAGGACGGCGGGATTTTATTCGATACGGACCCGCTCAAGACATATACGCCCGCAGCGGCCCTGGAATAGACGCGGGCAGGGACACGAAGGAGAGGAACCAGGATATGGCGCAAGTGAAAGTAGGCGTGGTGGGGTTGGGGAACATGGGGCGCGGCGTCGCGGGTAATCTGCACAAGGCGAAAATCCCCCTGATGGTGTGGGACGTGGCGCCCGAGGCGCGAGCGCCCTGGGAGAGGAAGCGGGGCGTGGAAGTGCTCGAGCCGGGCGAGATGGCCGGGCAGGCGGGCGTCATCATCTTCGTGGTTCCCGGCTCGCCGGAGATCGAAGAGGCCCTCAAGGGAAGAGGGGGCGTTCTGGCGAACGCGCGCAAGAACCTTGTGATCTACGACTTCACGAGTTCGGACCCCGCCGTGAGCCGGAAGATCGCCCGGCGCGCGAAGGCGAAGGGGGTGGCGTTTCTCGACGCCGGGATGAGCGGCGGGGCGACAGGCGCCGCGGCAGGTACGCTCACGCTCATGATAGGCGGGGATGAGCGGGCGTATCGCAGGACGAAGCGCTTCCTGGCGCCCATCGCTGACAACCTCTTCCATCTGGGCGAGAGCGGCGCGGGCCACGCCATGAAGTTGATTCACAACATGGTCTGCCACTCCATCTTCATGGCGACCTGCGAGGGAGGGAAACTCGCCGAGCGGGTGGGTCTCAAGGTCGAGGACATGATCGACGTGTTCAACGTCTCGAACGCGCGGAGCTACGCGAGCCAGTTCCGCTTTCCGAACCACATTTTGTCCGAGAAATGGGACGGCAAATCGCGCGTCTACAACATGATCAAAGACGTCGGCATGGCCGTGGAGATGGGCAGGAAGCACAGGGCGCGGACGGTGCACGGGGAGGCCACGCTCGAGTTTCTGGAGAAAGCCGTCAAGCGCGGGATGATCGAAAAAGATTTCACCTTGTTGTATCGTGATTACGAGAAGGTTTCGAAGACGAACTTGTAGATTCGGCCGCGACAGGAGTTTTCCGATGAAACTGGTGGTGGGCGTAACGGGCGCTTCCGGCTCGATATACGGCGTGCGCCTTATGGAAGTCCTGCACGACGCGTATCCCGAAGTGGAGACGCACCTCGTCGTCTCCAGGGCGGGCGTCCGCGTCCTGGCTTATGAGACGGATGCGGACATCGCCAAACTCTCATCCTGGGCGAGCGTGGTCCATCCCGAAAGCGACATCGGCGCGCGGCCCGCGAGCGGGAGCGCGGGCTTCGACGCGATGGTGATCGCGCCCTGCTCGCTCAAGACGCTCGGGCTGATCGCCACCGGCACGGGGGATAACCTCATCTGCCGCGCGGCGGACGTGATGCTCAAGGAGCAGAAAAAACTCGTTCTCCTGCCGCGCGAAATGCCGCTCTCGGCGATTCACCTGGAGAACATGCACAAACTCGCCCTGATGGGCGTTTTCATCCTTCCGGCGTCGCCGGGCTTCTATTTCAAGCCGCAGACGATGGAGGATCTGATCGATCACGTGGTGGGCAAGACGCTCACGTGCCTGGGGCTGGAGCAGAACCTCTTCGAGCAGTGGCGGGGCCAGCACCCCGAGCGCAGGAGCCTCGCGGCGCGCCAGAATGGGGAGACGAACGGATGAATGAAAAAGCAGAGACCGCCGCGCAACTCTTGCGGATGGGGCGGGACGTCTTCGGTCTGGAGGATGAGGAGCGCATCGCCGGATTCGCCGATGAAGTAGCGGAGATGATGCAGACGCTCTCGTCCGCCTCGATCGAAAAAACGCAGGAACCTTTCCCCCCGCTCTTCGACGCTTCTCGAGAAGAAAAATAAATTGCCGCTCGCAAGGCTCGTACTGCCTTCGTTCTACCAGGATTCCGTGAAACTGATGCGCCTGGCGCGCGAGATCGGCAAGAAGAAGGGCGTCTCGGAAGTCGCGGCGCTCATGGGCACGCCATCGAACCACGAGATCCTGCTCCAGGCGGGTCTGGCCGGAGATAGTGAAGTCGAAGCCGGGCCGAACGATCTGGTGCTGGCCGTAGAGGCGGATTCGCAGGCGCTGGCATTCGAGGCGATTGAGGAGGCGAAAGCCTTTCTCACAGAGGCGCGGGCCGGCGCCGGCGGCGCGAGTGATTTCTCGCCGTCGAGCCTTGCGGGCGCGCTCGCCGCAGCGCCCGAATCCAACCTGGCGATGATCTCCATACCCGGCGCCTATGCCGCGAAAGAGGCCATGGACGCCCTGCGGGGCGGACTCCACGTGTTCCTGTTCAGCGACAACGTGGCGGTGGATGACGAGGTGTCGCTCAAGCGGGAAGCCATAGAGCGCGGTTTGCTCCTGATGGGCCCCGACTGTGGAACGGCTTACATCGGCGGTGCGGGATTGGGCTTCACGAACGCCGTGAAGCCGGGGCGCGTGGGCTGCATCGCCGCCTCGGGCACGGGCCTGCAAGCCGTGGCCTCTCAACTCGACGCCCTGGGCGAGGGGATTTCCCACGGCATCGGGGTGGGCGGGCGCGATTTGTCCGCGGAAGTCGGCGGGCTGATGACGCTCCACGCGCTCGATTTTCTCGCCGATGATCCCGATACGGAAATCGTGGCGCTCATATCCAAGCCGCCCGACGCGGAGGTGCTGCCCAGGATCGAAGAAGCGCTCGAAAACTTCGACAAGCCGCACGTCGTCTGCTTTCTGGGCGCGGAAAAGCCAGGCTGGGCGGAGACGCTGGAGGATGCGGGCCACGCCGTGGCGGCGACTCTGAGGGGAGAGAGCTACGAGCCTGAAAATTTCTTTGCGCAAGCGGGTCTGAAAGAGAAAATCGCCTCCCTGGAGCCGGGCGGTGCGCTCGACGGCGGGGGCGTTCTGGGGCTGTTCTCCGGCGGCACGCTCGCCCATGAGAGCCGTCTGATTCTCGAATCCCTGCTCGGCGACGTGTCCTGGAACAAGGATGCGGGGCGTCACCGGATTCTGGATCTGGGCGATGACCGCTACACGGTCGGCAAGCCCCATCCCATGATCGACCCCGAGTCCCGCGCGGAGACGATAGCGCAAGCGGCGACGGATGAAGGTTTGGGCGTCATTCTCTTCGACCTGATGCTGGGCAGGTCGAGCGCGCAGGACCCGGCAGGGCCTCTGGCGCGGGCGATTAAAGAGGCGAGAGGCAAAGACTGGAGTCCGCTGTTCGCCGCCTCCGTGGTGGGTACGGCGGAAGACCCGCAGGGTATGGTCGAGCAGGTGCGGATTCTCGAAGATGCCGGAGTCGTAGTCCTGCCCTCCAACGCGCAGGCGGCGCGCTTCGCCGCCGCTGTGGTCCGGCCTGAGCTACTCGAAGGCGATGGATCATGAAAGACTTGCGCCGGAAACCGCTTCGGGTCGTGAATCTGGGTCTCGAGATATTCGCGGATGAACTGAGAGACCAGAACGTGCCCGTGACGCACGTGCGCTGGCGGCCGCCGGCGGGGGGCAAGCCCCATCTGCTCGAAATACTGGAGAAACTCGAAGAACTCGATAGATGAACCATGACGGACGATGCGAAAGCAGGGGAGTGAAAAATGAATGAGCCTTGGCGTTTGAGCCTCTCGGATGGACTGAGAAAAATCGCGGAAGGCGGCTTGTCCGCTACGGAATGGACGCGCTCCTTGCTGGAGCGGATCGACGCGCTGGAGGGAAAGCTCCTGGCGTGGGCGCACGTGGAGGGGGAGGGCGCCCTCGCGGAAGCGAAGGCGATTGACGAGCGTCTCGCAAGCGGTGAGGGGAACGGGCCGCTCGGGGGCGCCGCCATCGGTTATAAGGACATCGTGGACGTCGCAGGCCTGCCGCGCGAGGCGAACTCGCCGCTTCTCAAAGGCGAAATAGCGAATGAGGACGCCACCGTCACGACGCGCCTGAAAAATGCGGGCGCAATCTGCCTCGGCAAGACGGTCACCACGCAGTTCGCCACCTCAGACCCCTCGCAAACACGGAATCCGTGGAACCTGAAGCGAAGCCCCGGCGGCTCCAGCAGCGGTTCCGCGGCGGCGGTGGCCGTAGGGATGGTCCCGGCGGCCCTGGGAAGCCAGACGGGCGGCTCGACCCTGCGGCCGGCCGCGTTTTGCGGCGTGGTGGGTCTCAAGCCCACCTATGGCCGTATCCCCAGGAGCGGGCTGATCACGGTGTCCTGGAACCTGGACCACGTGGGCGTCATCACCCGGTGTTCCGAGGATGCGGCGCGCGTGCTCACGGCCATATCGGGAGCGGACGGGATCGACGCGCAGGCGCCCGACGTCGCCGTGCCCGATTACGCCGAAGCCTCAGCACCAGTGAAGCCGGAACGGGCGTGTTTCTGGAAGGAGGATCTCCTCCCCCACGCGAGCGAGGAGGTGGCCGGGCGAATGGAGGAGTGCGTGGCGAGCCTGAAGGCCAAAGGCGTGGACGTGCAGGAGGCGAGGCTGCCGGTGGACGTGGACGAGATGCACGCGGCGCACCGCATCATCATGCGCGTGGAGGCGGCCGCCTACCACGACAAGATGTTCCTGGAGAATCAGGACGCCTATGCTCCCCATATCCGGAAAAACATCTCCACGGGCCTCATGACGCCCGCGGTTCACTACGTGAACGCCCTGCGCTTTCGCGCGCGCTTCATTCAGCGGATGACGGATTATTTCCGGAACTTCGACCTCGTCATCCTGCCCTCCCACGTGGAGCGTCCTCCCGTCGCCGAGGAATCCACCGGAAACGCCCTGTTCAACGAGCCTTTCACGCAAGTCGGTTTCCCGGCCGTCAGCCTCCCGGTAGGCCGGGGGGATGAGAATCTGCCCATCGGGATTCAGCTGGGCGGACGCCGCTTCGGCGAGGCCGCGCTTCTCTCCGCCGCCCGCTGGTGCGAGGTGGAACTGGGCTGGGTCGCGGAGTTTCCGGATGTCGAATCGGGAAGGGACTGTTGAAAAAGCCTTTGTCATAGGATAAAGGCAACCCCCCCCTGCCCCCCCTTCTCAGGGGGGTATGAAAAGGCGCCACCCGACGCCGGTTGAGGGGCTTTTGTTTTTTCTTGCCCCCCATTGTCGGGGTATTGCTTTTTTTGCCCCCCTGACAAGGGGGGTAGGGGGGGTTGGTTTTCAAGTCGAGGGCGATCGGATGGTATAGCGGATTACGCGGCGGTTCCCCTTTTCACCACGCAAGCGGCCACAAAACCTCATCCTGAGTAGGCGCGTAGGTCAAACGCGACTGATGAAGGAGTGTTTGTATCGAAGGTTTGGCCCGACCGAAGAGGGAGGGACAAAAGACGGCTCCCGGCGTGCGAGAGCAACCGCTTCCGCATTGGGCGCGATTGACCTTCGATACGCGGCTCCGCCGCTACTCAGGATGAGGCGGAGAGAGGCTTTTTCAACACCCCCTTGAGGGTCTGGCTTCCCGAGGGGAAAGCCAGACGAAGAGGCCGAGCGGTTTATGCGAAGGCCGATTCGGTGGGGGGAGCTTTTCTGTGGCATGTCCCCCCACCGATTCGCTTTCGGGCTTACGCCCTCAGCTCATCGACTCCCCCTCAAGGGCTTGTTGAAAAACCCCCTCATCCCGAGTAGGCGCGCTTGCGCGCCGTATCGAGGGACGAGGGAGAGCCGGGAGCCTGCCCTGAGATTGTCGAAGGGGAGCGCCCTTCGATACAAACACTCCTTTCTCAGTCGCGTTTGACCTTCGGCGGCTACTCAGGGTGAGGCGGCGTGGTTTTGTTCGTCATTCCGGCGAAAGCCGGAATCCATTTTGACTTTTGCTTTTCGCCTTGATTCATTCTCGACAAAGCCGCAATCAAACGCCTGAACGCATCCGCCCTCATCGGCTCCGGACTCCGCATTCTCTCCCGTCCCGAGCGGGGCTGACGCCGGAATAACGATCAAAGACGAAAGGCGAAAATGGATTCCGGCTTTCGCCGGAATGACGGTGGTTTTCCCGCATTGAGGGGCTTTTTCAACAGGCCCCTCAAGGGGGGAGTGAAATTCAAAAACTTGCGCTCAACCAAAATCGCTCCACGGAACTTTTTCAACAGCCCCTCATCAGTCGCGTTTGACCTCCGGCGGCTGCTCAGGGCGAGGAAAGAGGCGTTGGCGATTTCCAGGGGGGGAATCCATACGGTGTTTTTTCAGCAACCTCGGTAAGCTGAGCCGCCCTCGGCGCTATCGCGTGACAGGTTTTGTTTTTCACCGCAAGGCCGTGAGGTTTCTTGCTTTTTGTCCTGTGGTGTGGTTTAAGATTTTGTCTTACGGATATTTTTAATTCCAGGGGCGGTTGCGAGGCTGAGAAGGCGGGACTATTTCATTCATTTTCCCTCCCATGCCCCTGCCGATGATGAACCGGGCTTTTATGTTCAAGACGACGAAAATAGGGCACGTCGGGTTCTGGACCAAAGACCTGGACCGGATGCAGGATTTCTACACCCGCGTGCTGGGCTTCAAGGTAACGAGCAGGAGCGGACCGGGCGCGAAGGTGCCGGGCGGGGCTTCCGTATTTTTACGGTGCGACGTCACCCATCATGAGGTCGTCTTCTTTCAGGCCCCGGAGGACGCCCCGGGGCTGTATCCCGCATCGGGCAATTCCATGGCGGAGGCCAAGCCGGGATTTCAGCACGTCGCTTTCGAGTTACCGGACAGGGGAGAGTGGCTCAAGGCGCTTCGGCACCTGAAAGAGTGCGGCGTCAGGATCGAATACGGCCCCCTGGTGCATGGCCCCGAAGGAGACGGGTTCGAAGCGGGCAGCGGGAACCGCGCTTTTTATTTCTGCGACCCGGATGGAAACTACATCGAGCTGTATTGCGACATTGACACGTTTCGTGAGGAAGGGGAGGGTTCCTGATTCTCGTTTTTGAGCAAGCATTCCGGGAATCGTTTTATTTTGTGGCATCACACTATTCACCAAGGAGGAGAAACAGATGAAGTACCTGAAAAACGCTGCGGTTGCAGCAGTCGCCTTCACGCTGGCGGTCGGCCTCTCGTTCTCGAGCGCCGAAGCCGCCCGCATCAAGACCTCGGTCGCCAGCGCCGGACCCGGCGCCGCCGCCTACGTGATTTGGGGCGGCCTCGCGGCATTGGTGTCCAAGGAATCGAAGACCGTCGAGATGAACAACCTCACCACGCGCGGCGCGGTGGAAGACATCCGGCTGGTCGAAAACGGCAAGGCCGAGTTTGCTCTGGGCGTGGCCACGCTCGTGGATTTGGCGCTCAAGGGCAAGAAGATGTTCAAGAAGCCCTACAAGAACGTGTGCGGCTTCGGACCCGGCACGGTTTCGCAGTTCCACATCGCCGTTCGGAAGGACTCGGGCATCAAGACGGTCGCCGACCTGAACGGCAAGCGCGTCAGCTTCGCGCGCCGGGGCAGCAGCACGCACTTCATGACGCGCACCATCGTGGCGCTCGCCGGCATCAAGGTGCGCGAGGAGAACCTGAACTGGAACGTGGCGGCCGACGCCGTCAAGGACGGTCGCCTCGACGCCTTCACCATCCCGAACCCGGTTCCCTCTCCGGCCGTTCTGAAGCTGGCGACCTCGCTGCCCATCACGCTGATTCCGGTGGACGGAAAAGTAGGCGACGGCCTCCTCAAGTCGAACAAGGCCTATTTCAATACCACCATCGTCAAGAACGCCTATAACGGCGTCGACAAGCCGGTGCCCACCATCGGCTACGCCGCGTGGACCATCGTGGGCTGCAACGTGCCCAACGACGTCGTGTATGAAGTCGCGCGCATCAACTTCTCGAAGAAGGGCCGCGAGTTCCTGCTCAAAGTGCACAAGGGCTGGGCTTCGGGCTTCGTGACGGCCCCGGATCTGAAAGGGATGGCCGCCATCAACCTGAAAGCGCATCCGGGCGCAGAGCGTTACTGGAAGGAAGTCGGCTACAAACTGCCGAATTAGTAAAAAGAACCACGCGTCTTCACCGGCCGGGAGAGCGCCTCTCCCGGCCGGTATGTTCAAGCGAAGCACCCGTTCTAAATTAGAACGCCTGGCCGGTGAGCCGGTCTGCCCTCGGGGGATCATGCATTGAGTTTTCGCAGCGTCCTGGACAAAATCGGCGGCTTCCTCGGCGCGGGCCTCTCCACGACGAGGACGCTGAGTGGTCATTCCCTCTGGGCGGTGCGCGTGGTGGGCTTCATATTCGCCGCATATTTTCTCTTCGGCGCCGTAAACGGAAGTTTTACGGTCTTCGGCCCGAGAAGCATGAAACTCGCGCTGCTCGAATTTCCCTACATCCCGTATTACGGGGAGCAGTTCTCCCTGCCCATATTCATCTGCTTTACGTCCGTTCTCACCTTTATGCTCTATCCTTGCAGGGAGAATTCGCCGAAAGACAGGCCCTCGGGTTTTGACTTGCTCTGGTGCGTACTGAGCTTCGTCGTGATGTGCGAGTTCATGTATTACTACGACGACCGCGGCGCCCGGGCGGGCATCGTGGAGTGGAACGACGTGGTGTTCGGCTTCGCCGCAGCATGCCTCGTCTGGGAGACGTGCCGCCGCGTGCTCGGTCTCGTCCTGCCCATCGTCGCCATCGTATTCCTGTTCTACGACTGGGCGGGGCCGATCTTCCCAGGACTCTTGTCGCACAAGGGTGCGGAATTCGGCTACGTGATGGGCTATCTCTACAGCCAGTCGGGCATCTACGGGGTCATCACCCGCGTCTACGCCCAGGTGGTGTTCATCTTCCTGATATTCGGCGCGCTGCTGCAGGCCACGCGGGTGGGGGACGTGTTCGTCGATCTCGCCTTCGCGCTCGTGGGCCGCTTCAAGGGCGGGGCGGCGAAGGCCGCCGTCGTGTCGAGCGGTCTCGTCGGCTCCATCGTGGGAAGCGGGGCGGCGAACATCGTCATCACCGGGACCTTCACCATCCCCCTCATGAAGCGCGGGGGCTTCCGGGCCACCTACGCCGCGGCGACCGAGGCGGTGGCCAGCATCGGCGGCCACCTGATGCCGCCCATCATGGCGTCGGCCGCCTTCATCCTCGCGGCGATGACAGAGACGCCCTACTACAAGGTCGCCCTCGTGAGCCTCGTGCCGGCGCTGCTCTATTATCTTTCCGTCTTCATGTCGGTCCACTACTACGCGAGCAAGAATAACTTGCAAGGCCTCTCGAAAGAAGAGCTGCCCGATTTCTGGGGCGTGATGAAAAAAGACGGGATATTGCTCCTCCCCATCGCGCTGCTCATCATGCTCCTCATCCTTCAGTTCTCGCCGTTTTTCGCGGGCTTCTGGGCCATCGTCGCCTCGGTGGTGGTGAGCACGTTCAAGCAGAAGTGCTGGTACCTGCTGGGCGTACAGGCGGCCGTTTTCGTCGCCAGCATCCTCTACGGCGGCGACGCGGTGTATCTCTACGTGCTGATCGGCTGCTTCCTGTCGTGGCGGCACCAGGAGGCGCGGCGCATCATGTCCGAAATCGGCGACGCGTTCGTCACGGGGTCGGTGAATTCGCTCGTCATCGGCGCGACGGCGGGCGTCATGGGCCTCGTGCTCACCGGCGTCACGCATCCCGACCTTGCCCAGAAGATGACGGCCATCATTCTCTCCTATTCGAACAACATGCTCTGGCTGGCCGTGGCCCTGGTGGCGCTCGCCAGCTATATCCTGGGCATGGGGATGACGATCACGGCGAGCTACATCCTCATCGCCATCCTCGCCGGCCCCGCGCTCATGGACTTCGGCCTCTCGATGTTCACCGCGCACATGATCATCCTCTGGTTGAGCCAGGACGCGGCCCTCACGCCGCCCTTCGCCCTGGGCGCCTTCGTGGCGGCGGGCGTCGCGCAGTGCGACCCCATGCGCACGGGCTTCATATCCCTCAAGCTGGCGAAGCCGCTCTACGTCGTGCCGCTCCTGATGGCCTACACGCCGATACTCATCAACGGGCCCTGGGATCAGGTAATTCTTGTATGGGTGAGCGCGGCCCTGGGCTTCATCTGCACCTCGGCGGCCCTGGAAGGCTATTTCCTGCGCATCCTGACGACGTTCGACCGGTGCCTGATGGGTGCTGCCGGTTGCGCCCTGTTCTGGAACGGCATGTGGTACAAGACGACGGGGCTTGCGCTGCTGATCGTCTCTGTCGTCATGCAACTGATGCGGCCCAAGGATTTCGTGACCGCTGCTCCGGTGGAATCTTCCGAGGGGTAGGGCATGGGGTTGTTGAAAGAGTCCCTCATTGGCCGATTCGATCCGTAGGGACAATCCCTCCTCGGGGTTGTCCTGCCCTCCGTGGTTGTCTTTTGTCGGGTATCGGACAGGCACGGAGGCCTGTCCCTACGGGCAATATGGAAGCCGCACGAAGCCGCCATTCGTAACCGCGGCGTCCGCCCGCCTTTTGGTTTTGATCGTCATTCCGGCGAAAGCCGGAATCCATTTTTGCGCCTTTTGCCTTTTCGCTTTCTCGCTCGGACGTTTTTACGCCCGGACGGGGAGGATCGGAATCGAACGCAAAAACGAAAGGCGAATTCTCTGGATTCCGCATCTAGGCGCCACGCAATAACGAGGTCGTGCCGTCCCGCCAGGTGAAAAGTCAAAATGGATTCCGGCTTTCGCCGGAATGACGGGGGGAGGGTTTGCGGCTTTCGTAGGGGCGGACCTGCGTGTCCGCCCAATCGCTCGGACGAAAACACGGAAAGCGGGAGCGCACACAGTCAGACATATATATCTAACCCCTACGCCGAACCACTCAATTGGGGCTTTTACAACACCTCCCCCCATGCCGCCCGAGAAAACCTCTGCCGGCTAAGCCAGAAAGAACCCACCGTTCACGTCGATGGTGACGCCGGTGACGTGGCGCGCGTCTTCCGAGGCGAGGAAGGCGACGACGCCCGCGATATCCTCAGGGCTGCCGATGCGCCCCAGGGGCGTGGCGCCTTCGGCTCTTTTCCGTTGTTCATCGCTCATTTGTTCGAGGATGCGGTCGGTGCCGATGACGCCCGGCGCGACCGCGTTCACGTTGATGTTGTGGGGGCCGAACTCTCGCGCCAGGTGCCGCGTGAGGCCGATGACGGCGGCCTTGGCGCTCGAATAGTGCGGCCCCTGGAGAACGCTGGCCGAGCGGCCCGCGACGGAGGAGAAATTGACGATCTTGCCGCCCCTTCGCTCCTGCATGTGGGGCAGCACCGCCCAGCAGGCGCGATATGTCGTTTTCACGTTCATGTCGAACATCTTCTCGAAGGCCTCCTCGTCGATTTCCAGCGCCCTACGTGGCAGGCCGGCGCCGACGCAGTTAATGAGGCCGTCGATGCGCCCGTGCGCTGAAATCGTATCCGCGAAAACCTTTTTCACGTTCTCCGAGTCGAGCGCGTTGTAAGCCACGGCGCTCGCGTCGCCGACGCCTCCTTCCTTGACGAGATTGACGGTTTCTTCGCGTGACTCGGCGATGTCCATACAGACGACGTGCGCGCCTTCGCGCGCGAGCCTGAGCGCGCTCGCCCGTCCGATGCCCCCGCCCGCGCCCGTGATGATGATGGTCTTGTTCTCGAAACGCATGCCTTTCCTCCTTTGGGTGATGCCGCATCCTAGCCCAGGCGGGGAAAATTGTCTCGCAGGGCCGGAGCGCTTCTCAGGCGGCGAAGAAGATGGTAATTTGCCGGTTCCCTTCAGTGAGAACCGCCCAAGGGGGGAGGTAGAAAAATGGTTTGCGCACGAGTTGCAGGAGAAGACAAAGGTTGAGGCAGCATGAAATTCTCGATTTTTTACGTGGTATGCCCCGAGGGGGATGAGACCGAAGCCGACGCCTACCGGAAGGTGATGGAGCAGTGCCAGGCGGCGGATGAACTCGGCTACCATTGCGCGTGGTTCGCGGAGCACCATTTCTCAAAGGTGGGCATGTGCCCGGACCCTTTGCTCTGGTGCGCGGCGTTGGCGCAGAAGACGAAGAACATCCGTCTCGGGACGGCGATATCGATCATGCCGTTCCACAACCCGGTGCGCCTGGCCGAGCAGGCGGCGGTGGTCGATCTTTTGAGCGGTGGGCGGCTCGAACTCGGCGTGGGCCGGGGCTCCCAGCCCAAGGAGTTCAAGACGTTCGGCGCAAAGCCGTCCGAGAGCAGAAAGCGGCTTATAGAAGGCATGGAGATCGTATCGAGGCTCCTGGAAGGGGAGCAGGTGACTTTCGAGGGCGAGTTCTACCGGTGCAAGGACGTTGAAATCTTCCCCAAGCCCCTCCAGAAGCCGAGGCCGCCCATCTGGCTGGCCGGCACGAGCCCGGAGACCTACACCTACGCGGGCGGGAACGGCTTCAAGATCATGGCTTCCGCCGGCTTCAAGGGGCCCAAAGTCTACCGCGACAAGATGAAGCTCTACGAAGAAGCCGTGGCGGCGGCCGGGGGCGACATTTCCGATATCGACTACACAATGACGCACCGCTTCTACGTCTGCGAGGAGGGCGAGCAGTCCGATTACCTCAAAAACTTCGAGCGCGGGCTGTCTTCTTATCTCGAATACCGCGCCAGGGTGAACGAGGTGGATTTCACGGACGAGGAGGGCAGGCACCTCCAGCGCAACTGGAGCTACAAGCTCGACGTGCGCGAGTTCCTGAACGGCGGCGGCGTCATCGGCTCCGCGGAGGAGAACATTCAGGAGCTTTATCGCTTGAAGCATGATTTCGGGCTGAACCACGTGATTCTCGGCGTTTACGGCGACGGGATGAAGCACGAGGATTCTCTCAAGCTCCTTGAGAGATTCGCCAAAGAGGTCGCGCCCGCGATGGCCTGACGCGCCGCTCACCCGGTGCGGTCACCCCTCGCGAGCGCAGGCCGGGGAGGGTATCCGCATGACATACGTGTTCGATTGGGACGACGGCGAAAAGATCGAGATGGTCGACATAGAACTGCCCCGGGGCTGGCGCATCCTTATCGACCCCCGGAACACGAACTCCCGCATGCTCAGCATGGGGAATCAGGACATCCCCGTCGGCGGCGGCATCCCCGTCCATCTCCATGAGAAAGAAGAAGAAATCCTCTTCTTCCACGAGGGCGAAGCCGAGGTGGAGGTGGACGGCGAGATTTATCAGGTCAAGGCGGGCATGACGGCCTTTCTGCCCGTGGGCGTGGAGCACGGCCTGAGGAACACCGGCGACGTTCCCCTCAAACTCCTGTGGATGTTCTCACCGCCGGGATACGAAGAGATCTTCCGTCACATGGCGAACATCGACACGGACCACGGCAAGTACGAAGAACTGCACCCGAGGGAGGTGTAGGCGCGCGCGAATCCCGCGCGGATCCGAAGAAACCCTTAAGCGTAAGCGCCCATCCCGCGCGCAGACCCCAACGAATCCTCATCCCGAGTAGGCGCGCCTGCGCGCCGTATCGAGGGATGCGCTCCCTCGACAAATTCAGAACAAGCACCTTCGATGCAAACGCTCCTTTCTCAGTCGCGTTTTACCTTCGGCGGCTACTCAGGGTGAGGGGTGTCGGGCAATAGCGGAGCCTGCCCCGAGCGAAGTCGAGGGGCCGCTACTCGGGATGAAGGAGTGTTGTCCAGGGCGTAGGGGAGATTTCTTCGCTCCGGAGGGAACGTCCCGATGAATCGCCGGGCAGGCCCCGTGCCTGTCCCTGCCAGGGCGAGGACGGGGGAGGGGGGATCATGGAGGTGTGCAGGTTCTACTTCCCGGGCCCCTTCAAATCAATCTTCTCGATCCAGTAATACTGCGAGAGCGTGCTCAGACCGGAGGGCGTGACGGAGACGAGCTCGGCCGTGGAACCCTTGACGCCGCGTCTTTCCGCTTATGTGCGCGCTATTCCGCCTGCACGATGGGCGTGTCGTCGCGGTTGCCCCATTCCTTCCAGGAGCTCATGTAGTTTCTCACTCTGGGGTAGTCCAGGAGCCGCAGGGCGAAGTAACCGTGCGCCGCACGGTAGCCCGTCTGTCAGTAGGCGGTCACTTCTTTCTCGGGCGTGACGCCGATGGCCTCGAACTGCGCGCGAAGCTCATCGGCGGGCTTCATCTCGCCCTCGGGCGTCAGGTGCTGGAGCCATTCCTGCCAGACCGCGCCGGGGATGATGCCGCTGCGCCTGGCGCGCGTGCTGCGCCCCTCCCACTCCTCAACCGAGCGGGTGTCGAGCAGCATGTGGTTGTCATCCTCGATGGCCGCCAGAACGTCCTCGCGCGTGGCGAGCCGGCCCGGTTCGAACGCCATCTCGAATGCGGCGGCCTTGGGCACCTCGGCGTCGCGCGTCGTCTCGTAGCCCGCCCGTTCCCAGGCGCCGTAGCCGCCGTCGAGCACGTGGACGTCCTTGTGGCCGAAAAGCTCCAGCATCCAGAAGCCGCGCACGCTCGTGTTGCCGACGAAATCATCGTAGAAGACGATGGTGTTCTCGAACGACACCCCGCGGTTTCCCAGCAGAAACGCCCACATGGAGAAGAAATTCCTCAAGGGGGCTTCGTCCGAATCGTCGCTGTTCACGCCGTAGACGTCGAAGTGCCGCGCGCCGGGGATGTGCCCCATCGTGTAGCGCTCGCCGGGGCGCGTGTCGATGATTCTTAAACCAGGGTCGTCCATGCGTGTTTTAAGTTGTTCGGCCGACCAGAGCAGGTCGGGGTTCGCATACCCTTTCGGGTTGTCGCTCGTCATGGTGTTCTCCTTCGGCTAGTCCGTCCAGAAGCCGCCGTTCACGTCCACCGCCTCGCCGTTGATGTGCGCGGCTTCCTCGCTCGAGAGGAACAGGACGGTGTGCCACACGTCCTCTGGCGTCGTGAGCCTGCCCATGGGGTGGGCCTTCTCGGCGTTCACGAGCATCTCGGGCGGGGACTGGAAATGAAGGCCCGTATCCGCCGGGCCCGGCTGTATGGTGTTGATCGTCACGCCCGTTTTCGCCAATTCGCGCGCGAGGTTGAACGTCATGGCGAGCAGGCCCGCCTTGGCGGCGGAGTAGGTGAGGTTGGGGCCGATGCCCCCCATTTTCCCCGCGATGGACGCGAAGCTGACGATGCGCCCCGTGCCCGAGGCCTTGAGCGCCTCGATAGTCTCCTGGATGCAGAAATAGGGCGCGAGCAGGTTCACGTTCAGCACGACGTTCCAGTCTTCCTCTTCCAGTTCCATCGGCGGGCGAATCGGCATGTAGCCGGCCACGTTCGCCAGCACGTCGCAGCCGCCTAACCACTCGAGGGCCGTCCGCATGGTGGTGCGGATGGCGTCCACGTCGGCGAGGTCGCAGGGGAGCTTGAAGAGCTGATCGGACGGGCCTTCTATCGCGTCGAAGGCCGGGCCTTCCCTGTCCGTGGCGAAAACCCTGGCGCCGGCTTCGAGGTATCCCTGCAGGATGCGGCTTCCCATCGCCCCCGCCGCGCCCGTGAGGATGACCTTCCGGTCGTGAAAATCAAAACGAATGGGCATTGCGTCACTCCAGATTTATGTCCATGGGATGATCCGAACGTTCATATTTCGGGCTTCAATACGGCGGATGATACACCACAAACGAAAGGGGAGAAAGCGGGAAGGGTAAGCGCTCGAAATAGCGGAGACAGGTCTCGTACGGCGATTTTAAGGGTTTTAATTTGCCTGTCGAGTTGTTATGATGGATTCATCATATGCAGGCGATGAGCCATCGCGTTCCGCCGAGTCCCGAGAGGATTGCGATGGAAGGGAAAGAGCGCATTCGTCCGATAATCAAGCAAGGATAACGAAATAATAACGCCCTGTGGCATGAACTCTCGCGCCGCAAACGAGTGGAGGTTGTGATGGCTGAACTCTCATACATCGGAAAAAGCATACCCCGCGTCGACGGGCCGGAGAAGGTGACGGGCCGGGCCATGTTCACCCTGGACCTCCAGTTGCCCAAAATGCTCCACGGGAGGCTGCTCGGGAGTCCCCTGCCGCACGCGCGAATCAAGAACATCGACACCAGCCGCGCCGAGAGGCTCCCCGGCGTCAAGCTCGTGATGACGTCCAAAGATATCCCCGAGGGAGTGGAATGGGGCGTCGTGCCCGTTTGCTACGATCAGCACCCCCTCGCCTCGGACAAGGTGCGCCACGTGGGCGACTCGGTGGCGGCTGTTATCGCGACTTCAGAAGACATCGCGGTAGAAGCGCTCGATCTGATCGACGTCGATTACGAAGAGCTCCCCGCCGTCTTCGACCCGAGAGAAGCGATGCAGGAAGGCGCCCCCGTCATCCACGACAGGTACCCGAACAACATCGCCTTCACCAAGCACATGGAGTTCGGCGACGTGGACCGCATGTTCGACGAGGCCCATCACGTGAGTGAACTGGCCACCTCCTCCTCGCGCCAGATGCACGGTTCGTTGGAGGCGCACGTCTCCATCGCCGAGTGGTCGCAGAAGGGCGACGTAACGGTCTACAATTCTTCGCAATGCCCGAGTCTTTCGAGCCAGTATTTCTCCAAACTCCTCAAGATTCCGGAGGCCCAGATTCGCGTGATCACGAACTACGTGGGCGGGGGTTTCGGCGGGAAGGCGACGAGCAAGTTCAACATCGATTTCCTCTCCATCATCGCGGCGAAAAAGCTGGACCTCCCCGTAAAATTCTACTACACGCGAGAGGAGGAGTTTCTCCTCGGCACCCACCGGACGAAGCAGTTCCACGTCTGGCGCATCGCCACCGACAAGGACGGGATGCTGCTCGCCCGCGACACCCGGATGGTGGTGGAAAACGGCGGGTATTCGGACTACAGCCCGGCGGTCGGCGGCATCACGGCGCACATGGGCGGGAGCATCTACAACTACAAGGCCTATCGCCATCACGCCGACGTCGTCTGCACGAACGTGCCGCCCGGCGGCGCGATGCGCGGAATCGGCAACGCCGGCTATGCGTTCGGCTCGGAACTCGCCATGGAGAAACACGCCGAAGAAATCGGCATGGACCCGGCGGAGTTCCGCATCAAGAATTTCGTGCGGAAGGGCGACACCACCATCATCGGGGCCAAGATCACCAGTTGCGGCGTTTCCGAATGCGTGGAAGAGGCGGTCAAGCGCGTGCCCTGGCGGCAGAAGCAGCCGAGCAGCAACGGGAAAAGGCGCGGCTACGGTCTGGCCGCTGCGGTCCATTTCACGGGCGCGCGCGCGATGGGGCCGGAGACGGCGGGCGCGTTCATCAAGATGAACAAGGACGGCACCGTGCAGTTGCTCTCGGGCACCATCGAGATGGGCAACGGCTCGGACACCACGCTCGCCCAGATTTGCGCCGAGGCGATAGGGATTCGCGTGGAGGACGTGCGGATCATCAACGGGGACACAGCGGTGAATCCCTACGGCTGGGGCGTGCGCGGAAGCCGCACGACGACCATCGACGGCGAGGCGACGCGCCTGGCGTCGGTCCAGGCGAAGAACATGCTCTTCAGGGGCGCGGCGGAACTGCTCGAATGCGACCCGAACGACCTTGACGCGCGCGACGGCAGGATCTTCGTCACCAGCTCTCCCGAGCGGCAGGTGACCCACAGCGAAGCCTACATGAAACTCTACGAAAAAGAGGGCAGCGAGGCCGTCTACACGGCGTCCTCTTACGACTCGCCGAGCGAGACGCCCGACCCCGTGACGGGTTACGGGAACTGGTCCGCGGCGTATGCCTACGGCGCCAAGGTGGCGGAAGTGGAAGTGGACACCGAAACGGGCGCGTTCGAGGTGTTGCGCGTCATCAGCACGAACGACTGCGGAACCATCGTGAATCCGGCAGGCGCGCAGGGCCAGTTGGACGGCGGCGCGGTCATGGGCGTGGGCTACGCCATGATGGAGGATTTCGAGTGCGAAGACGGACAGCCGGTGAACGCGAACTGGCTCGACTACAAGCTGCCCACCACACAGGATTTGCCCGAGCTCGAGGCTGTGCTCATCGAGACGGAAAATCCCTCGGGGCCTTTCGGCGCGAAGGGGTTGGGCGAGATGGCGCAACTGGGAACCTCGGCGGCGATAGGCAACGCGATCTATGACGCGGTGGGCGTGCGGATCACGTCGCTGCCCATAACGCCCGAGAAGGTGCTGGCTGCCCTGAACGAGAAAAACGGCGACTAACGAGGAGAGGGGAGAAAAAATGGCTTTCAGACATCTACCCGCGAACAGCGTGGATGAAACGCTCGCCGCCATGAAGGAGCACGGCGAAGACGGGAAAGTGTTCGCCGGCGGCGTGGCCCTCTCGATTCTCATGAAATCGCGGGTGTACGAACCAGAAGTTTTGATAGACATCGCCGGAGCGGGTGATCTGGATTTCATCGAGGGAACCGGGAACGGCGGGGTGCGCATCGGAGCGAAGACGGTGCACCGCAAGATCGAGACTTCCCCCCTCGTGCAGGAGCGCTTCCCGCTGCTCGCGGAAATTTTTCACAACGTGGCCACGATTCGAATCCGCAACCAGGGAACGGTGGGCGGCAATCTCTGCTTCGCGGAACCGGCCTCCGACCCTCCGGGCGCATTTCTGGCCCTCGAGGCCAGGATGAACACCAAAAAGGCGGACGGCTCCGAGCGCGTGATTCCCGCGGCGGAGTTCTGGATGGGATATTACGAGTGCGCCCTGGATGAGGATGAGTTGCTGTGTTCGATAGAGGTCGACCCGCTGCCCGATGGGTTCCGGACGGCGTGCACGCGCTTCACCACGCGTTCGAAAGAGGACAAGCCCTGCGTATCCGTCTCCACCGCGGTGCTCACCGAAGAAGACGGCAAGACGGCCAGGGAGGTGAGAATCGGCCTGGGCGGCGTGGAGGCCGTGTTCAGGCGTCTCACGGCGGTGGAAGAAGGCCTTCAGGCCAAGGAACTCACCCAGGAGAACATCGACGCCGTGCTCTCAGGCGCGCTCGACGACCTGGAGCCTCTCACCGACATTCGCGCGAGCAGCGATTACAGGCGGCAGGTGACGCCCGTCCTGATCCGGCGAACCATCCTGAAGGCGCTGGGCGCGTCCTGAACCGACGGGTTCGCTCTTTTTTCTTGAATTTTCCGGGACTGATGAGGGATACTGCGTTTCACTTACGATATGCTTGATTGCGTCCGCGGGTAAGGATGGGCGAGACATCCTCCCGATAATTCACTTCACAAGGAAGACAGAAAACGGAAGAGGTGGTTGTTCCTGCAATCGTCTCTTCATCTGCGAATGCTGTTAGTCGAACTTCTCACGGGGAGACAGAGATATGAAGAGAAATCGGACCAATCGTTTCGGTTTGGCGCTTCTTGGATGTGTAACGGCCCTGGCGTTGTTCGTCGCACCGGCCGCCGGGGGTGAAATCGACGATCTCAAGGCGCAGATCAAGGCGCTCATGAATCGGCTCGAAGCCCTGGAAGCCCGGGAGAAGAAGATGAAGGCCGATATGATGGCCGCCCAGGATGCCGCCCGGAAAAAGGCCGTGGCCACCGGCGACTTCCCGGGT
>JAJDYR010000024.1 GCA_022825065.1 bacterium
CTACCTCGGCGGCGACGGACGCGCGATCTGGGCCCACCAGGTGGCCGTCGCGCGCACCCTGGAATGGGTGGAGCGGAACGTCGCCGAGACCAGGATGAGCGAGCCCGGGACCGGGCGCATGGTCCGCGCAGGCGATCAGAAGACCCTGGTCGCGACCTTCCGGCACGACACGTCGCGCAACCTCGACCCCCTGCTCCACACGCATGCGGTTATCGCCAACATGGTGCGGGGGACGGATAACAAGTGGCGCACGATGTCCAACGAGAAGCTCTATGCGAACAAGATGCTGATCGGCGCGATATACCGGACCGAACTCGCCCACAATCTCGAAGGGTTCGGCTACCGGGTGGAGAAGACCCACGCCGACGGGCGCTTCGAGATCGAAGGCGTGCCGCGCGAGGTGATCGAGGCGTTCTCGAGCAGGCGGGCGGAGATCGAGAAGGCGATGGAAGAGCGTGGACTCGGCGCCACGGCGGAGAACCAGCGCGCAGCCCAGCGAGTCACGCTCATGACGCGGGACCCCAAGCGGGAGGCCGACAAGGGGACCCTCCTGGCCGTATGGGAGAAGCAGGCCGCTGATCTCGGCTTCGACGCCGTAGCCCTCAAGGACCGGGCGAAGGCGAGGAGCGCTCCAGCCAAAGAAACGGAACCCGTCCGCGAGGCCGTAGAGTGGGCCGTGGCGCATCTCGCGGAGCGGGAGGCCGTCTTCGACCGCGCGGCCCTGCTCGCGGGGGCGCTCGCCTGGCGGCCCGGCGCCGTGTCGATGGCGGGCGCGGAACGCGAGGTGGCGAGACTCGAAAAAACGGGCGTCCTGCACGCGGCGGACCTGCCAGGAAACAGGGACAAGCTCACGACGGAGAAGACCGCGGCGGCGGAGCGCGAGACCATCGCCCTGGTGGAGGCAGGACGCGGGCGGGGCGCGCCCGCCATGCGCGGCTGGATGGTGAGCGCGCACCTGCGCAAGGGACCGCTGACGCATGGCCAAAGGGAGGCGGTCAAGCTCATCCTCTCGGAGAAGGATCGCGTGGTGGGCGTGCAGGGCTATGCCGGAACCGGCAAGACGAAGATGTTGAAGCGCGCCCGCGCGCTATTCGAGAAACGCGGCTACGAGGTCCGGGGCCTCGCGCCCTCGGCCTCGGCCGCGCGGACGCTTGAAGCGGAAGCGGGGATCCAGAGCGAGACGCTCCAGCGCTTCCTCGCCCGTAACGCAGGGGTCGCCGAGGGCCGCCTCACGAGAACGACCGAGCAAAAGATGCGCTCCGCCTGGCGCAGGACCGCTCTCGTCGTGGACGAGGGTTCCCTCGCCTCGACGCGCGAGGTGCGCGAACTGCTCCGTATCTCGGAGGTCCTGCGCCTGCCGCGGGTCGTGCTCGTGGGCGACGCGAAACAACTGGACGCCGTCGACGCCGGCAAACCCTTCGCGCAGCTGCAGGCCGCTGGCATGAAGACGGCCACCATGGACGAGATCATGCGCCAGCGCGACCAGGACCTCAAAGCCGCCGTCGAGGCCACGCTCGCGGGCGACGTGAAGCGCGCCTTCGACAAGCTCGGCTCGAACGTGGCCGAAGTGAAACCCGACAACCTGGCGGGCGCAGCAGCGGCGCGCTGGCTGGCGCTCTCGCCTGAAGAACGCGCAAACGCGGGGCTCATGGCGCCGAGCCATAAGATTCGCGAGAAGATCAACGCCATCGTCAGAGAGCGCCTGGTCAGGGAGGGCGTCGTCTGCGGCCCGGCCTTCCTCACGAATCGCCTCGTCTCGCGCGGCTACACGAACCCCGAAAAATCGCTCGCCGCGAACTATTCGCCCGGCGACGTCGTCGCCTTCCACCGCCGCTACAAGCGCCTGGGCGTCGAGAAGGGGGACGAGTTGCGCGTTAAGGGCGTCGACCACAAGGGCGGCGCCGTCATCCTGCAAGGGGGGCGCGGAGAGGAAATCCGCTGGGAGCCCCGCCGCATCGCGGCGCGAAGCGGCGGGGTCGAGGTCTACAAGGTCGAGCGGATGGAGCTGCGCATCGGCGACAAGGTCCGCTGGACACGAAACGACAAGGAACTCGGCCTGGTCAACAGCCAGGCCGCCGAGGTGACGCGCGTCAGGAACGGCCGCGTCACCTTCCGGGTCGAGGACGGGCGCACGATCGGCATGACCGCAGGCGTTCCGCAGCTTCGCCATATCGACCGCGCCTGGGCCTCGACCGTCCACGCCTTCCAGGGCCGGACTGTCGATACCGTCATCGCCGCGATGGAGGCGAACCACCCCGAGCTCACCAACCAGAAGACGCTCTACGTCGAGATCAGCCGCGCCCGCGACCGGGCGGAACTCGTGACGGACGACGCGAAGGCCCTGTGCGAGCGCCTCGAAGCCGCGACGGGGGAGCGCATCGCGGCGCTCGAAGCGATAGGAGCGGGCAAGGCGGAGGGCATCGGGGCGGAGAAACAGACCGAGGCGGCGCAAACCATGGAGCGGCGGCAGCCTGCGATGGAGAAGACACGATCGGATCGGGGCTTGGAGCTATAGACCGATTCCCCGGGAGTTGCGCCGGCGCCCTGCAGCATGTCTACGGCGATGGCGCGGCAGGGGTTCGTTCCCTCGGGCGCGAGACCCCACTCGCAGGCTGAGCGGTACATCGCGGACATCGTGCGGAAGACCTGGTTCGCGACTCTTTCGGTACCGTGAGGGGCGGCGTCCCAGGAGTGGGCGGCTATGATGCGCCATGGCATGACAGGCACTGCCCTGCCAGGTATCATGAGTCTTCAGCTTGCTCTTCTATATCCAGATTCATCGAAAGGCGGCATTGCGCACTGAATGGAGGGGGCGAATCGTGAGTGGCTCCGCGCACCGGGAAGTTTCGGAGATTACCCTTGGGGTGGAGGAAGAGCTGTTTCTCGTCGACCCCGACACCCGCGATCTTCTGGCCGAGCCCGACCCGGGCATCCTCGAGGCCTGCGAGAGGAGGCGCGGCCCTCACAAGGTGGTGCCCGAATTCCTTCGCGCCCAACTCGAAACCAACACACGCGTCTGCGGCTCGGTGGCCGAGGCGTGCGAGGCGCTGCGCGAGACCCGGCGGGTCGTTATCCAGGCGGCCGAGGAGCACGGCGCAGCCGTGATGGCCGCCTCCACGCATCCTTTCGCGCAATGGCGAACGCAGTTGGTCACGCCGAAGGAGCGCTACGAGCGGTTCGCGGCCACCTATCAGGAGAGCTTCCGCCGGATCTGCCTGACCGCCATGCACGTCCACGCCGGCTTCGGCGACCCGGAATCGCGCATCCGGGTCATGACGTCGCTGCGGAGGCACCTTCCCCTTTTCCACGCGCTGTCGACGTCCTCGCCGTTCTACGGCGGGGGCGAGACCGGCTTGAAATCCTGGCGGCTGAACCTCCTCGGCGTGCTTCCGCGCACCAGCATTCCCGGCCCGTTGCGCACCCGGGCGGAGTACGACCGCATCGTGGAAGACTACCGGCGCATCGAGGTCATCAGGGACGGCAGCGAAGTGTGGTGGGACATCCGCCCCTCCCACGCTCACCCGACGATAGAGCTTCGCATATGTGATACCTGCCCGCGCCTCGAGGACGCCGCGAGCATCATCGCCCTCTACGCCTCCCTGATCCGGTGGCTGGCGCGCCTGGACCGCGAGGGCCGCCTCCCGCCCGAGCCGCCCACGGAGATTATCGCCGAGAACCGCTGGCTCGCTCAGCGATACGGTGTGCTGGCCTTTCTGGGCGACATGGACCTCGGAGGGCGGGTGGACATCGAGGACTACGCAACGGAGCTGATCGGGAAACTCTCCCCCGACGCCCGGGCGCTGGCGTGCGAGGATGAAATGCGCCACGTGCTCACCATCATCCGTGAGGGCAGCAGCGCGGACCGGCAAGCCGATCATTTCCGTCTTTGCCGCCTGAATGGCGACAGCCGCGAAGAGGCCATGCGCTCCGTGGTGGATATGGTGCTCGCCGAAACCCGGGAGGGTGTCTTCTGAACGCCCTGAAGGCTCGAGGTGAAACGAAACTTCCCCTGGAGCGCACTCTTGTTTCCGTTCCGATAGAAACGGACCCTCCGAAGGCCGAACCTTCGATGCCGATGACATGGGGAATGTGTGCGTGTGAGCCCCGGATGCTTTTACGGATTTAGAAGGCGAGACGTATTCCGGCGAGTTGGTGAAGGTTTGGAAAGCCGAACAATCGGGCGCGTCCATCCCATCGGTTATGCGTGTCCCGCACAAACTGGTCGCAGGTGCGGTGCGGATTCCCGCCTGCATGACGCAGGACGGGCGAGCGGGACAAGAGGAGAGGTGCGCATGAACAAAAACGCCGGGAGTTGCTCGACCACGACGCAGGCGGCCGCGTGGCCGGTATTCCGCCGCCTGCTCGTTGCGCTCCCGCTATCCTTGCAGCATGTCCACCTCGATGCTCTGCGCGACCCGCCCGGCCGCCTCCTGCGCCGAGTCGCGCGCGAGGTGCGCGTAGCGCGCCGTCGTTTCCATCTTGCTGTGGCCCAGGAGCTTCCCGATCACGGGCAGCGCCTCGCCGAGCGCAAGGGCCCGCGAGGCCCAGGAATGGCGCAGGTCGTGCAGCCTTACGCCTTCCAGGCCCGCGCGCTCCCTTATCATTCGCCAGGCCTCGTCGATGTTCCTGAAAGGCGTCCCGGGCTTCCTGCCCGGTATGACCCAGGGGCCGTCGTGGGCGCTGAGGAGACTTCTGAGGAGCTCGACCGCCTGCGGCGGCAGCGGGATCGCCCGCGCGCCCGTCTTGGAATCGGGCAGCCTGAGCTCGGCAGCTTCGAGCGCCACGTCTTCGCGGCGCAGCCCGAGCACCTCGCTCCTGCGGCACCCGGTAAGCGCCAAGAGCCGGATAGCGGCCACCGCGGACGCGGAAACACCGCCCCGGGCCTCCGTCTCGTCGAGCGCCTCTCCCAGGCGGGTGAACTCCGAATCCGTCAGGAACCGCTCGCGCCTGCGCTCGGGGTATTTTACGAGAGCCTTGCAAGGATTCGGTAATCCCTCGGGAATCATTCCCCAGCCCGCAGCCAGGCGGTACATCGAGGAGAGGACGCGGAGCGCCATGTTCGCCACCGCGGGCGTCTCATAAAGGCTCTCGTGGAATTCCGCCACCTGCGCGCGCGAGAGCGCGGCGATCGGCAGCTTGCCCAGGGCGGGCAGGATGTGGCGGTCGATCACCGAGCGGTAGAGCGCGGCGGTGCCCGGCTTGCACCGCACCGAGACGTATTCCGTGAGATAGCGCGCGCACACCTCATTCACCGTGGGGCCTCCCACGGGTTTCATGGGCTTGGGGATTGCCTCCTCGCCCGCCTTGATCCTCGCGATGACGTGGGCGGCGCGCTTCCTGGCCTCATCGGCGTTGATCACCCCGTGGCGGCCCACCGCCACGCGTTTGGGACCTTCCGGCCCCCGCGCCTGGGCGACGTAGACTTTTGAGCCTGTGGGATAGACCCTCACGCCGAAGCCGGTGAGCTCCCCGTCCCAGAAGACGGTGTCTTTCTCCACTTTCAGTTTCGCGACCGCGCGGTTCGACAGCGTTTTCATGACGGGCTGCTTCATCCGTGCTCAACCCTCCCGTTCGCGACGTGGGCGCCGATGCTCCCGCCCACCCGGACCGCCGCCTCCCTCTCGGCGTCTCGCATCAGGTGCGCGTAGCGCGCGCTCGTCGCCACGCTCGTGTGCCCGAGGAGTTTCCCGATCGTGTAGAGGCTCTCGCCCAGAGCCAGCGCCCTCGACGCGTAGGAGTGCCTGAGGTCGTGAAGCCTTACGTCTGCGAGACCCGCCCGCTCCCTTATCGGCCGCCAGTAGTGGTGCAGACCCGTCAAGCGTTTTCCGGGCCTCTGACCCGCGATCACCCAGGGGTTCTCCCCGGATCGGGGGATGGCGTCGAGTATCCTAATTACGGGCTTCGTCAGGGGGACCATGCGGGGACCCGCCTTGTCGTCCCGAAGTCTCAGGTCCCCTGCCGTGCGGTCCACGTCGTCCCACCCGAGATTGAGTATCTCGCCCCTGCGGCACCCGGTAAGTGCGAGCAGCCGGATGGCCGCGACGGCGGGCGGCCATATCACGCCCTCCGCCTCGGCTTGCCTGAGCGCACGGCCCAGGCGCTGGTATTCCTCAGGCGCCAGGAACCGCTCGCGCGCCCGCGTCCTGTAGCGGCGCACAGCCAGGCAGGGGTTCCGCCCGGGCGGTACCAGCTCCCACGCCTCGGCAAGTACGAACATGCGCGAGAGGAGATGGACCGCCTGGTTCGCCAGGACCGGTGTATCGCGAAGGCCGTGTTGGATCGCCGTGACTTGAGCCCCGCCGACTTCTTCCAGCCCCATCCCGCCCAGGGTGGGCAGGATGTGTTTGTCGAGCGCGGTGCGGTACGCGGCAATGCTGGCGGGTTTCAGGTGTTTCTCCACATGGGTGCGCATGAAGCGTTCGGCGAGTCCCGCTACAGTGGTCTCCGCCTCGGGCGGTTCGGCCACCGGCTCCTCGCCCCGCTTGATGCGGTCGATAATGAGGGCGGCCTGTTTCCTGGCCTCGTCAGTGGCCAGCTCCCCGTGACGGCCGAGCGTCACGCGCTTGGGACCCCCGGGCCCCCGGGACTGCACCACGTAGGTCTTCCGGCCGGTGGCGTGGACGCGCACCCCGAAGCCCGCCAGCTCTCGGTCCCAGAAAACGGCGTCTTTAGAATCCACCTCCAGAGCGTCGACGGTGCGCTTGGTGAGTTTCAGATCGCTTCGCTTCGGCATCTCGCCTCCCTGTATCTGTAATCAAAACGCATACAAGCGGCATCAAACAGGTGCGTATTAGAGCATAAGTATGACGAAAGTGCAAGGGGCGCCTGGGTGGGAAATAACAGAAATATGGTATTATAAACAACAAGTTATCGTAGACAAACGGAGCCAAACATACTATCGCACCGACACCGGGTTCATGACAATGATTAATCGAAATTTACGGAAATTCGGATTCGTCGAACGCGCCTGGCCGCTAAGCCATTCTACATGAGTTCTCCACGAGTCCCATGACGGCAAATGCGGGCAATTGCCGGGTCAAGCGCAACCGGGGAGGGCTTGTTGAAAAACCCCCTCGTCGGGGTGGGAACCCCCAAACCCCCCTTGTCGGGGGTTGTTGAAAAAAGTTCGAAGATGGGGGTTTTGCCGTCATTCCGGTGAGGTCGCGACTTCCAAGGCGCAGGTGTAGGGGACGCATATATGCGTCCCTGCCTTTTTAACCGTCAACACATGGGCCGCATGTCTGTAGCGCTCCCAAGAAGGGAGCGCTACCTACAAAACCATCGCCTTTGGAAGCCACTCCCCCTCAGGGATCTTTTCTTTCACCCCCTCGTCGGGGGGGATCGCCTTTACCCCACTGGCAAGGGATTGTCGAAAAACCCCTATCCGTCTCATCCTGAGTAGCGGCGGAGCCGCGTATCGAAGGTCAAACGCGATTGATGAATGAGCGTTTGCTCTCGCCCGGCGCGAGGCGTTCGACTCCCCTCGCCCTTCGAAACGAACGCTCCTTTCCCGGTCGCGTTTGACCTTCGGCGGCTGCTCACGCCTTCCAGGCTTCCGGCGGCGCCGCCGCGTCGCGCGGGTGGCCGTCCCGGGAGAGGCGGTCGCGGAACCAGTCCTCGTTCACCCGGTTCGTGTAGGGGTCCATGACGGCCATGTCGCAGAATATCTCGATGCAGTTGCCCGACGGGTCCGCGATGTAGAGCGCGTGGTTCTCGCCCCAGAAGCCGTCTCCCTCGGGGTGGGTGGGGCTGTGGATGGAAGGCCCCCAGAAGATTTCGACGCCCTTTTCTTCGAGATAGGACGCCCAGGAATCGAGTTGTGTGCGATCCTCCACCTCGAACGCGATGTGGTGCAGGCCCGTCTGCAAGGAGAAGAAGGAGCGCTCCTCGGGCGGGGCGGGGCCTTCGCCCTCGGGCCAGAAGATGAGGTTCATGTCGTGGTGAAGCTCCGTGCATCGCATGAAGCAGAGCCCGAAGGGGAAATCGCCCACCGTGCCCGGCTCGAATATCTCCGAAATGGTGAAGCCCAGCGTGTTGACGTAAAAATCCTTGGCCGCCTCGATGTCGTGCACCTTGACGGCGGCGTGTTGAAGCCGCGTGAAGCCCCCTGATGGTCTCGGCATCTGAAATTCTCCTCCGTTTCTATGAGTCGATAATAATCAGTCGATGCAGGCCCAGGAATCCCTGCCCAGATCCCCCAGGCCCTCGCAGCCGTCCTGGGTGACGGCGACGGCGTCTTCAATTTTCACGTGGCCGACCTCCGCGTGGCGGATGTCGCATTCGACGGACACCACCATGCCCGCCTCGAGTGCGCGCTCCACCCCGGGGCCGAAGCGGGGCAACTCCTGCTGCACCATCCCGATGCCGTGCACTTCGAAGATGCCCATATCGGCGAAGCCGGTGTCCGCGAACGCCCGGTGTCCCCGCTCATGCACCGATGCGCAACTCGCACCGGCGCGGATGGCGCCCCGGCAGACATCGACTGAATGAAGACAGGCTTTATGCAACTCTTCGGCCAGAGGGGAGGGTTCGCCCCGCACCCCCATCCGGCAGATGTCGGACATGTAGCCCGCTTCCGAGCCGCCGGCGTCGATGTGGAGGATTTCTCCTTTCTCCCAGATTTTATCGGACGGCTCGCGCCTCATGCCCGGTCCCGCCGCGGTGAAGGCGTAGTGGAAATGGAGGCCGCGCCGCACCATTTCCTCCTCCACCTTTTGCTCGATCCGCCGGGTCGTTACGCCGCGCGCGCCCTCCTGAAAGCCGGCTTGGATGGCTTCTGAATCCGCGTTCGCGGCGCGCCGGAATATCGCAAGCTCATCCTCTCGCTTCACGGCGCGCAATTCTTCCAGAATCCCGAGGGAGTCGACGAACCGCGCGCCGTGCAGTTCTTTTTCGAGAGCTTCCATCGCGTCCACGGGCATGAAGGCGCGCTCGACGGCGATGGTTCCCTCGGCGAGACCGCGCTTCCTGATAGCCTCGGCGGCCGTTTCCGCCGCGCCGACGGTTCCCCGCGCCTTCGTGTAGATGACCTCGGGTATCCAGGTGTCCACCTCGTTCCGGGGCGAAGCCTCGACGCGCCAGGCCACCTGGAAGGCGTTTTCGGGGTTGTCGCGGGGAATCCCCACGAAGGGGAGGTACTGGCTCGGCCCGATGGCGGCCACCCTTTCACGGAAGTGAAAATAATAGCCGCCCGTCAGGTAGCGGACGTTGTGGGGCGTATGCGCGAGTATGAGATCGACGCCCGCATCTTCCATCAGGTGCGCGAGTTTTTCCTCATCGTACGTGGGTTTCATCAATCGACGACCACCCAGTCCTCGCGTCCCAGGTCGCCCAGGGGCTCGTAGCCGTCCGCCGTCACCGCCACGGCGTCTTCGATTTTCACGTAGCCCACCTCGGGGTGGCGGATGTCGGTCTCTATCGACACCACCATGCCCTCTTCGAGCGTTTTCTCGACGCCGGGGCCGAAATAGGGCTGCTCGTGCGAGACCATGCCGATGCCGTGGATGATGAAGTTCCCGTACGCGCCGTGCTCGGTGTTCTCGAGATACGCCGTGCCCTTCTCGTAGATGTCGCCGCACACCGCGCCTGCGCGAATCTCGGCGCGCACGTGATCCTGCGTGCCGAGACAGGCCTTGTAGAGCTCGTCCGCAAGCGGCGTGGGCTCGCCGCGCACGCCCATGCGGCAGATGTCGGTCAGGTAGTCGGCTTCCGAGCCGCCCGCGTCCAGATGGAGCACCTCGCCCTTTTCCCATACCTTGCTCGAAGGAGCGCGCAGCATGCCCGGCCCCGCGGCGGCGAATACCCACAGGAAGTGGAGGCCCCTGTCCGTCATGCCGCGCTCCACGGCGTGGGCGACGTCGCGCGTGGTGGCGCCGGGCCTGGCCGTCTCGAAAGCCTCGCGAATGGCTTCCGCGTCCGCCTGGGAGATTCGCCGGTAGATATCGATTTCCTCGGGCGTCTTGATGGCGCGAAGCTCCTCCAGAATCGGCAACGCCTCCACGAACGTGGCGTTCGGCAGCGCACTCATGAGCGCGTCCTTGGCGGAGGAGGGCAGGAAATTCTCCTCCACGGCGATGGCGCCGCTCCCCAGCCCGCGCGCCGAGATGGCGTGCGCGGCGTCCGTTGCGGCTTGTGCCGGCGTCCTCTGCGAGGGGATGAGTTCGGGTATCCAGAGGTTCTGGTCCTGCGCCTGGCCGAGCTCGCCGCCGCCGCCGATCAGGAACGATTTGCCGGCGTCGCCGCGCGGAATGCCCGCCAGCGCCATGTACTGGCCGTGCCCGATGGCCGTGAACCGCTCGTGAAAGTGGAAGTAGTAGCCGCCGCACAGGTACCGCACGTTCTCGCGCGAGTTGGCCAGAACGAGATCGACGCCGGCTTCGCTCATGAGGCGGTCGAGTTTTTCACCGTCATAGGGTGGCTGCATGGAAAATCCTCCATTTCCTGTTCGCCCGGAGGCATCTGAAAATAGTTGTTTGTCGTTCGGCTCATCCTCGCTCAGAAAACGATGAGGGTCAATCCGAAACCCCGTGAAATCGACCGCCGCGCCGCCCGACTCGGGGCTGTTGAAAAAGGCCCCTTTTCAAGGAGTAGAGGGGACGCCCCTCGACTTGAAAAGCAACCCCCCCTACCCCCCCTTGTCAGGGGGGCAAGAAAAAGCAAAGCCTCCACTGGTGGAGCGGGGTTCTGGTTCTTCTTGCCACCGACAAGGGGTTTTGGTTCTTCTTACCCCCCTGACAAGGGGGGGTAGGGGGGGTTGCCTTTCGACGAGGGAGATCGGGAGTCGCGGGAAAGGAAAGCGGCCTTCCTGCTAAGGGTAATGTCCCCCGTCGAGGGCTTTTTCAACAACCCCGACTCGCTTCGTTCTCAGGCGGGAAGGCCGAGCTCTTTTTTCTTCGCCGCCACGGCGCGAGGCGTTCGGCTCCCCTCGCCCTTCGATACAAACGCTCATTCATCAGTCGCGTTTGACCTTCGGCGGCTACTTATGCGGAGTACTGCCGTGTTCCCCGGATGCCGGAGACTCGTTTGTCCCATTGACGTACGCCATTATGGACTCTGTGGTGCATCCGGGACGCTTGCGCTACGCTTCCGGTGAGACTGAAGAAGACAGGAGTCGGTGGTTCAGTGGACGTGTCGCCGCAGGTGCGTCGGCCACCGTGGCCCTTGGGGCAGGCAAGGCTGTATTTCTGAAACAGGGGGTAACATGATGAAGCTTCTTTCGAGAACTGTCCTCCTGGCCGTATGTGTCCTCGGTTTCGCGGCCATGGTCGTGTGTATTTCGGGCCCTTGGGCGGAAGCGACGAGCAGCGCCTTCCCGTTTAGCCGCACGGACGGAAGATACGTGGTTGACACGTCCTCGGTCGCAGCAGGACGCATTTGCGCAGTGGCGGAGTTCAAGACGATGATGGGGCGGCCTGTCGAAAAGGTCGGCGTGGTGCCGATGCCGTTTCGGATATACGGGATCGTCGGTAACCGGATCACTTACGTCGTTGTCGGCGATGACGGGCAGGTCTGGATGCGTCGCGCGCTTACGAAGGATATCCGGTCGGAACGGCTCAACATCGAGGTCGGCACCGATGGGCGGGTGGTTCAGGTCCATTGCGGTTGAGCTCGCCGGTTCGGTTGGACGCAAGGTTTGCAACGGGCAACGGCGAGAACGGCCAGGTCCTGGCCAGTATCGGTGTGGCGTCCTCCGGCGATGAGCACACGGCGCCCTGAGGTGGTCCGGAGGATTGGACTGACCGCCTTTTGGGGGCCTGTTGAAAAACTCCCTGAGAGGGTGATGGCAACCCCCTTGAAAGGGAAATCCCATAAAAGCAACCCCCCCTACCCCCCCTTGTCAGGGGGGCAAGAAAGAGCAAAACCCCTCCACCGGCGGCGGAAGGGCGAGGCCTTTTTATACCCCCCTGACAAGGGGGGGTAGGGGGGGTTGCTTTCAAAGAGGGAGGTCGGGGGTCCGCGCGAAAGCGGCCTTCCCGCTAAGGGCAATGTCCCCCGACGAGGACTTTTTCAACAATCCCCGGCCCCGGAGAGTTCTTTTTTCTTCGCCGCCACGTCGATTCCGAAGAGTCTGGCCTGGTTCTCGCCCAGGATGTTGCGCTTGTCCTGCTCCGTGATGGGGGGATAGCCGTATCGCTCCTGGAGCTCCTCGTCTATCTCCATCCCCCAGAACCACTCGATCATGGGCTGGGGATTGCCCAGCAGGGGCGCTTCCGAACCCCAGAGGATTCGCTCGGAGCCCACGTCCCGGAGCAGCCTGCCCATGTATTCCTTGAACTGCCAGGGCGCGATGAGGGGCAGGTGCATCGTTCCCGAGAGGACGAGCACGACGTTCTCGAAGCGCGCCGCGATGTAGACGCACTCCTCGAAGTAGGGGAGCGCCAGGTGGTGGATGGCGAAGGTGAGGTCGGGGAAATCCATGGCCGCCTGCTGGATGTCGAGCGGCGTCAAATCCTCCAGCCGCGCGCGGGTGATGGGGAAGCCCTTGTGGTACTGGAACACGTTGAGCCCCAGCTCGCGCCCTTTCTCGTATATCGGATAGGCGAGTTCGGGGTCGTCGCACCGCCAGGAATTGCCGTCGATGTGGGCGTTGTAGAACTTCACCGAGCGCGCGCCCATCTCCGTCACCTGGCGTTCGAGTTCCTCGAGCGCGCCCTCGACGCTCGGATACTTGGGGTCCACTCCGCCGCAGAACAGGACGCGCTCGGGGTTCGCGCATGCGAATTCGTATTGCGCCTGAACGGGGGAGAAGCCCTCCTTGTATACGTCGTAGAGCACGACGGCCTGCGCCATCGCCATGTCGGTTTCGGAATCCTCGAAGACCAGCCTGCCGAGCTCATCGCAGGTCCATTTCCTGGCGAACCCGCCGATGGCGTCTCCGCCCGCGTAGATGTCCTCCTGGCCCGCGGGGCGTCTTCCCTTGCCGATGCGCAGGTGCCAGAGGCGATCGAGTCCGCTGTCCGGGCGGGCGAGGTTCTCGTCCGAGAGGTCGTACATGTGAACCACGTTGTCGAAAACGAAGACGTCGCCGTTCAGCATTTGAGCGTCCCTCTTCGGGTGGATTTTCGATGGTCCAGAGAGCCTAAAATATCGCAAAAATCGCGGATAAGCCACGGGGTGAAAGGGGCCCCGAACTAAAAAAGAGGAATTTCCGAAATGCGGTTGACCGCCTGCGCCCGAAACTATACATTGCCACCCGATTGGTCGAAAAACCCCAAAGTTTCAGGATTTTTTGGAGAGCATTTCATGGGCAGGTTCGCGAAAGTCCTGCAATCATCCATCGGCGCGAAAGTCGCCATGGCCGTCACCGGCATTCTTCTGGTCCTGTTCATCATCGCCCACATGCTCGGCAACCTGTTGATGTTCGCGGGCCCCGAGGCGACGAACGCCTACGCCAAGGGGTTGAAGGACTTGGGCGCTCTCCTGTGGGTGGCGCGCATAGGGCTTCTTGTCGTGTTCCTGGTGCACATCGGCTCGGCCCTGCGCCTCTGGCGCATGAATCAGGCGGCCCGGCCGCAGGCCTACGCCGTCTCCGAATCCACGATGGTCACCTATGCGGGCCGCTCCATCGTGCTGACGGGCCTCCTGGTGCTGGCTTTCGCCGCCTACCACCTGCTTCATTTCACGCTGTTCGCCACGAACCCCGAGTTCGCCCAGCTGCACGACGCGCAGGGCCGCCACGACGTCTACCGGATGGTGGTCCTGGGCTTCGGGAACACCGCGGTGTCGGGCGTGTATCTGGTGTCGATGATTCTCCTGGGGCTTCACCTGAGCCACGGCGTGACGAGCCTGTTCCAGTCGCTGGGAATCAACAATCCCTCTTACAACCCTTTGATCAAGCGGCTGGGCCCCTGGAGCGGCGTGATCGTCGCGGTCGGCTTCATGGCGATTCCGCTGGCCGTCTTGGCGGGTGTGTTGAAATAGTTCTCCCTTGGTGAGGAGAAGGGTATGGATACGAACGGCAGCCTGAACGGAAACGTCCCCGCAGGTCCCCTGGCGGAGAAGTGGGACAATCACCGCTTCAACATGAAGCTCGTGAATCCGGCCAACAGACGCCGCTACAAGGTGATCGTGGTGGGTTCGGGGCTGGCCGGAGGGGGCGCCGCGGCCACGCTGGGCGAGTTGGGCTACAACGTGGATTGCTTCTGCTATCAGGACAGCCCCCGCCGGGCGCACTCCATCGCGGCCCAGGGCGGAATCAACGCCGCCAAGAACTACCAGAACGACGGCGACAGCACCTACAGGCTCTTCTACGACACCATCAAGGGGGGCGATTTCCGCTCCCGCGAGTCGAACGTGTACCGCCTGGCGCAGGTGAGCGCCAACATCATCGACCAGTGCGTCGCCATGGGCGTGCCCTTCGCGCGCGAATACGGCGGGCAGCTCGCGAACCGCTCCTTCGGCGGCGCGCAGGTGTCGAGAACCTTCTACGCCCGGGGCCAGACGGGCCAGCAGCTTCTCCTGGGCGTATACGCGGCCCTGAGCCGCCAGATAGCGGCGGGCACGGTGAAGATGCACTCGCGCACCGAGATGCTCGAAATCGTCCTGGTGGACGGGCAGGCCAAGGGGGTCATCACCAGGAACCTCGTGACCGGGGAGATCGAGAAACACGCGGCGGACGTGGTCATCATGGCGACGGGCGGTTACGGCCCCGTGTTCTATCTCTCGACGAACGCCATGGGGAACAACGTCACCGCCTCGATACGCGCGTATATGAAGGGCGCATATTTCGCGAACCCCTGCTACACGCAGATCCACCCCACCTGCATCCCGGTTTCGGGGGACCACCAGTCGAAGCTCACGCTCATGTCCGAATCGCTCAGAAACGACGGCCGCATCTGGGTGCCGACGAAAGAGGGCGACCCGCGCGGTCCCGCCGAGATACCCGAGGACGAACGCGATTACTATTTAGAGCGCATGTACCCGAGCTTCGGGAACCTGGCGCCTCGGGACATCGCCTCGCGCGCGGCGAAAAGGGCGTGCGACGAGGGGCGCGGCGTGGGCGATACGGGCCTGGGCGTCTATCTCGACTTCACGGACGCCATCAAGCGCCTCAGTCTGCCCGTGGTGCAGCAGCGCTACGGCAACCTCTTCGACATGTACGAGAAGATCACCGGCGAGAACGCCTACGAAGTGCCCATGCGCATCTACCCGGCCATCCACTACACCATGGGCGGGCTGTGGGTCGACTACAACCTGATGAGCAACATCCCCGGCCTGTTCGTGCTGGGGGAGTCGAATTTCTCCGACCATGGTGCGAACCGCCTGGGCGCGAGCGCCCTCATGCAGGGGCTGGCCGACGGCTATTTCGTCGCGCCCTACACGGTGGGGAACTACCTCGCGAGCCAGACGCCGGGCGATTATTCCGCCGATTCTTCGGAATTCACGCAAGCCGCCGACGACGTGAAGGACAGGATCCACAGGGTTCTCTCCATCGACGGCAAGCGGACGGTGACCTCGTTCCACCGCGAACTGGGCATGATTTGCTGGGACTACTGCGGAATGGCGCGCACCGACCAGAGCCTGAAGAAAGCGCTCGACCTGATCCCCGCGCTCAAGGAAGAATTCTGGGAGAACGTGAGCGTGCCCGGTAGCGGCGACGAACTCAATCCCGAACTCGAAAAGGCGCTGCGCGTGGCCGATTTCCTCGAATTCGCGGAACTCATGTGCTACGACGCGCTCGTGCGCGAGGAATCCTGCGGCGGGCATTTCCGGGAGGAATATCAGACCGAAGAGGGCGAAGCCCTTCGCGACGATGAGCATTTCAGCCACGTGAGCGCGTGGGAGGCGCCGCGCAACGGCGGACGACCGATACTGCACAAGGAAAATCTCGAATTCGAGGAAGTTGAATTCAGCGTGAGGAGTTACAAGTAATGGACCTCACCCTCAGGGTTTGGCGGCAAAAAGACGGGCAGTCGACGGGAAGTCTCGAGACCTATCAGGTGAGCGGCATCATCCCGGACATGTCTTTCCTGGAGATGCTCGACGTGACGAACGAGCGCCTCATCGAGGAGGGCAAGGAACCCATCGCCTTCGATCACGATTGCCGCGAGGGCATCTGCGGCGCGTGCTCGCTCGTCATCAACGGAAAAGCGCACGGGGGTTTCTCCGGAACGACCACCTGCCAGCTTCACATGAGAAAATTCAACGACGGCGACACCATCACGGTCGAGCCCTGGCGGGCGAGCGCCTTTCCGGTGCTCAAGGACCTGGTGGTGGATCGCACCTCGTTCGACCGCATCATCCAGGCGGGCGGGTTCATCTCCGCGAACACGGGCGGCGCGCCGGACGGCAACGCGGTGCCCATCCCCAAGCCCGACGCGGATGCGGCCATGGACGCGGCCGCCTGCATCGGCTGCGGCGCCTGCGCGGCGTCGTGCCCGAACGGCTCGGCGATGCTCTTCGTGGCGGCGAAGGTCTCCCACCTGGCGCACCTGCCGCAAGGGGTGCCCGAGCGGGGGCAGCGGGTGCTCAGCATGGTCGCCCGGATGGATGAAGAGGGTTTCGGCAACTGCACCAACCACGCCGAGTGCGAGGCCATGTGCCCCAAGGACATCAGCATCAGCCACATCGCCAAGATGAACCGCGAGTTCATCCGCGCGACGGTGAGAGGCGAATAGGCCTTACTTTTCAGTCAGTTGCGATGAGGCTCCCCCGCGCGGGGAGCCTTTTTTGTTTATGGGATAAAGGTTGGAATCAAGCAAACGGTTGGATCGAAATCATTACCAAAACCGCCGGTGATAGCCGGAGAAGAAGTAGCCAAGGATTCGTATCGTTTGACAATCAACCGGTTGTTGCTAGAATTTACCATAAGATGTTGTTGATAATTGCGATTCGTATCTGGTGGTAGTTATGAGAGAACTTGTTCGAAAAACTCAGAGTGACGGCGCAGACAAGGGCGTAGAGGCTCTGATGCGTGCGGCTCAGGAGGGGATGTCCGAGCAAGACAAGCTCCAGAAACGAGATGAATATCTTGCTCAGGGATGTTCTCTCGATACGGCCAACAAACTTTTTCCCGACTTGCCTCCGCTTCCATAGCTAACCATACCTTCCGATTCTCCGCGCCTGTCCGCTGAGCGCGTTCTTGCCCCGAAAGTCCGCCCCAATCCCCTGTTTTCAATCCGGTTGATATGTACTATGCTTCAAAAATCCTATAGGAACCGATCTTTTACCCTCAAGAAGAGGAGTGAAGCCATGTGCGCGCAACAAGTAGAGATTCTCGACCGCTCGGAAATGACGGATCAGCTGAAGGAAATGATATCGCTCGATCCGAAGGAAACCACCATCGTCACCATCGACATGCACCGGGGGCACCTGGACCCTGAAGTCGCCACCATGCCGGCGAGTGACGAGGATTGCGAGAGCGTCATCAGCGCAGCGGAGGAACTCCTCGGTTTCGCCAGAAGCCACGGCATTCCCGTCGTCCACGTGAAGCTCATCTTCCGGAAGATTCCCGGCCTCGGAAGCGAGGGCATGCGGGTCCACTTCTGGAAGGCGCTCCACGACATTCAGGACGAGAAGAACCGCCTCACCCTGGGGCGCAAGAGCACGGTGAACGACCACAACATCATGGGCGAGGTGACGACCGAGATGATCCCCTCCCTGGTGGAAGAGGGCGACTACGTCATCGACAACAAAAAGCGCCTCGACTGCTTCATGGGAACGGACCTCCAGATGCTCCTGGACTCACTCGGCACCAAGAACGTCTGCCTGATGGGCATCAACACGAACACCTGCGTTCTGAACACGGCCTTCACCGCCTTCAACTACGACTACCGGGTGGTGATGCTCTCCGACTGCGTGAAGAGCATGTACGGGCCGGACCTCCACGTCTTCGGGATGCAGAACGTCATGCGCTGCCTCGGCTGGGTGTTCGACAACGAGGAGTTCATGGATAAAGTCGCCGAGGGCGCCGAGGGCAAGAAGAGCTGATTCCCCGCGCTCGATATGAGCGTTTCCAATGTCTCACAAGCAGGCTGTAGCGGCCGCAAGCGGCCGAAGAACGGCTTTTTGACTTACCAACAGAAGAGGATTACCAAGATGCCGAAAGTTCAGGTGGGTGACGTAGAGCTTTACTACGAGGATTACGGAGAGGGCGTTCCCGTCGTTCTCATCCACGGCTTGGCGGGCGATTGCAGCGCGTGGAAGGCGCAGATCGAGAGCCTGGAGAAGAACTACCGCGTGCTGGCCTTCGACAACCGCGGAGCGGGCAGGAGTTCCGCGCCCGATTATCCCTACACGTCCAGCCATTTCGCGGCCGACACCATCGGCCTGATGGACGCGGTGGGCATCACCGAGCCCGCGCACGTCATCGGCCGCTCGATGGGGGGAGCCATCGCCCAGATGATGGCGCTCGACTACCCCGACCGCGTGCGCAGCCTCCTCATCACCGCCTCTTTCGGCAAGCTGGACAGATACGGCTATCAAATCCTCTACAACATCAACGAGGTCGTGAAGGCCCAGGGCTACGCCCCGGCCGCGATGCACCAGTCGCTCTTCTTCTTCCCGCCTCACTATTTCAACGAGAACAAGGAACAACTCGACGCGTTCGAGGCGGGACTCGGCAACACGGATCGCCCCATCCCCGGCTATGTGAATTCCACCCACGCCTGCCTCACGCACGACGCGCTCGACAGGCTCCACGAGGTGAAGTGCCCCACGCTTGTGCTCGCGGGCGGGCAGGACGTGCTTTGCGCGGCGAGCGCTTCCCAGGAGATCGCCGATAGGGTGCCGGGTTGTGAGATCAAGATTTACGAGGAGGCGAGCCACTTCTTCCTCATCCAGTGCTTTGAGGAATCCTTGCGCGACATCGAGGATTTTCTGGCGAGAAATTAAGGACAGGCGAGGCGCGGGCGCACCTCCCGCCCTCCTGATTTTCAGATCGCATCGCGGCGGGTCCGGCGGGCTCGCCGCGATGGTGATTCTAAAGAGTGATTTTCGGGAGATTTTTCTACATGGCGAAATTTACGGATCCCATCGAAGTGCGCGGGCAGCGCATCAGGCACCGCATCCTCATGTCCGCGATGACGACCTCGCGCGCAGAAGAAGACGGCGCGCCATCCGCCTGGTCGCATGCGCACTACAAGGCCCGCGCCAGAGGGGGCGCCGCGATTTGCTTCACCGAGGCGACCTACGTCAACCAGGAGGGGAAGGGCTTTCCCAACCAGTTGAGCACGCATGACGATGCGCACGTGCCAGCACTTCGTGAACTGATACAGGCGGTGGAAGACGCCGGCGCGCCGCTCGCGGTGCAGATTTATCACGCCGGCAGGACGGCGCTCAGCGCCATCACGGGGATGGAGCCCGTGGGGCCATCTCCCATCCCGCACCCCACCGAGGACGAGGTGCCGCGCGAGATGAGCGAGGCGGACATCAAAACCGCCGTCCGGGCTTACGGCGACGCGGCGCGCAGGGTGCGCGAGGCGGGCGGGAAGATACTCGAGATTCACGGGGCCACCTGGTATCTGTGCCAGCAGTTCTTCTCCCCGGCCTCGAACCGGCGGACGGACGGCTACGGCGGCGCGCTCGAGAACCGCATGCGCTTTCCGCTCGAGGTGGCGCAGGCCGTGCGCGAGGGCGGGGGAGACGAGATGGTGGTGAGCTACCGCCTGGGGCTTCTCGAACCCTTCGAGAACGGCTTCACGGTGGAGGACACGCTGGCGCTCGCGCCCGCGCTCGTGGAGGCGGGGGTGGACATCCTCCACTGCTCGCGAAACGCGCGCGTCGGCCTGCCCGTGATGCCCGATTTGTACGACCCCGCCTTCGACAGGCTGCGCAAGGCGGTGGACGTTCCCCTGGTCGCGAACGGGGCCGCCTTCGAGCCCGCGCGGATACAGGCGTATCTCGACGGGGGCGCTGATTTCGTCGGCGTGGGGCGCGCCCTGCTCACGGATCCGGACTACGCGAACAAGGCGCTCGCCGGACGCGACGGGGAGGTCATCCGCTGCATCGAGTGCAAGCCGTGCGCCTTCATGACGAACAGCAAGTGCCCCGACGATGCCTATCCCTCGGGCATCCCCGAGTCGATGAACGAGGTGCTCGAAATCGCCGCCACCATGGCGGGCGGCGGCTACGCGCCCACGGCGAAAAAGCGCCTGACCACCGATGCGCCGATAGAAGAACAGCCCGAGGGGTCATCCATTTCCTGAGCTTCACTTTGTAAGTGATTGATAACGTGGAGTTTTCTGTAGGGGCGGACCTGTGTGTCCGCCCCGTTTTTTCTTACGGTTCGTAGGAGACGTATATGGGGTTGTTGAGAAAGTCCCAAGGGGGGACAGCATCCCAATTATCGAATTGTTCACCGTAGGGACAGGTCGCGACCTGTCCCTACAGAACCATCGCGCCTTGCGCAGCGCCATCCGATGAACTCGCTTTTCCTCTCCGACATGTTTGTCACCGCCGTCATTCCGGCGAAAGCCGGAATGACGGCCAAAATCCGAACTTGGGCGGCGCAGGTTCTCGGTTTGAAAAGCAACCCCCCCTACCCCCCCTTGTCAGGGGGGTAAAAAAAGGCAATACCCCAGCGAGGTGGGGTAATATAAAAAAGAAGGCCTCCCCCCGACAGGGGGGAACAACAAAAAGACCCCCCTGACAAGGGGGGTAGGGGGGTTGCCTTTATCCCCTGAGAAGGGGGGCAACAACTCCTTGCGGCAGGTCCACTCTTACGGGTTCCTGGAACCTCAATCCCCGAAAAGCGACCCCTGAAGCTGCGGCGGTTCCTTCTCCTCCGCGCGTCTTTCGAGGCAGGCCGCGTCGTCGTTTCTCGGGCTGTTCACCCGCTCGCTCACCGGATAATAAGAAAAGGCGTCGGAGGGATAGGGCTTGAGAAACGGCTGAAGAACTTTCGCGCGGTTCTCGCGCGGGTTCAGCCAGTCCGGGTAGGACGCCTCGGGCAGGATGACGGGCATCCGGTGATGCAGTTCGGCCAGCTTCTCGTTCGCTTCCGTCGTGAGGATCGTGCAGGTCTCGAGAACGCTCCCGCCCGCCCCCGTCCAGCTCTCCCAAAGACCCGCGAAGGCGAAGGGTTTTCCGTTCTCCAGATGAATGAACCAGGGCTGTTTTTTTCGCCCGCTCCCGGCCCACTCGTAGAAACCGTCCGCGGGGATGAGGCACCGCCTGTAGCGGAATGCGGCGCGGAAGGCGGGTTTCTCGGCGGCGGTCTCGGAGCGCGCGTTGATCGTCCTGGCCCCGAAATCCGCGTCCTTCGCCCAGAAGGGCACCAGGCCCCAGCGGGCGAGGGCCAGTTCGCGCGCGTTCGTATCCGTTGATTCTTTCGTGCGGACAATGGCGATATCCGTCCCCGGCGAGACGTTGTAGCGGGCCGGAACCTTGCCCACCTGTTCGGGGTTTTCCAGCCCCAGGATCTCCGCGAGCCAGGGGATGGGTTCGATGAGCGTGAAGCGTCCGCACATGGGTTACAAACCCCGCCAGGCGACGCCGTTCACTACCCCTGAGGGCGCTTCGCCGGCCAGGGCGCGGTGGACGTTCTCGAAGTAAATCTCGATTTCCCGGATGATGTTCTCATCGTCCCCGCCCGCGCAGTGCGGCGAGGGGATGACGTTCGGCAGGCGAAGCAGCGGATGTTCGGGCGGAAACGGCTCGGGGTCGAAGACGTCCAGCCCGGCGCCGCCCAGGTGTCCGTCTGCGAGCGCGCGGTACATCGCTTCCTGATCGATCAGCGGCCCGCGCCCGATGTTCAGGATGTATGCTCCTTCGGGCAGCGCGCGAATCTCCTTTTCGCCGATGATGCCGCGCGTCTCCTCGTTCAAGGCGACGCCGACCAGGAGCGCGTCCGCGTTTTCGAACAACTCATCACGCGCAACGGGCCGCGCGCCCAGCGCATCGTCCACGGATCCTGGCAGCGGCGTTCTGTTCCAATACAAAATCTCCATCCCGAACGCGCGGGCGCGCAGGGCCACGCCGCGTCCGATGTCGCCCATCCCCAGAACGCCCAGGCGGGCGCCGCGCAGCGGCGCGATGCCCTGCGTCTGCGTCCAGTTGAACGCGCTGCCGTCCGGCCTTTGGGGGGATAAGGGATTGTCCGAACCTTCGCGGGCGTCGCGCATCGCGCCTTCGAAATTTCTCGCGAGCGCCAACAGCATCATGATGGTGTGGTCCGCCACCGAGTCGGTGATCGGCATCGGGAAGGTCATCACGGGCACGCCTGCCCGCGTAGCGCGCTCGATTTGCAGTTTCTCGAAGAAATACCCGCCCGCCTGGATGAGCTTCAGCTTTTTCGCGCGCTCGTAAAAATCCTCGGGCAGCGGGTCGTTCTCGCACAGGTAGAAATCCGCTTCCCCGAGCGCCTCCATCCGCTTTTCGGCGTCGGGCTCGATGATGAGTTCGATTTTCTCCTCATCCAGCGCGCGGGCGAGGCGCTCTCCGATCTCGGGCGAGTAAGGCCTGCCGCGCAGGGCGCGGATGCAGGGCAGCATGCGTGCGACGACGCGAACCCGGCGCATGGCTTATTCCGTCTTTCTCAGGAAGCCGAAGTCACAGCCATCGGGCGCCTGGAGCACGTTTTCGATGAACAGCCTGCCGTAGCCCCTGTCGTAGTGAGGCGGCATGGGCTCCAGGGCTTCGCGTCGGCGTGCGAGTTCTTCTTCGGGGACGTTGAGGTCCAGCTTCCGGCTCGGGACGTCCAGGGTGATCATGTCCCCGTCCCGGACCAGGGCGAGGGGGCCTCCCGCCGCCGCTTCGGGCGCCACGTGGAGCACGATGGTCCCCGACGCCGTCCCGCTCATGCGCGCGTCCGATACGCGCACCACGTCGCGCACGCCCGCTTCGAGCAGCTTTTTCGGAAGCGGCAGGGAGCCCGCCTCCGGGAAGCCGGGCGCGCCGACCGGGCCCGTGTTCTGGAGGACGAAGACGCTCTCCGCCGTCGCGGGGAGGTCGGGGTCGTCGATCCGCTCGATCAGGTCCCGCTGGGATGTGAACACGACCGCGGGCCCCGTATGGGTCAGCAGATCGGAGTCCGCCGCCGAAATCTTGATGACCGCCCCGTCGGGCGCGAGCGAACCCTTGACGATCACGAGGCCGCCCTCTTCGGAAATGGGTTCCTCGCGCGTGTAGATGACGTCCTGCCACGGCTGCGCCCCCTGGACTGTTGCGAGGTTCTCCGTCACGGTCTCTCCGGTCACCGTCAGGCAGTCCCCGTGGAGGAGGGGTTCGAGTTCCTTCATCACCACCGGGATGCCGCCCGCCGCCGCGAGGTCTTCCATCAGGTATTTCTTCCCCGATGGGCGGATGTTGCCGATCATGGGCGTTGTCCGCGAGATGTCATCGAACAGCGATAGCGGGAGGTCGACCCCCAGGCGTCCGGCGATGGCCGGCAGGTGGACGACGGCGTTCGTCGAGCCGCCCACGGCCATCAGCACGCGGATGGCGTTCTCGAACGCCTCGCGCGTCATGATCTTCTCGGGCGTGATGTCCTTTTCGATCAACTCGGTGATGCGCCGCCCGCTTTCCTCCGCCAGACGCATGCGGTTCGAGTTCACCGCCGGAACCGCGGCCAGCCCTGGCAGCATCATGCCCATCGCCTCGGTGAGCGACGCCATCGTGCTGGCCGTTCCCATCACCATGCAGGTCCCCGTGGACGGGAAGAGCGACCCCTGAACCTCTTCGAGCCGCGCGTCGTCGTAGTTGCCCGCCCGGTATTCGGCCCACGTGCCGCGGCAGTCCGAGCACGCGCCCAGCACCTTGTCCTCGAAGCGGCCGCCGATCATCGGCCCCGCCGTCACGCAGATGGCGGGAATGCCCGCGCTGGCCGCGCCCATGAGCTGCGCGGGGAGGGTCTTGTCGCAGCCGCCGAGCAGCACCACGCCGTCCATGGGCTGGCCCTTGATCATCTCCTCGGTGTCCATCGAGAGGAGGTTTCTGAAGAACATGGCCGTGGGGTTCAGGTACATCTCGCCCAGGGAGATGGTGGGAAACTCCAGCGGCAGGCCGCCCGTCTGCCAGACGCCGCGCTTGACGGCCTCGGCGATCTCGCGCAGGTGGCGGTGGCAGGGGTTGAGTTCGCTCCAGGTCTGGGCGATGCCGACGATGGGTTTTTCCAGGTCCTCTTTCGTCAGGCCGAACCCCCGCGCGTAGGCGCCTCTCGCGAAAACGCTGAAGCCCGGATCGCCATAGTTCGTCAGTCCTCTCAGGTGTCCCCGCATCTTGGAATCTTCTCCCCTGGTGATTATTTTCTGGAATTTACCCGCATCATTCCTCATGGGCGGGGAATGGGCAAGCGCATTCGGGGGTCGTCTTTTTCCCGGCTTTTGCTCTCGCCCGAAACAGGGTACATTGAATGGGGTAAGGCTCAGGTCTCGCAAGACAGGAGGGATGAGCATGAAAAAGAGAGTCTTCGCTTCATTTTGGCCGCCGAAACGCTCCATCCGTTCCATTATCGTTTTGTTCGCGCTTCTCACTCTGGCGACGGGCGCGGGGTGCGCCCGGGGGAAAAAGGCCGCTGAAGCTCCGCGCAGCGGCAAGGGCGAGATCGTCGTGACGAGCAGGCCCGAAGGCGCCGTCGTCATATTCAACGGCAATCCGCGCGGGGAGGCCTATAAACTCAGGCCCGTCGAGATCAAGGGCGTGGACTACGGGCGTCATTCGATCCGGGCGGAGTTCCCGGGCTACGTCGGCCAGGTTCTCGAAGTCGACGTGCGCGCGAAGAAGACGCCCATCGAGATGAGGCTCACGAAAGACGGCGCCGGACGCCTCGTCGTCCGCTCGGACCCGCCGGGCGCGGAAGTCTTCATCGGGAGCCGGTATTACGGCAAAACGGACCCGGCGATCGAGGTGACGGATCTCGCTCCGGGGGAGTATTCGATTTGGCTGCGCCTGCCGGGTCACGGGATGGAGCGCCGAAACGTCATCGTCGAGCGCAGGCGCGAGCGCCGCTACATGATCGTCCTGGACAAAGCGCCCTGAGTTCTTCCAGGCGCTGATCGGCCGGCAAGGGGAGGGTTCATTCGCGCGGCTGAGACGGGGTTGTTGAAAAAGCCCCCCTACTTCAGGGGATAAAGGCAACCCCCCCTACCCCCCCTTGTCAGGGGGGCAAGAAAAACCAAAACCCCTCTACCGGCGGCGGGCGTCGCCTTTTCATACCTCCTGACAAGGGGGCGTTCTTTTTTTTACCCCCCTGACAAGGGGGGGTAGGGGGGGGTTGGTTTTATGGGGTTTCCCTTTCAAGGGTGTTGCCATCATCCTCTCAGGGGGTTTTTCAACAAGCCCTTGCCAGGGGGGCAAAAAAACCAAAACCCCTCTCCGCCTCATCCTGAGTAGTGGCCCCTCGACTTCGCTCGGGACAGGCTCCGCCCCCACTTTCCTCATCCTGAGTAGCCGCCGAAGGCGGCGTATCGAAGGATGCCCTCTCGCAAGACGGGAGACGCCTCCATCCTTCGATACGGCGCTTTCGCGCCTACTCAGGATGAGGTTTTGTGGCCGCCTGCGCGGTAGGAAGGAGGGCCGCCGCGTAACCCCCGATACCGCCTGCTCTCGAATCAGGCTTTTTCAACAGCCCTGACAAGGGGGGGTAGGGGGGGAGCCTTTATGGGGTTTCTCTTTCAGGGGGGATGCTCCTTTGACGAGGGCTTTTCAACGGCCCCGCTTCGGCGCCGATTCGCGGACTTGATCCGTGAGGGCGATGGCTTTAATCTTGGAGGACGTGACCCGCATGAAGTTTCAACGCTTCTTCCAACGCGCGCGCTCCGCACGTCCGGGAGGCGCCAAGGAGACGAAAGATGTCCACCGAATACATATGGGCGCTTTGCTCCCACCGGGCGGGGGACGGGTCACAGGTGAACCAGAAGACGCCCGATCGCCCCGCCACCCTGGATTATCTCGCGGAAGTCACGACGGCGGCCGAGGAGGCGGGCTTCGCCAACATCCTCGTACCGTGCGGCACGCACTGCATCGACGCCTGGACGACGGCGGGCGCGATTTCGAGCCGGACGAAGAAGATCAAGTTTCTCGTGGCGTTCCGGCCCGGGATCACCGGCCCGGTCTACGCGGCGCAGCAGGCGAACAGTCTCGATTACCTCACCGGCGGGCGATGCACCCTGAACGTGGTGACGGGCAGCACGCCCGTGGATCAGAAAAGATACGGGGATTTCATGCCGCATGACGACCGCTACGCGCGCACGGGGGAGTTTCTCGACGTGGTGCGCAAGCTCTGGAACGCGGAGGGCCCGCTCGACTACAAGGGAAAATTCTTCGAGATCGAAAACGCAGGGATCTTCCCCGAGCGGGTGACGAAGCCCAATCCCCCGATTTTCCTGGCGGGAAGCTCGGACCCCGGCAAGCGCGTGGCGTGGGAGCACGGGGACGTGCACATGATGTACGCCGCCGAACCGGAAGTCGTCGGGAAGGACATCGAGGAGGGCAGGCGCGAGTCCCGGGCGTATGAGCGTGAACGTCCTCTCAGCTACGGCATCCGCCATCTGGTCTGCGTGCGCGAGACGAGGAAGGAGGCGGTGCGCGCCGCCGAGGCTCTCATCGAGGGGAGCGACATCTCGAACACGGGCACGTGGAGCGACATGAAGAACGTCACCGAGTCCACCGGCCAGATGCGCATCAACGAGATGGGCTCGCGCGACAGCCTCTGGATCACCGATACGATCTGGATGGGCGTGAACAGGGTGCGCGGCGGTGCGGGAACGATGTTCGTCGGCACGCCGGAGATGGTCGCGGGCGTGATTCGCGAGTATTACGACGCGGGCGTGCGGCATTTCATCATGAACGGGTGGCCGCATAAGGAAGAGGCGGAGATTTTCGGCAGAGAAGTTCTGCCGCTTCTCAAGGATACCGAACCCGTCGTACTGGCCGAACCGGCCGGCGTCGCCGCGTAATCGCAAAAACACGAAATGACCCCCTACATCCTTGTCTTCGGCGGCAGCCGCAGGCCGCAAAACAATACCGACAAAGCCCTTGCGCTCGCGCTCGATGAATTGGGCAAGGGCGATTTCGAGATCAACCGCGTCCATCTGGGCGAACTGGACCTGCCCCTGCCCGGTGAGCCGAGCGACTCGAAAGACCCCGAAATGCTGAAAAGTCTCGTGACGGGGGCGGCGGGAATCCTCATCGCGACGCCCGAGTACCACGGCAGCATCAGCAGCACGCTAAAGCTGGCGATAGACAACCTGGGCTATCCCTCCACCTTCGAGGGCAAGACCATCGCCATCCTGGGCGTGGCGATGGGGCCGAGCGCGGACAACGCCCTCGCGCACCTGAGGCATATTCTCACCCACATCGGCGGGGAGGTTCTGCCCGGTCAGGCCTCGGTCGGGAGCGTCCACAAGGTCTTCGACGAGGATGGGAACTGCGTCGACGAGGCGGCGGAGGCCGCCATCCGGGGCGTCCCCGCCCGGCTGCTCGACCATCTGAAAAATTCCTCCTGAAACCAAGATGTCCGACTCAAATTCGAGTTTTCTTCACAGAGAGAACGGGACTTCGCTCGCCTGGTTCCGGCTGGAGGGCGAATCGCCCGGCCTGATGTTTTTGGGCGGTTTCCGCTCGGACATGAGCGGGACGAAGGCGAGCGCGCTCGAAGCCCACTGCCGGAAGGTCGGGCGCGCCTACGTTCGCTTCGATTACGGCGGACACGGGGAATCCTCGGGGAAATTCGAGGAGGGAACCATCGGCGAGTGGGCGGAGGACGCCCTCGCCATACTCGATGAAGTCGCCCGCGGGCCCCAGGTGCTCGTCGGATCGAGCATGGGCGCGTGGATGATGCTGCTCTGCGCCCTGGCCCGGCCCGAACGCGTGAAGGGTCTCGTGGGCGTGGCGTCGGGTCCCGATTTCACGGATGGTTTCAAAAAACACAGGCTCACCGAAGAGATGGAGCGTGAACTCGACGAGCGGGGATACGTCTTGCACGCGCCCAACATCTGGGGGGAGCCGTATCCCATCACAAGGAAACTGCTCGATGAGGCGGAGAACCATCTGCTCCTGCGCGGTGAGATCGATGTGACCTGCCCCGTGCGCCTCATCCACGGAATGGCCGATGAGACGATTTCCTGGGAGGTTTCCCTGAAGCTGTCCGAGGTCCTCAAAAGCGACGACGTACGCCTGACCCTCGTCAAGGACGGCGGCCACCGGCTCTCGCGGGATGCGGACATCGAACTCATCATCCGCACCGCCGAGGAACTGGCGGGCGGGTAGGGGGGACGTGAAGACAACAGTCGATTTGCGAATCAGCGGATGAGATGAAAAGCGTGCAGACTTATTGTAAACAAATATGACAATTAAGATTTGGAAGGTACTATTCAAGACATCACTCGGGTACTGTGGCTCTCCCCGGCCGTCGTGGCGGAAGTGTTGAGAATCGCAAGAGAGGCGAAGAGATGAAAAAAGAGCGCATGGTGGGCGCGAGGCTCCCTCTGGAACTGGTCCGCGAACTGGAACTTATCGAGAATGTGGAGCAGTCCGACCGTTCGACCACCCTGCGCAGGTTGCTGTCGAACGCGGTCCGGCAGTGGAAGCTGGAGCATTATTCCCGGCTCTACGGGGACGGCAAGGTCACCCTTGCGCGGGCGGCGCGCGATGCGGGAGTTTCTTTGTGGGAGATGATGGACTATGCGCGCACCCGAAAAACGCCTGTCCAATATGACCTTGATGATCTCGAGCGAGACTTGCAAACCATCCATCAAAAGGATGGGTGATCCGTATCCGGTTTGAACGATTGATACCCGCACTGCCTTCCCGGTTTCGCGTGATTTGGCTGATTGAAAAACCCCGTCAGCGTGCTCCGTGATTCGCGGCTTGACACCAAATCTTTGTTATCGTTAGTCTTAACCCGCAGGTTTTCTTACCTTGTTTACCGCCCCTGTATTTACTCGACGATAGTTTGTGGACTCGTGAGTTTTTCCGAAAGAGGGCGGTATCATCATGAAGAAAAAAATTTTGAGCCGTATCGCGCGGCGCAAGGATTCCGCACCTGCGAAACCGGATGATGGGCATGAACTTCCGCCTCCCACGGCCATCGAACCGGGCGTTCCGTATTCGACGGAAGACAGGGAGGGCAAAAGCTACGGCTCTCATATGGAGCTCGAACTGCTGGCTGCCGATGAGCCGCCGCGCGCGGATTTGACGAACGGTGTGGATGCCCGGGAAAGCGAGCCTGCCCCCGCCGTGGAATCATGGACGGCGCCGGTCCCGGGTGAGCCGCCGGATGCGGCTGAAACGCCTCGCGAAGCCGCGCCTTTTGAGGAATATGGTCTCGACCTGGAGCCGCTGGGGGAGCCGGAAGCAGGCGAATCACCGGCTGAGGCTGAGACGTCCGGGCAGGGTGATGAAGCATTCCCGGTCGTAGCGGAAAGCGTGACGGAGGCGACTGCCGCCGGGCCGGAAATCCCCAGGGAGAGCGAGCCGGAAGCTGTTGCCGATGTCGTTTCGGAAGATGAAGAAGCCGCCACGGACGTAGCGGAAAGCCCCGTGGAGGCGACTGCATCTGAGCCGCGAATTCCGCAAGAGAGCGTGGCGCAGGCAGTCGACGAAGCCGTGCCGGAAGACGGGGAGCCCCTGGCCGCGGCGGGCGCAAACGAGTCGCCGGATGCGCCCGAGCCGTCTCGCGAAGCCGCCCCGTTCGAGGAATATGGCCTCGACCTGGAGTTGTTGACGGAGCCGGGATCAGGTGATGCGCCGGGTGAGCCTGATCCGGGTGAAGAGCAGGACGAAGCCGTCCCGGTTGCCGGGGAGAGCGCCGCAGAGGCGGCGGCGCCCGGGCCTGCCCAGGAAGATGAGCCGGATGCTACGGTTGGTGTTGGTTCCGAACATGAGGAAGCCGCCACGGACGTAGCGGAAAGCCCCGTGGAGGCGGCGGCATCTGAGCCGCGAATTCCGCAAGAGAGCGTGGCGCAGGCAGTCGCCGATGCCGTGCCGGAAGACGAGGAGCCCCTGGCCGCGGCGAGCGCAAACGAGCCGCCGGATGCGCCCGAGCCGTCTCGCGAAGCCGCCCCGTTCGAGGAATATGGCCTCGACCTGGAGTTGTTGACGGAGCCGGGATCAGGTGATTCGCCGGGTGAGCCTGATCCGGGTGAAGAGCAGGACGAAGCCGTCCCGGCTGCCGGGGAGAGCGCCGCAGAGGCGGCGGCGCCCGAGCCGGAAATACCTCTGGAGAGCGAATCAGAGCCTGCTGACAATATCGTTCAGGAGGTGGAGGAACCCCTGGCGGCATCAACCCCGGAAGCGTCGCCGGATGAGTCAGAACCGCCTCGGCCTGATCCGTCTCAAGAAGATGAGGCTGCATCGCACAGCGAGGTCCTCGCTGAATCGCCCCCGGAACAGACGGACGAATCCCCGGAAACTTCCCCCGTGGAAAACGGGTTCCTCCCTCTGGTGAGAGACTCGCGCGGGAACTGGCGGCCCGGCAAGGGGTTCAGCCGGAGCGAACTGCGGGAAGCGGGCCTGAGCCTCGCCGGGGCCGCGAGCCTGCGCATCCGCGTCGACAAGCGCCGACGCAACGCGCACCCGGTGAACGTCGCTGCGCTCGAGAAGGCGAAGAGCGGCGCTTGAGGAGATTCGCCGGAAGGGGGTAGGTGCCCTTTTCTGGGGCTGATCACCCCTCGTGAAGTCTTTTTCCTCCCGAGTTTGTGTTCCATTCATACCTTATCGTTCGGCTTGCTGTTTGCAACGAAAAAACAGTTGCATTTTCTTGAGTTCACTTTATAATGCAACTGAATATTGGTTGCTATATGTCTTTGAACCTATGATATTCAGACAAGAGAACGATGAGCAGGCATGAAAAGTTGTTGGATAAGTTCAGGAAGAATCCAAAGAATTTTACATGGAACGAATTGGTTCAGTTATTGGAGGGGCTGGGCTATCGGCAGTCAACGGGAGGAAGAACGGGTGGCTCGCGGCGGAGATTCATTCATGCGTTGGCTCCCCGGATTTTCCTTCACCAGCCCCATGCCGAAGACAAGTTGAAGCCATATGTCATACGCGAGGTAAGAAAAAAGTTGGACGAAGGTGGTTTGTTGTGAGGTTCATCCGAATGCTGAAATACGGGACATTGGATTTGATCACGGGGATGGAAAGGGGCCGAAGATGATCGGAGCGGTATTGAAATTCAAAAATTATCTGGGATCCATTGAATACGACGAAGAAAGCGAGACCTTGCACGGCAAGGTGCTTCATGTGCGGGACTTGATTACATACGAAGCCGAAACCGCCAAAGGGTTGAAGAAAGCGTTTCAGGATTCGGTGAACGATTATCTGGAAACGTGCGAGGCGGAAGGAATCGAGCCGAACAAGCCTTACAGCGGTTCGTTCAACGTGCGGCCGGGTGCGGACCTTCATGAGAAACTCGCCCGCATGGCGTCCTTGAGGGGCCGCAGCATGAACGCCCTCGTGAAAGAGGCGCTCTCGGATTTCGTCTCGAAGGCGGATGGAGTGTAAGGGCGGGATGTACCGCAAAAAACCTGGCTCCGGCGGTAGGATTCGAACCTACAACCCATCGGTTAACAGCCGATTGCTCTGCCGTTGAGCTACGCCGGAGTGAGAGGCGTTTCGCTTGAGTCGGCATTCTACCGGATTCGGCGCCGGCTCCCAAGCGTAAGGGGTTTATAGGGAAGCGGGCGCGGGCTTGTCAAGACGCCTCGGGTCAGCGCCTTTCCGCAAACTCGTGTTCTTCGTCGGCCAGCGCCCGCCTGATCGCTTCGGCCAGACCGCGCGGGCGGATGCCGAACATTTCCAGAGCCGTCGTGTCGCTCACGGTCGTCTCGTTGCGGAGGCTTTCGACGAGTTTGCGCCCGACCCTGGCGTATAAGGGGGTAACCAGCGCGAGCCACAGGCTCGACAGGCGGGGGGTGAGCACCGGAACGGCGATCATCACTCGATGCAGTCCCCGCTGACGGGCGTATTCCGCCATGATGTCCCCGTAGGAGGCGCGGTCGGCTCCCCCGATTTCCAGGATGAGGCTTCGCCCCGGGGGAGCGTCGAGAGCGGCGATGAGGTAGTCGATGACGTCTTGGGCGGCGATCGGCTGGGCAAGCGTGCGAACCCAGCGAGGCGTCACCATGACGGGCAGCCTCTCCACCAGCGCGCGGATCATCTCGAACGAGAGACTTCCCGAGCCGATGATGATCGAGGCCCTCAGTTCAATCGTCTGCACGCCGGATTCGCGGAGAATCCGGCCCACTTCCTGCCTGCTCGCAAGGTGGTCGGACAACGCGTCCTCGTTTCCGAGCCCGCCCAGATAGACGATGCGCTCGACCCCGGCGGCCCGGGCCGCGGATGCGAACCCCTGGGCCGCCTCGCGGTCTTCCCGGGTGAAGTCTCCGCCGGACGCCATCGAATGGACCAGGTAGTAGGCGGTGGATATGCCGCGCATGGCCGCATGAAGCGTTTCCGGCTTTAAGAGGTCGCCGCGCACCACCTCGGTCCCCGGCGCGACCTGTGGTTCGAGGGCTTCCGGGCGGCGCGCGAGGCACCGAAGCTCGCAAGACTCGGTTTCGAGCCGGCGGCGCAACCGGCCCCCGATGTATCCGGTCGCGCCGGTCAACAGGATTTTATGATGGTTGCCGGTCAACGGGAGACGCTTCGTTTCGGTATCCGGAGAGCTTGCAGGGTCATCGAACATGGGAAACTTCCCTGTCTTAGCGGCGCGACTCCGAAACCCCGTGGGGACAGGGAGTCAGAGCCCAAGTCTAAAGAAATTGCCCGCCCTGGGGAAGAAAAATAATCCGCCGCGGTTCATGCGGCGAGACGCCAGGATTCCAGTGAGTCGTTGGATTCGTGAGGCTTTCAGGGTGTGGAGCGGAGGAGGCGGCCATGCGCTAGTCGAGCAGCACCCTCGGCAGCCACATGGCGATTTCGGGGAAGACGATGACCAGCCCCAGCCCGATGAGCTGGAGAATCACGAAGGGGATGATCCCGCGGTATATCTGCTGGAGGCGCACCTGTGGCGGGGCGACGCCCTTCATGTAGAACAACGCGAAGCCGAACGGCGGCGTGAGGAACGACGTCTGCAGGTTGACCGCCATCAGGATCGAGAACCAGTAGATGACCTCGCTCTTGGGCAGGTGGTCGCCGAAATCAAGCTCGGCGAGGATCGGCGCGAACACGGGCAGCACGATGAGCGTGATCTCGATCCAGTCGAAGAAGAACCCGAGGAAGAACACCACCGCCATCAGGATCATCAGGATCCACCAGGGGTTGGTCCCCACGGAGTAAATCACGTCCTGGATGAAGTCGTCTCCCCCGAGCGAGCGGAAGACGTAGGAGAAGGCGGTCGCCCCGACGAAAATGAAGAACAGCATCGCGTTGGTGAGCGAAGTGCGCTCGACCACGTCTTTCAGAACCGACCAGGTCAGCTGCCGGTTGACGATGGCGAGCAGGGTCGCTCCGGCCGCGCCGACCCCGGCCGCCTCGGTGGGCGTCGCCCAGCCGGCGACGATCGACCCCAGGACCAGGACGATCAGGAACACCGCCGGCACCAGGCCCTTGAGCAGCAGCAGGATCAGTTCACCCGATGTCTGCGGACCCATCTCCTTGGGCAGGCGCGGCGCCAAGGCGGGGTTCACCGCACACCTCGTGAAGATGTAGAGGAAGTAAAGCCCCGACAGTATCAAGCCGGGGAAGATGGCCGCGACGAACAGGGTGCCCACCGAGCGCCCGAGCAGATCGGCCATGATGACCAGCATGATGCTGGGCGGTATCAGTATCCCCAGCGTGCCCGAGGCGGCGATGGTGCCGGTCGCGAGCTCCAGGTTGTACTCGCGCTCGACCATGACCGGCAGCGCCATCAGGCTGATCATCACGACCGACGCGCCGATGATGCCGGTCGTCGCCGCGAGGATGGTCCCCATGACCGTGACGGCGAGCGCCAGCCCGCCCGGCGTGCGCCGCAGCACCACCTGGAGGCAGTACAGCAGATTGGCGGCGACGCCGGAGCGTTCCAGCATCGTCCCCATGAAGATGAACATCGGGATCGCCACGAGCACCAGGTTGTCGGCGAAACCCCAGATGCGGAGCACGAGGTTGAAGAACTCGACCTGGGAGAAGACCTCGAAATACATGCCGATGAAGCCGAAGGCGAGGCCCACGCCGCCCAGCACGAACCCGACCGGGAAGCCCGAGAACAGGAGAATCGCCAGGGTGATGAACATGCAGGCGGGCAGGTAGTCCTCGATATAGAACATGCGCAGGCGTCCCTAGCTCTGCCCGATCTGGTCGATTGGTTCGCTCGCGCGTTCTTCCTTCCGGGGGAGGAGTTCGCGGAGGTCCGCCGGGCCGAACAACTCGATGATCTTGCGCAGCAGAACGGTGATTCCAGAGAGAAGAAGGACGAAGAGCCCTATCGGCAGACCCGCCTTGATCGCCCAGCGGTAGGGGAGGCCGGTCGCGGAGTCTGAGGCCTCGCCGACGGCCCAGGACCTTTCGACGAAATCCTCGGCGAAATAGGTGACGATCAGGCAGTAGGGGATCACGAAGATGATGCAGCCGATGAGCTCGACCCAGTCCCTGGCGCGCGTGCTCAACCGCTCACGGAGCAGGTCGATCCGCACGTGGGCGTCCTCGATATAGGTGAAGCCGATGCAAAGCAGAAACAGGACCGCGTGGAGGTGCCACTCGGCTTCCTGCAGCTTGGTCGATCCCAGCACCAGGAAGCGCCGGGTCACGACGTCGAAGATGATGACGACCATCAGCGGAATCGAGAGCCAGGCGCTGATCTTTCCGACGCCAGTCACGATTCGGGCCAGAAACGCTTGTATTCGAAACAGTTTCTGCATCAATGGGCTTCCCGGCGCAGCATACGCGAAAAAGGCGCCGGAACCGTGACCGTTACGGTTCCGGCGCCCGTGGGTTTTTCAAGCGAGACGGCTGAGCGCCGTCACATGGGTATTACCTTAAGTATCCGAGGTCCTTCCATACCGCGTATTCCTTGCGGAACGCGCTGTAGGATTCCCATACCTTCTTGAAGTTCGCGTCGCGCGCGGCGTCGGCAGCGGCGACTTCGGCCCATTTCTTCTCCAGCGTGTCCAGGATGGACTGGGGCCAGCGATGAATCGTCACGCCCTTCTTCTTGAGTTCGACCAGAGCCTTGCCCTGAATGGCCTCGCCCTCGGCGAGCCCCTGGCGGAACGCGTCGCCGCACGACACCTCAATCTGCGCCCGCTGGGTGTCGGTGAGCGCGTCCCACTTCTTCCTGTTCAGCAGCAATTCAAACACCGTCGACTGCTGGTGCCATCCGGGGAAGTAGTAGTGCTTCGCCACCTGGTAGAAGCCGAGGTTCAGGTCGATTGCCGGCATCGAGTATTCCGTCGCGTCGATCGAGCCGCGCTCGAGCGCCGGGAAGATGTCGCCGCCCGCAATGAGCTGGGTCGATACGCCCACCTTCTCCATCACCTTAGCGCCCAGGCCGAAGAAGCGCATCTTGAGACCCTTCAGGTCATCGATGCTCTTGATCTCCTTGCGGAACCAGCCCGACGCTTCGGGCGCGATGACGCCGCAGGGCAGCGATTTCAGGCCATGCTTCTTGTAGATCGCATCCCAGAGCTCTATGCCGCCGCCGTAGAAAATCCAGCCCATATATTCGCCTGCCCTGGGGCCGAAGGGAACGGCGGCGAACATGGCGAGCGCCGGCTCCTTGCCGTACCAGTAGCCGGGCGTCGACCAGCACGCATCCACCGAGCCCTTCGCAACGGCGTCGAAGCATTCCTTGGCCGGGATCAGCGCGTTGGGCTCGAAGAACCTGATTTTGATGTTGCCGCCCGAAACCTTATCCAGACGGTCGACCATTTCTTTGCCCATCGAGCCGAGCTGGGTCAGTTTGCTCGGGAACCAACTCGCCATTTTCCAGCGTATGCGCTTCGCGGCGTCCGCTTCGCCGACACCCGACGCCACCAGGGCGACGCTCAGCGCAAAGATCATAAACCCGATCGTCGTAAGTTTCTTGATCGTCATCAGCAGTTCCCTCCTTTCGAGTTGGACGAATCTCAAATCAGGGGCGCCTATCTCCCTCGCCGATAAGGAGCCCCTGTAACCTCCTGCGTCATGATTTCTCTGGATAAGATTTATTTTCCCTGATTCATTTTATCTTACGTTAGACCGGTGTCAAGGGGTTAAAATCGGGGGCAAGCCGGCTTTCGAAGTTCCCGGCAAATCATCAATCTTCCGGGGAAGGGGCTGTCGGGAAAGCCTTGGCCAAAAGAGCAACCCCCCCTACCCCCCCTTGTCAGGGGGGTATAAAAAGGCGACGCCCCCGCCGGTAGAGGGGTTTTTGTTTTTTCTTGCCCCCCTGACACGGGGGGGTAGGGGGGGTTGGTTTTCAGGACGAGAGGGATGCCCCCTCTATCCCTGAAAAGGGGACTTTTTCAACAACCCGGAAGGTGAGATTTGCATTGAAGATCGGGGCCGGATTGGCGGCCGCGCAATTCGTCGAGGCTCGCTGAATCGTCAGAAGCCGTAATAGCGTGGATAGCCCTGTTTCTCCCAGAACCCGCCCAGATCCTCGTTCGTGAAGAAGACGTAGCGCAGGAATTTCGCGCTCTTCCAGCCCACGTTCGTGGGCGAGGCGAGGCGCAGCGGGGCGCCGTGCTCCGGGGGCAGCGTCTCGCCGTTGTACTCATACGCGAGGACGTTCTGCGGGTGCATCGCCTGCTTGAGATCGAACGTCACGCTGTAGCGTTCATGTCCGTTCGCGTTGGCGAGCATGTCGTCGCACAGGAAGAACACGTAGCGGCTCTCGGGCCTGAGCCTGTGCATTTCGATGAAGCGCGCGAGGTGCACCCCCCGCCAGTGGCATATCGCGCTCCAGCCCTCGACGCAGATGTGCTCCACCGTCTGCTCGAGGGCGGGCATCCCGCGAAGTTGCGCGAGCGTGTATTCCCGCACCCAGTGGCGCTTCATCATCTGCCCGTTTCTGAGATGGGCCTCCCCAACGACGAGGCTCCACTCCTCGGCCGGCGTCTCGATGATCCGGGAGTTCGGCGTGACCACCGAGCCGTTGGGCCGCATCTGATCGGGCTGGACGGCGCTTCGGGGATAAGTGCGCGCCAGGCGGTGGTTGCTGTCCGTCATGAGGCCCACCTTGTGGTTCAGGCGGTCGAACCAGTTCAGCACGGCCTGCACGCCGGGCTCCTCATTGAGACGCGAACACCCGGCCATGAAGGCGGAGGCGGCGGCAAGAAGCATCTTCATGAATCCGCGCCGGGAAGACGTCGATTTGCCCCCGCCAGATCCCATGATTCGCTTTTCGCCTTTTTTCATCTTCACTCTCCGGAGGACTCGGGCGGCGGCTTCAGCACCCTGATGACGATGGGCGCGATGATCGGGACGGCCAGGACGAGAGAGGTCGGATACAGGATGCAGGCCCACGTCAGAAACCCGAACTGGAAGCGCGTCATCCAGGCCATCGGCCCGCTCAGGAGATAAGCGGCGATCAAGGCCAGCGCGGCGTTGATGCAGACGACGCCCAATACCAGCCTGCCGGCGAAAAGCCTGCGCCTGGCCAGCCTGGTCGGCAATACGAATTCGGTTCGTTCTTCGGTGCCCATCCCTCAGTTTCCCGCTCTCGCCTTGCGCCAGAAATCTCCGACGCGCCGTCCGCGCATGAGACCAAACCGGACCAGGAGATAACCCGGCGCGCCGAACCAAAGGCCCTGAGCCTCACCGCCCAAGACTGCGTTCATCATATCCGCAACGAGGTTTCCGAGCCAGAAGGCGAGCACAGGGATCGCCGCCTCCTCGGCGGCGCGCCCGAGTTTCTTGGCGAATTGCTTCTGTCTGGCCCGAAAGGCGTCGCGCTCCGCCTTGACCCCGACGATCATGGGCGCGAGACCTCGCCGCCATCCGTGGGATATCACCATCAGGAAATGGCCGATCATGAAGACGACCAGGAACAGCATCACCAGAAAATGCAGGAACCGGCTCGACTGGTAGCCCCCGAAAAGCCGGGTCAGCCAACCGAGCTGGACGGGCTTCAGGATGGCGAGGCCCGTCAGGACGGTGAGCACACCGGCCAGGATGACGACGTTGTACGCAAGTTTTTGGATCGGGTTGAATTTCCCCTCTCCAGGGGGATGGCGAAAGGTTCTGATGGGATGCAGGAGCATTTCCTTGACGCCGGCGAAATCCGCCCGCGTGATGCGGTAGTGCCTCCCTTCTTCCGTCAACAGGAGCAGGAGCAGGAAGATCAGCCCGTTGATGGTGTAGGGCCACATGAGGGCGAAGTGCCAGCGCAGCGCGCCCGCGAGCCACTCCCCGATGCCGAAGGTTTTCGTGAGACCCTGGACGAAAACCCTGTAGTCTGCGCCCAGGTTGATGGCGCGCGGGTCGGCCCGGGTTTCCGATCCCCGCAGCGCTTCGTAGACGGCTTCGGGGTTGGGCCTGTCCGGCCCGAAGGCGGGGTACGCCCACCATATCTGAAACCCGCTCGCCATCATCAGTAGCAGGAGGGGCACGTTCAGCCAGTGGGTGATTCTAAGCAATGACGAATATGGATATACGGGGGCGTCCGGGGGGTTTTGCGTCGTTTCCTCGGTTGCCATCACTCGGCGAGCAGTTTCATGATCATCGCCTCGGTGCGCTGGTGGTTGCCCTCGCCGATCGTCTTGAAGCGCACGATCCCTTTCTTGTCGATCAGGTATTTCGTCGGCCAGAAGCGGTTCTGAAACGCGTCCCAGTTGGTGAAATCGTTGTCCAGCACGACGCGGTATTTGATGCCGAGCTTGGCCATGGCTTCCTCGACGTTTTCTTTTTTCCTGTCGAAGTTGAACTCGGGCGCGTGGTTTCCGATGACGACCAGCCCCTTGTCTTCGTAGCGCTCGTGCCACGAGCGCAGCGTGGGGATCTCCCGCACGCAATTGATTCAGGCGAACGTCCACATGTCGAGGAGAACGACCTTGCCGCGCAGATCGGCGAGCTTCACGGGTTCGCCGCCAATCCAGGGCCCGCCCTTGAGTTCGGGCGCTTGCGCGCCGGGCCCGAGTCCCGATGCGCCCGCCTGGTAGAACGTCCAGAACACGGCGAGAGCGGCGATGGCGATGATGCAGATGAGGGTTCGCTTCATGGGGGTCTCCTAATCATAGGACAGCTTGCCGAACACTTTAGGAGAAGGTTTGAGCGGATGCAAATACTTCTATACGATGAGTCGGGCGCTTATGCCGCCCTGCCGTCCAGGTTTCCGTAAAGTTTTATCCATTCGGGTGGAGAAGAACGTGAAATATTACAATTTCGAGGAGATGGAAGCCCACGATACCGGCGAGAGGATTCAGCGCGTGGTGGCGGGCGAGAAGCTGACCGTGCTTCGCCAGACGATTCACGCCGGCGTGGATATGTACAACCCCCATTCGCACCCCAACGAGCAGATGACGATCGTGCTCGAAGGCACGGCGAGGTTCGCGTGCGGCGGGAAAGAGGTGGTCCTCGGGCCGGGCGGCGTCGTGGTTTTTCCGCCGAACCAGGAGCACTCCACGCGCAACGCGGGCGATGGGCCGCTCGTCCTGGAGGAGATATTCACGCCCGGCGTCGAGAAGCTGAACGAACTGGCGCCCAAGGGCTGAATGAGCCGGAGAGAAGCATGAGCCGTCTGACGATTTCAGGACTCAGGAAAAGTTTCGACGACGTTTGCGCGGTCGACAACCTCTCCCTGGCGCTCGAAGACCGGGAGTTCATGGTGCTCGTCGGTCCCACGGGCTGCGGCAAGTCGACCCTCTTGCGCCTCGTCGCCGGCGTGGAGGATGAGGACGGCGGCCACATTTATCTCGACGGCGTGCGGCTGAACGGCATTCCGCCCGGGCGGCGCGGGGTGCAACTCGTTTTTCAGAGCTACGCCCTTTGGCCGCACATGAAAGTTTTCGACGAGAAGAAATACTCGAACCTGGGCTTCGCGCTCAAAATCCGCCGCTGGCTGCCGGGCATCCTGAACGAGCGCGCCCAGGACGTGATGCGGCGACTGGGGATCAGCAAAAAATGGTCCCGCCGCCGCCCGGACAGCCTGAGCGCGGGCCAGCAGCAAAAAGTCGCCATCGGCCGCGCCATCGCCATTCCCCCCCGGGTTTTTCTCCTGGACGAACCCCTGGCGAACATCGATCCGGTCGCGAGGCTGGAAGTCAGAAAAGAACTGAGAAGAGTGCACGACGAGATCGGGGCGATCAGCCTGCTCGTGACGCACGATTTGACGGATGCGTTTCAGATCGCCGACAGGATCGCCGTGATGCGCGACGGCGTGATCGTCCAGGTCGACACGCCGGAGAACCTCATCAACCATCCGGTGGATTCGTTCGTCGAGAGTTTTTTCACGAGCGTGCACCATGAAAGGCTGCTGCAGGAGTTCCGCGCGAGGCGCAAAGCCGGAAAGACGAGGCCGACTCCCGATTCACCCTGACTCGGGGTTGGTTAGAAAATCCCGCCACGCCGCCCAGTAGGCCGCTCCCCCCGTGTAGTACGTGTCGTTGTGGCCCGCTCCCTCGATGGTGAAAAACCGCTTGTGCGGTGAGCCCGCCAATTCGTAGAGCCGTCTCCCCTGCGCGAAGGGGACGATGCCGTCCTTATCCCCGTGCAGGACGAACAGGGGGGTCTGCACTTTCGGGATCATGGCCGCGCTGTCGAATTTGGAGGAGACGATCCAGCCCACCGGCAGGAAGGGGAACATCTTCTTTCCCATGGCGAGGGTGCTCTCGAAGGGACTCTCCAGAATCAGGCCGCGCGCTTTCTTTCCTTCCGCGGCGAGCTTCACCACTACGGCCCCGCCCAGTGAGCGGCCAAAGAGAAAAATGCGCTCGTGCGGCGCGCGCTCGGCGAGCCAGGCGTATGCGGCCCTGCCGTCGGCGTATAGACCCTCCTCGCCCGGCCTGCCCTCGCTTTTCCCGTACCCCCGGTAGTCGAAGATGAAGACGCCGGCGCCGAGTTCTTTCTGGATGAGCGCGATGTTCTCCGCGCGGTGGGAGAGGTTGCCCGCGTTGCCGTGCGCCCACAGGAGGACCGGGCCGTCCGGGTCTTTCGGCGTGACGTACCAGCCGTGCAGGCGTACGCCGTCCTCTGCCTTGAAGGAGACGTTCTCATACCCGACGCCGTAGTTTCGGGGCGTCACCTCGATTTCCCGGTAGGGATGGTAGAGCAGGAAATTCTCTAAAAGCCCGAACATTCCCACGACCAACAAAGCGCCTGCGCCGAAGAGCAGGTAGCGATGGACTTTTTGCGAGATTCGCAGCGGACCATTCTCATCGAGGGGATGGGGCGAGTTCCCGGTGGGTGGTCTTGATGCAGAGGTTCTGTATCGTCGTGACACCCGCATCTTCCAGACGGCGCGCGGAGGCGGGATTCGAGATGCCCTTTTGCATCCAGAACGCGCGCGGGCGCTTCTCTATCGCCTCATCCACCAGGGCGGGTATTTCCTCCGAGCGCCGGAAGACGTTCACGATGTCGACGCGCCCGGTGACCTCGCCCAGGCTTGAATATGCCTTCTCCCCGAGGGCGGATTCGATTCCGGGATTTATCGGGATGACCCGGTAGCCCGCCTCCTGCATATAGGCGGCGATCCGGTGGCTCGTGCGCGAAGGGTCGTCCGAGAGGCCGACCACGGCGATGGTCTCTGCTTCGGCGAGTATGGAGGCGAGTATCTGATCCTCGGGGTTCATTCCGTGTGTCTCCCTGGTTTTCCGGTATGATACCACAGCTTATTGCGAGCGCATGAGGCGCCCGCGGGGAAGGGGCGGCTTGCCCTTTATGAAGACGAGGGTGTAAATCATCGGGGAGGGGAGAGGACGCGCCTCTCCCTGATTTCATCTTGAGATATTTTCTCTTATCTGTGAGGGCATGAGATGGCGGATGCGGCGGTTGTCGAGATATTTCACGAATACCACTGACCCTGGGCGTACATGGCCGCGGCGCGGCTGGACAAGGTGATGCCCGAGTTCGAAGGCAGGCTGCATCTCAAATGGCGCGCGTTCCCGTTGGAGGTTATCAACGACCGCCCGGCGCCGCGCTACATCGTGGATCAGGAATGGCCCCTCATCGCCGTTCAGGAACCGCTCTCGCCGTGCAGAAGCTGGCCGCACGAGGAATACCTGCGCACCACCATACGCGCCTTTCAGGCCTACGCGAGCGCCTATGCGCAGGACCCGGAGAAAGCGCGCGTCTACGACCTCAATATCAGGCGCGGCTTTTTCTACGATGGACGCCGCGTGGATGAGGACGCGGTGCTTTGCGAGATGGCGGAAGAGGCGGGTCTCGACGGCTCGAAAGTGCGCGCGGACCTGGAGGCGGGCGCATACGAGGAGGGCGTGATGGACGACTACAGAGAGGCCATGCGCCTGAGGGACGAGGAGGGTATGCCGATGACGAGCCCCACCCTCATCTTCCCGAGCGGAGAGGCCGTCTTTAACCCCTACGCGTCGGATAAGACGATTGAGGACGGCAAGCTCACCGAAGTCCACGCCCCGCCCGCCTACGGGGAGGCGGTGTATGCAGGTTATCGCGAGATTCTGGCGCGAGCGGCGGGGTGAGGGAAGAGCGCGCCTGAATCCTCGTCCGAAGTAAGTTCTAGCGCTATCCCAACAGGTTTGGTCCGCTCGGATGAATAGGGGATAGGTGCGGCGCATCCATGACGGCGAGCCGAATTGCTACTTTGCCCAAGCGTCTATTAACACTTTCACCATATTTGTAATATAAATTTCACCACATTTCTATTAACACTTTCACCATATTTGTAATATAAATTTCACCACATTTATATTGACAATTTCACCATATCTGTAATATAAATTTCACCGAATTTGTATTGACAATTTCACCAGCTCCGTAGATGCATGAAATGCATGAGGATAGAATGATCCTGCCACGCCACCTGAGCGCCGAATTGCTGGACGCGCTGAGCTATTCGCGCGTGATCAACATCGTGGGGGCTCGTCAGGTGGGCAAGACGACGCTCGTTCGGGACATTCTCCAGAATGGAAGATTTATCTCGCTCGACGATGATGCGTTGCTGGAAGCAATCGAAGACGACCCTTGGGGGCAGTTGCAGCGGTTCGTCGGTGAACTGAAAGATGGGCCGCTGGTAATCGACGAAGCTCAACGCTCCGGGAAGCTGTCGCTGGCGATCAAGAGGATTGTCGATCTCGGCAATCAAAAAGGGCAGTTTGTTCTCACGGGTTCCTCTAACATTTTCACAACGCTGCATGTGGCCGACTCGCTTGCCGGCCGCATGTTGACGTTGGAGTTGTGGCCGATGACCGTGGCCGAAACGATGTCGCGTGGCCCGTCGAAGATACTCGATTGGGCGATCTCCAAATCACCGAACCTGAACGATCTGCCGGCGCCGGAAACTGCAACGAGGGCGGATTATATCGATCTCGTCCTGAGAGGAGGGTTTCCCGGAATCCGGGATCTCGATAACAGGAGGCGGCAGAAGGTCTATCGCGATTACGTTGATACGGTGGTGGACCGCGATGTTTCCGATATCGTCCGTATCCGAAAAAGTGACGCCCTGCGGCGCTTGCTTGATCAATTGGCCGTTCGTACAGGCTCCGAACTCAACATCTCGTTGCTATGCAAACTTATCGGTGTGCAACGGAATACCATCGAACAGTACCTTGATGTGCTGATACGGCTTTCGCTGGTCATCAAACTGGGTGCCTGGACATCCGGGGAAGCCCGCCGCGAGATTAAGAACGCAAAGCATCATTTCGCCGATACGGGGATAGCGGCGGCGCTGCGAAACTTGACGCCGCGATCATTCGATCCCGATGCCGACCCCAAAGCGCTTGGTGGATTGATCGAGAGCTTTGTTGTTTCTGAGCTCTTGCGTTCCGCGCCTTACCAGAATAACGGTTTTCGTTTCTATCACTGGCGCGACCAACGGGGGCGGGAGATCGATATTCTTGCGGAGAGTGCAAACGATGTGGCGGCCATTGAGGTAAAAGCGTCCTCCTCGGTGAGCCGTCAAGATTTCAGGCATTTGGAATGGTTTGCCGGCGAAGGTCCGGGAAATACCCGGAAAGTGACTTCAATCGTTTTCTATTTCGGTGAAGAGAAGCTGGGTTTCGGCGAACGTCGATATGCATTGCCGGTGAGTTGCTTGTGGGGAGCAACGCGGAAATGAAACATTCGTTTCGAGGCATCTGTCGTATGCGTTGCCATAGGTAGATGGCTTGAAAATACATCGATGAGGAGCGATATGAACTACCGTATTCTGGGCCGAACGGGGCTTGAAGTAAGCGAGATCGGTCTCGGCACTTCGCACAATTTCATGCACATGGCGAGCAGCGAACCCGCCCGTTGCGTCGGGATCGTCCGGGAATGCCTGGATTGCGGGATCAATTTCTTCGATACCGCGCCCATATACGGGGAATCCGAGCGGGTGCTGGGTGAGGCGCTGGCCGGAAGCCGGGAGAAGATCGTTCTGGCGACCAAGGTGTGGGAGTCGAGCGCATCGGCGGCCCGCGCGAGCATCGAGCGCTCTTTCAAACGCCTGCGGACGGACGTGATAGACCTCCTGCAGGTTCACAACATGGCGGGCTGGCGCGAGGTGACGCCCGTGATGCAGGCGTTTCAGCGAGAGGGCAGAATCCGCCATCTGGGAGTCACGGACAGGCGACCGGGGAATTACCCCGAACTTATCGAAGCCATGAAGACGGGGGCGTACGACGCTATCCAGATACCCTACTATCTGGGCGAGGTGCAGTGCCGCGAGGAGGTGCTGCCCCTGGCGCGGGAGATGGACCTGGGCGTGATCGTCATGCGGCCTTTCAGTCATTTAAAAAACGGTCTGCTCGGTCCCGGAGGCAGTATCGCCCGGATGCCGGAACTGAAAGCCCATCATTCAGGGACGCCGGGGCAGGCGCTCCTGAAATACCTTCTCGCCGACGAGAGGGTCTCCAGCGTCATCCCCGCCTCAGGCAGGGCGGGCCGCATGAGCGAGAACGCGGCGGCCTCAGGCGGCGGCGCGCTTCCCCCTGAAATCCGCGCACGCCTCGAAGCGCTCGCAGGCTGAATCGATATCTGTCGGGGTTGTTGAAAAAGTCCCCGTTGCCAGGGGAAAAAGGCAACCCCCCCTACCCCCCCTTGTCAGGGGGGCAAGAAAGAGCAAAACCCCGGCGGGGTGGGGTAATATAAAAAAGAAGGCTTCCCCCGCCAGGGGGGAACAACAAAAAGACCCCCCTGACAAGGGGGGTAGGGGGGTTGCCTTTGTATTTTATTTTCTGATTGGTGCCCACCGATAACGGGGAGATGAAAAACCGGAATATTTTCATTCCGCCCGGCTCTGGATTCCACAGCCCCTCCTTCTTCAGTCGGGACTGACACCGGACTGACACCAAAACCTGCTGCAACGAACTTTTTCAACAACCCCCTATCGCCCGGATATGCGAATAAGGCTCGGGAGATATCGGGGCGTCTGCTCGGCGTATTTCTCGTAAACGGCGCCGTGAAGCTTCCGAAGGTGCGGCTCCTCGACGTGGCGCACCTGCAAGTCGATGCCCATCCAGGCCGTGGCGAGGTAAATCAGCATGTATATGTGCGGGAACAACACCAGCATGCCGGCGCAGAACAGGAACACGCCGCTGTAGATAGGGTTCCTGACGAAGGTGTACAGGCCACCCGTCACCAAATCGGTTTTCTCGGCCTGGTCGACGCCGAACCTCCACGCGGTTCCCATCTGGTATTGCGCAATCACCATGACCGTGATTCCGGCAAGCGAAATGGCTGCGCCGAGTGCTCTCCCCGGCCCGCCGGGGTCGATTTGCGGACGAAGCTCTCCGGCGGCGTCGAGCAGGGAGACAAGGAACGTAGCTGAGAACGACGCGAGCATAAGGATGCTCGTATAGATGGCGATTCTCGGAGAAGTTCGCTTCACCGCCCGGATGCCGAGGTCTCCGGTGGCCAGGTAGTGAAGCGCGATTCTCCCGCCAACGGCGAACACCACGAATACGAGATAGAGCGTCAGCGCGTTGACGCCGATCATACAGGCTCCCGGGTTTCTGCGGTCATTCCACCAAGTGGAACATGAGCGAACGAGCGCCTTCTTTCCGCCTCATCGACACTCCCAAGGGGGGCTGCCTAAGAAGCCCGCTATGCGTCCGGTCGGCGGCGTGATGATCCCGTAGCGGACAGGCCCCTGCGCCTGTCCGAGGCCCTCCGCGCCTGTCCTGATGGCTATTTCAACAACCCCAAACCCCAAAGGGAGCGGAAGTCACCGGGCGGTCAGGGCGCCGTGGAGATGGCTCCCACTTCGTTGTCCACGATGACGGGCGAGGTGAAGTACTCGACCGTGGGCTCGACGCCCAGGCGCTCGCGCAGACCGGCGCGCCAGGCGTCGTCGTAGAGCCGCTCGGCGTCTTCGCGCGACTCGAAGAGGTAGACCCCGCCCCCGGTGCGAACGTCGTCAGACACGAGATAGTACTTGCGCACCAGGCCCGGCACGTCGCGGTAGAGAGGGGCCGAGTGCTCGAAGGCCGCGGCCATCTCCTCGTGGGTCTTTCCCTCGGGAAGCTCGAAGCGGACGATTGCGGTGACGGCCATGGAGCGTTCTCCTTATGCGGTGGAAGCGGCCCTGGCTTCGTTGTCGACGATGACGGGCGAGTCGAAATACCGGACGTCGGGCTCGACCCCCATGCGCTCGCGCAGCCTGGTGCGCCACACCTCGTCGTGGACCCGCTCGGCGTCGGCGCGCGTCTCGAAGATGTAGACCCCGCCGCCTGTCCGCCGGTCTTCGGACAGCAGATAGTATTTGCGCAACAGGCCGGGCACGTCGCGGTAGAGAGCCGTCGAACTCTCGAAACCGGCAACCAGCTCCTCCTCGGTCTTTCCTTCGGGAAGCGTGAAATTGACAACTGCGGTAACGGCCATGAAGTGTCCTCCTTGTAGGTTGGTTATTTTGAATTGTAACATGAAACGGGGAATCGAATATTCATTATTCTGTTGGACAAGCAGTTGAAATGAAGCAGAAACTAGTCAATTGACGACCAACGATTGACAGACTAGGTTGCGGAGATGTCATTTCGCTCGTGCACAGTTTGAGCCTGAGGACATTTGGCTATAGCCATCTAAATTATTGTGTTACTCATCGGTTTTCTTGCGAGTTGGTGAAGGAGAAAACCAAGATTTCTACCGAACTAACGCTTCGGTTTGCTGAGGATTCGAATTGATGCCAAAAATTACATTGGCACTAAGATGTTCTCCGACCTGTGGCAAGCGTATGTTAATGTCTAAGAAATTAAAGGCTTACAGGAGCGAGATAACATTATGTTTTTGAAACAACTAGATATTAAGAACTTTCGGGGTATAGAGGAACTTTCGTTATCGCTCGACGATTTGTGCGTGTTGATCGGTGAAAATAATACTGGAAAATCATCTGTCCTTGATGCTTTACGTATTTGCCTTACTCGAACCCTTACACGCCGTAGCGCAGTTTTTGAAGAGTATGACTACCACTTGGTAGATTCGTCTGCAGAACCAGCAAAATCGAAGCCAATCGAGATCACTCTTACGTTTTCAGAAAGAGAGGTTGACGAGTGGCCTGATGAGATATCACAGCTTCTTTCTGATGTTGAGCAAGTAGACGCTCAAGAGGCAAGAAGCGTCATTCTCCGTGTAACAAGTGCATTCGATTCAGCAATCAATGATTTTGCAACAGATTACGATTTTCTTGATTTGTCAGGCAATTCTTTAGTCCGGGGTAAGAATCCTCGTCAACTGATCAACCTTCAGCAACTCGTTCCAACATTTTACTTATCATCACTTAGAGATGCTGCACAGGAGTTTCGTGCAAGAGCTCAATTTTGGAAACCTTTTGTACGGACTTTAGAACTTGATGAAGCTGCGCGGGCCGAATTAGAAAGCACTTTGCTTGAACTTAATAATAAGATACTCGACAATCATACGGCGTTTGATAGTGTAAAGGAACGTCTCAAGAATACAGCCAAATTACTACCACTTGGCAACACAGACCCCGTTTCAATTGAAGCTGTACCATCTAAGCTTTTTGACATTTTGTCGCGTACGCAAGTATCTCTTGAATCGAAAACAGGTGCCCATATTCCAGTTGTGCGTCATGGAAGCGGGACACAAAGCCTTGCTGTAATATGCCTATTTGATGCATTTCTGCAAAGTAAGCTTGAAGAAGAGCATGGAGAATATGCAAAACCGCTGCTTGCTATGGAAGAACCGGAAGCGCACTTACACCCTTCTGCTATCAAGGCGGTTGCTGAAATGCTACAGCTATTCTCCGGTCAGAAAATTATCACAACGCATTCCGGTTCCCTCCTCGCTGGCATCCCACTTCATAAGGTTCGGCGTCTTCGCCGTGTCAATGGGAAGATATCTGTTTACAGGCTAGAAGAAGGCATTTTAACAGAGGACGAAATTAATAAGCTTGACTATCAGGTTCGTACCACTCGTGGCAACTTATTGTTTTCACGATGTTGGTTGTTGGTTGAAGGCGAAACCGACGCTCCTCTAATGTCAGAATGTGCGCGTGCTATGGGATACGACCTCTACGCAGATGGGGTTTCTTGTATTGAGTTCTCGCAAGTTGGTGTAGATAAGTTTATCAAACTCGCAAATCAACTTGGTATTGAATGGTTTGTACTTGCTGATAATGATACGGCAGGAGAAAATTATAGAGACTCAGCTAAGGCTCAACTAGGCTCTCGTAGAGAAGACGAGCATATTAGGCTTCTTGATCATGGGAACATGGAGGTATTTCTCTGCATGGAGGGGTTTGGGGAAATTTATGAAGAGAGTATTGCCCTTCAAAAGCAAGGAGACGTAACGGCGGAAAATGAAACCTTGGAATACTGGCAACAAGTTGTAAAAGCTCAACAACGAAATTCCAAGCCCAGAAATTCTCTCGCTGTAGCAGAGCAAATGATTATCAAAGGAAAAGATAGTGTTCCCAATCTATTGAAAGAAGTTATTGAACAAGTCCGCAAATTAGCGCGGAGTGCGGGTTAATGATAGATATATCAACTCTCAACGATAATCAGCTTAAAGCCGTCAATTGGCAAGATGGTCCCTTGTTAGTGCTTGCTGGTCCGGGATCTGGTAAAACGCGAGTACTCACTTTTCGCATTGCGCGTCTACTGGATACTGAGCCAAATAAGCATTACAGAATTTTGGGTTTAACCTTTACAAACAAAGCTGCGGCGGAGATGCGGGAACGAATCTCAACTCTTGTGCCTAACTCGGGTGAGAGGACTTTACTGACTACCTTTCATTCCTTTGCAGCTGACTTGTTGCGGCAGCATGGACATCATATTGGTTTGAAGCCGGATTTTACTATTCTAGTGCAGGACGCTGATCGTCATTCGCTACTTGATGAGGCGATTGATGCAGCGTGGGACGAACAAAACGGGCGTACGAGTGAACAATTGCTCCCTCTAATTACTCGGCTCACGGAGAATGATATTCCGCCAAAGAATGCAGTTGAAGTTTTGCAACGTAGTTCGTTGGAAGAACCCGATGCAATTGCAGCCGTTTACCAACAATATCGGTCTTTTATGCTCAAACGCGATACCCTGGATTTCGCAGGGCTCATAGCGGAGGCCCTTGGTTTGTTAGAAAGCCATCCTGGCGTCAGGAGGCAAATCCAGAGGATATATCCATATATCTGCGTTGATGAATTTCAAGATACCAATCTATCTCAATATAAAATACTTCGGAACCTAGTAAGTCCGACGACTAAAAACCTCTTCGTCGTCGCTGATGATGATCAGATTATTTATCAGTGGAATGGCGCGAGTCCCGAACGACTAAGGGCACTACAGGAAGATTTTGCAATGGAATTACTCCAACTCCCACAAAATTATCGGTGTCCCAAAGCCGTCGTTGAAATCGCCAATAACTTGATCGAGCACAACTTTGGCCGCTTCGTTGAAAAAGAAGTTTTGACTGCCCACAAAGAAACTTCAAGTGATTTAGTAATTAATATTCGAAAGTTTAATGATTTCTCTGAAGAGGCTAGTTGGGTTGCGTCAAGCATTGCTGAAAGATCCCTTATTGCTCGGGAGAAATGTGTAGTTCTTTCGCGTACCAAGAAACTCCTTGATCAAGTAATTGATGCTTTGAACGAGTATAAAGTGGAGGGTTATTTAGCCGCGCGCAAGAATGAATTTGAAAGTGCTTCTCTCCAATGCCTACATTCGATCTTGCGTCTCGCTAATTCACGAAGTAGCCGAGAACATTTGCGAAAAATTTGTAAGGCATTCTTTACACTTGAAGGTATCGATCTGAATATACGCGATATCATTTCTCATGCGAGCACTGAAGACGGTGATTATCTCCGTAGTTGGTCCAAGGCTGCCTTGAGCCGAGAGCATTTATCCGATGCTACACGACGATTTCTCGAAACTTCTTTGCCGGTTCTCTCGGACCGCCTCGACTTTTGGGGTTTCCAAGAAGGAGCATTCACTTGGTTAGACGACCTACCTGATACTTATCCAGACACCGAGGGCATTTTTGATGAATATCAAGAAGAAAAGAAAACTTGGTGCCAGCTAGTGACCGAAATTGCAGGGCAGTACGGGAGAGAAGAAGTTACCTTACATTTGCTTCTTCAAGAGTTGGATCTTCGATCAAAGACACCGACTCCAGCCAAGGGGGCCATACCTTGTTTCACGATTCATGCCTCGAAAGGTATGGAGTTTGATCATGTTTATCTAGTTGGGATGGTCGAAGATCAACTTCCGAGTTGGGCCGCGCGCAAAAAGGGTGATGATAGTCGTGAAATGCAAGAAGAACGAAGAAATTGTTTTGTTGCGATTACCCGCGCCCAGGAAACTCTAACGCTAACTTATTCTCATATGGTCCAAGGGTGGCAGAAAACGCCTTCTCGCTTTCTATACGAAATGGGAGTACTAGAAAAGTAAATTAGTTTGCCACAAACCGTGTTGAAAAATACTAAATTTGAATGACTTTTCGGGTTTGCTTGTCAGTACTTTTTTAGGCGTTAATATTTGATATATTTGTTCTTCATTTCCACCCTACTCACCCAACCGGATACATCCGCGTAACTCTCAGCCTCGCCACGAGGCGTTTTTCGTTCTTCATCGCTTGCAGGTATTCGTCGAGGTCGTCGGGGTCTTTTCCGGTGATGCGCCGGTAGAGGTCGAGGTTTTTCGCGCCGTCTGGGTCTTCGACGAGTTCGGTCTCTCCTTCCGCGCAGAGGTAGGGATAGAAGCTCTCCTGCGGCATCACGCAAAGCGTGGCCCTGGGGTCGCGCTTGAGGTTTCTGGCTTTCACGCGGTTCCACGTCATGGAAATCTCCGCGACGCCGTCCGCGTAATCGAACACGATGGGCGTGGGGTGCGATCTGCCGTCCGCGAGCAGGGTGCTCAGGACGCCGTAGTGCTGCTCGTTCAGGAAAGCCAGCGCCTCGTCATGCGTCATGGAAATTCTCCTTATGAGTCCGAATCTATCGCCGTCTCGACGAAGTCGTCGAACGCGGCGCAGAAGGCCTCGGGCGCATCCTGCATCGGGAAATGCCCGCAGGCGGGGATAACCGTATTCACGCAATCCGGGATTCGCTCTTCGAACATCTCCCCGTATGCCATCGCCCCGGCGTCTCCCTCGCCCACGCAGACCCAGGTGGGGACGTGGATTTCACCCAGGCGCTCCCTCATGTCCGGCGTGTCGAGGATGGCGTCCACCGCCGCGGCGTAATCTTCAGGGGTGTTCTTGAGAAAGCGCTTTTTGAATTCTTCCGCGCTCGCTCCATCGACGTAGTCCCGGGGCAGCGTCGCCCGCATCCCTTCGCTCGCCAGGGCCGCCTCGATTCCCTCATCGAGCGCGAGTTGCCGGAGAAGTTCGAAGCGCCGCCTCATTTCTCCTTCGGGCGCGGCGGCGGACGAGGCGACGAGCATCAGGCTGTCGACCCTCTCGGGGTGGTCGAGGGCGAATAACAGGGCGGTCCGCCCGCCCATGCTGTGCCCCATGAGGTGGACCCTGTCGAGTCCCCAGAAGTTCAAGAGCGCGAGCAGGTCCCCGGCCAGAGTCTCGACCCCGAAGGGCCCCTGGCGCTTGCTCGACCCCCCGTGGCCGCGGTGATCGTACGAGAAGGCCTGAAAGCGCCCGGCGAGCGCGTCCATCACCGGCTCCCAGGTATAGATGGAATTGGCGAACCCGTGCATCACGACCAGGGGCGCGCCGCCTCCATTCACGGTATATGTGAGGTTCACGCCGTTCACCGTCGCCACCGGCATCATCCGCTCCTCCGGTTGAGAGAAATACGCCTTTCGCCTTTGCCGAACCGCTAGAATACCCTATTATGCGGTTTTTCGCAGAACGGCTCATCCGCTCGGCTCATTGACGGGAATTCGCGCATGGACGGGAAAAAAGTGGCGGTCGTCCTCCTGAGCGGCGGCATGGACTCCGCCGTCGTTCTGGCCATCGCGAAAGGGGAGGGATTCGCCTGCGAGGCGCTCAGTTTCGATTATGGGCAAAGGCACCGCTGCGAACTGGAGGCCGCCCGGAAAGTGGCGGAACAAATCGGCGCGTCCGGCCACACCGTCCTGTCCATCGACATGCGCCCCATCGGCGGGAGCGCGCTCACCGACGACATCGAAGTGCCCAAGGAGCGCGACGACATCGGGGAAGGCATACCGGTAACGTATGTGCCCGCTCGAAACACGATTTTTCTGAGCTATGCGCTCGCCCTGGCCGAGGTGAAGGGTGCTAACGACATCTTCATCGGGGTGAACGCGCTCGATTATTCGGGGTATCCCGACTGCCGCCCGGAATACATAGACGCCTACGCGCACATGGCGCGCCTGGCGACGAAATCGGGCGTGGACGGCGCGCCGCTTGAGATTCATACGCCGCTCAGCGCGATGCGGAAGTCCGACATCGCGCGCAAGGGTCTGGAACTGGGGGTGGATTTTTCCCTCACCCATACCTGTTACGACCCGCTGGATGACGGGCGGCCCTGTGGGTTGTGCGACGCCTGCATCCTGAGGCGCAAGGGGTTCGAGGAAATCGGGGAGCGCGACCCGCTGCCTTATCCCACTGCTTGATGTTCGGAGGAGACGTGGAAGAGATACGAACGGACGTGCTGGTCGTCGGCGGAGGGCTGGCCGGGACGCTGGCCGCTCTGGCCGCGCGAGAGGAGGGGGCGGACGTCTGCATCGCCATGAAGGGCGAGGCCGGCCTGACGGGCAATTCCGCGCGGGCGGGCGGCGTTTTCGCAACGATTCTGGAGGGCTTCTCCCTGCCGGAAGATTCCGTGGAAGTCATGGTGGCGGATAATTTCCGCAGCGGATGGTTCATGTCCGACCCCGCGCTGGTGCGGGCGGTCGCCGCCGAGTCGGGCGCGGCGATAGAGCGCCTGCGTGATTACGTGGTTCCCTTTTTAGAGAAAAACGGCCGGATGACGCCCACGAAACTCCCCGGCCACACCTACCCCCGGGGAGCGCGCGTACCTGGCGGCGGCCCGCGAATGATGATGGTGCTGGGCGCGCGGCTCGCGCAGAGCGGCGCGCGCGTGCTGGAGGATTTGTCCTTTATCGGCTTGCTGCGCGACGGCGGCGGCAGGGTCGTGGGAGCGGATTTTCAAGAAGAGGGAAGTGGAGCCCTGCTTCGGGCGCATGCGCGCGCCACGGTTCTCGCGATGGGCGGCCTGGGGGGGATGTTCCCCATCACGACGAACGCGCCGGGCGTCGCCGGCGTCGGCTACGGGGCGGCGCTCGACGCCGGGGCGCGGTTGCGGGACATGGAGTTCGTGCAGTTCACGCCGACGGCGATGGCCCATCCGCCGCAGCTCAGGGGCAGGAACTCGGGCGGCATGGCGCTCTCTTTTCCCGAAGCGCGGTTGCGGAACAGCCTGGACGAGCGGTTCATGGCCCGCTATGCGCCCGATGACATGGAGCACGCCAAGCGCGACGTTCTCTCCCGCGCGATGCACCGCGAAATCGTCGAGGGACGCGGAACCGAAAACGGCGGCCTGTATCTCGATTTGACGAACGCGCCCTATGAGGGGCTGAGAGACGTGATGGGGGAGATCATCGACGATTTCGAGGCGGCGGGCCTCGACGTGCGGAAAGAGCCGATAGAAATCGCCCCCGCCGCCCACTCTTGCATGGGCGGCGTCATCATCGACACGAACGGGCGGACGGACGTGGAAGGCCTTTTCGCCGCCGGTGAGAACGGCGGCGGCCTGCACGGGGCGAATCGCCTGGCGAGCGGGGGCCTCACCGTCTGCGCCGTCATGGGCGACCGGGCGGGCCGGTCGGCCGCTCATGTGGAAGGAGAAGGCGGGCCGCCCGAGGTGAATGAAGGGGGCGTGCGAGGCGCTGGTGAGGCGGGTGAGGCGCAGCTCGATGAAATTGAAAAAGAGATTCGAGTCATCATGTTCTCCGCGGGCGGCATCGAGCGGACTTCAGGAGCTTTGCAGGATGGAGTCGAGAGAATCGCCGCTCAAAAAGAGAGGATAGAGGCGATGACGCCCGCCGCTTCGCTCGTCTCGCGCCATGCGCAGGCGAGGCTCATGAGCCTGACGGCGGAGGCGATGCTGGGCTCGATGCTCATGCGCGCCGAAAGCCGGGGGGCGCATACGAGGTCGGACTACCCCGAACGGGACGATGAGAACTGGCTGGCGAATATCCACGTGTCGCTGGAGTCTGACGGAGCGCCGGCGCATGAAAAGGCTCCCGTTCCCGATGAGTTGCGAGAGGCGGCGGTGAGCCATGCGGGCGCTTGAGAGATGTGAGCGCAATTCCGGTTTGAAGTTGACACCATAACAGGCGTTGGAGGATAACCAAGGAACACACACTCACTTTCGATGAGAATTCTTCTCAGGGATCTGGAGGAGTTATGCAATATCCATTTACGGAAGAACAACTGGCGCTGGCCGACCTGACACGGGATTTCATGGAGCGCGAGGTCGCGCCCGTCGCCGCGGAGATGGACAGGCGGCCCGACCCCAGGGATTGTTATCCGGGCGAGCTCCTGAACAAGGCGTCGCAGGTCGGCCTGCGCACCATGGCGGTTCCCGAGGAGCACGGCGGCATCGGGGCCGACACGACGACGAAGGCCCTCTGCCTCTGGACGGGCGCGCAAATCGAGATCGGCGTCATCAAGTGCCTGAGCCAGTGCTGGAAGGTGTCGAACGCGATCTTCAAATGCGGTTCGGAGGCGGTGCTTGATAAGTGGGGCAAGATGTTCGTGGAAGACGACGATTGCGTCGGCTCGTTCGTGATCACCGAGCCGGATTACGGCTCGGACAACATCTACCGGCAGAGCGACCCCGCGCTGGGCCTCAAGACTTCGGCCGTCCGGGACGGCGATTATTTCGTGCTCAACGGGGCGAAACGCTTCACGTCGCTCACGAGCTGGGCGAAGATCCTGCTGGTCTTCGCGAGAACGAACCCCGACGTTCCGCTTCACCAGGGAACCACCTGCTTTCTCGTGCACGGCGACCAGGAGGGCGTCACCTACGGCAACGTGCACGACAAGCTCGGTTACAGGCTGTATCCCAACGCCGAGAGCTACTACGACAACGTGCGCGTCCACAAGGACGACATCCTGGGCGAGGTCGACAAGGGCTTTCAGACGTTCGCCACGGTGTTCCGGGGCAGCGCGGAGCTTCCGGCGTGCAACACGGGCATCGCGCGCGGCATCTACAACTTCTGCCTCCAGCACGCGAAAGAGCGCATCCAGGGCGGCAAGCCCATCATCGAGCACCAGACGATTCAGCACATGCTCGCCGAGATGCTGATGAACATCGAGGTGGCGGAGCAGTTCATGTGGCGCATCTGCTGGGGCGTGGAGAACGACGAGAGCTACAACACGCGCTTCACGCGGTACGGAAAGGTGTTCAGCGATCAGGTGGCGCTCAAGACGATAGCCTTCGCCACGGACATTCTCGGCGGCATCGGCATCATGAAGGAGACGCCGACGGAGAAGATGATGCGCGACCTCCTCACCTTTCTGCACGGCGACGGGACGGACTCGATGACGCTGCTGCGCGCCGCCCAGACGCTGGACGAGCCTGCATAAGGGCGTCGCGAGGCCGTAAATCCCCGATTCGGGAGAGGAAAACGATGGATCTGATGCTCACCGACAAAGTGGCGATGATCTCCGGCGGCAGCCGGGGGCTCGGCTTCCACATCGCAAAGGACCTGGTGGGAGAGGGCTGCCACGTGGCGATCAGCGCGCGGGGCGAGGAGCGCCTGAACCAGGCCGTCGATGAACTGAACGCGCTGGGCGGCGGACGCGCGGCGGGTTTGGTTGGCGACGTGACTCAAGAAGGCGTGCCCCAAGCTTTTCTCCAGATGACGCTCGATGCGTTCGGCGGCGTCGACATCCTCGTGAACAACGTGGGCGGCAGCAATCCCAAGGCGTTTCTCGACATCACGGACGAGGAATGGCGCGAGGGGTTCGGCTTCAACCTCTATCACGCGGTGACGCTCTCGCGCCTCGTGATCCCCGAGATGAAAAAAAGGGGCGGCGGCTCCATTCTGAACGTCGCCTCCATCTACGGACGCGAATCGAAGGGCGCGATGACCTACAACGCCTCCAAGGCGGCGCTCATCAGCTTCTCCAAGGGGCTCGCCCAGCAGACGGCGCAAGACAACATCCGCGTGAACTCGATTGCGCCGGGCAGCATCATTTTCCCCGGCGGGGTGTGGGAGCGGCGGGTGAACGAGGCGCCCGACGGCCTGAAGGGTTTCGTCGACGCGGAGATGCCGCTGGGCCGCTTCGGCCGCCCCGAGGAACTCTCCGCCGTGGCCGTCTTCATGGTCAGCCCGAGGGCGAGCCTCGTGCACGGCGCCTGCTGGAACGTGGACGGCTCGCAAAGCCGCTCGAATATCTAAATCCTGCCGGGATTCACGAAACTTTCCGGAGGGGTTCGCGCACGCGCGTGAGCCACTGCTGTTTCAGCGTGCTCTTGACGACGCGCGGGATGCTGAAGCCTATCGGTATCATCCTCGGCTCGACCAGGGGTGAGGACAGCTTCGCCTCCTGAAGAGATAGTCCCGCCACTTCTATCTTGTCCAGTTCCGGCTCGCCGAAGCCCGTGGCGCGGGCGGCTTCCAGGGTTCTCAGTTTCCCGGGCGAGAGCCCCGTGACCTCACAGGCGACGCGGTCGAGCGCCACCGGGTCGGCGCTCGCGATGATGAGGCCCACCCGGCGGGGCGTTCCCTGGGCGGGCCCCTGGCCCTCCATCGCGCAGACGGCGTCCAGAACGGAGAGCCTTGTTTTCAGCAGCCGCGCCGTTTCGACGAGCATGAGCGGGAAATAATCCTCGAATGTCCCCGCCTTGAAATGCCACCACGCCTTCCTTTTTCCCGCGACGCAGCCGAACAGGTTCTTGACCGCGCCCGTCATGTAGAGCTGGCAATGGGTCTTGAGCTTCGGCAGGTTGATAATCCCGTCCGCATCCATGGCCTCTTTCGCCATGGTGAGGTGCGCGTAAACGACGCCTTCGGGATTGGGAACCTTCACCCCTTTCCGGAAGGAGACGAGGGGGAGCCCGAGTTCCTCGCATACCCTCGACAGGCCGGCTTGCCCGGCGCAACCGGCGAGACTCCCCCAGGCGGGGCTGTCGCCCATGGATATTTTCCGGGGCGACGTGGACGAATTCTGGAGTTGTTGCGCCACCGCCCGGAGTATTTCGGGATGCGTCGTCAGCGCGCTCTTAGGCGGTGCACCTTTAAGGATGTTGGGTTTGAGCAGTATCTCATCGGTTGTCGAGGCGAATTGCGCGGCGCCGCCCAGCGCTTCAAGCGCCTCGGCGACGGCGTCGCCCACGCGCTCCCGCTCATAGTCTTCGCAACGGACAATCGCTACGCGGCTCATGTGCGTTTAACCTTCCTTCTTGATGGCTTCAATCTTCTCGTCGCGCTCTTCTTCGAGCGCTTCGCGCTCGCTTCTGAATTTCTGGCGGAACGCGTTCAGCGCGTCTCTTGCCTCGGGTTCGAGTTGCGCCTCGACGGCTTCGAGGGGAGCGCCTCCCGTCATTTTCATCAATTCCTGTTGATGGAGAACGTCTTTTTCGGCGATTTTCCCCTCGTATACCTTTTTGATTTCCTCGATCTTGTCCCTTTGCTCAGGAGTGAGTTTTTCCAGTTCCTGGCGCGCTTGCTCGCCGATGGCGGAAGTTTTCTCCATCGCAATTTCCAGGGCGCTCTTCATCATGACCCTCCACGGCAGTGTAAAGTTTTATGCTCGAAGGCATTCTAGGTTGCGCGGGGAAGAGGGTCAACATCCGCGTCTTTGAGAGGGAACCGCCCGGTCGCCGCATTCTTCCGCGGCGCGTAATAAGGGCATAATGGGCCTGTTGAAAAAGCCCGTCTTGTCGGAGAATAAAGGCACCCCCCTCTACCCCCCCTTGTCAGGGGGGTAAAAAAAGGCGATGCGTCCTCGCCGGGCTGAGGGGGGTTTTGATTTTTCTTGCCCCCCTGTTAAGGGGGGGTAGGGGGGGGTGCCTTTCAACAAATGAGGGGCAATCGAACCGACCGAGGAGGCCTGTCCCTACGGCGAACAATCTCGAAGGTCGGACAGGGCTTTTCCAACAGCCCCGTAATGCGCAGGTTTTCAGGCGGATAGCGAAAACCACGGGTTGCTCATCTTGCGGGGACTCTCCGAGACGGAAATTTTGATATAAGAGGTCTGGATACGCCCACCACTGGAGGAACCATGCGCGAGCCTACGTTTGATGATGTTCTCGAGGCGCAAAAACGGGTCGCCGACTACTTGCAGCCCACGCCTTTTCACGAGGTGCCGGTGCTCTCCGAACGCATCGGGTGCCGGTATTTCATGAAGTTCGAGTCCATGCAGCCCGTCGGAGCGTTCAAGGTGCGCGGCGGCGTGAATCTCGTCTCCAGGCTCGGGCCGGAGGAGAAGCAGGCGGGCCTCATCACGGCCTCGACCGGCAACCATGGCCAGTCCATCGCCTACGCCGCGCGGATATTCGGGGTCAAAGCGTTGATAGCGGCCCCGAACGGGGCGAACGCGGATAAAATCTCGGCCATTCAGAGACTGGGAGCGGAAGTCGCGTTCGTGGGAAAGGATTTCGACGACGCCAGGGTGTGGTGCGAGGAGCAGTGCGAAGAGCGCGGCATGCGCTACGTTCATTCGGCCAACGAGCCGCACCTCATCGCGGGCGTGGCGACCCAGACGCTCGAGATCATGGAGTCCGAGCCGGATATCGAAGTCGTCATCGTACCCTTGGGCGGGGGAAGCGGGGTATGCGGCGCAGGCCTCGCCGCCAAGCAGATCAACCCCAAGGTCCACGTGGTGGGGGTCCAGGCGGAAAAGGCTCCCGCCTTCTACAAGAGCTTCTACGCGGGGGAATTGCAGCCCCAGCCATCGGCGGACACCTTCGCGGACGGGCTCGCCACCCGGGTGCCCTTCGAACTGACGTTTTCGATGATCAGGCGATACGTGGATGAAATCGTGACCGTGAGCGAGGAGGAGATGTGCGACGCCATCCGCCTGCTCGTTTCGGACGTGCACGTCATCGCCGAGGGCGCGGGCGCCGCCCCGACGGCGGCCGCCATGAAGATGGACCTGAAGGGCAAGCGGGTCGCCGGAATCCTGAGCGGGCGCAACCTCACCAGCGAGCATCTCGATATCATCCTCGGCGGCGGGACGCCTCGTCCGTGAAATACACCATCAAGAAAGAGGCCGCGCGAGCGCATGAACCGGGGAGCCGGTATGTCGAGGTCGCGCTCAGCGTCCCGCAGCTGAAGCCGCTCACCTACCGGGCAAGCCATGAGCTCGCGCAGAAACTGTCGCCCGGACTGCGCGTGCTGGTGCCGCTGGGCAGGCGGAAGGTGACGGGATACGTCGTCCACTCGCCGGGCGAGCGCCCGCCCCCCGGGGTCGAGCCCGGTGCCATCAAGTCGGTTCTGGAGATGATTGACGATGAGCCGCTGCTCACGCCGGAGCTTCTGGAACTCACCAGATGGGTGGCGGAGTACTATTGTTGCGGCTGGGGGGAGGCGCTCAAATTCGCGCTGCCGTCCCACAGGGAGAAGAAAACCGTAGAGCGCTACCGCCTGAGTGAGACAGGGCGGGTGGAGGCTGCATTCGAGGAAGGCGGCCTGGGACTGCCCGGCCTCAAGCCCTCGGAGGCGAGGGGGAGCCACAAGGCGCGCATTCTGGTCGCGCTTCGCAAGGGTCCGAGAACCATCGCTTCCCTTGCGGCGTCATTCGGACGCGGGACGCGCCCGGAACTCGAGCGTCTGATAGACGCAGGCTTCGTGGAGAAATTCGTCGACGAGGTAGGTGGTTCGAAACAGCGGAAGGCCAAATATGCGCGCCTTCTCAAGATGCCCCCGGGAGGTGAACTGGAGTCTCTGGCGAAACGCGCGAAGCGGCAGGCGGAAATCCTGCGTCTTTTGAATGAATCGGAAAATGGACGGGTGCGGCTGGGGGAGCTGGAAACCCTCTCGAAAGGCGCGCGCGCCGCTTGCGCCGCTTTGGAGAGGAAAGGATGGGTCGAAGTAGTGGAAGACCTCCTCCCTGATGCGGAGGGTGTGAGCGAGCCGGGTCCAGGGGTCGGTGCGCCCTCCATGGACCTCACCGATGAGCAGAAAGAATCGTTCGAACTGGTGAAAGCGGATATCGAGCAAAAGAATTTTTCGGTCACGCTTCTTCACGGCGTCACGGGGAGCGGGAAGACGGAAGTCTACATCCGGCTTGCGCAAGAAGCCCTCGCAAACGGGCTGGGCGCATTGATTCTGGTGCCCGAAATCGGGCTGACCCCCCAGCTCCTGGAGCGTTTTCAGGAGCGCTTCGGGGGTTCGGTGGCCTGTCTGCACAGCGCCTATTCGGACAAAAAGCGTCTCTCGGAATGGCGGCGCATCAGGAACGGGGATGCGCCCATCGTCGTGGGGACGAGGTCCGCCGTCTTCGCCCCGGTTCCGAATCTCGGGATGATTGCGGTGGATGAGGAGCACGACGGCTCCTACAAGCAGGAGGAATCCCCTCGCTACCACGCGCGGGATACGGGCATCGTGCGCGCCAGGAATCTGGGGGTTCCCGTCGTGCTGGGTTCGGCGACGCCGTCGATTGAAAGCTATACGAGCGCGAGAAGCGGCCGCTACCGCCTGCGCTCGCTGTCGGGTCGGCCCACCGGGGGGAGGTTGCCTCAGGTGCGCCTGGTGGATTTGAGAAAAGAGGCCGGCTCCGACCCCAGGACGCCCGAGCTTCTCACGCGCGATTTGGCGGCGGCCGTCGGCGAGCGTCTGGAGCGAGGCGAGCAGACGCTGTTGTTCCTGAACCGGCGCGGGTTCTCTTCGGTCATCCTGTGCCGCGATTGCGGCGAGGCGCTCCAGTGTCCTCACTGCTCCATCCCGCTGACGTTTCACCGTGAAGGCGGGGGCAGGGTGCAGTGCCACTGGTGCGATTACAGCGCGCATCCGCCCAACAGGTGCTCCTCCTGCCGCAGTGATCAGGTGGGTTACTTCGGCGTTGGAACCGAGCGCGTCGAGCAGGCCGTCAAGGCGCGATTCCCGGAGGCGCGCGTCCAGCGTCTGGATCGCGACACGGCCCGCCGGGCAGGCGCATACGAGAGCATATTCGGCGCCATGCGAAGCGGGGAAATCGACATCCTCATCGGGACGCAGATGGTGGCCAAGGGCCATGATTTCCCGAAACTGACGCTCGTGGGCGTCGTGGTGGCCGACGTCGGGCTTCATCTGCCGGATTTCAGGGCGAGCGAGCGCACTTTTCAGCTGTTGACGCAGGTGGCGGGCCGGGCGGGCCGCGCCGATTTGCCCGGCGAAGTCATCATCCAGACGTTCAGGCCGGACCATTTCGCGGTTCAGTGCGCGCAGACGCATGACTACGCCGGTTTCTACAAGAGAGAAGCCCTGGCGAGGGAGCGGATGGGCTACCCGCCGTATCGACGACTGGCCCGGCTGCGTTTCGAGTCCAAGGACAAGCACCTCGCCTCGAAAGCCGGTGAATGGATGGCCTCGTATTTGCGCCGACATGGCGCTGCCGCCGCCGGGCGCGCCGCCGATCCTGGAGGGGTCGAATATCTGGGCCCCGCGCCGGCGCCGCTCGTGAGGATTCGCGGCGTATGGCGGTATCACATGATCCTGAAGGCCAGGGGGTCGAAGCGCCTGGGCGAGGCGCTCAATTCACTGAGGGCGGAATTTGACGGGCAAGCGGCTTTCTCTTCCGTTCGCCTGGCGGTGGACGTAGACCCGTTGAGTTTGATGTGAGGATACTCATCCTCAAAGGAGCCATACTTCGGAGAAACCAGATATTTCAGAACGGGGAGTTTATATGTCACAGGAAAAATTCAGAACGGCCCTCGTGGGCCTCGGGTGGTGGGCGACGCCGATAGGAGACGCCCTCCGCAGAAGCGAGAAGATAGACCTGATCACCTGCTACACGCGCAACGAAGAGAAGCGCGCCTCCTTCGCTGAGGAGCATGGATGCGAGGCGGCGGCGAGCTATGAGGCGATACTGGAGAATCCCGACGTGGAGGGGGTTCTGCTCACCACGCCGAACAAGGTGCATGCGGCCCAGATCATCGCCGCGCTCGAGGCGGGCAAGCACGTCTGGGTGGAAAAGCCGATAACGAACGTCCTGGCCGAAGCGCCCGAGGTGCTGGAAGCCTGGCGGGCGTCCGGCAAGACCCTGGCGGTGGGGCACTGCTACCGGCGCGCGGCGGGACACCGGAAAATCCGCGCGCTGATAGAAGACGGGACCATCGGCCAGCCGCTTTGGGCGGAGGCTGTTTTTTCAAACCACATGGGTCAGTTTTTCACACCGGACAGGTGGCGCTATTTCAAGGATGAGTGTCCGGGCGGCCCCCTCATGCAGATGGGGATTCACCACTGCGACACGCTGAACTACCTGCTGGGCGAGCCCGTAAGCGTCACCGGGGTGCACAAGAAACTGGCCACGCCGGCGGAGATAGACGACGTGACCATGACGATCACCGAGCACGAAGGCGGCCCCGTCTCGACACTGATGACGAGTTTCGTGACGCCGGGCGTATTCACGCTCAGGCTGCACGGCACCCAAGCGGTGGTCTCTCTCGAGATGGTCCGCGAAAACATCACCCTGGCGCACAAGACGAACGATGAGACGACGCTTGCGATTCAAAAGGCGGGCGAGGCCGGCTGGACGGACGTGCCCGTCCCCGAAATGGCGGACATGATAATCGACGAGGTGGAGGAATTCGCCGATTGCGCCCGCACGGGCGCTGCGCCCGAAACCGGCCCCCGGGAGGCCGTCCATGCCCTGGCGCAGGTGGAGGGTTCGTGCCGCTCGGCGGAAGCGGGAAGAAAGATACGGATGACGGAACTTCTGGAAGGGATCGACGTCCAGGGACCTTCGGGTTCCTTTTGAGCACAATTGGTTGGTGGGCCGTACTGGATTTGAACCAGTGACTTCTGCCGTGTGAAGGCAGCGCTCTGCCACTGAGCTAACGGCCCAGGGTTTTGCGTTTATCATAGGCCCCATACGGGGTCAAGAACGGGGTTGTGGAAAAAGCCCTTGAGAGGTTAATAGCAACTCCCTTGAAAGGGAAATCCCATAAAGGCAACCCCCCCTACCCCCCCTTGTCAGGGGGGTATAAAAAGGCGATGCGTCCCCGCCGGGCTGAAGGGGTTTTGATTTTTCTTGCCCCCCTGACAAGGGGGGGTAGGGGGGGTTGGTTTTCGACGAGGGAGGTCGGCGGTTCGCGCGAAAGTGGCCTTCCCGCTAAAGGCAATATCCCTTAACGAGGACTTTTTCAACAGACCCTCAAGGGGGGAGTGAAACGCCCTTCTCCCCGCCCGCCGTCATTCTGGCAATCCCTCCCTCCCCGGTCGGCATTGATTGCCGGAATGACGATCAAATACCCTCCCCCAGCCCGAGATCCGTCTTGACGAAACGCGCGGCGGCGCATTAGAGTTACGCCTATGAGGACCCACTTCACGTGGGGGAAAACCAAATGACGGAATACGAAGCCGCAAGTCTCGCCATCCAGGAATCATCCCTGGCCATCCAGAAAGCCTCCCTCGTAGCGCAGCAGGCCTCGGTGTGGGTCGCCGCGCTCGTCGGGGCCGCGCAGTGCTCCCTGATCGCCTACGGCCTCTACTTCATGCGCCAGGCCGCGCGTCACCGCGACGCCCAGCACCGAGAAACCATGAAGGCGCTCGACACCCGCCACCGCGAACACATGGAAGCGATGGAACGCACCCACCGTGAGAACATGGAGGCGATCGCCGCCGAGCGCGAGGCGCACAAAGACCAGCACCGCGCCACTATGGAGGCGATGGAACGCTCGCACCGCGAGAACATGAACGCGCTCGCCACCCAGCGCGAGGAGCACAAAGATCAGCACCGCGAGAACATGGAGGCGCTCAAGGAACTCATCCGACGCACCGCCGCGCCGCCCGACACCCTTCACCCTGAGTAGTCCTGAGCTTGTCGAAGGGCGTATAGAAGGGCCTGTCCTGAGCCTGTCGAAGGGGCGCTCCCTCGATACGGCCCTTCGGGCCTACTCGGGATGAGGTTCTTTTGCGTCTCCCGCCCGCTCACCCCGAAAACCAACCCCCCTACCCCCCTTGTCAGGGCTGTTGAAAAAGCCGATTTCGGGACGGACGCACAAGCGCCCCAACCTCCTTATCCTGAGTAGGCGCGCCAGCGCCGTATCGAAGGAGGAGGGACGAACGTCCCCCGGCAGGTGCGGGGCCTCGCCCTTCGGTACGCGGCTTCGCCGCTACTCAGGGTGAGGCGGTGGGGTTTTGGTTCGTCATTCCGGCGAAAGCCGGAATCCATTTGCGGATGCGGGTGACTACACGGTGGCGTTTCATTCCTCGCCGATACGCGGGAACCCTGACGAAAGGCAAAAGGCGCAAAAATGGATTCCGTCGAATCCTCCCGCATTGGTCGGCTCCGACACCGGAATGACGGCGGTGGTCAATTCCGAGCGAGCAGGACTTTTTCAACAGCCCCCAAAACGGATGCGTTTGAGGCCGCCTCCAAACTTTACGGGGGCTCAAGCCATCGGCTATGATAGCGGGAGTTGGAACCTTCATCGCCGAGTTTTCGCCAATGAGCTTGAAAGGATAGTCCCGGATGAATCAACTGACGAACAATGGGGTGAAATACAACCTCGAAACCCGCGATCATGACCTGTACGGGTTCGGCGTCGACGTCTATATGCTCGATCAGGAGGGCGCTCAGCCCAAAGAACCCATCGCGTTCATTCCCGGAAAAGACGAGAACGCCGCGACCATTCTGACGCAGCAATGGCTCAAGATCGCTTTTCCGGCGGAGTTGCCGAAAGGCAAGAAATAATCGCGGCGCCACGCGGCGGGAAATCCGATCGGGCAGCCTTTTCCCTGCTTGCAAACCGGGGGGACGCCTTGGAGTCGCCTCAAACCATCCAGACAGAGCAGGCCCCTTCGCCCACCGGGCCCTTCGTCCAGGCGCGCCGCGTGGGAAACCTGCTGTTCATCGCCGGCCAGCGCGGCATCGACCCGGATTCCGGGGAGCTCGTCGAGAGAACCATCGAGGCGCGCGCCGGAAGAACTTTCGAGAACCTGAAAGCCATTGCGGAGGCGGCGGGCGGGTCGCTCGCCACGTTCGTTTCCACCGTCGTCTACGTGCGGGACATGGATGCCCACCGTCCGACAATCAACCGGCTGTATGAGGAATACTTCGGGCCGAACCTGCCCACGCGCACCATCGTGGAGGTGAGCAGGCTGAACCAGGACGACATCGTGGAAATCGAGGCGGTGGTGATGATCCCCGGCGCGGAGACCTAGCCTGCGGACGCCGCGGGCGCAGGAAGCGGCTCCCACCATTTCTCGACGCCCAAATCCTCCGCGATCACGCCGGCGGCGTTGTAGCCGGGCGCCCCGTTCAAGCCGCCCCCCTGGCAGCTCGAACTGCACAGATAAAAGCCCTCCAGAGGCGTCCGCATGCCGGAGAGCAGGGGATGGGGCCTGTTGACCCCCAGTTGCTCGGGAATGTACGCCCCCATGCGCACGCCGCCGCGGATCATGTTCTTGTTCCCGCGTTCCACGTCGAGCGGGGTGTAGAGCTTCGCCGCGCGGACGTTGTCCGGTGTGAGATTCGGAGCGTAGCCCCGCCAGACGTCCACGAGGCGTTCGGTGTATTCCTCTTTTACTTCATCCCACTTCCGGGGGCCGCCGTCCTTGAGATCATAGGGCGCGCCCGGCCACCAGAAGGCGACGTGGCCGCCCGGGGGCGCATAGGAGGGGTCGTGCTGGCTGTTGCATGAGCCGTTGCCCATCGGGTTCGACGGAATGAGGCCGTTTCTGCGCTCTTCGGTGTTTTCGGCCATCTCCTCGCCGGAGTCCGCCCCGAAGATGATGTTGTAGGCCTCGCCTACGTCCGGGTCGAAGTTCTCCGCGGTATATCGCGGGGGTTCGGCCAGGGCGAGATGCAGCGTGCTCAGGGAGTGGAAGCCCCAGTCCCAGTTGCGCACCTTTTCGTTGACCTCATCGGGGAACGCGTCTTCTCCCGCCATTTTGACGGATGCCGGCGCGTTGAGGCTCGAGGCGACGAATTGCGTCGCCGTCATCTTCTCGCCATCTTCGAGCATCACGCCCGTCGCGCGGCCGTTCTCCCGTATCACCTCGCGCACGTGGCTGCTTCTCAGGACGACGCCTCCGTTCTGGGTGACGATGCGCTCGAGCGCCAGGGGCAGCTGGATGGCGCCTCCCACCGGAAGGCCGAGCGTCGTGTGGGTGGAAAACAGGCTCGGGAGAAAAATGCCGGTCCCCGGCGCGTTCTCCACCGTGATGGCGTGAGAGAACAGGAAGAACAAGGCCCGCATTTTTGGATGCTCGAAATGCGATTCGATGGCCTCGAAAATCGACATTTTCGCAAAACTCAGAATCTCGCGTCCCGCATCGCCCTCCATCCGGGAGACGATTTCCTCCGGAGGCAGCGGCGGATGAAACAGGAAGCTGCGCATGAGCGGGGCGAGTTCCACGGCGAACCGCCGGTGGAGGTAGACGTATGATTCCGCGTCTTTTTGAGAGAATCGCGAGATGGACGCGGCGCTTTTCTCGGCGTCGCGGTGCAGCAGAACCGCCGTGCCGTCTCGGTATAGTGCTGCGTGCTGCACGTCCGGCGTAAGCCAGTTGAACCCGTATTTATTCAGTTCCAGGTCCTTGACGATTGGGAAATCATCGAGGCCGATGAAGAAATTCGCGTGCATGTTGGACTGGTAGCCGGGCAGCAGGAATTCCCTGGTGCTCGAGCCGCCGCCGATTTCGGGTTCGCTGTCCAGAACGGCGACTTTCAGCCCCGCCCGGGCGAGATACGCCGCGCACACCAGACCGTTATGTCCCGCACCGATCACAACACCATCGAACTGCGCCATCGGGTTCTCTCCTCAAGATAGTGGATGCAGATGAAACAGCTTATCGAATCCGGGATGAAAGGGCAAAAAGGCGAACGAAAAACACCCCGCCGCAGGGGATCGCTGAAAGCGCCCCTGACAAGGGGGGGTAGGGGGGGTTGGTTTTCGAGTCGAGGGAGGGCCAGCGGGGAGGGAGCAATTTCTCGGCTTTGGGTTTTGTTCGTCATATCGGCTCAAGGCCGGAATGACGAAGGATGACTACGCACGTCCGTTGCGGATAGGCACGGGGGCCACGGATAGGCGCAGAAGCCTGTCCCTACCGATTCGTTCATCGGCGGCCCGCGCGAAACCTCCTCCTCATCCTGAGTAGGCGCGCAAGCGCCGTATCGAAGGATGGAAGGCGCTACTTCCCCGGAGGCGCGAACTTCGCCCTTCGATACGCGGCTCCGCCGCTACTCAGGGTGAGGCGGTGCGGTTTTGCTCGTCATTCCGGCAATCAATGCCGACCGAGGAGGGAGGGATTGCCCGGAATCCAGAACCGATTAGGGCGACGATGCGGCGGCTTTTCTTTTTTTCGGTGAAGCGGGAGCGGACGCCCGGGAACGAAAAGGCGAAAGGCGTAAAATGGATTCCGGCTCAAGGCCGGAATGACGGTGCGAGCCCGCATCACTCGGGACTGAAACCGGAGTGACGATGATCTGCGGCCCGGCAACCGCTCCTTCCCGGTCGCGTCGCGTACTTCCTCATCGGGGATGTTGAAAAAGTCCTCCTCCTCAGAGGAGACAGGCAACCCCCCCCTTGACGGGGCTGTTGAAAAAGCCCCTGAGAGGGTAATGGCAACTCCCTTGAAAGGGAAACTTCATACAGGCAACCCCCCCTACCCCCCTTGTCAGGGGGGTAAAAAAGGCGATGCGCCCTCGCCGGGCTGAGGGGGTTTTGATTTTTCTTGCCCCCCTGACAAGGGGGGGTAGGGGGGGGTGGTTTTTAAGGCCGGGGGAGGGCGAGGGGGCCGGGCGTCCGCGCATTTGCGCGCATTTGGCGTCCTCCCCCGAACCCCGGAGCGGTGTATCGTGCGCGCCGCGCGGGGGAAAGCTCTCCCGCTTGCGGGCCGGGGCGGAGGCGAGAGGAGGTTTTCTCATGGCATCGGGCACTCGAGAGAGGATAAGGGCGTCTGTCCGCGTTCTTCGCCGCGTGATGCCGTTCGCCAGGGTCCTGTTCCGGGCGAGGGCGGAGGTGCCGTCCCGCGTTCTTCACCCGGCCCGTGCCGCGGCGCTCATGGACGCGGGGGCGGACGGAGAAATGGAAATAATCCAATTTCCCGTAAATTTCGATAAATTCACGGGGTTTTTCGATAAATTCCTGAAAATTTATCACATTGGAAAGAAAATGATATTTCTTATTTATTCAATTAGTTGCAACCATAACATAAAGCAAATAATGAATGATTTATCGAAATTCATCGAATGAAAAAGTTTTTTCGCAGCCCTGCATTTGCGCGCAATTGCCCGCGTTTCCCAGCGAGGCGAACCCGCCCGCCCGGGCCGACCGGCCCCGGAACGGGGCGGTTCGGCGACCCCCGGGAGCGGGCGCCCGGTTCATGCGGGTGAGGCGAAAGCTAGCCCTCTTCTTTTTCCTTCTCGATTCGTTCCTGCTTCACGCGGGCCACCTCGTCCTTGACATCATCGATGACGTCTTTGCCCCAGAAGAGCTTTCCCTCCACCACGAACGTGGGGATGCCGAAGATGCCCAGCCCTTTTCCCTGGGCGCGCTGGCTGTGCAGCGCGCCGATGTAGCGGCCCTCGGCGATGACGGCCTTGATTTCCTCACCGTCCAGACCGACTTCCTCGCCGAGCCCGGCGATGACGTCCAGATCCTCCAGGTTCAGGTCGTCCTCCCAGCGGGCCTTGTAGCAGCGATCCCGGAATTCCTTGAACTTACCCTTGTCGCGGGCGTAATAGGTCGCCATGTGGAGGTTGGTAGTGCGGTAGTCGCCTCCCGCCACCCGGATGGGCACTTCGTACTTCTCGGCGAGAGGTTTGTGGTTATTCTCGTAATTTTCCTGTTTCTGCTCGGGCGAGTAGCCGGCGAACTCCTGGCCGGGGGGTCTCCCCTCCCAACTGACCCACTCGACGACGACGTCGGGGTCTTCTTCAATCACGGGCGTGCCACCCACGGTGGCGACATAGCAAAAAGGTCATGTGTAGTCCGAGTATTTCACCACTACGATTGGCTCTTTCAACTCACTCATGGCGTGCCTCCGTCTGGTTTGTATCGAATCTCTTGAATGTACCTGTGAATATACGTGCGCGGCAATTTTTCTGGTTTATACCACTTCGGCGCGGTCGTGGTCGATGGCGTCATGCCCCCCCGGGTCGACCCACACGCCCATATCCCGGAGTTCAGCGACCGCTTGTGCGATCTCCTCCTCGCTTCCGTCGAATTCGCATACCTGCCACCCCGATTGGGCGTCCAGCTCGCTCCTCATGATGTTGATGGAAAACGAGTATTTTCGGCCGAGTTCCCACAAGATAGGCTTCTGCGCGAGATGACCCGGCACGGAAAGAACCAGCCGCTTGCAGCCCCGGGGTATGGGAGCCGCGTTGATGCCGATCGGGCCGCCGTTTTCGAGCCTTTCGAGAAAGCCGCCGACGATCTCGGTGAGCTTGTCGTATTGCACGAGAAACGCGTCGTGCCCGTAGGTGGACTCCACCGTGTGCAACTCCACTTCGTGCCTGAGTTTCTGGAGAATCCGGGCGATCTCCATGCTTCTCTCCGGCGGGAAGAGCCAATCGGATATGAAGCATACGAGCAGGCATTTGGTTTTCAGCCGGGACAGCGACGCCTCGAGGCTCTCGAAGCCCAGGGAGGCGTCGTATAAGTCCATCATGCGGGAGATATACAGATACGAGTTCGCGTCGAAGCGATCGACGAATTTGTCCCCCTGGTGATCGAGATAGCTCTCCACCTCGAAGCGCGAGGCGATGTCCTCCAGCATTTTGTCCTTGTCCCTGATCTCGCGGCCGAATTTCTCCCACATGATTCCCCGGCTCAGGTAGGTGATGTGGGCCAGCATGCGCGCCGCGCTGAGGCCCTTGCGTGGTCCCTGGCCGGCGGCGTAGTCGCCGTCTTTCCAGTCGCCGTCCGCCGTGATGGCCCTGCGGGCGATTTTGTCCCATGCGATGCCCATCGGGTCCAGGCGGGCGGCTCCCGCGACCGGAATGACGGAGTCGCAGATATCGCTGTAGCGCAGGCCCCATTCCAGGGTCTGCATCCCGGCGAGCGAGCCGCCGATGACCGTTTTGAGGCGTTTTACGCCCAGATGGTCGAGAAGCAGCTTGTGGACGCGAACGGTGTCCTCCACCGTAGTGACGGGAAAGCCGGTGTTGTAAGCTCTGCCCGTAGCGGGATTGATGGAAGCGGGCCCCGTGGTGCCCGAGCATCCCCCGAGATTGTTCGAGGAGACGACGAAGTATTTCCGGGTATCGATGGCCTTGCCGGGGCCGATCATCGGGTCCCACCACCCCGGGCGCGGGTCGTCGGGGCTGTGGAAGCCGGCTGCGTGCGCGTCGCCCGTAAGCGCATGGATGACCAGAACGGCATTATCGGCATTTGGGGAGAGTTCGCCGTATGTCTCATATGCCACCTGGATTTCAGGCAATGTTTCGCCGGAATCGGTCCGAAATGGCTCCGGAAGCTTGATGCTCCGTGTTTTCGTGAGGCCGACTGAACCGGGATCCTGAGGGGAATTTTTTCGATTCATGATTTGGCGCGATTTCCTTATTTCCAGGACAAGAATATATACTGACTTGTAGCAAAATTATGTGTTTTGCACACGTTTGTTCAAGTGGATGTTGAATTTTCTTGTTTGCCGCAATGGCGGTTGTTACATTTTTCATCGGCGAAATAAAATACTTTCAGGCTTGGACCTGGAGATTCAATGGTTTTGGAAAGTATTCTCCGCCGTTTTTGGTGTTTCAAATGATTGTTTGTCCGCGAGATAACCATGTTCGTCTCATCTCTCAACATGACCACGCCCGGGCCGCGGGTACGATTGCGCGAAATTGGATAGGCATTGAATCGCTACCCTCACCGCCGGATGAACTCACAGAGAAAGTCTTGTTCGCCATCGACAACCATGACGTCGGGTGGTGCCGCTCGGACGCCACCCCGAGGTGGGATGCGCTGACGAAACTGCCTTACAGTTTTTTCGGCATCACGGCGGACAAGGCGGTGGAAATATGGTCGGAGGGTATCGATTCTTGCGCTTCCTTCCATCCGTTTTCCGGATATTTGGTCAGCCTCCACTTCTCTTCGCTCGCAGCAGGTGGGAGAAGAGGCGCCCCGCTGGAAGTTTCCAAGGTGCTGAACGGGTTCATTCACGCTGAATCGAAACGGCAGAAAGAGTTGGACGCCCTGATTGAGCCGAAGCACGTAGATGCGATCGAAAATTCCGTGTCTTTGCTCGGGGTTTGCGATACATTATCCCTGTTGGCGTGCCGGGCGCCGGAAATTACCCCGCCCGATGCCGCAGTCCACCCCTTGATTCAGGGTGGATTGAACGTGAAAACCGCAAACACCGATGATCTGGAAATATCCCCGTGGCCGTTCTCAAAGGATTCGGTCGAGTTGAGGATGCCGGGATTGGTCCTGCCGGGCGAGTATTTTGCGGATGAAAAAGAACTGTCCGAGGCGGTACCCATGGCGGAACCCATCGTGTTTTCCAGTGTCTTGAGACGGTTGCCGGATGATATGGAGCCTGAGGCTGCGCAGGGTTAAGCTCATGGAGATGGGATGAAGGACGAAGTTGCCGTTTTAGAGCTAAGCGTCGTCGCCGGGATTGTCTGGAACGAGGGACGCATCCTCATCTGTCAGCGCCCGGCGGGCGGACATATGCCGGGCTTCTGGGAGTTTCCCGGCGGCAAAATTGAGTATGGCGAGAATCCCCGGGAAGCATTGCAAAGGGAAATTTGCGAAGAATTAGGGATCGGTGTGCGCGTTGGCCGTCTTCATTGGGAGACACGACACCGTTATCCAGACAGGGACGTCTACCTTCGCTTTTATGATTGTGAGTGGGAGAGCGGAGTGGCGGAGAATTTGGGGGTAGCGGAGCACAAATGGGTGCATCCTGCCTCATTAGGGGAATTTGATTTCCTGCCCGCCGATTCGCAGTTGATAGAATCTCTCATGAATGGCGAGGAGACACGGGATTCAGACAAAGAGGCAAAAAATGTTTCAGAGGCTGATTTAAGTGCCGCTTATGATGAGTGCATGAAAATCGTAGTCGGCCACTACGAGAATTTTCCCGTCGCCTCGAAGTTGCTGCCAGCGAAGATAAGACCGCACGTTGCTGCGGTATATGCATTCGCCAGGGGTGCGGATGATATCGCGGATACGTCAAGGCCCTCCCATGAGCGTCTCGCCCGTCTTGACGAATGGGAAGAAAAACTCGTATTGGCCCAGAAGGGAGTTGCGGAAACAGCCGTTTTCATCGCGCTCTCCCACACGATTCAGCAATTCGATTTGCCCTTACAGCCTTTTCTGGATCTACTCTCGGCGTTCAAACAGGACGTCACAGTCCTCCGGTATCCGAACTATGAAGCCTTGCTCGATTATTGTCGCCGATCGGCAGACCCCGTCGGGCGAATCGTTCTCATGCTGCACGGGATACGTGATGAAGAGGCCTTTCGCGCGTCAGATGCCATCTGCACGGCCTTGCAGATCGCGAATCATTTGCAAGACGTGAAAGAAGACGCCGAACGCGGCATCATCTATATGCCCCAGGATGAGATGAAGCGATTCGCCGTCTCCGGGGATGATTTCCTCGCAGACGCGGCGTCGCCTCAGCTTCGAGCGTTCCTGGTCTTCCAGATAAAAAGGACGAAGCGTCTCTTCAGGCGGGGCCTGCCTCTTTTGTACCGTACCCGCGGCGCATTGGGCCGTGAGCTACGCGCGATTTGGCGTGGCGGCGTTGCGGCGCTTGACGCAATTTCCCGTGCGGAATGGAACGTCTGCGCGGGGTCGCCGCTTTTGAATGGCCGGGATAAGGCCCTATCGTTGCTCGCTGCCTTTCGCCCGGTCTATCGACTCGAATCCAGTGTAGATCGGCATGCCGAAGAAGCGTTGAATCGCGCATATTGCCGCTGGTTCATTCGCGCGAGCAAATCCAATTTCTATCTGTCTTTTTTCAGCCTGCCGTCGGAGAAAAGGCGCGCCATCACGGCGGTGTATGCGTATTGCCGCATGGCCGACGACATTGCCGATGAGCCGGGCGAGATATCCGGTAAGAAAACCACGTTGCGCGAATGGAAAGAGGCGCTGGATCAGTTGGGCGAGGAGAGTCCATCCTACCCGATAATCGGGGAACTCGCGTGGGCGTCTCGAAAATACGACTTGCCACCGGAGCATTTCCGGGCGATTTGTGACGGGGTGGCGATGGATCTGGAGGAAAGTCGATTTGAAAATTTGTCAGACCTTGAAAATTATTGTGACAAGGTGGCTTCCGCAGTAGGGCTGGCGTGCCTGGGCATCTTCGAGGCGAAATCGGAATTCGCCAACGACTACGCCGTTTGTTTGGGCAGGGCGCTGCAGATGACGAACATTTTGAGAGACGTTTGGGAAGATGCCGAGGAAGGGCGCATTTATATTCCCGGAAGTGAAATGGAGAAATATGGCGTAACGGTCTCCGATTTGAGAGATAAAAACGATACTTCCGAGGTTTTAAGCCTTCTTCGGTCCTTGGCGCATCGAGCGCATGAATATTACGATGGAGCGAACGAAGCCTTGCGCCATGAGAAGACAGGAAACCTTCTTCCCGCCAGAATCATGGGCCGAATTTATCTGAGACTTCTGAGCGAGATGGAGGAGAACCAATTTCGACATATGGATTATCGCCCCTCTTTGAAGTCCAGGGAAAAACTACTAGAAGCGCTTCGCTGTTTTCTGGAAGCGTAGATGTCTGAGCTGGGCGGATTCGAGAAGCCGGTCATCATTGTCGGAGGCGGTGCAGCGGGCCTGTCCGCCGCTTTGCGCCTCGCCGAATCTGGCGTCAAGGTTACTCTGCTCGAGGCGGGGAGGTTTTTCGGCGGCCGGGCGCGCAGTTTCAAACACTCACCCACGGGCATGGAGTTGGACTGGGGCCCGCATTTGTTCATGGCGGCCAATCCGGCATTGCGCTCATTGTTGGAAAGAGTGGGCGCCGCCGATGATATTTTTTTCTCCCCCTCCCTGGAAGTGAGCTACCGTATTCGAGAATCGGAGTCGACCAGACGGACGCAATTGTCATTTCCAGAGGGGGGAGGGGTTTTTGCGCAACTTCAAGGCTTGCTCAAATGGCATGGACCCCGCTTTTTGGAAAAAATAAATCTTTTGAGAGGCCTTTCGAAGATTGTTTCCAAATCGGGCGATAAGAACCCGGATGAATCCATGAGTGACATGCTGGAGAACCTTGGCCAGAAGGATGAAGCGGTGCGCTGGTTTTGGGAGCCGTTTGCACGCGCGGTGTTGAACTTGCCTTTGGAGTTGGGGAGTGCGGAATTGTTCAAGGCGGTGATTCGGGAAGCCTTCGCCGATGGGCCGAAGGGAGCCGCCTTGGGGGTACCGATGAAGGCATTGGGTACGCTGTGGGCGAACAGAGCGGCCCAACGCATCCGGCGCCTCGGTGGAGAGGTGAGGCTTCAGCAACCCGCAGTCGGTTTTGAGGTCAATGATTCAAAAATAACCGGTGTGATGGTAAGGGAGCGAGAGACTTTACCCGCAGCCGCAGTCATTTCCGCCGTACCACCCGACGCTTTGGGCAGATTGCTAGGCAGCGAACTCGGTCAGCAATCACTTTTTTCGAATCTGGGAAAACTACGCCCGGGGCCTATCGCCAGCGCATATTGCTGGCTTGAAGAACCGGATGAAGGTCCTCCTTTTGAGGCGATAGTGGGTGAGGAGTGGGACTGGTTGTTTCGACCTGAAACTGGCGTGGAAGGTGCGGAAAACCTGGTGTGTCTATTGGCCGGGGCGGAGGATTCCATCGCATCTGAGAAGCGGTCGATCATCGAGTCGTCTGCGAGGGATTGCTTGAATCGCATGGTTCCCCGTAACCGTATTCGAGATATTTTGGTGGTGCGGGAGCGCGCCGCTACCTGGGCGAACGGGGTGGCGGAGCAAAATTACCGGTTGGATACCAGAACGCCGATAGAAGGCTTTTTTCTTGCTGGAGATTGGACTCGCACAGGCTTGCCGGCCACTGTAGAGGGGGCGGTAAGAAGCGGGGAGAATGCAGCACAGGCGGTTTTAGACTATACCGAGGCCAGCGTGTAGCTTTTACCCGATGAGAGGTACGATGATAGGGAGGAAAGTTATTCTTCTAGTTTGGTTACATTCGCCGCCTGAAGTCCTTTGGGACCTTGGGTGATCTCGAATGTGACCTTTTCACCTTCTTTCAGTGATTTGAATCCATCCGCAACGATGGCTGAGAAGTGAACGAAGATGTCGTCGCCATCTTCCCGAGAAATGAAGCCATACCCCTTTTTGTCGCTAAACCACTTGACTGTTCCCTCTGGCACCTACAATCCTCCCGCGCGGAGACCCCTCATGAGGTCGAGGATATCATGCCCAGCCCCTGCCTGGGCTCTGATTCACAGGGAAATGAACAATCCCCCCAAGCTATACGAACGAGATAGAGTATAACATGCGTTGTTGAGAGGTTTGTGTCAAGCAAAAAATTTTCATTATTCCGCACGAACGTCTTTTGAGCCTACATAGCCATCGGGATTGATGACGGCGTCGATGACCCAGGGTTTATCGGATGAAAATGCGCGTTCGAGCGCGTTATGCAACTCTTCTTCTGTAGAAACTCTTTCTCCCTCACAACCCAGTCCTTTCGCCACGGATGCATAGTCGGAGTCGCGGAACTCGGTGCCAAGACGCGGGAAAGAGCGGTTGTCCTGTTTGATTTTGATCAGGTTCAGGTAGCGGTCGTTGAATACGACGGTGACGAAGGGGATGTTTTCGCGAACGGCGACTTCCATGTCGCCAATCCGCATGAGAAACCCCCCGTCCCCGGTGAGGCAAACGACAGGAGTGTCTGGTTCGATTAATTTGGCGGCCATGGCGGCCGGCGTGGCAACGGCCATCGAACCCAGCCCGCTGGAGGTCAGGTAACCCAGAGGGCGTCGCGTCTCCCAAATGTCATTGGCCAGGACTTTGTGGCTTCCTGCATCCGCGGTCATGATGCCGTTATCGGGGAGGCATTCCCGCGCGATTCGGATAACGGCGCCGGGCATCAAGCCTTCCCCGGTAGGGAATAACGCGGATTGCCTCATTTTTTTGTAAGAATCCATCTCCTCGGTGTTCCAGACATGGTTGGAAGAGACGGAGGCGCTCAACTCTCTGAGGATGTCGGCAAGGTGGCCGACGACTTCAATTTCCGGCCGAATCAAATCATCGAGATGCGGCACTTCATCCAGATTGATCACCTTTTGGGGATAGTCCCAAAATCCGGGGGCGAATACTTCCACCGTATCGAAGCCTACCAAAAGAAATAAGTCCGACTTGTCTATCAATTCCCGCTCGGAAGGCGCGCCTCTGAAGGTTCCCATGGCGAGGGGATGCTGTTCCGGCAAGACGCCCTTCGCTGATGGTGCGGCGAGAACGGGTGCTCCGAGTTTCTCGGCGAATGAAATGAACTCCTTTTCCGCCTCTCGCCCCGAGCGGTTTACCTGGAGTCCCGCTATGACTATCGGGTTTTTCGACTCCGAGACTGCGTTGAGAGTTGCCGTAATGCCCGGGTGGGAGGAACCGATGCGGCCAACATACTTTTTGGGGTTCTCCTTTGGGGGAAAATCGGTTTCCTCGGCGTTCGCCAGCATGACGTCGTAGGGGAGGTCCACATGCACGGGACCCGGCCTCCCTTCCGCGGCCAGAGCCAGTGCCCGCCTGATGGCTACCGCAGCGTTGTCTTTCGCGAGCTTGATCGTCCCTTTCGTGATTGGAAGAAATAAACGATCCTGATCGAGTTTTTGCCGTCCTTGACGGCGAAACTGCTCGTCGGAGAAGCGATCGGTCAAAATGAGGCACGGCGCGCGCTCGAGATAATTGTTCGCCACGCCATGAAGAACGGCCGCCGCCCCCGGACCGACGCCCGTACTCACGACCCCCGGTCGTCCCGTCATGATGCCATACGTTCCCGCCTTCACGGCCGCGCTGCTCTCGTTGCTGCAGAGGATATAGCGGATGCCGCGCTTTCTCGCGGCTTCGATGAGTTCGACGGAACTTAAACTTCCAGGAACCCCGAAAATGAATTCGATGCCCGCGTCTTGAAGGACTTCCGCCACAACGTCGGCATACGTAGACATGCAATTCCTCCTGGCGAGCGCGAATTGTGGATTAGTTCGAATGATAATACCATATTTCAATGACTGAGATAGGGGAAGACGCTCACTAACCGGGGAGTGGCATTTTGTCGTTGAGTGACTCGCAATTAGAAGCCGTTTGTCGCTTGTTGGATGATGGTTCACCGCGGGTGATGTCGGCCTTGGACCGACAGGTTTCGGAATTCTCGACCGAAGAGCAGAAAAGACTCCTGCACATGTTGAAAAATCGTGAGGCGAGCGATGTCGTGCTGCCGTCATCGCTTATGGAGTTCCATTACAGACAGATCGAAATCGCTTTTTCGGACTGGTCTCTTTCCTCGGTTGAAGATGTGGATCTGGAGGATGCTTGCTTCTTGCTGGCGTCTTTCGGCCATCCTCTCGAAAATATGGAGACGAAAAAAGACGATTTGCTGAAGATGGAGAATCATTTGCGTGGACGTTTGGTGGGTATAAATAAAGCCGATGCCATTGTCACCGAAGTCGTCGAATATCTCCACGGGGAGCTTCGCTTCGATGGCGAACGGGACAATTACTATGATGCGCAGAACAGCTTTATGGATCGTGTGCTGGAGCGCAGACGGGGCATTCCAATATCACTTTCCGCTTTGTATTTGATTCTTGGCGCACGGTTGGGACTTCCGTTTCACGGAGTCGGAATGCCGGGACATTTTATCGTGAAGTACCAAGGTGATGAGGAGCCCATTTTTCTGGACCCCTTCGATAGGGGGAAACGCCTGAGCGTGGGGGATTGCGCGGCGATTCTGCGTGGACTCGGGTATCATTTCGATATGCGGTTCTTACAGGAAACCCCTCCTCGCCGTATCGTGGAGAGAATGCTCAACAATTTGCTTGGAATTTATAAGCGTGATGGAGAAGATGAAAAAGTAACCTGCCTGCTTCGCTGTCGGGAGCTGGTGCAACGAGTCTGAAACTATCGTCGAGGAAAAAGGGTATGGACTACATCGAATTGGCGGATAATCTCGTGTTCGGTAGCCAGCCGGGGCGGAAGGATATGGAGAGTCTGGCGAATAAAGGGATAAAAACCCTGGTGAATGTTCGTTCTGCCGATGAGGAAGAACCGGATCTTCCGCCCGATGCGGAGAGAGAGGCGGCGCATGAACTGGGTATGAACTTCTTGCATATACCTGCGACTGCCGACAACATAAGCGATGAGTTATCGGCGGAAATCCACCAAAAACTCAGTGAAGCCAGGAAAGACGGACTGGTTTACGTTCACTGAAAAGGTGTGAGGCGAGCCGGGATTTGCTCGCTTGTTCATCTGGCCGAAGAAGAAGGCCTGAGCGGAGACGAAGTGCTTCAAAAAGCGCGCGACATTGATTTTGACTGGGAGGCTTCCTCTATCGCGGGGTATTTCAAGGAATACACCGACCGTAAAAAGAAAACCGGCGCATCGTAGACTGGCGCCGCAGCCACAAAAAAGAGGGGAGCAAACGACTCCCCTCTTTTTTTCATGGTCAACCTCTATTCGTCCGTCACGCAGCCCTCCGATGCCGAAGATACGCACTTGGCGTACTTGTAGAGCGTGCCCTTGGTGAACTTAAGCGGTGGTGCGCTCCAGTTCTGCCGCCGTCGCTCTATCTCTTCCTCGGGTACTTTGAGTTCCATGACGCGTTTTTGGGCATCGATCAAAACAATATCGTCGTCTTCAATGAGAGCAAGCAAGCCGCCTGATTGGGCTTCCGGCGTAACGTGTCCGACGACGAACCCATGCGTGCCACCCGAGAATCTGCCGTCCGTGATGAGGGCCAGGTCGTTCCCGAGGCCGGCCCCCATGATTGCGGAAGTAACCGTCAGCATCTCCCGCATCCCGGGGCCTCCTTTGGGGCCTTCATAGCGGATGATGACGACGTCTCCTTTTTGAACCCTGTTTTCTTCCAGTCCTTTTAGGGCGTCTTCCTCAGAGTCGAAGCATCGCGCAGGGCCTTCGAAACGTTCTCCTTCTTTTCCCGTGATCTTGGCGACGGCACCCTCGCTCGCGAGGTTTCCGTAGAGGATCTGGAGGTGTCCCGTTTTCTTGATGGGAGAGGAGAGCGGTACGATGACTTTCTGGCTGGCATGGAGGTCAGGCAAGGCCTCGATGTTCTCTCCGAGCGTCTTGCCCGTGACGGTGAGGCAATCGCCATGGAGCAGACCTTCTTTCAAGAGAAGTTTTTGAACGGCCGGGACGCCGCCCACGTCGTGGAGGTCTTCCATGACGAATTTGCCGCTGGGCTTCAGATCCGCGATGTAAGGCGTATTGTCGCTGATTTCCTGAAAATCGTCGATTGTGAGTTCAATCCCGACAGCCTTGGCGATGGCGATGTAATGGAGGACGGCGTTTGTCGAGCCGCCGAGTGCCATGATGATAGTGATCGCGTTCTCGAATGCTTCTCTCGTCATGATGTCGCTGGGTTTGATGTCGTTTTCGAGAAGATGATAAATGGCTTTTCCCACATCGAGACACTCGTTTTTCTTATCCTCGCTCATGGCGGGATTCGATGAACTGTAAGGCAGGCTCATGCCCAGCGTTTCGATGGATGAGGACATCGTGTTCGCCGTATACATCCCCCCGCAGGCGCCGCCGCTCGGGCAGGCATGCCGGATGACCGACTGAAAGCGTTCTTCGTCAATTTTATCCGAGAAATATTCGCCGTAGGCCTGGAAGGCGGAGACCACGTCCAGCTTGTCTCCATTCAAAAACCCTGGGCTGATAGTGCCGCCGTAAACCATCAGGCTGGGCCGGTTGAGCCGTGCCATTGCCATGATGGAGCCGGGCATGTTCTTGTCGCAGCCTGGGAGCGTGACCAGGGCGTCATACCATTGCGCGCCGACGACGGTCTCGATCGAATCGGCGATGAGGTCCCGGGATTGCAGGGAGTATTTCATGCCCTCCGTTCCCATGGAGATGCCGTCGCTCACGCCGATCGTGTTGAAAATGAGGCCGACCATTTTCTTTTCGGTGTTCACGCTTTGTTTGATGTATTCGGCGAGCCGGTTGAGGTGAAAATTGCAGGAATTTCCCTCCCACCACATGCTGGCGATGCCGACCTGGGGGTTTTGCATGTCGATTTCATCCAGCCCCGCGCCGTAGAGCATGGCCTGTGAGGCGGCCTGTGAGGGCGGTTGGGTGATGCGCCGGCTAAATCGATTCAGGGCTGTTTTCTGCTCCATCATTATTTTCTCCTGTTCTCTTCATTTCCTGCTGTGAAAAACGATTCAAATCGCGCCGCGATGATTTTTGCGTTTGAGGCGGAAGCACCCTTAGCAGATAGTCGCACAGTTTCTGGCATATCTGTATACCAAGGACATCATGAGCGACTCTACCACAACCTCAAGAAAATCGCGGAAGGGAAGTTCTCAGGCGTTGAAGGAAACATTTTTTTCTTCGCTGGCTTTGGAGATACGGGTTTCAAAGGAACCGTCGTGGGGTTTTCCGTTTTTTCAGAATTATCCACGAGAGAAGCCGTAACAGGTGCGCGGCTCGGTGATTCTCCGGGGTTCGATTTTCTTTTTACTCCCTCGGTATTCATTTTCTTCGCGATGTGTTGATTCGTATCCTGCGGCTTCGCGGGGAGATGATTTCTTTTCGTATGGGTGATTTCTTTTAGAGGTTCTTTTGCTGCAGGAATAGCTGCATTTGCCTGGCGGGTTCGAATCGCCTGGTTTTTTTTGGCAGGGTGCGAGCCGTTGCGGTTGAGTGCCGATTTCGGTTTTTTCTTTTCGAAATTGGCTTTTTCTATGTTCCGGATTCTTGCTGCCGGCGGTTTGGGAGAGAGTCTCTTTTTTGGCTTTACGGCCTTGGGTTTTCTTTTTTCCCTCGCGAATCGTTTTGTCTTTGGCTCGTGCGCCGGAATTCGTTTTTGCGGTGATTGAACTTGAGCCGGTTTAGCGTGAATCTGGTTCGGTCCGCATTCGCGCATACGGTCGAGATTTTGCGCATCCAGGGGCTGAGAACACGGATCGTGCGCGTTCGAGCGATGGGCGATTTCTATGCCGTCGATGAATCCGTCTCCATCGCTATCGGCGAGGAGCGGATTCAAGCCGCGCGATATTTCATCCCCATCGTCGAGCAGGTCGCCGTCCGTATCCGCCTTGAGTGGATTGGTCCGGTACCGACGGGCTTCCAAATAGTCGGATACTTTGTCCCCATCCGTATCAGGATTGTCTGGTTTTGTTTTGTACTTGCGGAATTCCACTATATCGGTGAGGCCGTCGGCATCCGTATCGACGCATTGTTTTCTTTGCATCTTCTCTTCCGCGCGCTTGATGGCCGAACGCGCTCTCATGATGAAGCGGGTCAGTTGCGCCATGTTGGCGGATCTTTTCTCTTCCACCGCCTGATAAACGGCGAAACGCGCCACCCCGAAGAGCAGGGGGGCGCAAAGTCCCAAGTCGCCTGTTTGGTCAAGTTGGTCGAATTCACGGGTTAGTTGGGTGAATTCCACTTCAATGGCGTTTTTCAGGATTTTGACGGAGCTTTCTTTCACCTTGAAGAGCAGGGAATCAGCGCAGCCGGACAGGCTTATCCCGAAGGCGAACAGGGTGGAGAGCGATATGAATTTGAACAAGTGTGTTTTCGCGTCAGACAATTGTCATACCCTCACGAGTCATCACTTATTGTTTGCACGCGCTCCATTCTTACGTACCATACATCAACTAACGACTGATTTTCACATCTCATTGTTGTTATTGCCATTATATATTTTAATCCGGGGATGAAGATTGAGTGATTCCCAGCAAAAACTCATCGAGCAAGCGGCGGCATGGGTTTTGGAATCTCGCTCTACCGTATGCCTTACCGGAGCCGGCATAAGTACCGAGAGCGGCATTCCCGATTTCAGGTCCAAAGGCGGAATCTGGGATCGGTTCGACCCGAAGGATTTTGAAATTCGTCGATGGCTCGCTTCGGAGGACATACAAAGGCGTTACTGGGAAGTGGCTCAAGACGGGTACGATCTGGTGCGAAACGCCACTCCTTCAAAAGGACATTTCGCTTTGGCGCAGTTGTCCCTTCACGGTTACCTGAAATTGCTGGTGACGCAAAATACGGATGGACTTCACCAAAAAGCGGGCCATGACCCGGACAAGATCGTGGAGTTGCACGGAACGAGTCATGTATGCGTTTGTGTGGGTTGTGGGAGCAAATTGCTTCGTTCCGAGGTGCACGCGCGGGTTCAGGGAGGTGAGGTGATTCCAAAATGTGAGGATTGCGGATGCCTGCTGAAGCCGGATGCCGTTTTCTTCGGGGAAGGGTTATCCCCGGAAAAGTTGTCCCGTGCCGTTGAGGCATCAAAAGAGGCCGGGGTTTTCCTGGTCGCCGGCTCTTCATTGGCGGTCAGGCCTGCAGGCGGCTTGCCCGAGCGCGCCCGAAGAGCCGGGGCGCGCCTCATCATCGTCAACGAAGGCCCCACCCGTTTTGACGCCAGAGCGGACATGCGGATTCAAGGAAAAACGGGCGATGTATTGCCTGCGCTCGTCGATGTGGTTCTGACTTGAACATATTCAGCAGGCGTATTTTTGATCTTCGAACCTGCGGGTGATAAAGTCCATTGCGAATCCGCAATCTATAATCAGGTTTTATCTTCCAAAGGTTCTATAGATGCCGATGATGTCCCTTCTGGATATTCTGTGGCTGTAACAGTCAAGAGGAGGAATGGCTTTGGCCACGCATGAACTGGATACCACCGTCGATACCTGCCATTGGGGCTTTTATGACTCAACTCTCGCTCCCGTTATGACGATCGCTTCCGGCGATACGCTTGTCGTGAAAACCGAGTCTGGACGCAAGGATTTTCTGCAAAAACATCCCGAGAGAGTCTCGGATAACCTGAGGCGAATCCTGGAGACGATGGAACAGGGGCCCGGTGCGCACATCATGACGGGTCCGGTGGCGGTCGAAGGCGCCGAACCCGGCGATGTTCTGGAGATCAAGGTTCGTGACATTAGACCCCGGTATGATTGGGGCTACAACGGCTTCAGACCCCTGGTGGGTGGGCTGCCGGAGGATTTCCCTTATACGAGGGTTGTGATTGTCGAGGTGGACGAGGAGAGTGGAACGGGCGACTGGGGCGCGGGAGTCAAGGTGCCGCTCGGGCCTTTTTTCGGAAATTTCGGGGTGGCACCCGCTCCGGCGCTTGGGCGCGTGCCGTCGTCTCCTCCGGGAGAGTGGGGCGGCAATACGGATTGTAAGGAATTCACGGCCGGCTCGACGGTTTATTTGCCTGTTTTCAACGAAGGCGCTCTGTTCTCGGTAGGCGATGGTCATGGTTGCCAGGGGGATGGGGAGGCGAACATCAACGGAATCGAGATGGGCCTCATCGGCACTTTCGAGATGACCGTCCGAAAGGACATGGATATCAAGACCCCGCGCGCGGAGACGGAATCGCACTACATTCTGATGGGTTTTGACCCGATTCTCGACAATGCGGCGAAGATGGCCTTGCGGGAGACGATTCAGTTTCTGGGCGAGCTTCGCGGCATGAGCCCTGATGATGCGTACAGGCTGTGTAGTTTGGCGGTCGACCTGCGTGTCACTCAAATCGTGAACGGCACCAAGGGCGTCCACGCCATGGTGCCCAAATCCTTATTCGAATAAGTTTCATATTTATAAGGTGTCATCCTTGGCCGAACATGTGATTGCGCAAAACCCCGACAACATCCAGTGGGGTTATTATGACGCCGGCCTTTCCCCGGTTCTCACCGTCGCTTCGGGCGATGTGCTCGAAATTCACACCGAACCGGGGATCCGGACTCTTGAATCTCCGATACGGGAAAGAGCTTCTGAAAATCTGCGGGACATCGCCGAGCGCGGCAAGAGGGACTTGGGCGGCCATATCCTCACCGGACCCATCGCTGTCGAAGGAGCCGTGGCGGGAAATGTCCTGGAAGTGAGATTTCTGGATATCTGGTCGCGCTATGACTGGGGTTTTAACGTCATCCGGCCCCTGGCGGGTGGCTTGCCCGAGGATTTTCCGTATTCGAGAACGGTAATCGTGGAAATAGATAAAGAAGCGAATACGGGGGATTGGAACGCAGGCGTGAAAGTGCCGCTCAGGCCTTATTTCGGCAACTTCGGTGTAGCTCCGCCCAGCGATTTTGGTCGTGTTCCATCCACTCCGCCGGGAATCTGGGGCGGAAACATGGACAACAAGGAATTTATCACAGGTTCTCGCGTCTATCTTCCCGTATTCCAGGATGGGGCTATGTTCGCTATAGGTGACGGACACGGCTGTCAGGGAGACGGGGAAAGCTGTCTCTCGGCCCTGGAATGCGGCATGTCCGCGAAAATGGAACTCATCGTCCGAAAGGATTTGAGTTTGAAAATGCCCCGCGCCGAGACGCCCACGCATCATATCCTCATGGGGTTCGACCCGATTCTCGACAATGCGGCCAAGATGGCGCTCAGGGAGACGATCCGGTTTTTGGGGGAATTGCGCGGCATGAGCAAAGATGACGCCTATACGCTGTGCAGCCTGGCGGTGGATCTGCGTATCACGCAGATTGTGAACGGGGTCAAAGGCGTTCACGCGATGTTGCCTAAGAGTATTCTTGATGAAGGAGTGTGTTGATGGCGACTCATAAATTGATTGCGAATCCGGATACCGTCCATTGGGGCTATTATGACGCCTCCCTGGAGCCTGTAATGAGGATTCGCTCGGGCGACACGCTGGAGGTTCATACGGAATCGGGTCGGGAGGAATATCTGGCGGAACTCGGAGACCGGGCGTCCCGGAATTTGAGAGACATCATCACGCAAGTTCCCCAGGAACTTGGTCCCCACATCATGACGGGCCCTGTCGCCGTAGAAGACGCGCAACCCGGAGATGTGCTGGAAGTCCGCATCCACGAGGTCAAGACGCGCTATGACTGGGGATATAACGCCATCAGGCCGATGATGGGGGGATTGCCGGAAGATTTTCCGTATACACGCGCCGTCATCGTGGACTTGGACCTGGAAGCGCAAACGGGGGACTGGGGTGCTGGCGTCAAAGTGCCTCTCAGGCCTTATTTCGGAAACTTCGGCGTGGCGCCCCCGCCTGCCGTGGGCCGCGTGGGAAGCTATCCCCCAAGCGCCTGGGGCGGGAATCTGGACAACAAGGAACTCATATCGGGTTCTACCGCCTATTTCCCGATATTCAACGAGGACGCGTTGTTCTCCGTAGGTGATGGGCATGGTTGTCAGGGAGACGGGGAGGCCTGTTTGACGGCCATCGAAACGGGTCTCTCTGGGACGATGGAAATCATCGTCAGAAAGGATATGCAACTCGATAATCCCCGGGCGGAAACCGGCACGCATTATATCCTGATGGGCTTTGACCCTATTCTCGATAACGCGGCCAAAATGGCGCTGCGCGAGACGATAAAATTCCTGGGAGAGTTGCGCGGCATGAGCAGAGATGACGCGTATACGCTTTGCAGTCTTGCCGTGGACTTGCGGGTCACGCAAATTGTAAACGGTGTGAAAGGTGTTCACGCCATGTTGCCGAAATCCTTATTTTCGTGATTTACGTGTTTTTATCTCATAGGAGTGTTAGAAAATGAGCGAAAATGCTACAGGAAGTAGGCCTCCATACATTCCCGGAACGCCTGATGAGTTGGATGCCGTAATCGCGGCTCCCGACAATCATGAAATCATTTTCGAAAACGACCGGGTTCGCGTTTTACGGGTGACGATTCAGCCGGGTGAACTGGAAAAAGAGCACACGCATAAATGGGAGAGCGTGTTCACCATCATGAGTTTTCCGAAACTCACCTATTACAACGAGAAGGGCGAGGCTTGCGCCATCAGCGAAGACCGCAAAGAAGGCGTTCCTTTCTGGCTGGGGAGGGAGGGCCTGCATGCTGTGGAGAATCACGGAGACAAACCCCTCGAAGCAATTCGCGTCGAGATCAAAGACTAGTTTTGAGTACTTGGCGATTTTACGCGCCAGGCATAATACCTCGTTGTAGAGGGAAGTTGGCCCGGTGCGTTTCTTATGATCATTTCATCGCACTTATCAGGGAGTCATGAATGAACACCGAAAATGGAAAAAGAGCACCCATCGGTCTGGCCATAATAGGTTGCGGAACGATTGGTAGAATACGTGCTGAATTCGCTCGCGATTATCCGGGCGTCGAATGGCTGGGCCTTTGTGACATCAACGAGAAAGTGGGGAAAAAACTCGCCGATGAAACGAATGCCGACTTTTTCACTACGGACTACAAAGAGCTGTTGGCCCGACCGGAGGTGACCGCTTCCATTATCGCCACAGAGGAAAACGAGCACGTAGGTCCCATAATGGCCTCTGTGGAAGGGGGCCACGATATGTTCATCGAAAAGCCGCTGGCGACGAATGCAGCCGATTCGGCCCGGGTTCTCAAAGCCATCGAAGACGCAGGTCTGGATGCGGTTATTGGCTATACCCAGCGTTTCAGGAGGCGGTTTCTGGTCGCCAAGGAAAAGATTCGCACAGGGCAATTGGGAGATGTCACCACTGTCGTCACGAGAGCCTTCATGAACCGGCTGGTGCCCATCGCCACGGTGGAGAAAACGGAATACCGCGGCATCCTCACGCCGATGGTCGTCTCGGGGACGCACAGCTTGGATGTCTGCATGTGGCTGATGGAAGGCAAAACGCCCGTAGAGATTTATGCGCGATCGATGGATAAGGCGCTTGGCGCGTCCTATGGAACCAAGGACGCGACCCTGGGAATCTTCACCTTTGATGACGGCACGATATGGAGCATGAATATCTCATGGGCCCTGCCGACCGTCTGGCCCGGATCCGTCTATAGTCTGGAAATCGGCATCGTGGGTACAGAGGGTGTTCTCACCATCGATGACACCCATAGAGACTTGGTTCTTGCCAGTGAAAATGCGCAACCGGCAGGCTATACGCCCGATGTGAAGCGAAACGTGGATTTTCTGACGAGTTATCCGCCTGGCGACGTTGTGTTCGAACAGCTCTGGGGCCCGATGCGCGAAGAAACCAACGCCTGGTTCGGACGTATCTACACAGGATTGGAAACGCCGCACGCCACCGTGCAGGATGGTCACAGAAACCTCCTGCTCACAATGGCGATGGACGTTTCCGCGCAACGAAAAGAGCCGGTCTCATTACCCATGTCTATCAGTGAGTACGGGGAATTATAGGTTTTACGACGAACGGAGAGGATTGCACATGCCTTTTTATGAAATCGAAGGAATGAAGGAAAGCAACAGCAAGACGAATCCCAAAGTCAGGGCGAAAAGCGTTGCGGGTGAATTCATGAAGGTCGGTATAGTCACGAAGCCGGAGGGAGAGGGTCCTCCGCTGCACATGCACCCGAACGAAGAGCAGTTTACGCTGATTCTGGATGGCAAGCTGCACTATATACTCGGGGAAGAAGACAAGATTGTTGAGCGTGGCGATTTGATCCACATTCCCAGGTTTACGAACCACAGGAGCCGGGCAGTCGATGGGGAAGCCACTTTCTTCACCGTGAAGTTTCCGGCTGGAACGGGGGAACTGGATGAGGATTACAATTTGGCGCAAGGAGCCGAGGAAGCAGAGAAAAAATATCCCGGGGACTCGGCATAACATGGAATTTCAAGGTTGAATTTGATGAGAGAAAAATATTTTGAGGATTTCAGGGTCGGGGAGAAGTTTCATACGAAAGAGAAAACGCTCTCGACCGAAGAAATCATAGAATTTGCCGAGTTGTACGACCCGCAGCCGTTCCATATCGATGAGAGCGCAGCGGCCGAGTCTCCATATGGCGGCATCATCGCCAGTGGGTTCCATACGATAGGGACCTCGTTTCGTCTGTTTCTTGATACGGGCGTTATCGGGACCACGGGGATGGGATCGCCCGGCATGGATTCCATCCGCTGGATAAAGCCCGTTCGTCCCGGAGACACATTGCGGGTCGAAGCGGAAGTCATCGAGACGAGAGCGTCCCGCTCGGAAGCTGGACGAGGAATTGTCCTCATGGAATTCAGGACATACAACCAGGAAAACGAACTGGTGCTCTCGATGCGGTCCGTGAATTTGGTGCGCAGGCGGGATAGCGGAAATATCTAGGCAAAAGGCATGTGGCGCTTTCGAAAATGACGCTAGCGATTAAGGAAATGAGAAAACCTTTCCGAATCGACCGTCTATGCTATGAATGGAAGCTGTTGATGCTCTTCACCTCAGAGGTGCTCAAAATCCGCGATTTCTAGTGGTGAGCATGCGTCATCGCCGCCATGATCGCTTGTTCGATTTCCTGAATTGCTCCACTGACTTCACGTCCGATGAGATCCAGCTTCCGAATCTGATCGATACGAGGGCGGATGCGATTGATCTCCCTGTCGGAAAACACGTCGCGCAGAATATTGCATGCATCGGCAAGACAGATAATTGCGACATCTTTGGGATCCGGGGTTTCATCCGAAAGTAACACGCCCGTGATGCGCAGCTTCACTTCACGCTCGGCGCGGCCGTCTATTGTCGGGTATCTCCGCGCCCGGAAGACCCAAAGAAACTTTTCCTCCTGGGATTCTAAAATGCCGGTATCGACCAAGCTGGTGAGTGACTGCTCGCGGATTTCACCGGCCTCCCGGGAGATCGTTTCAATCCAGGCCTTCGTATCCTTGGTTTCGTCGGAAGACGTGATATTTTCGAGAATCCGGTCATGCGGCGAGTGACCAATCGGCGTTTTGTCCAGAACCATCAACTGGTTGGGGTCGGTGTCGATGCGGTTTGCAAACGCCAGATCCATGAGAACGGCGCCCGCGAGCACATATCCCATCGTGCTTTCGCGGATGGGGAGGAACGAGCCTTTTTCGTCATCCAGCATCAGCAACAGGATTTCATCGACAAATGTCAGCATGGAGCGCTCCTTTATGAAGCAGCCGCGAGGGCTGCCTCACGAGTGTCGTGGCAATCGATTACGGTATGGAAACCGCTGGTTTCTATTACTGACTTGCAATCGGGTTGTAACGAGCAGATCATCAAATTGCCTCCGTTTTGCTGGCATTTTCTCGCGCCTGTGAGAAATATGCGCAGACCGGCGCTGCTGACATATGTCATTCCTGCGCAATCGAGTAGAACCTGGGCATCACCACGATCGACGATTTCCGAAATCCGGTTTTCCAGTTCCGGTGCAGTGAGACCGTCGACGCGCCCTTCAATCGCAACGATGACAACAGAATCCGCTTTTTCTTCCCCGATGTTCATCATGTCGTGGAGTTCTCCTTGATGGAGGGGCAACTTAGTAATTTCATTCAAATGTATCCCAAGGTTTGACCTTCCGCAACTGGTTTTTTGCTCTTCCAGACCAGCGCGCGATTTTAAAACATGGAAATGAATAGTTGATTCCAGAGGTGTTTCATGGAACTGCCAAGCTGCCTTATCCGTTGAAAATCAGAGTAACCGTGCCAGTAAAAATTGCGATCGCGCCAGCCACGACGCGCCAGTTCATTCTCTCTTCCGACTGAAGAAAAGCCCATGAAATCGCGATGGCGAACAAAGGCCTTGATTGGGAGATAGGGAAGGAATAGACGACGGGCGCGTTCGCCAGCGCAAGATACAAAAACGTGACGCCAAGGCTTGCGGACAGGCCGGCCAGAACGAGAAACCCCCAATTGCTCGGGGTCCAGCTTTTGATTGCGCTTATTTTTCCTTTGCGGCAGAGCAAAGGCAAAAAAGCCGCTACCGCGAAAATGTTGGAATAAAAGTTCGCCTCGTTAGCGGAGCTGAAGAACCCCACCGCTGGTCGCACAAGCACTGCCGCTGCTCCGAAGGCCAGCGCGCAGCCGAGAGCCAGTCCCATTCCGATATACAGGTTTTTGGGGGATTCACCCCCCTGGTGATTGGGATGACTCCTGGCGATGAAGAGGTAGCCGCCAAACACGAGCAGGGCGCCTAGCCCGATAGTGACTGTGAGCGCTTCTCCCAGCAAGACGACGCCGAAGAATACGGCGAATATCATATTCGTCGCGACGATGGTGCTTGTGCGAGCAGACCCGATGTGCTGCGTGGCAGCGAAGAGCATGGTGCGTGCAACGCAGACTCTGAAAATCCCTGCGACGGCGATGAAAAGAAGAGGCCAGCCGAAGCCCGGCCAGGGGTCCGAAAAATCTCCCCATATAACGGAGACGGTCCACAGAACGGGGAGACCGATAATGGCGGTGAAGGCCGTTCCGGTGATGGGGTCTATGCCCCGGATCGCGAAGCGTCCGAAGATATCCCTTAGCGCAAGCAGAACTGCTGATATGAGGGCGTATACGGCGGCTGTCTCAAACACCCTTCGATTATAGAGAAGTATACGAGCCCATCAAGGCGCTTTGACCTGAGCGCTAAATGCTCAGCGCAGGAGAAGGGGGCTGCGCGCGTTCGAGGATGAAGTCGGCCATCAGCGGCCAGGGGTCGAAGCCGATCATATTTTGCGCATCGTCCACGAAATTCGAGAGCGCATTGATGTCGTAATAATAGATTTCCCCATCTTTATCGCTGACCAGATATTCGATGCCGCCGACCTCTATGCCCGCTGTTTGCATGATTTTCTCGACCGTGTCGATTACCTCTCGCGGTGGCGTGACCTTCTCAATCAAGGCGTTTCTGCCGTTTACCCCGCACGCGACCTCCTCGTTGCGGCGGCAGTAACTGCCCGGGCATAGGTTAAATGAATTCGGGTCCACCAAGGCCAATTGGATCGCATATAGAAACTTGCTGTTCAAAACCTCGACACGGACAATTTGTTCTCCACGGGGCGGGATGTATTCTTGCACGAGCACTACATTGTCGATGCCGAAGTCAATACTCGCTTCATCCGCTGCTCTCTGGAGTTCTTCAGGCGTATCGTACTTTTGTATGCCAGCGCCGCTTCCGCCAATGTTCGCTTTTGTAATAACAGGGAAACTCAATCCCTGGGCTGCTGCAGGAGCTTGTGAGGGATGATTGATCACCCGTGACCTCGGATGATTGACGCCCAAATTCTTGAGCAAACGGGTTTGCCGCACTTTTGAGAATTCATGGAGATAGGCCTCATAACCGTTGATCACGTTGGCGCCAATCGCTTTGAGGTGCGCGCAATATTCCAGCGTGTAGGGAATCGCATGTGTATGCCCGCGCGCCCATGCGGATGGACTCATGCGGTTCACAATCACAGAATAAGGCGATTCGGTTTCCGTAGGGTCGAAGCGATGGTTGTAGGCTTTTATTTTTTTATATGCCACATCTCGCCTGTCGAGTTCAGCGAAAAGCTTTTTGAACCACTCAGGGTGTTCATAATAAATGGCGATAGGGCGGGCAGAGCCGTTTTGGCCACTCATGAGAGCACATTCTCCTCGAATTTTAGGGTATCGAGTACTTGCTGGATTCGTTCATCGACGATCTCGATCATCTTGGGATGGAAGCCGAGATGCGGGCCCAAAATGACGTCGATATCCGGATATTTCCTCCGGCCTTCATTGATGAAGACGGGCAAGTCCACTTTCACGTGATTGCCCCTGAAAAGAAAGTAAGGGATGACGATGATTCTCTCAGCCCCTTTCGCTACGCACAAGTCGATTCCCTCTGGGATGGAGGGGTAACTGATCTCCAGGAAAGAGGCTTTCAATATGCGATGCGGCCATGCTTTTTGAAAATGATCCACGACGAGGAACAGCGCTTCGTTGGCGTTTTGTGCGCGACTGCCGTGACCGATGAGCAAGACAGCAGTTTTTACCTGGTCCTCGGGCGTATCGTCCAGAAATTCCAATTGTTTTTCTAGGCCAGGCATTCGCCTTCTCCTCTTTCCAGTACGTATTGCCTGTCCTGACTCCAGTCGATGAACAAATCAGAATCGGGCTCGTCATTGAACTGACCGGCAAGGTGAAACTCCTGCAGCAAATCTTCAAAGGACGCGCTGCCGACACGATCCAAAAACTCGTTGAACCGCTCGCCCTCGCTTCTGTTTTCCTGGTAGTGGGACAACATTTTCTTGAGCGCAGCGGGAACGCGCTTTGCCGGAATCCGAACCTGGATGCGTTTGCCGATGCGGACTTCTCCGTCGGTGCCATCGTATTGACCGCCGAGGAAAATTTCATAAGCGGGCAGCATCACGCCGTTCGCTTTGAGTGTTCCCCCGTGAAAGCCGATGTTGGCGATGTGGTGTTGTCCGCAAGAATTCGGGCAACCGCTCATCTTGATGTGCATCTCCCGCGTGAGAGGATCCTGATCAATCTCATGAAGTGTTTCACGAATGGCGTTAGCCAGGCCCATAGAGGAGGTGATGCCGAGTTTGCATGAATCCGTTCCCGGGCAGGAAACCACGTCGGATATCTCTCTGGCCCCTTTTTCGGCGAGCCCGATTCTTTGAAGCTCTTTCCAGAGGGGGTAAAGTTCGCCTTCGCGCACCCACCTGAGCACGAGGTTTTGCTCGAAACTCGTCCTTGCGCGCCCTCTCGCAAAACGCCGGGTAAGGTCGGCCAGGGCGAAGAACTGGTCCGTATGGATGTTCCCCAACGGGAGTTTCACATCGACGGCGAAGTAGCCTTCTTGCCTCTGAGCGGTGACGTTCGTTTTTCTCCACGCGTGATAATCCGCAGCGTCGCCATTCGGGCTGGCTCCCGCCCCGTTCAGGGTATTCAAGACGGGTGGAGCGTCGGTTTCTTCGTCGTCTTTCCAAAGATAAGGTTCGGGACTGACGGGATCTTTCGCCCAGTCCTTTTTGAGTTCTTCCTCAACGCGTTCTCGCAGCCCGTCTATCCCTATCCAGCTTACGAGGAACTTGATGCGCGCCTTGAAGCGGGATTTTCGAAGTTCAGCAGCCTGGTCGAAAACCCGGATGAGGGCTTCACTCACTCTCAGGAAATCGGACACCGGAACGAACTCGTAAAGCACCTCGGCAGTACGCGCGAAAGTAGCGAGTCCGCCTCCGACGAGCATCTTGAAACCATGCACGGGAGTTCCTTCCATCTCCTTGATAACGGGGATGAAACCGATGTCATGAATTCCGCCGACCACGCAGTCCGAAGCGCAACTGGAAAACGCCACCTTGAATTTGCGCGGCAGGTCCTGGGTGAAATCTTTGCGGACGAAGTAACGTGCGAATGCGCCTGCATAGGGCGTAGCGTCGAAAACCTGGTCCTTGCAAACGCCCGCATAGGGACAACCGGTGACGTTTCTCACGCAATTTCCACATGCTTCCCGTGTGGTAAGTCCCACTTCACCCAGAAGCCTCAGGACATCGGCGGACTGGTCGAGAGGAACGAAATGAAACTGCACGTTTTCCCGTGTCGTCACATGGCCTTTCCCCAACGGCACGTAATCACGCGATACGCGCCCCAGGGCTTCGAGTTGGGAAGCGCTCAGACCGCCGAAAGGAATTTTCACGCGCACCATCTGTGCGTCCGCCTGACGCTGGCCATATACGCCGCGCCTTAAGCGATAGGGGAGAAACTCGCTGTTATCGAGTTCCCCGTTTCGGAATCTGGTGGCTTGTGTTTCAAAATCATCGAATTCTTCGGGAATCACCGGAATAACGCCTGTTTCCCGAGACAATGGTTTTCGTGATTCTTCGTGCATCACTTGCTCCTTACGTGAACGGCTACGTACATGTTGGATAATGAATTATGGTCCGGGCTAAAGCCCGGCATTTACGAAATGACTTTGCTCAGGGGGTCTTCCGTGGAACAGCGCCAGGAGATCTCTTGACTCTCGTCGGCCTCGAACCAAACGAGGTCTTCAAGGCCGGCGACGGGTCCGACGAGAAAAACAGCGGGGGGAGATATTTCTTCACGTTGCGCGAGACTGGATGCTTCTTCCAAAGAGCATCGGTAGGCCAACTGCCTGTTTGTGGTTCCATTTTCAATGATGGCGGCGGGCGTGTCTTTCGACATGCCGTTTTCCATCAAAGCGGATGATATGCGTCCGATGGAGCGCGTGCCCATGAGGAAAACAAGCGTCCCCCTGTTCTTCGCCAGGTGCGCGTAATCCACTTGCGTTTCTGGTTTTCCGGGGTCTTCATGTGCAGTTACGACCGTGAACGACGAGGCGAGCTTTCGGTGTGTGACGGGTATTCCGGCATAGGCGGGCACAGCTAAAGCGGAACTGATGCCTGGTATGATTTCAAAATCAATACCGGCTTCTGCCAGTGCCTGCGCTTCCTCGCCGCCACGACCGAACACGAAAGGGTCCCCGCCTTTTAGACGCACCACTTGATAACCGCGATGAGCGAAATGGATTAGAGCTGCGTTGATGTCATCTTGGCTCATGGTGTGTCGACCGCTGGATTTTCCCGCATTGATGAGTTGGCAGTTTTCCGGGCAAAGCTCAAGAACTTCGGGGTTCACGAGACGGTCGTAAACCACCAAGTCTGCGTTTGAAAGAGCTTTCACTGCCTTGAGTGTAAGCAAGTCCGGATCTCCAGGGCCTGCTCCCACAATCTGAACTTTTCCTTGATACATGTAGAGATTCCCGTATAAAAATCAATTTTTCTTTTTATTGTTAAGTAAAACACTTAACATTTTCCGAAAAATATTTTACTCTCCCGCTTTTGTCAACCCAAGCAAGCGTTTATTCTTGAGTTATCTTGTCTGGAGTGATTCTGATGATGCTTATTGCAACCGAGAAGGTGTAGATCATGAGTGAAGATCCCAAACGTCTTGAAGATGCTCTGCGTCTCATCGATGAAGCGAATTCCGAGGATCCGAATACCGAGAGTTTCGAGGGCGAGGATTACCCCAAAGAGCTTTTGTATTCGATGAGAATGACGAGATGGCTCGAAACCATCGAGCCGCAAGCCTCGGAGGCCCTTCGGCTGGCTGTTCGGAGCCAGCATATACGCAGATGGGAGATTCCTCGCTCGGATTACCCGCTGGGTCGCAAGGGATATCACCAATGGCGGACCCGCCTTTATGACTATCATGGGGAGAAAGCCGCCGAGATTCTTGAGAAGGTGGGTTACGATGAGGAAACGATAGCCCGGGTGCGGAAGATGTTGAAAAAACAGGGCTTGAAATCAAACCCGGAAACCCGGACGCTTGAGGATGTCGCCTGTCTGGTGTTTCTGGAGAGCTATTTCTGGGATTTCTCACGGCTTCATGATGAGGAGAAAATCATCGGCATCTTGCGGAAAACCTGGGTAAAAATGTCCGCGCGCGGGCAGGAGGCCGCCCGGGAGCTTTCGTTGAATGCGGGCGCTGAGGCGCTGTTGAACAAGGCGCTCACGCTGGAAAATTAGCGGAATTCGGCTGTTTTCAAAAGATTTTGCGCTGCTTTTTCATCTGTGTTCTTGTGGTGTATGATTGGCGCGCAATGTTTCTTTATGGTTCATCTTGAGGAGAAAATCATGAACGTCACCATGTGGAACTGCTACGTCTGACCCTACGCTTACAGAGCCATGGAGTGGCTCGTTCGTCTTCAGGAGAAAAGAAGCGATCTGAAAGTGGACTACAAGGCCTTCGTGCTGGAGCAGGCGAATTTCGGCCCGACGCGCGGCGAGGACTGGAAGGCCTGGGAGGACAAGACCTTCCCGAGCAGGGATCTCCCTCCGCATCAGGCGGCCAAGTGCGCTGCCTTGCAGGGCGAGACGCAGTTCGACAAGTACCACGTGGCGCTCCACCGTGCGAGACACCAGGACGGCAAGGACATCACCAGCGAGCTGGTTCTGCGCGATATCGCCGTGGAAGTGGGCCTCGACGTCGACCGCTGGGAGGAGGACATGAAAAGCGGCGCCACCATCCCCCTCATCGCGCAAGAGCATGAGGACGCGGCCGAGCAGGGCATTTTCGGCGTTCCCACGCTCGATTTCGGCGAGGGCAAGCCCGTTTTCGTGAAGCTCGAAGAGGGCGATTGGGAGAGCGAAGGTGATGAGCAGGGCCTCCTGGACGCCGTGCGGGCCACTTCGGCCGAGCGGCCCTGGCTGCTCGAGCTCAAGACGCCCCAATCCGCCAAGCTCAGCACCGCCTCATCGAAGAAGTATGAGAAATACGGGATGAAGGCGAGATAATCGCCGATACAACAAGAGGTTACCGTCTCATGAGCGCGCCTGTCGACAAGGCCCATCCCGTCGACCTCACGGTGGACAAGCCCGCCCGCGAGTTTCGCGTCGAGTGGGCGAGCGGGGAGAAGAGCGCCTACGGCTTCGATTATCTCGCAGCCCTTTGCCCGTGCGCGAACTGCAAGGAGGAGCGCAAGGCGCGCGAGAAAAACCCCCTCACCGTTCTCTCGGGGCCGAGTGGCCCTGCGGAACTCGAAAACGTCGAGATGGTGGGGCGCTACGCCATCAATTTCATCTGGCGGGGCGGATGCGGGGCGGGCATCTATTCGTTTGATTATCTTTACGAAATCGCTCCCGGGCGCGCCGGAAGCCCGGGGGGAGAAGAGGGCTGAGCCTTGGAGACCCGCACCCCGAAGCCGGTGGATGAAAAGCACGAAATGACACCGGAGCAACACGCCTGCCCCACGTGAGTCGGCGGGTTGTTCTCCGCCGTGGCGCGGGTTTTCATGTGGATGAAGAGGAAGCTGCTGGGATAGCCGATCGATGAATCATATGAGGTAAATCCCGTAATTTGTTGATTTGGCGTGTTTTATCACTTCTGTCAAGACAGTTGAGAGTTCATGAGGCGCAAGCAGTATGAAACCCCTCGACGGAGCGGGGGGTTTTCTTTCAGCGGTTGATGAGCAGTTGCGCGCCCGCTGCTATCACCGCCACGCCCACGATTCTCTTGAGTGTCAGGGCCGAGAAGCTTTGGAGCAGATGCGCGCCCACCACGCCGCCCACGACCGCGCCGATGCTCAGGTAAACCGCGTAATTCCAGACAATTAGCCCGCCTCGCACGTTCTCGAACGAGGCGACCAGCGAGTTGAACAGGTAGGCGAGAATCGAGACCGCCACCGCCTGCTGGGGCGTGAGCGAGGGGATGAGGAACAGCGTCGGCACCACGATGATGCCCCAGCCCACGCCTGTGGCCGCGTTGAGCGTGCCCACGACCGCGCCCAATACCAGAAGTCCCGCCCCTATCCAGTCCAAAACGCTCTCCTTTTCAGATAGTTATGCTGATTATCGTATGTTTCGCTATAAGTGCATCCACCCCCCGCAACTCCCCGCATCTGCCGTCATCGCGGAAGGCGCGGGCCATGGCGGAATTCCCCTGCGCCCGGATTTCGCGGCGCCAAAGCCTAAGAATTTAATTTACAGCAATTTATCGAAAAACCCCGTGAATTTATCTATATTTATCGAAATTTACGGAAATTCCGGGCGGAATCTTTGCGTCTGCGAACTTCGCTCGGCAAACCCTGTTCGAAGCCCTGAAATCATCATCGTTTCGCTTCATCGTCCTCCCCCATGGTCCGCTCTCGATGCTCTCCCGAAACGCCCCCGCCCGCAAGTCGTCGAATCGACCAGGACGGCGAGCTTGGCGCGGGCAGGGTAGTGAATCTTGATCGGCGCACCATACGCGCAACTGCGGGGTTGAAACCGTCCGGGGAGAAAAGGATTGTGCGCCGCATCCCGGTGCGTCTGCCTCGGACGATCCTGTGCTCTTCTTCAAAGTCCGGTTTCTGCGCCTCGCCTCGTCGAGTGGAAGGCGAACCTCTCCACGGGACCGCTCCTGCCACGTGCTCGCCCGGTATTGGTTTTTGATCGTCCTTCCAGCGAAAGCGGGCGGCAGCCGGGAGAGTGAGCAAGGCCGATGGGGGTGGAAACATTCCGGCGTATTATCTGGTCACTCATCAAGCGGGAACAGCGGTGGAAAACGAAAGGCGAAAGAGAAATTCCCTGGATTCCGGCGGGCGCCGGAATGACGGTGCGGCGAGCCTGTTTCTGTTTTCCGGTTGACGCGTTCTTTTATCGTGCCGGAACCCCTTACGCCAGCATCAGGCGCTCGCCCTTGGGTTCGGGTATCGGGTCGCCAGCTTCTTTCGCCGTATCGAGCCAGATAGCAATCGCATGGTTGATGTTCTTGAGAGCGTGTTCCTGTGAGTCGCCGTGCGCGGCGCAGCCGGAAAGCTCTGGAACTTCGGCAACGAAAGCGTCGTCGGCGCTCTCCAGTAGAGAATGATCGCGTATTTGAGCATCATTTTTCTTTCACAAGGGGAACTTTTCTTCGGTCATTGCGTCGAGAATCGCGCGGCAGGAGGGAGTAAGCAGCTTCATCCGGACGTCATGAAGCTTTTTTGTATTGGAGCACCTGTTTTATTCTTTCCTGCGCGAGATCTGCGAATTTCCGGTTGTTGGAATTCTTCGCCAGATGCACCGCTTCGATGAGATGCTCAAAGGCTTCATCGGCTTTGCCTGTTTTTAATTTTACCTCACCTAATCCAAAATGCGGCTGCGCAAATTTCTCGTCGAGTTGCCGCGCTTTGTCGTAGTCGGCCATCGCTTCTTCGTAGCGTCCCATATCCTTTTTGACGTTGCCTCTGTTGAAGTAGGCGTATACGTCTTTCGCATCTATCCGCAGCGCTTTATCGAGGTCTTCCATGGCCGCCTCGTATTCTCCCAGAATGCCTTTCGCCACGCCCCGGTTTCGGTAGGCTATCAGCGATTCAGGGTCGCGCGCGATTTCTTTGGTCAGGTTTTCAATCGCGGTTCCATAATTGCCGTCAAGCATATTCTGTTCGGCGGTTTTCAGGTAATTGGTGCTCGCAGGAAATCCCATGAAACCCTCAAGATTGCAGTTATCAACATAGTCCGTAGGCGAAGACAAATTTCGATGAACATAATCTGGGTGAGTTGGGTAATAGAAAACTAACAGAGTATGAATGAGCTGGCAATTTGAGAGGTAATCGCTTCGTTCATCGCCCTTATCACTCATAGAGTTGTCATGAAGAAATGAATCAGCAAAATATTTCGCCCACCCACACGCTCTTCGATATCATTCCCCGAAGCGCGAGCGCCTCATGTTTTTCAGGTCTTGAATATGGAAAATGCTGCTGCTTCATGCGGCGGGATGGTCGCGTTTTTCGCCTCGGGCGAGGCGAGCTTCATCTCCAGTGGCGTGTTGGCCGCCGACGGGGGAGGCTGAAGGCGATTTGAAGTCAATCTCGACGGATGAAGGAGAGATTGTTGGCCAATGGGGGGTTGCTAAGGAAGAATTTTTCACTAAAATTGATATTTTCAGCAAGTGTTGAAATAATAAATTAAATGAAAAAGCTTGACTATTTCAGTTAATATGGTATTTTCATCAAATGATGAAACATACGAAAACATTAAAAGAGCAAGATTTCATAGCCTCCGAGGCTGTCCGTGACTTGCTTGCGCACGTACCGAATATGGAGATCGGCTCGACCGTCTATGAAGAAAATGTTGGACGCGAGTACGGAATCGATTTGCAGCTTGGTTTTAGCCATAGTGGCGTCGACTATGTGCTCATCATAGAGGTGATAGCGGACGGTGCGCCGCGTTACGTGCGTGCGGGAGTCTACCAACTCGAAAGCTTTGTAGCGCATTTGCTTCAATCGGGTCATGTGGATATCGGCCGGCGTTTGATTCCGATGCTTGTCTGCCCGTATTTATCCCCGGAGTCGCGGGCGATCTGCAAAGTTCACGGTGTCGCTTATCTCGACTTATTCGAGAATGCGTATCTCGCTTTTGATAATGTCTGTATCGCTCGGGATGTTGCGGATAAACCGAAATCCGAAACCCGCGCAATGCGGTCGATATTCACCCCGAAGGCAGCCGCTGTCTTGCGCGCTATGCTGCGTGAACCGGGTCAAGCATGGCTTGTCGCCGACTTGGCCGGAAAAGCCAAGGTGAGCCTTGGTCATGTGAGCAATGTTCGTAAAGCCCTGCTTGATCGAGAATGGATTGAAAAAAGCGACGACGGCGTCGTCCTCGTCCAGCCGGATGCGCTCCTGAAAGCGTGGCGCGAGAACTATCGGCGTCCATTCGACCGTCGAATTATCGGATACACGCATCTCCACGGTGAGCAGCTTGAAAAGCGGCTGTTGGGTACACTTAATTCGTTTCCACAGCACCCGCGCGCGATCTATTCCTTGCACTCGGCCGCCCAATGGTTTGCGCCTTATGGCCGGGGCGGCGCATACAATTTCTATGCGGACGAGACGGGTGTTCAAACCTTGACTGAGGCATTGAGACTGGCGTCTGTTGCCAAAGGAGCGAACGTCGTTATTCGTGTTCTCAAGGATGAGAGTTTGTTCGACGACGCCATCGAACCTAAGCCGGATATTTTCTGCACCAGCCCAATCGTCACTTATCTCGATCTGTGGAACGGCAATGACCGAGACCGTGAAGCTGCAGATTATATTGCGAGGGAGTTTTTCCCGTGGATGGAATAGAACCACGATCCGCCAAAGATTATGATGGGCGCACCACAGCGGCGGTCAAATCCGTATTGATCGAGATCGGACAGATTCTGGGTAGCTTCCAGGGCAAGTTCGTGGTGATCGGGGGCGCAGTTCCATGGTTGTTGTTGAGCGAATCCGATATGCCTCATATCGGAACCATAGACGTGGATCTTAGTCTCGACGCCGAAGCCTTGGGCGGTGGTGAATACGCCCAACTCGTAGAGTCCCTTCAGGAGAAGGGCTACAATCAAGAGGACAATTCTCGTCCCTTTCAGCTTATTCGTACCGTCCCCACTAGAGGCGGTGGGACTGATATCAAAGTCGTCGTGGATTTTCTCATGCCGCGAAATGCTGAGATTGCGAGTAATACCCCATCACTTATAGATAATTTCGCTGTACAACGTGCAGATGGTGCTGACTTGGCTTTATTGTCCAACGAAATAATTGATATCGATGGCGTAATGCCTGACGGTACCCGCAATTGCGTGTCCATCACAGTGACATCAATCCCGGCGCTTTTGGCTATGAAAGGTTATGCGATCACAAAACGTGATAAACCCAAGGATGCCTATGATATATATTTTTGTATTCGTAACTTCCCGGACGGAGTCGACGCTCTCGTTACGGCTACTAGACCGCTCCTTGAAATAGAGACGGCGAGAAACGGCTACATTGGAATTTTGAGAAAGTTTCGTTCATTCGATGATTTCGGCCCAATCAGAGTGCGGCAATTCTTGGAAGGTTCCGACGCGTTCAGCGACCTCACTGCGGATCAATGGCAACAGGACGCCTTCGGACAGGTCGACGCCTGGCTCAAAGAACTAGGCTTGAGGGAATCCATATGACCCCTACATCGAATGATAAAATCCGTAGTATGGACATTCCAATCATCGACAAGGTATTCGCCATGGAAAGCGGCTGGGTGCTCAATTTCGTCAATCGCACCTTCGCTGAATTTTTTCGTGAGGAACTTGGCGTTAATATTGATGATCCTCGTTGGGCCGCTCAGGGCCAAAGCAAGGCAAAACGCCTGCGCTATTATTTGCGACAGGCGGACAAGCAAACGGCACTCAAAACACTGAACGCGTTATGGGAATATCGTGAAGCGAGCAACGTTACCGAAAACTATCCAGAACTCGAAAACAACGTGCGAGAGGCATTTTTTAGGATCGTTGAACGACTCGGGGGCAAACCGCCTTCAGAACCTGCCTCTGATGCCCCGCAGCCAGCACAGCGCATCGACGAGGCGGTAGCCTCATCGCTCGCTGCTCATTTCCTTGAGGTCTCCAAAATGGATCCGCAACCCCGAGGTTATGCGTTCGAGAAATTCCTGAAAGATCTGTTCGACGCATATGAATTGTCAGCTCGCGCCTCCTTTCGTTTAGTGGGTGAGCAGATCGATGGGAGCTTCATGCTAAACGAGCAAACATATTTGCTTGAGGCTAGATGGACGAATGCTCAGGTTGACGCGGCGACCCTTCGTTCCTTCAACTCCAAGGTTGAGGACAAGGCCAAATGGTCGCGTGGTCTGCTTATCAGCCAAAGCGGTTTCACTGATGAAGGGCTTATAGCTTTTGGGCGCGGGAAGAGTGTCATTTGCATGGATGGTTTAGATCTGTACGAAATTCTGTTTCGCCGACTTGATTTTGCAAACATCTTGGCAATGAAAGTCCGGCGCGCAGCAGAGACAGGAAAAGCCTTTATAAGTGTGCGTGATCTCAACTTTCCACCGAAGTAATAAATGCTCACGCCCGGTTTCGCCTCGCCCGAGGCGAGCTATATCTTGGGTGGCGTGTTCGTTGTCGACGCTAGGAGATTGAGGGCGATTTGAGGGGATGTGGTTGTCCTTCGTGGTAGGGACAGGTCGCGACCTGTCCCTACGGACTGTCGCATCATTCAGCGGGATTCGGCGGACAGGTGCGCATCGGATCCTGAATAAAGAAACGACATGAAGGGAGGCGCCATTGAGCGGCTGGCGGATCGGCGTAGACGTCGGAGGCACCTTTACGGACGTGGCCCTGGTGGAGGAGGCGACGGGCCGGACGGGCGTCTACAAGGTCCCCACGTCTGTCGGCGAGCCGGTTTCCGGCGTGCTGGAAGGCGTGCGGGAAGGACTCCGGGGCGAAGGCCTCGATCCCAGGGACGTCGTCTACTTCGGCGCGGGCTCCACGCTTGCGGTCAACACGATCATCCAGCGCACGGGCGAGCCGACCGGGCTCCTGACGACGCAGGGTTTCCGCGACGTCCTGGAACTCCGCCGGGTCCGGCTTCCCGATGCGCCCAGCTTTGAAGCGGCCAGACCCGTGCCGCTCGTCCGCCGCGCCCACGTCCGGGAAGTGAGGGAGCGCGTCGGCGCGGACGGCGCCGTCCTGCGCCCGCTGGATACGGATTCCGTGTTGAGAGGAGTCGAGGAACTCCTCGAAGTGGGCGTCTCGGCCGTGGCCGTCAGCTTTCTGCATTCCTATATCAATCCGGTCCATGAGCAAGCGGCTAAAGAACTCATCGCCGAGCGCCGGCCCGATCTGTTCGTCTGCGCGTCGTGGGAGACCTGGCCCCAGCAGCGCGAATACGAGCGGACGCTCGTCTGCGTGATGAACGCCTACGTCGGGGCCACCATGCGCTCCTATTACGGGAAGCTGGAGGAGGGCCTGCGTGCGATGGGCGTCGGCTGCCCGATCCTGATCACCCAGTCCAACGGCGGGACGGCCTCCATCGACGAGGCGGCGCGGGTACCCGTGCGGACGATGTTCTCGGGGCCTGCTGCGGGAGTGATGGCGGCGGCCAAGTCCGCGCGTGAATACGGCGAGGCGAAACTCTTCACCCTGGATATGGGAGGGACCAGCGCAGACATGTCCCTCATCGACGGCCGGCCCCGCGTCAGCGTCGAGAGCACGATCGGGGATTTTCCGCTTTTCCTTCCCGCCGTCGCCATCGAGACCATCGGCGCGGGCGGCGGATCGATCGCGTGGGTCGACCCGCACGGTGTTCTGAAGGTCGGGCCTCGGTCTGCGGGGGCCGTTCCAGGGCCTGCGTGCTACGGCCGCGGCGGCACGGAGCCGACCGTTACGGACGCCTACCTCGTAACGGGGGTACTGGGCGAGAACGACCTGCTGGGCGGCCGGATGACGCTTTCCCGGGCGCGAGCCGAAGACGCCATCAGCGGGCTGGGCGAAGCCCTGGGGGTGGAGACGATCCAGGCGGCAGAGGCCGTCCTGCGGGTCGCGACGGCGAACATGGTCGCCTCGTTTCTGCCGATGATCGCGCGCTACGGGGTCGACCACCGCGAATTCAGCCTCCAGGCCTTCGGGGGCGCCGGGCCCACCCACGCCTTCCTGCTGGCGGCGGAAGCCGGCATCCGGAAGATCGTCATCCCCCCTGCGCCGGGAGCGATGTGCGCGGTGGGAGCGGCCGTGGCGGACGTCCAGATGGATTTCGTCCGCAGCGTTCGCACCGACTTGCTGGATGAGAAGGGGATGGAAGGGATGTTCTCGGAGATGGAGGAAACCGCCCGGAGGTGGCTCGCCGAGCAGGGGTTGGAACCCGGGTCGGCGGCGTTCGAGCGGAGCGCGGATATGCGCTACAAGGGGCAATCCTTCGAGATCATGGTGGGATTGACCGGGAACGGGGATTACCAGGAAACCTTCCACCAAAGATATGAGGAGACCTTCGGCTACCGCGACCCCGAGAGCGAGGTCGAGGTGCTGCAGATCCGGATGCTCGCCAGGGCGCCGAATCAGATGGTCGGCGCCGCCTCTTCTTCATTGCCCGGGGAATCGGACCGGCCCGAACCCGTGGAGACGCGCGAGGTGACGCATCAGGGGAGGCGGTTCGCGGTTCCCGTCTACCAAAGAGCGCAAATCCCCACCGGCCTTCGGCTCTCCGGGCCTGCCGTTCTTCTTCAATACGACACGACCGTTTTCGTCACGCCCGGGTTCGTTTTCCGGGTCGACGCGGCGGGTAATCTTCACGCGGAGGCGACCGGATGAGCGAAACTTTTATGCCCAAAACCAGGTCCGACCCGGTTCTCTTCGAAATACTCCGGTGCCAGTTTCAGGGGGTCGTGGAGGAGATGGGCGAGCTGCTGACCCGCTGCGGGCATACCGTCTTCGTCAAGGAAACGCAGGATTTCATCGTCGCCCTGGTGACGCCCAAGGGTGAAGTGGCGGCCTGCTCCGTGGATACCGGGCTCTGGATAGGGGTCGGCCAGAACTTTCAGGCCGTATTCGACGCCGGCGGGCCTTACCGGCCCGGTGACGTCTGGTTCACCAACGACCCGGAGCAGAGCAGGGGCCTGGTCACCCACCTGCTCGACGTCTTCTGCTGGCGTCCCGTCTACCACGAGGGTGAACTCGTCTGCTTCGCGGCCGCCTTCATCCATTGCACGGACGTGGGCGGACTCGCGCCCGGGTCCATCGCGCCTTCCGCCGTCGACCAGCATCAGGAAGGCGTGGTCATTCCGGTGACCCGGCTCGTCGCCGAAGACGAGATGCGGGAGGACATCTTGCGTATCTTCCTGCGGAACTGCCGCGTTCCGGACAAGAACCGGGGCGACGTGCTGGCGATGCTCGGGGCGCTCAAGCGCGCGGAATTGCGCGTCACCGGCCTGGCCGCGAAGTTCGGCGGGGACCTCTTGAGGACGGCGCTCGACGACGTTCTGGACTACGCGGAAGCCCAGGCCCGCTCCCTGATACAGGAGGTCCCCGACGGAGACTACGAGTTCTGGGACTATCTCGAGGGGGACCTGATGCCGGAGGGCCGCCACGTCCGGATACGCCTCACGCTGCGGATCCGGGGGGATGAGATGCTCCTCGACTTCGAGGGCACGGACCCGCAGGTGGCGGCGGCGTTCAACGTCCCCTCCTACAGCACGGACGGCCACTTCCTCCTGGTCATGGGCGTGGTCAACTTCATGCGGAGCGTCAAGCCGGACACGGTGTACAATTCCGGCCTTGTCCGCCCCGTCAAGGTGAACGCGCCGCGTGGGTCCCTCCTCAACCCCGAGCCCGGGGCGCCCTGCGGCGCCCGGCAGTCCACGTTTTTCAAGGTGGCCGATATCGTTCTCGGCGCCCTGGCGCGCGCCTGGAGGGAGCGGATGCCGGCCGCGGGCTGCGGCCAGGGTTCCATCATGGTGGTGTCGGCGCCGGATTTCACCACCGGGACGAACCTGGTGAGCACCGTCCAGCCTCTCGTGGGCGGGTCGGGGGCGCGGCCCTTCGACGACGGCACCGAAGGCGTCGATTTCACCACGGGCTTCTTCCGGAACATCCCCACAGAAGTTTTGGAATCGGAGATGCCCGTCCTGGTCGAGAGCTACGGGCTCAAGCCCGATTCCGGGGGAGCGGGCCGCTTTCGCGGCGGGTGCGGCCTGGACTATTCCCTCAGGATTCTCGTGCCCGGCGGGGTGGTGACGGCCCGGGGTTTGGAGCGGTTTCATTTTCAGCCCTGGGGCAGGGAAGACGGCCGGCCCGGCGATATCGGACGCGCGTTCCTGCAAGCCCCGGGCGGGGAGCCCGAGCCGATTGCGAAGATAAACGTGCTCGACGTACCGGCGGGCGGCGTCGTGCACGTCCACTCCGCCGGGGGCGGCGGCTTCGGCCCGCCATGGGAGCGCGACCCTGCGCTGGTGCTGCGCGACGTCGAGGACGGGCTGGTGACGCCTGAGAGCGCCGGGGAGGTCTACGGCGTGATCATCCGCGAGGGCCGAATCCAGGAAGAAGAGACCGCCGGGCGACGGCGGCTGCTTGCCGATGGGCATGACGGTGGCTCACCGGCAGCACTCTTTTCGTTCGGGGCAGGCCGTGAGGCGTTCGAGCGGCTCTGGCCGGATGATTTGCAACTGGCCGTCAACCGGGCCACGGAGGGCATCCCGCCCGCCATACGGCAGCACGTACGCTTCGAGGCGATGAGAGCCGTGGAGGAGGCCCGCTCGGGAGCGGAGCCGATAGATGAATCCTGGCTCGAGGCCAGGGTGCATGAAATCACCGAGGGGATGAGCCCCCAGTCGACGCATTCCGCCTGAGGCGGAAATCAACGGCCCGGAAGGTTTCGAGATGCTCGGGGCCTTTTGGGCCCTCGAGATTTATCCGCTTTTCGGGAGGCTTTCCTCGATGAGTTCTTTTCGAATAAGCCAGCCTCCGTGGCGCGTGACCTGGAAAATCACGAGAATCGTCAACAAGACGAATCCTGCCCCTTGAGAAGCAAGCGTGGGCCAAAGCATCATGAATGCTCCCAGGAGAAGGCCGCCTCTCTCGGCCCAGGTTGTCCTCCCGATCAGATAGCCACTCAGGCCGGCCGTTCCGGCGACGAGCGCGATGCCGGTCGTCAAGGTAACCAGGATGATTTCAACCACACTGCCGTTCAACAGAATGGCGGGGGAATAGGCGAAAAGAAACGGGATCACATAGAGGCCTTTCGCCGCCCTGAAGGAAGTCCAGCCGGTCTTCATCGGGTCCGCCTCGGCGATGGCGGCGGCGGTGTAGGCAGGAATGCAAACGGGAGGCGTGTAACAACTATCCAGGCTGAACCAGAAGATGATCATGTGGGCCGTGACGGCGCTCATGCCGCCCAGCTCGATGAGAGCGGGCGCGGCCATCGTCGCCAGAACGATGTAGGCGGAACTGCTCGGAAGCCCCATCCCCAGAACGAAGGAGGCCACGCCGACCAGAATGATTCCGAGAAAGAGACTTCCCCCCGAGGCTGAAACGACGATGGAGGAGAACTTGAGCCCCAGCCCCGTAATCGTCGTCGCTCCGATGATGATGCCCGCAGTCGCGCATGCGGCGGCTATCGGGGCGCACTGCTGCGCTCCTCGAACCAGCGCCCGGACGAGTTTGCCCGATCCGCTTTTCAGATAATCGAGGGCGCGCCTCGCGGAAAAACTTCGTTCCCGCCATCCCTGGTAGAGATAGTCGACCATTCCCAGCAGCATCATGGAAACAATCGTGGCGATGATTCCGGCTACGCCCGCATATTGCACCGATCTCCCGACCACCATGAAATAGATCAGGACGGCCGGCGGGATGAGAAAAACGAATGCGCGACCGATCGTATTCAGGATGTTGGGAAGATCCTCCCAACTCAGGCCCCGGATGTCGTTCTTGGCCGCCTCGAGATGCACGAACACGAAAACGGACATGAAATAGAGCAGCGCCGGAATCACCGAAATCTTGATGATGGTGAAATAGGAAGTCCCGGTGAACTCGGCCAGCAGAAACGCCGCCGTTCCCATGATGGGAGGCATGATCTGGCCTCCGGTGGACGCCGCCGTCTCGACCGCTCCCGCCACGTGGGGGCGGTACCCCATTTTTCTCATCAGGGGGATGGTGAAGGTGCCCGTGGTGACGATGTTGGCGGTGGCGCTTCCCGATATGGTTCCCGAGAGGGCGCTGGCCACCACGGCCGCCTTGGCGGGCCCGCCCCGCATTCGGCCGGTCAGCAGGAACGCGAAGTCGATGTATATCTTCCCGGCGCCCGAAGCATCGAGGACGGCCCCGAACAGGATGAACAGGAACATGTAGTTGACGAAGACGTACATCGGGGCGGACCAAAGACCCCCGTCGGTCAGGTAGAAATGATCGATGATGTCCAGAAACCCGATGCCGCCGTGCTTGAACTCCCACGGCATCCAGGGCCCGAAGTAGGTGTAGACCAGGAAAAAAAGCGCAATCAAGGGCAGGGTCAGATTGATCGCCCTGCGCGTGGCCTCGAGAACCAAAACGATGCAGACGACTCCAAAAACGATATCCGGGAGCAGGACGTCGTCTATATACCGGGTGCGTTCGAGCAGCCGGTCGAACTCCCAGAGCAGCCACATGACGGAAACCACCGCCAGGACGCCCAGGAACGCGACAAACGCCTTGCGCCACCCGGGCGACAAGGGCCCGGCTTTTTCAGATGGGGGAGTGAGAAAGATGATGGCGGCGGCGGCCAGATAGAACATCGGCCGCTCGAAAATCGCGTCCATCCCGCCCGTAACGGCGAGATAGACCTCGGTGAGGGACATGCCGATCGCAACCAGCGCGATGAGATAGCCGACGAATCCCCTGGGAGGAAAATTTACGCCTTGACTGGCCATGAAGAACGCCTTCCGGAATTATGCGGAAACGGGCGCCGGGATAATCGCGGGAATCCCCGGCGCCCGCTCATTCCTCTAGCGTGGTGAAACTGCCCCTTCTCAGGTTACATCGCCCCCACTTCCTTGTAATAACGGGCTGCGCCGGGGTGTATGGGAACGCCTTTCATGTTCTTCACGGAACGTTCGGGTTCCAGGAAACCGTAAAGTCTGTGGGCGCCCTTCAGATAATCCTTGTTCTCGAAAACGGTTTTCGTCACCTTGTAGATCAGGTCGGGCGATTGGTCCCCTCTCGTGAAAATGATCGTTCTCAGTCCATAGGTATCGAGGGGTTTCTTCTGGCCCGGATAGGTGTTCGCGTCCACAATGGATTCCACCAGGCCGAACTTTTCCAGCCTCTGCCGCATGCCCGGCGTGACCCCGGTGAAGTTGATGGGGCGGCGCAGGGCCGCCTGTTTGATCAGCCCGTTGCCGGGGCCCGTGTGGAACAGGACGAAATCCACGTGCTTGTCCTGATAAAAGCGCATCATGGCGCGGCCTCCGCCGAGGCGGACCGACACCCCGGCCTTCTTGAGCGCATCGGCGGAAGTGCCGTACTCCTTCAGGAGGTAGGTCGCAATGTTGTAGGTCCCCGTCCCTTTCTTCCCGATGGTGATCCCGGCCCTGGGTTTCTTCTGCACGAAATCCTCGAACGAATTGATTCCTTTATCGACCAGTTCGGGCGCCGCCATGAAATGAACGGCGGACGTGTAGAGCCATACCATGGCCCTCAGGTTCGGATACTTTTTCTTGTATGGCTTTTTGCCCGCAATGGCGTTTCCCACGTAATACGTGTAGCTGTACGCGATGTCGGACTTGCCCACCCCCACCAGTTGCGGGTTGGACTTTCCCCCGCCCAGGGTGACGTTCAGGGAGTAGTCCTTGTTCTTGCGGTTGAAGACGTCCGCCAGGGCGCCCGCCATGACATAGAGCGTGCTGGCGACGGTGGCGGCCCCCAGTTTGACCGCTTTCTTGGCGGCTTCGACTTGGGGGGGAGCGACCAGTACGAATACAAACAGGGCGACGCAGGCTGCAAACAGTGTTGAGTGCTGGCGACAAGTCTTTTTGAGCATCAATTTACCCTCCCTCATCAGAGCAGGACGATTTGCATCCTTGAACGGGATGATTGAACCAACGCCTCGACTATCTAAGCGCTCGGACTTATTGCGGCAATCGCTTTCTCCGTAAATTCCTTGAGGTGGTTGTAGGCTCTTTCGGAAAGGTTGCATACCTCGGAGCCGTAGGTGCCGGGCCCCCGCACGTGCGTCGTTCTGAGGCTCTCGAATACGGCCAACTCGGTCAGGGCGCGCCGGGTCTCCTCGTCTATATGGGCTTCCAGGAAATCATGGTCCCCGTAATCGAAGAGATACCAGGTATGGGCGACGTCATCCGTTTCCGGGATGACCCCTTTCGCATGGAGGGCGGCATTTATCCAGTTCGAGCAGATGTGCATGCGGCCCCACATCACCGCCTCGAAATCTTCTGCGGGGTCCAGTTTTTCCACGGATCGCGCGAACCGCTCGGCCTTGGCCATATGCTCTTCGATTTTCACGGCGCATCTCCAGAAATTCCGGTCATACCACTCTCCAGACCGCGGACCGGGCCGCGCCTCCGACGATTTCCAGAAAACCGGCTTTCGCCTCCTCCAGGCTTTGGAGGCATTCATCCATGGTCGCCCGGCTGATCGGTTCCGTGCCCCGGCAATGCCCGGGGCGGAGCTGCTCGATGAATTCCAGAGGCCTCATCGCGGCCTGAAGCGCCGCGCCGGGCTTCTTGACGTATCCGTCCAGCGTGGGGCGGAAGGTGTGGGCATGATCCATCAGCTGGTTCGTTATCCCTTCCGCGTGGAGCGCCGCGTTGAAATAGTGCGTGGCGGCGAGCATGCACGTCTCGATGATCATCTCGGGGTCGTCGGCGGGATCCAGCTTCCGAAGAGAGGCTTCGATTCTTTGCGCCTTTGCGACGTGGTCACGGGGTTCCAATATGGCTCTCCTCCGCATTCCGGCGGGCACTGCGAGCGAACACAACCGTATCTATACGTATTTCCTCCCAACCCCTTCGTACCGGGGAATGGCGCTGTCGGTTTCCATAAATTCAGATGATCCATCAAATATCCCCCGCTCATCAGGTCATGTCAACTACCCGGAATTCATCCTCTGCACCAGGTTGAATCGGAAAACCATGCCGGGAGATTTGATAAGGAAATACGCGTTCGGCGAATGCGGCCATATCGATCTGGTTGAATGACTCTGCATTTCTTTGCAGAGGCGTTTTCGGAACGACTTGTTTGACTTCGCTTCACTCCAGACACCATATTAGGGGCATCTCGTGAAACGCCAATCTCACATCTGAGTTGGAGGCCTCCCCATGAACCCGGTGAATCAAGCGGAAACCACGGACATGATTGACGTCTCGACCGGAAAAAAGTTGAACATCATCGATTGCGATATTCATCCCCGAATGCCGAAAGGGGTGCAGTCCTTAAAACCCTATCTCCCCGAGAAGTGGCAGGCCCGGCTCGGGATGAAGGGCGCCCTGGTGAAAGACGAAGCCAATCCCCGGAATACGTTTTCCGTTCCCAGGCGCGCGTTCTTCCATCCTCATCCGGGGGGCTCCGGGCGGGTGGACGCCAGGCCGCCCGAAGGCGGACCCATCGGATCGGACATCGGCTTCCTGGCGAAGCAGCTTCTCGACGAGCACGACATCAACTACGCCATCATCGTCGGGCAGGACGCCACGGGCGTCTCGGGCATTCCGGATGCGGACCTGAGCGCCGCCTACGCCTCCGCCTACAACGATTTCGTTCTCGCCGAATGGGCTTCCACCGATCACCGCTTCAAGGCGTGCATCTGGGTGAGTCCGCGGGATCCGAATCTCGCGGCGGAGGAAATCGATCGGCTGGCCGGTCATCCCGATATCGTCTCGGTCCAGGTCTGTCCGATGGATATTCCCCTGGGCCAGCGGTACATGTGGCCGATATACGAGGCGGCCTCCCGCCACGACCTGCCCGTCGCGATCCACGGCGGTTCCGAAACCGCCGGCGTCAACCCGCCGATGCTGGCCGTGGGAATGCCGTCTTACTTCATCGAACTGCACAGCGGCTTGCCCCAGGTGGGGTGGATGCACGTGACGAGCATGGTGTGCGAGGGGGTGTTCTCACGCTTCCCGAACCTCAAGTTCATCGTCCAGGAGATGGGTTACGCATGGGTCGCGGGCCTCATGTGGCGCCTGGACAAGGAATGGAGGTCCCTGCGGCTGGAAGTCCCCTGGGTGAAGGAGCCGCCCAGCGAAGTCATCCGAAAACACGTTCGGTTCACGAGCCAGCCCGTGGAGGAGCCGCCCAGGTCCGAATTCAACGAGCAGATGCTGAGAATGATTTATGCGGAAGACACGCTTCAGTTTTCATCGGACTACCCGCATTGGGACTTCGACGATCCGCGGTATGTTTTCCCCAACGTCGACCCGCAGCTGCGCAAGAGCATCTTTTATGAGAATGCGCTCGGCACGTACCCGAAGCTCAGGAAAATCGTGACGGGAGAAAACGGGGAAGCCTGATGGGAAAGCATATCGTATGCAAGGTGTCGGACTTGCCTCCCGGCGAAAGGAAAATCGTCGAGTTCGAAAATCGCTCCATCGGGGTATTCAACGTCAAGGGGGCGTATTTCGCCTTGAGAAACATTTGCCCCCACCAGGGAGCGCCGCTCTGCATCGGGCCAGTGCGCGGGACCATGGACGCGAACGCCCCCCGTGAGATCCAGTACGTGAAAGACGGCGAGATCATCGTCTGTCCCTGGCATTGCTGGGAGTTCGACATCCTCACGGGGCGCTCAGTCTTCAATCCCCACCGCACCCGCGTCAGGGCGTATAAAGTGACGGTCGAGCGGCCGGAGGACGTGGAGGAAGACCCTTCCGTGGAAACCTTTCGGGTGACGGTGGAGGCTGACCTCGTCGTCCTGCACGTGTGAAACGAACCATCCCGGCGAAGTACTTCATCGCAAAATTGAGAGAGCGGCTGCGCCCCGGAACGTGCGATATTCTCATTTTATTGTCTTAAGGGAGGAAACGATATGACTGAAACCGAAAGAACGCCGGGGCCTGAGTCGCTCGAAGCGCGGCTGCGCGATATCGAGGACAGGCTCGAGATATACAACCTCATCGCCTCGCACCCGCCGAGCGCCGACACCGGCGCGGATGATTACACCCGCGCCATCTTCACCGAAGACGGCGTATTCGACCGCGGGGAGAGTCTCGACTTCACGGTCGGAAACGAGGCCATCGCCGCCATCACCCGAAGACCCGCCCATCAAGAGGCGATTCACGGCGGCCTCGCCCACTTCGCCGGGCTGCCGCACATCGAACTGGGCGGCGATTCGGCCTGGGTCACCTCCTACCTGCAGCTCATCCACCCGGACCACCAGGGCGCCGAGCGCGAGCTGCCCAATCACGGCGTCTCGACCGGCTACCGCATCCACCGGGTCCTCGCCAACCGCTGGGAACTGACGCGCACGCCGGAGGGCTGGAAGATCAAGAGCCGCAAGCTGCGCCCGCTCGACGGTTCGGCTCCGGCGCGCGATATCCTGGCCAATGCCCTGGCGCGCCACCGCCCCGCCGACTGACGCGCAGGGCTCTCTTCCGCGCCTTATTGACTATGGTATAGTCACGGCAAACAAAAACCGCGCGCGGCCCTGCCTGGCCGGTCGCAACCTATTCGGAGACAAGACATGAAAGAAGGCATGAGGCCAGGGGACCGCCTGCCCTATTCGGCCATCATCGATCGCAAGCCGCTCAAACTTCCCGAAGGCGCGCGCCTGGTGCTCTGGCCGGTACTGGCGCTGGAGGTGTGGGACATCGTCCGGCCCATGGCGCGCATGGTGATACCCCCGCCCCAGGGGGTGCCGATGCTCCCCGACCATCCCAACTGGAGCTGGCATGAATACGGGATGCGGGTCGGCATTTGGCGCATCAAGCGCATGCTCGACGATCTGGGCGTACGACCGACGGTGACCCTGAACGCCCGAACCTGCCTGGAATACCCGCAAGTCGCCGGGGCCTGCCTGGAAGCGGGCTGGGAGTTCAACGCCCACTCCTACGAGCAGATACCCATGCACAAGCTCGACGACGAACGCGAGACGATCGACAAGTGCATGGGCATCATCACGGAATTCTGCGGCAAGAGGCCGCGCGGCTGGTTCGGCCCGGGGCTGACGCAGACCTACCAGACGCTGGATTTACTCGCCGAGGCCGGGGTCGAATACATCGGCGACTGGGTGCTCGACGACCAGCCGGTGCACGTGAAGACGACGGCCGGCAAATCGGTCGTGGCGCTGCCCTACAACTACGAGCTCCACGACATCGTGAGCATGGCGATCCAGTACCATGAGTCCCGGGTCTTCCGCGACCGCGCGATTGATTACTTCGAGACCGTTTACGCCGAAAGCCACGAATCCACCAAGGTGATGTCGATCGCCATGCACCCATATCTCTCCGGTTCGCCGCACCGGATCAGATACGTGCGCGAAACTTTCGAACATATCCTGTCCAAACCGGGGGTGGTGTGCTGGGACGGCGAGCAGATTCTCGACTGGTTCCTGGCCGAACGCCCGGCGCCGAAACCCCGGAAAAGGCGCGCCAAGCGTCCGTAGGGGCCGCTAGTGAGCGGCCCGCGCTCGCGAACGTGGGGCGTTCTCGAACGCCCCCTGCATGAACCGGGCAAGGATTTTCATGACCGTCCTCGACATCGCCGACTGCATCAACGAGAAGTGACCCTGGTCCGGGGAGCCGGTGCAGGCGGACTCGCTGACCGGGTACGACGGGAAGGTCGTCGGGTTTCGCAATCCCGGTTGCAGGGACCGGTTCGAGGCCGCTGTCCGTCACTTCGAACAGGCGGCGGCCAGAGCCGCCCGGTAGTGCCTCGCTTGCCGGAGCGGATATGAAGGGGAACTAGGGGTGGTGAAGCCCGCCCGCTCAGCCGTCCTCTTGAGCGGGTGTCCCCGAGGTGCGGCGGATGAGTTCCATCATCGCCGTTTGTTGATTGTCCAGGGCCTTGTTCTGGCCTTCCAGCACCTTCATGGTTTCTTGATGCGCCGCCATGGTTTCCTGGTGTTGTTCTTTTTGCGCTTCTTGCTGACGATTAAGCACCGCCATGGTTTCTCGATGTTGCGCCATGGCTGCTTGATGTCGGCTGTCCAGCGCCTTCATGGTCTCCCGATGCTGCGCCATGTTTTCCCGGTGCTGGGCGTCGCGTTGCTTCGAGGCCTGTCGCATGATGTAGAGGCCGACTCCGATGAGGCTGCATTGCGCGGCCCCGACAAGGGCGGCGACCCATACGGAAGCCCGTTGCACGGCGAGCGAGGCTTGTTGAAGAGCCAGGGAGGCCTGTTGCAGTGAGAGCGTGTCTTTTTGCAGCGCAAGGGCGGCTTGCTGTACGGTGAGGTTTGCGGCTTCGTATTCCGTCATTCGCTTTTCTCCAGTTTATCTCGTGGAGTAGCCCATCCAGTCTCGCCCAGGGCGCGGGAGTAGTCAAAGCGAAGGCGCGTTCGACTCCTCGTCGACTTGTTCCTCTGAATCCACCGCGAGGCGCATGCCTCCTCATAATTCCGCGCGCCCGGTTTTTGGTGTATACAAAGGTTTTGCATTCCCGATATGAAAGATTCAACAAGGAGAAAGTCGTGGGTCAGACGATGGCGGAGAAAATTCTCTCCGCGCACTCAGGCAGCGAGGCGAGGGCGGGCGATCTGGTGATCGCCGAGCTCGATTACGTCATGGCGGGCGACGCCAAGGGTCCCAAAGCGGTCGACATTTTCCGCGAGGCAGGCTTCGAGTTCCGGATGGACCCGAAAAAGACCGATTTCGTCATCGATCATTTCGTGCCCGCGCAGGACGTCCTCTGGGCGAACCACCACAGGAAGCTGAGAATCTTCGGCGAAGAACACGGCGTCGAGGTCTTTGAACCAGGCTCCGGCGTCTGCCATACCGTCGTGACGGAGGAGGGCCGCGTCGGGCCGGGCGCGCTGGCGGTGGGGGGCGACAGCCACGTGTGCACATACGGAGCGCTGGGCGCGATGGGCGTGGCCGTGGAGAGCGTGGAAATCGCTTCGGCCTACGCCACCGGGAAGCTTTGGTTCAAGACGCCCGAGAGTGTTCGCGTGGAGTTCACCGGCGCGCTCGCCCACGGCGTTTTCTCGAAAGACATGGAACTCGTCCTCGCGCGCGAGATGGGCGAGAACGGCGCGAACTACATGGCGGTGGAATACGGCGGCCCAGCACTTGCGGACCTCTCGATGGACGCGCGCTTCACGGTCGCGAACATGTCGGTCGACATGGGGGCGAAGACGGGGATCATGGAGGTGGACGAAAAGGCGCTCGACTGGGCGCGGGCGCACGGGGCGCGGTTCAACACGCCCGTTTCGCCGGACCCGGACGCCGAATACGCGAGGAGAATCGCTCTCGACGTCTCCTCGCTCACGCCCGTCGTGGCCGCGCCGCCCGCCACGGGGAACGCGCACCCCATCGAGGACTACGCGGGCCTGCCCGTCCAGCAGGCGTTCGTGGGCACGTGCACGAACGGGAGGCTCGAGGACATCGAGGTCGCGGCGCAGATCGTGCGCGGCAGGAAAATCGCGCCGGGCGTCCGCTTCTACGTCGCGCCCACGAGCAAGAAGATCTACGAGGCCGCCGCCGCGAGCGGGGCCATCGGGGCCCTGGCCGAAGCGGGGGCCGCCGTGCTCACCGCCGCGTGCGGGCCGTGCGCCTCGATGACGGGAAACGGCTGCCTCGCCGACGGGGAGCGCGCCATATCCTCCGCGAACCGCAATTTCCCGGGGAGGCTCGGCAGCAAGGAGGCCGAGATTTATCTGGGCTCGCCCGCCACGGTGGCGGCGAGCGCGGTGGCGGGCCGTATCACGGATCCCAGAGAGTTTTTATAGGGCTCAGCATTTATGGTAAGTGCGGCGATTTTTGCAAGGAGGATGATATTTTGGCGATGAAGGGCAAAGTCCACCGCTTCGGAGACGACATCAGCACCGACGTGCATCTGTCGGTCAAATACCGCCCGCCGGGCACGACGCTCGAAGAACTGAAGCGCGACGCCTTCAGGGAGCTGGACCCCGGTTTCTCGAAGAACGTGCAGCCCGGCGACGTGGTGGTGGCGGGGGAGAACTTCGGCCTCGTCAGCAGCCGTCAGGATGCCGCCGTGGTGCTCAGGGAACTCGGCGTGAGCTGCGTGCTCGCCAGGAGTTTTGGGCACATGTTCTACCGGAACGCCATCAATTCGGGCCTGCCCGTCATCGCGTGCGATACCGGCGCGATAAAGGCGGGCGATGAGATAGAGGTCGACCCCATGGCGGGCGAGGCCCGCGTAGGGGATGAGACCGTCACCTTCGCCCCGTTTCCAGACGGCCTCTGGGCGATGATCGAGGCGGGCGGCCTCATTCCGTATCTGCAGGAGAAGGGCGATTTCTAGGGAAACGGATTGACCCCGGAACTTTTGTTATTGTTTCGCTTCATGCTATACTTCTTAACGATCTAACCGACAACAGAGGACCCACCCGGGACGGGACGAGTTGATGGCGTCTCGTATGTTGATTTATCCTAGGCGTGGGAGAGAGAAATGACGGAATTCCAGCAGGCGACCTTGCTCGTGGGATGGGTTCAGGCCGGCGTGGCCCTGTTCGTGGGCATGGTGCAATCGGCCTTGTTCTTTTACGGCATCAAGCGGATGAGCGACGCTTCAGAAAGGCGCGCCCGGCAGACGGACAGGCAGATCGACGCCATGATGAAGCAGATCGAACTCATGGCGGACGCCTTTGCAAAGCAGCATGAGGAGTCCATGAAGCGAACGGACGCTCTTATAAAACTGCAGGAAGAGACATCGAAGCGGACGGACGTGCTGCTCAAGCAGAGCGAAATGACGATGAAGCAAAGTGAGATGACAATGAGGCAAAGCGAGACGGCGATGCTGGCCTTGCGCCGTCTGCTCGAGAGAACCGCCGACTGACTTCAACCATTCGAACGGCCGTTTCGAAGCCGGAGCCAAACACGGCAATCAAGGGGCTGTTGAAAAACCCTCCAGTGGGGGTCTGTTGAAAAAGTCCTCACATCTCCCTCATCCTGAGTAGCGGCGGAGCCGCGTATCGAAGGCCAAGCGCGATTGATAAATGAGCGTTTGCTCTCGCCTGGCACGAGGCGTTCGACTCCCCCTCGCCCTTCGATACAAACACTCCTTTCTCAGTCGCGTTTTACCTTCGGCGGCTACTCAGGGTGAGGAAAGAGGCGTTGGCGGTTTGCGGGGGTCGCAGACGGGGCTTTTTCAACAACCCCGTTAAGGGAAGGTCTCTCCCAGAACGCCCTCCAGCACCTCCATCGGCAAATCGAAATCGCGGTACCCCTGCCGGAGCGTTTCGACGTAGTGCGCCGCCGGGCGCGCAGGTTTCAGCGGATGCCGCATGATGTAGAGCATGGCCCGGAGGGGGCCGTCCGCCGTGACGATCTCCACATCCTTCCGGTCGTAGAGCGTCGGGTAGTCCTCGAAATGATCCAGGGCAGGCAGGTCGTCGGCGTGGAGGCGGAACAGCGCGCCCGGGACATACGCGCCCGCTTCGGGCGTCACGGTCGCCCAGCCGGGCTGGTTTCCTTGCGACGCCGCAGGCAGGGCGATGGTGAGGCGGTAGTCCAAAAGGCGCGCGGGACATACGGGCGCGCTCTTCGGACACAGGGATTTCATTTGCGTGACGTGCAGGTTCGCCCCGTAGGCGAAGTAGTTGGAGTCAGGCGTAGCCGAGGTTGTCGTCCTCCTCATCGCCCTCCCAGTCGAGGTCGATGACCGGCGGGTCGCTCCCGTCATTCGGGAAGGCGAGCAGGAGCCTGGCTTTCTCCTCTCCAATCTGGGCTGCGCTGTGGATGGCTTCTTCCCGGATGGTGATCACCTCGCCTTGCTGGACGAGGACGAGTTCTTCCTCGACGTTGAACTGCATCTGGCCCTCGATGACGATCACGGCTTCTTCCTCATCGTGCGTGTGGTAGGGCACGAAGGCTCCGGCGGGCTGCTCGACCTCGAATACACGGTAGTCGCGCTCGGCCAGAGCAGAGATGATCTCCTCCTGCTCGGGTTCGCATTGGTACGCTGTGGCGACGTCTTCTAAGCGGTAGGTCGGCTTCTTCATTTGGAGACCTCCTTCTTACCTAAGTGCCCAGGAGTTTCCGGACCGCCTGGGAAACCCGGGCGCCCGTAGCGCGCCCGGCCAGTTCACGAGTGAGAATTCCCATTACCTTGCCCATGTCTTTCATCGAGGAGGCTCCGGTTTCCTCGATGATCGCCCGGGCGGCGGATTCGATTTCCGCATCCTCCATCTGCGCTGGTAGATAGCCCTGGATGATCCGGATTTCATCTCGTTCCTGCCGGGCCATATCCTCGCGGCCTGCGGCTGCGTACTGCTCGGCGGCTTCCTCCCGTTTCTTTACCATACTTTGGAGCAGTTTGAGAATATCTTCTTCCGATGTTTCTTCACCGCCTTCCTTGTCCTTGTTCAAAATCTCGGCGCGCACCATCCGGATGGTGGAGAGCCGGAGCGTCTCCCTGGCGCGCATGGCGGCCTTCATGTCTTCGGTGAGCGCCTCCCGGATGCCGGCCATCGAGTTCTCCTATTGCGGTCTCACTGCAGAGGGCCTGCCCTTCTCGCGGTGCAGACACCACATGACGGCGGCCCCGCCGCCCGCGATGTCCGCCGCCAGGTCTCCCCACGTGGCGGTCCTGTGGGGGAGAAAAAGCTGGTGCAACTCGTCGCCCAGGCCGTTCAAGGCCGTGAGAACCAAGACGAAGGCGGCTGTTTTCCCCTCGGCCCAGAGGGGGAGCGTTTCCCGCCAGGGCCGCCAGAGGAGCCAGGCGAGAAGCCCAAACTCGCAGAGGTGCACGATTTTGTCCACCCCGAACGGCATGGGAGTGGAGGGATTCCGCCCGCCCGTCGCCGTCCAGAGGTGAATCCCCGCCATATATGCGAGCGCGAACGCCCATCGCAGGGTGGTTTTTCCGCTCACCGCTGTCTCTCTTATCCGGGCAGGGGGACGATCGCCTCGACTTCGACCAGAAAATCGGGCTCGGCCAGGCTGGAGATCACCAGGAACGTGCTCACCGGCGGGTCATCTGGAAAGAACTCGGCCCGCACCTTGCCGACGGCGGCCCTGTAATCGAGACTCGTCACGAACACCTGGATCTTGGCCGTATCCGCCATGCGCCCGCCGGCCGCCTCCACCACCTTCTGGATGTTCCGGTAGCACTGGCGCGCCTGTCCCTCCGGGTCGCCGATGCAGACGATGTTGCCGTCTTCATCGAGCGGCGTCTGGCCCGCCACATAGAGCGTGCGTCCGCCCTCGGTAATGACCCCGTGCGAGAAATGCCCCGCGGGCGCGGCCAGCGCATCGGGCGTTACCGTTTCCCGCTTCATCTTTATTCCTCCTCATCCGCCCGCGTGGTTCAATAGGCCAGCTTCGCCTCACCGAGGTTGCCCACCACCGCGAGGGTGGATTCGTCGAGCTTGATGTGTTTTCTCGCCGCCGCGAGGATTTGCTCCTTCGTGACGGCGCGGATTTTTTTCAGGTATTCATCCGCGTAGCCGGGGGAGAAGCCCAGAATCTCCACCGCGAGAATGTAATTCGCGATGCGGCTCGATGAGCCGAAGCGCGTGGCGAAGTTCCCGGTAATGAAATCCCTGGCGTCTTGAAGCTCCTTGTCGCTCACCCCTTTTTCCTTGATGCGCTTCACCTCCGCGATCGCCTCTTTGATGGCCTCGTTCGCTGTCTTGTTCTTCGTCTGGAGCATGAGCCGCCAGTGGCCCGCATGACGGCCCGAGGCGAAGTAGCTGTAGGCGCTGTAGACGAGACCCTTTTCTTCTCTCAGGTTGTCCATGATTCTGCTCGAAAACCCGCCGCCGCCCAGAATGTAGTTCATCACGCGCGCGGCGTAGAAATCAGGATGCGTGCGCTTGAGCGAACGGTTGCCCAGTATCACCGTGCTCTGGGAGAGGGGGCGGTCGATCTTGAGCACCTGCATCTTCGTGGGCGTCTCGGGCGGGGCGGCTTCCGGGATTTTTCCTCCCTCCGCCCGCCAGCCCTTGAAGCGGGCCAGAACGAGTTCTCTCGCGCGCTTGAGCGAAACGTCGCCCACGAAGACGAAGATCGTCCCCTTCATGCCGTACCATTTCCGGTGGAAGCGGACGATGTCCTCCCTGCCCAGTTTCTTGATCGACGCCTCCGTGCCCTCGACCAGGCGGCCGTAGGGCGTTTCCCCAAAGAGGCTTTTCCGGAGCGCCTTGTTCGCCAGATGGCCGGGACGCTCGCGCTGCCTGCGCATGCCGCCCGCGATGCGCCGCTTCGTCTTGCCGACCTCCTCCGCCGGGAAGACGGGGTTTCTGAGAACGTCGCTCAGAAGCGATAGGCCCTCTTCCAGATCCCGCGTGAGCACGCGCATGGAGGCTCCTGCGCGCGCGCGGCCTGCCTCCATGCCCACGCCGCCGCCCAGGGCGTCGTTCAGCTTCTCGATGTCGGATGCGCTTCTCGTCTTCGTTCCCCGGGTGAGGAGTGCGGCGGTCAGGTTCGCGAGTCCCGCCCGTTCGGGCGCTTCATGGCGCGCGCCCGCCGGAATCGAGACGGCGACCCGCACCATGGGCAGTTGCCTGCTTTGCTTGACGAGCAATACGCCGCCGCCGGGCAATTCCTCCCGCTCGTAGGTGATGACGTCCGCACCCGCCAGGGCGGGCAGCAGGAGTGCGGCGGCCAGTGTCCAGAGGATGCGGTGGAGCCTCATGCTAGTATCCTCCCCGGCTTTTGGCGGCGTTCGCGCGGCGGCTCTTCTTTGTCGGTATGAGTTCGGCGGTGGTCTTGTTCTTGTGGCGCAGGTACTTCCTGGCGACGCGGACCACGTCGGCGGGCGTCACCTTCCTCAGGGCGGGCAGGTAGCCTTCGAGCAGCCGCCAGTCGCCCGCGATGGCCGCCGAGCCGAGGAGCCTCGCGCGGTAATAATGCGAGTCCATGGCGAAAACCATGTTCGCCTCGATGTTCCTGAGCGCGCGGCGGAACTCCTCGTCCGTCACGCCTTTTTCGATGAGTTTTTCCACCTCCTCGAGCAGGGCTTTCTCCGCGTCGGCGGCCTTTTTGCCGGGCGCCACCCGCGCGTAGAGATAGAAGATCATCGGGTCCACCGAGATGTAGGTGTAATCAGAACCCGCGCCGAGCGCTAGCGTGTCCTTGCGCACGAGCCTCTGGTGGAGGCGCGAGGTTTCCCCGCCGCCCAGGATGGCCTCGAGCATCACGAGAGCGGGCGCGTCCTCGCTCTTCCAGTTGGGGGCGTGATAGCCGATAGCGACGTAGGGGAGCTGGGCGTCCGCGCGAACGTATACCCTGCGCTCCGACTTCTGGGGAAACTCGGCGAGCTCGGGCCTTTTCCGGAAGGTGGGGGATTTGGGGATTATCCCGAAGTGCTTTTCGAGAAGCGCGATGGCTTCATCGACCTTGAAATCGCCCACCAGGACGGCGACGGCGTTCTCGGGGCTGTAGTAGCGCCTGTAGAACGCCTGCATGTCCTTGATGGTGATGGCTTCTATATCTTCGGGCCAGCCGATGATCGGGTTCTTGTAGGGGTGGTTCGTGTAGGCGACGGCGCGAAGCTGCTCCCAGAACTTGCCCACCGGCCTGTCGTATCGGGTGCGTCTTTCCTCGTGCACCACGTTCTTCTCCGCGTCGAAGGCCTTTTTCTCGAGCACCATGTTCACCATGCGGTCGGCTTCGAGTTCGATGATGAGTTCGAGCCTGTCCGAGGCGATGCGCTCGTAGTACGCGGTGTAGTCGAAGCTCGTGAACGCGTTGTGCGAGCCGCCGTTTTTCTTGATGATCTCGCTGAATTTCCTGGGGCCGTATTTCTTCGTGCCGCGGAACATCATGTGTTCGAGATAGTGCGCGACCCCCGTGAGGCCGGGCTGCTCGTCCCGGCTGCCGACGGCGTACCAGACCTTCATGACCACCATGGGCGCGCTGTGGTCGGGCAGCAGGAGGGCGCGCATCCCGTTCTTCATCCTGTGCTCGGTCACCTTCCAGGGAACGCGCAGGGCGGTATCCCCCCTGGTATCTGCGGCGATGGCTCCTCCGGCGAAGAGAAGGAGGAGGGGGGCGCCGATCAGAAGCGCGCGCAGCTTGTTGATTTTCCGCATGAATTCTTCCTCGTGGCGGCGGCGAATTTAATGATCCCGAAACGGCGGCTCGGAGATAAGACGGCGATTCACTCTAGTCCTCGATGCCCGCTTTTTCCAACACCCCGGGGTTCAGGAGGCCGGCGGGACGCCTCCCGGCGATGACGTCGAGTGCTGCGGTGACGGCGAACTCGAGCGACTGCTCACACGCATCCTCGCCCAGGCCGGCGATGTGCGGGGTGAGGACGACGTTGTCGAGCGAGAAGATGCGGTGGCGGTGGTCGGCCGGCTCGTTCGGGAAAACGTCCAGCGCCGCGCCCTGGATGATCCCGCGCTCAAGAGCCGTGGCGGCGGCGTCGAGGTCCACCACGGGGCCGCGCGAGGTGTTGACGAGATAGGCGTCCGGCTTCATGGAGGCGAGGAATCTCTCGTCCACCATCCCGCGCGTCGAATCGTTCAGGGGCACGTGGCAGGTGATGAAATCTGCCCGGCGCGTCACCTCCTCGCGCGTCTCGAAGAATACGCCCACCTCGGCGGCGAAGCGCTCGTCGCGCACGATGTCGTGGGCGATAACCTCCATGCCGAAGGCGGCGGCGCGCCTCGCCACGCGCTTGCCGATGTTGCCGAGCCCGATGATCCCCAGCGTCTTGCCCCGGAGCGGCGATATGGGAACTCTTAAATCCGCCCACTCGCCCGCGCGCATTTTTTTATCGGATAAGGCGATATTCCGAGCGATGCAGAGCATGAGGCCTATCGCGTGCTCGGCCACGGAATCGGAATTCTGGCCCGGCGCGTTCGTGACGACCACCCCGTGGCGCGTGGCGGCGTCCAGATCGACGGAGTTGAAGCCCACGCCCGTCCTGGCGACGTGCTTGAGATGCGTCCCCGCCGCCAGGGTGCGATCGTTGTAGGGATCGTTGCTCGGGAAGGTGACGACCACGCCGGGAAGCGAGGCGATGAGTTCTTCTTCGGTCTTGTCCACCCCGTTCGATTCGATTCTGACTTCAAGGCCTGCCTCGGTTTCGAGGCGCTTGAAGTGGCGCATCGGGTCTTCGAGGCCGCTCAGCCAGCTCGTGGTGACCCAGGCGATTCCTTTTGGCAATTTCTTATCCTCTCGTCGGTGGTCCTGCTCGAATGTCAGGGGGTTTTGCTAGAAAACCTCGTCCTCGGGGTTGTGCACCTCGCCCATGCGCTTGAGCGTTGGAAGCGGCAGCCCCTCGTAGAGCTTGCCCAGCTCCACGTTCGTCTCGGCGAGCGCCATCTGGTAGAGGCTGTTGCCGCGGGCGTCGCATTCCACGAGAAACGGCCCGAAGTTCTTCACCTCGAACACCCACATCGCCTGCGCAATGCCGAGCTCGTCGAGCCAGTAGACGTCCTTGACGCCGGTGATGCCGCGCCCGTACTGCGCGCCGATGCCGTAGCCCACCGTGTTCAGGAACACCGCGCCCAGGCGCTTGAAGTGTTTCTCATAAAATTCCTGCGCCATGCCGCCCTTGCCGATGACGCAGCGTATCCCGTGCCCGTCCATGAGCAGGGGCAGGTGCTTCTCGAAGCGAAAGCTCGCCGTGGCCGTGACGGCGGCGACCTCCCACTCGCCCGAGTCGTTCTGCCCCACGGCGGGCGAGCAGTGGAACGTCACGTTCGTGAGCGAGGCGATGTCCACCGGCGGCGGCGCTTTCTCGTCGAACAGCTTCTTGTAGAGGCCGATTCTGCCGGTGAAGACGAGGCCGTCGAAATAGACGACGTCGCCGAGTTCGAGTTTCGCCAGGTCCTCCGGCGTGGCGGGTGTGGTGAGGTGATGCTCCTTCATCTCCAGGTCTGCGGTGCCGCTCATATCCAAAAGTCTCCCAGGCCGCTCAGGCGACGCCGTCGCGGCGGTAGTAGTCGGTGAACCAGAGGGGGTTTTCGCGGTATTCCACCTGGCCGTCGGGGTGGATCCGCGCGGTGGCGCGCCGGAGCGCGAAGCACTGGTGGTGGATCGAGATGGGCATCCCGCCCGTGTGGGTGTAGGCCACCTCGATGTGGGTGTCCATCACCGCGCCCTCGCCCTTGAAGCCCATGGGGCCGAGGCTCGTCCTTTTGCCCAGGTCGTTCAACTCTTCTTCGAGTTTCGCGATCTGGGGGTCCGGGTTCCTGTCCCCCACCACGCGCAGGCAGGCCGCCTCCTTGGCGAGGCGCACGCAGGTGTCCTTCGTGCCGCCGATGCCGATTCCCACGATGGCGGGCTGGCACGAGAGGCCGCGCTTGAAGAACTCGCTGATCACGTCAAGAAAGAAGCGCTTGATGCCGTCGATCCCGTCGGTGGGGAAGAGCATCCGGTAGTCCCCGCCGAACAGGCCCCCCTTGTGGAAGCTGGTGAGCTCTATCCAGTCGACGTCCGGCTCCCAGGAGTAGTCCACCGTGGGGGCGTGGATGCCCACGTTGTTGTTGTAGTCGTGCCGGGTGATGGGGTGGACGCGGTTCGGACGCAGGGGCACGCGCTCGGTGGCGTCCGCCGTCCCCTGGCGGACCGAGCGCTCGAGCGCCACGAAGCCGCCCTCGAGCGCCGCGTCGTTTCCGATCTTCGCGTAGAAGCGCGGAAGCCCCGTGTCGGCGCACATGGGGCGCTGCTCGTCCACGGCGACCTTGTAGTTGTTGACGATTTCCAGCAAGACGAACTTCGAGAGCTTCTGGGTCTCGCGCTCGGCCATGTCGGCGATGGAATCGCCCACGTCCTTCGGTATCCCGATGGCGGCGCGGCGGTTGAGTTCGAAGGCAACCTCTCTGATGAGTTCGCTGCTGATGGCGTGCGTTTCGACGGTCGGCATATTGGTATCCTCCCCGCTCTCACCCGCCGGGCGCGCGGCCCCGGAAGATGGATGCGGCGAATCGTTTGACGCCGCCCGCTGCGGCGCGGCGCTTGAGTCCCTTGATGGCGCCCGTGGGGCTGATGCCCTTGGGGCAGCTCTCCGTGCAGTTGTATTGCGAGTGGCACCGCCAGGCGCCGTCCTCGGTACAAACCTCCAGAAGCCTCTCCAGTCCCAGGGCGTCGCGGCTGTCGTTCACGAGCGTGTAGGCGCGGTTGAGCGCCGCAGGCCCCAGATAGTCACTATCATGCCCTACAATGGAGCAGGAAGCATAGCAGATTCCGCACGTGATGCACTCGATGTGCGGCTCGATGCGCTTGCGCTCGCGTGAATTCGGCGCGATGAGCGCGGGCGCCTTCTCCGCCGCGCTCGTGGGTTCGAGCCAGCCGCGCGCGCGTTTCATCTTTTCGAAGAACGGCGACATGTCGACCGCAAGATCGCGCAGAACCGGGAAATTGGTGAGCGGCTCGAGCGTGATCTCATCGCCGAGTCCTTCGAGCCGCGTCCGGCAGGCCCAGGCGGGGCGTCCGTTCACTTTCAGGGCGCAGGTGCCGCACATGCCCACCCGGCAGGAGTAGCGGAACGACAGCGCGGGCTCCTGCGCGCTCTGGACGGCGACCAGAGCGTCGAGCACCGTCATGCGCGGGCCGGTCTCGATCTGGAACTCGTCGAAGCGCGCTTCGGGATCGCCGGCCGCGCCGCCCCGGCGGATTCTGACGCGCACGGTGGGGCGTTTTTCCGCCTTTTCTTCCGGTTCCTCTTTTTCAGGTGCCGCCTCTTCCTCCACCCCGCTTACCGGCGGTCCTTCGCTCAATCGGGCGTCTTCGTTCACGCCATGAACCTCCAGTATTCGGTGTGCATGTAGGCCAGCCAGAAAAACGCGGCGACGCCCAACACGCACAGCACCCAGAAGAGTTTCCGCTGGTGGCGATCCGGAAAGCCGAAATCGGTCAGAATCACTTTTATGCCGTGCATGGCGTGCCATACGACGAGGAGGAGCATGGTGATCCGCACCGAATCGATGTAGGGGTTCATCACGTGGATCGGGAACAGGACGATGAGCGCGAGGGCGGAGAGCCTCTGCAGCACCCAGGACCACATGCCCGGATACATCGAGCGCCATGCGCTGACCTTCCAGACGGGTGGTTTGTTGGTGGCCGGAGGCTCTTTTGTGCTCGTCATTCTCGGGTCTCGCTCCGCATTGTCGTCAGTCGATGAAATTGGGATCGGGCTCTGCCAGTGCGGCAGGCTCCGCTTTCGGGCTCAGGCGGGGAAACGCGACGGGTTTCCGCTCGATGACCGCCGCATCGCCCTCCCTCTTGATATAGACGTTGTAGAGGTCCTCATCCCCCGTATCGGGGCAATCATCCCTGTAGTGGCTCCCCCGGCTCTCGTCGCGCTCGAGCGCGGAGAAGGCGATGAGTTCCGCGACCAGGACCTGGTTTCTCACGTCGAGCGCGTGCTGCCAGGCGAGGTTGTAGGCGCGCCCGCCTCCCGCGCGGGCCTCGGCCGCGCGTCTCTTCAAATCGTGAAGGAGCCGGACCCCGCTCTGGATGTCCGCGCCGTTTCTTCTCAGCCCCACCTTGTTCCACATGGTGTCTTTCAGTTCGGCCCGGATGGGGTAGGGCGGTTCGCCCTCGCCCAGCGCGTCCAGCGTTTTCTCCTCGGCAAACGCGAGCGCCTCCGCGTCATAGGGGAGGAGGGGAGAGTCCGCCGCCTCTTCGGCCATGGCTTCCCCCGCAATCTCGCCGAACACCGTGGCGTTCGCCACCCCGTTCCCGCCCAGGCGGTTCGCGCCGTGCGTCCCGCCCGCGTCCTCGCCGGCGGCGTACAGGCCCGGTAGATTCGTGCGGCACGCGGTGTCTATCTTCACGCCGCCCATCATGTAGTGCGCGGTGGGCGTCACCTCCACGGGGCCGCCGACCAGGTCGTAGCCCAGATCGGCGCAGCGCTCGACCATGCCCTTGAAGTTCTTGCGCACGAAGGACTTTCCCAGATGGCTCACGTCGATGAACACGCCGCCGCGCTCCGTCCCCCGTCCCTCGATGATCTCGGTGTAGCCCGCGCGCGATACCACGTCGCGCGTGGCGCGCTCCATGCGCTCGGGGTCGTAGCGCTCCATGTAGCGCTCGCCCGACGCGTTTTTCAGATGCCCGCCCGCGCCGCGCAGGCCTTCTTCGAGCAGCGTGCCGGTTATCTGGAGGCCGTCTCCCGTCAGGATGCCCGTGGGGTGGAACTGCACCATCTCCATGTCGCAGAACGATGCGCCCGCCTCCCAGGCGATTGCCATGCCGTCGGTGGCGAGTTCCTGCGCGCAGGCGGATATCTTATAGAGCGTGGGGCCGCCGCCCGTGGCGAGCAGCGTACACTTCGCGTTCACGGCGATGAACTCTCCCGTCTGGATGTCGAGCAATAGCGCGCCCGCCACGCGTTCCGGCTCGCGCCTTGCGGGCAGGAGGGCCACGGCTCTGGTTTCCTCCAGCACGTCCACACCGCGCCTGACGAGTTGTTCCGCGACGCGGTTGGTGATCTCGATGCCCGTCAGGTCGCCCTTGTGCACCGTGCGGTCGAAGCTCTGACCGGCGAAGGCTTTCTGGTGGATCGTGCCGTCCTCGTTGCGGTCGAAAAAGCACCCGCACACGGTTTCGAGTCGCTCCACGCAGCCGGGCGCGCGGCTCACGAGCGTCCAGGCGAGTTCCTGATCGTTAATCCACGCCCCGCCCTTCAGGGTGTCGAGAAAGTGGTTCTCGACCGAGTCGGTCTCGGCCAGCGCGACGTTGTAGCCGCCCTGCACCATGCGCGTGCAGCCGCTTTTCCCAAACAGACCCTTGACCGCGACGGTGACGTCCAGGGCGGGGTTTTTCGTGTGCGCGGCGAGCGCGGCAAGCAGGCCCGCGCCGCCCGAACCCAGGATGAGGATGTCCGTTTTCATCGTGCGCAAGAGAGCGTTTCCCCACATGAATCAAGAGGTTTCTTCACCACGGGCAAGAATGCCACACCGGATGGGCGCGGACAAGTAATCTCAAAAACAGGGGTGTATTCAGACGGTTTTGAGAATCTTGCCTCAGGTGGCGAAGGGGAAGCTGGCTCGGCGAGAGCGGGTGTGATTGGTTGTGTAGGGGCCGCATATATGCGGCCCATGGTCGGCAGGCGGAAAAGGCCGGGTCGCATATATGCGACCCCTACAATCCTATCGCGTCGAACCCTGATTTATCGGGACTTATTCAACAACCCCATTCGCCCCGCCCCAGATTACGAGAGAACAATAAGAGCCGAGCCCTATTAAAGTTTCTCCAAAATGATGACGCGGCGCTCATCCGTCCAGCGGCAGGCGAAGCCGAAATGCTCCTGAATCCACGCGAAAGTTTCGGGCCGATAGAAGCAAAGATGGGTGAAATCGCGCCTGTAGTGCCAGTTGTTCATGAAGAGCGCCTCCTCCCAGAACGCCGTCATGACGCCCAGGAGTCCGCCCGTTTTGAGGTTTTCATAGATTTTCCCGATCTCTTCTTTCGGATGCCTCAAATGCTCGAAAGTCTCGCTCGCGGCGATGAAATCGAATGGGCCTTCGGGGGTTTCCGGGAAGAAATACGGATCGTAGGGCTGGCACTCGAAGCCTTCCGCCCGGAACAACTCACACAAGACGGGGCGCCCGTCTGAAGCCGGCCCCGCGCCGAAATCAAGCCCCCGCGCGCCTTCTGTCAGCAATTTTGAAAAGGGGTCGCTCAACTGGCGGAGAAAGGCGACGTAGCCTTCATCCGAGCCGGAATTCCGGTGCTGCTCGTATCTCGCTTTCTCCGTCTCAGGCGCGGGCCAGAATTCACGCGGCACGAAAATGAGGCGGCAGACGGGGCAGTGAAAATAGTCCCTCCCATCGGCGTGAAGATAAAGCACAGCCTCGCGCGACCCGCACAGGGGGCAGATTTCATGCTGTTCATCCAGCGAGTGTTCCGGTCGTGTACCGGCCATTCGGATAGTCCGGTTTGAGATGAAGGGCAGGGCGGTTTTGTGAAGCGCAGGCGCATCGGGGAAAGTGTAATCTTTATGTATGCCCTCAACAACGTGGTTGGTGAAAAACCCCCCTGTCCAGGGGATAAAGGCAACCCCCCCTACCCCCCCTTGTCAGGGGGGTAAAAAAAGCAACCCCTCCACCGGCGAGGGGTTTAGGTTTTTCATGCCCCCCTGACAAGGGGGGGTAGGGGGGGGTTGGTTTTCAAGGCGAGGGCCTGCTCCGCCGCTACTCAGGATGAGGCGGAGAGGGGTTTTTCAACAAACTCACTACAAGATGCGTTCCACCATGCTCTCGTCTCGGGTCCAAACATCGCCCCTCATATTGACACCCCATGCGCCATCCCCTAGCTTGGGGCGCTTTTATGGGAACGGCGCGAACTATCTCGCCATGATTCATCATCAAAAAGGATTCTGCCTTGATACTCGATAAATTTCGCCTGGATGGAAAGGCGGCGCTGGTGACGGGCGCGGGCACGGGCCTGGGCGCGGCGATGGCGCTGGGTCTGGCGGAAGCGGGTGCGGACGTGGCCGTTCTCGGCAGACGAAAGGGTCTGGTGGAAGAGACGGCCCGCCGCATTGAGGCCCTGGGACGCCGCGCGCTGGCCATCGGGGCGGACGTGACGGAGGCGGACGAGGTGGCCCGCGCCGTGGAGCGGACCGAAGAGACCCTGGGCGGGGTCGACATCCTGATAAACGGAGCGGGCGTGATAAACGCGGATCCGAGCGTGGATGTCTCGCCCGATGATTTCCGCTTCGTCCTCGACGTGAACCTGACGGGCGCTTTTTTGTGCGCGCAGGCCGCAGGACGCGGGATGCTCGCGCGAGGCTCCGGCAGCATCGTGAGCATCGGCACGTTCCTGGGCGAGCGGGGGCACCGGCCCGCGCGCGCGGCGTATAACGCGAGCAAATACGGCGTGGTGGGACTCACGAAATCGCTCGCGATGGAGTGGGGCGGGCGCGGCGTTCGCGTGAACTGCATCTGTCCGGGCGTGCACAGAACGCCCATGCTGGCGCCCGCGCTCGCAGACCCTGAAGTGGAAGAGGGTTTAAACGAGAGGACGATACTCGGCCGTGTGGGCGAGCCCGAAGACATCGTGGGTCTCGCGGTTTTTCTCGCGTCCGACGCATCGGCCTACATCACGGGCGAGAGCATATTCGAAGACGGAGGCGGGTGGCTGTAAGGCCCCTGAGAAAAACGATGGTGGATGGCGTTCGACGGCGGGGCGGAGGCTTCCACCGGAGCGTGGCGGCCATGGATACGGAGAGAGGGAATGCCGGAATTACAAGCGATCATTTTTGATTTCGACGGCACCATCGCGGACAGCGAGCCGCTCCACCTGGCGGCGTTCCAGGCGGTGCTCTCGGAAGAACTGGACCTGGACTTGACCGAAGAGGAATACGCCGAGCGCTACCTCGCGTTCGACGACAGGCTCCTGTTCACCCACGTTCTGGACGACCGCGGGGTGGCGGTCGAGCCGGATCGATTCGAGCAGCTTCTGGAGCTGAAAGAGGTGCGCTATCAGGAAATCGCGCTGGCGCCCCAGATTCTCCCCGGCGCGGCGGAGATGATACGCGCGGCCGCCGCGCACTGGCCGCTGGCGATAGCGAGCGGGGCGCTGGGCCACGAGGTGCGTCCCGTGCTCGAGCGGGTGGGGCTGATCGATTGTTTCCCGATCATCGTGACGGCGGAGATGGTGAGCCGGGGAAAGCCGGACCCCGAGAGCTTCCTGACGGCGCTTGCGCGGATAAACGAAGGCCGCGCCGAGCCGATTCCGGGGGCGTCGTGCCTCGTGGTGGAGGATTCCGTGGCGGGCGTGCGTTCGGGAGGCGCCGCCGGCATGAGGACGCTCGCGGTGACGACGAGCTACCCCGCCGATAAGCTGACCGGGGCCGACCGCGTCGTGGACTCGCTGGAGGAAACCGTCGACCCGGGCGGCCTGGCCGCCTGGTTCGCTGCGCTGCCGCCCGCCTCGTCCCCAAGCGAATAGGAGAGGTAGATGCCCATACTAAAAGTCGCCCGCATGGGCCACCCCGTCCTGCGCCGGAAGGCGAGCGAGGTCGAGCCCGAGTATCTTGGAGGGCCCGAACTTGCGGAAATCATCGAGGACATGTTCGAGACGATGGTGGAATATGCGGGCGTGGGCCTGGCCGCTCCCCAGGTGCACTTGGGGATCAGGCTGTTCGTCATGCAGTTCGACCCCGACGATGAGGAAACGCTGCGTTTCGCCGTGAACCCGAAGCTCACGCCCTTGGGGAACGAGGGGTGGGAGGAATGGGAGGGTTGTCTCAGCGTCCCCGACATTCACGGCCGCGTGCCGCGCAACGACCGCGTGCGGCTGGAAGCGCAGGACCATGAGGGACGAGTCTATGCTGAGGAGCTCGAGGGTTTCGCCGCGCGCGTGTGCCAGCATGAATACGACCATCTCGATGGATTGATATTCATCGACAGAATGCGCGATTACTCCACGCTCTGCTTCGGCGAGGAATACCGCAGATACCACGCCCCGAGGCCGAAAGCGGATTGAGAGATTTGGCGGAGTAGGTCAGTTTGTTTCCTCCCGCATCGGCATGGTCGATACGGTGGGTCATGGAATGCAGGAGGAATCCGGAAATGACGATGACCGCAGCTACAGGCGCCCGCTCGGCCATCAAGGCGCTCGCTCATTTGGTGTTTCTTCTTCTGCTGGGTCTTCCTGTGGCGGCTCATGCGGAACCGCCAGACCTCAAGACTCCGGCGCCGGTCATCTATCTGGTGGATAATCTGGACGAGCAGGATGGGCTTGGCTGGTGCATCGATACCCGCGGACGAGGATTCAGCGAGCGGCTGCACGCGCACTCGTGCAAGCCGCGGGGCGGCGACGTGCAGTTCCGCTACGATGAGGCGGCGCGGCGGATAGCTTCGGCCACATTTTCCGGGAAGTGCGCGGCGCTCCTGGCGCCTGCCGCCGCCGGGGTAACGCTTGGGCTGGTGGATTGCGCGAAAGACGCCACAGGCCAGGTTTTCGATTACGACGGCGCGGCGATGGAGTTCCGCCCCGGCGCGGACCGGACGCTTTGCCTCGTCGCGGGGGCCGCCAGCAGGTCGGCCGGGCCGTACATGTCGCGCGATCTCGCGCTCGCGCCGTGCGCGTCCACCGGGGCGAAGTTCAAGCAGTGGCGCATCAAGAAAGCCCGGCCCTGAGCGGTTGAGGCGAAAGTCAAAGAGGCCACTCGTCTGATTTCTTGACAATTCATGATATTTCATGATAAATTTCGCCTGAGAATGGAGGTGCCCTATGGCGACCTTGGAGCGAGAGAAGTTCGCAACCCAGGTGAATTCGGAGATTCTGGCCGCCGTCCGCAGCCTTGCGCGGAGCGAGGGGCGGCAGCTTCAGACCCTTGTGGATGAGGCTCTGGCCGACCTGATCGAGAAGCGCAAGGGAAGCAGGCCGCGCCCCCACGTCATGGCGGTCTATCAGGCGAGTCACGAGAGATACGCGCCGCTTTACAAAAAACTCGCTGAATGACGGACTATCCGACCCTCGTTGAAGTTCTTGCGATCCACCAAGACCAGATTGAGCGATACGGCGGGGCCGAAGGCGTGCGTGATGCGGGTCTGCTCGAAGCCGCACTGTTTCGTCCACAGACGGGCTACTACGCCGATCTGATTGAGGAGGCTGCCGCGCTCTGGGAGAGTATGGAGAGCAATCACCCGTTCGTCGACGGGAACAAGCGCACGGCTTTCGCCGTCACCTATACGTTTCTCGCGATCAACGGGGTGTGGATTACGGCGGACGCCGAAAATACCTATAACTTCATCATCGGCCTGCATGAAACCGATTCGTTCATCTTCGAGCGATTGCGAGATTGGCTCCGCGAGAATGTCCGGCTCGATGCTCCGGAATGATTGCGGTCACTCAGACGGGCCGAGCGGCTTGGATGGGATTCGGGATTTCACTTCTCTTTGCTTCGGATAGGAATGCCGCAGGTATCACGCCCCGCGGCCCAAAGAAGAGGCCGAGTAGAGCACCCGGTCCACGCTCGGGCTCACACGATGTCTAGGCACAGGGCTTGTCCAAACCCGGACTTCACGCCATCACATCAAGGGAAAGGCCCGTACACAATACCAGGGTGAAAGAGCAGCATGAAGGGGGCGACGCTAATATGGCTATCACAGGAACGGCTCGTCCATAAGATCGCCGTCGCCCACGGGCGCGGATTCAAGACTTGCGATCAACTGGTTTATCTTCACGACTTGCTACTCGTAAAACATTTTTCTAACGAGGGCAGGTACTCGAACCGAATCAGAGTCATTGCATTTCAAACACTTTTCCCATGAATTCAAATAGTCTTCAAAAGTTTTGTCGTTTTCAACATTCCAATAATTGATATATCCGCAGTCCGCCCAAAGAGAAGGATCACTCCGAAAATGATCCAGGAGGGCAAGGGCTACAACTGCATTGCGGCAGCGAAGATAAGGATTGTTTTGCATATCCTCAAGATTTAATGATAACCATCCTGGTAAGTTTTTGCGTTCTGGTGTCAGGTGTTTGTCTGCGAAATCCTCACAGTATTTTGCGTGGCTGGGTGCAAATTCGGCAGCTCCACTGACATTCACAGGCGGGTTGGTTTTCCAAGTCTCCGATAATCTAGACAAAACGAACAATGACGCCATTTCGCAAAGACTTTCCTCAAACCAAGTATGGCGATTTACTTTGTTGCGATTGTAGTTCGTCATTACATGGCACAGTTTGTGCGAGAACTGATAGACGTATTCGCACCAATTCCTGTTTTGAGCATTAATACGGATTTGATAAGGACGGGAATCTGAAAGGACTCTGGATAAATCTTTCCACCAAGAGACTTCAATTCGTTCGTCAGGTAACTTACCGAAAGCACCTACCAGCGCGCAGAAGACAGACTCCAAGACAGAAGGAATTGCAACATCCAGACACGGTTTCTCGTTTCCTTGATGGGTTGGCCAACTATCCACATCAACTATTAGATATTGCGACATTTTTTGCGCCTCCAATGTGTCTGCGTAGTTCGTCACTCACCCCTCCGAAGTGTGCCCTATCGGCAAGCGGCGGCGGCGCCATCAGCGGCCCATGCGCCGTTATCATCCGGGCGAGATCATATCATGCCCGCCCGGCCATGTAATGAAATTGACGGCGCGCATAAAAAAATCCCTTTCCGCTTTCGGCATGGAGCATGAAGCCCTGTTTTGCCGATTTCCCCCGATGAAGGGGAGCGGAAAAAAATTTTCTCCCCGCCACGTAGTTAGTTCCCTTTCCCCGCCGCCCATCGAGGCCGCGCCGGATTCATCAAGCCCGCCGCGCCGCTGGCTGACCTGATCGAGAAGCGCAGGGGGAGCGGGCCGCGCCCCCGCGTCATGGCGGCCTATCAGGCGAGCCACGAGAGGTTTGCGCCGCTCTACAAAAAACTGGCTGAATAACGGATTATCCGGTTTTTCGACAGAATACGTGATTTCCCGGCGCCTTGCTTCGGTGAGGAATGCCGGGGGCATCACGCCCCGCGGCCCTAGGCGGCGGGGTCAGACGCGCGAACCTCCGCCTCACGCCGTTGTTCCTTGAACGCGGGTTCATCCGCCGCATCCTCTCCGGGCACGAATTCCAGTTCCACGCAGCAGGCGTTGCAGATGGGGCCGCTGCCGTAGGTGCCCTCATCGAACACGTGTCCCTGAAACTGGTGCAGGCATTTCGGGCAAATCCAGATGTATCGGCTCATGCCGATCTCCTTCGGCGGCTCCGGCTCGCGAGAGAGATTTATCGCTCACCTGTACTTCCAATATAGGTTGCAAGGCGAAGTTTTCGCCACAGAAAAGGCGCGGATTTGTTTTGGTTGGGGTTTTCTGGGTGGATCAGGGAAGAAACCGGGAGGGTTTGCGTGGTTCACTCGCGAGATCATAAATTCACGAAGTTCCGCTTGTATCTTTATGTAAAGGGCGGAAGGTATGGTCATGACGGGATTGCTGGAGGCGCGCCTTGATGAATCGAAATAAGGAAATACTGTTCGAGATCACGGAGGACGCTCTCCTCGTAGCGAATGGAGGACGTGCTTTTTCCCGCACGGGCGTGTTGAGCGTCTGCGCTTCTCATCTAAGCGACAAGCTATCGGAAACGCCAAAGGATTTGGATTGCTCCGAAAGTGAACTTGTTCAAAAGATTCGCGACAAAGAATTGAGGACTTATCAGAACGATCCGAACCGCATCACATCCGACTTCAGAAGTGTGGATGAAACCAGACGAGACTACGACGGACGGTTTATTTGGGAGCTTTTACAGAACGCTGACGACGCGATGAAGCGGGAGGATTCTGGTGATTTGATCGGATCGAAGGGATTGGGTTTCAAGTCGGTGCTCGAAATCACTGATGAGCCGGAGATTCATTCCGACTTGTTTCATTTCCGTTTTTCGGCGGAGCAAACTCAGGATCTCTTGAAAGAGCGGAAATTGCATGACAGCCCTCCTCCCTTGACCTTTCGCATACCTCACGAAAATAAGCCGTGCGAGATAATTAAGGAGCATCTGAGATCAGGTTATACGACCGTCGTTCGCCTGCCGTTCCGGGATGATAAGGCGCGAGAAAAGGGGCTTGAGCGGTTGCGCAGCCTTGAGCCTCTGTTTCTGCTTCTCGTTCACGAGTTGTCTCGTGTCCGCGTCCGTACTTCGGAAGGCGAGACGGTTCATGAGATAGTGAGAGGGTTTTCAAACGGTGATGTGAAGCTCAACACCAAGGGTCTAAATCGCTCTCAATCCACTACATGGCGAAAATGGGATCACAGCAAACCTGCACCGAAGGACAACGGCAAGCGACTCACCGTTTCAATCTATCTTCCATTGACGGAACGAGGCGATCCCATCCCTTATGGCGAGAACGTTCCCTTGTACGTTTTCTTCCCGACCGAGGAGAAGATCGAAGCGCGCGCACTTCTCCATGCGTCACTCGATCTCCAGCAGAACCGAAAGCGAGTCAGGGAGAGCGAGCATGACGACGATATTCTCCGAGTGTTTAGTGAGCTGTTTCAAGAAGTGCTTAAAGCGATTCCGGCGCGAACTGCTTTAGAGGCGTTCGGAGGAATCGCTTCCGAGGATGAGGACTCGCCCCTAGGGAGGTTGCAGAAGGGAATCCGGGAAACGCTTTGCGAGACGCCTTTCGTTCCCGTTATTGGCAGTGAGAAGGTCAAGCCTGCGGAGGTCCGCCTTTGGAGCGACAGGCTTGGATTCGTCCTGCGGACTGATGCGCAAGAGGTGAGGGATGCCCGTCTTCTCGTGCCCCAACTTCGTGATCTAAGCGGGGTGCTTAAAAGTTTCAACGCTCGATATATTGAGGCCGAAGATTACATTCGCTTGCTCCGTCATTGCCGCAACGACTCGCTCGAAGAGTGTCTGGCGAGTTGGCGCGCCTGGGCTGGGGGTGGATTGAAACGACCAAGTAATCAATGGGGAGAGGATCGAAAAAAGTCGCTCGAATGGTTGCGAGAGGTTCCATGCTGGTGGACGGAGCCGGAAACGGCGCGTGCGTTCGACGGTGTCGCTCCTCTTTTGCGCGCCCGCCCCGAAGACTGGCCCGACTGGCTACCGGCCGACTCATTGCATCCGGCGATGCGAAAGATGTTGCAGCAATGGGAGATATGGCTCAAAAAACCGGGCAACGACGCTCTTTCTAAAGAATTCAAGGAGTGCATTTCGGGGAGACTGCTGGAAAAAGAGAATGAATTTCTTCACAACGCATTGCTTCCTTTCCTCGCCGAGTGGGACGGCGAACGCTGGCAAACCGATGGATGGCGAGCGTTGCGCCAAGTGCTGTCCTGGTCGTCCATCTCCGAGTTTGAGAAAGTATCGCCGTGGGTGGAACCCGTGGACGGCAATCAGGCGGAAAAACAACGCGCACGAGTAGTCGAAACCCTGCGTCTCCCGACCGACAAGGGGTGGCTGCCCGCCGCCGACTGCTATGCTGGAGAAGCCTGGGGCGGTCCTGCGGCATTCGACAGGTTCTTCGCCGATGTCGAAAAACGGGGTCTCGTGCTTCCTTTTTCCAAATGGCCCGATTTTACCCAAGAGGAGACAAATAGAGACGAATGGAAGCCCTTGTTGCGTTGGGTGGGAGTGTCTTGGGAACCGAAAGTCCAGCGCATCAAAGATAGGTGGTACTACTCCGATTTACCAAGCGACTACAGGGACTCCATAACGAATATGAGAAGTTCGGGCTCCTGCATATACAACTGGAATATCGAGTATTTCCCTGCATGTATGCAGGATGATGACGCTAAACCTGCCGACGTTATCAGAATGATGCTCCCCCTTGTGGAAGCTGTGAGAAAGCATAAAGCGGCCTATCGTCCAAGTAATCGCCATAGAAATAATAGCAGTTGCGAGAATTTCGCTTATTTTCAACTTCGCCACAAGAAATGGCTGCCATGCAAGATCGCTTTGCTGCATGACGGCGTGTACGCGGCTCCGCGCGGGGTGCTCCTGCCCGACAAGGGTCTCGGTGGGCTGCTTCCCGAAGTGGACAGGCGCGGTATCGAAGACGTGGAGTGGTTTGGTCCCTTTATTCCCGTATTGCGCGATCTGGGCGTTCGGGATGAATTGCCTAAAGATTCTGAGAGTTTGCATGGCTGGATGCGCAAGCTCTCCGAGTTGACCGAGTGCGATAACAATAAAGAAGAGGATATACGGAAAGCCGCCGATGCGCTTTATCGCAGATACCTGAAACTTGACGGCAATGGCAACGAGTTTCCGCCGGATATCCTTGTGCCGTGCCTCTCGTGGGAGAACAACCGGGAGAAATTGACGTTTGCGCCGCTCGAGCAAGTTTTCCATGTCGATGAGCCGCATTTTGACGAAGTGAAGCAGAAGATCATGCAAAAAGTATCCAAGCTGTTCATTCTTGGCCTCAGCAGCGGCAAAGATGCGCCTGAACGGTTGGGCGTGGGCAAACTTTCCGAAGTTCTTGAAGTCGAACCGCACTACGGTGAACGGGATGAACAAGCGAACAATAAACTTCTTGAACGCTATCGTGAACGGCGGCTTGGTTTGGAACTCGCAGCAAAGCTGGATAAATCACTACCCAAGAATTTGGCCCTTATCGCCGTCCATAAGCTACGATTGGAATTAACCGGAGTCGGCAATGGCGCGCAAGTGGCCAGCGTCGAAGTGCTTTCCTGGAGACAGGCGGACGAGTCCCTTCTTATCAATCTTGACAAGAACGAGTGGAGGGCTTTGGGGCACGGTTTGGCGGAGTGGATAGCGCGCAAAGCGGACAAAGCGTCTTTGTTCGAGAATCTACTGCGTGAAGATGAGAAAGAGGGGTATCTGGACCGCCTGCGGCACGAAGGCGTAACCGAAGATGACATAAAACGCGCTGAATCCACATGGAAATACAAGCCGGAAGGCGATCAAGCTCAAAACTTAGTATTCGGAGGGCCAGGAGAGAGCGGCCTGCAACCACAACTGGAGGAAGAGGACGGTCAAGTTCCAGGGTCAACGACGCAGGATGGCCCGTCATTGGTAGGCGGTGATGGTTCCCGTTCACCGGGACAGGATCACAGCCATCAGGTTGAACAATCCGCACGAGACTCTTCCGTCGGGGAGCGATCGCGCGAGCGGGACGACACTGGTGGGTCTCACCATTCCGAAACAGGGAAAGGAGCGCAAAGGCCGAGGCCTGAAACAGGATTTCCGGCCGAGGATTGGTTCGAGCAAGGGCTTGAAAAAGCATTTCCCGGTCGTGTGGAACGTCGTGTCAGAGATACTCAAAACAGGGAGAGCGACTTCGTCGTCATTATGAATGGCGGCGACGGACTGCATATTGAGGTCAAGCACTCGGAAAACCACCCCGGCACGTTCTATTGGTCCGGTCTCGAATGTGAAAAAGCTCTTACCCTTGAAGGGACAGCCCACAAATATGTTATGGCCATTCTCTTTCCCGATGGAGAAGAAGGCTACGAGATTCGCTGGATATGGCGTCCGCTCGATGAATTGATGAGGGCTTCGCGTGCGGTCCAGTGGGAAGGTAACAGCGATTATGAATCGGTCGACACGGATTCATGGGACGTTACGGAGCAACAACCGGTAATTGTTCCTGCGAAGCGGCACGTGTTCCGCATCAAATTGAGCGACGAAATACTCGAAAGTTTCGACAAGGACGATGGGTCGCTCGACGTATTGCGCAAAAAGATTAGCTAGGATTTTGAATGGTGCCCAAGGCCGGACTCGAACCGACACGGGGTTGCCCCCACTAGCCCCTCAAGCTAGCGTGTCTACCAATTCCACCACTTGGGCATGAAGCCTGAGAATTTTCATCCGGGGCAACGCTCAGGCCAAGAGGCTATATAGCGTTGCGTATGCCGCGCTGTCAACGCCTCCCGTTCCAGACAATTCCCGTTACCGTTACCTGGAGTTCGCCCTCGGGTTCATGGCGTCGCGCAGGCCCTCGCCGAAGAGGTTGAAGGCGAGCATGACGACGAGAATCGCCGAGCCCGGAATGAAGGTGAGCCAGGGGGCGTCGAAGATGTATTTCTTGCCGTCCGAGAAGATGTTCCCCCAACTCGCCTGGGGCGGCGGAACGCCGAAGCCCAGGAAGCTCAGGCTCGCCTCGGTGAGAATCGCGCCCGCGATGCCGATGGTGGCCGATACCAGGACGGGCGCCAGCGAATTGGGGATGAGGTAGCGGAAGATGATGAGCCTGTCCGAGCCGCCCGAGGCGCGCGCGGACTCGACGAAGGGCTGCTCCCTCAGCGAGAGGATCTCCGCGCGCACGAAACGCGCGGGCCCCACCCAGCCGAGGACGCCGATGACCACCATGATGATCCAGATGTTGGGCGTCACGAGGGCGAGGATGGTGAGCAGCACGAAAAACGAGGGGAACGAGAGCTGCACGTCCACGATAGTGGTGTAGATGACGTCCACCTTGGGCAGGCGGAATTGCCCGAGACGTTCGGTGACGTCGAATCGCTGGTAGAGATACACGAAAACCGCCGCCCCGCCGATGCTCGTCCATGCGTGCGACGCATGGCCCGGGTAGGCGATGTAGAGGCCTGCGAGGAACAGGAGGAAATAGGTGAGGCCTCCGCCGAAAACGGCGCTCAGGGAGAAGCCGTCCGCCGCGCTTTCCTCCGCGTTCCGCCCCTGCGCCCCGCCGAAGGCGGCGAGCGTGATGAGGCAGGCCGCGCCCAGGAATCCCTCGCGCCAGTAGGGGGTGCGCACGATGAGGCCTGAGTCGGAGGTGAAGCCGCTGAACCCGAACGGATCGAACGGGCCGAACGCCAGGCCCAGCAGCGCGCCGAATACCATGCCCTCCAGGAACAGGGAGCGCCCGTCGCGGCGCACCAGTAGCCCCAGGCCTGCGCCCGCCATGGCGAACAGGAGCGCCAGGAATCCCAGCTCGTTCCAGGCGGCGTAGCCGGTGAGGCCCGCGCCGATGAAGCCGAAGAGCGGCGCGCCGCTCGGCTTGATCTCCCCGTAGAAGCCTGCGATTCCGCCTATCGCGACGCCGAGCAGGGTGGCGATGCCGATCGCCACGAAGCCCACCGACATCGAGATGAAGGTGCCCTCCAGCATCCGGGCGAACACGTCGCGGCCCAGGTCGTCGGTGCCGAACACGTATATCCCCAGGCGCGGGAGGTTTTCCCTGGGCACCTGGCTCTCGTTCGGGGCGGAGAAGGGGGCCATGAGCTTGTCCGGCAGGCGCACGACGTTCGCGTCGAACATCGGCTCGCTCATGAGAGCGGAATTGACGAAGCCAATCGCCGCCAGGGCGAAGAAGAACACCAGCACGCCGCCGCCCGCCATCGCCATGCGGTTTTTCTGCAGATGCCGCCAAACGCGCTGGCCGGGGGTGAGTTCTTCCCCCATCTCCTCGATCATTTCGAGCACTTCGGTGGTTTCGTTCACAGGCGGATCCTCGGGTCGACGACGACGAGCAGGACGTCCGAGATGAAGGTGCCGATGACGACCAGGATGGCGGAGATGAAGTTCAGGCTCAGGATGACGGGGTAGTCCCGCGCCAGCACGGCCTCGAAGCCCAGCCGCCCCATGCCGGGCCACGCGAAGATGTTCTCGATGATGACCGAGCCGCCGATCAGCCCCGGCAGGATGAGGCCGAACATGGTGACGAAGGGAAGGGCCGCGTTCCTCAGGACGTGCACGTAGTTCACGGTGTCCTCATCCAGGCCCTTGGAGTGGGCGGTGCGGATGAAGTCCGAATCCACCACCTCTATCATCTGCCCGCGCACGTAGCGCGAGAGCACGGCGATGCCGCCGATCGCGCCCACGAGGCTGGGCAGAACGAGATGCCAGACGCGGTCGTTGATCCGGAACAGGGGAGATACCTCGCCGCGTCCGAAGGTCTCGATTCCCAGCACGGAGACTTCGAGGCCCGGCACGCGGAAGTCGGTGAAGGGCAGCGTGAACCCCTGGACGACGGCGATGATGAGGATGTAGGCCAGGAAGAAGCTCGGCATCGAGATCATGAGGTAGCTCATGAAGGTGGTGGAGCGGTCGAACACGCTGTAGCGGCGCAATGCGCCCGCGATTCCCAGCGGGAACGAGAGGCACCAGGTGATGATGGTGCCCACGATGAACAGGGGCAGGCTGATGAGGAAGCGCCGCCATATCTTTCCGAAAACGGGCTGGTTGTCCTTCAGGCTCGTGAGTTCGCCGGTGAAGAATTTCTTGTAGAAGCGCCAGTATTGCACCGGAAGCGGCTTGTCGAGGTCGAAGGCGGCGCGGTAGCGCGCGAGGTCTTCCTGCGTGAAGCGCGGGTTCAGGGGGTCGATCTGACTCGGCTCGCCGGGCGCGAGATGGATGATGAGAAAGCTCACGACCGAGATGACGAACAGCGTCACCAGCTTGAACAGCGACGTTCGGATGATGTAGGCGCCCACGTTAGTTCTCGAACCGGGGGATTTGGGGGAATTTGAGCCACTCGTTGAAATCGAACGAATAGCTCCCCGTGATGGTGGGGCGGATTTTTTCGGGCCGTAATTTGCCGCTCCTGAGTCGCCTGGCGATGGCGATTTTTCTGTCGAGCAGCGCCGTCCACTTGCCGACGTACAAGAACGTGTAGGGCTGGTCCGCCGCGATGATGCTGTGCAGCGCGTGCGCGTAGCGGACCTGTTTCGCCAGATCGTATTCCTGGCGGATCTTGATGATGAGGTCGTCGGCCTTTGGGTTCTTGTAGCCCACGAAGTTGAGCTGGCCCTTGTTCGTCTGGCTCGAGTGCCAGATCTGGTAGAGGTCCGGGTCCAGGCCCATGCTCCAGCCGAGGACGACCGCGTCGAAATTGAGCTGGTTGACATGCTTTCGGATGAACACCGCCCACTCGACCTGCGAGAAGGTGATCTTGACGCCGATCTTCTTCCAGGCGTCCTGCACGACGGTGCCGACGGCGCGCCTGATCTCGTTGCCGTGGTTCGTCATGAGGTTAAAGGCGAGGGGCTTGCCGTCTTTCATCAGGATCCCGTCTTTTTTCCGGAACCCCGCCTCGTGCAGCAGGCGCACCGCGCCTTCGGGATCGTAGGGCACGGGCTTGATTTTTTTGTTGTAGTGCGGGCTTTGCTTCACGAAGGGGCCGGTGATGTCCTCGGCCTCGCCGTTCAGCACGTAGCGGTGGATCTGAGCGGTGTTCACCGCCATGCCCAGCGCCCGGCGCACGCGCGCGTCCTGAAACGGCCAGCGCCGCATGTTGTAGCCGACATAGGTGTAGCCGAAGCCGAGGCCCGAGAATACCTGGAACCTCGGGTCCTTCTTGAGGCGCTCGACCTGGTGCGCGCCCGCCCCGTAGCGGTCCACCGTGCCCGCGTAGAAGGTGATCTCCTGCGTGAGGGGATCCGGCAGGATTCTGTAGACGTATTCGTGATATTCGGGCGGCCCCTCCCAGTAGCCCTCGTTCCGCCCGAGGCGGATGAGTTCGTCCGATCGCCATTCCTTGAAGACGAACGGCCCGGTACCGACGGGCTTCCGGTTGAACGCGCTGTCGCGCAGGCTGAACGCCTTGGGGTCCTTGCCCTTTTGCTTCGCCTCCTCGGCGAGCTTTTCGGCGTTCAGCAGGTGTTCGGGCAGCATCCCCATGCCCCAGGAGCCGAAAGCGGGGGAGTAGAGCCGCTTGTAGGTGATCTTGACGGTGAACTTATCAGGCGTCTCCACGCGCTTGACGGGTTCGTAGTCCGGCACCCGGGGGGATAGGTTCTTGGGGTTCACGATGGCTTCGTAGGTGAAGCGCACGTCGCCGGAGTCGAACTCGTGGCCGTCGTGGAAGCGCACGCCGCGCCTGATCTTGAAGATGATGATCGGGTTGTGCTCGGTGAGCTTGACGCTCCGCGCGGCGAAGGGGAGCAAAGCCTCTGGCAGCTTGGTCTTGATGAGGGCAGCCGGGTCCTTGGCGGCCCATTTCTCGCCCAGCAACTTCTCGAGATGCTTGAAGAGGTCCTGATCCACGCTCTTGAGCGTCACCTTCACCCGCTCGGGATAAGCGATGACGATCTCTTTTTTGCCGGGTTGTTTCTTTCCCTTGGGCGGCGGGGTGCGGATCGTCGTTTTCTGCTCGGCGGGAGCGACGGCTTCGATTTTCTCGACGTTTTTCAGCCACTGCGCCCCGCCTTCGGCGCGCGCCCGCTCGATGCGCGCCGCCAGGGCTTTGGCTCCCGGCCCCTCGGGATGGGGCACGAAGAACGCCTCTTCGTAGATTTTCCACGAGGCGGCCAGACGGCCCCGGTAGGAGAGGTCACGGTCCCTGTCGATGAGGCCCTCGAATATCTGATCGACGATGGCCCCGCTCGCCGTGTCGGCGTGGAGGATGGGGTTCAGGATTTGCGCGTCGCCGATGGAGCCGGTGATGAACTGGCGAAGGCGCTCGTCGCTCCCGCCTTTTGTCTGGTCGGAGAACGTCGGCACCCAGAAGTAGGACTGGAACAACGCGGCCGCGATGAGAATGGGGAGCAGCAGCAGGATGCGCTTGATCAGCATCGTCGGCCCTCAGAACGCTTGAATAGAGGAGTCGGCCTCGCTCTATTTCTTTTCCGGGGCGGCAGGTGTTGTAGGTGCGGCTTGTACAGGTGCTGCGGGCACTATCGAACCGCCCTGGTTGGCGTTGTGCGATCCGATGTAGGTGAGCAGAAGCGAGGTCACCATGAAGAGGACGGCCGCGCCGGTCGTGACCTTGCTCAGGAAGTTCACGGGCCCCCGCGTGCCGAACATCGTATCGCTCGATCCGCCGAAGGCGGCGCCCATGCCACCGGCCTTGCCCGCCTGGAGAAGCACGGAGAGGATCAGGCAAATCGCCACGGCCACATGCAAAACGGTCAAAACTATCGTCATTTTCTCACTCTTTTCATGTCGATGCGGAATCCGTCCGCGCGGCGCGGATGATTTCCAGGAAATCTCCGCCGTTCAGGCTCGCCCCGCCGATGAGGCCGCCGTCGATGTCGGGCCCGGCAAACAAATCCGCGGCGTTATCCGGTTTCACGCTGCCTCCGTATAAGATACGCGTTTCCTGCGCGCATTCCAAGCCAAAAATGTCCTCGAGCCGTTCGCGGATGAAGGCGTGCGCCTCCTGGGCCTGCTCAGGCGTGGCGGTGAGGCCCGTGCCGATGGCCCAAACGGGTTCGTAAGCGACGATGAACCCCCCCGGGGGAGGAGAGGTGAACGCGCCCTGAATCGAGTGCTCTATCTGGTGAGCGATGTGCTCGAGCGTCTTTCCGGCTTTTCTCGTCGTAAACGGCTCGCCCAGGCAGATGATGGGCGTGAGGCCGCCTGCGCTCGCCGCCGCCGCCTTTCGCGCAATGAGGCCGTCGCCTTCCCCCATCAACTCGCGCCTCTCGCTGTGTCCGAGGATGACGTGGGTGGCGCCCGCGTCCCGGAGCATCGAGACGCTCACCTCGCCGGTGTATGCGCCGTCCGGGTGATGGGAACAGTTTTGTCCGGCGACGCCGATCGCGCTCCCCGAGACCGTTTCCGCCACCGCCGTGAGGGCGAGATAGGGAGGTCCCAGCAGGACGTCAACGCCGGATGGGTTCTCTTGCGCGATGCCTTGGGCCACATCGCGCGCGAGCTTCCGCCCATCCTCAATCGTCTTGTTCATCTTCCAGTTGCCGGCCACGAGGGCGCGCCGCATCGCGAGTTCCTCTTTCTTTTTTTGTGTCTTAGTTTTTGTCCGTCAGAGAGGCGAGGCCGGGGAGCTCTTTCCCCTCGAGCAGTTCCAGGAAGGCGCCGCCGCCCGTGCTGATGTATGAGATGCGGCGGGATTCCCCCGCGGCGTGAACCGCCACGTCCGTATCGCCGCCGCCCACTATCGTCAGCGCGTAGGAATTCGCCACATGGTTCACCATGGCGTACGTTCCGCGCGAGAAGGCGTCGACCTCGAACACGCCCATCGGGCCGTTCCAGATGATGGTTTTCGCGTCCTGGAGCACCTCTCCGAACAAGGTGGTGCTGGCGGGGCCGATGTCGAGCGCATACCACTCCTCGGGCACTTCCTGGGCGGGCACCACCTTGGTTTCGGCCGAGGCCTCGAACTTGTCCGCGATCACGTAGTCGCTGGGGAGGTAGAACTTCACCTCCAACTCGTGCGCCTTGTTCATGATCGAGCGCGCCGTTTCCATCATGTGCTCCTCGACCAGGCTGTTGCCCATCTCGTAGCCCAGCGCGCGGTGGAAAGTCCCCGCCATGCCGCCCCCGATGATGATCTTGTCCATTTTCGGAAGTATCCGCTCGACGATGCCGATTTTGGCGCTCGCCTTGGCGCCGCCGACAATCGCCACCACGGGGCGCATCGGGTTGTTCACCGCGCCGCTCAGATAGCTCACTTCCTTGATCATCAGGAAACCGGCGACGGCGGGGTTCAGGAATTTTGTGATTGCCGACATCGAGGCGTGCTTGCGGTGGGCGTTGCCGAACGCATCGCCGATGTAGATATCCGCCAGCGAGGCGAGTTCGCGGGCGAATGTATCGTCGTTTTTCTCCTCGCCCGGATGGAACCGGAGGTTCTCCAGCAGGAGCACCTGTCCGGGTCTCATCTCCTCCGCCATGCTCCTGGTTTCCGCTCCCGTGGGAGCGGGCGCCAGGGGGCATTCCTTCTCCAGAAGCCGGGCCAGGCGCTTTGCGACCGGGGCGAAAGAACTTTTCGGGTCGACCCTCCCTTTCGGCTGGCCGATGTGGGAGCCGATGACGACCCGCGCGCCCTCGTCCAGAAGATAGTTGATGGTGGGCAGGGCCGCCCGGATACGGGTATCATCGGTGATGTGCCCCTGGTCGTCGAGCGGCACGTTGAAATCGACGCGCAGGAAAACCCGCTTTCCCGCGACGTCAACGTCCTCGACGCCGAGTTTCGGGTCGCCGTTTTCAATGTTGCTCGTGATCGTCGCCATTGCCTTGATGCCTCTTAGAGGGCGGCGCCCACTTTTTTGATGAGGTCCACCATCCGGCACGAGAATCCCCATTCGTTGTCGTACCAGGAGATGACCTTGACCATCTTGTTGTCCAGCACTTTCGTCGAAAGGCCGTCCACTGTGGATGAAGCCGGGTTTCCGAGGTAATCCACCGATACCAGCGGCTCGTCCGTGTAGTCGAGAACCCCCTTGAGCGGACCGTTCGCGGCCTCTCTCAGGGCGTCGTTCACCTCTTCCGCCGTCACGTCCGCTTCCACCTCGGCCACGAGGTCGACGACCGAAACGTCCTGCGTGGGAACGCGGATCGCCATGCCGTCGAGCTTGCCGTTCAGTTCGGGGAGAACCAGCCCCACCGCCTTCGCGGCGCCCGTGGAGGTGGGAATCATGCTCACCGCCGCGGCCCGCGCGCGCCTTAAGTCCGAATGCGGGAGATCCAGTATTTTCTGATCGTTCGTGTATGCGTGCGTGGTGGTCATCAGCCCGTGTTTGACCTTGAATTTCTCGTGCAGCACCTTGGCGACGGGCGCCAGGCAGTTCGTGGTGCAGCTCGCGTTCGAGATGATGTGGTGTGAGGCGTCGTCGTATTTCTCATCGTTCACGCCCAGGACGATGGTGATGTCCTCATCGGTCGCAGGGGCGGAGATGATGACTTTCTTTGCGCCCGCCTTCAGGTGTTTTTCCGCATCGGGCCTTTTGGTGAAAATGCCGGTGCTCTCGACCGCCACCTGCACGCCCATCTCTCCCCAGGGGAGGTTCGCCGGGTCGCGCTCCGAGAGCACCCGGATGGATTTTCCGTTCACCCTGATTTCCGCGTCGCCCACTTCCACTTCGCCCCCGAAGCGCCCGTGCACCGAGTCGAACTTGAGCAGGTGGGCCAGGGTTTTCGGGTCCGTCAGGTCGTTGACGGCGATGAATTCGATATCGGGGTCGTCCAGACCCGCGCGGAACAGGTTTCGTCCAATCCTTCCAAAACCGTTGATGCCGACTTTGATGGCCATTCTCTGAACCTCTCTCCTTTGAAGCGTTTAGGGGAAAAATTGTTTGCTCAGGCCTTGCGTGCGTTCATTGATTCCTGCGCGGGCGGATTCTACCCGATACGGTAGGCGGCTCCAAGTGCGGCAGAGGGTTTTTATCCTCCTTTGCGCCTTGAATCCACTGCATCGGGGAAAAAGCACGAAATTATTTTCCCTGCCTGCGCTTTCGGGTCGCATCCTCGTCGATCTTGAAGCCCGGCGCGCCGCCCAGAACCACGCCGTAGGCCGCCTCCGCCGCTTTTGCGGAGACGAATCCGCGCAGAACGTCGGCCCGCACTTCCTCGGGGTCGCGCTCCCCGGGGTCGCCCCATCCGCCGCCGCCGGGAGTGGAGACGCGAATCGAATCGCCTTTTGAGAACGCGGTTGACGCGCCGACCGCTGGAGCCTGCGCGCTCTTTTTTCCCGAGCGCCGGCGAATCTCGTAGGGTTTTCCGGCCGATGCGCCCGGCCCGCCTGCGGGGCCGGCTTCGGCGCTTCCCGCCGCGCTCGCCGAAACGCCGTCGATGAGCATGCGGTATTCCCGAAAAACGCCCAGGCCGCCGCGCCGCACGCCCGCGCCGCCCGAATCCTGCGCCAGCCCCATCGCCTCGACCCGCACCGGATAACGCGCCTCCATCACCTCGACGGGCATGCCGCCGGTCGCGCCGAGCGGGGGAACGGCGGATGCCCCGTCTCCCGTCATGTGCGCGCCTGCGCCTGCACCCAGGGCTTCTCTCAGCAGGTGGAAGCCGCCTTTCTCGTCGTGTCCCCAGAAACTGAGCGTCCTGAGGTTGTCGAAACCGGTGGGCGTGCGGCCCCCCGAGGCTTCGAAGAGCGCCTCGCCGAACGCCGAGAGCAGCTTGCCGAGCGTGAGCGCCCTCAGGCCCGTCGGCGCGGGGAAGCGGGGGGTGAGAATCGTGCCGGGTTCCGGCAATTTTATCTGAAATGCCCGCAAGGCGCCGTCGTTCAGGGGAGTCTCATTCATATCGTCCTGAAGATGGAGCAGCATGGGGGCCAGGAGGCGGGTCAGGAACTGCGCGCCCTCTCCCTCCAGGGGGCAGTTGATGGGGCCGCGCGCCTGGGGGGCCGCGTCCAGTTCGACGTGCAGGGCGTCCTTTTGCCGCGTGAGCGTGAGCGCGAGTTCATGCGGGCCGTTCAAGCCGTCCGTTTCGACGGCGGTTTTTGCCGTCCAGCTTTTTTCGGGGAGTTGCGGGATGAGATGGCCGCGGAACGCGAGTTCGCACTCTCTCAGCAGATCGGCGAAGCACGCCGTGAGGTTCTCCGCCCCGTATCGCCTCGTTAAATCCTTGAGCCGCGCCGCGCCGACGCGGAGCGCGCCGAGTTGGGCGTCGATGTCGTCCCCCAACAGATGGGCCTGGCGGCTGTTCCTGAGGAGCAGCGTCTTGATGTCCTCGACCGTTTCATCGCCGCGCGCTATGCGCACCGGCGGGATGAGGACGCCCTCGTGATAGCTCTCGCGCGAGCCGACGCTCGCCCCGCCGGGCAGCGCGCCGCCCAAGTCGTCGTGGCGTCCTCGGACTTGTAAAAAGGCGATGAGCGCGCCGTCCGCGAACAGGGGGCGGGTGAGGCAGAGTTCCGCTGTTTCGCCCAGGCCCGCGGGCGGCATGTAGGGGTCGTTGTGGAGGAAAACGTCGCCTTCTTCCATTTCGGGATAGGCGCGGATGACGGGCGCGGGGCCGGTGGCGAGCACCCGCCCGGTGAGCGCGCGCCCGAAGCGATCGAACAGGCAGACCGAGAAATCGCCCGCGTCGCGCAGGGACGGACTTCGCCAGATGCGCGCGAGGAGGTCCTCGACCTCTTCTTCGATGGCGCGCAGCGCGCCCGCCAGGATTTCGCTGACAATCGGATTCGCGTTCATCCCCATGCCGCTCCCACGCCGTGATCGCCCGTCGGCCTGCCGGCGCGCTCGTCGCGCTCGAAGACTTCCGAGCGGAAGCGCATCACAAGGTTTCCGTACCTGTCCACGCGGGCTTCCTGCCGGGGGAAGATGACCGTCGTGCTGCCGAAACTCTCCACGATGGCCGGCCCCGGGATGTAGTTGCCCTCGAGCAGTCTTTCCCGGTAGTAGACCGGCGTGTCGTGGAACCCGCCCAGTTCCTTGAACCAGACGAGCCGCGCGCCCTTGTAAGCCTCCTCGGGGCTGTCGTCGCCCGCGGGGATGAGAGGCAGGTTGGGCGGCTCCGTCATGCCGATTCCCGTGACGCGCAGGTGCACGATCTCGACCGGGCGGCTGCCTCTATGATTATAGGTGTAGCGGCGCTGGTAGAGGGCGTGGAAGCGCTCGAAGGCCTCCGCCAGCACGGGCGGGGTGAGGTAGCCGCCGGGCACGTCGACTTCGATCTCGGTGGCTTCCCCCTGGTAGCGCATCTCGGCGGTGCGGCGCATCATCCGCCGGTGGGCGGGGACCCCCTCGCTTTCGAGGCCCGCCGCCGCCTGGGCTTCGAGATTCTCGTACGCGTCACCCAGGGCTTCGGGCCGGACGTTTTCTTGCGACTGATAGTGCGCCGCCGCGTGGTCGTTCACCAGGTCGACGACCTCCAGCCCGAAGGCGCTCGTCATGCCCGCGAAAGGCGGGACGATGACGGTGTCGATCTCGAGCAGTTCGGCCACGAGGCCCGCAGTCAGGGGACCGGAACCGCCGAAGGCCATCAGGGCGAAGTTCTTGGGGGAAATCCCCCGCTGCACCGTCGCGCGGCGCACGGCGTGGGTCTGGTTCCAGGCGGCGATCTCGACCACGCCCGAGGCCATCTCGTGGGGGTTCATGTCGAATTCGCGCGCCAGACCGCGCATGGCCTTCATGGCGAGGGCCTTGTTGAGCTTCACCTCGCCGCCCGCCAGGTGGAGCGGGCTGCGCGCGAGGAGCAGGTTCGCGTCGGTGAGAGTGGGTTCCTCTCCGCCCTTGCCGTAGCAGATGGGGCCCGGGTCCGCGCCCGCGCTCCGGGGGCCGACGCGCAGCCGCCCCTCCGGGCTTCGCCAGGCGACCGACCCGCCGCCGGTGCCGATGGTGACGACGTCGATCATCGGCATCCTCAAATAAAACTCATCGAGCTGGTGCCGGGTGGCGCGCTTGGCCTCGCCGCCCTCGACCACGGCGATGTCGGTCGAGGTGCCGCCCCCGTCCAGGGTGATGAGTTGCTCATGCCCCGAGAGTTTCCCGAGAAACGCGGCGGAGAGCGCGCCCGCGGCCGGCCCGGAGAGCACGGTGCCGATGGGCCGCTTCGCGATCTCGCGCGCGGTGGAGACGCCGCCGTTGCTCTTCATGATCATGAAGGGCGCGCCGCCCAGGGTATCCTCGATTTTTTTAGAAGCGTTCTCGACATACGCCTTGATGCGCGGCTTGATGCACGCGTCGAGTAGGGTGGTGATCGCGCGTTCGTACTCGCCGGGTTCGGGTATCACCTCACTCGATATGCTCACGAAGCATTCCGGGTATTCGCGCTCGAAGGCTTCTAATATCAATTCCTCGTGCGCCGGGTTGGCGTAGGCGTGGAGCAGGCAGACCCCGACGGAGCCGATCTTCTGCCCCTTGAACCACCTGGCGAGCTTGAGGGCGTCCTGTTCGTTCAGGGATTCGAGAACTTCGCCCGATGCGGAGACTCTCTCCTTCGCTTCCCGGACCCGTTCGGGGCGGACCAGCGCGTCGCGGGGCTTTGCGAGCAGGGGGGCGGCGTAATTGGCCTTCGCCGCGCCGTTCGCGCCGCCAATCTCCAGCAGGTGGCGGAAACCGCCCGTGACGATGAAGCCCAGATCCTCGAAGCGGCGCTCCAGGATGGCGTTCGTCGCCACCGTCGTGCCGTGGAAGACGCCGTTCACCATGGCGGGGCGGATCTTGGTCTCAGACAGGATTTTCCGGATGCCCTGGATGAGGCCCTCGCTGAAGTCGGCGGGCGTCGTCGGCGTCTTGGTGGTGAATACCTCTCCGGTGTCGGAGCGCACGCCGACCACGTCGGTGAACGTGCCGCCCGTGTCGATGCCGATGCGAAGTCCGCGTTTGGTCGTCATGGTTTAAGCGTATCCACCTAGCGCGTGAACAGGAATGCGGCCAGGGCGGCGCAGAAGAGTCCGCCCACCTTGGCGGGCGTGAAGCCCTCGCCCAGAAACAACGCCGCCAGAATCGCCGTGACGCCCGGATAAAGCGCTGAAAGCGCCACCACGCCCGCCGTCTGGCCTTCCGCCTTCGACAGCGCCAGCACCAGAAAGAGCATCGCCAGCAGGGTGGCCACCGTGGCGACCACGGGCAGCCACATGACCTCCATACGCATCGCAGGAAGCGGGAACTGCCTGCTCAAGACGGCGATCACCACGACGACCGCGGTCGTGACGCCCATGCCCATCAGGTGCGGCATCGCGCCCAGGCGCTCCTGGCCCATCTTCATGAAGAACCCCCAGACGCCGAAGCACAGGACGGCGAGCAGTGTGAGGCTCAAGGCGGTCGTATTCATCGTGTTCTCCAGAGAAAATGTTCTCCGCGAGTGGCGGGCCGCATCAGCCCAAACGGGCGATTTTCCGGCGGACCCGCCGCAAAGCGGCTTTATACAGCAAGTTAAGGGCGAGGAAAAGATGAGAATTTCGTGATTTTGTGATTCCACTTATGGAGCCGATCCTGGAGGGATGAAACTTTACTCCTCGCTTGCAGAGCGTGAACCAACCACTCCCCCTCAAGGGGCTGTTGAAAAAGACCCTTAGAAGGTAATGGCACCCCCTCCTGGAAGGGAAACCCTATTAAGTCAACCCCCCCTACCCCCCCTTGTCAGGGGGGCAAGAAAGAGCAAAACCCCCTCAGCCCGGCGAGGGCGCATCGCCTTTTTATACCCCCCTGACAAGGGGGGGTAGGGGGGGTTGCTTTCAAAGAGGGAGGCCGGGGGTTCGCGCGAAAGCGGCCTTCCCGCTATAGGCAATGTCCCCCGACGGGGACTTTTTCAACAGCCCCGTTTCGCCTTTGCCTCGCGTTTTGATAGATTCCCGGTGTCGGGTGAACCGATACGCCTTTCCCCCATCGTCAAGGATGCTCCCATGCAGATCACGCCGCACGTGCATAGCCTCTGGCTGGAATTCGAGATCAAAACGCCCGCGGGCGAGCGGATTCCGCGGTTCGTCACGTCCTACATTCTCGCGGGCGATACGCTCACCCTGATCGATACGGGCGTCGCCTCAACGGCATCGGACATTTTTGCCTATATCGAGTCCATTGGCAGGAAGCCCGAGGAGATAGCGCACGTCCTGCTCACGCACTCCCACTTCGATCACATCGGCGGAAACGGCCTGATCGCCGAGCGGGCGGGGCCGGAGTTCCTGGGTCCGGAAGCGGAGAAGCGGATGATCGAGGACCTCGATTATCAGCACAGCGTCCGCCCCGTGGGGAGAATGCGCGATGCCGTATCCGGCCCCGTGAAGCTCGCCGGTTTTCTCGCGGAAGGCGATGAGATATCACCGGGCGGTGTGGCGACCCAAGTGATTCACACGCCGGGGCATTCGGCGGGGAGCCTCTCTTTCTTCATGCCCGAGGAAGGCGCGCTCATCTGCGGGGACGTATTGCCCGAACCCGGTACGCTGCCGATCTATGAGAGCGTGGCCGACACGCTGGCGAGCCTGGAGAGGCTGAAAGCTCTTCAGGGCGTGAATGTCCTGCTCTCCGCCATGAGCCGGGCGGTCTCGCGCGATGAGGCGGTTTCGAGCCACATCGAAAGCGGGGCGGGGTACATGAGGGAGATAGACGGGCTGGTGCGGCAGGCCCTATCAGAGCAGGGAGATGACGTTTCGCCCGGAGAGGCGGCTGCGTTCGTTTTCGAGCGGTTGAATCTGCCGCCCGCCGGTCTCATCCCCATCGTCCTGCGCAGCATGAAGGCCCATCTCGACGAGGGGGCGATTTAATACGATGCGTTTTCCGCCACCTTGCGAACGAGGAGCTAAGGCTTGAGCCTGCACCTGTATGTGAAAAGTTTCGAGACGCCGCTCGGCGAGAGGGGAAAGGACGACCTCTGGCGCGAGAAAGAAGATTTGCTAGACAATCCCGCTCGATGCGCAGAGTTGATAGCGGGGTATCAGGCAGGTCCCGGAGAGCCGTATTTCGCGGCCGAGCGCGCGGACGTCGACGGCATGGCGGCGAAACTCGGGGCGGCGGAGGGAAAAGAGCACGTCGTCGTCGTCGGGAACGGCGGGTCGATACGAAACGTGTGGGCGCTCTATCTGGCGCTTTCAGAGCGGGGGTTCTCGAAAAAGCTGCACCTGCTCGACGGCACGGACATGAGCGGTCTGCTCGGAGAGTTGCTGCGCGAAGGCGGCGCGTTCAGCCCCGAGAACACGCTCATCGTTCCGGTAAGCAAATCCGGCGGGACCGAAAACGTGATCCAGGAGACGGCTCTCCTGATGGAGCGCGGCTATCCGGCTCTGGCGATTACCTCCTCGGGCCCGAGCAAGCTGGCCGCGATGGTCGCCGAGGCGAATCTCGAGGCCTTCCCGCACCCCGACGATGTGGGCGGGCGCTTCACCGCCGCGCAAAACAACGCGCTCCTGCCCCTCGCGATGCTGGACGGGGATACGAAGCTGGCCGGAGAGATTGACGCCGCCTTTGCAGACGCTCACGAAAAACTAGGGGTTGCTGCGCCTTTAAGCGAGAACATGGCGAAGCACCTCGCTCTCGAATTCTGGCGGGCGGAGCAGGCCGGCTACACGGAGGTCTTCATGCCGATTTACGCCCATGCGCTCTCAGGCGCGGGCGAGCTCATCGTCCAACTGGTGCATGAGAGCTACTGCAAGGCCGGGCACGGGCAGACGATTCTCTGGGCGGGCGCGCCCGAGAGCCAGCACCACACGAACCAGCGGTATTTCGGCGGGCGGGAGAACGTGGTGGGGCTGTCGCTGTGCGTCGGCAGATTTCAGGAGGATAAGGCCCTCGCGGGCGGAGTGAGCTGCACGGAGTTTTTGCACTTGGAGCACGCGGGCGTCGCCGCGGAAGCCGAGAGCAGGGGGACGCCCCACATGGTCCTCACCCTCGATTCCCTGGCAGTCGCCGATGTGTGCGGCCTCATCGCGCTCTGGCAGTGGGCGGCGGTCTACGGCGGCCTGCTGCGCGGGGTGAACCCGTTCGATCAGCCGGCTGTGGAGGGGAGCAAGAAAGCGACCCTAGAGATGTTCGAGCGTTTCGGGGAGGAGACGAAAGCGAGTCTCGCGCGCTTCGTTCGGGATGCGGGGTACAGGTTGTAGGGGAGGGGTTGTCCCACAGGTCGCGACTATGGGGGGCAGTTGAAAAAGGCCAAATTTCAGGGGCAGAGGAGAAGCCCCTCTCGGATAGAAAGGCAACCCCCCCTACCCCCCCTTGTCAGGGGGGTATAAAAAGGCGATGCGCCCCCGCTGGGCTGAGGGGGTTTTGCTTTTTCTTGCCCCCCTGACAAGGGGGGGTAGGGGGGGTTGCCTTTATGGGATTTCCCTTTCAAGGGAGTTGCCATTACCCTCTCAGGGGGGTTTTCAACAACCCCAAATGCGGCCCCTGCAATACGGGGTGGTAACCTCTCCGCCCCGACGAACTAGGTGGATTCCGTCTCCCGCTTCGGCGCTTTCAAGGGCAGACCCAGGACGCGGGCGGGGTTCTTGTGGAGCATGGTCTCGATCTCGCGGGGTTTGATTCCGTTTTCCAGCATCAACTGAACGAAAACGCGTAGCCCCTCCCAGGGGGGCGCGTTGTGGAGCTGGCCCAGGTCGGTGGAGAGAATCGTGCGCGCGGGACCAACGGCCTTCACCATCCTGGCCTGCTCCCTGACGGAGATGGGCGGCGCGTTCTCATCGGTCGGATAGGCGCCCCAGTGGGTGAAGCAGAAGATCGCCAGATGCTCGATGTAGGCGCCCATCTTTGCGAATTCCACCTGCTCTTCGATCGATGCGTCCACGATGTATTCGGGGTGCTGGACGATGATGTGCTTCACCCCCTCTTCTTTCGCCAGGGGAATGAGCGCGCGCACTTCCTCCACGTCCAGATGCCCCGTGCTGAGGCAGATGCCTGCGTCGGCGATGAGCCTGCAGATGGTTCTTACCTCCGGGTGTATTTTCGTGCGCTTCTTGTCGGAGAAGATGGTGAGGCCTTCTTCTTTGAGCTTCACGCCCCTGGTCTGCTTCATGCCCGGGAAATGCGGCGCGCCCAGTTTTTCCAGGTGGTTCAGCGAACTGATGGTGGGCATCCACACCATCTTCGCCCCCATCTTGATGGCGGTGTCCACGGCGAAGGGGTTGAACCCGCCCACCGGGCTGTTGAGCGTGACCCCTCCGTATATTTCGATGGCGTCGCCCATCACCTCCCGCACGATGGGGATGCGGCCCGACGTGTCGCCGTGGTGAATCTTGAACACCACGCCGCGCATGCCCACCGAAGCCGCCCCGCGCGCGCACTCGATGTGGTCGCAAACGCGCGGGAACAGGCTGGGCGATGCGTGGATGTGGGTGTCGATTGCGCCGTGAAGCAGCCTCTGGTCTTCTCTCATGCTGTTCCTCTCCGGGTTTGGTGTGGTATCGGATACCCGTTAAAGCTACAGAATCGCCGCCGTTCGGGCAATGTGACTCGCCCTTTCGCCCCGATGCCCTAGCGGCTATAGTGTGCGCCGTTCCCGACGGGAAAAACTAACATTGATTGCGAACGATTTTTCATGAAACCATTGTATGAAAGGAGCAGGGCAGGATGAAGATCGGTTATGTGGTTGCAACGCCCGACGTGACGACGCCGCTCATGCCGGCGGTGCGCGGCGCGTTCCGGGACAATCTCATGTTTTTAAGGGATCTGGGTTTCGACGGCGTGGAGCTCGCGACGCGCGACGCGGGCGCTTTCGATAAGGACGAACTGCGCCGCACGATAGAGGAAACCGGTCTCGAAGTCTCCCTCATCGGTACGGCGCCGATTTCCTATCAGGACGAGATCGAGATCTGCCACGCAGACGCCGACGTGCGTGCCAAGGCCATCGAGCGCCTTTTCGGCCACATCGACTTCGGGAGCGAGTTGGGCTGTCCGGTGAACATCGGCCGCTTCCGGGGGAATTTTCTGGAAGACGAGCGGAGGGCCGAGTCCGAAGCCTGGATGTGGGACGGATTGCGCGCGGGTGCCGACAGGGCGGGGGAGCGCGGCATCAAAATGCTCTTCGAGCCGCACCACCGCTTCAACACGAACTTCGTGCGCTCGACGCGGGAGGGTCTGGAATTCCTGGACGAGATGAACCACGAGGCGGTGGGTTTCCTGATCGACAGCTTCCACATGAACATCGAGGACGCCTCTTTCTCAGGCGCGATCCGCGAGGCGGGCGACAGGATCGACTACTTCCACATCGCCGACAACATGCGCACCTACCCGGGTTCGGGCCATATTCCGTTTGACGAGATCATCGGCGCGCTCAAGGAGGTGGGCTACGCGGGCTATCTCTCGGCCCAGCTCGCCCAGAAGCCGGACTTCGAGACGGCGGCGACCAAAACGATCGAATACTTGAGGCCGCGCCTGTGAATAGCAGCCTTTCGGAGGTGTGGCGATGATTAAACAATTCAGGATGGACGGCCGCGTAGCAATCGTTACGGGCGGCACCTCGGGCATCGGCCTGGCGATAGCGAAGGCGCTCGCCGACGCGGGCGCGAGCGTTACCATAGCGGGCCGCTCGAAGGAGCGGGGAGACGAGGCGCTCGAAGCCTTCCGGGCGGATGGTCTGGAGGCGCAGTTTCTCTCCTGCGACGTCGGGGACGCAGACTCCGTCTCCGCGATGGTGGGAGAGGTCGTATCGAGCCACGGGGGGCTGAACGTCATGGTGAACAGCGCGGCGATCAACATCGTGAAGCCCGCGCTCGACCACGCGCCCGAAGACGTGGACGCACTTCTGGCCTCGAACGTGCGCGGCGCCTTTCTCTGCGCGCAGGAGGCCGCCAAAGTCATGGTCGATCAGGGAGGCGGCGGGAAGATCGTTCTGCTCACTTCGATGGTGGCCGAGCGCGCGGTCCCCAACCAGGCCGTCTACGTCGCCACCAAGGGCGCCGTCGTATCACTGACGCGCGCGCTGGCGCTCGAATGGGCGCCGCACGACATCCAGGTGAACGCCCTGGGGCCGCAACTCACCAAGACGCCGATGACGGGGGGGTTGTTCGCCAATCCCGAGAAGATGGCGGAAGTCCATGCGCGCACGCCTGCGGGCCGCGCGGGCTTGCCTGAAGATTTGACGGGGGCGGCGCTCTTCCTGTGCTCCTCGGCTTCGGATTACCTCACCGGACAGCACATCGTCGTGGACGGCGGCCGCGGCGCGGCGGGGTGATGTTGATGTTTCCCCCTCCCGGAGGGGACCGTTGAAAAAGCCCCTCCTTGTCCGGGGATAAAGGCAACCCCCCCTACCCCCCCCTTGTCAGGGGGGTATAAAAAGGCGACGCCCGCCTTCGGTAGAGGGGCTTTTGTTTTTTCTTGCCCCCCTGACAAGGGGGGGTAGGGGGGGTTGGTTTTCAAGCAGAGGGAAAGGCGAGCGGGTCGCGTGTATACGTGGGGTGCTCCCGAGGAATGGATTCCGGCTTTCGCCGGAATGACGATGCCTTTGCTCGGTCGATAAACAAGAATGTAGGGACAGGCCCCCGTGCCTGTCCCTACAGAACCCTCCCCCGTCGGCCCCATACGCCAAATCACGAAATCAGGATTTCGCCTACTCCCCCTCTTTCGGCGGGATGATGGGCAGGAGGAGATAGGGGTCGCGGCCGCCGCCGGCGTGCAGGGTCACCTTGTTGTCGAAAATCGCCGCCGGCCTGTCGTCGGGGTCGTTGTGCGTCATGCCGCCCGTGCCTTTCGTGGAATAATGGAACTGCTTCCCGAACTCGCTGAGCTCGCCCGTGTATTCATAGTCCTTCCCGCGCACGGTGAACGCCACCTGCCAGCCGGCGGGCACGACGATGCACGAGGTGACGATCTCCACGTCGCACTCATACACATCGCCCGGCGTGAGCTTCTCCGCCTTGTCGTGCGGGTGATAGGGCCGGTAGAAGGTGCTCTTCTCGGGATCGAGGGCGCGGTGCGAGACGCGCAGCCAGCCGTTCGCAATCGGCGTGTGCGGGTCGGTGGAGCCCATGAAGGTGAGCTCATTCCCCTCGGGGTCGAACACGCGCACGATGAGGAAGAGGTCCGCATCCTCGGTGGATGAGGAGACGAACAGCTTCGCCGCCATGGGGCCCGTGATCTCGGTTGCCTCTTCCATCGGGGGCATCCAGAACGTCACGCCCTCACCCATGCCGTCGTATTCGAGGCTCGCCTCCCCGGCGACGGGTTCTTTCGTGAGCGCCTTGTTATCGAGATCGAGATAGAACTTCGTCCACTGCGTGCGCGCGAGGGGCCACTCGTTCTCGTAGCGGTGGACGAACTTCGGCCCCGGGTGGCGGACGTTGAGAGCCACGCGCGGGGTCTTCTCCCAGCCGTTCTCGATTCCTTTCAGGAAGTAATCGAAAAAGCGTTTCTGGAGGTCCAGCCCGTAGGCGCTGGAGAAGAGCGACCAGTGGGAATCGCCGTGGGCTTCCAGCCACTTCTGTTCTGATGGCGATTCGATGTAGCCGTTGAAATTTCCGCGCGGGTGGATGCCCTGACCGCCCCAGTTGGCGCAGGTGAGGAGCGGGAGCGTGACTTTCGAGAGGTCGCCGGAGCGCTCCCGGTGCCACGGGCCGTCGAAGGGATGTTTCTTGAGTTCCTCGAAGGCGTTCACGCGGTTCGCCGCGAGTTGCTCTTCGGTCAGCGTGATGGGGCCCGCGACGGACTCTCCCGTAACGGGGTGTTTTCGCGCGTTCTCCCCGCGTCCGTACTGGACGTTCATCACCTGGACCTTCGACCACTGCTCCTGGAACTGGCTTAAAATTCCCCCGTGATAGCCCGAATCGCGGTAGGTGTCGTTCCCGCCCTCCCAGGGGATGATGGCGGTCAGGTGCGGGGGCTTTCGGCCCGCGATGCGCCACTGGTTGCGCGCGTAGTAGGAGATGCCCAGCATCCCCACCTTCCCGTTGCTCCACTCCTGCACGCCCGCCCATTCGATGCACTCGTAAAGGTCGTCGATCTCCCTCGGCGAGTTGGGCGCCATGAAGCCGGGCGACCAGCCCGCCCCGCGCGAATCCACGCGGATGCAGACGTAGCCGTGCGGGATCCAGCACTCGGGGTCCGTCACCTCCCAGTTCTGGTACTTGTTGGTGGACATCTCGAGAATTTCGGGATAATCCGCCACCATCTTGTTCCACTGGTGGTGATAGCCCTCCTGGTAGGCCACCCCCTTGGCGTAGATGCCGTAGGTCAGGATGACGGGGTATTTCCCCTCCTCGATGGGCCGGAACACGTCGGCGCGAAGCACGAGGCCGTCGTCCATCTCGATGGGCTGGTGCCAGGTGATCCGCATTCCGTCGCGGTCTTCTGTTCTCGCGTTGACTTGGGGGGCCTCACTCATGCGTGGTTCCTTTCATTTGGCGTTGATAACGAATTCCTGTTTTTCCGTTTCTTCGGCGCCTGCGTTTGAGAACGATATGCTTCAGTTAGGGACTTCTTTTTTCCGCCCGGGTTTTCCTATTCCTCTTTGAGGGTCAATGAAAAAGTCCTCCTGTCAGGGGATAAAGGCAACCCCCCCTACCCCCCCTTAACAGGGGGGCAAGAAAAAACAAAAGCCCCTCAACCGGCGGTTGGTGTCGCCTTTTTTTACCCCCCTGTTAAGGGGGGTAGGGGGGGTTGCTCCTATGACAAAGACTTTTTCAACAACCCCCTCAAGGGGGGAGTGATTCCATCATTCCCCCACGCCTACACGCTGATGGAATCGCCCGGCTCCATCACGGTGATTTCGGGCGAGAGACCCCGCGCCGCGACCTCTTCCACGAACTGCTCGGGCGTGCCCGTGAGCGGCGGGAAGGTCGAGTGGTGGATGGGCACGACCCGGCTCGCGCCCAGAAGCTCGACGGCGAGGGCCGCTTCGCGCGGGTCCATCGTGAACCGGCTGCCGATGGGCAGGAGGCAGAGATCGGGCTGGTACAACTCGCCGATGATCTTCATGTCGCCGAAAACGGCGGTATCCCCCGCGTGGTAGACGCGCTTTCCGTCCTCGAAGGTCATGACGAGGCCGGCGGGCTCGCCCGCGTAGACGCCCGGGTCGTTGTAGCTGGAGCTGTGCATGGCGTGGGTGAGCGTGACGCCGATGCCGCCGAAATCCACCGTGCCGCCCTTGCCCATCGCGCCCGCGTGCTCTTCCGCAAAGCCCTCGTTCTGGGCGATGAGGTTCACCAGTTCATAGGGGCCCGCCACCGGGCACCCGCCCTGTCCGTATACGTCCATGACGGCGGCGATGTGGTCGAAGTGGCCGTGGGTGAGGGCGATCAGGTCCGCTTTCTGCGGGCTGGTGTGGCCTTCCGGGCAGCGCGGGTTCCCCTCGAGCCAGGGGTCGATGTAGAAGGTTTTGCCTCCGTCTGAAAGACCTACGAAAGTGGAATGTCCCAGATAAGTAAGAGTTGCGCTCATGATGATCCTCCGTATCGGTTTCCTGGGTTTTCGCTCGACCGCAAGCGCGCTTCGTCTGCGGCGTCGGTTTGTGTTCAAATGTCCTGAAGTTCGGTCGGCGCATTATAGTCCCGAAAACTTCGGGGCGAAAGAGTTTCAGGGGATTTCGCTTCATTCGCCGTTTCCGGCTTCTCGCGAGGATGAATACTGTGAATACCAGGCCCATGAGAGTCGAAGACGTCGATCAGGTAGTCGCCATCGAGCGCCTCTCCTTCCCGCTTCCGTGGTCGAGGGAGAGTTTCATCCGCGAGATTCGCGAGATCGACAACTCCCGCCTCCTGGTCGTGACGGAGGATGAAGATGCCCCCGGTATACCCGAAACTTCGGGCGCCGGCGTCATGGGCTACGCCTGCTGGTGGGAGGTGGTGGATGAGTGCCACATCACGAATTTCGCCGTCGCGCCCGCCCACAGGCGAAGAGGCGTGGCGGATGTTCTGCTGGGCAGGGTTCTCGAAGATGCGAAGGGCAGGGGCCTACTCCGCGCCACCCTGGAGGTGCGCCTCGGCAACGCCGCCGCCATCGCCTTGTATGAGAAGTGGGGGTTCACGGCGGCGGCCATGCGCCCGCGCTATTATCCCGACAACCGCGAAGACGCCCTCGTGATGTGGAAGGAAAAAATTTGAGCAGGCGCTTGAATTTGAAGTGACAAACGCATTGTTATTTGCTAGATTAAGCCCGCTCTATCACGATGCCGTACAGTTTCCGTCCGTAGAGACTCAAAATTTATATGATTTCCTTCACGTTTCCCGATATCCTCATCGCCGTCTTCGTCGGCGCGTTCCTCATTCGCGGCTGCGTGCGCGGTTTTTTCCGCGAGACTTTTTCCGTGGTCGCACTCGGAATCGCGGTTCTCGTCACCATGCAGTTCGCCGACCTCGCGCGCTCCTACCTCTCCTACCTTCTGGGCGAGACGGGCCGGCTCGATTCGCTCGTCAAGCCGCTTCTCTTCCTGGGCGTATGGGTGCTCGCCGCCTGGTTTTTCCGCATGATGTTCGGCGTCTTGTCGATCGCCACGCCCGGGCTGTTCTCCAGGCTCGGCGGCGGCCTCATCGGGTGCGCCAAGGGCGTCTTCTTCATCGCCCTGGGGCTGGCGGCTTTCGAGCCCCATACGTCCGGCTTTTTGCCCACAGGCGGCGGGGACAGGCTCCTCCCGTATGTGCGGGAGGTGAGCGCCTACATCCAGGCGTTCGACAAGGCGGACATCGAGGAAGGCATGAACGCCGCCAAAGAGAAACTCGGCGATAAACTCGACTCGGCCAAGGAGGGCGTCGGCGCGGTGAAGGAGAAGCTTCAGGGGATGACGGGTGGTGAGAAGGAAGAAGGCGGGGAGATCGAAACGCGGGAGATGAGGAGGTAGGGGAGTCTGCCTTTGTTTTAGCGGCATTCATGGCTGATCCGTTACAAAAACTCGACATCCTGAAGAAAGAAGGCGCCGAGCGTTTTCGCGCTTTTGGTGGGCAGTCCCCTCAACACCCCATCACCCGCGCGTGGCCCTGCTCGCGTATTCGTATAGAGTTCTTCTTCCTCTCTCAATCAGGATTCATCCCACCAACTCCACCCTCTCCATCTGCGCCGCTCGCCTGTCGAAGGTATAGAGGGGGTGTGCGCCGTTTCGGTTCGCGGCGGCTGCGATCATGAGGTCGGAAAAGCCGGGGCCGCCGCTTCGGTAATGGAAAGCGGCGCGGGCCACGTCGTCCGCCGCCTCGACTTCGAGTTCCACGCAGGCTATAAGCTCTTCCAGCACCTCTGCGATTCGTTCTCGGGAAAACCGATAAGATCGCTCCAGAACCCAGACGAGTTCGACAGTCACCTCGCGGCAAATAAAGCCGGGCCGCTCGGCAGTCAGCCCCGCCATCAGACCTCGGGCTGCTTCGGTCTGGGCCGCATCATCCTCGACCAGATATCGGACGAGGACGTTCGTGTCGAGCGCGATCACTCCTCACTCGCCCCCTCGGCGATAGCACGCTCCATATCTTCGAGCGTTTTCGGGGGGCCTTCGTATTTGAGCATGCCGAACAGCCGGGCGATGGGCCGCATCGGGATGATGCGCACCTCATCGCCCAGGATGATATAGCGCACGCGATCGCCCGGCCGCACGCCGAGGGCTTCGCGCACCGGCTTGGGCAGCGTCGTCTGCCCTTTGGATGTAATCGTGGATTCGACCATGGGGAACCCTCCTATTACTTACTTAATATAATAATGCCTTACTTTTATAGGTTAAGCAAGGGAATGGTTGACGCGTTTATACGGAATTTAGCCGGTTTATAAATTCCATATAATGTCGCTAACAAACGCATAATCCCTTCTCGCTTGAAGGGGGAAACGCCATTCCCGCATCATTTATGATGATTTTAACCAACATATAACTCTTATATGATGGATATTTTCAAAATGGTGAATAAAAGCAGGGTTACACAGACGCCACCGGTAGCCGTCGAGGACGCTATTCAGCGACTGGGCCGGAACATACGCACGGCGCGCCTGCGCCGGAGGCTGCGCATCGAGGACGTGGCGAACCGCATCGGCGCTTCGCGCTTCACGGTCGCGGACGTCGAAAAGGGCAAGCCGGGCGCGTCGATGGCTGCCTATGCCGGGGCGCTGTGGGCGCTCGGCTTGCTGGAGGGGATGAGCGAGGTGGCCGACCCTGACCGCGACGAAGAGGGCAAGACGCTCGAAAGCGCCAGAAGCCCGAAGTCCGCGCCGCACCGCAGGAGGCTCGACAATGACTTCTGAGGGCGAGTGCTTCGTCTATATCGCCCTCCCCGGAGAGACGGAGTTCGTGACGGCGGGCCGCTTTCGTGTCGAGGAGACTCGCGACGTGTGAAGGCGATTAAAGCGAAAAGTGCAAGGTCCGCGAATTGAGGAGGCAGGGGGAACTGTTTCGGAGGCATTTATGACGGATGCGTTAAAGAAACTCAAAGTCGTGAAGAAAGACGGCTCCGAGCGTTTTCGCGCGCGCGGCTCCGATCTCGATTTCAACTTGCTTGATTATTGGCGATGGTCGGCTTCGGATTTGGTTGGCAACACCGCCCGGGGCATTCTGGCGGAATACATTGTGGCCCAAGCCCTTGCCATACCTACTGATGAGCAAGTGCGTGACGAGTGGGCGCCGTTCGATCTTGAAACGCCAAACGGGATAAAGATAGAGGTCAAATCCGCGGCGTATATCCAAAGTTGGGAGCAGGAGCGCGTTTCACGGATCAGCTTCGGAACACCCAAGACGCTCGCATGGGACCCCGAAAGCGGTACCCTTTCTTCCGAACCCAAACGCCACGCCGACGTCTACGTGTTCGCACTTTTTGCGCAACAGGAAATGCCGATTGATCCGCTCGATTTCGATCAGTGGAAGTTCTATGCGCTTGCTACTCAAAAGCTCGATGATCGCAAGTCGATCTCGCTGTCCGCGTTAAAAAAGCTCACTTGCTCCGTTACCTATCACAAATTGGCCGACGCCGTGAGAGAAGTTACCGGGAGAGATTGATTTTCGATTAAGTTTTCGCGCTTTTCTTGGGCAGTCACATCAACACCCCATCACCCGCGCGTGCCCCTGCTCGCCGTATTCGAGCAGGCGGGCGTCGCGCGTCACCAGTGTATGGCCGAACTCCCTTGCCGTGGCGAGGAGAATGCGGTCGGCTGGATCGGCCGGAGGATTTCCAGGTAGCGCGGCAGAGGCGATTAGAACCGAAGGCGACATCTCGGCCAGCACTACTCCCCGCTGATCGCAAAAACGCTCGAACCAGACCTCGGGACTCATCGTGAGCGCGATTTTTCCCTTCGCCGCGAGGTTAGCGACCTCCCATGCGCTGATGGGGGATACAAAAAGCTCCCCGTCTTGCGCTTTCGGGAGATCACTCGCAGCAGGTTCCTGCAAACGCGCGCCTTCGGCAATCCAGATCACCGCACAAGTATCGAGGAGGTAAGCCGGCATGGTGGGCTATCGCGAGGCTTCCCATTCTTCATCGGTGGGGGAAGTTAGGTCCGTATCCTGGGAGATCGTTACCGTGCCCTGAAGCGCGCCGTAGATGCGCTGGAATAAACCGGCGTCGGTCCCGTTCGGGGCTTCATGTTCATTGTTGCTCTTGGACGAAAAATCATTGCCGAAGGATTTTCGAAAAACGAGTTTGCGGCCCGCCATGTCCACGTTCGCCGTCTTGTAGCCCGCGTCGAGCCAGGCGTGTGTGATGACGCTGTTCGTCGGGTTGTTCGACCACCACGCGCGGTATTTGAAGGCCGAGGGCGGCAGCTTCGCCCCGACGATGCGCTCGATTTTATTGAAGGTGAGGGGGATCGACGCCCGCCCGGATGCGCGAAGGTGGGTCGTCAGGGGTTCGTATTTGGACATGGCGAACACTCCAAATAGTTAGTATTGATTTATTTTTTAACAAATCAATATATATGTCAAGAAGAAACTACGGCAATCACTTCGGACGGGTGGTTCTTTTCAATGGGTGTTCAAGAAGTTTTGGGGATGGTTTTGGTTTTTAATGGTGCTCGGGAATCCCTCCTTCTTTGTCGAGATTCATCCTGCCAACACCACCCCCTCCACCTGCGCCGCTCGCCGGTCGAAGGTGTAGAGGGGGTGTACGCCGCTTCGGTTCGCGGCGACTGCGATCATGAGGTCGGAAAAACCGGGGCCGCCGCTTCCGTCTGGGCCGCATCGTCAGCCACCAGATATCGGACGAGGACGTTCGTGTCGAGCACGATCACTCCTCACTCGCCCCCTCGGCGACGGCGCGCTCCATATCTTCGAGCATCTTCGGGGGGCCTTCGTATTTGAGGGCGCCGAAAAGCCGGGCGAGGGGCCGCATCGGGATGATGCGCACCTCATCGTCTATGATGATATAGCGCACGCGGTCGCCCGGCCCCACGCCGAGGGCTTCGCGCACCGGCTTGGGCAGCGTCGTCTGGCCCTTCGAGGTAATCGTGGATTCGACCATCTTGCGATCTCCTCGTAGCCTTGCTGATCGTAAATATGCCTTGCTTTTGCATAATAGCAAGGAAAGTGATTTGCTGGGGTTTGATTGCTTTTGTCATTACGGGGTTGCGACAGGATCGTCCGTCACGCTCGAGCAGAGTGCGCCATGAGCAAGAGACCTGCATTCCCTATCCCCTGCCGGTCAGCATCTCCCATGCGTAGCTGAAGAGGAACAGCGCCGACGCCGCCACGACGACACAGGGCCCGGCGGGCGCGTCCCACTCGAGTGACGCCCAGAGGCCGACCGCGACGGAGACGACCCCCGCCAGGACGGCGAACGCCGCCATCTGCTCGGGCGTTTTGGAGAACCGCCGCGCCGCCGCCGGCGGTATGATGAGCATCGAGATGATGAGCAGAATCCCGATCAGCTTCATGGCGACGGCGATGATGAAGGCGATCAGGAGCATGAAGACGAGTTTCACGGCGAAGGTCGGGACCCCCTCGGCGCTCGCCAGCTCCTCGTTCACCGTGACGGCGAGAAGCGCCCGCCACAGCCACGCGAGCACGCCCATCGCCGCCGCCCCGCCCAGATATATCCACCACAAATCAAGCGCCCCGACCGCCAGGATGTCCCCGAAGAGATAGCCCATCAGGTCCACCCGGAGCGTCTCCAGCACGCTGACGGCGATGAAGCCCACCGCAAGCGCCATGTGGGCCAGGATGCCCAGTAGCGTATCGGTGGAGAGTGTTTTCCGGCTCTGCAGCAAGACCAGGACGATCGTGAGGCTCATGCAGGAGATGAGGATGCCGAGCCGCAAGTCGATCCCGAAGGCGAAGCCTATCGCCACGCCGAGGAGCGCCGTGTGGGCCATGGAGTTTCCGAAGTAGGCCATCTTGCGCCAGACGATGAAACAACCCACCGGGCCCGTCACCAGGGCGACGCCCACCCCGCCCATGAGTCCCCGGAACATGAAATCCTCCATCATGCGCCTCCTTGAGGTTTGTTGAAAAACCCCTATCCGACCTTCGAGATTATTCGCCGTAGGGACAGGCCTCCGTGCCTGTCCGAGGCCTCTTACGGGCATGGACATTTTCGATACGGGCGGGCACAGAGGCCCGCCCCTACGGTTGAAATTTTCATCCGTGGCGAGCGCGGCCATAATTCGCCATTCCTCGTTCATCGAGGCTTTTTCAACAAGCCCAAGGAGAGAGGAATCACTCCCCTCTTGAGGATGTTGAAAAACCCGGAGAGGAAATTTGTTTGTGTAGGGGACGCATACATGCGTCCCTGTGTTTCGCCGCCCTGCGACGGGCCGCATGTATGCGGCCCCTACACTCCCTAATCCCATTGCTGTCATTCCGGCATTGCATGACTTCTTCAACAGCCCCCTCAAGGGGGGAGTGAATTCCTTTCTCGCCGGTCGGCGCCCACTTTCAAAAGGGAGCCCGTAGGGACAGGCCTCCGTGCCTGTCCTGATGACAACTATCCTGCAAAGGACAACCACGGAGGGTTGTCCCTACAACCGCCATTCCTCCTTTATCGGACTTTCTCAACGGCCCCCTTGAGAGTACCGGGCTTCTTCGGCCTCGACGGGGAGAATCTCTCCGTCCGGACCGTGAACGCGGTCGTGCTTGTGGGTGTAGACGGCGAGGCTCTCGGCCGCATGCTTGCCGAACAGGGCGAGATATTCGGGGTTTTTGCTCACGGCTTCGGGATGCCCCGTGCAGCAGATGTGCCTGTTGAGGCACACCACGCGGTCGGTGAACGCCATGACGAGGTGGAGGTCGTGTGAGATCAGGATGACGCCGCAGCCCCTGTCGTCCCTGATCTTCGCGATCAGGCGGTAGAGTTCGTTCTGCCCGTTGACGTCCACGTTCTGGATGGGCTCGTCGAGAACGAGCAGTTCGGGGTCGCGCAGCAGGGCGCGGGCGAGCAGCACGCGCTGGCGCTCCCCGCCGGAGAGGCTCTGGACGGGATGATCCAGCAGGTCGCCGGCGCCGACTTCCTCGAGGCTCTCCTCCATCTCCTCGGTAGATGCCTTCTGCGTGAGGCGCAGCAATCTGCGTACGGTTAGCGGGAGCGAGTGGTCCACCTCGAAGGACTGGGGCAGGTAGCCGACCGAGAGTCCCTCTTTCCGGCGGACTTCTCCCGAATCGGGCTTGAGCAGCCCGAGCAGCACGCGAACGAGCGTGGTCTTGCCCGCGCCGTTCGGGCCGATGAGGGTCAGTATTTCACCCGCCGAAATGTCGAGGCCCACGTTGTGGAGTATCGTCGTTCCGCCGATTCGGAGATGGAGGTTCGCGGCGGTGACGAGAGAGCGCCGCGCGTCATTCATCGTCATGACACTCCTTGCACCTGCCGCTGATTTCCATGACGGGCGTCTCCACCAGAAAACCGGCCCGGGTGGCGCTGGCCTCGATGGCCTCGCCGATTTCCACGCTGTGCGTCTCGGCCACGGTTCCGCAGTCGCGGCAGATGAAGAACTGCGCCTTGTGGGCGTTCCCCGGTGTGGCGCAGCCCACGAACGCCTTTTGACTCTCGATGCGGTGGATGAGGCCGTGCTTCAGGAGAAAATCAAGCGCCCGGTAGACCGTGGGCGGGGCGTTTCGACCCCCTTCCGCGTTCATGCGCTGGAGCACGTCATAGGCGCCCAGGGGCGCGTGGTTCTCCCAGATGATCTCCAATACCCGCCTCCTGAGCGGCGTGAGCCTCGCGCCGCGCTCCCTGCAAAGCGTTTCGGCTTGTTCCAGGACGCTCTCGACGCGGGCCCCGCGGTCGTGATCCCTGCCGGGAGAATTCTTATCTTTCGATGTCATCCAAAGTTCCTTGACGAGCAAAATAGTAATGTTATAATATAACAAATAAAGAACTTTTTCAATCCCATTTCACACCGAAAGGAAAGAATTCATGAATAGGAGCGAATCCATGAAATATATGTTGTTCACTGCGGCTCTGGCAATTACGCTTATTGCGCGCCTGGCCGCCCCCGCATCGGCCGCGCCCAAGGTGGTGGTCTCCATCAAGCCGCTTCATTCGCTGGTCTCGGGCGTCATGAAGGGGGTCGACAAACCTCATCTGCTGATAAAAGGCGCCGCTTCGCCGCATACGTTTTCGCTCAAACCCTCCGACGCCAGAGAGCTCGAGCGGGCGCGCGTGATTTTCTGGGTGGGCGAGCTGCTCGCCCCGAGCCTCGAGCGGCCCCTCGAAGTTCTGCCGAAACGGGCGGAGGTCGTCGCCATGACGGAGTTAAGGGGTCAGAAGCTGTTGAAGTCCAGGGAAGGCGGCTTGTGGGAAGGACACGACGATCATCATGGCGAGAACGAAAAAGGCGACCACCACGACGAACATAAACACGCCAAGGCCAAAAAAGACGACCATTATCACGATGAGGACAAACACGGCAAAGGCAAAGATGACCACCACAAGCATGAGCACGAAAAAGCCAAAGACGATCATCACGACGAGAAGGCCGGGGATCATCACGGGCATCATCACGGCGGTCTCGACGCGCACGCCTGGCTCGACCCCATCTACGCCAAGAAGTGGGTGCACGAAATCACGCATGAGCTCGAAGAGGCGGATCCTGCGAACAGGGAAAAATACGAGGCGAACGAAAAGAGGCTTATGGCTCGGTTAGACGCCCTGCACGAGGAATTGAAAGGCACGCTCGCGACGCTGAAAGGCACACCCTACATCGTCTTTCACGATGCGTATCAATACTTTGAGAAACGCTACGGGCTGAACGCCATCGGTTCGGTGACCATCTCGCCCGAGAAAAAGCCGGGCGCGGCGCGCCTCGTCGAGATCCGCAAGAAGGTCAGGGACACGAAGTCGATCTGCGTGTTCAGCGAGCCGCAGTTCGAGCCCAAGCTGGTGAAGGTCGTCATGGAGGGAACGGGCGCCGGAACCGGCGTGCTCGACCCCCTGGGCGCGAATATTCCCGCCGGGGAGGATGCGTATTTCACTCTCTTGCGCAACATGGCGAAATCCCTCAAAGGGTGTCTTATCAAAAATAATCCAAGCGGCGCTTTCCGGGAACATGAACCGGACTACCCTGTCGCCCCGTATATCCTCGGGAGCCGCCCGCATTTTCGTAGCGGCGAATGGAACCAAAGGGGGTGATAGTTCTGTAGCCGAGCAGGCGAAGGAGCCTGTCCGGGGAGCTGTGTGGTCGGTGAAGGAAGCGAACCTGTCCAGCGCTTCATGGCGCATCGTGAACGGGAAATCTGAAAGGGAAAGGGGAAATCGGTGAAGGCAAGAGCTTTGTTATTGGCCGCCGCGGCCGCGCTTTTCTGGCACGCGCCCGCCCTGGCTCAACAGTCCGTCGAGGAACGCCTCCTCAACATGGAAAAGCGCATCAGGCAGTTGGAAGAGCGCGTCTCCGCGCAGGATAAGGTAATTGTCGAGAAAGACAAGCAAATAGCCAAGCTCACCGGTGGAGACAAGTGGTTCGAAGCCGTGGAGATTGGCGGCGCCATCGAAATCGAAGGAACCGTGACAAAACCCCCCGAGGGAGATACCGAAGCGGATTTGGCCGTGGGCACGGTTGAACTCGGCATTGGCGTGGAGGTGAGCGACTGGGTAAACGGAGAGGTCGTGCTTCTCTGGGAACAGGGCGAGGGCCCCGTGGACGTGGATACCGCGACGGTGACGATTGGCCCGCCCGAGGGCGCATGGTCCATCACGGGAGGCCACTTGGTCGTCCCCTTCGGCGTTTACGAGACGAACCTGATCGCCGACCCCCTGACGCTCGACATCGGCGAGACGAAGCAGACGGCCTTCCAACTCGACGGCTCGGCCGGCGGGCTGAGCGGGTCGGTATTCGTCTTCAAGGGCGACAACATGGAAGACGGCGACAACCTCATCCAGGGCTTCGGTTTCGCGGCGGGCTATTCGGTCGAGACGGATAGCTTCGGGCTCGGCGTGAACCTCTCCTACACCAACGACCTGGGTGATTCGGACGGTCTGGAGGTCGAAGGTGCGGAAGGCTACGACCGCGTTGCGGGCATTTCGGCGAGCGCGATGCTGACGATTGGAAGTGTATCGGTGCTCGGCGAGTATCTGGGAGCGATGGATACGTTCGGCGCGGACTATGTTGCGTTCGGCGACTACGGCGCGAAACCCTCTGCCTGGATGCTGGAGGTGGCCTACGGGTTCGAACTGGCCGGCAAGGAGGCGACGCTGGCCGCAAGCTACCAGACGACGGATGAGGCGTTGGCGCTTGAGTTGCCGAAAAAACGCTATTTGGTCGGTCTTTCGGCCGAAGTGATGGACGGGCTTTCACTCGGCGTCGAATGGGCGCGTGATACGGATTACAGCGCCGATGAAGGCGGAAGCGGTGAGAACACGGACAACTTCACCGTCCAGTTGGCCGCCGAATTTTAGTCGGCGCCAGGGTACGGGCGGACCCTGCGGAGAGGAGGTTCCCCGCAATTCGGCGTGGGGCGGCGGCAGGCGTGTCCCAGCCGCACAAGCAGGGTGTGGTATTCGGTGAAAAACAGGGGTAGCAGGATCATTATCCACCAGTCGAGAGACGCACCTGAGGAGGAAGTTGAACAATGAACATCGCATACGTTTTCGCCACCGACATGTCGGCGACCTACAAGCTGGGCACCATGATCCTGCCGCAACTCGAAGCGGGCAACCACGGGGTGAACGTGGTGGGGATGTTCTTCTTCGACGACAACCTGTTCTGCCTGCGCGAGGGCGACGAGGTGGGCGAGCGCCTGGCGAAAGTCGCCGCGGAGCAGAACATCCTCCTCATGGTCTGCGATCAGTGCGCCGTGCGGCGCAACCTCGCCGAGGGC
>JAJDYR010000039.1 GCA_022825065.1 bacterium
GGTTGTTGGAGAAGTCCTCCTTGTCAGGTGATAAAGGCAACCCCCCCCTACCCCCCTTGTCAGGGGGGTATAAAAAGGCGATGCGCCCCGCCGAGCTGAGAATGCTTTGCTTTTTCTTGCCCCCCTGACAAGGGGGGGTAGGGGGGGTTGCTTTTCCAATCGAGAGGGGCGTTTCCTCTACCCCTTGAATGGGAGCTTTTCCAACAATCCCGAATAGGGGAGGCTACGCATGCGCGGGAACGCGCGACCCCGGGGACGCGCCCCGGGGTCATTTCCTGAACGGCCTAGCGCTCGTAGGCCGATTCGTTGTGCATCATGAGGTCGAGGCCGCCCGATTCCTCGTTGGCGTCTGCTCTCAGCCCCACCATGGCGTCCACGATTTTCAGGATGATGAAGGAGACGACGCCCGAATAGACGAGCGTGGCGACGACGCTCACGAACTGGATCCAGACCTGCCCGCCCATGCCGACGCCCTCGGCGAAGCCGACGCCGCCGAATCCCTTGGCGACGAAGACGCCCGTCAATATCGCGCCGATGATCCCGCCGACGCCGTGCACGGTGAACACGTCGAGAGAGTCGTCTATCTTCAGCACCTGCTTCATGTAGTTGGTGGCGGCGAAGCAGCCGATGCCGGCTATCGCGCCGAGCAGCAGCGCGCCCACCGGCCCCACGAAGCCCGAGGCGGGCGTGATGCCGACGAGGCCCGCCACCATGCCGGTGACGATGCCGAGCACGCTCGCCTTGCCGTGCTTGATCCACTCCGCGAACATCCACGCGAGGGCGCCGGCCGCCGAAGAGATGTGGGTGACGAGCATGGCCATGCCCGCCGCGCCGTCGGCCGCCAGCGCGCTGCCGGCGTTGAAGCCGAACCAGCCCACCCAGAGGATACCCGCGCCCGTCACCGCCATGGGCAGGTTATGGGGCAGCATGGCCGTCGTCGGGAAGCCGTGTCTCGGGCCGATCAGGAGGGCGGCCACCAGAGCGGCTATTCCCGAGTTGATGTGCACCACCGTGCCGCCCGCGAAATCGAGCGCGCCCATCGCGCCGAGCCATCCGCCGCCCCACACCCAGTGGGCCACGGGGGCGTAGACTGCGACCACCCAGACGACCGAGAAGATGAACAGGGCCGAGAAGCGCATCCGCTCGGCGAAGCTGCCCACGATCAGCGCGGGCGTGATGATGGCGAAGGTGAGCTGGAACATGGCGAAGACCGTCTCGGGAATGTTGCCCGAGAGCGAATCCACGCCCACGCCCGCGAAGAACGCCTTGCCCAGTCCGCCGATGAAGGCGTTGCCGGCCTCGAACACCAGGCTGTAGCCGACGACGAGCCAGACGACCGACACGGCGCAGGCGATAGCGAAGCACTGCATCAGCACCGAGAGCACGTTCTTGGCGCGCACGAGGCCGCCGTAGAAGAGCGATAGGCCCGGAAGCGTCATGAACAGGACGAGAGCGGTGGACGTCAGGATCCAGGCCGTGTTCCCGGTATCGAGCTTGTCGGCCGCGAATGCGGCGCCCGGGGCCAGAATGAGCGCCGTGGCCCAAAGGGCCAACATGAAGCGTTTCATCTTTTTGAACCTCCTTTAGAAATTGAAACAATAATCCATAAAATTTTTGTTCGGGTTTGAAGCGGCGGTTTCACCCGCCCGCCGGCGCGAACGCCGCTTTCCGCCGCGTAGATGCGGCCCCCGCTTCACCCGGTCGGTGTTTTCCCGACGCCTCCGGGCTTGATTCTCATCGTGGCGCGACGCATACACCAATCTCCTTGAGATGGTTTCGCGCCCCGAAGGGTGTCGAAGCCGGCCGTTCAGTCAAGGAAAATAGGGATTCCTCGCGGGGGAAGCCCCCAATCGTCTCCAGAACATTCCTGGGCGATGGATGAGTGTAGCCCCCACTATATCATCATGAGCGCCGCCTGTGTAGCGTGCGCCCGGTTACAAGAAGGGCAGGGCGATCCCTGCGCTTTTATTCGACATCGTTTCAAGGAGGGATTTACAGGAAGTCGGGGGCGCGATCAACGGCTTGCGGTGGCTGTTGAAAAAGTCCTCGCATCTCTCTCATCCTGCGTAGCGGCCCCTCGACAGGCTCAGGACAGGCTCCGCCCCCCCCACCTTCCTCATCCTGAGTAGCCGCCGAAGGTCAAACGCGACTGAGAAAGGAGTGTTTGTATCGAAGGTCAATCGCGCCCAATGCGGAAGCGATTGCTCCGCACGCCGGGAGGCGCCTTTTGACCCTTCCTCTTCGGTCGGGTCAAACCTTCGATACGGCGCTATCGCGCCTACTCAGGATGAGGTTTCGTTGCCGCCTGCGCGGCAGGAAGGAGGACCGTCGCGTAACACCCGATACCGGCCGCACCAAAACGAGGTTTTTCAACAGCCCCTTACGGCAAGAGATTGCCCGGCGTTTCGGTTTCAAAGGTTCCGGATACGCGCTCGATCAAAAAGACGAGCTCATCACCGGGCAGGCCGAAGACGATTTCAGGCTCAGGCGGATTCGCGGTGCAAGGAGCGCCGAAGCGCGCATTTCCCCGCATTTGCGCGTCAGGGCTTACAGGCCCCATCCCCTATATTCCTCCCCGTGAGGATGCGCGCGGCATCCCTGGACTGGAGGAGTCCCCGTGCGAAAGTCCCTGAAAATCATCCGGACGCCCGGCATGGACCTCGCGGCGGACGGCGCGTCGCGTTTTTCGGGCGGGATGCAGGGGCTGGCCCGGTTTCTGACGAGCGAGGTGTCGACCGATAACGGCGCTTTCACCTTCAAAGGCAGAGAGGCGCTGTTGGAGCCCGCCGCCGCGCTCGACGAGATTCTCGGAAAACGCACGCCCGATCGGACCATCAGCGTCCTGAAGGGCGCGCAAGTGGGCATGACCACCCTCGCCATCGGTTTCGCGCTCTACTGCGTCATCGTCCACCGCCTGAACGTGGGTTATTTTCTGCCGGATCAGGATTTCGCGGACCGCTTCGATCAGACGCGCGTGCGCCCGGTGATTCGAAACGAAAGTATCGCCTCGATCATGCGTGACGGAAAGTACCGGGGCGCATCCCCCAAGGGTCTCAAGGAGTTCCCCGGCCCCGGCGGTTCGCGTTTTCTGTACATCCTGGGTCTCAGGGACATCGGCAACGCCATCTCCATCCCGCTCGACGTGCTTGTCCGCGACGAGGTGGACGATCTTCCGCCGGACAACCTCAAGTGGTCGAACGACCGCATCGACGCCTCCCCTCTCGCCCTGACGCTCAACCTGGCCGTGGGGAGAACCCCGGGCGCCGGCATTCACGCCATGTACGAGGCGGGTGATCGGAGGCGTTGGCGCGTGAAATGCCCCGCATGCCGCGCCGAGAGCGTTCCGGAGGAGCACTGGCCGGGGATCCTGTGTGCAAATGGCCTCGTCTGCCCGGACTGCGGCGGCGCGCTCGACAGGGGGGCGGGACGGTGGAAAGCCGCGCACGTGAAACCGCGGCACAGGAGCTATCGCCTCTCCCAGCTCGCGGTCGGCGCGGTGCGCCTGGACCGGGTCGCAGCGAAATGGGCCGCCGCCTCTCTTCCGAGCGAAAAGGCGCGCTTTCGCTGCTCGTCGCTCGCCATCCCCGATGCGGGCGACACCCAGCCGATTTCGCATGAACTGCTTAGAAGTCTGCGGGACGCCGCACCCTACCACCTGGCGGAGGCGCCCGCATGAACGCTTCCTATCGCTTCTGCGGAATCGATACGGGGGACGTATGCGCCCTCGCGGTGCGCGAGCGTGACCATGAGGAGGGCCGGCCCGCCCGGTGGATTTATTTCGAAGCGCCGCCGATAGAGCGGCTCGTCGAGCGGTGCCGCGCCGTGTTCTCGGGTTTGGGTGTGGAGGCGTTCGTCATCGACGGCGGACCCCACACCCAGGCCGCGCGCGCAGTGTATGACCTGAACCCAGACGGCGGCTTCATCTGGCGGCACACCGAGGGCGAGATGCTCGTCAAGGAGGTTTCGTTCCTGGGCGTCGAGCGCCGCCACGTGCGGATGAACCGCGAAGACCTGCTCGATCACCTGGTCGAGGAGTTTCACGAGGGGGCCGAGCGGGTCCTGCTGCCGAGTCCCGGGGACACAGGGGAAGAGGCGCTCCTCGCCGAGGTGGAGCGTCACCTGATGAATTTGAGGAAAAAACCGCGCATCCGCTCCTCCGGGGAGACGGTGCTGGCGTATGAGCGGAACGAGAATCACTTCGGCTTCGCCTGCGCCTATGCGCGGCTGGCCGAATCCCTGGCGCATAGCGAGGGAATACTGGTCCCCCTCGCCGGGGGAACGGTGATGCCGCAGGCTCTGAACAAGCGGATTCTCAAGAGGAGATGAAGATGGAGAGTGCAAGGAGAGTGAAGGCCCCCGGGCGGAAGTCGCGACTCAAGAGAAAAGGGGAGGCCGCGCAGCGTTCAGGGCGGATGAGCGCGGCGATTGACCCGGACGAGAAAATCTGGCGGCCCCTCGGCGAGGGGCGTGGCGGTGTTTCGCCGTATACTCACACACGCATGCAGGCGCTTGCGTATGAGCTCTGGCTCACGAACCTCATGGGCCAGCGCCTCATCGAGATCGTGACGGATCACGTCGTGGGCGAAGGGGTGAGCTGGCACGGGGAGGATGAGCGCGCATTAAGCGCCGTAAAGGCGTTCTGGGCCGACCCCGTGAACCAGATGGACATCCGCTTCGAGCGGCTGGTCTCTGAACTCGGCATCTTCGGGGAACTCCTGCTGCCCGTCGCCGTCTCGCGTTTTGAGGGGCGCGTCCGCCTGGGCTACGTCAGCCCGCGCCTGATAGAAGAGGTGGTGACGGACCCGGACAACTGCGCCCTGCCCATAGGGGTCGTCCTGCGCCCCCGGGAGCCGGGCGGCGCGGCGCGCAAGGGCAAGCGTGTCAGGACGGTCCTGGGCGGCGACCCGCGCGGCTATCTGAGCGCCTCCGCCCGGAGAGAAAGGGAGCGCTTCACGGATGGGGAGGCGTTCCTGTTCCAGATCAACAAGGCGAGCGACGCTGCACGCGGGGCTTCGGACCTGCTCGCCGCCATCGACTGGATAGACACCTATGAGCGCTTCATCTTCGACGCCGTCGAACGCGCGCGCCTGCAGAACAGCTTCATCTACGACGTGACGCTCAAGGGCGCAGGCCCCGAGAAGATAGCCGAGTGGCTCGCCGAGAACGGCGTCGCGCCCAAGCCCTCGAGCGTTCGCGTCCACAACGAAAAAGAGGAGTGGCAGGCCGTCTCGCCCGACTTGAAAGGCGGCGAATCCGGTGCACAGGGAATCGCCAGGATGATGCGGGGCCTGCTGCTCGGCGGCGTGGGCGTTCCCTCCCACTGGTTCGCCCAGGGGGAGGACGTGAACCGCGCATCGGCCGAATCCATGGATCAGCCGACGCTCAAGAAGATGACGCGCCGCCAGCGCACCGTTCGCCATATCCTGCAAGCCATGGCGGATAAACAACTCGAAGAAGCCCGCCGCGCGGGCGCGCTGCCCGAAGAAGCGATGCGCTCGGGCGTCTCTCCCGTTCTGCCGGATATCTCCGTTCGCGATACCGATAAAATGTCCGAGGCGCTTTTGCGCGTTAGCACGGCGCTCGAAACGGCGACCTCACGCGGCTGGATGAGCGATGACGCCGCCGGCAAGCTCATCACCCACCTCGCAGGGCAGTTCGGCATGAACCTGGAGGGGTAGGGGGGATTAAAATCTCTCGCTTGTGGAAAGTTCCCGTTTTCGGAGATAGTCAAGGATGGGAGAGAAGACGATGGACGACAATCATATTCAAAAAGATGTGCATGAAACCGGCGGGAGTGAACTCGCCGAGGAATCGCTGGGCTCGGTTGTCAACAAAATGAGAGGGCTGGGATTGTTTGATGGTGTCGATGACCCGTATGCCGAACTCATGAATGAGCGAGGCATCGAGAATAAAAGTTAAGCAAATCTAAGGTTTATCCCCTCACGCCACAAACTCCCTTACCGACCCAATCGGCGTTCCGTCTTTTCGCGTGATGGCCCTGGTGACGCTCAGGTTGTAGCTCGCCGTGAGGACGGCCTGCATGTGGCGGCCGTGGCCGCCGGCGACCACGATGAGGATGTCTTCGGGCCGAGGGACGATGGGGGCCATGTCTTCATCCTCTTCGAGGTTCACGAAAGGGGCGAGCGGCGTCATGTCGAAGCCGCCCCGGTCGCGCATCAGGCGAATCGGCTGGCGCGCGTTCTCGAAGATGAACTGGGACACGTCCGCTTTCGTCCATCCCTGATTCGATAGCCACGTGGCGGCTTCGGCCGTCAGGACGAGCATCTGCTCGCTCGGCAGCCCGCTCCGGTATACGCCGTTGGCGCCCAGGTGGCTCATGGCGGACGCCGCCGTGCCCAGGTATTTGTGGGGCGTCTTGCTTACCAGGTCGTTCACGTTGTGGGGCGATTCGGCGCAGAGCATGGTGACGGCGGAAGTATCTGGCGAGAAGCCTCTATCCACGTGAAAGGCGGGCCAGGGGCTTCCTTCTTCATCTTCGCCGATGGTGTAGGCGTATTTTCCCGGATGCCCGTGGGTGGCCATGTCCGTCACGCCGGGGATGCCGCCGCCCGCGTTCATCATCAGGAGCCTCACCGCGCGCCCGAGCGTGGCGTTCGCGCGCCAGCCCTGGCCGAACACGTTCTGGCGGCAGTTGACCTCCAGTTCGTTCCGCACGGGTCCGTGGACGATCATCAGGTGCGCGCCCGGATGCGTCGTCGTCTGGCGGCCGTAGAGGTTGTAGGCGGGCTCCGTCATGGCCAGAACGGCGGCGATTAAAACGGGCAGGTATTCCGGCCTGCAGCCCGCCATCACGGCGTTGATGGCGATGATCTCCACCGTGGCGGGCGCGTTTCTCGGGGGAACGTGGGCGATGACGTCTTGGGGCGCGTAGTCCGTATAAAGCAAGGTTTCCGCGACGCGCTCCTCGGTCGGCGGGATGACGGGCAGCCCGTCCGTCCAACCTTCTTCGTAGAAGTGCTCGTATATCGCGCCCGCGTCTTCATCGAGCGCTATCTGGCGGGCGGGCTCTGGCGCGTCCATGCCGATATCAAGCGCTCGCCTGCGTGAGGGCGGACGCCAGATGCGCGCTCGCCCTCGCCGACATCTCGTCCACCTCCTCGCGCTTTCTGCCCGCGATGGGGTGGGGCAGCGTGACGAGGGGAAGCTCGTTCATCTTGTGCAGCTTGGTGAGCTGCTTCGCGTAGGCCTCGAAGGCGTCGGTGACGACCGTGACCGTGGCCAGCCCTCGTTTCTCTAAAGCGACGCTGTCGTGGATACTCCACGACGTGCACGAGCCTCAGTCGCCGAGCCCGGAAACAACGGCGTCGCACTCTCCTTCCACCTGCTCCATCAAGGCGGGCGATGCGCCGCTCACGGATTCCTTCCGGTAGCGCACGACGCGCACGCCGGGGAATTGCTCTTCGAGCGCGGCGCCCATGACGTCGAAAATCTCGTCCGTAAAATCCTTGGTGTTGTTGATGAGGCCGACGCTCTTGCCGTTCAAGCTCTCGGGCCGCGCGGCCATCGCAGCGCTCGCGCCCGGAGCCTCCGCCACGGGCTCGTAGACGAGAATTTTTTCCTTCGTCATTTCGCTCATGTCCACCCTCCAGTGCGAGGTTTTTCGGGGAGGTCGAATCAGACTTTCTCGTTAATTTCCAGCCATTCTAACCGAAGCGGCGAGGAGAGGGGAAGGGGGAGTTTTTCGGCTGGATGTGTTCCAGAACCTGCTGCGCAAGTGATTGACACTCCCAAATGGAGGCCTTAGGTTGATCCATGGAGATGTCTTGTTTGAAGATATCTGCCAATTGTGGATTCTCCCAAAGACTCCAAAAGGGCAAGTCATGGCTCCTGACACAATTACGCTGATGTTGGAGGGCGACGTCACTCTTGAGACGTTTGCAACGGCGGTGAAGTCGTTGGACAGCCTCATCGGTGCGCTGACGCTAGAGGAGGGAGGCGGTATCGAGTGGAGGATCGAAGACCTTCAGCCTGGGAGCGCATTGGCGACCATCAAGGGATATAGCCCTCAATCGGAACGGGTCGAGCGGGTTGTTCGAGGATACAACGACATCGGCAGAGCGCTTAGAGAAAATGTTCGGATAAATCGTGGACGAAAAGTTTCCGGGCCGGCCATGAAACTTGGGCGCTTGGTTGGAAACGGCGTCAAACGAGTTCGATTTGAGACACAAGAGGAAACGGTTGTTTTGCATCATCCTCCGGCTCGAAGGCCGAGAACGGCGGACAATGTTGTAAGTTTGCCGGGAAACGGAACTGTTGTGGCCTTTGGCGCTGTTGAAGGGGAGGTCCAGACATTAACAAAGCGAAACGTGTTGCGATTCACTCTCTATGACGTTCTGAATGACCGTCCGGTTTCGTGTTATTTGCAATCCGGTCAGGAAGACCTCATGAGAGAAGTTTGGGGAAAACACGCTATCGTGGAAGGATTGGTGAATCGCGACCCGACTGATGGACACCCTATAGCAGTGCGGCAAGTCAGTAAAATTACACCAAAATTGGAGGAAGGAGACTACACGCAAGCGCGCGCAATTCTGCCGTTGAAGCCGGATGCGGAATTGCCGGAAGTCACGATTATGCGGTTGCGTGATGGCTGATGCGTATTATTGGGATGCCGATGTTTTTCTCTCTTATATCAACGGGGTAGAGAGTAGGTTGCCCATCCTGGATGATTTGCTGTCAAAATCGCGTCAAGGCGAATGCCGCATCGTAACATCCATGTGGTCTATTACCGAGGTCGCGTATGGCGCCATTGAAAGGGATATGCAAGCACTGGACCCTGCGCTTGAAGCGAAAATAGATTCGATGTGGATGGATCGACGTACCATGACCCTGGTCGAAGTGCATGAGCGTTTGCAACGAGATGCGAGGCGTCTAATGAGAGAAGGCATCTCTCGTGGATGGAGCTTGAAGCCTGCGGATGCAGTGCATTTGGCAACCGCAATCTATGCCGAGGCGAAAGAATTCCATACTTATGATGCCGGGCTCTCAAAATATGAGGAGTTGACCGGTTTTCCTGTTCATGAACCACGTTCAAACCAAGGGGTTCTGCCGATATAGGCGATTTGCTATAGAAAACGACTCAGGTTTGCTATGTTGCATCGCTTCGGTGTCGCAAATCACCCCATCCCCCGAACCTCCTTCGCCCAGGCGTTCATGAAGACCTTCCTGTCGGGCAGGGCGTTGTTGATGCGGAGTCCCGTGACGCCCATGTTTCCAAGGTCTTCGAGTCTCTTCCGGCATTCTTCCGGTGTGCCGACGATGGCGAATCTATCGGCCAGGTAGTCCCTGAGGCCGTATTCATCGACGAGGGCCGCGTTGTTTCCCTTCTCGATGACGTTGTGTTCCGAGGTCTTGTAACCGTCTCTGAGCGCGCGGATGCCGGATTCGAGTTCGGTGGGGATCCGCTTGCCCTCCAACGTGAAGGCGAAGGAATGGTGCGCGCTTGCGGCGAGGGAGGTGCGGATGTCTTCACGCGCGCGCTCGCCGTCCCCGTCCACGTGGGCGTCCACCAGCCACCAGAGGTCCAGATCTTCCACCCTTCGGCCTGATTTCCTGGCGCCCTCGTCGATGAAGGAGAGCGTGTCCGCGATGACCTCGGGGATGAAGCCGGTTCCGATGATGACGCCGTCGGCCACCTCGCCCGCGAGGCGCAGGGTCCTGGGGCCTTCTGCGGCGATGTGGATGGGCACGCGGGATTTGTGCCAGCTCAGCCGGTTGTTTTTCCCGTTATACTCGGCGCTTCCTTCTTCGAGCATCCCCCGCACCGCCAGGATGTATTCGCACATCTCGGCTAGCTTCGCGGGCTTAAGACCCAGGTTCAGCACTGCGCTGTCGCCCGTGGCGATTCCCCAGAAGGCGCGTCCGCCTGATAGTTCGTTGATGGTGCCGATGGCGCTCGCCGCCACCGCCGGGTGGCGCGTGACGGGGTTCGTGACGCACGGGCCGAAGACGATCTCGCTCGTCTCCATCGCGCAAATCGCGCTGGAGACATAGAGTTCCCGGTAAAGGGACTGGGAGTCGGCGATGAACACCGCATCGAAGTCGAGTTCTTCCGCGTGCCTGCACCAGCGGGCGAATGAATCCGTCTCGGGCGGTCTGAAGGAAATGCCGTGTCTCATAAAGATATCCTCTCTGGCTACTTGATTTTGCCGATTATCTCGCGGCCCCATGCCCGGATGAAGGCGGGCTTGTCGTGCACGTGGGCGGCGATTCTCAAGGCTTCGACGCCGGTCGCCTTCATGGCTTCGATCTGTTTTCTGCATTCTGCGGGGTTGCCCGCGATGGCGAAGCGATCGAGCAGGTACTCGCGCAGCCCGAGCCTGTCCACGAGTTCCGCGTTCGTCTGCTTGTCCACCATTTCGTGCTCGTGGAACGCGTATTCCTTTTTCAGGGTTTCGACGGCGGAGAGCAGTTCCTTGGGCACCCGCTTGCCCTCCGTCGTGAAGCGAAAGGCGTGGTGCGCGCTCGCGGCGAGCGCCATGCGGATCTCCTCACGCGCTTGCTCGCCGTCCTCGCGTACGTTCACCTTCGCCAGCCACCAGACGTCGAGATCGTCTACCTTGCGGCCCGATTTCCTCGCGCCTTCTTCCAGCCAGGTGAGGGAATCGGCCACCACTTCGGGCGAAAGGCCTGTGCCGATGGTGACGCCGTCCGCTATCTCGCCCGCCAGGCGGATGGTGCGCGGCCCCTCTGCGGCGATGTAGAGGGGAACTCTTTTTTTGTGCCAGCTCAGCGTACAGGAATTTCCCCGGTAGTGCGCCGCGCCCTCCTCTAACATCCCGCGCATGGCGAGAACGTAATCGCGCACCTCGTCCACGCGGCTTGGGCGCAGGCCCAGATTCAGGACGGCGCTGTCGCCCGTGGCGATTCCGAACAGCGCGCGCCCGCCCGAGAACTCATCCACCGTGGCGATGGCGCTCGCCGCCGTCGCGGGGTGGCGCGTGAGTGGGTTGGTGACGTTGGGGCCCAGCAGGACGCGCGTGGTGTTCGCCGCGCAGATGGCGCACGAGACGTAAAGCTCCCGGTAGAGGGATTGCGAGTCCGGCACCCATATGACGTCGAAGCCCGCCTCTTCGGAGAGCTTACACCAGTGCGCGTAGGTCTCCGGCGCGGGGGGCAGCATGGCGATTCCGTGTTTCATTTCGCATCAATCTCCTGTGCTGAAACTCTCATCTTCACGCCGCCCGCGCGCTCTTCCTGGAGCGTCATGGCGCGCCTCGCGTCGTCCTCCCCCCATCCGCGGTTGAGACCGGAGATGAGCTCCCCGTAGGCGATGTTGCCTATCGCCATGGGCACGTCGTGCTCGCGGGCGAGCCTGAGCGCCAGGCCGACGTCTTTCACCGCGCCCTTCATGGGAAAGTGCGGATCGTCGAATTTCCCCTTGAAGAACGTCTCGGGGAAGATGAAGTGGAAGTGCACCCCCCGGCCCACCGCACCGTTACGGATCGTCTCGGCCAGGACATCGGGCGAGGCGCCCGCCTTGACGCCCAGGGAGTAGCATTCCGCCGCGAGGGTCTGGATGCCGTAGCTCATGCAGTTATGCGCGAGCTTGCACACGGTGCCTGTGCCGATCGGGCCGGTGTAGGTGGGGCGGTCTCCCATGGCGTCGAACAGGGGCTTGCAGCGATCGTATATTTCCTTATCGCCCCCCACCATGACGGCGAGGCGGCCCGTGTTTGCGCCGATGGTGGAGCCGCTCACGGGCGCGTCGAGCATGTGCGCGCCGACTTCCGCGAATTTGTCATGAATTCTGCGGACGATGGCAGGATATCCCGTGCTCAGGTCGACGTAGACCTTCCCCGCGCCGACCCCCGCGAGAACCCCGTTCGGCCCCGTGGCGACGCTCTCGACCTCTTTGGGTCCCGGGAGGGAGGTGAAGACGACTTCGCACGCGCGGGCCACCTCTTCGGGAGAATCCGCCCACTGCGCGCCTCGCTTGATGTGATCCGCCGCGGCCTCGCGCACGATGTCGTGGACGACGAGTTCGTAGCCCGCCTTCTGGAGGTTGGCCGCCATGCCCGCCCCCATGTTTCCCAAGCCGATAAATCCGATTTTCATCATCAATTCCTTTTTGGGTTGCGAATTTCAGAGCGTGGGTTCTCTCTCGTTTTAGGCCCCTGTTTTTGGAGTGCGGTAAAGAAGAACCTGTAAAATGAATGCAAACCATTCCAAAAACAAGTTAAGATGAAGGGAATCTGGAGAAAATATAGACGCAGTGAAGAGATAACGGCAGAGAAAAAATGGAACCAAACGGGAGATGACAAAATGGCGACGCAGGAATCTTTCATGAGAAGGGCGATATCGCTTGCTTCTCAAAACGTGCGAGAAGGGCTTGGCGGGCCTTTCGGGTCTGTCGTCGTCAGGGACGGCGAGATTATCGGCGAGGGTTCGAACCGGGTGACGTCTTCTTGCGATCCGACCGCGCACGCCGAAATGCTCGCCATACGGGCGGCCAGCGCGAAACTCAACAATTTCGATCTTTCGGGCTGTGAGATATACACGAGTTGCGAGCCTTGCCCGATGTGCTTGAGCGCCATCTACTGGGCGAAACTCGACCGCATGTTTTACGGGAACACCATCGTCGAGGCCGATGCGATCGGGTTTTCCGATGAATTCCTCTACAAGGAGATCGCCCTGTCGATGGATGAAAGAGAACTGGATGCAACGCGGCTCCTGGAAGATGAGGCGCTCGAATCCTTCAATCTGTGGGCGCAGATGGAGGACAGGATTTCCTACTGAGACTCATCTGGAAGGGTGTCTGTCTTTCCTGCCGCAGTCCAGGTTTCTTCGAAAATAGCTTCTTCTGTTGTTCAAGGGTCCCATTATCGGGGTTGTTGAAAAAGTCTCGTTTTCGCGATTCGGCGTATGGAGCTGGTCGTTTGTAGGGACAACCCTATGTGGTTGTCCTTTATAGAGCAGGGCATCGGACAGGCACGTAGGCCTGTCCCTACAACTCTTCCGATTTTGTTCGTCATTCCGGCGAAAGCCGGAATCCATTTGTTTTGCCTTGGTTTTTTATTTTCCGATTAGTTCCCACGAATGGCTGGGAAATGAAAAGCCAGCGTATTGTCATTCTACGTGAAAATGGATTCCGGCTTTCGCCGGAATGACGGCAGTGGTCGATTCCGACTTGTCGAAGGGAGTGTAGGGGCCGCATACATGCGGCCCTTGCAGTAGGTGAAAAAAAGCAGGGTCGCATGTATGCGACCCCTATACACAAACAAATTTTCCCTCGTCGGGGGACTTTTTCAACAGCCCCGATGAGGGAGGAATCGACCGAGCGAGGAGAACTTTTTCAACAGCCCCTATTTCGCAAGCGGCTCTTTCCCCGCCGTTATGAAATCTCTTTGGGCGCGGTTTCGTCTTTCTCCAAGACGACGATCCGCTCCTCGAGCTTTGGCGGCGTCATCAGCGTGTTGTGGATGGGGCAGTTTTCGAGTTCATCGAGCAGTTCCGCCTTCTGCTCTTCCGTTATGTCGCCGTGGATGTAGTAGCTCGTGCGGATGACGCCGATGGAGAGTTTCCGCCGCTCGGGGTCCGCGTGATAATCCGCGTGAAACTTTGGCGTTATGTTCCGCTTGAACTCCGCGTGGACTTCCACGTCGTCGATCTGGATGCCCTTGGCCTTCGCTGCTCCCAGCAGCGTGTAGAGGCCTCAGCCCGCATGCCCCGCGATGAAGAACTCGAACGGCGTGGCGGCGAGGTCCGTGCCTCCCCGTGTTTCGGGCTCGTCGAGCACGTAGGAATGCTTGCCCGTGGTGGTGAGCATCTGGAGCTGCGTGCCCTGGATGTGGCGGAGGATGACTTGCGGCGTGTTCGGTCTTTCCGGCATGAAGATGACTCCTCGATTACGTTGTGGTTTATTTGTCGGTGCGGTGGATTCTAGCAAAGACAGGAGCGAGATTCTTCCCGCAAAAGATTTATTGCTTCGCAGTGCGCGTTCTCATTCAAAAAGGGGGAAGGGGTTTTGAGCTTTCATCATGCCAGAGAGGTTTTCGCCGAGATGCTGGGTTCCGTGAACGCGGAGGAAGAACCGGAAAAGCACCAGCTCTACCAGGGGCTCACGCTGCTCGCCGAGGGTTTCGAGTACGACTTCAACATGATCAAGAACAGGCTCCAGCAACTCGAAATCGAGATGAGAAGACTCGAGGGCAAAAGCTAGCAAAAAAGAAGAGCGGGACGTTGCATCCCGCTCTCTTTTTTTCTTGTTCCGGGGTGAGAACTCGTCTCACCCTGCAAAGGCGTCGTGTCGCCTTTATTTGCGCATCAGCCTTTGTCTTCCTCCCCGGCCGGCTGACGCGATGGGCCCGGGGAGGGCGGCGTTTCCGCACGGCTGAAGCGATTTATCGTTGATATCATCGCATCCTCCTTCTGTTGAAGGGTCTCTGCAAACCGGACCGGAGCCGCTTTCCGCCTCGGCTCCTCACCGCCTCACCCGGCCGGCGCCGGGAACCACCAGAGATGGCTCGCCCGTATCGATCGTCAAGGCGCCTTGGACGTCTCGGCGGCGATAATCCGGTTCCTTCAATATCGGCATTTTGTTCTGAAAAAGCAAATTTTCGCGTGGCTGAAAACGCAAGTATCTGAAATGAGGGGCCTTCATTAAAAGTTCGAGGGCTCGGGCGTTTCGGTGGAGGCGCTCGATTTCGTCATTTTCTCGGGAGCCGGTTCGCCGGCGAGATTCAAGTCCAGGGTCTTGGGTTCCGCGCTCAGGAATTCGAGACCGTTCGGCAGGTCGATGTCGCGGCCCGACAGCGTGCGCGTATGCGCGCCGGGCGTCATTTTGGCGAGGTTCACGTTCACGCGCAGGCGGGTGGCGTCGATATAATTGAGCAGATCGCGCCTGCCCCTGAGACGGATTCTGACTTCTTTCGTCACGCCTTCCGGCAGGGTGACGCCGCTCGGAACGTTGTAATAGTGGACCCGGACGCGGAATTCCTCCTCCACCTTGCTTTCGAGCTGCGGGAAGAAATTCTGCGGATTCTGGTTCTCCTGCCCCCCGAGCGACCAGAGGAAAATGACGGCCGCCAGCGCGGCGAGCTTGGGCCGCCAGTTCACGAAAACGTGGCGGAGCGAGATGCGCCCTTTCGTCTGCCCCGCCTCGCGGGCCGCGTGCAGCCGCGTCGTGAGCCAGGAGGCGAGTTCATCTTCGTCCTGGACCGCCTTTGCGTTGCCGCCCTCCACGCAGGTGATCTCTCCGCGTTCCTCGGATATGACGATCGCCAGGGCGTCGCAGCGCTCCGTGATGCCGACTGCCGCCCGGTGGCGCGTGCCGAACTCGGGCGGCAGGGCGTTGTTCTCCGAAAGGGGCAAAACGCATCCCGCGCGCGAAACTTTGTTCTCGCGAACCACGGCGGCGCCGTCATGGTAGGGCGATCCCTTGAAGAAGATGGTTTCCAGCAGCGCCGGCTGGATGTCCGCCTCGATCTCCTCGCCCGGGCTCCTCAGCAGGGAGTCGGTCACATCCCGGTGCTCCACGACGATGATGGCGCCCATGAGCTTCTCCGCGAGCGAAAAGGCGGCGCTGGCGATGGTGGCGACGCTCTCGTCCGGCAGGCGGATGCGCATCGCCCGGCGCAGCAGGATGGAGATTCTGCGCACCGGGTTGAGCTGGAAGAATATCTTCTGGATCTCGCCGTGGAAATTGATGAGAAACAAGATGAGCACGGCGATCCAGATGGCCCAGAGCAGGAACGAGGTCAGGTGCAGCCCCGCTGTCTGGGAGGCGAGATAGATGAGCCACACCGCGAACACGCGCACGAGGAGGCGCATCGCCTGGGTGCCCCTGAAGCGTATGTAGACCTGGTAGAGCAGGAACCACATGATCCCGATGTCGAGCATATGGTTCCAGGAGAGTTTCTGGAAGAAATTCAAGGCCGGTTGAGCGACGCCCCACATGAGATCAAACCTCATCCGTCTTGTTCAGGGGGCGGTCTTGGTTGCTCGGCGAATCCTGGTAATTCCTGAGTGGCGGGGGAAGTATCCAGAATTGGTAGACGCCGGGACCACCCGCATTATCCGCAACTCCAGAATTTTCCGTAATTTACCGCATTTTCTTAAATTTTTCAATTAGCAAATTCAAAATTCCGCAAAAAAAGACGCCAAATGCGCATTTCCCCGCATTTGCGCGGCCCGGTTTCGAGACTCCTTGCCCTAGATTGTCGCCGTTGCGCCCGCCCCTGATTCACCGGGGCGGCGGTCTCCGGCGCCTCGCCGGAAATCGAATTTCTGGAAGACCAGCGAGAAAGGAGTTTCCCTTGAAAAGATGGATGAACCGCATTTGGGCGCGCGCGGAGGCGCGAGAGGATTCTCACCCTCTCAGGCTGCATGGACACCTCATCCGCGCGGTGGCGAAAGAAGCCCGGTCGCCGGACGAAGCCTGGGATTTCGACGTGCTGATCGCAAGAGCCGGCTACTCGAGGGACGGGGAGTGGTTCCTGCCCCGCGACGTGCTGCGCGAGGCCGCTCCCCTGTTCGAGGGCGCGCAGGCCTTTGCGAATCACACCGCCTCAAGCGGCCCCGACATCAGGAACCTGGTCGGCTGGCACCGCGAAGTCCGCATGGGCGAGGAGGGGCTTTTGAGCACGTTTGCGGTTTCGCGCTCCGCAGCCTGGTTCCAGGCGCTGGCGCACGATGCGCTGGCCCGGGACCTCGAGGAGCCTTTCGGTTTTTCCTTCGACGTGCTCGCGCAGGCGGAGTTCCGCGAGGAGGCCAATGGGCTCGTTTTGCATTTCGAAAAGATTCTGGCGGTTCACTCCGTCGACGTCGTACACAAAGGCAAGCTCGGGGGCGGGATTCTGGGTCTCGCCGCCAATCATTCCACTACATCGGAGGTGAAGATGTTCGAAAAACTCGGGAAAAAACTCAAAAGCGTGGCGCCCGAATCGGGCAAGAAGCTAGGCGACGCGTGGACGCCGCAACAGTTCCTCGCTGCCTGTGAAGACGCGGGCCTCGAACTGGACCTGAAGAAAAAAGGAGAAGAATCCGTGGAGGATGGAGCCGAAGCCGGAGCCGCTGAGCGCGGAATACTCACCCGGAAACTCGCGGCCTCGGCGCTTCCCGAAGCCGTTCAGGAGAAAGTCCGCGACCGGTTCAGGGACGGGAGCTTCACGGAGGAGGAAATCGAGGAGGCGATCCGGGTCGAGGCGGCCACGCTCGAAAAACTCACGGCGAGCGGCGCGCTCCGTGGTTTCGGCGCGAGCGCCGAGGTGATGCGCGACGAGGCGGACCGCAAGCGGGCGGCTCTCGACGGGCTTTGGAGTTCGCGCGACGAGGCGGTAGACGGAGAGCGTCCCTACCGCTTCATGAGCGAGGCGTTTCAGGATTTCACGGGCCATCGTCTCACCCCGCGCCAGTTCTTCGCCGAGACGTTCCACTATCACCGCGCCGCCGAGGACTGGAACGGGGTGCGCCGACTCTCCGCCTCCTTGCAGACGAGTACGTGGGGAGAGGCGTTCGGGGATTCCATCCGGCGCGCCATGCTGGGCGATTTCAGGGACGAGCGGTTCCACCAGTGGAAGAAGATCGTCTCGGCCGTGGTTCCCGTCAAGGATTTCCGCACGAACCGCCGGGTGCGCGTCGGCGGCTACGGCGATCTGCAAACGGTCGCCGAACAGGCCACCTACCCGGCGCTTGCCTCCCCGACGGATGAGGAGGTGACGTACGCCGTGGCCAAGCGCGGCGGCGTGGAAGACCTCACCTGGGAGATGATCCAGAACGACGACATGGGCGCAATCCGCATGATCCCCCAGCGTCTCGCCCGCGCGGCCCAGCGCACCCTGAACGGCTTCGTGTTCGATTTCCTGGCCTCCAACGCGGACATCTACGACGGGGACGCGCTGTTCCACGCCGATCACAACAACACCTCCGCGAACGAGCTCACGTATGAGGGCGCCGTCGCCGCCATCAAGGCGATGGGCCAGCAGACGTTTTACGGGGAAGAGGGCGTCGAGGTGGCGGCGCAGGCGCGGCCCAAATACCTCGTCCATCCCACGGAACTGCTCGAAGAGGCGTTCGAGGTCACCCAGTCGCCCGTCAAGGTCGTCGAGGGCGGGAATTCCAACCAGCCGAGCTTCATCAGCCGCCTGGGCATCGAGCCCTTGTGGGTGCCGGAACTCACCGATGCGAACGACTGGTACATGATCGCCGACCCGAGCCTCATGGACACCATCGAGATCGGTTTCATGGACGACATGCGCGAGCCCGAGCTGTTCATCGAGGACAACCCCGCCGCGGGTAGCGGGTTCAGCGCGGACAAGATTCGCTACAAGATCAGGCACGTCTATGGCGGCGCCGTCCTGGACTTCCGCGGCTTCTATCGCGGCGCGCCCGAGTAGTCGCGCGGCGTTTATCCTTCAGAGGAGAAGCCATGTCCGACAGGCGAACCCACACCATCGTTCTCGCTCCTCCCGCGGCCCGCGTCGCCGCGGGAGGCAGCACGGCGTTCGAGGTGAGCCGCTTCACCGAGGCGCTCTTGTTCATCGACGTGACGGCGGTATCGGGCGTCGCGCCGGTGCTCGATCTCGAAGTGCAGACCGGGCCGGCGGACAATGAAGCGGCTTTTGTCCACACCGAATCCGCGGAAATCACTTCGGCCGGGAAAACCCTCGTCAAGCTCACGAACATCGGCCCCTGGCTCAGGCTCGCGTGGTCCGTCGGCGGGGAGGAGTCTTCGTTCACGTTCGAGGCCAAGCTCACACTCAAGACTTAGAGCCTCTCGTATCGCTCGGTAAGACAGAGGAGAAATGGAGAAATGGCCGGCAGGCAGACGATCATCAATGAGGTGAAGATGCTGTTGAAGGCGGGCGCGCTGCCCCGGGAGTTCGGGGTCGAGGAGGCGGACTACGCCGATCTGGTGAACGCCGCCCTCACGCGCTACAGCAGGGACAGGCCGCTCGTCTCGTTCGCCGATTATGCGGGGGACAGCGAGACGTTCGATTTTTCCCTGCCCGAGGACTGGGACGATTCCCTCTCCTTCATCCGGGAGGTGGAATATCCCCAGGGGGAGAGAAAGCCCTCCTACCTGCGGAGGAGCGCCTGGGTCATCTATGCGAAAGGGACCCCGGCGGCGAAGTTCAGGCTCGTGTATTTCGTCCCTCAAATGGGCCGCACGCTTCGCCTGTTCTACACGATCAAGCACACGGCCGATGATGCGCGCACGAGCGTTTCCGAAAACGATCTGACCGCCGTGGCCTGGCTGGCCGCCGCGGAGGGCTGTCACCTTCTGGCCCGCCGCTTCGCCCAGTCCTCGACCCCGACCCTCGCGGCGGATTCGGTGGACTACCAGAGCAAGTCTGGAGAATACACGCGCCTGGGCCGGGAACTCGAGCGCAAATACCAGAACCATCTCGGCCGCAAGGAAGGCGAAGTGGCGGGCCCTGTGGGCGCGTCTCTCGATTGGGACGCGCTCCTCTCCCTGTCGCGCGGCGAGTACTTCACGCACGGCAAATCCAAGGACCGCTAGGCCGGGAGGGGCGTCAAGATGCGTCGTCGATATACAACGCTTGAATCCCTGATGGAGGCATGGCCGAGTCCGCAGGAGCAAGCGGACGTTAATCGCCTCGCGCGCGAGACGATGGCCGGGATCACCGGAATGCTCAGCCGCGAGGTCATGGCCCGAACGCCCGTCGGCGCGAGTGGAAACCTGCGAGGGAGCGTTTTCACCGAGATCAAGGGAGAAAGCCCAGGCGCGTTGCGCGGCGTGGTCGCCTCGCGCGCCCCATACGCCGGGTACGTGGAATTCGGACGCCGGCCGGGCGGCGCGATGCCGCCCTGGAGGGAGGGTTCGCCCCTGCACCGGTGGGTGGTCCGGAATCTGGAGTCGCGCGACGGGGATTTCGAGAGCACAGCCTTCCTCGTCGCCCGCGCGGTCGCCCGGCGCGGGATACCGGGGCGCCGCATGTTCGCGCGCGCCTTCGATGAAAACCGGAGCCGAATCGAGGGGCGCATTCGTGAACTGCTTGATGAGATTGCGAGGATAGTCGGTGGCTAAATCACGGTACAGGGAAATCGGCGACGCCCTTTTGGCGGAAATATCGAGCGTACCGGAGGCGGGGCGGGTCCACGCCTATCAGCGGTGGTCGGCCGACCTTGGGAAATACCTGGACCTGTTCCGCTGGGAGGTGGACGGCGGCCTCGCCCAGATCAGGGGCTGGGTGCTGACGCGCGAGAGAGCAGGGGAAGAGGCTGCATCGCTCGGCTCGAATGCGGCCGGTGGTTTCACGCCCGCCGGCGTCAGCAGGCGGACCCACACGTTCCTGCTGTTCGGGATCATGAGCGCCGAGGACGCGGCGGGCAGCGAGGCGGCCTTTCAGGATCTGATCGAGGAGATCTGCGACCGCTTCCGGGACGATAAAGCCCTTCGCCTCCTCGATGATTCAGGCGCCCCGCGCGTCCGCTCCCTGGAGCGCCTTCACCCTCCGCAGGTGGACCTGATTGAACTGAGAACGTTCGGGAACGTGCTTTGCCATTACGCCGAGATCAGGCTCCGGGCGATAGAACGGATTCGGCGGGATTGATTCGAGACCAGGAATAATATCCGGCGAAGGATGTGTCTTCGCCCCTAAAAACAGACGGAGGAGAACCGGGTATGGGCGATACGATTTTGATGGATCGGCAAACTATCGGCGCGACGGAAGAGAGGGAACTGGTGGCGGATTCCGCCGACGCCTCCACCCTGGTGGACGCCGCGCTCGAAGAGGATGATGACTTCTGGAACGGCTCGGTGCTGCGCACGATTCGGGGAATGGGCGTCGGCCAAAGAAGAAAGGTGAGCGGTTTCGACTCGGCCTCGGACACGCTCACCGTGGACGACGCCTGGGACGCGGCGCCCGCTGCGGGCACGGCCTATCTTCTGGATAGACCTGCTGTCGCTTCAGAACTGTTCCGGGCGGGCAACTTCTCCCACGAGATCAGCGTGGAGCAGCTGGAGCGCGCGGTGAAGGATGCGAGCCTCTCGCCTTTCTCCTCGATTCCGGGAAAGCGCTCCGCGCAGATCTCCTTCACAACCGAGTTGCGCGGTTCAGGCGCAGCGGGCGTCGCGCCGGATTATGGATTGCTGTTCAAGGCGTGTGCGATGAAGGAAACCGTCGTCGAGGACGCCTCCGTCGCCTATGCGCCCGTCTCCGATAAATCGGGCTATACGAGAATCTGCCTGACGGCGTTCATCGACGGTTTGCGGGTCATGTATCTGGGCTGCATGGGGAGTTTTTCCATCAACTGCCCTCTGGACGGCGTTCCCACGGTGGATTGGGAGTTCGAGGCGGCCGATTTCGAGGTGAGCGATGCGCCGGTCCCTGAAGGCGCGTCCTACGATGCGCAGGCGCCCGAACCCGTCCTCATGAGCGGTTTTTCGTTCGGAGGCTTCCATTTCGACGCGGCGAACATCCGCTTCGCCATGAACAACGAGGTGGTCTTGCGCCAAAGCGCCAACATATCGGGCGGGCACTTGAACGCCCTAGTGACGGGGCGCGCGCCCTCTGGCTCCTTCGACCCCGAGGCCGTGCTCAAGGCCACCGACGACGTGTTCGCCGATTGGGAAGACGGCGCGAGGCTCCCTCTGAAAGTGCAGGTCGGCCACAGGGCCGGGAACATCTGCACCATCACCGCGCCCAAATGCCAGTACACGGATATGGGTTTTTCGGATCGCGACGGCCTGTTGACCTACGACGCCCCTTTCCGCATGGCCCGCGATGCGGGCGATGACGAGATAGCCATCGTCTTCACCTAGTCTCCGCCGGAGGGTGGTTGAAAAAGCCCCCCCCGACAAAGGGGGTGTTGAAAAAGCCTGTTTCGGGATCGGCGGCAAGGAGGTTCATGCGGCGCAGACGTGATGGTTTTGTAGGGACAGGCCTCCGCGCCTGTCCTGACGAAGGACAACCACGAAGAGCAGGACAGGCACGGAGGCCACGGACAGGCGCAGGGGCCCGTCCGCTACGGCGAACAATCTCGAAGGTCGGACAGGACTTTTTCAACGGACCCGACAAGGGGGGTTGGGGGGTTAAGCGGCGGCGCAGGCTCTCGCCCTGCAAGGCAACCCCCCCTACCCCCCCTTAACAGGGGGGTAAAGGCGGAGCCCCCGGCGAGGGGTTTTTCAACAGCCGCCAATAAAGGCGGATTATTCTTCACCCTGGTCAAGTTTTGATTCAGCGAAAACGAACGGGAGGAATCGTGGAAATATCGGAATACAGAAACCATGGACGCAAGCCCATCACCCTGCCCTCGGGGCTCAAGGGTTTCGTGCGCGCGCCGAATCTCCTGGACATGGCGGCGTATCCCAAGCTCTTCGCGGGCGTCTCGAATGGCGCCGCGGGCGAGGAGGAGCAATACGCGCTTACCGGGGAGTGGGTGCACTGCATCCTGAGGCGCTGCTTCGTTCCCGAGCGCGGCTCGATGACGGATAAGGAGCCGGGCCGATGCCTGCCCGATGAACTGAGCATCCATGAACTCGCCCCGGCGGATGCCGACGCCATCTTCACCGCGGTCACGGCCATGCAGAACGAGGCGGCGGCCCCTGCCCCCGTGGAGGGCGCGCCGGAAGGCGACGCGTTTCCGCAGGCGTAGAAAAGAGTTGCTGGCGGTCATTCATTTCCAGGCGAAGACCTACGGCCTCCCCCCGCACCTGCTGGCCCGATGCTCCTGGGAGGAGTTCCGCTTCAACCAGGAGGTGCTCGAAGCCGGTCTGGCCCTGGAGCGGATGAGCCGGCGCGACCCGGGGAAAGCCAAGAATCTCAGACGGTTCAAGAGCTAGAGAGCCGGCTCTTCCGATTCGGGGAGGGCCGGCTCTTCTTGTCAGGCGCTTGATGTCTCTTCGGGGAAGAGAGCGATTCCAGCCCGTCTATTATTTATCCCACTGGAAATCCGGGTTCGGCGGCGAGAACATGTCGATGTACTCCGCCTCTTCGAGGACCTCGCCCCCGTGCGGGGTTCCCGCCGGAAAGATCATGACGTCTCCCGCCTGAACGACCCGGGGTTCTTCGTCTCCCGAGTGGAACTTCAGCTTTCCCCGGATCATGTGCGTTATCTGGTCGAACTCGTGGGTGTGGGTTTTGATGGGGCTTCCGGTTTTCGCCGTGATCCGGCACGCCATCACGTTGTCCGTCTTGACGATTCTGCCGCGGATGATGTTGTTCAGTTGCCTTTCCTCGACGTCGTTCCAGTGAAGTATGGCCATGGGTGCATCCTTATATGAAAGGTTGTGGTTTCATGGACGAAACAAGTCCTCTTCTTTCGTGCGGTAGAGTGCGCGGGCGGGAGCGTCGCCCTCATGGTATTCGAGCCCGCGAATCAGGACGGCGGGAACGCCTTGTTTGTCCTGTCCCATCACGAGGCTCGCCGCCGCCGCGATTTCATCCGCATGGGCGAGTACGGTGATTTCGAGGGTGCGGCCGCTGCGGTCTTTCTCGCCTCTCAAGTCCACCAGGGGCTCCAGGCCGGCGCACCCTATCGCCACGCCGACGACGCCCCGCCGGAATGCGCGCCCCTGCGTGTCGGCGATGAGGACGGGAACGAAGACGCCCGCCGCGCGCTTGATCTCTTCATGGAGTTTTTGGGCGGAAAGGTCGGCGTCTTGAGGCAGAAGCAGCACCTGATCTTCATCTCCCCCGACGTTTGAGCGGTCGATCCCCGCGTGGGCGCATACCGCGCCCGTTCGGTGCTCCACGATGAGCGCGCGCTCGGAAGCCACGACGATCTCGTTCGATTCCCTGAGCACCGCCTCCACGAGCCTGGGGTCGCGCCCGTCGCGATTCGCGATATCGAGTGCTTCGGGGGACGGCTCGACGCTTTTCAAATCCAGAACCCGGCCCTCGGCCTTGCTGACGATTTTTTGCGCGAGGACGAGCACGTCCCGATCCCGGATGTTCACGCCGCCCGCCTCGGTCGCTTCCAGAATCAGGGGCGCGAGCGCGTCGCCCTCCTTGATTTCCGGCAAGCCGGGGACGGGGATGATTTCGACGTTTTTCATCTCATGGGAGCGGAGGCGAGCCACGCGGGCGCTTCTTTTTTGCGGGAGAGCAGGAATTCCAGGTCCTCGGGCGAGTCGATATCGTGCGCGAAACCGAACGATTCACAGGACTGCGCCTCGCAGCCGTATCTCCTCGCTGCGGCGTGGTGTTTCTCGAAGCTCCGCTCGCCGAACGAGAAAGGAATCGCGTCAATCGGCCGGGTGAACAGCCCGGTCGTACCGCCGTCCTTCGAGCGGGCGATGCGCACCTCGCGCCCGGAATTTTTTGATGGTTCGAGTCCCTGGAGAAGCGCATCCACTTCTTCAGTCGTCAGAAACGGCAAATCTCCGTGGACGATGAACAGCGAACGGGCGTTTCTCCCTCTCGCCCAGGCGCGGCCGATTTCCAGATCGTGGTTCAGGCCGCCTGATTCATGGAGCAAACCGACCGCGCCGTATTCCCCGGCGAGCGTCAGGACTTCCGCGGAATCGCTCAGCACCGCGATTTCATCGATGCGCTTCGCAGCGCCGACGGCCTTCAGGACGCGTTCGAGCATCCAGCGGCCCAATTCGTTTCTGGCGTTCTCGTCCAGCGTCTGCGCGAGCCTCGATTTTCCGGTTCTGAAATCGCGAACCGGTATCAGGGCGACGCAATGGCTCGAATGACTCATCATCCATCCCGGGGTCGTAAAGAGAAATCGTATTTTCGAGTATACCTGAAACCTCTTATGCCATCTTTCGCACCGATGAGGCGAACGCCAAAACGCCTTGCGCGAGTTTTTTCTTGGAATCAACGTCGGTCATGATGCTGGGCAGCGCGGTGCTCCGAAGCCCCAGCTCTTCGATGGACGCGACCAGCGCCTCATCCTCGGCGTCCACGACGAACCCGTCGAGCACGTCTTCGAGAATCCGGGCGACGCCCAGAGCCGACACCTCGTGCCCCAGGCTCTTGAGCATCTCTGCGGCGGGGCCTCTCAAGGCCGCTCCCCCGACGATGGGGCTCACCCCCACGCGGGGCGCGGGCGCACTGCGCAGACGCTCATGGATGTCCGAGATCGCGAGAATGGGGCCGATGCTCACGATCGGATTCGACGGACAGAAAACGATGGCGCCCGCCTCGTCGAAGGCGCGCATGACCTCCGGCGTGGCGCGCGCCTCATCCGCCCCCTGAAAGCGCACGCCGCATACGCTCGGCCGCGTTCCCCTGGCCACGAAGTAATCCTGAAACTCGAGTTCGCCCTCGGGCGTCTTCACGCGCGTGGCGATGGAAGAATCCGTCATCGGCAGGATGTTCGCCTTTAGCCCTAAGGAGGCGGCGAGTTCGCGCGTGACTTCCGTCAGGCGTGCGCCCTCGGCGAGGCGCTGGGTCCGGCGGATGTGGGTCGCGAGGTCCTGATCGCCCAGCCGGAACCAGGTCGGTCCCCCGTAGCGTCCCAGGAGGTCGAGCGCGCTCGTCCGGTCGCCGTCGATGCCCCAGCCCGTCTCGGGGTTCGACATGCCCGCGAGGTTGTACATCACGGTGTCGATGTCGGGGCTGATGTGCAGGCCGTGCAGCACCAGGTCGTCGGCCGTGTTTACGACGACGGTGAGCGCCCCCTCGGGGAGCGCGTGGGCCAGGCCGACGGCGAGCTTGGCGCCTCCCACCCCGCCTGCGAGCGCGACGACCGGACCGGAAAAGCTCATCGGACGATCAGCACCGGCTCGGGCGTTTCCTTGGGAGGGGGCTGCTGTGAGGGGTAGCCCGCGACGATGAGCGCTCTGGGAACCCAGTCGGCGGGTAAATCCAGGGCCTTTCTGGCCGTTTCGGGACAGAACAGGGGAGCGCAGCGCCACACGGAGCCCACCCCCTGGGCCGCAAGGGCCATCATCAGGTTCTGAAGAGCGCCGCCCAGGCTGTGCTCGGCCATCATGTATTCATTGGCCTGTTTCGCGGGTTCTTCGTAATCGTCTAAATCCGCGAAGGAGAGCGACGCCATGATGAGCGCGGGCGCGCCCGTCAGCAGGCGGATGCTCCCCCGGTGGCGGCGTCGGCGTTCTTCTTCAGGGACGCCCTCCGCCTCCATGTCGCGCAGAAAATCCTCGCCCATCTCGGCGGCTAGGGTTTCCTTCGCCTCTTGGGAATCGAGTATGCAAAATCGCCATGGACTCGTCCCGTGCGGGCTGGGGGCCAGACACGCGGCGGCGAGAGCGGTTTTCAGTATCTCCATCGGGACGGGTTCCGGGGTGAAATGCCGGATGGAGCGCCTTTTGCGCAGCGCCTCATCGAGCGGGATGCTCAGCGCCGATGCTTGATCTGTAAGTCCGGGGGTATCCAACTTATGACTCTTGGACCTCCCAGCCCGGCGGCGCGCCGCCCTGGGCCGGGCTCGGGGGCGGGGGAAGTTTGCGCTTCTCCCCGGGGGGCGGGTCTCCCGGGTCGTCCGGAATCGGCTGGCCCGCCAGGAAACCGCGCACGCCCTCCGGGCGCGCCTCGTCCCCATAGGCCGTGTCGAGGCATTCTTCCAGTTCCTCGGGCGTCTTGGGGCTGCCGACCATTCGTTGCGCGGCGAAGCCGGCGCCGTCGAACGGATCGTACTGGGGGAGGCCCTCCGGCGTGCCGCTCCTGGTTCCCATCGTCGGCACGCGGTTGCGCTGTCTTCGCGCCAGGATGTGCAGGATGTTCCAGGCCCGCCGGTTCTCCTGTATCGGCTGGATCTCCACGAGGCCCTCTTTTTCGAATTCGCTCCAGATCTCCTTGCCCTTCTCGGTTCGCAGGACCACGATGGTCCAGCCCCGCGTGCCCACGCCGCCGCAGGCGATGTCCGCGAGTTCGGCGGAGAAATCCGCGCAGTGCTGGCATTCGGGGCGCTGGTAGTTCTCCATCGCCTCCTGGAGCGAGAAGGTGACGAGCTCCCCGTCTTTCTTGTGGACGAGCACCTCGCCCTTCACGTTGAACTTCGCCACGTCCGTCAGGGGGATGCCGAGGTCCTTTTCGATTTTCTCCGTCATGAGGTCGAAGGTGAAGACCTCCGTGCAGAACAGGCCGATCTGGAACGCCACGCGCTCCGAGAAGCCTCTCAGGAAGCCGCGCTGCTTCTCGATGTGCTGGGGCCTTTTCTTGTGCGAGACCAGAAAAGCGGGGTCGATGAGCTCCATCTTGCGAAGCGGGGTGATCTGGCAGGGAACGCCCACGAAGCCCACCTTCTTCAGGTCCCTTTCTTTCACTTCCTCGAGCGCCAGGTTGTTCGCGCAGTAGGTGTACCAGCTCCCCGCGCTCGCTCGAATCTCCTCGTACGTCGTGGCGACTTTGGGGCTCGGGTCGCACGGGGGGTCGTCCTCCCCGACGGCGGAGACCACCGCCCCGTCGATGACGCCCGCCTCGAGCGCCCATGCGAGCAGCGCCGTGACGATGCCGCCGTCCTGGGCGCGCTCCATCACGTCGTCGCGCTTGGTCCTCGCCATGAAGATGTGCTGGTACGGGCCGAAGATGCCCTCGTACGTCTCGCTCCTCGTCTCGCCGAAGGTGGCGTCTTTCAGGTGGTTCTCCCTCGGCCAGAGCCTCGGGCACACAGACGCGCATACGTCGCAGCCCACCCCCACGCTGATGCCGCAGAAATCGAAATCGGCCTTCGCCTTGGCCGTCTGCTTGGGCTTGGCGTCGATGTATTCGATGACGTTGTGCGGGCAGACGAGGACGCAGCTTCCGCATTCGCAGCAACTGCCCGCGTCCACCACGTCGTTCATCATGTCTTTGAAGGAATGGTGGTGAAGTTCGCTCAAGGATTCTTTCTCCGGCCTTTTAGCGGGGGCGCTCGGTGTTCGAGACGCCCAGGTGGGTTTCCGGGATGAAGTCGCCCGCCTTTTGCCCGCCCGAGAAGCCGGCGCCGAGCAACGCCTCGTCATCCGCGCGGGGGTGGCGGTATCTCGGGTCGTCTTCGCGGATGATGTCGTAGGTGGTCGTGCGCTGAACGGGAGTGCGCCCCGCTCCCAGAATGGCGTCGTTGAACTGCCTGGGGCTCAGGCTTTGCCCGTATTCGGAACCCGACTCGCGCGAGATGTTCTCCTCGATCAGCGTTCCGCCCAGGTCGTTCACCCCGAGGGAGAGCGCCTTCTGCGCGGCGTTGATCCCGATCTTGGGCCACGCCACCTGGATGTTGGCGATGGTCCCCCGGAAGAACAGCCGGGCGACGGCGTGGAGCCTGTAGATGGTTTCCAGGTCCGCCATCTCCTCGATGCCGAACTCCTCGCCCATCTTGTTGTCGTACGGGATGAAGGGCAGGGGAACGAACTCCGTGAACCGGCCCTCTCCGTCCGTCTGGAGCGAGTCTTTCTGCATTTTTCGGAGAATATCCATGTGCTCGGCCAGATCAGCGCTGCTCTCGATGTGGCCGTACATGACGGTGGACGTCGTCGGGATGCCCACGGCGTGAGCGGTGCGGATGATCTCGCACCACCTTTCGACGGGGATTCTTCCCGGACTGATGAGCTTCTTCACCCTCTCTACGAGTATCTCTGCCGCCGTTCCGGGGACGGAGCCTAGCCCCGCTTCCTTGAGACGCGTGAGCACCACTTCGAGCGGCAGCCTGGTTTTTCGCTGGATGTGGTCGACCTCCGCGGGCGAATAGGCGTGCATGTGGACGCCGGGAATGACTTCGCGCGCGAGCCTGAGCACTTCCTCGTAGCGGTCGATGGATATCTGGGGGTTCAGCCCCCCCTGCATACAGATCTCGCGCACGCCGAAGTCCCTGGCGCGCTCGAATTTTTCGCGCAGCACGTCGTCGTCGTGCGTATAGGCGTCAGGCGCGTTCGGCCGCCGCCAGAAGCCGCAGTATTTGCAGTCCGTGTAGCACACGTTCGTGAAATTCACGTTCGCGTTGATGACGTAGCTTACCTCGTCGCCGACGGTCTTCTTCCTCTCCGCGTCCGCCGTCGCGTAAAGACGCTCGGTGAGCTCCTCATCCCGCTCGGCGAGCAGGGCGGTCGCGCCGTCGCGCGAGATTTCCTCTCCCGCCTCGAAGGCGTCCAGAATTTCATGGGCGAAAAGGGCGTTCATGCGATCTCCACGGGCAGGGCTTCCTGCGCCTCGCGCCGCTCCAGCATCCGGCGGAGCGCGGGCATGGTTTCGGGCGGGCACCAGCCCGCCTCGATGAATTCGTCATACACCGGCATCCTGAGGCGCAGGGCGATGTCTTCCTGATGGAGGGATTGATCCAGATTCCCCAGTTTGGGCCAGCCGCGGTTCGGGTTGATGTGGTCGGGTTCCGGCGCGATGCCGCCGATGTCGTCCGCACCCGCCATAATCAGGCCGAGCAGGTCATCCACCAGGTTCGGCGGGACCTGTATGTGCACGCCCGGCATGAGCCTTTTGACTTCCGGGATCAGCGCCGCGATATCTTCATCCGGCGGCCGCGTCCACCTGGCCATGGGCGTCATGGGCTGGGGGTTCAAGGGCTGCAAAATAATCTCCTGGATGTGCCCGTAGCGCCCGTGCACCTCGGCGATGGCCTCCAGCGTCTCGACCCGCTCTGCTGGCGATTCCCCGATGCCGACGAGGATTCCCGTCGTGAACGCGATTCCGAGCTTGCCCGCCGCCTCCAAAGAGGCGAGCCGGACCTCGGGGGTTTTCGTGGGCGCCGCCCGGTGGGCGATACGCGTGGCTTCTGGGCTGACGGTCTCCATCATCATGCCCATCGAGACGTTGTAGGGCTTCAGGATCTCGTATTCCCACTCCTCCAGTGTGCCGATGTTCGCGTGGGGCAGCAGACCGATATCGAGACACATTCTGCACACCTCGGCCGTATAGGCGGCGTAGGAGTCATACCCCCATTCCTTCAACTGATTCTTGAGGCCCTTGTGGCGGTCGATACCCTCGCCCGTCATCACGAGCGCCTCGACCACGCCCTGCTCGAATGCTCGCCGCGCGAGCCGCTCGCACTCTTCCATGGAGAGCAGGAGGGGGACGCTGCTGCGGAAGCTGCAATAGCCGCAGTGGTTCACGCACCAGTTCGTGATCGGCAAGGTGAAGTTGAATGAATACGTGACCGTTCTCAGGACGATTCTCCGTTTTTATCGAGTCGAGTCCGCGATTTCTCCCGCATCCTATCGGCGAGGGCCGCGTCTGACAAGGCTCGGCTCCCCATGAACGCTAGGCGACGCCCTTTTCTTTCAGCGCGGCGATTTCCGCATCCGACTTGCCGAGCAGGCCGCCGAGGACCTCTTCGGTGTGTTCGCCCAGCAGGGGAGGGGGCAGGCGGAGTTCGCCGGGCGTGTCCGAGAGCTTCATGGGGTTTCCCATCACCTTCAGGACGCCGGTCCTCGCGTGCTCCATCTCGACGACCATCTCGCGGTGATGGATCTGCGGGTCCGCGCACAACTCCTCTATCGTCCGCACCGGCCCGCAGGGCACGCCCGCGTCCGATACGATTTCGGCCCACTCCGCGCGGGTCCTGGCCCGCATGGTCTCCTCGATCTCGGCTTCCAGTTCATCGCGCCCCGAGACGCGCGCCGCGTTCGTCGTCCATTTGGGGTCGTCCGCCAGATCGGCCCTGCCGATGGCGCGTGCGAACCGCTGCCACAAGGAGTCGTTGGCCGCCGCGACGATGAGTTCCCCGTCCGAGCAGGGAAAATCGCGGTAGGGCGCGATGCTCGGGTGGCGGTTCCCCAGCCGTCCGGGCGGTGCGCCCGTGGCGAAGAAGTTGCCCGCGGCGTGGCTCATCAGCGCCGCCTGTCCGTCCTGGATCGCCGTGTCGACGTACTGGCCCTCCCCCGTCTTCTCGCGGGCGATGATGGCCAGCAGAATCCCCTGGGTCGCGAACATGGCGGTGGTGAGGTCGGCGATGGCGATGCCCGTCTTGAAGCCCCCGCCTCCCTCTGCGCCCGTGATGCTCATGAGTCCGCCTTCGCCTTGTAAGAGGATGTCGTAGGCGGGTCTCTCTTTCGAGGGGCCGCTCTGGCCGTAGCCCGAGACGCTGGCGTAGATGAGCCGGGGGTTGAGGGCGCGGCAGGTATCCCAGTCGAAGCCGAGCCGCTCGATGGCGCCGGGCCGGAAGTTCTGGATGAGGATGTCCGACTTCTCGACGAGCCCCCTTAAAACCTCTTTTCCCTCTTCGGCTTTGAGGTTGAGCGTGAGGCTTTTCTTGTTCCTGTTCACGGACTGGAAATAGCTGCTCTCGCCCCCTTCGTAAAAAGGCGGCCAGCCGCGCGTGTCGTCTCCGCCGACGGGGTTTTCGACCTTGATGACTTCGGCGCCCATGTCGCCGAGCATCATGGTGCAGAACGGCCCCGCCAGTATTCTGGAAAGATCGAGGACGCGAATCCCCTCAAGCGGCATACTCATGGAATCTCTCAGGCTCCTTGTTCAGTGGGTGTTATCGGTTCCGAAGCGCTTCGAGCATCTTCTCCCGTACGTGCTCGACCGGCATCTGCGTACCGGTCCAAAGCTCCCAGCCAAGCGCCCCCTGGTGCAAGAGCCAGCCGACCCCCGAGACAGCGCGCGCGCCTCTCCGGCGGGCGGCCTTCAGGAACGGGGTGTCGAGCGGGTTGTAGACCGCATCGGCGCAGATGCTCCCAGGCGGTATGAACTCCTCGGGCAGGGGGCAGGCCGCCTCTCTTTCTTTATCGCCGGTCATCCCCAGGCTCGTCGTGTTGACGATAATATCCCGCCCCCGGGCGGCGGATTCAAGGTCATCCAGACCGCCTCCGCCGATTTCGACGCCCGGAAAGTGCGATTTCACCTCGTCCGCCAGCGATACCGCCTTTTCCGCCGTGCGGTTGCGAATCTCGACGTGCGCGGCGCCTGTTTGCGCGAGCTTGATGGCGATGGCCCGCGCGGCTCCGCCTGCGCCCAGCACAAGGCATCTTTTTCCTTCAGGCGAGACGCCCGTTTCCTCTTCCAGCGAGCGCAGCCAGCCTGCGCCGTCGGTGTTGTGGCCCTTGAGTTTGCCGCCCTCCTCGAAAGTCACCATGTTCACCGCGCCCATGAGACTCGCGTCCTCGCTCAACTCGTCCACGAGGCGGAAGGTGGCCACCTTGTGGGGGATGGTGACGCAAAAGCCCGCGAAACCCATCGCCGCCGCGCCGCGCACCGCTTCTTCGTACTTGTCCGGATGCACCTCGTACGCCTGGAAGCGGTAGGGCAAATCAAGCGCCTTTGCCGCCGCGTTGTGCATGACGGGCGAGAGCGTGTGCCCCAGGGGATAGCCGAAGATGGCGAGCGTCTTCTCGAGCGGCATGGGCGTTCCTCAGGAGATTCGGGGTTCGCTTCGACTGCGTTCGTTGTGGCGCGAATCAGAGATACGCTAAAGTAGCGTTCATCACAACTTGCCGAGAGGCGTCCCCGCCTTTTTTTGTATAGAATTATATGGGGCATCCAGCGATATTATTAGTAGTAGTGTAAAAATACATAATGGAACCTGGGGATAATCTCGAATGAGAAATGGGCAGAACAAGTTGCGAGCAGAAGATCGGTCCGTTCATGACTGGTATCGGTTCGTTCTCTCGTTTCCGCCACACCTCGTCCGAGACTATCTGGGCCGATTCAATATCTGTTCGTCCGATACTGTGCTTGATCCGTTTTGTGGGACGGGGACGACGCTGGTGGAGTGCAAGAAGCTCGGCATTCGCAGCGTCGGAATCGAATCAAACCCGATGGCGCATTTCGCAAGTGCGGTAAAGACGGATTGGTCTGTCGATCCGGGAAAACTTTCGTATTATGCCGATACTGTTGCATCGGTAACCAGAAGAAAATTCAAGGAACAAGGCTATGACGAATCGCCAGGGGTTCCTCTTTTCCCGGTTCCGGTGAAAACCTCCTGTTCTCCGTTGCGTTCGCTTTTGCCCGATCAATCAAAACTGTTGCTAAAAAATTCTATCAGCCCTCTCCCACTCCATAAGACATTGACGTTGCTGGATGTCATCGACCGCCACGGAAATACCGAAGAACGCCGATATGGGCGTATCGCGCTTGCGAACGCTCTCGTGCATCGTTTCAGTAATTTGAAATTCGGCCCCGAAGTGGGAGTCGGCAAAATTAAACAAGACGTTCTGGCTTTAGAGGGTTGGGTTGAGGGTATGCGCGCAATCGCGCGTGATCTTGATCTCCATAGAGTACGGGCCGATGTTCCAGCTCACGTTCAAAATGCCGACTCCAGGGATGCCGGTCGGTTTCTTGAGCCGAATTCCATAGATGCCGTAATTACTTCGCCACCTTACCCGAACGAGAAAGATTATTCGAGAACGACAAGGCTGGAATCTGTTGTCCTTGGTCTCGTCCGCAATAGAATGGAACTGCGGGGATTGAAACAGAATCTCGTCCGGTCGAATACGCGGGGGGTCTACAAATCCGATACGGATGATCGTGCAATCATGGGACATGTTGAAATCCAACGGATTGCCGGCGCTATCGAGAAGCGCCGTATCGAGTTGGGCAAGACTTCCGGGTTTGAGCGCCTCTATCCGCGCGTCACTCAATTGTATTTCGGTGGAATGTTCCGGCATCTTGCTTCTTTGCGTTCAGCGCTCAAGCCGGGAGCGAAACTCGCATACGTGGTCGGGGATCAGGCGTCTTATTTGAGAGTTATGATTCGCACGGGACAGCTTCTCGCCGATCTTGCGGAATCTTTGGGCTATAAGGTTTTGGGAATTGATTTGTTCCGGACCAGACTATCGACCGTTTCCGGCGCCGAATTACGGGAAGAGGTCGTCTTGTTGGAATGGCCCGGCATCTGACAATCGGAGGGATGGCGTATTCCATCAAAAAGTCGATACGCGAAGATTATCCAAGCCGTTTTTCAGAAGTACTACACGCCGGGACAACACGCCGTGGAATTCGAGCGTGAAGACATCGTTGCGGCCGCTTCCGCACTGAACATTCCGATTCCCAAGAACGTGGGGGATGTAGTCTACAGTTTCCGATACAGGGCGGAGCTTCCACCTGACATCTTGGCAGAAGCGCCGGAGGGCAAGACGTGGATTATTCGTCCTGCCGGAACATCGAGATACCGTTTCGATTTGGTCAATGATGTTCCCCTGACGCCTAACCAGAACCTTGCCGTCACCAAGGTTCCAGACGCGACGCCCGGGATCATTGCAAGGTATGCTTTTAGTGATGAACAGGCGGTGCTGGCTCGCGTTCGTTATAATCGGTTGATTGATATATTTCTCGGAATTGCATGTTATTCTTTGCAGAATCATTTGCGAACAAACGTGAAAGAACTCGGCCAGATAGAAATTGATGAAATTTATGTCGGGATAAACAAGAGAGGTGTCCACTACGCCATTCCCGTTCAAGCCAAGGGTGGAAATGATCGCCTGAACAGAATACAGATCGAACAAGACATGGCGTTTTGTTTGGATAAATTCCCATCTCTGATTTGTCGGCCGATAGGAGCGCAACTCGTGGAGGAAAATCTAATTGCGCTTTTTGAGTTCGAAGAAGATGGTGACGATATAAATATCGTCTCAGAAAATCATTATCGCCTTGTATCTCCGGATGCGGTGACGGTTGAGGACCTTCTGAAATATCAACAACGATTGTCCGGGAATCCTTAGAGAGAGAAAATTCCCGGGTGTCGCTTGAACTTCAGATTCAGGTCACATAATTCATTTCGTTCTTGCTTTTTCAGATTTTGCAGAGTTTGAAATGTAGCTCAATTGTCCCGAGGCGCAAGGCCATCACTTCGAGGAGAGGGATTCGATGTCCACCGTTCAGGCCGCCACGATTCTACAGCCGGGCGAGATCGCCCTGCGCGAATATCCCATGCCCGAGATTGAGGACGACGCCCTTTTGATGCGGGTGGCCGCCGTCGGCGTCTGCGGTTCGGACAAGCACATGTACGGAGGCAACCTGAACCTAGCGTGGCCCGTCATTCCGGGCCATGAGTTCAGCGGCATCGTCGAGAAGTTGGGGCCGCAGGCGAATTCAAACATGAAAGTCGTGGGCGGCCCCATCAAGGAGGGCGACGCGATCACCGTGACGCCGGGGAGCCAGGCGTGCGGAAAATGCTGGTTCTGTATTCACGTGCCGCACCGGCCCCAGTTGTGCCCGAACCGCACGGTGTTCGGGTTCCGCACCTCCGCCGAGGCGCCGCACCTTTTCGGGGCGTTTTCCGAATACATGTATATTCCCGGAAATTCCTTCGTCCTGAAGCTGCCCGAGGGTCTGTCGCTCGAGCGCGCCACGCTCTGCGAACCCCTGGCGGTGGCCCAGAGAGCGGCCGGGCGTTCGCTCTCGCCGGGCATCCCCTATGCGGGGGAGGGGTTCGGCGTGGGCGCGCGATGCGCCGTCATGGGCGTAGGCCCCATCGGACTGCTCGTGGTGGCCGCTCTCAAGACGATGGGGGCGGGCGAGATCATCGCGGTGGACATGACCGAAGAAAGACTCGCGTTCTCCAGAAAATTCGGCGCCACGAAGACGGTGAGCCTGGCGGCGCTCACGCCAGAAGAGAGAAAAGAGCAGATTCTCTCCTGGACGGACGGCGTAGGCCCCGACGTGGTAATCGAGGCGGCGGGCGTTCCCGCGGCCTTCGCCGAGGGGCTGGACATCGTCCGCCGGGGCGGGAAGCTGGTGGAAGTGGGGCATTACGGCGATCCGGGCGGGGTGGAGATCAGGCCCCACCAGGTATGCAACAAGGACGTGGACATCTGCGGCTCATGGGCCTATCCCCAGGTGCAGTTCGAACCGGCGATGGACATGCTCCTGAGAACGGACCTGCCGATTGACGACATCTTCACCCACCGCCTTCCGCTATCCCAGGTGCAGGCGGGCATCGAGGTCACCGGAACCGGGGAGTGCCTGAAGGTTCTCCTCAAGCCGGATTAGGCCTTTCTTAAGGGGGCTGTTGAGAAACCCCGATTAACGAGGATTTGACTCGTCCAATGAAAGAGCAAGATTCACTCCCCCCTTGAGGGGGAGTCGAAGAGCTAAGGGCGTAAGCCCGCAAGCGATTCGGTGGGGGGTATAATTCGGAGTGCCGATAAAACGCGATTCACCCCCCACCGATTCAGCCTTCGCACAAACCGCTCGGCTTCCTCGTCTGGCTTTCCCCTCGGGAAGCCAGACCCTCAAGGGGGGAGTGATTTTTCTCTCTCGTCGGTCGGTTACATACGACAAATCCAGAGTTCCGGACTATTTCAACAACCCCTCAAGGAGCGGGAATCGAGTCGAAATCCATCTCCAGCAGGTTGAGCGTTTCGGCGCGCTCGCAATCATCGAGGTCGAGGCCGTCCAGTTGCTTTAGCCCTGCGAGCATGTTCGTGGCGCCCTGTGCGAGCGCCTCCGGCGAGATTTTATCCGCATCTACCGCATAGCCCATGGTTTCCGCCATGGCGAGGATGTGGGTTGCGGCTTCTGACTCTGATGCTTCCTGGGATGAGGAAGCGGAGCCTTCGTCCGGGAATGGTTCGGGAGTCGGCTGCTCGTCGACCTCGGGCGGCCTCATCCGCCAGAGCGGGTTGTCGTTTTCCAGCGCCTTGCCGATGCGGAACAGGCGCGCCTCATCTCCCCATCTCCCCGCAATCTGGAGGCCGACGGGCAGGCCCGCTTTCGTGAAGCCGCAGGGGACCTGGAGGACGGGGTTGCCGATGGTGCTGAAGGCGGCCGTGTTGTCGCTCACGACCGGCCACATCTTCATGCCGTCCAGACAATCCGCGATGGTGGGCGGCGCGACTGCGACGGTGGGCGTGAGCACGGCGTCCACACGTCTGAATACTTCCGCCGCCTGCCGAATGAAGAACGTGCGGGCCTTTTGCGCCTGCACGTAGCGCCAGCCCGGAATGAAGAGGCTGTACTCGAAGAAATCCGCGCCCGGCGAGACGTACCCGTCCCGGTGGTTTTCGAGATACTTCCGGTGGTATTCCGCACCCTCGGGCCCTACCGTCGCGGCGTAGGCGACCTGGCCGAGCCTCGCCCAGGGGATTTCCACTTCCACGAGACTCGCCCCCAGCTTCTCGAGCCGGGCGATTCCCTCGCGGACGAGAGCTTCGGCTTCTGCGTCCTCGCCCGGCCAGAAATGGTTGGTCGGCACGCCGAGCGTCATGCCGCCCACGCCCTCGTTCACGCTTTCCAGGAAATCAGGCGCGGGCCTGGTTCCCGTCGTCGGGTCCCTGGGGTCGGGGCCTGCGATGGCCTGTAAGAGAAGAGCGGCGTCCTCCACCGTGCGCGCGAGGGGACCCACATTGTCGAAGCTGAGACCCAGCGGCACGGCCCCCGCCCTGCTCACCCGCCCGTAGGTGGAGCGGACCCCCACCAGATTGCAGAACGAAGCGGGCAGGCGCACCGAGCCGCCGGTGTCGGAGCCGAGCGCTGCCGCCGCCATCCCCGCCGCCACGCAGGCGGCCGAGCCGCTGCTGCTCCCCCCGGGCGTGTGTTCGAGGCTCCAGGGGTTTCGCGCCGGGCCGAACGCGCTGTTCGCCCCGGTGCCGCCGCGCGCGAATTCCTGCAGGTTCGTCTTTCCGACGATCACCGCCCCCGCTTCGATGAGCCTGCGCACGCAGTCCGCCGTTTCGCTCGCCGCGCTTTTCCCGAGAATCCGGCTGCCCGCCGTGGTCGGGTGGCCCCCCAGGTCGAACAGGTCCTTGAGCGCGACCGGAATCCCGTGGAGCGGCCCCCGGCAGTTTCCCTGCGCGAGTTCGGAATCCAGCCGCCCCGCCTGTTCCCTGGCGAGGTCGAAGGTGGTCCGGATGAAAGCGTTGATGGCCGGGTCGACGGCTTCGATTCTGGCGATGCAGCTTTCCAGAATTTCGCTGGGCTTCGCTTCGCCGTTTTCGATTAAGGCGGCCAGTTCCGTGATGGGGCGGTGCAGCATTTCGTCGGGTTTCATGAAAACTCTCCAAAGGGGTTTCGTTGGTTTCGGGCGATTATATTCCAGGTGGCGGGGGAGCAGAAACGAAGTCGGGCACTCATCCCAAATTGCGATGCCCCCCTGATGGGGTTGTTGAAAAAGTTCCTCTCCTCAGGGGATAAAGGCAACCCCCCCTACCCCCCTTGTCGGGGTTGTTGAGAAAGCCCCCCTGGCAAGGGAGGGTGGGGGGAATCATGGTTTTGTAGGGGCCGCATACATGCGGCCCGTCGCAGGGCGGCGAAAAATCAGGGTCGCATATATGCGACCCCTACATACAAATTTTCCCTCTCCGACTTTTTCAACGGCCCCTTGTCAGGGGGGTATGAAAAGGCGGCGCCTGCCGCCGGTAGAGAGGCTTTTGTTTTTTCTTGCCCCCGACGATGGGGTCTTTCTTTTTTTACCCCCCTGACAAGGGGGGGTAGGGGGGGTTGGTTTTCAAGGCGAGAGCCTGCGCCGCCGCCCGGTTTCGGGTTTTGGCCATCATTCCGGCATTGCAGGGGTTTTTCAACAAATCCTTCGTGCGAGGAATGCACATGATGCGCCTGTCAGGTCTCCACGCAAGCCTCCCCGGCTTGGCAAGCGCCGCCATCAGGGGTAAAAGCACATCACCTGAGACGATGAAAGAAAAGGAGATTTTCATGAAACTCTACCGGACGATTCTGTTCGCTCCCGGTAACAGGGAGAGAATGCTCGCGAAAGTCGGCAAGGCCGGGGCCGACGCCGTCGTTCTGGACCTGGAAGACGCGGTACCCGCCGACGAGAAAGACTCGACGCGCGCCGCGCTCGGCGCGGCGGTCAGGACGATAGCCGAAGAAGACGGCGCGGACGTCTTCGTGCGCGTGAATCCGCTGGACGACGTGACGGGTTTTTCCATCGCCTGCGGGGCGGAGGACATCGCGGCCGTCGTGGGGCCCGCGCTCCGGGGGCTCGTTTTGCCCAAGGCGGAGAACGCCGGACAGATACTCGCGGCGGACAGGCTGCTTCGCGACGCGGAGAGAGCAGCGGGCTGTGAGGCGGGGAGCATTCATCTGCTCGCCATCCTCGAAAACGCCCGGGGTGTGGAGGACGCCTACGCGGTCGCCTCCGCCGATACGGGGGAGCGGCGCTTCCAGCTCGCCTTCGGGGCGGGGGATTACACCAACGATCTGGATACCGAATGGCCGCGCGATGAGTTCACCTTCGACTACCCGCGTTCTCGCATCGCGGTGGCCTCGCGCAGCGCGGGCCTCGAGAAACCGCTCGACACGGTGTGGATAGCGCTGGACGATCAGGAGGGTCTCGCGGCGAGCGCCGTGCGGTGCCGCGTCCTCGGCATGTTCGGCAAGTTCTGCATCCACCCCAAACAGGTGGAGATCGTGAACCACGCCTTCACGCCGACGAAAGAAGAGGTCGAAAAGGCGCGCGAGGTGGTCGTCGCTTTTGAAGAAGCGACGGCGCGCGGGGAGGCGAGCGTCTCCGTCGGCGGGCGCATGATCGACTATCCGGTGGTCGAGGCGGCGGAGAAGGTGATCGCCCTGGCCGGTGACTTCGGAACGAAGGATTGATTCGTAAACACGAGCGAGGGTGATATGAAATTCGGCATGTTCGTCATGAACCAGCACGCCCTGGGGGACGACCCCGCCGAGCGCTGGGAGGAGCATCTCGCGCAGGTGCGCCTCATCAGGGACCTGGGCTTTCACAGCGTGTGGTGCGGCCAGCACTATCTCACCGAGGGCGTGTGGATGATGCAGACCTGGCCGAGCGTCGCCCAGGTGGCGGCCCACGCGGGCGATATGACCGTCGGCACGGGCATCCTGCTGCTCGCGCTCCACAATCCGGTGGACGTGGCGGAGCAGGTCGCCACGCTCGACGCCATGACGAAGGGCCGCTTCGTGCTCGGCGTGGGGCTGGGCTACCGCGAACCCGAGTACCGCGCGTTCGGCCTCACGAAACCCTGGCGCGTCAAGGCGTTCGAGGAGAAACTCGAAGCCGTCACCCTCCTGCTGGAGGAGGGAACGCTCGATTACGAGGGCGAGGTGGTAAAACTCGAAGACGTGAAGCTCACCATGCGTCCCATCCAGAAGCCCAGGCCGCCCATCTGGATAGCGGCGAACGGCGACGGCGCGGTGAAGCGCGCGGCCAGGATGGGAGAGGCGTGGTTCCTGAACCCCCACGCGCGCTTCGACACCCTGAAGCGCCAGATGGAGATGTTCCACGAAGAGCGCGAAGCCCACGGCAAGGGCGCGCCCGATGCGACGCCGGTGATCAAGGAGATGTTCATCGGCAAGGACAGGGAGAGCGCCTTTCGCGAATGCGCGGATTACCTGGCGGTGAAATACGACGTCTACGTGAAGTGGGGCCAGAGCGAGGCGCTGCCGAGCAGCGACACGCTCCGGATGCCGCTCGACGAGTTGCGCTCCGACAGGTTCCTCATCGGTTCGGCGGAAGACGTGGCCGAGGACATCGCGCGCCACCGCGAAGAGCTGGGCGTAGACCACATGGCGTTCCGGGTCCAGTGGCCGGGGATGCCGCAGGAACTCGTCCTGAGGACGCTCGAGCGTTTCGCCGAAGAGGTGATGCCCGCGTTCGTCTAGGATTCAGCGCGATTTTCTCCGAGCGTTTGTCCGCAAAAGGAGGACGCCATGCCGAAAGAGGAATCCGCATCCTCTGAAAACCCGGATATGCACGAATTCTTCGCCGCGGACCCGGCGGCGGCGGACCGCGCCTTTTTCGGACGGGAATCCTGTCTCGACCGGCGCGGCTTTCTGCGGGGCGCCGGGCTTGCCGCCATGACGGCGATGGTGGGCGCGGCGATCCCGTTTCACCGCAACACGCCGGCGGGGTTCATTCCGGCGGCATTCGCCGGCGAGAGCGTGCTGGTCGGGAAGGACGGCCTGACGCTGCTGAACGAGCGGCCGATGAACGCCGAAACCCCGCCGCATCTGCTCGACGACCCGATCACCCCGACATCCCGGCACTTCATTCGCAACAACGGCGTCCCGCCCGCTGAAGCGTCGGCGGACGCCTGGACCCTCACCGTCGATGGCCTCGTGGAACGCCCCATGACCTTGTCGATCGCCGAGTTGCGGTCGAAGTTCGAAGTCGTCACGAAGGCCCTCGTCATCGAATGCGGGGGCAACGGGCGGGCCTTCTTCAAACCGCCGGTGAAGGGCGCCCAGTGGACCCACGGGGCGGTCGCCTGTTCGGAGTGGACGGGGGTGCGGCTCAAGGACGTGCTGGCGGCGGCCGGCGTACGGCCCGGCGTCGTCTACACCGCCCACGTCGGCGCAGACGGGGACCTCTCCGGTGAGCCGGGCAAGCTGCCCATCTCGCGCGGCGTGCCGATCGCCAAGGCGATGACGGAGGGCGTACTCATCGCCTTCGGCCAGAACGGCGGCCCGATCCATCCGATGAACGGGGCGCCGCTGCGGCTCGTCGTCCCCGGCTGGCCGGGGTCGTGCTCCCAGAAATGGCTACGGCGCATCTACCTCCGCGACGTCGTGCACGACGGCCCCAGGATGACCGGTACTTCCTACCGCGTGCCGCGATACAGGATCGAACCGGGCGAGAAGGTGGATGAGAAAGATTTCGTCATCATCGAGCGGATGCCCGTCAAATCGCTGATCACCCACCCCGCCAACGGGGCGGCGGCGGGTCGCGTCGTGGAGGTGCGCGGCCATGCCTGGTCGGGAGACCGGACGGTCGCCGCGGTCGAGCTCTCCCATGACTTCGGCGCGACCTGGAAGCCGGCTGAACTGGACGCCCCGGTGAACGACGGCGCCTGGCAGAACTTCCGCGCCGACGTAAAACTTCCCGAGGCCGGGTACTACGAAGTCTGGGCGCGGGCGACCGACAGCGCGGGGGTGATGCAGCCCCACGCCATCGACTGGAACCCGAAGGGATACCTCAACAACACGATGCACCGGGTCGCGCTTCGGGTGTCGTGAAGAGGTGATGCCCGGGCTCAAGTTTCGGACAACTCCCTCAGCACGTCCTTGAGAGCCGCCTTGTCCTCGATGCCGAGGCCGGGCAGGTCGGGAAAGCCGACGTAGCCGTCTTCCACCGCCACGCCGTCGGCGAAGCCGTTGAAGGGCTTGAACACGTCGGGGTAGGACTCGCTGCCCCCGAGGCCCAGCCCGCCCGCGATGTTGAGCGATAGCTGGTGGCCGCCGTGGGGGATGAACGAGCGGGACGACCAGCCGTGCTCCTCCGCCATATCGAGCGTTCTCAGGTACTCCACCAGGCCGTAGCTGAGCGCGCAGTCGAACTGCAGGATGTCCACGCCCGGCCGCATCCCCCCGTAGCGGATCAGGTTTCTCGCGTCCTGGGTGGAGAAGAGGTTCTCCCCCGTCGCCATGGGCTTGTCGTAGCGCCGGGCGAGTTCGGCCTGGAGCGCGTAGTCGAGCGGGTCGCCCGCCTCCTCATACCAGTGGAGGTCGTAGGGCGCGAGCGCCTCCGCATAGGCGACGGCGGTTTCGAGATCGAATTTCCCGTTGGCGTCCACCGCCAGGTTCCGGCCCTCGCCCACGACCTCGAGCACCGCCTCGATTCTCCTCAAGTCGTCGTCGAGCGCCTCGCCGCCTATCTTCATCTTCACCGTGGTGTAGCCGCGATCGAGATAGCTCCGCATCTCGTTCTGGAGGGCTTTCAGGTCCTTCCCGGGATAGTAATAGCCGCCTGCGGCGTAGACGGATACCTTCTCGTCGCACTCTCCGCCGCGATAGGTATCCGCCAGGTGGCGGTAGAGCGGTTTTTCCTCGATCTTGGCCACCATGTCCCACACGGCCATGTCGATGATGCCCACGGCGACGGAGCGGTCGCCGTGCCCGCCGGGCTTTTCGTTCTTCATCATGCAGTCCCAGATTCTGGCGGGGTCGAAGTTCGATTCCGCCTCGTTCAGCAGTGACTCGGGCTCCGCTTCCTTGAGCCTGGGGATGAAGCGCTCGCGCAAAAGGCCCTGCTGGGCGTAGCGCCCGTTCGAGTTGAAGCCGAAGCCGACGACGCGCTTGCCCTGGCGCACCACGTCCGTGACGAGCGCGGCGACGCTCACCGTCATCAGGGAAAAATCGATGAACGCGTTTCTCAGGTCCGATTGAATGGGAACCACCGTCTCGCGGATGTCGATGATCTTCAAGATTCTCTCCCGTTTCGATTTGGCGTTGCGCTTCTCGTGAACGCGGGGATTCTACAGCCTGTCCGGGGCAAAGGTGAAGCGGAGCCGGGCGCCGCGAAAGCCTTGAAACAGGCGAAGAGCGATTCAACCCGGTTTTTGAATGCCCGTGTAATAAAACCACAACAAAAATCAGGTATGATGTGTCATTGCAGAGTGGATTTTGCGTGGATGCGTTGTAATGCCCGGGAATTGTTCGTCGGGCCGATGAAATTCTTCAGGCGGGAGAAAGATGAATCAGCCGGAAGGGCGCCTGGGCGCCGAATGGATGGATGGGGGCGTGCGGTTTTCCCTTTTCTCCGAGAACGCGGAGGGGGTCGAGCTTTGCCTGTTCGACCCCTATGACCACGCAAAGGAGACTTCGCGCGTTCCTCTGGCTCGCGAGGGCGACGTGTGGAGCGTGGAAGTAAAAGGCCTGCAGCCGAGCCAACCCTATGGATTCCGCGTCCACGGCCCCTATGCGCCCGCGCAGGGGCATCGCTTCAACGGTTACAAGGTGCTGCTGGACCCTTATGCGCGGGCGATTGCGGGCGAGGTTCACTGGTGCGAGGAGATGTACGCCTACCGGGATGGCGACATCCACCACTTCGACGCAAGGGACAACGCCCACGCGGCGCCCAAGAGCGTGCTCGTGGATTCATCCTTCGACTGGGAGGACGTCCCCCCGCCGGGCACGCCCTGGTCCGAGACCGTCGTATACGAGCTGCACGTAAAAGGCTTCACCATGCGGCATCCCGACGTGCCCGAAGAACTCCGGGGCGCGTATTCGGGTCTGGCCCACCCTGCCGTGGTCGAATACCTGAAAGATCTGGGCGTGACGGCCATCGAGCTTCTGCCCGTTCATCACCGGGTCTCTGAGCAGCGTCTCCAGATGCTGGGGCTTTCCAATTATTGGGGATACGCGACGCTCGGCTTTTTCGCGCCCGATGCGCGCTTTTCCAGCCGCGGCGACCGGGGCGGGCAGGTCGATGAGTTCAAGGAGATGGTGAAGGCGTATCACCGCGCGGGAATCGAGGTGATTCTCGACGTGGCCTACAACCACACCGGGGAGGGGGATTTCCGGGGTCCGCATCTCTCTTTTCGCGGGCTGGACAACCGGGCCTATTACCGCGTGGATCCAAAGGACGAGAGCCGCTACGTCGACACCACCGGCTGCGGCAACTCGCTGAACGCCTCGCATCCGGCGGTCCTGCGCCTCATCGTGGACAGCCTGCGCTGCTGGGCGGAGGAATTCCACGTCGATGGTTTCCGGTTCGACCTCGCTCCTTCCCTCGCGCGCACCGGGAGGGCCTTCGACCCCGAATCGGCGTTCTTCAAAACGATTTCGGCCGACCCGGTCCTCTCGAAGCTCAAGCTCATCGCCGAGCCCTGGGATTTGGGCGAGGAGGGCTATCAACTGGGGAATTTCCCGAAGGGCTGGACGGAGTGGAACGGGGAGTACCGCGACGCGGCGCGCCGGTTCTGGCGCGCGGATTTCAACCAGGCGGCGGAATTCGCCACGCGCCTGACGGGGAGCAGCGACGTTTTCGAGGCCGGCGGGCGTTCGCCCCAGGCGAGTCTGAACTACGTCGCCTGCCACGACGGACTCACGCTCGAGGATCTGGTGAGCTTCCAGCACAAGCACAACGAAGCGAACGGGGAGGACAACAAAGACGGCGCGGATGATGACCACAGCTGGAACGGCGGGGTGGAGGGCCCGACGGACGACCCCTTCGTATCGACCATGCGCGCGCGGCGCAAGAAGAACCTGCTCGCGAGCCTGTTCCTCGCCCAGGGCGTGCCGATGCTCCAGGCGGGAGACGAGTTCGGCCGCACGCAGTCCGGGAACAACAACGCCTATTGCCAGGACAACGAGACCTCCTGGGTGGATTGGGAACTGGCGGAAAAAAACGGGAACCTGCTCTCTTTCGTCAAACACCTGATCCGCTGGACCGGGTCCCAGACGGCGTTTCGGCGGATGGAGATTTTCCCGAAGAGAAGCCTGCACGGAACGGACAGGCCCGGGGTCGTCTGGCTTCACCACCTGGGCCATGAAATGAGCGCCGAAGAGTGGGATGTGCACTTCATGAAGTGTTTCGGCTTCAGGCTGAGGGAGGCGCCGGGCGGTGAACATTTTTCTCGGCTCGGGCCCAGGAATCGTGATATTTTCATGGTTCTCATGAACGCGCACCATGAGGCGATACCCTTCTTTTTCCTCGATGAAGACAGACGGAAGAGGTGGACGGTGGTGATGGATACATCCCAGGTCGATGAAAAAGGGTGGGCCTGGCGGATCCACTCGGGCGATTCCTACCATCTCGCCGGGGAGTCGCTGGTCCTGCTGAGGGGCCGCAACGAACCGCCCGTGGCGCGGGGAGAGAGTATCCTATGAGCGTCGTCCATTACCCCGCGCTTTCCTACATCACGGATTACGACATCTACCTGTTCAACCAGGGCTCCCACTTCACCTTGTACGATAAAATGGGCGCGCACCCCATGACGGTGGACGGGGAGGAGGGCGTTCACTTCGCCTTGTGGGCGCCGAACGCGGATTCCGTGAGCGTCATCGGGGATTTCAACGGCTGGGACGAGGAGGGCCATCCGCTGGCTCCGGTGGAAAGCTCCGGCATTTGGGCGGGGTTCATCCCGGGCGTGGGAACGGGTGAAGTATACAAATACCGGATTCATTCGCAGTTCGGCGACTACCGCGTCGAGAAGGCGGATCCCTTCGGGTTCTACAGCGAGGTTCCTCCCAAGAGCGGCTCGGTCGTCTGGGAACTCGATTACGAATGGGGGGATGGAAACTGGATGGAGTGCCGGGGCGCGTGCAACGGCCGCGAAGCGCCCATTTCCATCTATGAGCTTCACATCGGCTCCTGGCGGCGGGCGCCGCATGAGGAGGACCGGCCCCTCACCTACAGGGAGCTGGCTCCCCGACTCGCCGAGCACATGCTCCACATGGGGTTCACCCACGTGGAATTCCTGCCGGTGATGGAGCACCCCTTCAACGGTTCGTGGGGATACCAGATCACCGGCTATTTCTCTCCCACGAGCCGCTTCGGGACGCCCCAGGACTTGATGTATCTCATCGACTATCTCCACCAGCGCGGCCTGGGCGTGATTCTCGACTGGGTGCCCTCGCACTTCCCCACGGACGGGCACGGGCTGGGCTTTTTCGACGGGACCCATCTCTACGAGCACGCCGACCCCAGGCGGGGGTTTCACCCCGACTGGCGAAGCCACATCTTCAATTACGGGCGCAACGAGGTCGCCGCCTTCCTCATCAGCAGCGCCATGTACTGGCTGGAGTATTTCCACGCCGACGGGCTGCGCGTCGACGGCGTGGCCTCCATGCTCTATCTCGATTATTCGAGAGAAGAGGGCGAGTGGCTTCCCAACGAAGAGGGGGGCCGGGAGAACCTCGAGGCCATCTCTTTCCTCAGGCGACTGAACACGGAAGTCTATCGCCGGTTCCCCGACGTGCAGACCATCGCGGAAGAATCCACCGCCTGGCCGATGGTCTCGAGACCCGTGGATACGGGGGGGCTGGGTTTCGGCATGAAGTGGGACATGGGCTGGATGCACGACTCGCTCGAATACATGAAAAAAGACCCCGTTCACCGCAAATTCCACCACAACCTGCTCACGTTCCGGATACTCTACGCCTACAAGGAGAACTTCGTGCTGCCGCTCTCCCACGACGAGGTGGTGCACGGCAAGAGTTCCCTGCTCGGGAAAATGCCGGGAGAGGGCGGGCGGAAATTCGCGAACCTTCGCGCGCTCTACGGGCTGATGTTCGCCCAGCCGGGCAAGAAACTCCTCTTCATGGGCGGGGAATTCGGCCAGTGGCGCGAGTGGAACCACGACGGCGCGCTCGACTGGGATTTGACCCAGGAGCCCTTGAGAGCGGGGCTGATGAAGTGGGTGCGCGACCTGAACGCCTTCTACCATCAGGAGCGCGCCCTGTTCCGGAGGGATTACGACCCGCGGGGGTTCAAGTGGGTGGCGGCGGATGCGGCCGACGACAGCGTGCTGGGGTTCGTTCGGATCGCCACGGAGGATGAACCCATGCTGCTCGTGGCGGCGAACCTGACGCCCGTGCCCCGGATGGACTACCGGATGGGGGTTCCCGCCGACGGCGATTGGATCGAGGTGCTGAACAGCGATTCGGAGATCTACGGAGGCGGCGGGGTGGGGAATCCCGACGGCTGCCACGCGGTGGCGGCGCCCCTGAACGACCAGCCCTATTCGATAGAGATCACGCTACCGCCCCTCGCGGTCGTTTATCTGAGAGAGACGCATTAGGCGGGATTGTTCAAAAAGTCCCCCTCCTCAGGAGATAAAGGCCCCCCCTTGTCGGGGCCGTTGAAAAAGATCCCCGTTCAAGGGGTGGAGGAGATGCTCCTTTCGCCCTGAAAACCAACCCCCCCTACCCCCCCTTGTCAGGGGGGCAAGAAAGAGCAAAACCCCCTCAGCTAAAATGGCGAGAGGATTCAGGTATGGCGGTGTCGGGGCAAGAAAAAGCAAAACCCCGGCGGGGTGGGGTAATATAAAAAAAGAAGGCTTCCCCCGACAGGGGGGAACAACAAAAAGACCCCCCTGACAAGGGGGGGTAGGGGGGGTTGCCTTTGTATTTTATTTTCTGATTGGTTCCCACCGATAACGGGGAGATGAAAAGCCGGTGTATTGTCTTTCTGCTTGAAAATGGATTCCGGTCAATCCCTCCTTTCTCAGTCGGGACTGATGCCGGAATGGCGAATGCCAACCGAGGAGGACTAACCCCACAGGAGGAAGTCAGTCCAGACCGAGGAGGGACCGGGATTTTGACTGCGGACCAATGCGTCCGCCCTGTTTGTGTCTAATACAGGTCCGTCTTGTACCTCTCCTGGATGCCCTTGTTGAGTTCCTCTCCGTCGCCGTAGCCGTCTTCGGCTATCTGATCGGAGAGCATCTGCCCCATCGAGGGGAAAGACTTTCTTTCGATGTGTTTTTCCGCGTTCCAGAGGTCCGCGCGGATGAGGGCCTTTCCGCAGTGGAGATACACGTCGTCCACGTCGATGATCATCGCCGACCGGGGCAGCCTGCCCTTCACCGAGTGCGGTTCGAGGACTTCGGGGTCCGTGGTGATGCGCGCGCGACCGTTCACGCGCAGCGTCTCGCACATGCCGGGCACGAGGAAGAGGAGGCCGACGTGGTTGTTCTCCACGATGTTGCTCATGGTGTCGACGCGGTTGTTGCCCGGCCTGTCCGGGATGATCAGGGTGCTGTCGTCGATCACCTTGACGAATCCGGCCGGGTCCCCCTTGGGAGATGCGTCCGCGCCCTCCGCCGTGGCGGAGGAGATGACCATGAACGGAGAGAGCGCGATGAAGTTCTTCGCGTGCTCGTCGAGCTTCGCCATCTGCTTCTTGACGCTGCGCTCGTTGGCCGGGCCGTAGAACTCGCGAAGCTCTTCTTTGGTTTCTATTTTGGACGCTGTCGTCTGCTCCATCGAATCGTCTCCCTCCGCGGGGTTTTGGAGGCGCCACCCGGATTCGAACCGGGGAATAAAGGATTTGCAGTCCTCTGCCTTACCACTTGGCTATGGCGCCGGGGTGTCGGGGCGTGACGCCCGAAATCAAGAATCCTTATTATCCTACCTGAACCGGCGTTGTCCAGCGAGCGGCGGTTTTCTTCCTTGACGGTCATACCACTCGACCGATAGGCGAGGGCGCGGCTTTTGGATTAGACTGGCCTTCCAGGGCCCGTCATTCCCGGGGAAGCGCGGACGTGACGGGATGGAGCAGGGGCGGTTCGCGAACCGCCCCTGCGGCCGCCGCAGCGAAAACCGGGGCGGCCGGGTTTTCTCTCATTCACGGGAGGGGTTCATGTCGGCGCATCCAGCGGTGGAAAACGCGCCCGCGTATGCGGATTCCGCCTTCATGCGCGCCTGCCGGGGGCTTCCCAACGCGAGGACGCCCGTCTGGCTCATGCGTCAGGCGGGCAGGTACATGCGCGAGTACCGCGCCGTGCGCGAGAAGGTCTCCTTCATCGAGCTTTGCCGCACGCCCGATCTGGCCGCCGAGGTCGCCGTCACGGCCTTAGACGCCATTGGCGCGGACGCGGCCATCCTGTTCTCGGACATTCTGCTCATCTTGCAACCCATGGGCATGGACCTCGAATACCCGGAGGGAGGCCCCGTTCTCCACAACCCGGTCCGGGAGGCTTCGGACGTGGAGCGGCTGAGAGAAGCGGAGCCGCGCGAGAGCCTTGGTTTTGTCTTCGAGGCAGTCCGGAAGACCAGGGAACGGATGAACCCCGCCCTTCCGCTCATCGGCTTTTGCGGCGCGCCCTTCACGCTGGCCTCTTACATGATCGAGGGCGGCGGCTCGCGCAATTTCGAGAACACGAAAAGATTCATGTACGCCGATCCGGGCGCGTGGCACGCGCTCATGGAAAAGCTCGTGCGCGGGCTGAGCGTCTACCTGAACGAACAGATTCGCGCGGGCGCGCAGGCGGTGCAGATTTTCGACAGCTGGGTGGGGTGCCTCTCGCCGGGCGATTTCCGGGAGTTCGTCCTGCCCCACAGCCGCGCGCTGATCGCGGGAATCGAAAAGGGCGCGCCCGTCGTCCACTTCGGCACGGGCACCGCGCCTTTTCTCAAGGCGTTCGCGGGAGCGGGCGGCGACGTGGCGGGGGTGGATTTCCGGGTGGAACTGGCCGACGCCAGAGAGCGTCTGGGCGATATGGGGGTGCAGGGGAACCTCGACCCGTGCGTCCTGTTCGCGGCGCCTGAATATATCCTGGAGCGCGCGGAGGCCATCCTGCGGCAGGGGGCCGCGCGTCCGGGCCACATCTTCAACCTGGGGCACGGGATATTGCCGGGCACGCCGGTCGACAACGTCAGGAGACTCATCGGGTTCGTTCAGGAATGGGAAGCGGGGGCCGAATGAGGGACAAGTTCGATTCCGTCATCATGATCGGTTTCGGCGGCCCCACGCGGGGCTGCTGCCGCCGCTACGAGGAATGCCCGGGCGAGGCGTATTGCTACGTGGAGGGCATCGTGGGCCAGAGGTCGGGCGGCCCCGAGCGCATAAGAGAGGTGGCCGCGCACTATGAACACTTCGGCGGCGTATCGCCCTTCACGTTTTTTTCCCAGAAACAGGCGGGCGCGCTCGAAATGGCGCTCGAACGGGCGGGCGCAGGCGTTCCCGTCTATACGGGCTATCGCTTCTGGACGCCCTACGTGGAAGAGACGCTGGCCGAGATGGGAAGGCGCGGCTTAAAGCGCGCGCTGGGCGTCATACTGGCCCCTCACCGCACGAAAATCAGCTGGGAGGCCTACCGGGGCGCCGTCGCCTCGGCGCGAGAAGAACTGGGCGAAGATGCGCCCGAAGTCGAATTTCTCGAAAAACCCTGGCATACGCATACGGGTTTCATCGACGCCGTCGCCGAGCGGATGAGGCAGGCCCTCCCCGGAGAGGACGGGCTGAATGACGTGAGAGTCATCTTTACGGCCCACTCCATCCCCGTTTCCATGGCCAGGGCCTCTTCTTATGAGGAGGAATTCCGCGGAACGGCGGCTCTCGCGGCGCAGAAGCTGGGTTTGCAGAGCTACGAGGTCGGCTTTCAGAGCAGTCCCGACGTTCCTCCCGGCACCTGGCTCGGCCCGGACGTGGTGGACGTGATTGGAAGCGCCAGCGGCGGCGCAAAGGCCGTTCTGGTGGTTCCAATCGGCTTCATATGCGATCACGTGGAGGTGTTGTTCGACCTCGACATCGAGGCGCGCGAAGCGGCCGAGTCGTCTGGGCTACGCTTCTACCGCGCGCCCACGGTGGGCACGCACCCCGCCTTCATCGGGATGCTCTCCGAGTTGGTGCGCGAGAAGATGACCGGGAGTGGAAATTGACCCGGGACGCCCGGCGGGTGGTCGTGCTCGGCGGAGGCGTTACGGGGCTTGTCGCCTGCTACCGGCTCCTTGAGGCCTCGAAGGCGCAGAATCTCTCTCTGGATATTCATCTCATAGAAGCGTCTTCCCGGCTCGGCGGCGTTATCGAGACCGAGTTCGCAGACGGCGTACTGATGGAAAAAGGCCCCGATTGTTTCCTCGCATCTAAGCCTGAGGGCATCGAACTCTGCGAGGAACTGGGGCTCGGAAGTCAACTCATCGGCACGAACGAGCGCTACCGGCGCAGCTTCGTCCTGCGGGGCGACGAACTGCTCCCCGTGCCCCAGGGATATTACCTTCTCGCGCCCTATCAAATCGGCCCGTTTCTCACGTCGCCCGTCTTCAGCCCGCTCGGCAAGCTCCGGATGGCGATGGACGTTCTCCTGCCCGGAAGGCGTGGGGATGATGATGAATCCCTGGCCGATTTCGTGCGCCGGCGCTTCGGACGCGAGGCGTTGGAGAGAATGGCGCAGCCCATGGTGGCGGGCATCTACTCGGCAGACCCGGAAAAGCTGAGCCTTCAGGCCACCATGCCGCAGTTTCACCAGATAGAGCGCGAACACAGGAGTCTTATTCTGGGGCTCAGGAAGCGGATGCAAAAGCGCGGAGCCGGCGAGGGCGTCTCAGCGAGCGGGCCGAGGTACGGCCTGTTCGTGAGTTTCGCGCGCGGGATGGGCGTCCTGGCGGAGGCCCTGGCGGAGGCGATTTCAGGTGTTGCGGTTCGGACGGGATGCCGGGCGGAAGCGCTCGAAAGATTCGAGCGGGGCTGGCGCGTTCGCCTGCAAGGCGGGGAGGAGGTGGACGCCGACGCGGCCTGCGTCACCCTGCCGCCAAGTGCTGCGGCGCGGATGCTGGAGAAAGCAGCACCCGGTATCTCGGGAGAGTTGATGAGCATCCCGAGCGGTTCCCTGGCGACGCTCAACCTCGTCTACCGGGCGGAACAGGTGGCGAATCCGCTCCATGCCATGGGTTTCGTGGTTCCTGCTATTGAGAACAAAACCCTCCTCGCGTGCTCGTTTTCGAGCACCAAGTTCGCGGGCAGAGCGCCCGAGGGCAAGGTGCTCATCCGCGCCTTCGCCGGAGGCGAGGCAGCCTCCCGGGCCGGGCTTTCGAATGAGGAACTCGCCGGGAGGCTAATCGAGGAGCTTCGCCCGATTCTGGGGATCACCGGAGAGCCCGAAGCGAGCGCATTTTACCGCTACGAGGAATCCCTGCCGCATTATCTGGTGGGCCACCTGGAGAAGGTGGAACGCATCGAAAGCGCGATTGAGGCGACGCCGGGTCTCGCTCTCGCGGGCAACGCCTACCGGGGCGTGGGGATTCCCGATTGCGTGAAATCTGCGGGTGATGCGGCGGAGAAGATTTTAGGCGATTTGCGGACTATCAATTCCTGAAGAAAAAGAAGAGAATAGAGAAGAGGCGCGTCCGTGGTCCCGCTTTGTTTGACCCGGCGCGGCGGCATTTGGTATCAACGGCTGCCTGTATTTTTTGGATTTTCATTCCCCGCGGAGACGGTTCGATGTTCGACGACGACATGCAGCGCGATTTCCACAGGCAGGTGAACGAGGAGATACGCATCCTCCAGCGGCCTTACGTGGGCATCGTGTCGGGCTATCACGAACTCGGCTACCGGGTGCTGGGCCCCGAGGTGGAAGAGCAGGCGGGTTCGGTCCAGATATCCGGCAAGCTGCTGGTGTCTCCCAAGCTGGTGTGGACGCCGGCCGAGGCGCAGAAGACGTTCGGCGAGATTTTCGAGGATTCGGAGATGATGGATTCCGACCTCATCGGCCGCGTGTTCGCGTTCCCCGCCGTGGCGGCGGGCAACTTCAACATCGAGAACGAACACCTGAAGATCACCCACCACGAGTGGAGCCCGGAGGTCCTGGTGGAAAAGGTGCTGAACGAACTCGCGCGCCTGGAGACCACCGACACCGCCGTCGTCCGCACGCCGGACATCCGGTTCTACCCCCTCGCCGTCCAGCGGTTCATCCACGAAATCCTGAAAGAGGAATTCTCCTGATCGGCTTCGCTAGAACCGCTATGCGCCAACCTGCAGTAATCCAGTATTTCAAATTTTTCTGAATCGGGGTTGTTGAAACAGTCCGATTAACGAGGATTCGACGCGACCGTGGAGGGAGCGGTTTTTGTAGGGGACGCATAGTATGCGTCCCTGCTTTTTCGACGGCGGAACTCGGGCCGCATATATGTCAGACATATATGTCTGACCTACAATCCCTTCGGCAAGGCGGTATCCCGTTGCCGGCATTGCAGGGTTTTTCAAAAGACCTCCTTGCCAGAGGACAAAGGCAACCCCCCCTACCCCCCTTGTCAGGGGGGTATAAAAAGGCGATGCGCCTTCGCCGGGCTGAGGGGGTTTTGCTTTTTCTTGCCCCCCTGACAAGGGGGGTAGGGGGGGTTGCTTTTCAAGGCTAGAGCCTGCGCCGCCGCCCGGTTTTGGGTTTTGGCCGTCATTCCGGTGTTGGAGCCAACCAAGGATGACTTTTCCAACAGCCCCTTGACGGGGAGATGAAAAGCCGAAGTATCGTCATTCCGCTTGAAAATGGATTCCGGCTTTCGCCGGAATGACGGCAATCTCGGCTTTACCGGGTTTTTCCGTTCAGGAAGATTCGATGGGAAATACGCGCACCGCGCCCGGGTATTCGGGGCAGTGCTGCTCGCAGGTGCCGCAGCCCACGCAGGTCTCGCCGATGACGGGGCCTTTCCCGTCCTCTCGCTCCTCGACCCGTATCGCGCTCTCCCCGATGGGGCACCGCGTCACGCAGAAGTTGCATTCCTCGTCCGTCCCGTTCCAGGCGTAGCACGTCTCGAGGTTCACTTCCGCGAGGCCCACCCGGATCTCCTCGCGCGGCACGAGGGTGAGCGCGCCCGTGGGGCAGACCTTCATGCAGGAGAGGTCGTCGCAGACCACGCAGGCCCCGTCCACGGGGATGATGCGGGGGGCTTCGAGGCCGGAGCCGTCCTCGCGCGGGAGCATGAGGATGGCGTCTGCCGGGCACGCCAGCGCGCACTGCGCACTGCCCGTGCAGAGGTCCAGGAAATCGGCTTCCGCCGCCGCGCCCGGCGGGCGCAGGACGGGCCCTTCGAGGTTCGAGGGCTGGATTCTCGTTTCCCCCTGGTGCACTCCCTGCATGAAGGCGCGCATGAAGGAGAGGGGGCCTTCGGTGAAGAACGCCTTGCGGTCGATTTGCTTGTCTTCGGCCATTTCGTCCTCGCGCCCGAGTCTTGCTTCGCGTCCGATAGTGTGCGACAAGGCGAGTATACAAGACTGTCGCGTTTTCGCATCCCCTCATCTGAAGGAGAGCCTCTTTGTCCGGGGATACAGCTACACAGAAAATCCTGGCCCGCGCCAGCGGGCGCGAGCGCGTGGACGTGGGCGACATCGTATGGGCGAAGGTCGACGCCCACGTCATGCACGACAACCAGGGGCCGTTCCGCATGGGGAAGGATTTCGCCGAACTCGGACTTCCCATCTGGAACAAGGATCGCTTCATGCTCACGGCCGACCACCACAATCCGCCCACCGGCGACTCGCAGTCGAAGGTGCTGAACGTCACCAGAGCCTGGGCGGCCGAGCAGGAACTTTCGCATTTCTACGACGCGGAGGGCATCTGCCACATCCTGATGGCGGAGAAGGGCTTCGTTCGCCCGGGCGCGCTCGTCACGGGCACCGACAGCCACACCACCAACACGGGCGCGCTCGGCGCGCTGGGCGTGGCCATCGGTCCGACGGAGAGCATCGGCGTACTCGCCAAGGGTGAGGTATGGCTCCGCGTGCCCGAGACGATTCGGGTCCACTACACGGGCCGGGTTCCCGAAGGCGTGTACGGCAAGGACATGGTGCTGCGCGCGCTCAAGGACCTCAAGGTCGACGGGGCGGAGTACAAGGTGCTCGAATTCTCGGGCGAGCCGCTCATGGCGCTGCCCGTCGAGGACCGCATGACGCTCTCGAACATGGCGGCGGAGTTCAGCGCCAAGAGCGCCATCATGGACGTGGACGAGGCGACGGCGGAGTACCTGGCGAACGCAGGGGTGGAGGAAGGCTGGGAGGCCTTTTCCTCCGACGCGGACGCCGCCTACGCCGCATCGTATGAATACGACGTGTCGGATATGTCGCCCCAGGTGGCGTGTCCCCACAGGATGGACAACGTATCGCCGGTCGAGGAGGTGGATTCGCCGCCGCTCCATCGCGCGCACATCGGCTCGTGCACGGGGGCGAAGCTCCTCGACCTGCAGGCGGCGGCGGCGGTCTTGAAGGGCAGGCGGGTCGCCCACGGGATGCAGCTTCTCATCGCGCCCGCCAGCAAGGACATCATGCGCAAGGCCATGGACGACGGGACGCTCGGCGCGATCATCGACGCGGGCGGCGTGCTCCTGCCCACCACGTGCGGGGTATGCGCGGGCAGGGGACCGGGACAACTCGGAGCCGGGGAGGTGTGCATCTCCTCGGCCAACCGCAACTACAAGGGACGCATGGGAAGTGCGGAGGCGTCGATATACCTGGCTTCGGCCGCCACGGTGGCGGCGAGCGCCGTCAAGGGCCGCGTGGCCGACCCGAGGGAGTTCATCTCATGAGCAGCGAAACGCAATCCATCGAGGGCGGCGCCTGGGTGTTCGGCGACAACGTCGATACGGGCTACATCATGCCGTCCAAATACGCGAGCCTCCCCGATGAGGAACTGGCCGCGCACGCCATGGAGGGTATCGACCCCGATTTCCCGAAAAACGTGCAGGCGGGCGACGTCATCATCGGCGGGCGGAACTTCGGCTGCGGTTCGAGCCGCGAGACGGCCCCGCGCGGCATCAAGCACGCGGGCGTGGGCGCCGTCATCGCGCGGACGTTCGCCAGGAATTTTTTCAGGAACTCGCTGTGCATCGGCCTGCCCGTGCTCATCTGCGCCGACGCGGAATCGATAGCGCAGGGCGACCGCGTCCGCGTCGACCCGATCGCGGGCCGGGTCGAGAACCTCACCAAGGGCGAGACCCTGCAGGCCGAGCCCCTGCCCGATCACATCATGGACATGGTGAAGGCGGGCGGCCTCGTTCCCTACCTCAAGCTAACGCTGACGTAAGGCGCAACCGCCGGGGCGTCATACACTTCCTTATGAGGCTGTTGAAAAAGCCTTTCTCAAAGGAGCAACCCCCCCTACCCCCCCTTGTCAGGGGGGTATGAAAAGGCGCCCGTCGCCGGTAGAGGGGTTTTTGTTTTTTCTTGCCCCCCTGACAAGGGGGGGTAGGGGGGGTTGCCTTTATCCCTTGGGTAAGGGGCTTGTTTCTCCGGCCCCCCTACGGCGCGGAGACGGTGCTTCTGAGCACGCCGATGTTCTCTATCTCGCACTCCACCACGTCGCCCACGCTGAGGAGCCCCGGCGGGTCCATAGCGAAGCCCACGCCCTCGGGCGTTCCGGTGGCGATCATGTCGCCGGGCACGAGCGTGAAGCTCTCGGACAGCACCGAGACGACGGTGGCGATATCGAAGATCATGTCGTTCGTGTTCGAACTCTGCCGCGTCTGTCCGTTCACGCGCGTGGTCACGGCCAGGTTGTTCCCGTCGCCCGCCTCGTCTTTGGTGACGATCCACGGCCCGAGCGGGCCGAAGCTGTCGAGCGCCTTGCCCTTGAACCACTGGCCGTGGGCGCGCTGCACGTCGCGGGCCGAGACCTCGTTCATGATGGTGTAGCCGTATACGTGGTCCATGGCTTCTTCAAGCGGGATGTTGACGCCCTCCTTGCCGATCACGATGACGAGTTCGCACTCGTAATCCAACTCGTTCACGTTGGAGTGGAGGATGATCTCCCCGTCGGGTCTGTTGTGCGAGCCCGGCCACTTGCAGAAGAACACCGGAATCTCGGGGTAGACGCCCACCGGACGCCCGTATTTGCGCGCGCCCTCATCGGCGTGTTTCTTGTAGTTGAGGCCCACGGCGATGACGGGCCGCGCGAGTTTCGCCACCGGCGCGAGCATTTTGATGGATTCGAACGCCACCGGCTCGCCGCTGGTCTCGGGCGTTCCGCCCCGGGCGATGACTTCCGCCGCATCGCCCGTCCGGGGGACGACGTCTTCCACGCCGTTTTCCGTCAAGACGGCGACGCGCGGGCCTGTATCCGATTCATAGGTAAGCAGTTTCATTTTCTCTCTCCGTTGTCACGAAAATTGCGAATGGAAATTGGAATTTCAGCCTGCGAGGTCTCGAATCATGCTCGCCTGGGCCCTGGCGCCTGCGATCATGAAGTTCAAGTCGCTGCCTGAGAGGATGAAGCGCATCCCCTCCTTGATCCTGCGCTCTATCATCTCGGGATCATAGGACCCGCCCATGCCGGCTATCTTGCCGTGTTTCTGACACGCCGCGTTCACCTGGTCATACACCTTGTTGACTTTGGGGTGGTCGTGCTGGCCGACGATGCCCATGCCCGTGCTCAAATCGTTCGTGCCGATGAGCAGCACGTCGATCCCGTCCACGGCGGCGATGGCGTCCGCCTCATCGCCGGCTTCGGGCGTCTCGATCATGGCGACCAGCAGCGTCTCGTCGTTGATGCCGCTCAGCATCCCGGCTGCGTCGATGGCCTCGAAGCGGCCGTGGGCCAGCCCCCCGCCCGCGCTGCGTCCGCCCTCGGGCGGGAATTTGCAGATTTTCACGAATTCGGCGGCCTCCTGCGCGTTGTTCACGTGCGGCAGGACGATGCCCTGCGCGCCTGAGTCCAGAATCCGCGTGCTCAGGTGTCCGTCGAGCGAGGCCACGCGCACGAGCGGCGTGATGCCCTGCGTCAGGGCGGCGATGGAAATCTGCTGCGCGGTTTCCAGGTCGAAGGGTCCGTGTTCGAGATCGATGAAGAGCCAGTCGAAACCGGCCGCCTTCATGGTGAGGCCGACCTCCACCGTTCGCGCCATGCGTACGCCCGCGCCCAGGGTGACCTCACCGGCGTAGGATTTTCTTTTCGTCTCGTTCGTGATGATGGGCAAGGCGAAGACCTCCATTCGAGGAAAACAACTGAAATTGCGGAATCGACCGATACGGGTTCCCGTGCCTCCATGAAATACTCCACTTGGGCTGTCTCGGCAAGGGCGGCGGGGGATCGGCCATGAGGGGGTTTGTTGAAAAAGCCCCCGGAAGCAAAGAATGGGTTTCCCGTAGGGGCGGACCTGCGTGTCCGCCCGGTTGTTGATGCGGACCTTGTTGATGCTATCTCCCCCTGTTGGCGTTCCAGCCCCCGATATCCGTTCGATATACGAACTTCGCGTTTGGGGCGGACACGCAGGTCCGCCCCTACAAAAAGCGCAAACCCTCATTCATCAGGGCTTTTTCAACAACCTCTGTGGGGACCGCCCGGGCGATGACGCCGGCGCGCTTTTTTGTCCCGCCCTGCTTATGCGCCTGTTTCCGCGAAGCGGGGCAGGACTTCACGGGCCAGGGTCTCGATAATTTCGTAGCGTTCTTCGAGCCGGAAAGGCATGGCGACGATGACCTTCTCCACCCCCATCTCATGCAGCGTCTCGAAGCGGGCGACGACGTCGTTCGGCGTGCCGACCACGGCGAAGCGGTCCACCATGTAGTCGGTGATGAGGCTTGCGTTTTTCGTCTTGTGGCCTACATCGCTCTCGTCATAATTCTCACGAAAGGCCTGCACGTCCGGAAGGTGCTCTTCCGGCACCGCATGGAAGCCCATGCGAAAGTTATGGTTGGCCCGGTTGCACAGGCGCGCCCGAATCGCCCGGCGAACCGCGTCGCGGTCTTCGCCGACGCTGACGATGAAATCGAACCAGATCGGCGCGTGGCCGGGTTCGCGGCCGGCGCGCGCCTCACCCTCCGCGATGCAGCCCCGCGCCCACTCGATTACCTCGGGCGTCGCGCCCGCGCCGAGAATGACCGCATCGGCCAGTTCTCCGGCGACGGCCAGTATCTTCGGCCCGTCGGCGGCGAGGCAGATCGGCACGTGCGGCTTCCGCCAGTTGGAGCGCATTCGCGCCCCCTCGTAGGTTACGGGCTCGCCGTCCAGCAACCCCCGGATTGCGGAGAGGTATTCCCGCATTTCCGCCAGACGGGCGGCGCGCTTGCCGAGCAGGTATACCGCCGTATCGCCGGAGCCGACCCCGAGGAACGTGCGCCGCGGGGCGATCGCGTCATCGATCGACCCGAACGCATTGGCGACGACCGCCGGATGACGGATGAAGGGGACGGTCACGCCGGTTCCAATCCCGGCGCGCCCGGTCGCCCCGGCGGCAAGCGCCATGACGACGAAGGGGTCGCGCAGGTGGAAGTGCGACAGGGAAACCGTGTCGGAGAACAGCAGCGGGTCGAAGCCGAGCGCTTCCGCGCGCTGCACGAATTTCAGGTATTCCGGGATCGGCGTGAATTCGTTCTGGGGTCCGATGCGGAGGCCTATCTGCATGGGTCGTATCTCCTCACGGCTTGCGTTCGAAAAGAGGGCGAGGTCGGCGCGTTGATGTACCCGAGCCTTATCCTGCCTCGTCATGCTCCGTCAAGTCGATGGCGGGGTTGAAGCGCTCCGGCGCCGAACCTGCTCTACACAACGCGCCGGACGCCATGACTTTCAGGGGCGAACGGCGTATTCTCGCCCCATGAAGCAATACCGCCGCAAATCAGGATGAATGGGTCGCGTCCCCATTCGTTATTAAAATCCCGGGAGGCCTCTGATGATTCGCTCCATCCGCCTGCAGCACATGGGCATCAAGGTGCGCGACCTGGACCGCGCGATAAAATTCTACTCCGAAGTCCTGGGCTTCAAGCTGCGCTCGCGCCACGAGGCGGGCAGCCACCCGGCGGCTCCGTTCGGCTCGGCGTTCATGTACCTGGACGACTACCACCACCAGCTGGCGATTTTCAGCGTGCCCGGGGACTGGGTGGAAGAAGAAGGCGGGGACACCGTGCCGCGCCGCGACGTAGGCCTGCACCACCTGGCGTTCGAGGTGGCGGATCAGGAGGCGTTCGACGACGCGGTGGCCTACATCCGCTCGCGCCCCGACATCGAGGTCGTCTGGGGACCCTTGCGGCTCGATGCGAGCAACGGCCTCTGGGGCGGGCACGAGGGCATCTATTTCCTGGACCCCGACGGCAACCGCATCGAGGTGTTTCACGACTCGGACATGTTCCCCGGCAGCAAACCGGCGTGGCGGGAAGCGGGGGAGGATGAATGCTGATCGACGGGCCGAGCCTCCTCGCTCTGGCGGTGGTTCTCGGCGCGGTCGTCTACTGCGTCTTCTTCCGCGACGTATGGCTGACCCGCCGCATGAAGCCGCTGGCCGAGATGCTGGATGCGGGTACGGCCCGTCTCGAGGGCGGGCGGTTGACGGGCCGGTATTCGGGCAAAAGCGTGTGGTTCGAGTATCGTGCGCAATCTCGCCAAAGCCCCGCCGCGATGCGGATAGGCGTCGCCTGCGCGGCGACTTTTTCGTTCAGAATCCACAAGAAAGCGGAAAGCCTCCAGCCGACTGAGCGCGCTTGTCTTGAAAATGAATTCGCCGGCTCGAATCTCCAGAACTTCTATTCGGGAGATCCGCTCTGGGACTCGGAACTCTCCCTGGCCGCCGACTGCGAAGCCTCCTTCAGGCGCTGGATCAACCGGCCCGACGCCCACGAAACTGTAGGCGCGATGGTCTTGCGGCCTCTCACCACCATCTTGCTCTGCGATAAGGACGCGCTCTGGGCCGTCTATCCGGGGGCTTCCGCCGAGGCCGTCTTCCAGAGTTCCTTCGCCAGGGATGCGCTCGATGAACTCGTGTCGCTGAGCGAAACCCTAGCCTGAGGGTTATGCGGCGGGTATTCGAGCGTGAGCGCTCATAGACTGCTATCTGAAAACTATTTCTTGAGCGGCGGGAGCCTCAGCAGGATGAGGGCGAATTTCTCGTCCATTTTTTCATCCAGACGGGTTATTCTTTCGTTAATTTTCAGTTCCAAACGGTCTATTTTCTTCTCGATTTTTTGATCCAGCACTTCTATTTTCCTCTCGAGTTTCCGATCCAGCATCGTTATCTTGCTATCGAACTTCTGGTTCAACTGGCTTATTTTCGTGTCGATCTTCTGGCTCAACTGGCTTATTTTCGTGTCTACCGTCTGGCTCAACCGGGTAATTTTCGTGTCGACCGTCTGGTTCAACTGACTTGTTTTCGTGTTGATTTGCTCATTCAGCAGGTCGATTCTTTCTCTGTTCTGCCCGATAGCTTCACGCAATTGGCCGAAATGCTCGTTCATCTGCTTCTCGAAGCGGGCGAAGTTGCCGTTCGTGTTCCCGTCCGCCGCGTCGAGCCTCTTGACTTCCGCATCGACGCGCTCGCTGACGGGCGTGACCTGGGCGCTGACCATGAATACCGTGAATTGATAGATGCCGCCCGCTATCGCGGCCATGAACAGCCCGAACGTCCATACGCTGGCGTTGGTTTTGAAATGATCGAAGAGTTTTTGCATGGTTCCGCCCGCCTCCGGTGAGTAAGAAAGAGTACGGGTCCTCCACACAGAGCCTAGCGATTTTGGACCGGGAAGTCAAAAGCGCGTCATAAGCAGCCTGTTTCTCGCTCTCCGCTCTGACAAGATATCCCTGTTCATGCAAGGGCTGTTCGCGAACCGCCCTGCTGTGTGAAGGAACGGCAGGTTCGGAAGCGACTGGAATCGAGGAGCGCCCCCGCCTTTCCGCCTCCCCCTTATCTGTACTAGAATCGCCGGAATTAAATACCGAAAACGCAGGGGAGTATTCCGCATGGCCAACAATCATGAACGCCCGACGCCGCGCTTCGACTGGTTCATCCCGATAGACGGCGACGGCGAGCACATCGGCACGTCGCGGGCAGAGCGTCCGCCCACGTATGAATACCTGAGCGAGGTGGTGAAGGCGGCGGAGGAGAACGGTTTCTACTCCATGCTCATCCCCACGCGCTTCGCCAACGGGCTTTTCGACCAGGGTGCGCCCCTGGCGGAGACCTGGACGATGGTGACGGCCCTCGCCGCGCGAAGCGAGAAGATACGCTTCCTCATCGCCGTGCGCCCGGGGTTCGTGAACCCGGGCCTCTTCGCGCAGATGGCGGCCACGCTCAGCCAGATTACGGGCGGGCGCGTGGATTTGAACGTCGTGCCGGGCGGCATCAAGGGCGAGTTCGAAAAGATGGGCGAGCGGATCGACCACGACACGCGCTACGAGCGGGCGGAGGAGTTTATCGCCGCCATCCGAAAGCTCTGGGAGCGGCCCGAACCGGTCAGCTTCGACGGGAAGTTCGTGAAGCTGAGCGACGTGCACTGCTCGCCCGGCCCGGCGGGAGAGACGCCACAGTTCTATCTCGGCGGCGCGTCCCCCGCCGCGCTCAAGCTCGCGGGCACGCAGTCGGACGTCTATCTCGGCTGGATAGGGCCGGTGGAGGAGACCAGAAAGCACCTGGAGCGCGCGCGGGCCTCTTTCTCCGAGGCGGGGCGCGCGCCCGTCTTCGGCGTGCGCTCCCACCTGGTGATGCGAGACTCCGAGGACGAAGCGTGGGAGGAGACGCGCGAGCTTTTGAGCCGCGCGGAGGATTCCGTGAAGGCGCAGCGCGGCGCGCTGGTCGCCGGCACGGCCATGGTGGGGGCCGCCGCGCAGGCGCGCGCGTTCGAGGATTTCCGGGTCGGGCCGCATCTTTGGAACGGCATCTCCCAGGTGCGGGTGAACTGCGGCTCCGCGCTCGTGGGAACGCCCGCGCAGATCGCAGAGGAACTTCTCGGCTACTGGCGGCTGGGCATCGACGAGTTCATCCTCTCGGGCTACCCCCACGTGGAGGAATGCCACCGCGCCGCGCGCGACCTCATCCCCCGAATCAAGGAGATGATCGAGCGAGAGCGTACCGCGGCGTAAGACCGGCGCAAGGTTTTGCGCTTTCATGGGCGGGAGGCGTTTTCCGTTCTTTACCCTGTCAGGCAATCCATACTGATCATATGAAGGAGAGATCATGCGAGCCGTCTGGTATGAAGCGTATGGCCCGGCGAAGGAAGTGCTGAAATTCGGTGAACTCGAAACCCCCGAGCCCGGCGCGGGCGAGGTGCGCGTGAGGCTCCACGCCTCGGGCGCGAACCCCTCGGACTACAAGGCGCGCCTGGGTTCGCGCGGCGAGATGGGCTGGCCGAGAGTCATTCCCCACTCGGACGGCGCGGGCGTCATCGAGAGCGCGGGCGATGGCGTGGACGCGGCCCGCGTGGGCGAGCGCGTCTGGATATTCAACGGACAGTGGCAAAGGCCTTACGGCACGGCGGCCGAATTCATCGTCGTGCCCGAGCGGCAGGCCGTGCCGCTGGCGGATTCGGTGGATTTCGCCCAGGGCGCGTGTCTGGCGATTCCGGCGATGACCGCCCACAGGGCGCTTTTTCTCGACGGACCGATCATCGGGCAGACCGCGCTCGTCACCGGCGGGGCGGGAGCGGTGGGGCGCTACGGCGTGCAACTCGCCAAGTGGGGGGGCGCCGACGTCATCGCCACGGTGAGCAGCGAGGAGAAGGCGCGGATCGCGCGCGAGGCGGGCGCGGACCACGTGGTGAACTACCGCGATGAGGACGCCGCTGCGCGCATCATGGAGATCACAAACGGGGCGGGCGTGGACAGGATCTGCGAGGTGGATTTCGGCGAGAACCTCGAAATCACCCGCAAGGTGCTCAAGGGCAACGGAACCGTCGCGGCCTACGGCTCCACGCGGGTTCCCGAACCCGTGCTGCCCTGGTACCAGATGATGCCCGAGAACACGGCCATCCGCATGGTGTTCGTCTACACCATGCCGGATTCCGCCATCGCCCAGGCCTGCGCCGACATCAACGCCGCGTGCGGGGCGGGCGCGCTCACCCACCACATCGGCGCGCGTTTCTCGCTGGAGGAGACCGCCGCCGCGCACGAGATCATGGAGAATTTCGCGAACGTCGGGAACGTGGTGGTGGAGATCGATTGAGGCGGTCGGGGCCGCCTGCGCGCGGAATCTCCTTGAAAGATGGCGCATGAGGGCCTATATTTGAAACAGACCATAGGGGGTTGATGGAGTGATGAAGTCTAGTCCCCTGAAGCAGCGCGCCGGCCTCTCGGGGGATGTCAAAAGATAGTCGGCGCAAGGCATCCGGAAGGCCATCGCGCGAAGCGCAGGCGGAAAAACAAGACCGATCCTGAAAGCGGGGCCTCCGGAGGCTCCGCTTTTTGCTTGGCGCACGGACGGGCACATTGCATTTCATTCATATCGGAGGGAAACGTCATGCGAATATATGACCCCAAGAAAGTTCTGGCAGCCGTGGATTTCTCTGAACTGAGCCGAGGCGTCCTGAAAGTCGCGGCGGAGATCGGTGAGAACCGCAACGCCGAAGTCATGGCCATCCACGTGGCGAGAAATCCCGACTACGCGGCCAAATACGGCGGCTACGGCGCGGAACTCGTGGGCACCATCTCTCCGAGCAAATTGCTCGAAGATACGCGCGTCGAACTGGAGAGCAACCTCGACGTAATGACGAAACAAATCGAATCGGCCGTGCCCATCGAAACCCTCGTTGTTTTCGGCGAACCGGTGAAGGAGATCGTCCAATTCGCCGACACGGGGGATTTCGACCTCCTCGTCATGGGTACGCACGGCCACAACATGGTGAGCCGATTCCTGATCGGCAGCGTCTCCGAGCAGGTTCTCCGGCGCGCGCCCTGCCCGGTGTTCCTGCTGAGGGACAAGGTGGCCCTGAAAAAGCTGGAGGAAATGGACGCTGAATCGGTCGAGAGCTAGATTCCAGCCGCACCGCATCGCCCTCTCCGGCATAGAAACCGCGCCGGGGAGGGCGGTTTTTTTCGCCGTCCGCGGCTGCTGAACAACCCCTCGATGGGAAGTATCGCTTTTATCCCCCTTGCGCGGGCTGTTGAAAAAGCCCCCCTCCTCAGGGGATAAAAGCAACCCCCCCTACCCCCCCTTGGCAGGGGGGCAAGAAGAACCAAAACCCCGCTCCACCGGTGGAGGGGTTGCCTTTTTTACCCCCCTGACAAGGGGGGGTAGGGGGGGTTGCCTTTCCCGTAGGGTGGCCGCCCGTATCGAAGGTGTCTATTTTTGTGGCTGTCCTTCGTCAGGACAGGCACGGAGGCCACGGACAGGCGCAGGGGCCCGTCCGCTACGGTGAACAATCTCGAAGGCCGATTAACGAGGATTCGACGCGGCCGTGGAGGGGGCGGGTTTTGTAGGGGACGCATAGTATGCGTCCCGGCTTTTTCGACGGTGGAACTCGGGCCGCATATATGTCGGACATATATGTCCGACATACAATCCCTTCGGCAAGGCGGTATCCCATTGTCGGTATTGCAGGGTTTTTCAACAGCCCCCTCGAGGGGAGAGGAACACTTCTCTTTCGTCGATTGGCAATGCTGTTCAAGGAAGTAATCCGCAACCTCGCTGGCGGGGTGGTGGAAGCATTCCGAGCAATAAGGCTTTTTCAACAAGCCTTTGCCAGGGGGACTTTTTCAGCAGCCCCCTTCGAGGCGCTTTCACATTTGCCGACGGCCTCGCTTCGCTTGTTGACAAAAATCTTCGCTTCCCTAAAATGCCCTGTTACAAAGGCATTATGAGTTGCATATACGGGCCGTGGGGCGGGTTTATCCATCCAGCGGCGGGTGTCTCATCTTTCGATGGGCGCTCGGCGCAGATTTTTTCGCCTCCCGGCCACCCCAAGAATGAAGGAGGAACACCCAGATGAGCGAGAAGCAGATCAAAAGAAGAAGCCTCCTCAAGGCCGGTCTGGCCACCGCCGTGGCGGGTCCAGCCGTACTCGGCGCCGGGAAGGCCCACGCAGGTCCCGAGGAGGACGCCGTCATCAAAGCGGCGAAGAAGCTTGGAGGCGCCAAGCTGAACGGGATGATGTGGGGCCTCTACTGGCGCAATTATCCCGACCTCAACAAAGAATTCATGAAAGCCACCGGCATCTCGATGGACAAGGTCAGTGACGTGCCCAACCTGCAGATTCCCCAGCGCGCTATGGCCGAGGCCATCACGCGATCGGGCAAGTTCGACATCTTCCACGTGGAATCCATGATGATCCCCTCCCTCGCGGCGGCGGGAATGCTCGAACCACTCGACGATCATATGAAATCCGTCGGCTTCGACCTCAAGATGGTGGGGAACTTCGAGACCTTCATGCAGTATCAGGGCAAGACCTACGCTATGCCCACGGACGGCAACGTCTGCCCGCAGTTCATCCGCAAGGACCTGTTCGACAATCCAGACGAGCGCAAGGCCTTCGCCGACAAGCACGGCAAGGAACTCAAGTGGCCTGTCACCTGGGAAGACGAACTCGAGGTGATGAAGTTTTTCCACAGGCCCGACAAGGAGCTCTACGGCTTCGGCGGCCTGCGGGACAAGGCGAACAGCAGCTTCTGGTACTGGATGTATCTCTACAGCGCGGGCGGATTCCCGTTCGATGACGACGCCAACCCCACGCTGAACACGCCCGCGGCTGAATACGCCTTCGACACCTGGCTCGCGCGCAAGCAGGTTTCCCACCCCGAGGCGGCCGCCTGGGGTTCGCCGCAGATGATCCCCCGGATCCGCAACGGCAAGATTTTCTCCTGCCAGTACTGGGACGGGATTATCGCGCTCATCGAAAGCCCGACGGCGAAGACGAAGACCAGGGGCATGTGGCATTACGGCCTGGTGCCTGGTTCGAAGTTCTCCGGCAAGCTCATCCACCGCTGCTTCTCCGCTCCGGTGATGGCCATGGTCGTGAACCGGCACAGCCCGCGCAAGAAGCAGGCCGCCGCATGGGCCATGTACATGAGCACCTACAAGAACAGCGCTGAAGTTGTCGGCCATCCGCTCTTCACCTTCCACGATCCCTGGCATCCCAAGCACATGACCGACCCGCAGGTGACGAAGGTCTACACCAAGCCGGGCATCAAGTCCGTGAGGGACAACCTCCTCGTCACCGCGCCGCCGCCGTACGTGACCGGCTACCAGGAGTTCAAGGAAGTCGTCGACCGGAACCTCTCCGAGGCCTACGCGGGCCGCAAGAAGGGCGCGAAGAAGGTCATGGGCGACATCCAGAACGAATGGGCCAAGATCATCCGCAAGGTCGGCAAGCGCAAGCTCAAGAGGGAGATTCCCTTCTACAAGGGCATGATGCCGAAGGTGGACAAGCCCTCGTAGCACGAAAACCTCCTCTCCCCGGGGCGTTGCTCCGGGGAGGGGTTCCATGTTTCGGCGGCCGGGGCCGGCGGGGAATCGCCCGCCCCGGCCGCCGACGCGATTATCGCTTCCGAATGGTTCCCGGCGTACGCTCCGATTCATTCGATACCGCAGGAGTTTTGTTGAATGGCGACGGCCACGATAGCGCAGCCCAAGGGTAGACGCTCCACGCGCGCCCGTGGCGTGCGCGTATTCAAATGGAGCGTGCTTTCTCCGCTGATACTCCTTTTCGCGTTCCTGATACCGGTTTTTCTCCTTCAGATATATTTTTCGTTCCATTCCTGGACGGTCTATCTCTCCACCTGGTTCGACGCGGAATACGTGGGGCTGGAGTTGTTCCAGGAGGTGTTGACCGAAGGGCGTTTCTGGAGAGCCATGGGACGCTCGCTCCTGTTCGCGGGTCTCTCGACGCTGGGTTGTTTCATATGCGGCTTTGCGCTGGCGCTCTTGATGTACAAGCCCTTCCGGGGGCAGGCGTTCTTCTACATTCTCTTCATCCTCCCCATGCTGACGGTGCCGGTTGTGATCGCCTACACCGCCGACATGCTCTTGTACGAGAAAGGGCCCATCAACGGGTTTTTGAGCTATTTCCTGCCGGGGGACCTCTCGAAGTTCACCTGGCTGGCGAATCCCGATGTCGCCATCTTCACGATTATTCTTCTTGAAATCTGGAACTGGACGCCTTTCGTCTTCATCATCATGCTGGCGGGTCTCTCCTCGCTGCCGACGGAGCCGGTGGAGGCGGCCCGCATCCTGGGTGCGAACCGCCTGCAGATATTCCGCGAGATTCAGCTTCCGCTTTTAAGGCCCGTCATATTCCTGGCGCTCATCCTGCGCTTCCTGGAGGCGATGGCGGAATTTCCGAAAACGTGGGGCCTCATCCAGGGAGGGCCCGGCACCGCCACGGAGACGATACCCATCTATCTCTATTTCACGACCTGGGTGTCGTTCGACATATCGAAGGGCGCGGCGATGTCCTACGTCGTCATGGTCATCATGATATTCATCGTTCTCACGGCGATCTACGTGCTGCGCCGCGAGAAGCGGGCGCTCGACGCCCTGCATGAAACGTCGCGCGCGGAGGCCTAGACATGAACCGAGTACAGAAGGCGCGCCTGTTCACCATCTTCCGCTACGCCATGCTTTTCATATGGTCGGTGATCGTGGCGTTCCCGATTTTCTGGATCGTTTCCACTTCGTTCAAGCCCGACTGGGAGTGGCACGCCTGGCCGCCGGTATACTGGTCGCAAGAGGCCTCCTGGGCCAACTACCGGGCGGTGTGGGGGAGAACACAAAGTCCCCGGGCCACCTCCGGGGAAAAAGTAGCAACAGAGACGGCCCGCTACGAGTCGCACTCGGCCAACAAACCCTGGCAGGCGCTGTGGAACAGCCTCTACATCGCCATCACCGCCACGGCGCTCTCGGTCGCCTTCGGCGCGATTCTGGCCTACGGGGTCTCGCGCTACCGGATACTGTCGGAGATACGGATGTTCCAGCTCCTCGTGCTCAGGATGATTCCGCCCATCGTGGTGGCGGCGCCGCTGACGCTCTACTACTCGGCGATCCATCTGATGGACACGGCGCTGGGGCTGATTATCGTCTATTTCATCACCACGCTGCCGTATTCCGTCTGGATGACGAAGAGCTTCGTGGACGAGGTTCCCGTCGAGATCGAACAGGCCGCCGAGATCCTCGGCGCCACCAAGTGGCAGGCGATCCGCGAGGTGATATTCCCGCTCATACGCTCCGGCATCGTGGCGACGTTCCTGTTCATCCTCATCCTGACGTGGAGCGAATACCTGCTCTCACTCATGCTGTCAAAGGTGGACGTGGTGACGCTGCCCGTCCAGTTGGCGAAATACGAAGGCTCCGACGAGGGCCGCGTCTACGGCCACCAGGCCGCTCTGGCGGTGGGGATCACGCTGCCGCTCATGATCATCGGCATCTTCATTCGAAAACACCTGGTGCGAGGTTTCACATTCGGAATGGTGAAGAGGTAAAGGGACAATGGCGAGAATCGAACTCAAGGGTTTACGCAAGGTATTCGGCAGGAACATCGAGGCCGTGAAGAACCTCGACTTTACGATCGAGGAAGGCGAGTTCGTCGTCATCGTCGGCCCTTCGGGATGCGGGAAGACGACCACGCTGCGCATGATCGCGGGTTTTGAGGAGCCCACCGCTGGCGAGATCGAAATCGACGGGCGGCTCGTGAACGACGTCGACCCCGGCGACCGCGGCGTCGGCATGGTCTTCCAGACGCACGCCCTGTTCCCGCACAAGACGATAGCGGAGAACATCGAGTTCGGCCCGCGCATGAAGAAGGTGCCCGAGGAAACGCGCAAGCAGAAAGTGCGCGAGGTGGCCGACATGGTGCGCATCACGCACCTGCTCCATAAGCTGCCCGTCGAATGCTCGGGCGGCGAGGCGCAGCGCGCCGCACTGGCCCGCACCCTCATCACCGACCCCACCGCTTTCCTGCTGGACGAGCCGCTCTCGAGCCTCGACGCCAAGCTCAGGCGCGAGATGCGCGCCGAGATCGACAGGCTCCACGAGGAACTCAAGAAAACATTCGTCTACGTCACCCACGATCAGGAGGAGGCCATGACGCTGGCCGACCGCATCGTGGTGATGCGCGACGGCGTTATCGAGCAGGTGGGGACGCCGCTCGAAATCTACAACGACCCGGTCAGCTACTTCGTGGCCGATTTCTTCGGCAGCCCCTCCATGAACCTCATCGCGGGAGCGGTGGAGGGCTCGAACGGCGCCGCCGCCTTCTCCGGCGCCGGCATCGAGTTCAAGCTCCCCGACGCCTACGCGGGCGTATCATCAGGGGAGTACACCCTCGGCGTACGGCCCGAGCACATCGTGGTGGGGAGTCAGGATGCCGCCTTCTCGTGCGACATTCAGCTCGTCGAGCCCCTCGGCAAGGACACGCTGCTCTACTTCGAGCACGGCGCCGAGCGTCCGACCATCGCCGTCATCGAGGCGAGCGATCGCTTCAAGGAAGGCGAGCGGTTGAACGTCACCTTCGACCCCGCGCACGTCTACCTCTTCGAACCCGACGGAACGCGCGTTCGCTAATCACGCTCCTCCGCAAGCGTTGGAAGAAGTCTTGCGTCTCTCGCGCCCGTGTAACGGCGCGAGTCGGCAGCCGCTCCTGCGTTCATCTCATCATCCGCAAATCTCACCGCGAGAGGCTGTTTTCCGGGGTCTTCCGCTCATTTTCCCTTGACTCAGTCCAGATGTTGAATATATCTTGCAAAGCGCACATCAAAAAATGAACGAATGGATATCCAGGAATTAAAAAACCTTGATCGCAAGAGGGGGAGGCCTTCGGCATGCATCCAGCCCGCTCCAGCCACTTCGCCCGTCGCACCCGCGTCAGGCGACCAATGAACAGCCTCTCCCGGGGGGGCGGTTTCGAATCCATCTCCCGCCCGTTTCGTATTGCGGCCTGCGCAATAGCCCTGGTCTTCGCCTTGTGCGCCGCTCCTGCGGGTGCGGAGGATTTTAACCACGGCGAGCTTGAGGGCAGCCTCGACATCACGCTCTCGCACGGCGTCACCTTCCGGGGCGGAGATCGCAGCGACAGCCTGATTGGCGTCACGAACGGCGGCACGGCGACCTCCGTCAACGCAGACGACGGGAACCTCAACTACGACACGGGCATCGTGAGCAACACCTCGAAATTCATCGGAGAGCTCGACCTCAACTACCGGAACTTCGGGGCCTTCGCCCGCGTACACGGATTTTTCGACTTCGAGAACGAAAACGGCGACAGGGCGCGGGGCGAACTCTCCGACGAGGCGAAGGATCTGGTCGGAAAAGATTTCGAAGTGCTCGATCTCTACCTCACAGGCTCGTTCGACTTGGGCGACACGGCGGTGGATCTCAGGCTCGGCAATCACGTCATCAGCTGGGGCGAGAGCACCTTCATCCAGAACAGCATCAACGTCATCAACCCCTTCGACGTGACGAAGCTGAGAACGCCTGGCGCGGAGTTGCGCGACGGGCTCGTGCCGGTTCCGATGGTCTCCTTCTCGGCTGCGCTGCACCAGGATCTCTCCGTGGAGGGCTTCTACCAGGTGAAGTGGGAGAAGACGGAGATCGACCCGCCCGGCAGTTTCTTCTCGACGAGCGATTTCGTCGGCGCGGGCGGGAGGAGGGTCGTACTCGGCTGGGGCGCCATCCCCGACACCGGTCAAGGGTTTGGTCCCGTCACGGCGGCGATCAATGCCGACCTCAGGGGCTTCCGGATTCCCAGCCCCGCGGCGCCGGGAGCCCTGACGCCCCTGCCCCAGAGAGCGCAGCCGGACTTCGACCCCCATTTCCTGAACGTGTTCCGCAACCCGGACAACGAACCCGAAGACTCCGGCCAGTGGGGGGTCGCGCTGCGCTACCTCGCCGAGGGCCTGAACAACACCGAGTTCGGCTTCTACTTCGTCAACTACCACAGCCGCCTGCCCGTTTTGAGCGGGCGCACGGGCACCGTGCAGGGGATACAGGACGGCCTCTTCGCGGCGGCGGCGGTCGGTTCGCCCACTTCCACGACCGCACAGGCGCTGACGCAGGCGGTAACGCAGGCGGTAACACAGCAGGTCACCGCTGCGGTCACGGCGCAAGTTCCGCCCGGCACGCCGCCTGCGGCCATTCAGGCGGAAGTTCGAAGACAGGTCGCCGGCATCGTCCCCGGCCAGGTCGCCAGTCAGGTCGCCACCATCGCCGGCTCCCTCGCCATCGACCGCTACTCGAAGACGGCAAGCTACTTCGCCGAATATCCCGAAGACATCCAGCTCTTCGGCCTGAGCTTCAACACCGTGCTCGGAACCTCGGGCTGGGCGCTGCAGGGCGAATATTCCCACCGTCTCGACGCGCCCCTGCAGATAGACGACGCCGAAGTGTTCTTCGCGGCCCTGACGCCGCTCACCATCGACCCCACGACCGGCAGGCCTTGCTCGAATAGCTTCAGCTACTGCCGGAACCAGGTCGGCGTCTTCGCCCCCGAAACCTACGTCCAGGGCTACATCGAGCGCGACGTGAGCCAGATCCAGGCCACGGCCACCAAGGTGTTCGGCCCGACGCTTGGGGCGGACAGCCTGGCGTTCGTCGCGGAGGCGGCGCTCATGTACGTGCACGACATGCCCGACAGGAGCGAACTCCGCCTCGAGGGGCCGGGCACGCAGACCAGCGGGGAGCCCTTTCACTCCACGCCTGCGGGCGCGCACGCCGGTCTGCCAACCGATCCGCTGGATCGGTTCGCGAGCGCCACCTCCTACGGCTACCGCCTGGCGGCGCGTCTGTCGTACCTGAACGCCATCGGCGCGGTGAACATTTCGCCTCGCGTGTCGTTCCAGCATGACGTGAAGGGCACCAGCCCCGGTCCGGGGGGGCCGTTCATAGAGGATCGATTCGCGGTGACCCTCGGGATGGGCGCGAGCTATCTCAACCGCTGGCATTTCGACCTGAGCTTCACCATGTTCGGCGGCGCCGACAGGCACAACCAGGTGAACGACCGCGACTTCGTCTCCGCCACCGTCAAATACCTGTTCTGATCAACAGCGATGAAAATGGGGTAACCGCCATGAAAACCATCTTTTTGAGAGCCATCGCCGCGATGCTTTGCACCCTCGTGGCGACCAGCGCCTCCGCCGCGATTTCCGCCAGTGAGATCGCCCGGCTCGGCAAGGACCTGACCCCCCTCGGCGCGGAGCGGGCGGCCAACGCCGAGGGAACCATTCCGGAGTGGAAGGGCGGCATCACGACCCCGCCGGCGGGCTACAAGGTGGGCGACCACCATCCCGACCCCTACCCGGGCGACAAGCCCCTGTTCACCATCACCCGCGCGAACCTGGACAAATACCGGGGGAAACTCTCGGCCGGGCTCCAGAAGATGGTGGAGCTTTACCCGACGCTCCGGCTGCCCGTCTATCCGACCCGCCGCAGCGCCTCCGCTCCGCAGCGCATCTACGACGCCACCCGGCGCGTCGCCGCCACCGCGAAACTCGCCGCGGGGGGCAACGGCGTCACGGGCGCCGTGATCGGGATCCCGTTCCCGATTCCCAAAAACGGCGCGCACGTGATCTGGAACCACCTGCTGCGCTTTCGGGGAGTGGCCTCCTCGCGGGTCATCGGCCAGGCCGCCGTCACCCGGAGCGGCGACTACACGCTCGTCCGGCTTGAAGACGCATTCCTCATACGCTATTCGCAGCCGGGCATGACGGAGGCGAAACTCGACAACCGGATGCTCCTGTTCCGCCAGAAAGTGGCGGCGCCGGCGCGGCTGGCGGGCCGGATTTTGGTGGCCTACGAGACGCTCAATCAGGTCGCCGAACCGCGCCACGTCTGGGTCTACAATCCCGGCCAGCGCCGGGTGCGGCGCGCCCCGAACATCGCCTACGACAATCCCGGCACCGCCTCGGACGGGCTCAGGACGAGCGATCAGTTCGACATGTTCAACGGGGCCATCGACCGCTACGACTGGAAGCTCCTCGGCAAGCGCGAGATGTACGTTCCCTACAACAGCTACAAGCTGCACAGCGACAAGATCACCTTCGCCGACGTTTTGAAGCCCCTGCACCTCAACCCGAAGTATCTGCGCTACGAACTGCACCGGGTCTGGGTGGTCGAGGCGACGCTCAAGGAAGGAGCGCGCCACCTCTACAAGAAACGGGTGTTCTACGTGGATGAGGATTCCTGGACGGTTCTGCTCGCTGACATCTACGACAACCGGGGGCAGCTCTGGCGCGTGTCGGAGGGCCACGTCGTCAATTATTACGAGGAGCCCCTGCTGTCGACGACTCTCGAGGTGCACACCGACCTTCAGGCGGGGCGCTACCTCGCCCTGGGTCTCAAGAACGAGTTCCCGATCGGCACCTTCAACCCCAAGCTCACGGAAAGGGATTTCACGCCGTCGGTGTTGCGCCGCATGGGCAGGAGATGACGGCGGCGACCTCCGGGGCTTTGAGCGGATGGCGTAGACGGCTGCTGCTCGGTCTGGTCGCCTGCCTGCTGCCCTTTGGAGCAGCGAGCGCCGGGCCGGCCATTCAGGCGCGCCTTGCGCCCGAATCCCTCCTTCTCGACGGAGCCGCCGCCGGCGCGCGCCTGGTGGTGGTCGGCGAGCGCGGCCACGTGCTGCTCTCGGCAGACGGCGGCGTGAGCTGGAAGCAGGCCCGCGTTCCCGTCCGCGCCCTGCTGACCGCCGTGCACATGCACGATGCGCGCCTCGGCTGGGCCGTCGGGCACGACGCGGTCATCCTCCGAACCGAAGACGGCGGCGCGACCTGGAGCGTGGTCCATCACGCGCCCGAAGAAGAACGCCCCCTGCTCGACGTCTGGTTCCGCGACGAACGCGACGGCTTCGCGGTCGGGGCGTACGGTTATTTTCTGAGCACCACCGACGGCGGCCGCACCTGGAAGCCGCGAACGATCGACAAGGATGATTTCCACCTGAACGCCATCGTCCCCGCAGGAGCCGGGCGGTTGTTCATCGCAGGCGAGGCGGGCGCGATCTACCGCAGCGACGACGGCGGCGACACCTGGCGCAAGCTCTCCTCGCCCTATACGGGCTCCTGGTTCTCGGCGCTCGCGCTCGATGCGGACAGGCTGTTGCTGTTCGGCTTGAGAGGCACCATGTTTCGCTCCGAAGACGGCGGCGAGAGCTGGACGCGGGTGCCCACGCGGACGAAGGCGACCCTGACGGGAGCGCTCCGTGTGGAACCCGGTCTCATGCTCGTCACCGGCCTCGAGGGCACCCTGCTCGTCAGCCGCGACGGCGGGCGCAGCGTATCAGTCGACGCCGCCTTGAAGCCGCTGACCTCCCGCCAGGGAATCTCGACGGCGCTCGCGCTCACGGACGGCGGGCTGCTGCTCCTGGGAGAGTTCGGGGCCAGGCGCCTGCCCCGGGCCGAATAGACTCTCACAGATGCCGGACGCCTCCTCCTCTCCCGGGACATTTTCCATCGCATCGTGGCTGGAGCGCGCGCTGTTCTCGCGCCGCAAGCGGGTGCTCGCTGCGTTCCTCATCGTCACGCTGGCGATGGCCTGGCTGGCGACGGGGCTGCGCGTCGATGCGGGCTTCACCAAGCTGGTGCCGCTCGAACACGACTACATGCGCACCTTCCTCAAGCACCGCGCCGCTTTCGGGGGCGCGGACCGCGTGGCGGTGGCGCTCGTCGCGCGGGAGGGCGACATCTTCACCCCCGAGTTCTTCGCCCTGCTTCAGAAGGTGAACGACGCCGTATTCTTCGTGCCGGGCGTGGACCGCACCCAGGTCTACTCGATAGTGACGCCGAACGTGCGCTACAACGAGGTGGTGGAGGACGGCATCGTCGCCGGCAACGTGCTGCCCGCGGACTTCAAGCCGACCAGGGCCGGCTTCGCGCGGGTGCGCGAGAACATCATCAAGGCGGGGGTCGTGGGCCGGCTCGTGGCGAACGATTTCTCGGGCGCGCTCGTGAGCGCGAGACTCCAGGAATTTCACCCCGACACCGGCGAGCGGCTCGACTACCTCGAAGTCGCGCGCGCGCTCGAGGTCATCCGCCGGGACGCGGAAGCGGGCGGCGTCGCGAAAGCCCACATCATCGGGTTCGCCAAGGTCGTGGGCGAGATAGCGGACGGCGCGGCCCAGGTGCTGCTCTTCTTCGGCCTGGCCGTCGTGATCACCGCGCTTTTCGTGTACGCCTACACCCGGTCGGTCCGTCTCACGGCGATGCCGCTGGCGTGCTCGCTCGTCGCGGTCGTCTGGCAGCTCGGCGCGCTCACGGGTCTGGGCTTCGGCGTCGACCCGATGTCGATCCTGGTGCCCTTTCTGGTGTTCGCCATCGGGGTCAGCCACGGGGTGCAGATGGTGAACGCGGTGAGGGCCGAAGGAGGAGGCGGCGTCCGCGCCGCGCGGGCGAGCTTTCGCCGCCTGCTGCTGCCCGGCTCCGTGGCGCTTGCGTCCGACGCCATCGGCTTCGTGGCCATCGCGCTCATCCCCGTGCGCGTCATCCAGGAGATCGCCGTCACCGCCGGCCTGGGCGTGGCCGCGATCATCCTCACGAACTTAGGATTACTGCCCGTTGCGCTTTCCTATCTCAAAGCGGATACGGCAGGGGAGCGCACGGCGTCAGCCGGATTTCCGGATGCCCTGTGGCGGCGCGCGGCGCGCCTGGCCAGGCCGCGGCCCGCCATCGTGACGATAGCCGTCGCCGCCGTCCTGCTCGCTCTCGGCGTGCGCTACGCGCCCGAGGTCCGCGTGGGCGACCAGCACCAGGGCGTGCCGGAGTTGCGCGCGACTTCCACTTACAACCGCGATACCGCCGCCATCGTCGAGCGCTTCAACATCGGCGTGGACGTGCTGACGGTGATCGTGGAGACCATACCGCAGGGGTGCGTGGATTACGGCGTGATGCGCCGGATCGACGAGTTCGAGTGGCGCATGCGGAACGTGGAGGGCGTGCGCTCTGTGGTCGCCCTCGCCGGCATCGTCCGCAAGCTGAACGCCGGCTGGAACGAGGGGAACCTCAAGTGGCGCGAACTCCCGCGCAACCGCCACGCGCTCGCCGAATCGGTCTCCCTCGTGCCTACGAGTACGGGTCTTCTGAACGGCGACTGCTCGGCGATGCCCGTGCTCATCTACACGGCCGACCACAAGGCGCAGACCATCAGCCGGGTCGTCGCCGCCGTGAAGGCGTTCAACCGGACGGAACGCGACGAGCGCACCGCCTTCCGCCTCGCCGCGGGGAACGTCGGGGTGATGGCGGCGACGAACGAGGAGATAGAGGCTTCGCAGTTCCCGATTCTGGGCTACGTCTACGCCGCGGTCATCCTGCTGTGCCTGCTGTCTTTCCGCTCGTTAGCGGCGACCGCCTGCATCGTCGCGCCCCTGGCGCTCGTTTCGCTCCTCGCCTACGCGCTGATGGCGTTTCTGGAGATCGGCCTCAAGGTCTCGACGCTTCCCGTGGTGGCCCTGGGGGTCGGCATCGGCGTGGATTACGGGATATACATCTGCGGGCGGCTTCTCGCCTATATGAGGGAGGGGCTCGATTTCGCCGCGGCTTATGAGCGCACCCTCGCCACAACGGGGGCGGGCGTGGTGCTCACCGGTTTCACGCTGGCCGTGGGTGTGGTGACCTGGATTTTCGCGGCGCTCAAGCTCCAGGCCGACATGGGCACGGTGCTCTCGTTCATGTTCCTGGTCAACATGGTCGGCGCCATCGCGCTCCTCCCCGCCCTGGGCGCGTTCCTGATGAAGGCGAAGAAGAAGGAAGCGCCAACACGGGAGTAGGGCGGCGGCGCGGGTTCATCCGTTTTTCGTTTTTGTCCTTCATTCCATGATTGTTTGCCGGGATTCCGTTGGGCACGGCGGGACGTAGGGACAGGCCCCTGTGCCTGTCCTCGCCAGGGACAACCACGGGGGGTTGTCCCTGAATTCCACATTCTTCAATCAGCAAACCGCAATTGCTCCCTCGTCAGTCGCGTTTGACTTACGCGCCTGCGAGCGCCGTATTGTTGCCGTCGTATCGAATGGGAAGTCGTTGCAGCATGGACTTGAGCGCTTGCTCATCCGGGCGATGGTTGTTTGTTTCACGTCGCCATGCCATCATAATGATGGCATTTGTTTCTGAGGAAAAAGGAGAATGCGATGGCGACGCTCAATGTGCGGCAACTCGACGACGACGTAGTTCGGCGCCTCAAGCGGCGCGCCGCCGCCAACAACCGTTCCTTGGAAGGCGAGGTGCGCCACATTCTCGAAAACGCGGTCGAAGATGACATTGCGGCGAAACGCGCATCCTTCCCGGCTTTGGCCGAACGGCTGCAGCGGGAGACCGAAGGCCGCGCGCAAACGCCTTCGGAGATCCTGATTCGCGAAGATCGCGAACGCGGACATCGCGTCATTCAATGAGTCTCGTGGTCGACGCCAGCGTTGCGGTCAAATGGCTGGTTGCGGAAGAGGATTCGGAATCGGCGAATCGACTGGCGGTGGGCGCCGAGGATTTGCTCGCACCGCGCCTGATGGCCTCGGAGGTGGCCAACACGCTTTGGCGCAAGGCCCGGCTCGGCGAGATAGGACGCGACCGGGCCGGCGTATTGATGGCCGCTTTAACGGAGATGCCCGTTCGCTGGAACGTCGACGAAACGCTTTGCGCGGACGCGATTCGTCTCGCGCTGGCGCTCGACAGGCCGGTTTACGATTGCGTCTATCTGGCGCTGGCGCATCGTGTCGGCGCGCAAGTGATTACGGCGGATGTGCGTTTCGCGAATGCGCTGGCAAGGACCGAACACGGCGGCTCGGTGGTGACGCTGACGGATTATGTGGAAGAACATCTCTGAGGTGGAATACGCGGCGGTTCCCCTTTCTACCACGCCGGCGGCCACAAACCCTCATCCCGAGTAGGCGCGCTCGCGCGCCGTATCGAGGGACGCCGACGGACAGGTCGCGACCTGTCCCTACACCGCTCTGCGCGAAATCCTCGAAAACATTACGGGCCGTGTGGTGTTTTCTTCCCGTTCTAAAGCGGCGGGGCGGTCGCCTTGATGGAGACGGGCGTCTTCTGGAAGGTCTTCACGAACCTCGTCGTGTTCGCGGCGATGGCCTCGAAGATTTTCTCCCCCTTCTCCGCCGATGCGAAGGTCGCCGCTCCGCCGACGCCCATCGCCTCCCGGTTCTTCGCGTATTCCTCTATCGTCGGCGGATAGGAGAGCTTCGGGTTTTCGACGCGGTTGACGGCGTGGTCCACGGACACGAAGCGGTGCTCGAATTCGCCCACTTGGGGTATGGCGTCCACCGCGCGCTCCATCCGCACCTGATCGCCGTACTTATGGAGCATGAAGGAGGTCTCGGATTCGCACCCGTGGCCCACGCCGCCCGGGGGGCTCTCGCAAACGTCGCGAATCTCCTTGCCGGCGATGAGCGCGAGGTCCACGATGGCGACGGCCGCGCCCGTCGTGTTCCTGACCCTGACGACGGCGATCTCGAGCGGCGGGAGGTTCGCGACACGGTGCCCGTTCAGGATCACGATGTGCCGGAAGCCGTGGATCACGAGGCTGTTGCACACGTCCTCGACGACGCGCGTGAGCGTCTCCGCGGCGAGCGATATCGTCCCCGGGAACGCGAGGTGATGGGGCGACCAGCCGAACCACAGGGGCGCGGCGACCAGGGCGTCCGCGCGCTCCGCCACTTCCTCTGCGGTCGCGATGGCCTCGGCCGCGTCCGTTCCGATGGGGCAGTGCGGCCCGTGCTGCTCCGTGGCGCCGACGGGCACGAGCGCCGTACTCCCGCGCTTCAGGTATTCCTCCACGTCCGGCCAGGTGAGTTCCTGTATCCAGCGGCTCATGAATCATTCCTCCTCGTTTTCCCGAGACGCCCCCGTGGGGGCTGTTGATTAACCCCCTGAGAGGGTAATGGCAACATCCCTGAAAGTGAAGCCCCATAAAAGCACCCCACCTACCCCCCCCTTGTCAGGGGCCAATTCCGAGCGAGGAGCGAGGAATTGCGAACTGATGTTTTTCACCAATGGCTCTTGCAAACGCTCGTTCCTCACTCGCGTTTGACCCCTGACAAGGGGCTGTTGAAAAAGGCTCCTTTCCGCTTCACCCTGAGTAGCGGCGAAGCCGCGTATCGAAGGGCTTGTCCTGAGCCTGTAGAAGGGGCGCTCCCTCGTTCTCCCTCGCCCTGAAAAGCAACCCCCCCTACCCCCCCTTGTCAGGGGGGCAAGAAAAAGCAAAACCCCCTCAGTCCGGCGGAGCGCATCGCCTCTTTATACCCCCCTGACAAGGGGGGGTAGGGGGGGTTGCCTTTCGAGGAGGGAGGTCGGGGGGTTCGCGCGAAAGCGCCGTATCGAAGGTTCGACCCGACCGAAGAGAGAGGGTCAAAAGGCGTCTCCCGGCCGGCGGAGCAATCGCTTCCGGATTGGGCGCGATTGTCCTTCGATACGCCGCCCTTCGACAAGCTCAGGACAGGCTCTTCGGCGGCTACTCAGGATGAGGAAGACGGGGGGCGGAGCCTGCCCCGAGCGAAGTCGGGGGAGCCTGTCCTGAGCCTGTCGAGGGGCCGCTACCCGGGATGAGGGAGATGCGAGGACTTTTCGGGCAGCCCCCTGTGGCTACGCTTCGGGCTCCACCCAGCCCGGCCAGCTGCGCCTCAAGGCCTCGCATTCGGCCACCCGGACCCCGGTGACGAGCTCCACGGTCTGGTTCCCCATCTCCAGGAGTTTCTCGACGGAATAGTCTCCATAATCGGTCCGCCCCATCTCGGCGTGGCGCGCGCCCAGGACGAGCGTTTCGACCTTCGCCAGGACGATGGACCAGCAGCACATCGGGCAGGGCTCCATCGCCGTGTAGAGCGTGGCGCCTGCCAGGTCGGGCGCGCCCAGTTCGCGGCAAGCGTTCCGGATGGCGTCGGTCTCGCCGTGGCAGGTGGGGTCGTTGTGGGAGACGGCGCGGTTCTGCCCCCTGCCGATGATTTCGCCGTCCCTGACGATGATGGAGCCGACGGGCGGGTTCCCCGCCTCCATCGCAAGGCGCGACTCCTCGAGCGCCAACCCCATGAAATGGTGATGGTCTTCGGCCATTGCAGTTCCTCCAGGCTTAAGGCGGATGAAAAAGCGCCGGCCCCGGCGCGCCCGCCGATGGATGTTCCCTCGATGCGTAATCGCCCCAGGATACACGCCCGGAAGTCCAGGCGTTCTTCCGGCCTTCGCCCGGGGCCCGTGAGACGCAAGCCGTATTTTCCCACCGAACGGGTTGTAATGCGAACGGGCGCGGTTCCCGCCTCCCGGCTCAGGGATGTCTATGGGCTTGAACTCATGAACGAGGGCTCGTCGCGACCGAAGAGGAAGTCAATCCGATTGCAGGGGTCGTTCGCGAACGACCCCTACGGAAACTTGCGGTTCTCGATTTGGTTCGTCATTCTGGCTCCTTTTTTTACTTATCAGTCAAAATACTTGTATGATGAGCCGCAATGACCACAGAACAACGTCGTTCCGGATGACGGCTTCCTCCCGGGAGTCCGCGCTCCCTGGCCGCGGCTCTCCCGGGCGCATCGCCGTCTTTTGAGAATAGCGCTGAATTTTCAGGGCGCCGGATAAGAACAGGGAGGAGACAATGAAGGTTCCGGCTGCTTTTCTGTCGTTCGTTCTTGCGCTCTACGGCTGCGGCGGGGGAGGGGGCGGCGGTTTCCTTCCCGTCCCCGCCGCCGTCGTGAACACCGCGGGGGTGGACATTCGGGATACCTGGAAATCGACCGACCCGATCGCCACCTATTTCGGCCTTTCTGGAGGCGGCAATCTTCCCCAATTCGAGGGACTGGACGCGTCGGGGTATTCCGTTCTGGGTTCGAAGAACGGGATAACGTACGCGCGGCGGATGTCTGGTCCGACGGACACCATCGATATCGACTTCACCGGGGATTCTGAAGGGTATTTTGATTCGTTGCCGGATTTCGTGCGGGGAACCATCGAGCGAGCGGGAAAGGCCTGGTCTCACAGGCTCAAGGATGTACTCGGCCCCTACCAGTCAACAGATGGAGTGGTGATACGCAAGGGATTGGATGAGAACGGGCAACAGATCCCTCGTCTGGTGGACGGGATTCTCCTTGATTTCGAGACTGATTACAGGAATCCCAAATTTAAGGATAATCCTTGGCGGGGTTCCAGGGGGACGTATCGGTACGGTCAGACGGTAGGAGAGGACTTTACTGTCAGGACGGGTTGGTTCGAGGTGGCGGCAAGAAGCATCACCAGAGAACCATTGTGGTTCGCTGATATCGCCGCCCATGAGATCGGCCATGCAATCGGGCATGATATGGGACACGAATATAGCCCCTTGCCGGAGACGATAGCCCGTTATGTGGACGTCGAGCGGGGGGTGTGGACCGGCCCGGCGCTGACGGCGGCCAACGGGGGCCGGAACGTGCCCTTCCAGAAGGAGCGCAACGGCGAACCCGATCTTGGTCATCTGGGCTCCTGCCCGATGAGCATGTCCTATTGTGGTCGCCTGATGGCGATTCCGCATGAAATGGATTTCGCCTACATGAAGGATATCGGATACACCGTGGCGGATGAATATCCTTCGGAGCCCGAGCTCTACAGCTACGGCGCATGGGCGAAGCATTCCGCATGGGTGGTGACGGCGGCCCGGCACATGAGCTTCACCACCACGCGCATCACCGATCATATCGCGGTGGAGGCGGACGTTTACGGGAATCCGGCAGTTACGGATTTCGCCGGCGCGCACACGGGGACGCTGACGTGGAGGGGCTCCCTGCTGGCGACCGATATGGAAAAGTTCGCTCCGGTGTTCGGCGAGGCGGAAATCGTTCTCTCGACCGAGGCGCTCGAGGGCGCGGTGCGGTTCCTGAACCTTCGCACGGCAGTAGACGTGGAAGCGCGGGCGCGGCTCACTGGATGGCGGAAATCCGGCCTGGCGTATGACGTGACGGTGGAAGAAAACGGGTTCACGGACTCGGACGGAAAGGTGGTGGGCGGGTTTTACGGCCCCAGCCACGAGGAGGCGGCGGGGGTTCTGGACGATCGGGCGGAGAAGATTCTCGGCGCCTTCGGGGGGAGGAGATGAGGGTGGCCGCGCCGGGTGGAACGAGGGTTGGGATGGAGGGAGCGCTTTATTCTGCCGAGCATCTCCGTTCCGGGGTTGTTGGAAATGCCTTTTTTCAGGAGGTAGGGGGACGCCCCTCTCGACTGGAAAACCAACCCCCCCTACCCCCCCTTAACAGGGGGGTAAAAAAGGCAATTCCCTGACAAGGGGTGATAAAAAGGCGATGCGCCCTCTCCGGACCGAGGGGGTTTTGCTCTTTCTTGCCCCCTGACAAGTGGGGGTAGGGGGGGACTTTATGGGATTTCCCTTTCAAGGGGGTTGCCATTACCCTCTCAGGGAGTTTTTCAACAGACCCGTTCTCGCGTCATCATTCCCTGATTCAGGGTTCGAGCCGTCTCCGATCCTGCCGGAGGCGGCTCGAATTCAAGATGAGGCGCTGCCCCAAGAACTGGCTGTTACCGTACTTTCCCCAGATGGACCAGATGGGCCGCCTTGACGCCGGCGGAGGACAAGCGCATGACCGGATACAAGTACCGGGGGCGGAGCCTCAGCCCAAGCATCATGACCGGTCTGATTCTTGAGCTGTTTACGGGTGAAGAGGCTGTGCGTACAAGGACGATCAGGCAGAAATGCGAACAGGAACACCGTCAGCGAGGTGGCGCCCCGACGCCGGAGAACTCATTGAAAGGTTCGTTCAAGAAGGCCTGCGCGGACCTGAAGGGCGTAGGCGCCATCGAAGACGCCGGACATGGGTACTGGCACATCATCGGCTGGTCCTATTCCGAGAACATCCACGACGCAATCAGAAGAAACAGGCCCAAGAGGGCCACCAGGCCCGGCAAGAGTCGCTACTATCTCAAGTTGGAGATGTACGGAAGGCAACAGGGACGCTGCGCGAAGTGCGATCACCACTTCGATAGGATAGAGGATCTCACAATCGATCACATTGTGCCCAGGGACGCCGAAGGAAGTGACGAGCCCGAGAACCTTCAACTCCTGTGTCTCACATGCAATTCCGCCAAGGGAAACAGGGCGTGATCGGTCGCTGGTGCGAGTAGGAATTTACCCTCAGTTTACGGCGGATTTGCAATCGTCGGCATCACCATCGCCCCGGCAACGATATTCCCGACCTTCTTTGCCACTACGACCAAGTGGCCGTCTGCGAGATGGGCGTAGCCTGCCGTCGTCCGGTGCCGCTTATACCCGAGCAACTTGTCAAACAAGGGAAGATTCTCGCCGGGCATGTTCTTCTTGAGAGGAGTGCCGGGAATCTCGCCCTCCTCGTCGGGTTCACAGATTCCGCCGGACTTTCTCCGCGCGGCGATCACGGTCTTGACGGAGTCGGCGAGTCGCCCGGGCATCTCAAAATACTCAGGGGATAGTTCGTCGTTCGGCCTGGTCATCAAAATCCTCCTTTCCATATCGGGTTCGACAACAAGTGAGAAAAACGGCGGCGCCCATCGCCGCCACTGCGCCCAATGTAGGACGCCCGGCGCCGGAACCCGGCATCGCAAATGCGGGGAAATGCGCACTCGGGGGGATTTTCGGGGCGTTCCGGCTTCGTTCCGGGAGCGGGCCGGCGGCGCATTTTCGCGCATTTGCCCGTGGCGGCGGGGTTTCCGGTCGGGTATGGTGGCGCTGCGCGCAAGAAGTCGAACCGGGAAATGAATTTCCGTACATTTCGGTAAATTTGGATAAATTCACGGGGTATTTCGGTAAATAACCGCAAATTGTTTTTTGGGGGACGAGGCGCCGCCGGGGCGCAGCACAGGGGAATCCTGCCATAACCCGTGAGCGGCTCGATGACGGCAACTGCGGGGATTTGCGGGGCCGGATTTTCCGGTGTGGTCGGCCTTCGTCGGCCTCTTTAAGTAGCTGTTCTATATGAGGTTATTCGTGCGATTCGTATCGGGAACCGGCATCCTCTGCGCCGCCTCGCTCGTCTGGGCGCTGCTCGTGGGCGCGTCCGCCGCACAGACTTTCGAGCGCGGCGTGGTGCGGATCACCCAGGAGGGGCGCGAGGCTACGCTCCCGGTCGAGATCGCAAGCAGCGCACGCGCCCGCGCGCAGGGCTTGATGGGCCGGGAGCGGCTGGCTCCAAACGCCGGGATGCTCTTCGTCTACGAGGATGACGCGCGGCGGTTCTTCTGGATGAAGAACACGCGGATACCGCTTTCGCTCGCCTTCATCGACAAGAGCGGAGAGGTGCTGGAAATCATACACTTACAGCCCCACAGGCCGGGGACGCCGATTCCCTCCTACACCTCCCGCCACAAGGTTCGCCGGGTGCTGGAGGTGAACCAGGGCTGGTTCCTGAAAAACGGCTTCGGGCTGGGCGCGCGCGTAATCCTGGAGTGAGCGCGGGTCAGGCTTTCGCCGCCCCGGGCGCTTTCTCACCCAGGGGCAGGAGGGGCATGACCTGCGAGGCGAAGCGCTCCATCTCCTCGAACATGGGATGGAACTGGAGCAGGAACAGCTCCACCCCCGCCTCGTGAAACGCCATGATGCGCTCGGCGATGGTCCCAGGCGAGCCGACGAGGCCCGTCGCCGTGCCGCCGTTCGAGCCGACGCCGCCGGCCTTCGCGCTCGTTTTCCTGTGCTGGGCGGCCCTGTCGACTCCCGTGAGCCTGGGCGGCTCGGTGATGAGGGAGAACAGGCGCGCGAGTTCCGCCCGGGCCTCCTCGTCGGTGTCGCGGCAGACGATGAACGAGCTCATCCCGTGGCGGATGGATCTCCCGCAAGCCTGCGCTTCGTGGTTCACGGCGGCCATCAACTCCCTCGCGTCCGCGAGCGGGCGGCCGTTGAACAGGAAAACGTCCGCGGCCTTGCCCGCCAGCTTCACGGCAGCGGTCGATTCGCCCCCGAAATAGAACGTGGGCCAGGGCTTTCGGACGGGTTTGGGCGCGGTGACGCCGTCGGTGATTTCGAAGTACTTGCCCTTGAAGCTGAAGCGCTCCTTCGTCCAGTAGGATTTGAGGATGTGCATGACTTCTTCGGAGAGATCGTAGCGCTCATCGTGCGGGGGGAAGGGGATGCCCGCCATCTCGTTTTCCAGCGCCCACCAGCCCGAGACGATGTTGATGGCGAAGCGCCCCCCGCTGATGCAGTCGATGTTCGCCCCCATCTGGGCGACGAGCGAGGGGTGGCGGTAGGCGCTCTTGGCGGCGATGATGAGTTCGATTTTCTTCGTGATGGGCGCCAGCGCCGCCGCCGTGATCCAGGCCTCCAGAACGGGCGCGCCCAGGCCCTTGATGCTGTTGAGGCTCCTGTCGAGCAGCAGGGTGCTCTCGAAGCCCAACTCTTCCGCGCGCTGAATGTAGCGCGCATTGTGGGCGAATGAGGCCTCTTTCACCGTCTCGGGCTTTTCGATCCGCCCCAGAAACGTGCCCCACACGGGCGCCCACACACCCATTCTCAGCGTCATGGCGGCTCCTGTCCACGCGGTTTCGATATGGGGAATTTATCATCAATCCCGCCCGGAAGTCTTGTGGTGGTTGTCGAGCCACAACAAAAACCCCGCCCGGGCGTCGGCCCAGGCGGGGTTTGATGCAGCGCGGTTGTTATCGTCCGGCTTAGCTTTCCTTCACATAAATCTCCGAGCCGCCCTCTTTGAATTCGCTCGCTTTTTCCTTCAGGCCTTCTTCCAGGGCGGCCTGCTCCTCCAGGCCCTGTTTGGCGGCGTATTCGCGGACCTCCTGCGTGATCTTCATCGAGCAGAACTTGGGCCCGCACATCGAGCAGAAATGGGCGACTTTCGCGCCGTCGGCGGGCAGGGTCTCGTCGTGGTACTCGCGCGCGGTTTCGGGGTCGAGCGCGAGGTTGAACTGGTCCTCCCAGCGGAACTCGAAGCGTGCTTTCGATAGCGCGTCGTCGCGGTCCTGCGCGCCGGGGTGGCCCTTGGCGAGGTCCGCCGCGTGGGCGGCGATCTTGTAGGTGATGACACCCTCGCGGACGTCTTTTTTGTTGGGCAGCCCCAGGTGCTCCTTGGGCGTGACGTAGCAGAGCATGGCGGTTCCGAACCACCCTATCATCGCGGCGCCGATGCCGCTGGTGATGTGGTCGTACCCCGGGGCGATGTCCGTCGTCAGCGGCCCCAGGGTGTAGAAGGGCGCCTCGTGGCAGATTTCGAGCTGCTTGTCCATGTTCTCCTTGATCAGGTGCATGGGCACGTGGCCGGGGCCTTCAATCATCACCTGGCAGTCGTGCTCCCATGCCTTGATCGTCAACTCGCCCAGGGTTTCGAGTTCGGCGAATTGCGCCTCGTCGTTCGCGTCGGCGAGCGCGCCCGGCCTCAGGCCGTCGCCCAGCGAGAAGGAGACGTCGTAGGCCTTCATGATCTCGCAAATCTCGTCGAAGCGCGTGTAGAGGAAGCTCTCCTGGTGATGGGCGAGGCACCATTTCGCCATGATGGAGCCGCCGCGCGAGACGATGCCCGTCACCCGCTTGGCGGTGAGCGGCACGTAGCGCAGGAGCACGCCCGCGTGGATGGTGAAGTAGTCCACCCCCTGCTCGGCCTGTTCGATCAGCGTGTCGCGGTAGATATCCCAGGTCAGATCTTCCGCTATACCGTTCACTTTTTCCAATGCCTGGTAAATCGGCACCGTGCCGATGGGGACGGGGGAGTTTCTGATGATCCACTCGCGCGTCTCGTGGATGTTCTTCCCGGTGGAGAGGTCCATCACGGTGTCCGCGCCCCACTTGGTGGCCCAGGTCATTTTCTCGACCTCTTCCTCGATGGAGCTCGAAACGGCCGAATTGCCGATGTTCGCGTTGATCTTCACCAGGAAGTTTCGCCCGATGATCATGGGCTCGCTCTCGGGGTGGTTGACGTTGGCCGGGATGATGGCGCGGCCGCGGGCCACCTCGTCGCGCACGTATTCGGGCTCCAGGTTCTCGCGGATGGCGATGAACTCCATCTCGGGCGTGATTTCGCCTTTTTTCGCGTAGTGCATCTGGGTCACGTTGCCGCGGCCCCTGAGCACCTTTCGAGAGGGCGGCATCGGAATGTCGGGGTCCGAATGGCCGGGCACCGGGACGTAGGACGGCTCCGTCTCGTCGTATTCGCCGCGCGCGCGAATCCAGGCGTCGCGCAGCCTGGGCAGCCCCTTGTGGACATCCTCGCCCTCGGGGCCGCTCGTGTCGTAGACCCGGAGCGGGGGTTCACCGCCCGAGAGGGAGATCTCCCTCATGGGCACGCGCACCTCGTCACTTCCTTCGACATAGACCTTCCTGGAGGCGGGGAATGAGGCGCCGCCGTTCGTGGATTGTCCATTCGCCCCGATGAGGTCGAGCTTGACTTCGTTTCCGTCGTTTGTTTTTCCGTTCGAGTGTGCCATCTCCCGACTCCTCTGAGATGCGTCGTATTCAGATGGAAATTCATAAACTTCGCACTGGAGAAGAAGTGAAGCTTTCCCCGTGCGATGAACTTTCTGTATTCACATGTCGGCGAAGGGAAACCGGAGGATGTGGAAGACCTGTCGCTTCCCTACGCCGGCGCTAACCGGTTCAGGTTCGAAGGGTTTGTTCTCAGCCTGCAAGGCACCCCCAGCGAACTTGCGAGGTAGAAGATTAGCAGTCGTTTCACCGGGAGTCAAAAGGAAATCTGAACCGTAAAGGCGATTTTATCGACAAATCTCGGTGGCGGGGCGGAAGTTTTGTTGTCATGATGGCGGCATGATGATTCGGCTGGCTCTGAAATGACTTGCGCCAAGCCGCGGCACCGGGAGCCTTTTCATGCGGATACCGTTCTATCTCGGGCGGTTGCCGTCGCCTTGGCGGGAAGCCCGGATGTTCCGATAAGTGATGTGCGGGTTGAGGCGATGGGTTTGGCGAATCATCGGTGCTGCCCGGGTTTGGACGTGACGAGGGATTGAATTGCGTGTTGGAGGTTCGATGCAGCCGGTCGTGAAATGGGGTTGGGCCTGCGCCATCGCCGGCGCCGCGTTTTTCATCTTCGCGGGCACGTTTTCGAACCCGTTTCTGCACGACGACATCGCCATCATCGGCGAGAATCCCCTCGTCCGCGAGAGCGGCCGCCTGCTGGAAGCCTTTCAGCGCGACTACTGGGCCGTGATAGAGACGAACGAGAGAAGAGACCGCCTCTACCGGCCCCTCACCATAGCCTCCTTTGCGCTGAACCACGCGGTGGGCGGCCTGGATCCGCTCGGCTACAGAATCATCAACGCCTTGCTTCACGCCCTCGCCTCGCTCGCGCTGTTCTGGCTGTGCATACGTTTCGGACTCTCGCGCGGAGCGGCGGGAGCCGTTTCCCTGCTGTTCGCCCTTCATCCGGTTCATACCGAGGCGGTGAACGCCGTCGTCGCGCGCGCCGACCTGATGGCCGCCGCCGGCGTGTTCGGGGGATTGGGCCTGTTGATGGGCGTCGCGCTCCCCGGGATGAAACCGGGCGTCGCGGAGGAAAACCGCGGGAGGGGAGGCGAAGGAGGCCTCTCTTGTCGAGGAGCGCTCACGCCCGTGGGCCTCACGTGCGCGCTTTGCCTCTTTGCGCTGCTGTCCAAGGAGATCGGCGTCGCCCTGCTGTTCAGCGCCCTTTTGTGGTGGCTATGGGGCCGGTACGTGATAAGAGAAAAGGAGCACCCGCCTCTCCGGCGCACGCTCACCGCCGTCTGCGCGCTCGTCCTCGTTCTCGTCGTCTACGTGTGGATGCGATATGCCGCCTTAGGCGTACTGGCGCGCCCCTATCCCCCGTCGAAACTCGACAACGTCCTGGCGCTGATGCCGGCCGGCGAGCGAATCCTGGGCGCGGTCGGCGTCCTGGGCCGCTATTTCAAGCTCCTGGTCTGGCCGTGGCCGTTGAGCATGGATTATTCCTTCGCGCAGATTCCGGTGGAAGGAGTGGAAGCCACACTTTGGATGCTGGCCGGGGCACTGGGATTTCTGGCGTGGGGCTACGCCTCCTGGCGTCTGAGGAAAGAGATGCCGTGGGTCGCCTTCGGGCTCGTCGTTTTCATCGGCGCGTATCTGCCCGTGAGCAATCTGCTGATCCCCATGGGCACCATCATGGCGGAGCGGGTGCTGTATCTCCCATCGGCCGGTTTTCTGATCGCCCTCGTTCCTACGGCGGGCGTCTTGCTCACGAAAAGGGACTGGCGGATCGCCGCGTCGCTGCTTGTAATCGCCTGCCTGACCTTCGGCGCGCTGACGCTCAAGCGAAACCAGGACTGGGGCGATGCGCTTCGTTTCTGGCGGCGAACGGCGGAGGTGTCCCCAAACAGCGCGCGCGCGCTCAGGGTGTACGGGCAGGCCCTGATAGACCGGAACAGGTTCCGGGAAGCGGTAGCGCCGCTCAGGAAATCCGTCGAGATCTATCCCGTTTACGATTACGCCTGGGTGGATTTGGGGATAGCGCAGATGCAAAGCGGCGATGCGGCCGCCGCCGAAACTTCCTTGAAGCGCGCCCTGCGGCTCAACGATGAGAACGCGGAGGCGCACCTGGCCCTGGGGGCGCTGCATATGGGCGCTGAGCGCGGCGATCTGGCGAGGCCCCATTTCGAGCGCGCGATAAGCCTCAAGCCCGCGCTGGTGGAAGCGCGATTCAACTTGGGCACCCTTTACCTCAGGGCGGGCTTGAGGCGCCTGGCGATAGCGCAGTTCAGGGCGGCGCTCAGGCTCGATCCGGGCCATGGCGGCGTCCATCACAATATGGCGCTGGTCCTGTACCTGGAAGGCGACCGCACCGGTGCGCAAAGACACGCGAGAGAGGCCGGCAGGTTCGGCTCGCCGCTTCACCCGAAACTCAAAAGAGAGCTGGGACTCACCCGGCCATGAGGCGAAACACGGCCTGCGCCTGGACGGACCGGCTTTCCGAATGGACTGATTCAACTTGCTTTCTGCTTCTTACGCGGTATATTTGAGGGTGTTTGGGGCTTTCTGTCTTCGAAATCATGATATCATATAACGGCTGATTGATTTTCCGGGGCCATGCTCTTTTTCAGGGCGCTGGCGGCTCGGCCAGAGTCTCTAAAGAACGCATTTCTAATATGGGGTTTTTCATGTTCTCTCACCTCCTTAAGAAGGCGCCGGCCTTCCTGCTGGCCTTCATGATTCTCCTCGGTGCATCCGGCGGCTCGACCCACGCCCAGGAGAACGATTACCGCAAGGCCTTGGGCCTCATCAGCGACAAGCTGCACCAGAGATTCCCGAATCTGCGCGGCGCGGTAGTCGCCGTCAGAGGGGCGGATCTCTACTTGAGCCTCGGCGAGAAGGATGAGGTGGTCAAGGGCGTCAAGCTGAACGTCTACCGCGAGGGCGCGCCGTTTCGCCACCCGACGACGGGCGTCGTTCTCGGCAAGCTGGAAGAGGAGATTGGCGAGATCGAAATCGTCGAGGTGCGGGAGAAATTCTCCATCGCACGTCTTGTCCGCCTCGCGCCGGGCGGGCGGCTCTCGCCGCGCGTCAAGGACACGGTGCGCATGTCCGCCTCGAAGATTCGCCTGGCGATACTGCCTTTCGTCAATCAGACGAAAGAAGCCGTCAGCATGGAGACACTCACGAGGGAACTCGGACGCCAGCTCCTGAGGAGCGGGCGCTTCGACGTGTACGACGTGGACAGGCTCCAGGTATGGCTCCTCGAAACGGGTGTCGCCACCGATGAAATTCTCAAAGGAGAGAATCCCGTCCGCCTTCGGAACCAGGTGCGGAGCGACATGGCGCTCGAGAACGAGCTCCGCGAAATCCGGGGGAAGAAGATTCTCTCCACCCGCCTTTTGTCCCTCACCACGAAGGAAGAACTCTTCAAGGCCGTGGCCATTGCGGATGAACTGCCCTTCGAGCAGGGCCCGCCCACGGTGCAGGAACTCAAGCGGGGCGGCGGCGAGACGCGCGCAGGACCCGCGAACGAGAATTTCGTGCTCGCCCGCGAGGGCGCGCCCGGCAGGGCCGGCGGCGTCAGGAGTTATTCGTTCGATAAGGTCGCCCTCCGGGGGATGTCCGTGGCGGACGTGAACGGGGACGGAAAAAACGAAGTCGTCCTCATCACCCAGACGCAGGTTATCGTCAACCGCTTCGACGGGAACCGGATGCGCGAGGTCGCGCGCTTCGACGAGGGGGCGGCGAACGACTTCCGCTGGCTCGACGTCGCCGACATGAACGGAGACGGCGCGCCCGAGTTCTACCTCGCCTCTTACCGCTCGAACGAGTTGTTCTCGCTGATCCTGCAGTTCAAGGGCGGGAAGTTCACCCCCCTCGTCCGGAACGACAGGACTTTTTATCGCCTCATACGGGTGCGGCGGCCCGAGAAGGGCGAGAAGATTCCCGACGCGGAAGCCTACCTGCTTCTGGGGCAGAGCGAAGGGATCGAGAGCGCTTTCGAAGGCCCCATCCGCAGCTACCGCTGGTCGGGGGGGAAACTCGCGCCCGCCGCTCCCTATGCGCTTCCGCCGGATTTGACGATACTGGGCTTCGGCTTGTGGGACCTCAACAGGGACGGCTCGCAGGAAGTCATCGAGGTGGGGAAGGACGACAGGCTGAGGGTGCTCTCGAGGAGCGGTTCGGAGGTCTACTCGAGCTCTGAAAAATACGGCGCGCCCGTCCATAGATTCTTCTCCCAGGCCGGCGCACAGCGCACCGAAGATCAGGCGGACGCGCCGGATATGCCCATACGCTCGCGCGTGCTGGTGGAAGACCTCGACCGTGACGGTGTGGACGAGGTTCTGGTGATCAAGAACGAATACGGCGCCGCCATTGCTCCTGGTCTGGGGGTTTCGGGTGGCCAGATTGCAGGTCTGATATGGGACGGCGGCGGTTTGACCGAGACCTGGCGCACGAGGAAGTTGAGCAGCGGGGTCGTGGATTTCGCCTTCGGCGACGCGGACAACGACGGCTACGACGATCTGGTGGTGGCGGCGACGGACTCGGGATTGCTGAAGGGTGAGAAAAGCCGTCTTTTCTTCTACAGGATCAGGGAATAGCGTTCTTTACGCCGCCGGCTCCCGGCGCGGGCAAATGCGGGCAAATGCGGGGGCGCCGAAAACTTTTTTCACCGCCTTATCTGAGTGCGCGACGCTCATATTTATATGATAACCCTTTGTATTACAAATCGTTAAGCGGGAAACGAATTTCAGGAATTTATCGAAAAACCCCGTGAATGTATCGAATTTTATCGAAAATATCATTACTTTCATTTCCGCGCCGTTCCCGAATCCATCCTCGCAACGCCTCCTCACGTCGCCGGCTCCCGCATGACGCCATCGCCGGAAATTCGCCCGCTTCATTTTCCTCTCCCCCCCTTCGACGGGAATGTTCGCTTCTCACGCGCGCGATTCTCGCCCGTCCCGCGAAGGACCCGGTAACCGCAATTGCGGGGAAATGCGGACCCGGCCCCGACCGGGGAGGCGGGATAAAAACGCCCTTGAGGGGCTGTTGAAAAAGCCCGAAGATGGAGATTTTGCCGTCATTCCGGTGTCGGAGCCGACCGCTGAGGAAGGGTTCGACGGAATCCAGGCGGACGGGAATGGAAGAAAAGCGGGAATGCGGCGATTCGGTGCGGGTGGCGGGATTCCCTGAACCCCGGGTTCTCTCATCAGCTCTGGATTCCGGCATTCGCCGGAATGACGGCAGTGGGATTCCGCCTTGCCGAAGGGAGTGTAGGGGCCGCATATATGCGGCCCGTCGTTGGAAGGCAAAAAGGCCGGGTCGCATGTATGCGACCCCTACACGGCAATTTCCCGTTTGCCGAGAAGTTTTCGTTCGTCATTCCGGCAATCAATCCCTCCCTCCTCGGTCGGCATTGATTGCCGGAATGACGGTGAACACTCTTGATTGGGGTGCAACAACCTCTTTTGGGGACTTTTTCAACAACCCCCTCAAGGGACCGTTGAAAAAGCCTGTTTCGGGGTCGGCGGCATGGAGGTTCACGCGGAGCAGGCGCGATGGTTTGTAGGGACAGGCCTCCGTGCCTGTCCTCACGAAGGACAACCACGAAAGGCAGGACAGGCGCGGAGGCCTGTCCCTGCGGGTCGGAGGACGGACAACGCGAGGAGGCCTTGTCCCCGCGTTTCGTTGCGTTCACCACGCGCAAAAAAAACCGGGGGGCCGAAGCCCCCCGGTCGTCGTCCGCGTCAGGTGAGGACGCGAACGTCAATCAAGTTGCTAGAAGACGTGGCGCAGCGTCCAGCCGACCGCCCAGCCGTCGTCGATCTCACCCTCGTCCACGCCTCTGCCGTAGTCGCCGCGCAGGATAACGGCGCCCACCGCGCGAAGCTCGAGGTTCGAGTGGATCTTCCACTTGAAGCCGGCGTTGAGCTCGGTGCCGAACTCCTTTGCGTCCATCGTGTCCTCCGCGAGGGAAGGTTCGGCGGAATTATAAAGGGATACGCCGCCGGCCAGCGTCAGGGTCTTGCTGACCTTGAAGTCGGCCAGTCCCTCGATCACGACCGCGCCGTTCATTTTCTTCAGTTCTCTGTCTCTGATGCTGTTGCCGAGAGTCGTCCAGCGGCGCGAACTCATGATGTGGCCGCCGACGAACCAGCCGGAGCTACCTCCCCGAGGCGTCAGGAAACTGCCGTCTTCGCCGGACTTGGTGCCGTCATTGCCGGAGAGCATGGTGAGGTTTCCGCTCAGTTTCAGTTTGCCCATGTTAGCGGAAGTCCTGAGCAGTACGGCCCAACCCGAGAGTTCGGTGCTGGCATTCAGGTCACCCTCCTGGATGACGATAGAACCGTTCACGTTCAGGATGCCCACCTTGGTCTTGGCGTGGAGACCGAGGAAGCTGTAGTCATAGCCGTTGACTGCTGCGTCTCTGGTGTTGGCCGCCCACGGCGTGAGCGTGAGCGTCGGGTTCACCTTGATGCCCATGCCGACGTAGTAATCCGTCTTGTCATCGTTGCTGCCACCCGCGTCTTCTTTCGATTTGGTCATGAACGCGCTGAGTGACATGTTCTTGCTCAACTTGCCGTAAAGCGCAATGCCCGGCAAACGGTGCTTACCGCCGCTGTCGAAGATTTCCTTGTCCGGCGAGAAGTAGTCCGTTCGGCCCATGCGAACGCGGAGCGCGCTGCCCGGAACGGCGAAGTCGATCACCCAGCGGTTCGTACCCACATTGTGCCGACCAGCGGTGCCGAATCCGCCGTTCGCGCCAGCATGCGTATTAGTCGCTAATTCGTTATCATCGTCAAGTTTTCCAGTATACGACGACGAGAAGTCGAGTTCATATGTGGCCGTGACGGCGCCGCTCTTCATCGTGAAGCGCGGGCGGATGAGCGCGTCCAGATAATTTTTCTTGTCTCCGTCGTCACCTTCGACGTTTTCGCTGGATCCACGCACCCGGAAGAAGCCGCTGTACTTGAAGTCGGCCGCGTACGAGGGCGCGGTGAACGCCACGACGAGCGCCATCGCGAACAGAGCTAACAGAAGTTTCCTCATGTGTATTTCTCCTCATTGAGGTTTCACAAAAAATGTTGCCGTCTTCCTTCGTGTTGTGTGTCTGGTTTATCGTGTGTTTCGGCATCCGTGCTTCGTCGCCTGCGACAGGGCTTCCCGCTCCCGCATCACCCCCTCTCTTCCATGCCGCCCCGCACGCCGACAAGGTTCCATCTTGCGAACCGGTATTCGCCGCTTATGCAGACAATTCCCCATCTGAAAAAACAGCCGTTCCGTGCTTTATCTCTCAAAGAATAGATGTAATACTGAAAGGAACTGATCACTCCGGGGATGTTGCGACAGAGTGTACTCATGCAATGTAAAGATTTGTTATTATTTGCTTTAATTCGATATTTCCCTTATCGTCGCCTCTTGCGCGCCTGCCGTGCTTGTGCTTGAATACGCTCACATTCGATGCCGCTGATATGCGTTTTGATGACATGTCGAGCGTGAGAGAGCGCGCCTGCTTATGCGTAAACGCGCTCTCGATTGATGCCGCCGGTATGCGTTTTGATGACATGTCGAGCGAAGGGGCCATGCCCGGCGAGGGGGGCCATGCCCAGGAGGAGTGAGTTCAGGCTCACCAAGCGCGCTGTCGATGCGCTCAAAACCGAAAACCGGGACACCCTCTTCTGGGATCGGGACCTGGCCGGCTTCGGGGTGCGCGTCCACTCCGCGGGCAGGAAATCCTACGTGGTGCAATCCCGCGGGCCCGGGGGGATAAAACGCGTTACTCTAGGCCGGCACGGGGTGTTGTCGACCGGGGAGGCGAGGAAGCAGGCCGCCCTCGTCATCGATCGCATCAAGCGGGGCGAATACCCCGGGCTTGAGCCGCCCGCGGAGGAGCCCACCCTGGCGGCGGTTGCCGAGCGCTTCATGCGCGTCTACGTGGAAAGGCACCTGAAGCCGCGCACCGTCGTGGAGTACCGCACCATACTGGACAAACACGTCCTGCCGGCCCTGGGTGGGATGGTGTTGGGCCGGATCGGACGGGCGGAACTCACCGCGTTTCAGCACCGCCTCCGCCATACGCCGAGCCGGGCCAACACGTCGATCCATCTCCTGTCGAGGATGTTCAACCTGGCCGAGGCGTGGGGTCTGGTCCCGCCCGGGCGGAACCCGTGCGGAAGACTGACGCTCTACAGGACGCGCCCGCGCGAGCGGTTCCTGACATCCAAGGAATACCGCCGCCTGGGCCGCGCGCTCAAAGACGCCGAGGCGGCAGGCTCCGTCTGGCCGCCTGCGATCACGGCGATCAGGCTGCTCATGCTGACCGGGTGCCGGAGGAGCGAGATACTGAGCCTCAAATGGGACGACGTGGACCGCACGGCGGGAGATCTCAGGCTCAGGGACGCCAAGACGGGCCCCCGCATGGTTCCACTGACGAATCCCGTGCGGGGGATTCTCGAAAAGCTGCCCCGGCAACCGGACAACCCATGGGTGGTCATCGGCCAGAAGCCGGGAAAGAACCTCACGGATCTCCACTACTACTGGCGGCCTGTCCGGGAGCGGGCGGGGCTCTCCGACCTGCGGCTCCACGACCTCAGACACTCCTATGCGTCGAGGGCTCTGGCGCTCGGCGAGAGCCTCTACACGATCGGCAAGCTCCTGGGGCACGCGACGGTAACGACGACGGCGCGCTATACGCACCTGATGCTCAAGGCGGAGAAGGAGGCGGCCACCCGGGTGGGGGGGAGCATAGGCGCCCACCTGACGAACGGGAACCTCGAGTGAAAACGGCGAAGCCCACCAGGAAAACGCTCTCGAACCGGGCGGTCGGGAAGCTTGTGGTTCATAAGGATACGGTATTCTGGGACCGGGACCTCACAGGCTTCGGCGTCAGGGTCTATCCGACCGGCTCAAAGGTCTACGTCGCCCAGGCGCGGGGGCCGGGAGGACCCAGGCGGGTGGCGGTGGGCCGCCACGGCGTGATCGGTGCCGAGCAGGCGCGCCAAAGGGCGGCGCTCATCATCGCCCGTATCAAGGCGGGCGAGGAAGCGATCCCGAAGCGGCTGAAGCCCGCGGGCGGGCCCAGGGTGGCGGCGCTCGCCGAGCGGTATCTCACCGAATACATATCGGTGCGCTGCAAGCCGAGCACCGTCGCGAAGACCAGGGCGGTCGTGCGGAAGCACATCGTGCCCGCTTTGGGCGAGTTGCCGATCATGGCGCTGGAGCGGGCGCAGGTGGCGGAACTGCACCAGGGCCTTTGCGAGACGCCTGCCGTTGCGAACATGGTCGTCCGGATCCTCCATGCGATGTACAGGCTGGCCGAGAGCTGGGGGCTGGCGCCCGAGGGGCGCAACCCCTGCCGCCTGATCGTGAAATACCCCGAACGCAAGAGGGAGCGGTTCCTGACGGACGAGGAGTTCACGCGCCTGGGGTCCGTTCTGGAAGAAATGGAGAGTCAGGGCGGGGCGTCTGCGTCCGCTCTGGCCGCCATACGCCTGTTGATGCTGACCGGGTGCCGGAAGTCCGAAATACTCACTCTCCGCTGGGAGGACGTGGCGCTGGACGAGGGTGAGCTGAGGCTGCCGGATTCCAAGACGGGCGCGCGGGTCGTCCCGCTTCCGCCGCAGGCGGTCGCGCTCCTGGCGGCCCTCCCCCGGGTGGAGGGGAATCCCTGGGTCATTTCCGGCAGGAAGCCGGGCGCGCGCCTGAGCAGCCTCGATCACGTCTGGCGGCCCGTCCGCGCGCGGGCGGGTCTCGGTGACGTGCGGCTCCACGACCTTCGCCATTCCTACGCTTCGAGAGCGCTCGCGCTGGGAGAAGGACTCCCCGTCATCGCGAAGCTCCTCGGCCACGCCCACGTGCAGACCACGGCGCGTTACGCGCACCTGGCGCGCAATTCCGCGCACGAGGCGGCGGAGCGGGTTGCGGGGAGTATCGCGGAAGATATATTCTGAGAAAGTCGGTTGCCGGATTTCCGGCGATGCGCGGCGGCGGGTTCCGGCTGTTCTCCGCCGGGAAAAGCCACTTCTTTTTTCTACGATCAGGGAATAAGATTTCTCGGACGGCCCGAATCACAGGCCGGATGAACGGATACAGGCCGGTTTTTCAGGGGGCGGAAGGCGTATTTTGGACGCCTTTTCGCCCGGTGAGCGAAAAATTTTTTCTCGGGATGCAAAGGCCTGGGCAGGGCGATAGATTTCACGTCGTTTTTTTATGGCGCGAAATTTTTCGTAAAGGCTTGATTTCAGGATTGTTAAACCTTTAGTCCCATTCCGGAAGACAGGGGAAGATTCGAATTGTGAGGAAATGATTTTTTTGGATTTCCCTTGGGATTGTTTGTTGACAAAGAGGATCATCTTTTCTATTCTTTGGGAAATGGGGAATGAAATGACGGTTTTCTTCAATGGGAAAGTATTCAAGCGACAAATATCGGTTCGCTCGATAGGACCTTGTCGACGTGCGGGGCAGCATTGAGGAGAGGGGGTGATGCGAGAGCGAGAAGCCCTGTTGCAGACGACGAAGCACGGATGCAGAAACAATTGACAAATCCAAGACATAGAACATCGACATAGAACATGTGAAGGAAGACGGCAACATTTTTTTGTGAAACCTCGATGAGGAGAAATACACATGAGGAAACTTCTGTTAGCACTATTTGCGCTGGCGCTCGTAGTGACGTTTGTAGCGCCCTCGTACGCGGCCGACTTCAAGTACTCCGGCTTCTACCGGGTGCGTGGTTCCAGCGAAAACGTCAATGCGGACGGGGACGATGACGCAGACGACAAGAGAAATTACCTGGACGCGCTCATTCGCCCGCGCTTCACGGCGAAAAGCGGCGCCGTAACGGCCGTATACGAGCTCGACTTCGCGCCGGGCGCGAACGACGGCTTCGCAGTCGGCGCCGGTCGGCAGACCGTGGGTACGAACCGCTGGGTGCTCGATTTCGCAGTCCCGGGCAGCGCGCTCCGCATCCGCATGGGCCGGACGGACTACGTCTCGCCGGACAAGGAAATCTACGACAGCGGCGGCCGGCATCGTGAGCCGGGTATTGCCATCTACGGCAAGCTCAGCAAGAATCTCTCACTCAGCGCGTTCATGACCAGCACGAATGAAGACCCTTCCCCGGCCAATGACGACAGGAAGGATTACTACGTCGGCGTGGGCATCAAGGTGAATCCGACTCTCACGGTTACGCCGTGGGTGGCCAACTCCAGAAACGCGGCGGAAGGCGGCTATGACTACAGCTTCCTCGGCCTCCACGCCAAGACCAAGGTGGGCATCCTGAACGTGAACGGTTCCATCGTCATCCAGGAAGGTGACCTCTCGAGCGGCGATGAGCTCTCGGGCTGGGCCGTTCTGGTGAGGACTTCCACGAGCCTCGGCAAACTGAAGCTGAGCGGCAACCTCACGATGCTCTCCGGCAACGACGGCACCAAGGCCGGCGAAGACGGCCGCTTCAGGACGCCTCAGGAAGGCGGTTCCGGTTGGTTCTTCGGCGGCCACATCATGACTTCGCGCCGCTGGACGACTCTGGGCAACGGAATCAGAAGCGTGCACCTGGGCGCCCTGAACGGCGCGACGGTGATCGAGGGATTGGCCGACTTCAAGGTCAGCAAGACCCTGACGCTGGGCGGCGGCGTATCCCTCTACAACGCAGCCGAACCTTCCCTCGCGGCGGACACGATGGACGCGAAGGAATTCGGCACAGAGCTCAACGCCGGCTTCAAGTGGAAGATCCACTCGAACCTCGAGCTTCGCGGTGTGGGCGCCGTTATGTTGCGCGGCGACTATGGCAGAGGCGTGGACGAGGGTGAGATCGACGACGGCTGGGCGGTCGGCTGGACGCTGCGCCACATCTTCTAGCAGTATGAAGGACGCTCGCGTCCTCATCTGACGCGACGACGACCGGGGGGCTTCGGCCCCCCGGTTTTTTTGTGCGTGGAGAATGCAACGAAACGCGGGAACAGAGCCTCCTCGCGTTGTCCGTCCTCCGACCCGTAGGGGACAGGCCTCCGTGCCTGTCCTGTTGGAGGCCTTCGTTCCGATGAAGACGAAGGACAACCACGGAGGGCAGGACGACCCATAAGGGTCGTCCCTGTGGGCTCATGCCCGGAATGAAAAGGCCCCCCACGGGTGATCCGTGAAGGGCCTTGAAATACATGCCCGCCTACGGGCGTAGCGGATAACGGCGAAAAATCTACATGTGCAAGTATGGAGCGTCAATAGCGGAGGTATCGCCCCGTTTATTTACGGGAGCAGCTTGACGAGGGAGACGGTCGCCCCGATGACCGCCAGGGAGGTGGTCAACACCATGCGGTACATGCTCGCGCGCAACTCGGCGATGTCGGCCTTGAGTTCGGCGCGCAGTTCGCCCATGTCGGCCTTGAATTCGGCGCGCAGTTCGCCCATGTCCGCCTTGAGTTCGGCGCGCAGTTCGCTCATGTCGGCCTTCGTGGCCACGTTGTCCGAGACGGCGTCTCTCACCGTGGCCACGACGGCTTCCGCCTGGGTTTCCTCGAACCCCGACGCCTTGAGCAGTTTCGTCGCCTTGAGCGTGTCGAACGCGGGCATCCGCCGTTCCTCCGGTTCAGAGCGATCCATTATCGGCCGGGCGTCCCGCGCGCGCAAGGGAGCACGACGGCGCTCGTCCGTCCTCTCCGCGCGGAGCACATATGCGTAGGTAACCCCGCTTTTCAGACGATATCGCTTGAGGGGTTTGGCGGGGGATGGTATATCCTTTGGGCGTAGCCGCATGTTCGTCCGCAACGACTCACTTCAGGGAAAGAGCGAAAAATGAACAAGCATCACCTCATGGCTCCCGGTCCCACGCCGGTCCCCCACCGGGTGCTCGAAGCCATGGCGCGGCCCCTGATCCACCACCGTACGCGGGAGTTCGAGGCGCACTTCGAAGGAGCGCGGCGCGATCTGGAATGGCTCTTCCGGACGAGCGGCGACGTCATCACCCTCGCCGCTTCGGGGACGGGCGGCATGGAGGCGGCGGTGGCGAACCTGCTCTCTCCGGGAGATACCGCGCTCGTCATCGAGGGCGGCAAGTTCGGCGAACGCTGGACGGAGCTTTGCGCGGCATACGGGGTCGAGGCGGACGTCCTGGAAGTGGAATGGGGCCGCTCGGTCGACTTGAGCGCCCTGGAGGCGCGCCTGGGACGCGGAGGGCGCAAGGCCCTGCTGATGCAGGCGAGCGAGACCTCCACCGGCGCCAAGCACGACGTGCGGGCCGTCGCGAGGCTCGTCCGCGAGCGATCGCCCGAGACGCTCGTGGTGGTGGACGCCATTACGGCCCTGGGGGTGTACGAGCTCGAGACCGAGGAATGGGACCTCGACGTCGTGATCACGGGGAGCCAGAAGGCGCTCATGCTCCCGCCGGGGCTGGCTTTCGTCTGGCTGAGCGAGCGGGCCTGGCGCGCCGCGTCGGAATCGACCTCGCCGCGATATTACTTCGACCTCGAGATCGAGCGGAAAAGCCAGATGAAGAACACCACCGCCTGGACGCCGGCGATTTCCCTGTTGGCGGGATTGGCTGTCGCGCTCGGCATGATGCGCGAGGAGGGGCTGGAGAACATCTTTGCGCGCCATGCGAGGCTTGCGCGGGCGACGGGGGCGGCGGCCGAGGCTCTGGGTCTCGCCATATTCCCCCGCGACTCGAGGAGCGAGGCCGTTACCGCCGTCTGCGTGCCCGAGGGAGTGGACGGAAAAGCGATCCCCCTGAGGATGCAGGACGCGCACGGGGTGACCATCGCCGGTGGCCAGGACGCCTTGAGCGGCAGGATTTTCCGGATCGGGCACCTGGGGTACGTGGATTCCTCCGACGTGCTGGCGGCGGTCGGCGCGCTGGAATCGACCCTCGCCGATCTGGGCTATTCACTCCAGAGAGGATGCGGTCTCGCAGCGGCGCAGGAGGTATTCGACAAATGAGCCAGACGTTTCGCGTACTGATTTCTGAGCCGCTCTCGCCGAGGGCGCACGAGATACTCAAAGACCAGCAGGGCTTCGAAGTCCTCGACCGAACCTCCGCCTCGCGGGAAGAAGTACTCGAAGCCGTAAAAACCGCGGACGCGCTCATCGTGAGGAGCGGCACGCGGGTCGATGAAGAGCTTCTGGGTACAGGCGAGACGCTCAAGGTGGTCGCGCGCGCAGGCATCGGGGTGGACAACGTGGACCTGGAAGCCGCCAGCATGCGCGGCATCCTGGTGGTGAACGCGCCCGACGGCAACGTCATCACCACGGCGGAGCACACCATCGCCATGATGTTCTCGCTGGCGCGCAAGATTCCATCGGCCGTCTCCTCCCTCAAGGGCGGGAAATGGGAGCGCAGCCGCTTCGTGGGCAGCGAGCTATCTTCTAAAACCCTGGGCGTGGTGGGGATGGGGCGCGTGGGATCGCAGGCGGCGACGTTCGCCCGCAGCCTGGGCATGAACGTGCTCGCCTACGACCCCTACATCTCCGCCGAGGTGCTCTCCCAGCGCGGGGTGAGTCCTGTGGACTTCGAGGAGTTGTTGGCCAAGTCCGACTACATCACCCTGCACGTGCCGAAGAACACCGAGACGGGGAACCTCATCGGGCCTGAGGAAATCGCCATGATGCGCGATGGAGTCCGCATCATCAACTGCGCGCGCGGGGGGCTGATAAACCAGGAGGCGCTGGCCGAGGCGCTCGACAGCGGAAAGGTCGGAGGCGTGGCGGTGGACGTGTACGAACAGGAGCCTCCCGACCCGAACGACCCGCTCATCGGGCGCGACGACGTCGTCTGCACGCCGCATCTGGGCGCTTCGACCGCAGAAGCGCAGGAGAACGTGGCTGTCAGCGTAGCGAAACAGGTCGTGGCGTATCTGACCGAAGGCGTGGTGGGACACGCCGTGAACCTGCCCTCCCTGAGCCCCGAGATGCTCGAGCAAATCGGCCCCCACCTGGATCTGGCCGATCGCCTGGGTGATTTTCTGGCCCAGCTCGCCGGCGGGGGATTGCAGACGCTCGAGGTCGTCTATGGCGGCTCGATCGACATACCCATGAAGGCGCTAGCCGCCGCCGCCATCAAGGGGATGCTGGGCCGGTTCCTGTCGAGCGTCCGCGTGAACATGGTGAACGGCCTCCTGCTCGCGAAAGAGCGCGGGATCGATGTGAGGACGACGACTCAGACGGAGAATCTCCTCTATACGGACCTGATCGAGCTTCGCGTGAAGACCGATTCGGGCGAGCGCTCCGTGGCGGGGACTTTTCTCCGCAAGAACGATCCCAGAATCGTTCGCATCGACGACTATTCGGTCGACGTGGCGCTCAGGGGCTATCTCCTCGTGTTCCGGAACGAAGACCGGCCCGGCATGATCGGCAAGATGGGCACCCTGCTGGGGAACCACAACATCAATATCGCCGGCATGCAGTTGGGGAGAGTGTGGCAGCATGATATGGCCGTCGCCGTCCTGATACTCGACGACCCGGTGCCCGAGCCCGTCATGGAAGAGGTTCGCGCCATTCCCCACGTCTATGACGCCTGCCTCGTCAGGTTGGGCTTTTCATGAGACAGATAACGTCCCTGCGGGCCATTCCGGGTGGTTCGCGCGTTTTCCTGCCGGGCGAAGCGAAACGCAAAAGAGAGGTGGAGGAGAGCCTCCTCGGCGTGTTCGAGCAGTGGGGTTTTCGGGAACTCCTCACGCCCGCGTTCGAGTTTTACGTCCCCAGGGCGAGTTCGGAGGTCCTGGACGCGCAGACCTACCGGATGGTCGATCTGGAAAGCGGCGGACTGCTGGCCCTCCGGGCGGACATGACGCCTCAAATCGCACGGGCGGCCGGCACGATTCTGGCCGCTCATCCCCGGCCCTTACGGCTTTCCTATGCGACGAACGTCTTTCGCCACGCCCATGTGGCCGGGGAGTTGCAGCGGGAGTTCTGGCAGGCGGGCGTGGAGTTGATCGGCCTGGTCTCCCTGGAAGCCGACGCCGAGATGATAGCCATCGCCGTGGAGTGCCTTCAGGCGAACGGGGTGGATAGTTTCCGCATGTCCCTGACGCATGGCGCATTCCTTCGCGGTATTTTGAGCGCCCTGGGTCTGGAAGGCGCGCAAAGGGCCGAGTTGCTCGAAGCGATAGGACGCCGCGATTCATCGGGCGTGGCGAGCCTCCTCAAGGGAGTCCCGCGCGAAAAGACGGACGCCGGGCTGCTCGAGCGGGTCCCGGAGTGTTTCGGCGGGATCGAGGTGCTCCGGGACGTGGAGGAAAAGGCGAGAACGCCGGCGGCCAGGGTGGCCGTACGCGAGTTGTTGAAAGTATTCCGGATACTGGAGTTGTACGGCCTCTCCGAACGGGTCATATTCGATTTTTGCGATTTCAAGGATTTCGACTACTATACGGGGGTGATGTTCGAGGGGTTCGTGGAAGGTTCGGGATATCCCGTATGCGGCGGCGGCCGCTACGACAAGTTGCTGGGGCTCTACGGCGACGACGCGCTCGGAACAGGCTTCGCCGTCGATCTGAATCAGATGCTTCCCCTCGTGACGCAGGGGGCGGAGAAAATAAACGGAACGGATTTCCTCGTCATCGATCTCACGCGAGAGAAGCGTTCGGGCATCGTTCTTTCCCGTAAACTCAGGGCGCGGGGCTGGCGGGTGGCGCGCGACATCATACGCCGCGACCTTGCAGGTTCGCTGGAGTACGCGCGGGCGACGGGCGTGTCGAAATGCCTCGTCATCGAGCGCGGCGGCAAGCGAGGAGGCCGCGCCAGGCTCCTGGAAGCGGACGGGGAAGAGCTGGGCGCATACCCGATCGAGGAAATTCTCGCCCGTGTGGGCGGAAGGGAAGATAACCGATGAGCGTTTTGGCGATTCTGGGCGGCCAGTGGGGCGATGAGGGGAAAGGGAAAGTCATCGACTGGCTGGCGAGCCAGGCGGACGTGGTGGCCCGCTATCAGGGCGGTGCGAACGCCGGGCATACCGTGGTCGTCGACGGGAATCAATACATTCTCCACCTGATACCGACCGGTATACTCCACGCGGGCGTCAAGTGCATCATCGGCTCGGGCGTGGTGGTGGACCCGCTCGCGCTGGTGGAGGAGATCGAATACCTCCGCTCCGTGGGCATCGAGATCGGTGAGAACCTCGTCCTCGGCAAGCGCGCGCACCTCATCATGCCCTACCACAAGGTTCTCGATTCCCACATGGAGGAGCTCCTGGGCGTCAACCGCATCGGAACGACGGGCCGGGGCATCGGGCCGGCCTACTCCGACAAGGCGGCGAGGCTGGGGGTGCGGATTTCGGATCTGTTCGATGAGAAGATATTGACGGATCGCATCCGCGTCAGTCTGGCCATCAAAAAACGCCTTCTCGGCGGTATCGACCTGAAAGAAGAGGAAACGAAGGCGCTCGATGAGGCGCATATTCTGGATGTATGCTCCCAGGTGCGGAAAAAGCTGAGCTCCCACGTGCGGAACACGGACGCGGAAATCAACGACGCCTTGAACGGGAACAAGAAAATCCTGCTCGAGGGCGCCCAGGGAATCCTCCTCGACCTGGATATGGGCACGTATCCCTTTGTCACTTCGAGCAACACCGGCGTGGGCGGGGCGATGAGCGGCCTGGGATTGCCCTACAGGCGGCTGAACACGGTGTTCGGTATCATGAAGGCGTATTGCACGCGGGTGGGGCAGGGCCCGTTTCCCTCCGAGATGGGTGAGGTGGAGGCCGGGCTTCTTCGTGAAGAGGGCGGTGAGTTCGGCGCCACGACGGGCAGGCCGAGGCGGTGCGGGTGGTTCGACGCCGTGGCGGCTCGCCACTGCATCCAGGTGGCCGGAATGGACGCGATAGCGGTGACGAAGCTCGACGTACTCGACAATCAGGAGACGATTCGGGTTTGCGTGGGTTATGAATTCGAGGGCGAGCGGGTCACGATCTTCCCGGCGGAGACCTCGATTCTGGAGCAGTGCAAGCCCGTGTATACGGAATTTCCCGGCTGGATGTCATCCACCGGAGGCGTGAGGGATTATGACGCCCTCCCCCCTCGTGCGAAGGACTATATCAGGGGTCTCGAGGAGTTGACCGACAGGCCGGTATGGCTGGTTTCCACGGGTCCGAGCCGTGACGATACGATATGTATCCACAATCCCTTCGATGGAGACGGGATGCGTGGAAACTGATCCGGATTGTCTGAATCCCGACAACTTCGGTCCGGGTTCTGCTTTCCTGTGCTAGTATGATTTGTCGGGATTCGGAGTAACCGACCGAATCGCGCGCGTAGCCGCCGGGATTTTGATAGGGGAAAATGATGGCCCCGGAAAACGTCTCCTTGAGCCTGGCTTTCGCGGCGGGGGTGCTCAGTTTCGCCTCCCCGTGCATCCTGCCGCTGGTTCCCAGCTATCTTTCCTATCTGACGGGCTTGTCCTACGAGGAAATCAGAGAGAGCGGCGAGGCCGCCCGCGTAAGAAGCGTCATCCTGATAAATTCCCTGTTCTTCGTGGCGGGGTTTTCTCTCGTCTTCGTCATCCTGGGCGCCAGCGTGTCCTATGCGGGAAATCTGCTCTTTCAGTACCAGGATCACGTCAGGCTGCTGGGCGGCATCCTGATCACCATGTTCGGGCTCTATGTCGGCGACAGGGCCATTGATTTCAGGCTCCAGATGTTTTTCTCCGAAAAACCGATCGGCGCGAGCGGCGCTTTCGCCGCCCTGGTATTCCTGGCGGGGCTGGTGGGTCTGCAAAAAGGCTACCCCACGCTCGGTGGCGTGCTTACGGCCGTAGCCCTTTATGTGTTCCTGGCCGTTTTTCTGCCCGTGCTCTCCTCGGAGAACCGCTTCATGCTGAAGAGCAAGCCCGCCGGCTGGCTCGGCAGCATGCTGGTCGGGATCACCTTCGCCGCCGGCTGGACGCCCTGCGTCGGCCCGATTCTGGGCAGCATCCTGCTGTTCGCAGGCACGCAGCAAACGGCGGGCGAGGGCGTCGTTCTGCTGGCGAGCTATTCCGCGGGGCTGGGTATTCCGTTCCTGTTGAGTGGCCTGGGCGTGGGTTATTTCTTCCGGTTCTATCAATCGTTCCGGCGCTATTTCCGTGGAGTCGAAATCGCGAGCAGCGCGATGCTTCTTCTCGTGGGCGTTCTGCTGATCTCGAACTATCTGAACGCCATTTCTTCCTATCTCATCTTCTGGACGGGGTTTGCGGGCATCTAGCGTTTAGCGCACCTCGAACGATGCAGGCTCCCCGCAAGGCGTCATCTGCTCCTCGAAAACGTCATGGACTCTCGCCAGCGGCGGTCCCTCCCGGCACCAAACCTTGAGGGCTTCGAGCGCGGGACCCTCGCCTTCGGCGACCAGTTCCACGCTTCCGTCGCCCAGGTTTCTCGCCCATCCGGTGAGACCGAGTTCGCGGGCGACCTCCTGCGCGCTGCCCCGGTACCATACGCCCTGAACGCGGCCCCGGATGATGAGGCGAATCCGCCGCGTCTCCTCTTTCATAATGAGTTGGCGATCATCCGGCTTGTGCGCGGGCAACGGGCTGCGCGCGGATGATTCCGTTGGCGGGGAGCAACTCGGCGCGGGGGTCCGGGGAATTCAAGAGGGCCTCCTGATTCGCGTCTAAAGAGGGTTGTTGAAAAAGTCCTGTCCGACCATCGAGATTGTTCGCCGTAGGGACAGGCCTCCGTGCCTGTCCTGCTCTTCGTGGTTATCCCTGGTCAGGACTGGCACGGTGGCCTGTCCCTACGGGGCGGTGCCTCCCCGGTCGGTTCGATTGCCCCCTCATTTGTTGAAAGGCAACCCCCCCTACCCCCCCTTGTCAGGGGGGCAAGAAAAAGCAAAACCCCCTCAGCCCGGCGGGGGCGAATCGCCTTTTTATACCCCCCTGACAAGGGGGGGTAGGGGGGGTTGCCTTTGTCCCCTGACAAGAGGGGCTTTATCAGCCCCTAAAGGCGGGGTGTTCGCCAAACCCTAATCCGCATCATCGTCCTCGTCGGCTTCCCATTCCTTTTCCCACTCCTCCCGGCGCTTTTTCTTTCGCTTCATGATGATTTTCGAGACGATGATGCTGATCTCGAACAGCACGATGACGGGGCCTGCGAGGAACACCTGCGTCACCACGTCGGGCGGCGTGAGCAGAGCGGACATGACGAATGCGCCGACGATGACGTACCCGCGGTTTTTCGAGAGGAACTCAGGCGTGATGACGCCGATTTGCACGAGCAGAATGGTGACGATCGGCACCTCGAACACCAGGCCGAACGTGAAGATGAGCTTGAAGGCGAAGGAGATGTAAAAGCCTATCGAGATCTGGGGCGTCAGGGACTCGGTGGCGAAGCTCAGCAGAAATGCGAGGCCGTAAGGCAGAATCAGGAAGTAGCAGAAAAGGGCGCCTACGATGAAGCTCAGCGTCGAGAAGAACACGAAGGGCACGACGTAGCGTTTCTCCCGGTCCAGCAGCCCGGGGGCGCAGAAGCGCCAGATCTGAAACAGGATGATGGGAAGGCTGATGAAGACCGAACAGAAAAACGAGACCTTGATGTGCGCGAAAAAGGCTTCCGTCGGCGAGAGGAAAACGAGTTTCTGATCGGCGATGGGTCGCTGCATGAAGGTCAGCAGTTCGCCCGAAAAATAATAGGCGCCCACGAACACGACGAGAATCGTGCCGAGGATGTAGAGGATTCTGTTGCGCAACTCTGTCAGGTGCCCGGTGAGGGGCATGGAACTTTCGCCGCTCACGTCTGCTTGTCGTCCTCTCGTGAGGTTCCGGTCTCATCCTCGGCCGCTTCGCTCTCCGTGGCGGCGGCCTCCACCTCAGGTGCGGCCTCGCCCGCCCCGGGCGCAGGTTCGTCCGTCTCGGTCTGTTCCTGTTCGCTGGTCTGCTCCGCCGCCTCGCTTTTTTCCCCGTCGTGGTCTTCCTCGTCGGCGTCTTCTTCGCTTGAATCCTCTCCGTCTGCTTTTTTGTCCTTTTCCTTCGTTTCCTCATCGAGCACGTCGAGATCGTAGTCGTCTTCCATGCTGAAGCTGTTCTGGAAATCGGACGTGGCGCGCTTGAAGTCGCCCAGGGCCTTGCCGAGCGTACGGGCCAAGTCCGGCAGGCGCTTGGGCCCGATGACGACCAGGGCGACCACCATGATCACGATCAACTCCGTCATTCCGATGCTGCCGAACAAGTCTGCTCTCCTCAGGAAAAGGCCACGTCCTTGGGTTATACCAAAACAAGCGCGCCTGGTGAACGAGCGTATGGGTAACAGACTATGATCCTCATGCGCTTTCTGCTACATTCAGAGGATGTCCATCGACTCACAACCCATGTCTTCACATAAGCGCAGGCCCATGGCTCAGGAAACGATGCGGGAGGAAAGTGTGGCGATTCAAGAGTCGCCCACGTTTGAATATCTCCGCAAAGCATTGAACCTTAAAGAGATAGATGATTCGGCGGCGCTCGTTATCCTCGGTCCCCTGCTTGAAAATACCGCCGCGAACGGAGGGAACGGCTTCATGAGCGCGGAAGAGGCCGCCCGCCTGCTCTCCCGGCCGTATCTTCCCGAGACCACCTTCGCCGTCGTCGACATCGAGACCACCGGCGGGCGTCCCCCCCAGCACCGGATTACGGAATTGGCCGCGGTCAAGGTTCGCGCCGGGGAAGTGGTGGGCTCTCTCGATGTTCTGGTCAACCCGGGCCGGGAGATCCCCTGGAACGTCGTTCGTCTGACGGGCATCACCGACGCCATGGTAGCGGACAAGCCGGGGCTGATGGAAGTGCTGCCCGGGTTTCTGGACTTCATCGACGGGTGCGTGTTCGTCGCCCATTGCGCGAATTTCGACCTCCATTTTCTGCAGTATTACGCGCAAGAGTTCCTGGAGCGTGATTTTTCGCCTCCGGTTCTTTGCACGTTTGAACTGGCGAACCGGCTCCTGCCGCGTCAAAAACGCTTCAATCTGGGAGAGTTGAGCGCGTCGCTGGGTCTTCCCGATACGGAGGCGGGAAGGCATCGCGCCTTGAGCGACGCCGAGGCGACGGCGCAGATATTGATCCGCTTTATGCAGATGGGCCGGCTACTGGGATTGGAGAGCCTCGAATCCCTGCTCGCGTTTCAACAACCGGACGAGGGCGTTTCGCCGCCGATGGCGGAGGGAATCCGGCTCGACCCGTCGATAATCGAATCTCTGCCCCGAGACCGCGGCGTTTACCGCCTGTATGACAAGGACGAGAAACTCGTGTTCGCGGGCAAGGCCAACGACATACACCGGGCGGTGCGGGACATGTTCTATCCCAAGAACCGCTCCGCCGGTCGATTCGCCCTCAGGCTCAAGGGCGTGCGCCGCGTGGAGGCGACGAGCCTGCGGAGCGAACTGGCCATGAACGTCGAGGCTTTCCGGGCGATGCGAAAAGCGAGCCTCATGAACGGGAACCTCGCCGTGGCGGGCGGGGGTTTTTTGAGGCTCTCCGCCGATGACGCCCGGCCGGGGGTCTCCTTCGTCTCCCGCCTCGCTCGCGACGGCGCCCGCTACTATGGCCCGTTCCGGAAAAAAGCGCAGCTTGCCGATTTGCTGGACGCCATTTGCGCCGCTTTTCCGCTCCCCCGTGAAGCACCGGAGGAGAATCGCGACGCCAGGAAACGCGGCGGGTCCCCGGGCGGCAAGAGACCGCCCCGCTTGCCGGATGCGGTAAATGCGGAACTCTTCGGGATGTTGAGGGATATCCTGGAGGGCCGTCTGCAGAAAGAGGATGAGAGCGTATTTACCCTTCTCAAGAAGGCCTGGGGAGAGGAGGGTCCGTCGCCGGGCAGGCTGAGGCGCCATATCGCCCGTCTTCATCATCTGGTGAGGACGTACGGCCTCTCGGGGCCGTCCGTCGAGAGGAGAAGACTCATCATCGTCGAACCCGGGCAGACGCGCGAGGAGAGGTATTGTTATTTCATCAGGGAGGGACTCCTCGCTCATGAAGTATCCTTCGAGAGAGGCGCGCCGCCCCTTCGCGCCCTGGAAGAAAAGATAAACGAGATATTCCTGGACGAGGGTTTCGAGGGCGCAAGGGCTGCTCCGGAAGCTCTGGACGAGGCGGCGGTGTTCGCGAGTTGGATGAGGCGGGAACTGATGGACGGGTTCATGCTGAATCTCGAAGGCCGCACCCCCTCGGTCCGCGTGATGGAGGCGCTCACCGGCGCGCTCGACGACCCGCAGGCGGCGGGAACCACGATCACCCTTTGATTTCTCTCGCGCTGCGGTCATCAGCGCGTCCGCAAAGTTCTCTTGAAAAAACGTTTTCTTGCACGCCACTCTTCGGTGTGCTATTTTTTCTGGTGTCCCATTCCGGGATTTTCGACAGCGAATTGAATATGGATTGTGGGGTGCGGGACGGGTTTGTTCGCTTTTCCCTCTACTAGAAGGTTCCGCGGCCATGGTGGGAAACGGCGATTTTTGGGATCAGCGCATCGAACGCATGGCGCGCGATGAACTCGCCTCCCTGCAACTAGAACGCCTCAAGCGGCAGGTCCGCCGCTGCCATCAGGAATCCGAATTCTATCGTGAACGCCTGGACGCGGCGGGCGTGGGGCCCGATTCGATCCGCACGCTCGACGACTTGCGGAACATTCCCTTCGTCACCAAGCAGGAGCTCAGAGACGAGCAGCAGGCGCATCCCCCCTTCGGGCGATACGTCGTCGCTCCGCCCGAGGCGTGGGGAGAACTCCATCCCTCCACGGGGACGACCGGCGTGCCCGTGAGCACGATCTGGAGCAAGCAGGACGTCGAGAACATCGCGGACTTCACGGCGCGCACGATGTGGAGCTTCGGCGTGCGGCCGGGCGACATCGTCCAGAACGCGTTCAGCTACGGCCTGTGGGTCGCCGGGATGAGCGTGCACTACGCCACCCAGAAGATCGGCTGTTTCGTGATCCCCATCGGCGCGGCCATGACGGAGCGGCAGATACTCTATCTCACCACCATCGGCTCCACGGTGCTCCTGAGCACGCCCAGCTATGGCTTGTACATCGGCGAGAAACTCACCGAGAGCGGCGTGGAACCCGGTGATATCCCTTTGAAAATCGGTTCTTTCGGCGGGGAGGCGGGTGCGCAGAACCCCTCCACGCGCGCTCGTATCGAGGCCGCCCTCGGCGTCGACGCCTATGATTATTACGGGCTGGGCGAGATCGGGCCGACCTTCGCGAGCGAGTCGGTGGCGAAATCCGGCCTCATCTGGGCGGAGGATCACCACGTCATCGAGGTGGTCGACCCCGAGACGAAAAAGCCGACGCCCGAAGGCGAGGTGGGCATTCTCGTCATCACGCATCTCACGCGCGAGGCCACGCCCATGCTGCGCTACTGGACGAACGATTTCGCGCGCGTCGACAGCTCCCCCAGCCCTTGCGGCAGGACGCACCTGCGCTCGCCGGGGGGTATTCTCGGACGCCATGACGATCTCGTCATCTACAAGGGGGCGAAGTTCTACCCCATCCAAGTGGAAGAGGTGGTGCGCAGTTTCGCAGGCCTCAGCAACGAGTTCCGCGTGGAACTGCATCCGGATGAATCGACGGGGCGGGACCGCTGCGTCGTCGTAGCCGAGGCCGCCGAGGGGGAGGCGAACTCGGGCCTGGGCGATAAATTGCGCGACAGGCTCGGGGCGGAGCTCCTGGTGACGCCCGAGGTGGAGGTTTTGCCCGCGGGCTCATTCGAGAGGACGACGTTCAAGGCGAAAAGGTTCGTGGATTTGCGCGAATCGCGCGTGTGAATACAGCGAGGGGGTGAAAAGTGCGCGGCGTATCGATCATCGGAGTGGGCATCACGCCCTTCGGGGTGCGGGCGGAGAGCCTGGTCGCCCTGGGCGCTATCGCCTGCAAGGACGCGCTCGAGGACGCCGGCCTCGCGCCCGGGCGAATCGAAGCGTTCTTCCTGGGGAATTTCGCCGGCCATGCCTTCACCGGGCAGAACCACGTGGCGCCCATGGTCGCCCACGCGGCGGGGCTGGGCGCGGTGCCCTGCACCCGCCTCGAGGGCGCTTGCGCCTCGGGAGGGCTGGCCCTGCGCCAGGGGGTGCTGGCCGTGGCTTCGGGCCAGGTGGATTTCGCCCTCATCGCGGGGGTGGAAAAGATGACTTCCGCCGAGACGGACGAGACGGCCTCCATACTCGCCGCCGCCGGGGACGTGGCGGTGGAGGCGAGCGTCGGCTCCACGTTTCCCGCCCTTTTCGGCCTCATCGCCCGGCGCCACATGCACGAGCACGGGACGACGCGCGAGGAGATCGCCCACGTGGCGGTGAAAAACCACGCCCACGGCAGGCTCAACCCGAACGCGCACATGCAAAAAGACGTGACGCTTCCCCAGGTGCTGGACGCCAGGCCCGTAGCCGAACCGCTCGGGCTTTTCGATTGCTCGCTGATCAGCGACGGGGCGGCGGCCGTCGTGCTGTGCCCGTCTGAAACGGCATCGGCGCATCACGAGAAACCGGTCGAGGTTCTGGCGTCGGCGCAGGCTTCGGATTCCCCCGCGCTCTCCGACAAGCGCGACATCACCTCGTTCTACGCCACGCAGAAGGCGGGGGAGGAGGCCTTCTCCCGGGCGGGGCTGAGCCGCGAGGACGTCGATCTGGCCGAGATTCACGATTGTTTCACGATGGCCGAGATCATCGCGCTCGAGGATTTGGGGTTTTTCGCCAAAGGCGAGGGAGGCCGCGGCGCCCTCGAGGGGATGACGAAGCTCGGCGGCGCGATGCCGGTCAACACCAGCGGCGGCCTGAAATCGAAAGGACACCCGGTGGGGGCGACGGGCGTGGCGCAGATTCATGAACTCACGCTCCAGTTGCGCGGAGAAGCGGGCGCGCGCCAGGTTCCGGGCGCCGGGGTGGGGCTGGCCCACAATCTCGGAGGTTCCGGGGCCACGTGCGCCGTGCATATTCTGGGTGCGACCGCCTGAGGCGGAGAAGGGTGGATGCCCACGCATGGAGACCTTCGTTTGCGCCGGATGCGGGCGGATTTACCTGGAAAACTCGCAGCGATGCGGGCATTGCGGCGGCGATCTGGAGGAGAGGCCGGCCTCCGGGCGGGGCATCGTCTACAGCTTCTCGTCGGTTCACATGGGAGCCCGGGGGATGCCGACGCCTTATTTGCTCGCGTTGGTGGAACTGGAAGAGGGGGGGCGGATTCTCGCCCGCCTGGCGGATAATGATGAAGGTGAGCCGTCGATCGGCGACAAGGTGGTTTTTTCCGGACTTTCGGATACCGGGCCTGTGTTTCGGCTGTTTTGAGGGCATGTGACGGTGAATTTGATCGACAAGGACGCGACTCGCGCCAAGGCGCTCTTCGTGGGCCACCTGACTCCCGGAAGAGAGGGTTTGCTCGGCGGCTTGCGGAATATCGGCATGGAGACGCTTTACTTCGAAACCCCGAACAAAGCGCGCTCGCGCATGAACTGGTGCGATTTCATTCTTTACGGGGCGGCTGAAACCGCCGAAGCGGCTCCGATGCAGAGAATCGCGGAGACGGGAAAGCCCTTCGCCGCGGTGCTGCGTCCCGAGGACAAGGGATTCACGCCCTCGAGCATCCGCTCGGGCGCGCGCGCCGTTTTCGTCGACGAGGTGCATCCCGAGGAAGTGTTCCAGTTTTCACGCACCTTGAGCGAGGAGGGCTATCTTCGCAGGGAGCTCAGGTGGCTTCGCACCGAGGCGAGGGAAGAGTCCGGGGGATGGCGGTTCGAGGGAACGAGTGCGGCGGCCGAGAGGCTGAGGCGTTCGATCCAGCTTGCGGGGCAGAAATACCGCACGATTCTCCTGGAAGGGGAGAAGGGGCTGAATTTCAGGCTCGTCGCCCGCGCGCTGCATTCCCAGTATCCCGGCGCCAGGCACCCGTTCCTGCACTGGGGGCCGAAGATGCGGCGCGCCTCGACGCTGGAGAAGGCCATCAGGCGCATGGAAGAGAGGCGCGGCGAAGAGGGGGACATCGTCGAAAAAGGGGGGACGCTCTTCATCGAGGACGCCCAGCTCATCAGCCGGGACCTCCAGAAGGCGTTGGCGAAGGCGTTGAGGGGAAAAAGCCTCTCCCGGGAGTTCCGCGTGATATTCGGCTGCACGCACGACCCCGAAAGACTGATACAGGACACGATTCTCAAGCGTCTGTACCGCAAGGAAACGACCCGCTTCATCAAGATTCCCCCGCTGCGCGAGCGGAAAAAGGACATTTCGCTCGTGGCCCAGGGGATTCTGGATGAATTCTCGAGCCGCATCGGGCAGCCGAGGAGGCGGATCACGCCGGCGGCGATGGACTGGTTCTCAAGGCAGAAGTGGTGGGGGAACGAGTCCGAACTCGAGATGGCCGTGTGCCGCGCATTCCTCGTGAGCGAGGGCAACTCGATTTCGCTCGATGACTTGAGCCCCACGCCCCGGGGAAAGGGAGGCGGTGACAACATCGAGGGCTTTTTCCGCGACAGGCTCTCCTCGGTGGTCACCGCCCTGGGTGACGGGGAGAGCAGCGACTTCTACGATCACACCATCCGCAGCGTCGAAAAACCCCTGCTCGAACTGGTGCTCCGCGAAGCGGGCGGAAACCAGGTGCAGGCGTCGCGCCTGCTGGGCATGAACCGCAACACGCTGAGAAGAAAACTCCTGGAATTCGGCCTCACCAAGCCTTCCCCCTCCCGCCGGAGATAAGTTTTTTGGCGCATCGAGGCGATGGGTTCGCCGCCGTCATCCTTGCGGCCGGCCAGGGCAAACGCATGGGGTCCCCGTTGGCGAAAGTGCTCCATCCGGTCGGCGGGGAGCCCATGATCTGCCACGTCGTGACCACCGCGAGAGAATCAGGTGCCCGGCCCATCGTCATCGTCGTGGGCCACCGGGCCCGGGACGTTCAACGGGCGTTTTCGGGCGATGACGCGGATATCGTCTTCGCCCTTCAGGAAGAACAACTCGGCACCGGCCATGCCGCCGAGGTCGGCTTGTCCGCCCTGTCCGCCGGGGCGGAACATCTCTATCTCCTGTGCGGCGATGCGCCCCTGATACGAACGGCTACTCTGAAGCGGTTGGCGCGCCAGCATGAGGAGGCGCATGCGGCGGCCACCATGCTCACGGCCGTTGCAAAAGAGCCGCACGGGTATGGCCGCGCCCTGCGCGAGGGGGCGGACCTCATCGGCGTGGTGGAGGAGGCGGACGCGACGGATGCGCAGAAGAGGATTACCGAGATCAACACGGGCGCCTACGCCTTCGAGGCCGCGTTCCTGCGCGCCGCCCTGCCGAGGATCAGGGCCGGGAACAACCAGGGGGAGTACTACCTGCCCGACGTCTTCCCCATCGCGCGCGCCGAGGGCCGCGTTGTCCAGGGCCTTGAACTGGCGTCGCCCGAAGAGGCGCTGGGCGTGAACACGCAGGCGGACCTGCGCCGGGCGCGGGAGGTGTACGAGAAGCACAAGCGAATGGCTTGATGCGCGCAAGCCCGCCCGGTTTGGGTTTGTTGAAAAGCCTTTCTAAAAGGAGCAATCCCCCTTACCCCCTTGCCAGGGGATAAAGGCACCCCCCCCTACCCCCCCTTGTCAGGGGGGCAAGAAAAAGCAAAACCCCCTCAGCCCGGCGGGGGCGCATCGCCTTTTTATACCCCCCTGACAAGGGGGGGTAGGGGGGGGGTGCTTTTGTAGCGGACAGGCTCCTGCGCCTGTCCGAGGTCGCGACCTGTCCCTGCGGACCCCCCTCCCCGGTCGGTTTCGTCCGCCGAATCACGGAATCGGGGGTTTTTCCACAACCCCGATTTGCTATAATTTGCCGCGCAAGATAGAAAAAACGGGAGAAAAGCCCGTTCGGGGGCTGTTTTGAGCGAATTTCAGGAAGGTATCTCGTGAGAGCACTGATTCTGGCGGCCGGCCGCGGGGCCGGTTTGTATCCGTTTACGAATACCCGGCCCAAGGCGATGCTGCCGATGGCGGGCGAGATGCTCCTGCATTCGGCGCTCAAGAAGATACGCGCCGCAGGCGTCAGCGACCTCGTCGTCGTCGTCGGTCACCGCGCCGACAGGATCATCAACGAATTCGGCCAGGGTTCGCGCTACGGGATGACGATTCAGTACATCCGCCAGGAAGAGCCCACGGGCATCCGGGACGCCATCAGTCTCGCGAAAGGGCACTTCCAGGGGGACGAGTCGTTCCTGCTGGTCTACGCGGACGTGCTGGCGTCGGAGAACATGTACCGGCAGGTCGTTCAGGCGTTCGGCACCTTTCACCAGCCCGTGGCGGCGATTTGCCACACCCCCCACGCCCAGAACTACGGCACGGTCTATCTCGGCAAGGACATGCAGATAGAGCGCCTCGTGGAGAAGCCCGTGGAGCGCGAGGTGGGCAATTACGTGCTGGCCGGCGTGTTCGTCATGCCCTACCGGCTGTTCGATTTGCTCGAAAGCCTCGAGATGGACGAGGCGTTCAACGAACTGTGCGCGGGCGAGGGGATTCGCTCTTCGATCTGGGAGGAACCCTGGCTGGACGCCCAGCATCCCTGGGACCTGCTCCAGGGCAACCGGATGGTCATGGACACCTGGAGCGAGGCCCGCGTGGACGGCAGCGTGCGCCTGCGGGGCGCGGTGCAGTTCCGCGGACCCGTGGTGATCGAGAAGAACGTGGTGATCGAATCGGGCGCCTCCATCTTCGGGCCGTGCTTCATCGGGGAGAATACGTTTCTGGGCAACGGGGTTCTGGTGCGGCCCTACACGGCCATCGGCGCGAACGCGACCATCGGCTTCGGCGTGGAGCTCAAGAACTGCATCCTGTTCAACGGCGTCCGGGTGGGGCGCCTCTCCTTCGTGGGCGACAGCGTCGTCGGCGAGGACGCCGTCGTGGGCTCAGGATCGCTCACGCTGATTCAGAATCTCGACCAGTCCGAAATCGTGGTGCGCATGCCGGAGGGTGAGGTCGATTCGGGCCTCGACAAGGTGGGCTCCTTCCTGGGCGACGGAGCGATGGTCGGCGCATCGAACACGCTGGCCTCGGGAACCGTCATTCCGCCCGGCGAGGTCATTCCTCATTACTATACCTATCCCCGGGGAGAGAACTAGCATGTGCGGCATCGCGGGCATGGCGGCGAGCGCTAACGTCTCGCAGAAACTCCTGCGCTCCATCGCGGCTCTCGAATACCGGGGCTACGACTCCTGCGGCATGGCCGTCCAGAGAAACGGCGCGATAGACATCCGGAAGAACGTGGGCACCGTGGAGGCGGTGAATTCTCTCGAGCGCTTCACGGACATGAAGGGGCTGGTGGGCATCGCGCATACGCGCTGGGCGACGCACGGCGGGGTGACGCAGGCGAACGCGCACCCCCACGCGGACAACGAGAGCCGCCTGGCCGTGGTCCACAACGGCATCATCTCGAACTACAAGGAACTCAGGGAGAGGCTCGCGCGCGATGGCGCGGCGTTCCGCTCCGAGACGGATTCCGAAGTCATCGCGCACCTGGTGGCGCAGAAAATCGCGCGAAACGGCCAGGACGTGGAGGAGGGCTTCGTCGAGGCGATCGACGAGCTCGAGGGCACCTTCGCCATGGCGGTCATCTCGGTCGACGCGCCGGGCCGGATCTTCTGCGTGAAGCGCGAATCGCCCCTCATCATCGGCCTGGGGGACGACGCGAACTACGTGGGGTCGGATTTCAGCGCGTTCTTCGAGTACACCCGCCGGGCGATCATCATGGAAGACGGCGAATACGCGCTCATCACGCCGGAGAGCTACGCCGTCAAGAGCCTGCTCACCCGGGAGCGCGTCGACAAGGAAGTCACCGAGATCGAGTGGGACGCGGAGAAGGCCCGCCGGGGCGGCTACCCCCATTTCATGCTCAAGGAGATTTACGATCAGCCCACCACCGTCCAGGCCGCCCTCCAGATTCCCAGGGAAGACGTCCAGGCGCTGGCCGGAATGATCCACGAATCGCGGCAATGCTTCCTGGGCGGCGTGGGAACGACCTATTACATCGCGTCGATGGGGCAGTATTTCTTCAGCCGCCTGGGGGGGAGGTATCTGCCCGTCGTCAGCACCGACGAGTTCTCCCACATCGCGGAGATCGGACCCGAGGACGGTTTTTGCGCCATAAGCCAGTCGGGGGAGACCTACGACACCCTGAGCGCCCTGCGCCATGCGAAAACGAATGGCGCCAGGACGGCGGGCATCGTGAACATGATGGGCTCCACCCTGGTCCGCTCGGTGGATGTGCCGATACTCCAAGGCGCGGGGCCCGAAAAATGCGTCATCAGCACCAAGACGGCCCTGAGCCAGGCGGTCGTCTTGCTGCTCGCCTCGATGGAGCTGGGTCTGCTCGCGGGGCGTCTGAGCGAGGCGGAGGTCGAGGCGCTGAGAGAGGAGGTCGCCACCTTGTCCGACCTCGTGCTCGAGACGCTCAACGAGCGCTCGGGTTATTTCCACACGGCTGCGAACGCGCACCAGCACATGAAGAACTGGCTCTACCTGGGCCGCGGCGTCTATTACCCCGCGGCGCTCGAATGCGCGCTCAAGATGAAGGAAGTCACCTACCTCCACGCGGAGGGAATGAGCGCGGGGTTCCTCAAGCACGGCACCATCTCCCTGATCGACGAGAACATGCACACCATCGTCCTGATGCCCACGCCCGAGGAAGCCGAGCTCCACGCGCTCACCAGGAGCAGCGCGGAAGAAGTCCGCGCGCGCGGCGGCTTCGTCTTGGGCTACCGCTTCGAGGGAGACGAGATGGTGGAAGGGCTCTTCAGCGAGGAGATCGTGCTGCCGAGGGTATCCGCGCAGCTTGCGCCCTTCCTGCATCTCGTCTCGGGGCAGTTGCTGGCCTATTTCCTCGCGGTGGCGCTCAAGCGCGACGTCGACAGGCCGCGCGCCCTGGCGAAGTCCGTCACCGTCGCCTGAGGCCGCTCCCCGAAATGCCAGACGCGAAGTTTCAGGGAACGGACGGGGTTCGCGGCCTCGCCGCCGATGAGGATCACCCCCAGGCGGCGGGCCTCGACGGACGCACGGCCTTCCTGGAGCATGGAATCCTGACGCCCCGGTTCGTCGAGCACTACGTTTTCGAGGCCGGCGCCTGGCTTCTGGAGCGGGCCTCGGAGCAGCTCATCTCCCCGACCGCGGTGGTGCTGGCCTGGGACCCGAGGGACGCTGCGGGGGAATTCACTGCCGCGTGCGTGAACGGCCTCCTGCGCGCGGGCGCGCACGCCCTCTCGCTCGGGGTGATGCCGACGCCTGCGGCGGCCGCCTATCTGGCGGGCGTGGGCGGGGCGGGCGCGGTGGTCCTCACCGCCTCTCACAACCCCGCGGAGCAAAACGGCGTGAAAATCCTGTTGGCCCCCGATTCGGCCAAGCCCCTGCCGGATGAGGATGAGGCTTTGAGCGCCCGCGTCCGGGCGAGCGAGTGGAGCACGGTCGAGCAGACGCCCGAGAGCGGCCGCGGCGTGGAAGCGGCCGCCGAGGCGCGCGCGTTTTACGTGGATTACGCCACCCGGCTTCCCAACTGCTGGCTGCGCGCGGGCGACCTCGCCCGGTGGAGCCTCGTGGTGGATCCGGCGGCGGGTGCGTGGAGTGGACTCGCCGCTCAGGTGCTGGAGGAGTTGACCCCCCTGAGCGTGCGCGAGGTGAACGCCCTGGGTGAGGGCCGCGTGAACGAGAACGGCGGCGTGGTCGCGCTCGAGGGCAGGCGCATCGTCGAGGGCGCGGACGCCGGCTTCATCGACGGGCACGCGGGCGCGCGCGCGCTGTTTGAGGCGGGCCGCGCGCGGCGTGAAGATCTGAAAAAAGGCGACGGTCTGGCGGCGGCCTGCGTCCTGGACGCCGACGGCGACAGGGGCTACGCCCTCGTCTACAATCCGTTCCGGGATGCGCTCCACGTCTTGGACGGGGACGACGCGCTCGTCCTGCAGGCCCGTTTCCTTGAGCGGGAGAATGAACTCCCCGAAGACGGCGTGGCCGCCCTGACGATAGAGAGCGATTCGGGCGCGGCGGCGGCCCTGAACGAGGTGGGCTTGCGCGTCGTATTCACCCCCGTGGGGGACAAGTGGATATTGAACGAGGCGCGCAGGTTCGGGGACCGCTTCGCCCTGGGCGGCGAGGAATCGGGCCACACGGTCGCGCCGGGCCTGCTCTTGAACGCGGTGGGCGAGGGGCGAAGAATCGCGGTGGGAGACGGCTTGAAAAGTTTCCTCAACACCTGCGCCGCGGTGCGGAGCCTTTTCGAGGAGGCGAACCCCGAAGATGCCTATGCGGCAATCGCTGCGCCGTTTCCCCGCGGGTTCAAGAGGTCTTATTATGCCTACCACGTGGAGCGGAGCCGCTTCGCGCCGGGTACGGAGGCGTGGGAGGCCATCGGCGCGAAATTGATGGAGTGCGCCGAGAGCGTTTTCTCGGGCGCCGCCACCCCGCGCTTTGCGCCTTTGGAGGACGACGCGGGCGTCATGTATCTCGCCCTGGAGGATGAGGCGGGCGGGCCGCTGGGCGCGGTTTATGTGAGGAACTCAGGGACAGAGAGCCGGACGGGCGTGGTTCTGAGGGGCCCCGCCGGGTGGGAAGAAAAACTCTGCGCCGTTGGGGATGAGGTGCTGCGCGAGATTCTAAGGCGCATGAAGGATGACGACGCCCCCGGCGCGCGGGCCGAAGTCTACTTGCTCGAAGCGTTGAAAGATCGTGAGATGGACGCGCGGGCGGTCGATGCGCATCTGGACTCGGATGCCGAGACCCGCTTCGGCGCGCCGACGCAAGCGTCCGGCATACGAAAAGAGGTCCTGCGCGGCGGCCTGACGCGGGAGGAGGCCGGGGTTTTCAGCATCACGCCGCTCGGCGAGTGGTATCTGGAGCAGAAAAGATGAGCGCGACTGCGACTCAAACCTATTTCAGAAGGCTCGGCGAATTCCCCCACGTCTCCCTCCTCAAAAGCGCGGCGCACGCCTGGGAGGCGGTCGGCCTGCTGGATGATTTCACCCGGAGACTGGTGGATGAAGCCGATGCGCCTTTGGCCGAGGCCGCAGCGCTTCGGGTGGAGGAGGGCCTCGTCGTGAGCGAGGGTCTGCTCGCATTGGAAGAAAATCTGAAAATCGCCTCCGTCGGCCTGCTCATCGAGGCGGGCGCGCGGGTCGAGCCGGGCTGCGTCATCAAGGGGCCGACGGTGCTTTGCGCGGGCGCGGAAGTGCGGCACGGGGCGTATCTGCGGGGCGGCTGCCTCATCGGGCCGGGCGCCGTCGTGGGCCATGCGACCGAAGTCAAGAACAGCGTCTTCTTGAACGGCGCGCAGGCGGGGCATTTCGCCTACGTGGGAGACAGCGTTCTGGGCGCGGATGCCAACCTGGGCGCGGGCGCCAAGCTGGCGAACCTGGAACTCAGGACGGAAGAAGAGAAAAAAACGGGCGCGGTGAAGAACATCGTCCTGCGCGCCGAGGGAGAACGGGTCGACACAGGCCTCACGAAGTTCGGCGCGGTGGTCGGCGATGACGCAGAGATCGGGTGCAACGTCGTGACGTCTCCGGGCGTGATGCTCGGCCCCGGCTCCTGGGTCGCACCCAACGCGACCGTCTCCAAGGGCGTCTATCCTGAGCGCACGCTCATCCGCGCTCCCAAGTCGAGCGTGGGCCGCCGCCGGTTCTGAGCCGAAAAATAAATCCGTGGACTATCTGAAAGATTTGAATCCCCAGCAGAAAGAGGCGGTGCTCGCGCCGCCGGGCGCGAACCTGGTGCTGGCGGGCGCGGGTTCGGGCAAGACGCGGGTGATCGTTCACCGCATCCTGCGCCTGCTCGAAGAGGGTCTCGCCCCGCACCGGATTCTGGCCATCACGTTCACGAACAAGGCGGCGGGCGAGATGAAAGAGCGCTTGTTCGCCTCGCTGGAAGATGGCGCGCGGGGCATCTGGGTGGGCACCTTTCACGCCGTCTGCTCGAGGATTCTGAGAGCAGAAGCCGAGGCGGCGGGCTTATCCTCCAATTTCTCTATCTTCTCGCGCAGTGAGTGCATGACGCTCGTGAAACGCTGCCTGGCGGAGGCGAAGATCAGCGAGGAGCGATACGCGCCCCGGGCGGTTCTGGAGCAGATAAGCCGCCGAAAGACCTCGCTGGCGGAGGCGGAGGATGCCGATCCGGCCCCCTTCAGCATCGACGCCACCGCCCGGAAAATCGCGCCGGCCTATGAGCGCGCCCTGCGCGAGGCGGGCGCCGTGGATTTCGACGACCTGCTCGCGCGCCCCCTGAGCATGTTCAAGCGGCATCCCGAGGTTCTCAGGAAATACCAGGAACGCTTCGAGGAAATACTCGTCGACGAATACCAGGACACCAACCCCGCGCAGGACGAACTCGTGGCCCTGCTCTCGCGCGTTCACGGGCGGGTGTTCGCCGTCGGGGATGACGATCAGGGCATCTACGGCTGGCGGGGCGCGCGGGTGGAGAACATCCTCGATTTCGAGCGCAGGTTCGCGGGCGCGCGGGTGTTCCGCCTGGAGGAGAACTACCGCTCGAGCGGCGCGATTTTAGGCCTCGCCTCGCGCATCATGGGCGGGGCCGGGGCGCGCCACGAGAAGCGCCTGTTCACGCGCAAGGCGGCGGGGGAGGCCGTCTGCTATCTAGCGGCGGCGAACGCCGAGGAAGAGGCCGAAGCCGTCATCACGCGCTTGATCGAAGCGGGAGCGGGCGATGCGATACCCTGGGGGGAGGCCGCCGTCTTCTACCGCATCAACACGCAGTCGCGTCCGCTCGAAGAAGCGGCCCGAAGGCGGGGGATTCCCTACCAGGTGGTGAAGGGCCAGCGGTTTTTCGACCGCGCCGAAGTACAGGACCTGGCGGCCTATTTCAGACTGCTCATCCGGCCCGATGACGGCGCGGCCTTCTCGCGGGTCGTCAACCGACCGCCCCGGGGGCTGGGGCCGGAGCGCTTGAAGGCGATAGCGGGCGAAGGCGCACAGGGCGTCACTATCGCATCTGCGAAAGACGCCCTGGCCCGGGGCCGCCTCCGGGGAAACGCCGCGCAAATGCTTGCGGACTTGCTCAAGACGCTGGAGTCCCTCGCTTCGCTACAGGCGGGACCCGCGCGCCTGATCGAGGAAATACTCGAACGCACGGGCTACCGGGTCTGGCTTGAGGGCGCAGCGCAAAGGAGCACGTCGCCGGAGCGCCGCCGCGCCGCCGCCAGGGCGCTTGAGGGCGCAAAAGAGTTCGCCGCCGCCGCTCGCGCGTTCGAGGAGCGGATTACCGAAGAAGAGGGCCTCCCGCCCGAATCGGATGAGGCCAGGAGCTTGTTTTTAGAGGAGCTGACGCTCATGGGCGAGGCGGATGAGATGTCCGGTGAGAGCGGTGCGCTCTCCCTGATGACGCTTCATGCGGCCAAGGGCCTGGAGTTCGCCGCCGTGGGCGTCGCCGGCGTGCAGGAGGGGCTGATCCCGCACAGCCGGTCCCGCGATGAGCCGGCGGCTTTGGATGAGGAGAGGAGGCTCCTCTACGTGGGCGTCACGCGGGCGAAGGAATTTTTAACTCTCTCGTGGGCGAAGGAGCGGCGGCCCGATGGGGCGAAGGAAAGCTGGGCGGCGCGCCCGAGCCGCTTTATGGAGGGGCTCGGATCCGAGTTCATAAAGCGCATAGGCGATCACGCGCAGACGCGCAGGCGCGCCCCGCGCGGTTTCAAGGCGCCGCGCGATTCCACCGACTCGCGCTACGCCGACATTCTGGCGGAGGCGAAAACCGCTCCTTCCCGGAAAGAGAAGAGCCCGCCCGCCGTACCCGCCGCAGCGCTCGGCCCGTTTGCGCCCGGCGCGCGCGTCAGGCACAAGAAATTCGGCCTGGGCGTCATCCGCAAGCGCGAGGGAACCGGAGACCGCACGACGGTGAGCGTGGAGTTCGAGAACGCGGGCCCCAGGAAGCTGGTCCTGAAGTACGCGCCGCTCTCGCCTGCGGATGAGGGCGTTGACGCGGGCGAGAACCGGGCGGTATAAGGGCGCAAAGGGGGGAGAGATGTCCATTTCACGCGAAGACGTGGTTCACGTGTCCAGGCTGGCGCGGCTGAACCTCAGCGAGGATGAGATCGAGAAATTCACCGGGCAGCTCGGCGCGATTCTGGAGCACATCGCCAAGCTGAACGAGGTGGACACCGAAGGCGTGGCGCCCACCTCGCACGTCCTCGACATCACGAACGTGTTCCGCGAGGATGCGGTCACCGACCCCCCCATCGAGAACATGGAGAAGATGGCGCCCGATTTCGCAAAGGGCCATTTCCGCGTTCCCAAGGTCATCGAATAGTTTTCCCCGAAAATCATGGCGTACGCCTCCCTTAAAGAATTCGTCGATGCCCTGGAGCGCGCGGGTGAGTTGCGCCGCGTTAGGGTTCCGGTGGATATCGAGCTCGAGATCACCGAGATCGCCGACCGCTCGGTGAAGAGCGGCGGCCCCGCCCTGTTGTTCGAAAAGCCGGTCGATCCCGACGGGCGCGAATACGACATACCCGTCCTCATCAACGCCTACGCCTCGGACCTTCGGATGAAGCTGGCCCTCGGCGTCGACAGCATGGACGCGGTGGCGGACGAGGTGGCGGAGCTTCTGGAGATCAAGCCGCCCGAGGGCATCATCGAGAAGGTGAAGATGCTGCCCAAGCTCGCGCGGCTCGCGTCTTTCTCGCCCAAGTCGGTGAGCTCGGCGCCGTGCCAGGAGATCGTCGAGACCGAAAACCCGAACCTCTTCTCGATTCCCGCCATCAAGTGCTGGCCGGAGGACGCGGGACGCTACATCACTTTCGGGCACATCTACTCGCGAAACCCCCGGACGGGCCGCAGGAACGTGGGCCTCTACCGCGTGCAGTTCTTCGACGAGAAGACCGCCGGCATGCACATGCACCTGCATCACGACGGGGCGCAGAACTTTCAGGACAGCACGAAGATGGGCGCGCGCATGGAGATGGCGATAGCCCTGGGCGGCGACCCCGTCTACGTCTACGCGGCGAGCGCGCCGCTCCCGCCCGCGATTGACGAGTTGAACCTCGCCGGTTTCCTGAGGAGAAAGAGCGCCGAACTCGTCAAGTGCAAGACGGTGGACGTGGAGGTGCCCGCGGATTCGGACATCGTGGTCGAGGGCTACCTGAACCCCGGCGAGTTGAGGGAGGAGGGGCCCTTCGGCGATCACACGGGCTGGTATTCCCTGGCGGACGATTACCCCGTCTTTCACGTCACGGCCATCACCAGAAAGCGCGAGGCCATCTACCCCACCACCATCGTGGGCAGGCCCCCGATGGAGGACTACTGGCTCGGCGGGGCGACGGGGCGCATCTTCCTGCCGCTCATGAAAATGCAGCTCCCTGAAATCGTGGACGTGCACATGCCCGCCGAGGGCGTGTTCCACAACATGGTGATCGTCTCCATCCGCAAGTCCTATCCCTACCACGCGCGCAAGGTGATGTACGCCCTGTGGGGGATGGGGCAGATGGCGCTGGCGAAGGTCATCGTCATCGTGGATGAGGACGTGAACGTGCACGACATCAGCGAGGTCTCCTGGAAGGTGCTCGGCAGCATCGACCCGAGGCGCGACATGGTGTTCGTCGACGGCCCCGTGGACGCGCTCGAACACGCCGCGCCCCGCCTCCACGTGGGCAGCAAGGTGGGCGTGGACGGCACCCGCAAATGGGCGTCCGAGGGTTTCGAGCGCGAATGGCCGCCCGAGATCGTGATGACCGACGAGATTAAGGAGCGCGTCACGAGGCGCTGGGAGGAGTACGGCCTTGGCGGCTGAGGCGTCGATGAGCGCGAGTTTCAGACAGTTCCTGCGCATGGTGAAGTTCGAGCACACCATCTTCGGCCTCCCCTTCGTGCTGATGGGCGGCGTGATGGCCGCAGGGGGAATCCCTTCCGCCTGGGTCCTGTTCTGGATGGTCATGGCGGCGGTGGGCGCGCGCAATTTCGCCATGTCGCTCAACCGCTTCGCCGACAGGGACATCGACCCCAGGAACCCGAGGACGAAAGACCGGGCCGAGTTCCAGGCGCTGCTGCATTCCAAATCCATCCTCGCGATGCTGGCGGGTTTTCTGGCGCTATTTCTCCTCTCGGCCTGGATGCTGAATCCGCTCGCGTTCGCGCTTTCCTTTGCCGTGGCGGCGTGCATCGTCCTCTACAGCTATTCCAAGCGCTTCACCTCCTGGACGCACCTGTTCCTGGGGTTCGTCCTGGGCTGCGCGCCCGCGGGCGCCTGGGTGGCCGTTCGCGGCGACCTCGGCTTCGTGCCCGTATTGCTGTTCTTGGGCGTCACCCTATGGGTCGGTGGCTTCGACCTGATATACGCCTGTCTGGACGTGGATTTCGACGGCGAGGAGGACATCCATTCCCTGCCGCGTCTTTTAGGAATCAAGGGCGCACTCATCGTCTCAGGCGTAGCCCATCTGGGGACGCTCGTCTGTTTCTTCGCCGCGGGCTATGCGTTCGGCTTGGGCGCGCTTTACTGGCTGGCGCTCGCGGCGGCGGGGTGTCTCCTGTTCTGGGAGCACTGGATCGTGCGGCCGGACGACCTGAGCCGCGTGGACATATCGTTCTTCAACCTGAACGCCTGGGTATCCGTGGTCATCGCAACGGGGGCGGTCGCCGACGTGCTCATCGGCGCGGGCTGAGCGCGCGCGTGCCGACCCGGGTCGAGAAAAAAGATGTACAGGCGATGTTCTCGGACATCGCGCCCACCTACGACCTCCTGAACCGCATCCTGAGTTTCGGCGTGGACCGCCTCTGGCGCAAGCGCGCCGTGGCGAGCCTTCTTGGCGATTTCAAAGGAGAGGCCCGCTTTCTCGACCTGGCGACGGGCACGGCGGACGTGGCGCTGGAAGTCCACCGGCAGGCCGGGAGCGGCGCCCGCATCGTCGGCGTTGATTTCGCGTATCCCATGCTCGCGCGCGGAAAGACGAAGGCGGAGAGGCAGGGCGCTCCGCTCTCCCTCATCCAGGGAGACGGCTTGAGCCTCCCCTTTCAGGACGGCGCGTTCGACGGGGTGATCATCGCGTTCGGCCTGCGCAATTTCGAGGACCGCGAAGCGGGCCTGGCCGAGATGGGGCGCGTGTTGAAAGAGGGCGGCAGGCTCGTCGTGCTGGAATTCGGACACCCCAGGGGGCTGTTCGGGCTCTTGTACGCCTTTTACTTCCGGGCCCTCCTCCCCGTCGTGGGGCGGCTCGTCTCCGCGCACCGAAGCGCGTATAATTACCTCCCAAACACGGTATACGAGTTTCCCGAAGCCGAGAGGCTCTCGGCGATGATGCGCGATGCGGGCTTCCGCGAGGTGAGCCATCGCCCGATGACGGGCGGCATCGCCGAGCTTCACACCGGGGTGCGCGAGTAGCCTCGCAACCCCGCACTCCCGAGGGAGGGACGGGCGTGAACCCTCCGCCAGAGACGAACGCCATCGAGCAGGACGAGGCCGACATTTTGCGGCTTATCGAGAAGCGGCTCCTGTGGCTTTCCACCTACAGCGTCCACTACGCGAACAACCTGCGCGCAGGATCCGAGAACATCAAGATAGGCGGCCACCAGGCGAGTTCCTCATCCGTCGTGAGCCTGATGACGGCCATGTTCTTCCGCTGGCTCAAGACGGGCGACAGGCTCGCCATAAAACCCCACGCCTCGCCCGTGCTGCACGCGGCCCACGCGCTCCGGGGCGATTTGCCGATGAAGCGTTTGCGGGATCTCCGCGCCTTCGGCGGCCTGCAGGCGTATCCCAGCCGCTCGAAGGATGAGTACCCCGTCGATTTCTCCACCGGCTCGCTCGGGCTGCCCTCGGTTGCCGCCTCGTTCGCCGCGCTCATGCAGTCCTACATCGACGATCACTTCGGCGCGGGCCCGCCGCAGCGCTTCATCTCCCTGGTGGGGGACGCGGAACTCGACGAGGGCAACATCTGGGAGGCGCTGGCCGAGGAATACGTGGCCCACCTCGGCAACGTCATCTGGGTGGTGGACCTGAACCGCCAGAGCCTGGACCGCGTCGTGCCCGACGGCAAGGCGCAGCAGATTCGCGATCAGTTCCGCCTGCACGGCTGGCACGTGGTGGAGCTCAAGTACGGAAAGCGCCTGCAGGCCGCGTTCGCGCTCAGGAACGGCGAATCGCTCAGGCGGCGCATCGACGACATGTCGAACGGCGAGTACCAGATGCTCATCGGCAGAAGCGGAAGCGAGATAAGGGAGGGCCTCACGCGCGGTGAGGCGGGCGAATACGAGGGCCTGGCGGGCCTTCTGGATCGCTACCCGGACGAGGAACTGCCCGCGCTCCTGTCCGACCTGGGCGGCCACGACATCGAGTGCATCCTGGAGGCGCTGGAGGAGGCGGACGGCGTTCGCGACAAGCCCGTGATGATCCTCGCCTACACCATCAAGGGCTGGGGGCTTCCCATCGCGGGCGACCCGATGAACCACTCACAACTACTGACGGATGCGCAAATCGCCGAACTGCGCGATTCCGCGGGCCTGGGCGAGGGCGAGGAACTGGCGCCCCTCTCGGCGGATAGCAGCGAGGCCCGCGCGGTCGAGCGGGCGGTTACGCGCTACGACGCGCGGGCGACTCTCGCCAGAGAAGAGATAACCCCCGATCCCGTTCCCGAAGAAGTAGGGGCGAACTTCGCCTCCACCACTTCCACGCAGGAGGCGTTCGGCGCGATCATGACGAACCTGGCGCGGGAGGACGCGCTCGCGCGCCACATCGTCACCACCTCGCCCGACGTGGCGGTGAGCACGAACCTGGGCGGCTGGATCAACCGGCGCGGGGTGTACCACCCCGAGGGCAAGGCGGATTTCTTCGCGCTCCAGCAGGTGCAAAGGTTGTTGAAGTGGGAGGAGTCGCCTGCGGGCCGGCACATCGAACTGGGGATTTCCGAGAACAACCTCATGCTCCTGCTCGCCGCCTTCGGCGTCTCGAAGGAGCTTTGCGGGGTGCGCGTCTGCCCCATCGGCACGGTGTACGACACCTTCATCAGCCGCTGCCTCGACGCGCTCCGCTACGCGGTCTATAACGGCGGGCGCTTCATCGTGGTGGCGACGCCGAGCGGCACGAGCCTCTCGCCGGAGGGCGGCGCGCACCAGAGCATCCTGACGCCCGCCATATCCCTGGAGATGCCGGGGCTGGAGGCTTATGAGCCGACCTTCGCCGCCGAGGTCGAGTGGCTGCTCCTCTCGGCCATCGGCCGCGTTCTCGGGGAGGGTGATTGTCCGGCGTTCTACCTGCGCCTGAGCACGAAGCAGGTGGATCAGAACCTCCTGCCCGCCGAGTGGCTCGCCGACCCCCTGAAGCGCGAGGTGTTGAGGCGAAACGTCCTGGGCGGGGGCTACCTGCTGCACTCGGCGAAAGAGCAGCCCGGCTACCGCGCGGGCGTGAACGCGGTGAACCTGTTCGTGAGCGGGGTGATGACGCCCGAAGCCCTCGCCGCCGCCCATACGCTTGCGGCGGAGGGCGTATACGCGAACGTCTTCGTCCTCACGAGCGCGGACAGGATTTACGCCGAGCATAAAAAAGCGAAAAAAGCGGGCCGCCCCTCGCGCCTCGAGATGATGGTGGGCGACGAACACCGCGACAACCCGGTCGTCTCCGTGCTGGATGGCCACTCGCTCGCGCTCTCATTCCTCGGCGGCGCGCTGGGCGCGGATCAAAGATGCCTGGGCACCGACCAGTTCGGCCAGAGCGGCCTTCCGCACGAGGTCTACGACGCCCTGCAAATCGGACAGGCGCACATCGAGGCGTCGTGCCGGGAGGTTTTGGGGTAGGGGGCGATTGGGAACGCGCGACATAACACATGGCGACTCTGGAGTGTATCTTGGATATTCGGAATTTGACTTCACAAACACGATGGATAGACTATGATTGTGGGGTGGGGCTCATGCCCTGACTCCGACTGAAGTTGTTGAGCAGGAGAGAAGGCCATGGAGCAGCTATTGAAAGATGATTTTCAATACTACCTCGATCACCAGTCCGAACTCGCCGAGAAGTACGAGGGGAAATATATCGTCATCAAGAACCGGCGGGTGCTCGGGACTTACGACGACGAGATGGAGGCCGTTGAGAAGACAGCCAAAAAACACGAACTCGGCACTTTTCTCGTGCAGGAATGCAGTTCCGATCCGGAGAGTACGGTAGAGACCTTTCATTCGAGAGTCTGTTTTTCCTAGATGCCGGAACCATCCAGTTTCGCCTTTACGACATATTTCGCCGAGCGGAAGAATGTCCTCATCAACGAGGTCCATATCGCCGCAGCCTACACGCCTGCGGAAGGCTCCCCTGCGCCCACCTTTGAGGAATACAAGTCGATTTGGGATACGGGAGCGACGCGCACCGTGATTACCAGGCGGGTGGTGGAGGATTGTAATCTCAAAGCCATTGGGATGAACCGGGTGCGCGGCGTCAACGACGTACGGTCAGTTGAGGCGTATCTGATCAATATCCGGCTGTTGAACGACGTGGAATTCGGCAATCTGCGAGTCATAGGAACCGAGCGATTGAGTGGCGGTGCGGATGTTCTGATTGGTATGGATATCATCGGCGCGGGCGACTTCGCGGTCAGCAACTATGAGGGACGCACGACGTTCACCTTTCGCTGCCCCTCAAAAGAGCGAATCGACTTCCTGCCTCCTGAAGAGCGTCCTCCTGAAAGCTTCTCGGAATAACCCGTATCCGCATTGTCGGTTGATACAATTCGACAATCTATTTGCGGTCTCCCGCACGAGGTCTACGACGCCCTGCAAATCGGACAGGCGCACATCGAGGCGTCGTGCCGGGAGGTTTTGGGGTAGGGGGCGATTGGAAACGCGCACAGGAAGGCCGAAAACCAGGGTTCACACGCGTTCCGCGGTGACGTGATGCGTTGCGTATACATGATCGCCTGCCTCGCGGGGCTCCTGCTGCTCTGCGCGTGGGCCGGCCCTGCCGCCGCCGACGGCAACTTCTCGCAGCGCCCCGGGTTCGCCGAGTATTTCGCGGCCAACCCTCCGGCCGGCGCCGCCGGTCCGGCCGACCGGGCCCTGGCCCGACGCCACGCGCCGCGCTTCCACCTGCCCGCCGGCCACGAAGGTCCCATCGACTTCTACCGCGACTACATCGCTCACGGCTACCTGGTAACGGGCGACGGCGTTCGCATCGACGGCCCCACCGCCGGTGACCTGAACCGCTACCGCGAGGACGCCCGCGCCGAGTTCACGCACGTGCCGGGCGGGGCCGCGCCCCGGCCCGTCGTCTACGCCACGGTGGAGCGCACCGGCCTGTGGGCGCCGGGGGAGGCGGACCGGCCGGCCGGGGAATTCACCGTCCTCACCTACCACCTGGTGTTCCGGGTGAGCGGCCTGCCGGCGGGGTTGTCCCCGCTCGCGGCGGTCCCGCTCCGGCTGGTGGCGGACCTCGACGACTGGCACCAGCTCGACCACTACACCGCCGCGTTCGTGGTCCTGGCCGCGGACGGGCGTCCCGTCGCCCTGACCCTGCAGCAGCACAACTACCTGCGCACTTATCTGGTCGGCGAGTCGGTGAAGCCCGGGCCCGACGGACGCTTCGAGGTCGACGTGGCCATCCGCTCGAACGAGCTCTACCCCCACGTTCCGGGACGGACGGCCCGCCGGGCGGTGCGGTTCCTGGACCATGACGCCAGGGCCTTCATGATGGGTTTCGGCGCGCGCCCGATGATGTCGGCGGACGACATCACCGACCCGGACCGCACCGTCGACTACGAGCTCGCCTTCCTCCCCGGCTCCGACGCCTTCTACTCGTTCCAGGGCTTCCTCGGCGAGCGCCGCTCGCTGCCCGGCCGCGACGGCCCGCCCGGGGCCCGCTACAACACCCTGCCCGAACTCAAGCCCCTGCCCGCGCAGATACTCGGCGGCTACTGGCGCGAGGGGAACGAGGGCGACTGGGCGCGGTACCGGAACAGCCGGGAGAACGGCGCGGGCCCTGCCGGCTTCGCGCGGGCGCAGGCGGCGGTGTTCCACCGCAACCTCGGCTGCCTGCGCCGGGAGCGCAAAGGCTGCGCGCTGGAGTAGCGGCGAAACCGCGTATCGAAGGGCGAACGCGATTGATGAGGGGTTGTTGAAAAAGCCCCTTTTGTCAGGTGATAAAGGCAACCCCCCCTACCCCCCCTTGTCAGGGGGGCAAGAAAAAGCAAAACCCCCTCAACCCGGTGGGGCGCGTCGCCTTTTTTACCCCCCTGTCAAGGGGGGGTAGGGAGGGTTGGTTTCAAAGAGGGAGGCTGGCGGAAAGCCCCTCAACGAATAATTTCCCACCCGCTCACGTCAGGATAAGTCCGCTGTTTTCAAAAGGGCGGCTCGCGAGCCGCCCCTACAGGTTCATCAGTTCCGTTGCCTCTCCCTCAACACCAACTCGGGCGGCGTCCGCCCCGGTAGGGCAGGGCGTGGCCGGTGGCGAGGAGCAGCGTGGCGAGGTCGCGCCCGTCCGCGAGCCACACGCCCGCTATGACGCGGCGGGCGTACTTGCCGTAGCTCACGTTGATGAGCCAGACTTGCTCGCCGATGACGCTCCGCACGAACTCGCGCGCAGCGCGGCCCCGCCGGCGTTCGTAGTCGCCGCACCTCGCCCGACGGCCGGTCTCGGGCGTGTCGACGCCCCGCACGCGCACGCTGGCCTGCGCGACGATGCCCGGCCAGGGCCTGGCCTCGACCTTGAAGGTGTCGCCGTCGATGACTCTCGTCACGCGCGCCGGAACGCGCTGCTCGAACGCCGCCGCGTCGGCCGCGAGCGCAAGGGCCAGGGTGATGATTCCGCAGGTGATGAGTCGGGTCTTCAAGCGCATCTCGGGTCTCCTCGTGTTCCTCGTGTGGTGCTTCGGGCTCTCTTCGCAGCAGACGGGTCTTTCAAAAAGAGTACAGGAGAAAAGAAGATTTGCGAACGGGGTTTTCGAGAGGAGGTTGGTTCTCCGCAGGGACGGCCAATCCCTTCCGCAGCGTCGTCACGACCCCCGGCAGGCCAATTTTTCTTGCTGTTCACCCAGCGGCGGAGGCCGCCGCCTGCTTTTCGGGAACGCCGTCAGACCTTGCCCTTCCACGGGACGAGCGCCCCCTCGATGCGCCGCATGAGAAGGTCGAAAACAAAGGCGACCGCTCCGATCACCAGGATACCCAGGAACACGATATCGGTCGCCAGGAAGCGGGCGGCGTTCAGCACCATAACGCCTATCCCCGCCTTGGCTGCAACCATCTCGGCCGCGACCAGCGTCGTCCAGCCGAAGGCGATCGCAACCCGCATTCCCGTGAGGATCTCCGGCAGCGCCGCCTTGATCACGACTTGACTGATCACCTGCCGGCTCGTCGCGCCCATCGAATACGCCGCGTGTATCTGCTCGACCGACACCGAGCGCACGCCTGCGCGCGCGTTGATGGCGATGGGCGCAAAGCACGCCAGATAGATCAGGAAGAACTTGCCGGACTCCCCGATGCCGAACCAGATGATGGTCAGCGGCAGATAGGCGAGCGGCGGGATGGGACGGTAGAACTCGACCGGCGGGTCGAATACGCCGCGCGCGTATCGGCTCATCCCCATGGAGATGCCGATGGGCACCGCTGTGACCACAGCAAGGAGGAAGGAGCCGAAAACGCGGTAGAGGCTCCAGAGAATGTGCTCGTGCAGGGTGTGTTCGCTGAAGCCGTGGCAAACGGCCGTGGCCTCGTCGCGGGCGCCGACCGCAACCAGCAGCTGTTCGAAATAGTAATTCGTGCACGCGATCTTGTTGAATTTCGAGATGACCATCTCGGGCGAGGGCAGGAACAGCGGCCGGATCAGTTCGAGCCGGGTCGCGACCCACCAGCCACCCAGGATCAGCACGATGGTTGCGACGCTGATCGCCGTGCTGTTGCCGCGTCCCGGCACGCCGTACTGGTCTACGGTCTCCGTTTTGCGGCGCCAGAAAATGCCGGTCTTCATAACGGCGACTCGCTGACCTCTTCACCGTAAATGATGGAAAGTATCTCTTCGCGCATCCTGATGAAATCCGGCGACGATTTGACCTGCCGCGCGTCATCCGTTTCGAAATACTGTTCGTAGAAATCCAGTTCGTATTCGTGCGTGATGCGGCCCGGACGAGGCGACATCACGATGAGCCGGGTGGCCATGAACAGCGCTTCCTCGACGCTGTGCGTGATGAAAAAGACGACCTTCCGGGTCTTGCGCCATACGTCGAGGATCAATTCCTGCATGTTTTCCCGCGTGAAGGCGTCGAGTGCGCCCAGAGGTTCGTCCATGAGCAGCATATCCGGATCGCAGGTCAGGGCGCGGGCCAGACCCACCCGCTGCTGCATGCCTCCGGACAGCTGGTAGATGGGGTAGTTCTCAAATTCCGACAGACCCACCAGGGCCAGATTCTCCCGCGCTTTCGCCCTTCGCTCGGCGCTCGCCACGCCCTGGAGTTTGAGCCCGAACTCGGTGTTCTGGATGACGTTGAGCCACGGCAGCAGGGCGTGTTTCTGAAATACGACGCCCCTGTCCCGGCCCGGCCCGCTCACCGGGTCGCCCTTGTGCAGGATTTTTCCGGAAGTGGGCGGCAGAAAGCCGGCGATGACGTTGAGCAGCGTCGTCTTGCCGCAGCCCGAAGCGCCGAGCGCGACCACGAACTCGTTCTCGCGGAACTCGAAATTCACGTCTTCGAGCGCCTGGACGCTGCCCAGCCCCTGCAGGGCGGGGAAGGTCATGCCGACGTGATCGAGGCTGACGACCGGGGTCATTGGCCTGCTCCGTTTCGTGATTGGCCACGGGATTCGCGCGCAGGTCAGCTCGTCATATCGACTTCGCGCGCCGTCCCGAGACTGATTGCAGCCGTCCCGGCGGCGTCTAGCAGCCGCCTTCCAGCGCCATCTTGGCGAATTTCGCCGTCGCCGAATCCGCGAAGCTCTTGGGCACCCTGTCGAGCTTGCCCTGTGACTTGAGGAACTCCGAAGTCGCTCGGAGCGCTTTCTGCACGCCGCCTCCGAGCCAGGTCGCCGAAATCTGCTCCTGCAACGAAGGATAGCCGTAGAGAGCGAGCACGCCCCCGACCCGGGCCTCATCGCCGGAGACCGAAGCGGCGATGGCCTTCGCGTTCGCCGTGCCCGGTCCGTATTTGCCCGGGTTGGCGCGGTAGTCCGCATCGGCCGACGCCACCATCTTCACCCACTGGCAGGCGAATTTGGGATTTTTCCTGGTGAAGTTCTTGTGCGCGACCATTGCGTCGAAGGTCGCCTTGCCCCAGTTGCTGAGATCGCCGGAGGTGATCAAAACACGACCCTTTTGCTTCATTCGCCCGAGGGCCGGATCCCAGACGAAACCGCCGTTGATGTCGCCGCGCTCCCAGGCCGCGAGCATATCCGGCGGCGACATGTCGATGACCTTGAGCGACCGGGGAGAAATGTTGAACTGCTCCAGGGCGAACATCATGTGGAAGTGGGTGGTGGAAACGAAGGGCACCGCAATCGTCTTGCCCTTGAGATCCTGGGGCGCCGTGATCGATTTGTCCACCACCAGCGCTTCGGCGTCGTTGATGTTGTCGTAGACGTATATGACGTGGAGGTCGACGCCACGGCTGTAGCCCGCCGCCGTCGGAGACGAACCGCTGAGCGAGATGTCCACCGAACCCGACGCCATCGCGTTGATCACTTCGGTCCCGGAGGTGAATTTCACGAATTCGATGCTCTTGCCGCCGAGGCCCTTCGTCTTGATCTCCTTCATCTTCGCCTTCCACGGCCCGTAAAGGAGCTGATAACCGATCGTAACGTCGGCCGCGTGCGCGCTGCCTGAAATCCCGAGTAACGCTACGGCTAGAGCCAGGACGATCTTGCGCAGATGTAGCTTCATGGTTCCAGTCTCCTTGTTGTCTCCCGGGATTGGCCGCAAGATTAGACTGAAATCATATCAGGTTGTCCGGCCGTTCGCCACGATACGCGTGAAGCCCCATGTGCGCGGAGAATCCCGGGCGCGTCGACGCCATGCGCGCACGCTGGCCTGCGCGACGATGCCCGGCCGCGGCCGCGCGCCGTCAGACGTCTTCACCTGGAAGCATCCCCCTCGGTTGATTCGCGCGGAACAGTTGGAGCAATTCCGTTGCTTTTTTCTTCGGAGCCGCCTGTCGGCGGGATTGCCCCTGTGACCTGTACCGTCCCGCATTGAAAATCCCCGCTCTGTGGTAACATGCAACGGAACACTCATCATGACATTGGCGTCATTTTCGGGACTCATGAATGGAACCGCTGAATTTCGTCTTCATCATGTCCGACGAGCACAACGCGCGGACCCTCGGCTGCTGCGGACACGAGATCGTGAAGACCCCGCACATCGACGCCCTGGCGGCGTCGGGGACGCGCTTCGCCGCCGCCTATACGAACTGCCCCATCTGCGTGCCCGCGCGGGCGAGCTTCGCCACGGGCCGCTACGCGCACCAGACAGGCTACTGGGACAACGCGCACCCCTATGACGGCCGTATCCCGGGCTGGGGGCACCGACTACAGGCCACCGGCCACAAGGTGGTCTCGATCGGGAAGCTGCACTACAGGAACACGACGGACCCCACCGGGCTGGACGAGCAGATTCTCCCCATGCACGTAAAAGACGGAAAAGGCGACCTCGCGGGCGCGCTTCGCGCCGGGATGCCGCCCAAGACCGCCACCAGGGGACTCGCCGAGCAGTTGGGGCCGGGCGATTCGAGCGTCCTTCGCTACGACAGGCAGATCGCCGAGCGGGCCTGTGAGTGGATAGAAGATGCGGGCGGGCGAGAGGATGGAACGCCCTGGGTGCTGTTCGTCTCCTTTCTCGCGCCGCACTACCCGCTCGTGGCGCCGCCCGAGTTCTATGCGATGTACCCGGCAGAAGAAATGCCGCTGCCCCCGCCCAAATCCGCCGACGACCCGACGCACCACCCCTGGGTGCGCGCGGTACGAAAGGCCTGGCCGTATGACGATTACATGGACGAGGAGAAACGCCGCGTGGCGGTCGCGTCTTATTTCGGGATGTGCTCGTTCATGGACGCGAACGTAGGCGCGGTGCTGGGCGCTATCGAGGCGGCGGGGCTCTCCGGGCGAACCCGCGTCGTCTACGCCAGCGACCACGGCGAGAGCCTGGGCAAGCGCGGCATCTGGGGCAAGAGCACGCTCTATGAGGAATCGGCCGCCGTGCCGCTCGTGCTCGCGGGGCCGGACGTCCCCCGGGGAAAGGTCTGCCGGACGGCGGTCTCGCTCGCCGACGCCTATCCCACCATCCTGGCCGCCGTGGGCGAGGAGTTGACCGAGAAAGAGGAGAGAGAGCTTCCCGGAGCGTCCTGGTTCGATCTCGCGGCGGCGCCTGACGATCCCGAGCGCGCCGTCTTCAGCGAGTACCACGCGGCGGGCGCGCCCACCGGGGGATACATGCTGCGGCGCGGGCGGTACAAGTACATCCACTACGTGGGCTATCCGCCCGAGCTCTTTGATTTGGAAAACGACCCCGGCGAGGCGTTCGACCTCGCGCGGGAACCCGGCTACAATTCCCTTATCGAAGAATTCGAAACAGCGCTTCGGGTGGTCGTCGACCCCGAGGCCGCAGACAGAAAAGCCAGGGCCGATCAGGCGGCCCTGGTGGAGCGATACGGCGGGAGAGAGGCCGTCCTGAGCGGGGGCGGCTATTTCGGCTCTCCCACCCCGACCGATTGATGATTGATGGACCAACAACCACCCCAAAGGAGGAAGAACATGAGAAAGAAACTTTTTGTCTTCGGTATCGCGCTCCTGGCGGCGACGTGCGTCGCGGGCGCTTCGCTCACGCAAGCCGCGATGATCACCGATCAGGAGAAGAAGCTCATCCGGGCGGCGAAAAAAGAGGGCGGCGTCGTCATCCTCAACCCGCTGTTCAGCGACCGGACTTCCAAAAAGATGGGCCCCGCCTTCATCAAGCGCTACGGCCTGGGCGACGGCTTCAAGTTCCGTAACGTCCGCAAGGGAACGGGCTCGACCGTCGCGCAGGTGCGCCAGGAGATCAAGGCGGGCAAGTTCACCGTGGACATCCACCTGGTGAGCGCGCCCGGGTTCTTCCACGCTGCGGTGAAGCGCGGCGCGTTCCTGAAGCTCGACAGCGGCAACTGGAAAGACCTCGTCAAGGTCGTGGAGGGGGCCGGCCAGTACCACAACTATCCCTACATCGTGACGCCGCTGGCCTACAGCTTCCAGCCCGTGTGGAACAGTTCGTGTCCGGGCATGAAGGACTTCAAGGTCACCTCGCTGTTCGACGTGGTGCACCCCTCGCTCACGGGCAAGACCATCGTGACCGACATCACCAAGAGCTTCACGACCACCAACACCGTCATCGGCCTGACCGAGGCGGGCGTGGACATGAGCGATTTCTGGCAGAAGATGAAGGCCACCAAGCCCATCGTCATGTTCCGCACCGAGCCGCGCATCCAGACGGTGATCAACTGCGAGCGCCCGGTCGACATGTTCAACCTCACGGGCCGCATCTACCAGAACGTCCTCAAGAAGCCCTCGCTCGCCAAGATCATCAAGATGAGCCATTACAAGGAAGGCCAGGTCATGCTCGGCAACCAGGCCGGCGTGATCAAGGGCTCGCCGCACCCCAACGCGGGCAAACTCCTGCTCGAGTTCCTGATGACCAAGGAAGGCACCGACATCTACGTCGGCAACGAGGCCATCTACTCCTTCCGGGAGAACTACACGCCGCCTGCGAACGTGCGTCCGTTCCTGATGGACCTGAGAAAGGTCAAGCTGATCGGTCTCAAGGACTGGGTCGCCGCCCAGCGCAGCTTCAAGGCAGTGCGCGGCGAGTGGCTCAAGGTGTTCAAGTAGGGTAGAAACCGCTTCGCGCCCGCCTGTGGGGAGATATTCCGCAGGCGGGCCGGGCGGATACCGTTCGCCGCACCACCACCTTCACACACGCATTTCCCCGCATTTGCCGTCGCCCGCATTTCGCGCCGATACGGTATGCTGGAGAGGCCGCCCGTCGGCCTGTTTTTTTTCAGATGGCGGAAGGGGCGCTGCCCGCAGGGATCGATCCGCCGCTCCGGCGAGGCGCGGAAGGCGCATTTGCCCGCATTTGCCGTCCGCGCGGATTCGGGGGATTCCGGTATGATGGCGAAGCCGGGCGCTTCGTTCGAGAAAATGGAATTTCCGTAAAATTCGATAAAATTAGATAAATTCACGGGGTTTTTCGAGAAATTGACGGGGTATTTCCGGGAATTATTTTCTTGGGCTTTGACGCATCCGGGTCGCTACGCAGGGAAATTCTGTCATGGAACGAAACCCCTGCAATAACAGGAAATGCGCGGAAATGCGGGGAATTACCGAGATGAAAATCCCCCGGGCGTCGGCCCGGGGGAGTCCGTTATCCGGCTAGTTCTTGCTCAGAACGAAGACGCTGGATACGGCGCCGGGGCCGCCCAGGGTGTGGCCGAGCGCTCGTTTCGCGCCCTTCACCTGGCGGTCGCCGCAGCGCCCCAGGAGCTGGTGCGTCAGGTCGGCCACCACGCGCGCGCCCGTCGCGCCGATGGGATGGCCGCAGCTTTTGAGGCCGCCCGAGGTGTTCACGGGCAACTCGCCGCCGAGTTTGCTCGCGCCGCTTTTCACGAAATCGGGCCCCTCTCCCTTCTCGACGAAGCCTAAGTCCTCATAGTTCAGGATCTCCGTAATCGTAAAACAATCATGCACTTCCGCGACGTCTATCTCCTCGCGGGGGTTCGTCACGCCGGCCTGCTCATACGCCTGGCGCGCGGCCTCCTGGGTGGCCTCGAAGCCGATGAAGCTGAACTTCGGGTTGAACGCCGTGGTGATGTAGCCCGTCGCGCACGAAAGGCCCATGCCGTCGATCAGGACGTAGTCTTTCTTGTCGAAGCGCGCCTCGGCCAGCTCCGCCCGGCAGAGCACGACGGCGGCGGCGCCGTCCGTCGTGGGGCAGCAATCGTAAAGGCCCAAGGGCTCCGTGACAGGCGGGGCCTTCAAGACCTGTTCCTTGGTGATCTCCTTCCTGAAATGCGCGCGCTTGTTCAGGCTCCCGTGGTAGTGGTTCTTGACCGCCACCTCGGCCAGGTCTTCCTTGTCCGCGCCGAACTCCTCGAAATACCGCCTCGCCAGAACGGCGAAGCTGCCCGGCGCCGTGCGGCCCTTCGAGTACATAGGGTGAAGTTTTTCAACGTGTTGCGCGACCAGGCTGCCGCGTGGCGGGACCTCGCGCATCTTCTCGGCGCCGACGGCGAGGACGACGTCGTGCATGCCCGAAGCGACGGCCATCGCCGCCATGCGGACGGCCTCCATGCCCGTCGTGCAGTAGTTCGCGACCCGCGAGACGGGCTTCGGGTAGAGGTTGAGCGCCTCTGCGAGCGAGGGGCCGCCCGTGCCGTCGAAGCCCCAGCCGAGCGGCAGATACGTGCCCAGCCATGCGGCCTCGATATCCTCGCCGCTCACGCCCGCGTCCTCGTAGGCTTCGAAGGCGGCCTCCACGACGAGGTCGTTGTAGCTTTGCTCGAAGAGTTCCCCGAATTTCGTGATGCCCGCGCCGATGATGGCGACTTTTCCGGCGATGCTTCCGCTCATGTCCAACTCCTTGAAAAAAGAGGTTTTCCCGAGGAAAAGAGAATGCCCTATTCGGCGGGGCGCAGTTTCCAGAAGTAATTATAATACCCATCGCCCTGATGGAGAAGCCGGAAAACGAGTTCGCACTCCATGCCGATGCGGACGTCGTCCTTCACCTGGTTCGTCATCTGGCCGTAAAACCGCCCGCCGCCTTCGAGTTCCACCGTCGCCATCGTGATGAAGCCCTCGGGCGAGGGGGGCAGGTAATCGTGGATGAAGGTGAAGATTTGCCCCCGGCGGCCCAGTTTCCGCTCATCCCACTCATCCCGCGCGCCGCAGGCGTTGCAGACCTGCTGGCGGGGATACTGAAGTTCTCCGCAAGCGCGGCAAACCCCGGCCATCAGGCGCATGGTTGCCCTGTTCTCCTTCCAAAGGATGCTGGGCGAGGTGAAGGGCTTGATTTCCTCCTCAGGCGATAAGCCGTTGAATTTCAACCATTGGCCGTAATTCGGGATGGCGCGCGCGCGCTCGACGGACCAGCCGACTCCCCGCTGTGATCTCAAGGAATGGACCTCCTCCGTCGCCCGGAGCAGGATGGCCTCGCCCCCGCTGCCGTGGCCCGCGACGATGACGTGCTCGCCCGGTTCCGCGTTCTGGAGCGCATCGACGAGGGAAAGTAAAGGCGCCGCCGCCCCGGCGTCCCCCAGCCGCGCGATGAGGGGGTTTTCGGGGTAAGCAGAGTCTGGAAAGCCCAGTTTTCGGGCGATGGCGGCGTGGGTGCGGGCGTCGGGGGCGTAAACCAGAACGCGTGCGATGTCCTCTCTCGTGGCGCCTGTTTGGCTGAGCAATCCCTCGACCGTGGCGACGCTCTGGCGAACGTAGCCGTAGTCCTGGATGAATTTGGCGTCGCCTGCGGAGACGGCCCCCTCGCCCGGCAGCCGCCATCTGTCGATGAAATCCTCGGACCATGAATATATCGCCTCGATCTCGGCGGCGACGTCGTCTCCCTTGCCCAGCAACACCGCCGCCGCGCCGTCGCAAAGGCTTAATTCATCGGGACTTCCCGGCAGGGATGGCCTTTTCTCCGCCGCCACCACGGCCGCCGCCTTGGAAGAACCCGCTTCTATGGCGTCACACGCAGCCTTGAGGGCAGACGTGCCCGCGCGCACGGAGCCGCCCGCGTCCAGGGTGAAGAGTTTTTCGGGCAGATCGGCCGCCGCGGCGAGCACGGAAGCGTTTGATTTTTCGGCGTATGGGTGAGACGTGGAGGCGAAATAGAGTGAGTCGACCTCGGAATCACCCCAGCCCGCGGCGTTGATGAGCGCCTCCACTCCCATGGTGATGGGGTCTTCGTCGAAACCGGCCAGCGGGCGTGAAGCCCTCGGGCTGCCGCTGCCCCATACGGCCCGCACGGTGTCTCCGCCCAGCCGATGAAAGGGTATATATGCTCCCACACGCGTGATACCAGCCATTTCGCCTCCTTTGGGTTTTCTTCGGAAATCGGGGGACTTTTTCTCTTGTGTGGACGAAATAGTCAAGCCGCGTAAGGGTTTCTGAGCTTTGCGGTTGTGCGGTATCTGATTTCTCGATTTTACTTCTCGCGCGCCTTCTCCTCGCGGCGGAATTCTTCTATGATGCGGGTGCCCGCCGACTTTTGTTCTCTACTGGAGAGGGGATGAATGAAACTTCACGTTGAATACTGCGAAAAGTGAAACTACGGGCCACGATATGAGCAGTTGGCTCAGGATTTGAAAAAACATTACCAGGACCTGGAAATCGCCGGAAACGAAGACGGGAATTTCCGCGTCGGTTCCTTCGAGCTGGTGCTTGACGGCGAACTTTTGTGGTCGAAACTCGACTCGGGCAATTTCCCCACGGAAGAAGAAGCCGTCAATCTCATCGGGGAGCGTGTGAAAGCATGACTTTCGAGGGAGAGGTGGTTTCGGTTCACATCGCTTCGGTGGGCGGTGAACCCATGATGGAGGTCGCCCAGGCGCAAGCAGTTGCAGGATCAGGACTTGCGGGAGATCGCTACGCCGAGGGCGTGGGCACGTACTCCAAAAAACAGGGACCCGATCGCGAGGTGACGCTCATCGAAATCGAAGCGATCGAGGCGCTTTCGCGCGATCACGATATCCATCTCGACGCGGGCCAGAGCAGGAGGAACATCGTGACGCGCGGCGTTCCGCTCAACCACCTGGTGGGGGCTGAGTTTCGGGTGGGCGATGTGCGGATGCGCGGCGTTCGCCTGAACGAGCCATGCAGGTATTTCGAGAATTTGCTGGGAATAGAAGGATTACATGATGCCCTCATCAACCGCTCGGGGCTGAACGCGCAAGTGTTGAGCGAAGGCTCGATTCGCGCAGGTGCCGTCATCCAACGTATCTGAATCAATATTTTCTAGAGATCCTCTCATGTCATTTCCCATCATTCAGGTGGATGCGTTTACAGATACGCCTTTTTCGGGCAATCCGGCCGCCGTCTGCATCCTGCCGGCGCAAGTGGATGAGGGGTGGATGCAGCGCGTGGCGGCGGAGATGAACCTCTCTGAGACCGCTTTCGTGGTGAAACAGGAAGACGGCTACGGCCTGCGCTGGTTCACGCCCATGAGCGAGGTGGACCTTTGCGGCCACGCCACGCTTGCGAGCGCCCATGTTCTCTGGGAGAAGGGGCATCTCGGCTCCGATGAGACGGTCATCTTTCACACGAAAAGCGGGGTTTTGACCTGCGAGTTCAAAGAAGAATGGATAGAGATGAATTTCCCCATAAGCAGAGAGTCTCCCGCAGCGCCTCCTGATGCCCTGGTGGAAGGTCTCGGTCTTATGCCCCGCTATGCAGGGAAAAACGAGTTCGATTATCTGGTGGAAGCCGATTCGGAGGCGGCGATCAGGGCCCTGGCGCCGGATTTCCAGGTTCTCCAGACGGTGCCCATGCGCGGCTGCATCGTCACGGCGCGATCCGATGACCCCCGATACGATTTCGTGTCTCGATTCTTCGCACCCGGGCTCGGCGTGAACGAAGACCCTGTAACGGGTTCCGCACACTGTTGCCTGGGGCCGTTCTGGGCGAAACGCCTCAAAAAAGAACAACTTACGGCCTATCAGGCATCGGCGCGAGGCGGGGTGGTGCGTATGAGAATTCTGGGAGACCGCATCGTCCTGAGTGGTAAGGCCGTAACCGTCCTCCAGGGGGATTTGCTCTAGGCGTCCGGCAGTCGGATAGTCATTTACACTTTCCTTCGCCAGAAAACAGGAAAACGGCTGGCTGGAATTGAGAGAAATCCGGGGCGGGCAACTCTCTTGCGCCTCGGCGCCTCAAAAGCTATAACGAGCGGCTTAAATCGCGTTTTCAGTGATTTGAAATTATTGTTCTTATGGTCATTTTCATTTGCTAGGAGATGATAGATGAGTATTGCTTTTGACGCCCAGGCCGTGGGCGCGGATCGTTTGGAAGAGATTCCCTTCTCGGGCATTCGCAAGGTCTTCGACGCCGTGGCGAAACTCGAAAACGAGGGTCGTGACGTCATCCACTGGCAGATCGGCCGCACCGATTTCGATACGCCCGGGCACATCAAGCAAGGGGCCGCCGAATCCCTCGCGCGTGGTGACGTACACTACGCTCCCAGCACAGGGGTTCCCGCCCTGAGAAAGGGGATTGCATACAGAACGGAAATCGACACCGGCGTGGAGGTGAACCCCGATACGCAGGTGATCGTCATGGCGGGGGCGAACGAGGGCATCATGGTTTCCATGCTGGCGCTGGTGAATCCCGGTGATGAGGTGATTATCGCGCAGCCGAACTGGCATCACTACAAATCCTGCACGGCGTTGGCCGGCGGCGTGCCCGTCGAGGTGATGACGAAAGAAGAGAACGATTTCGCGTTGCGCGCCGAGGACATCGAGGCGGTTCTGACGCCCAAGACGAAACTCGTCTGTCTCACTTCGCCCGGCAATCCCACGGGTTGTACGATCCCCGAGAGTGAACTCAAAAAAATCGCCGAACTGGCGGTGCAGCGCAATTTCATGGTGATGAGTGACGAGATTTATGCGCGCATATATTACGGCGATGCGCCGTGCGCCCCGAGTATTTTCTCTCAGCCCGGCATGGCGGAACGCACGGTGATCATCAACGGGTTTTCGAAATTCTACAGCATGGACGGCTGGCGGCTCGGCTGGACGGTGGCGAGCCCCGAGATAACCCGTCACCTGCTCAAGATCCGCCAATACACCACCGTGTGCGTCAACACGTTCATTCAGCATGGCGCGGCGCGCGGCGTACTCGAGGATCAGGCGCCCATGGAGGCGATGACGAGTGAATTCGACAAGCGGCGGCGCGTGATATCTGAAGGGCTGCGCGCGATAGAGGGCGTCACTCTGGCGGAGCCTACGGGCGCTTTCTATGCGTTCCCGAACGTGAAGGTTTTTGGAGATACCTCGGGCGAGGTGGCGGACTACCTTCTGAACGAGCACGCCATCGCGACGGTGAACGGCGCCGTTTTCGGCGGCGAGGGATACATCAGAATCGCATATTCGTGCTCGACGGAAGAATGCGAGCGCGGCGTGGAACGTCTGGCAAGCGCGTTGGAGCAGCTTCGTAAAGGCTAGGTAAAACGTTTGTCTTCCTACTTGCTCGAGAAACACCCCCATATGCCGATGGGGGTGTTTCTTTGCCCGATTATTCAAGGAATGCCTTATCATACTCTCCCGTAATCATCCTCGCGTCGTTCGACGTCGTCCTCGCCGAAGTAGGCGCCGGTTTGCACCTCGATGAAAATGAAGGGCGAGTCTTCTTCGTTTTGAATCCGGTGCCATGTACCTTGTGGGATATCGATGCTCTCGCCGGCGGAAAACGCGATTTCTTCTTCTTCGCGAATGACGACGGCTTGTCCGGATATGGCGTGCCAGTGCTCCGATCTACGCATGTGGCGCTGCAGGCTGAGGCGATGCCCCGGATGAACGACGACCCGTTTGACCTTATGGTCCAACTCATCGGCCAATACGGTGAAATACCCCCAAGGCTTAAGTTCTGTATTATCCTCGGGCATCCGGTTCCTCAAAGAAAAAACGGCGCCTCGGGACAAGGCGCCGCCTATCGTATGATGAAATGTTACTCCGGCTTGTTAGTGGCAGGGGAAGGCGAATGCATGCCGGGTGTCGTGAGCGGCGTCGTGAACGAGCTGCGGTTGGGCGAAGCCCACGCCGTAGAGAATGAATATACCGAGAGCGATCGCCAGGATGGCCGGCTTGACGGCCGCCATGCGCTGGATGAGGCCACCCGATATGACTTGTTGATTCACCGCGCTCTCATCTAAAGCCATCGAACCACTCCTCCAGGTTATTGCCACACTACGATGTATGCGGGAGATATTATCATATTTTTCCGAGAAGTCACTCCACGCGCCGGTCTCGGCCTCCCCTTGGAGATTCGGGCTAATCGTCGATGATGGCCACCGCCCGGCACCAGGCGCCGCTTGCGCGCTCTATCTTGACGGGGAGCATCGATACGGTGAAGCCGAATTCGGGGACTTTATCTAGATTCATGAGTTTTTCCGCATGGATGTATTCTTTCTTGCGGCCCAGGAAATGACTGCCGAAGAAATCTTTCGTGTTTCCCTGGCGTCTGAGTTCGGTCATCCTGGAGACGGGAATGTCAAAGCCCCATGCATCTATCCCCATCACCTTGATCCCCTGGTCGACGAGCCATTCCGTAGCGTCGACGCTCATGCCGGGGTGGGTTTGTTCGAAATCGGGGGTGTAGAGATACTTCGTGGTGTGATCGGTTCGGATGAGAACGATATCCATCGGTTTTAGCGAATAGCCTTTTTGTTCGAGCGCCGCCACTTTCTGCTGCGTTTCCTCCAACGTGATGTTGTGGCCGCGCTCGGCGTCATGGAAGTCCAGCACCACCCCATCACTCACGCACCATTCGAGGGGAACGAGGTCGATCGTTTTCGAGGGGTTCCCCTCACATTCGGGGCCGTAGTGGTACGGAGAATCGAGGTGCGTGCCGCTGTGCGTGCTGATGGCCGTGATGTTTTCGGTCGCGCAGTGCATGTGGTCGGGAAAATAACTGGTGTCCGGAAACTTGTATGATTTGGCTCGCATGCGGGCAAGCTCGGTGTGGTTCACATACTGGATGGCAGCCGGATTGTTCTCCATGGGCGCGTTTTGAAGGGGAACGCTTAAATCTACGATTCTACGGGTCATTCTTAGATACTCCTCACGTATTTGGTTTCGGGTATGGGCCGCCCGGTGCCTGACGGTTTCGAGTTACTTCTCATCCAATTTCAGGCCCGGCGGCGGGGCGGCGGCCTTCTCTCCGCGCTTGAGCAGGGGGAAGACCTCGTTCGCAGCGATTCGAGCCGCCTGCAGCATATACGGCATCCCGCAGTAAGTGGCCATCTGGATGATGACTTCCATGATCTCGCGCTTCGTCGCCCCGCAGTTCCACGAGGCCTGAATGTGGGTGCGCAGTTGCGGATGCGCGTTGGCCATCACGCATGCGGCCACGGCGCAAAGTTCCCTGGTTTTATGGGACAGGACGTTTCGATCATAGAGCCCGCCGTAGCAGAAGTTCATGAAAAGCTCCATGAATTCCTCATCCGCCCATTCGGCCATGTCATGACCGATACGCTCGGTGAATTCCTTGGTCCACAGGTGTGTGCCGCGCTTGAGGGCTCTCGCGGGAATCTTGGGTTTTCGTTTTGGAGGCATCGTATCTCCTTCAGTGGATTGATCCCGGGAAAGGGCTTGTTCAAAAGAAATTTAATCGAATTGGCGGAATTGCTAGCACGCACGAAATCGCCTGTCAAACCGAAGCGGATAGGTACCGGGAAGGTGTAATTAACGTTCGGGTAATACGGTCGAAACGATACCGAAATACTTCTTGCCTACACAATGAAAGATGATTCTCTGGGAATGTAAATTCACGAAAATAGCGAAACGTAAAACAATAGCCAAAACAAACCGGAGGAGGAGGCATGAGAAGAGGGTATCTCTATATTACAGCCGGGATGGTCTTCGCCGTGGGGATTTTTTCTTTTGCCGGCAACGGCTGGGCGCAGGACGTCAAGGCCATGGCAAAGAGCCTCGCGGATTTGCAAGTCGCGGCAGACACTGTCTGGGTGATGGTGGCCGGCTTTCTGGTGTTTTTCATGCACGCAGGCTTTGCGATGCTCGAATCGGGGCTTTGCCGGGCCAAGAACACCGTCGCCATTCTTTATAAGAATTTCGGTGTCGTCGCCGTCTCTTCCCTGGCATTTTGGATATTGGGTTTCGCCCTCATGTTTGGCGATGGCAGTTCGATATTCGGGACGAACGGTTTCTTCCTGTCGGGGGCGGACAACAGCCCGGCCACGGGCGATGCGTACAAAGGTGTTTTCTCGTCCCTCAATTGGACAGGCGTGCCGCTATACGCGAAGTTTTTCTTCCAACTCGTTTTCGCGGCGACGGCGGCGACCATCGTCTCGGGTTGTGTGGCCGAGCGCATCAAGTTCTCCTCGTTCATGATCTTCAGTTTCCTGCTCGTCGCCATCATCTATCCTGTCCAGGGCCACTGGATCTGGGGTGGCGGCTGGCTGGGTGGAATGGGTTTTCTCGATTTCGCCGGTTCCACCGTGGTTCACTCCGTAGGCGGCTGGGCGGGGCTCGCCGGAATCATCGTTCTGGGTCCCCGGCTCGGCAAGTATACGTCTGACGGCCGCATGCAGCCGATGCCCGGCCACAACATGCCGCTCGTCACCTTGGGTGGGTTCATATTGTGGCTCGGATGGTTCGGATTTAACCCGGGGAGCACCATGGCCGCCGACGCAGGCGCCATCGCGCGCATCGCCGTGACGACGAACCTCGCCGCCTCGGCAGGCGTCCTCGCTTCGAGCGTCACGTCGAGGGCCATGTTCGGCAAAGCCGATCTTTCAATGAGCGTGAACGGCGCGCTTGCAGGGCTCGTCGCCATCACGGCGCCATGCGCCAACGTCACTCCGCTGGGAGCGGTGATTATCGGTCTGGTCGCAGGTTTCATCGTCTGTATCGCCGTTCCGTTTTTTGACAAAATCAAGATTGACGATCCGGTCGGCGCTGTTTCGGTTCACCTGGTATGCGGCATATTCGGGACGCTTGCGCTTGGTTTATTCGCCGCGCCTTCGATAGATGATGGCGTCGTGGGATTGTTCTACGGCGGCGGTGCAGGGCTCTTCATCAAGCAGCTTACAGGCGTCATCGCGGTCGGTGTGTTTACATTCGTCCTGTCCCTCATCCTTTGGCAGGTTGTGAAAGCAGTAATGGGTGTTCGCGTTTCCGCGGAAGACGAATCGGCCGGTCTCGACATCTCCGAGCATGGCATGGAGGCCTACGCGGGCGAGAGGCTGGGTTGATTCAAGCGCGAGGGGATTTTTACTGTGATGGAGTCCATCCGTCATCTTGAGAGGAATGAACGATGCGTTTAGTCACGGCGATTATTAAGCCATTCAAGCTGGAAAGTGTGAAAGAAGCTCTGGGAGATGCCGGTGTGACGGGAATGACGGTCACCGAAGTAAAGGGTTTTGGCCGTCAGAAGGGACACACCGAACTATATCGCGGCAGCGAGTACGTGGTCGATTTCCTGCCGAAGATCAAGGTCGAAATCTTGACGCAGGACGACAACGCCGATGCCATCGTCACTGCGATTTGTGATGCGGCGAATTCGGGCCAGATAGGCGACGGAAAAATATTTGTCCAGGCGGTGGAAGATTGCGTGCGTATACGCACCGGTGATAGAGGCGATGGTGCCATCTAAGATTTTCACCTGAGAGGAATAGTTTCAATCGTGGAGCGGGGACGATAGGCAGAGAGACTTTTATGGTCTTTGGAGCCCGGCTTTAGCTCGATTTTTTTGAAAAACGAAACCTCAAACTTTCAAAGAACCGGCTCTATTTATTATTAGGGCCGGTTTTTTTCGCTCGCGAATCTGAAAGAACTCAAAATATTTCAAACGAAATTTTCAATATATCCTCAGAAACGTCTGTTTATATTGATTTTCATGCCCATTTTTATATTTAGACATGCCTAAAAAATATATTAAACATAGGTTGACTTTATTTTTAAAATCAAAATAAAATTGTTGTGGTGATGGTTTTTTGGAGAACCGAAAACATGAAATGCGGCCTCAAAACGCCCGGGGCGAGGCTTGCTCTGCGTGTGAAACATTCCTTGACGATATCGGCATGGCTTCTGGCTGCCGGGTTGCTGGTGATGAGTTTCCGCCCGGCTTCGGCGCACATCGTCCCTCCCGAGGAATTACACCCCGTTGCCGAAAGTTATCGTCGAGTCAGTTTCATCTTGAATCTGAATCCAGTGCTCTGGCCGCAGGTGTGGTCCGATATGGAGCGTATCCAGAAAGCTCTCGGAGCTGTAGATCTCCCTGGCGCGAAAAAATACTCGGCGGAGTTGGCTACCGCCAAGCGTGTGGCCCAGCCGGTGGGCAGAGGTGATGAAGAGCCGGATATGGTCGTCGCGCGCAAAAACGGAAGTCGTTTGGCTTTTTCCTTGGTGACGCGGGGAGTCACCTCGTTGTTAATCTCTCGCTTGGACGGGATCAAAGCGGATTCGAACAGAGAGGAGGTGAAAAGCCGCCTGAATGAAGCGCGGAGAGTTTTTCAGGCTTTCGCCGAAACATTGCCGCACCTGGACCCTGAAGCTTGGAAGAGGATGCAAATCCATTGGCTCGAAGCGAGCTCCCATCTCGGGGCAGCCGGCGTGATGGGCGTCGGCGCCCGCCCGATGGATTTGGGGAAAATTCGCGAAAACACCGCGTTCATCCGCCGGTATTTCCACGCGAATTTTTCCGGGTTCCGGGCCGGGAAAGAACACAGGTTCCTCCCTCGTCCGGTGGCGAGCGAAACGTATGTTGAAACGGCAAAAGTGCCGTGGCGTTTGCCGCCCGGCTCCGACATCAACAAACAACTCCCGCGCCCCAGACAAATTCTCGGAATGGCGGAGCGCGGAGCGAGCGAGGCGGAAACCTTTCTCATCGCCCTGGGTGATATGGCTTTCGACAGCGCGGAGATTTTCGGCGAACCCGCGCGCAGCTTAGGCGTCAGTTGCAATACTTGCCACAACAAGGGGGTGACGAATCCCAAACTCTTCATCCCCGGCCTTTCCAGGGAAAAAGGCGGGATGGACGTGTCGAACAGCTTCTTCGCGGGGCACGCCAACAACGGTCTGCACGACCCGCTCGACACGCCTGACTTGAGGGGCATTCGCTTCACCGCACCATACGGCAGAAACGGGCGTTTCGCTTCGCTCAGGGAATTCGTCCGGAACGTTATCGTGAACGAGTTCAACGGCCCCGAGCCCGACCCGATGATCATGGACGGGATGATCGCCTATATGAACGAGTTTGAGTTCTTGCCGAATCCGAAACTGAAAAAAAGCGGGAAGCTCAATCCCGGTAAGGTTTCAGAAGCAGCCCTTCGGGGCGAGAAGATATTTAACCGGAAATTCCCGCTGATGATGGGCGGCATGAGTTGCGCGAGTTGCCACATTCCCAGCGCGAACTTCGTAGACCACAAACGCCACAACATCGGCTCCACGGGAGAGGGGAACCAGCCCTTCCACGTGGGAGGTCTGGATACGCCCACCCTGCTCTCGTCGAAATTCACGGCTCCTTATTTCCACGACGGGAGCCTTCCCACCCTGCGGGCGGTGAGCGAATGGTTCAACAGGCAATTCAATCTGGGATTGAACCGAGAAGATATTGTCGGTCTCACTTCGTACCTCGAAGCCGTGGGGGATGGCGTCCAGGGGATTGAGGATACGGTATACACACTGGAGTCGGAGTTGGAGGAGTTCAAGTTTTTCCTCTCCACGTATGAGCGGTTGAAACAGAGAAAGAAAAAAGAATTGATCACCATCTTGCTGAAAACAGTGGTGCGTGAAGTGCAGGCCCACAAGTGGGATGTTCAGGACAAGGGGAATCTGCCGATTCTCAATGAGATGGAAAAGAAGCTGAATGAGGCCTTGAGAGCTCATCTCGCCGGCGACGTGAAGATGACTGACGGCAAAATCGCGGCATATCACGCGCTTTATCAGGAAAACCAGGACAAACTGAAATGAGCAGAGTCATGCGTTTCATCCGGGTATTATCGCCGAAAGCGCCGGGGTTGTTTCTACCAGTGGCGGCTCTCCTCGTTTTCTCCACGTTTTTGTTCGCTCCGGTTCCCGTTCACGCGGGCGATAAGGAGCTTCGGGTCGCGTTCATTCCACTCGAGAATCCCGAAAAACTCATCAGCGACGTGAAGCCGGCGATGAATTTCCTGGAAAAAGAGATGGGGCGCAAGGTCCGCTATTTCATCACATTGAATTATTCAGCCGCCGTGGAGGCCATGATCTCGGAAAAGGCGGACGTTAGCTTCATGTCTCCGCTGCCCTATGTCCTGGCGAACAAGTATTCGGGAGTCGAGGCGGTTCTCGGGGAGATATACGACGGAAAATCCTACTACTATTCCAGGATATTCGTCCGCAAGGGAAGCGGCATCAAGAGACTGTCCGATCTCAAGGGGAAGACCATTGCTTATGTCGACCCCATTTCGAGTTCGGGGTTCATGTACCCCCATGACATTTTCGTTCGCGCTGGTCTGGTGGATGGGGGACTGGAAAAGCCCGAAGGCAGATTTTTCCGAAGAGTTTATTTCGCAGGCGGGGATCAGCAGGCGATCAACTCGATGGTCGGCGGCTTCGTCGACGCCGCCGGCGTCAGCCAATACGCTCTCAATCTCCTCCGACCCGAGCAGCGCGATCAAGTCGTCGCCATTGCGCAGTCGGCCAGAATTCCCAGTCACAACGTAGTGGTGCGCAAAGGGCTGGCTTCTGAAATCAGGCAAAAATTCATCGCAGCGATGATGAAGATGAACCGGCCCCGGAATCGCGGTTTGCTCCGGGCTCTTTATGGAACGGATGGTTACGTCAGAGTCGATCACAGCCGTTATAAATCGGTTGCCGACATGGCTCGCAAGTATGGTTTTCTAAAGGAGTAGAAAATGCCGAAAGAAGTGGTCATCCAAATCGAAGATGCACGCGTTGAGATGGAGGGGCGGACGATTCTTGCCCTCGATCATCTCGAGGTCTCTCGTGGAGAGAGAGTGGCCATCATCGGCAACAGCGGTTCCGGCAAGACGACCCTCATGAGAATGCTGAAAGGCTATGTGCCTTGCCAGGAGGGTAAGGTGGTCGTGATGGGAGATGTTTTCCCGATCAAGGATACGCAAAAGATGAAAACCCACCATCGGCATATCGGTATGATTCATCAGCATTTCGATCTGATAGGCCGGGAAACCGTTTGGCAAAACGTCTATCACGGAAGGCTCGGTTACGTGTCATTGCTCAAAAGCGCGTTGGGAATCTGCTCGGAGCGCGATTTGCAAATCTGCGCGCAGGCCATTCACGAGGTGCATCTCGAGGACAAGCAACGCCGCTTCGCCCGCACACTCTCCGGCGGGGAGCAGCAGCGCGTGGCCATTGCCCGGGCGTTGGCGCAGGAGCCGACGATTCTGCTGGCCGACGAGCCCGTTTCGAGCCTGGACCCGGCATTGTCCGAGGACATCATGGATCTTCTCGTTTCGGTATGCGACGCCTATGAACTCACGCTCATCATGAGTCTCCACCTTCCCGAGCTTGCGCGGAAGTATGCCGATAGAATCCTCGCGATGAAAAACGGAAAAATCATGTGGGATGGTTCTTCGGATTCCCTCTCGAATGATAGGATATGTGAAATCTACGAGTTCATGGGAACGAACGGAGTCGTGAATGGCAACGGAACGAGAGCAAGCAGAAGCGCTTTCACCTGGCCGTATGGCTGGCAAGGCCAGCCTCTTCCTGGCGGTTAGCGCACTCTTATTCTGGTCTTTTCAGGGTTCTGAGTTTTCACCCGGGCAATTCTGGCGCGGGATTCCCCAACTCTTTCACTTCTTTGGCCGGATGACGCCGCCGGATTGGTCGGTCTGGGACGTTTTGCTGACCTCGGCTGTCGAAACGCTGCAAACCACCATTGCGGGCACTTTTCTGGGCGCGTTGTTCGCCTATCCGCTGGGCGTTCTCGCGGCGTCGAACTGGACTCCGGTTTGGGTGCACCTGCCCATCAAGGCGTTCATGGCGTTCGTCCGATCCATCCCCCTGCTGCTCCTCGCATTGTTGTTCGTCTCCGCTGTGGGGCTCGGCCCTTTTCCCGGCGTGCTGGCGCTGGCGGTGCACTCTGTCGGAGTGCTCGGCCGGTTCGTGGCGGAGGAGATCGAGGCGACCGACCCGAAACCCCTGCTTGCATTGCAAGGTACGGGCGCATCTTCCCTTCAGATCATTCAACACGGCCTCATTCCCCAGGTTTTGCCGCAGATGGTCGCGCATCTGGCCATACGTTTCGAGATGAACCTTCGCGATTCCACGATTCTGGGCCTTGTCGGCGCTGGGGGGCTGGGGTTTTACGTGTTCTTGTACGTGAAGCAGTTTCAGTGGCAAAAATCAGGCGTGCTGGTGCTGGCCATTATCGCCCTGGTTTTCGCGGGAGAATTCGCCGCATGGCAGGTCAGGAAACGGTTGATTTAGCCCGGGACGTTTGCTGGAGTCGAGTGGTGGTAAACCCCGCTCTGCCTGTTGGAAGCTTTCGGCACGGCCGAAGCAGGAGGAACTGGTATGAATACGCTGATTGATCTCCTGAAAGAGACAACTGCGAAATTTCCCGACTCGGTCGCTCTGGAAGGCGATGTGGAGGGGCGGGGCCGGGTGACACTCACGAGAAGGCAGTTGTGCGGAAAAGCAGCCGCTCTGGCGCGCGAGTTGATCGATGCGGGCGTGAAGCCGGGCGATTTCGTAGCCCTGCTGGCGCCGAATCAACCCGAATGGGGGGTGGGGTATTACGGGACGCTGCTCGCTGGCGGCGTTCTCGTGCCCATGGACGTGAATTTGAAAGAAGGAGAAATCGCAAATATCCTGGAGAAAGCCAGGCCCGTATGCCTGGTTACGGACGCGAGCGAACAAGAACGCGCCAATGTTCTGGTGAATGGCCTCGCATCGACCTGCGTGGTATTGCGCTTTGATGTGGAGAGAGAAGTTGACCCCGTCGCTTCACTGGATGCGCTGCCAGGCGCGGAACGCAGCCCGGAAGATCTGGCGCTGGTGTCGTTTTCATCGGGGACGACCGGTACGCCCAAGGGCGTGATGCTCTCTCACGGGAACATCACTTCCAACGTGCGCGCCGCCCTCGAACCATTTCTTGTCGGGCAAGACGACGTTTTTCTCTCGATTCTGCCGCTTCATCATATGTTCGAGAGCACGGGCGGTTTCCTGATTCCGCTGGCGGCCGGCGCCCGTGTGCATTACCTCTCATCGTTGAACCCTCGTCTTCTCGTGGAGGCCATGCAAAACGAGGGTATCACCATCTGCCTGATGGTGCCTGCGCTGGCGCGGCTCATCCACAAGCGAATCATGTCGAACGTGGAATCGCTGAGCGGTGCGAAGAAACTCGTCTTCAAGATGCTTTTCGGGATTTCCGGTATTTGTCTCTCCATGGGTCTTCGCGTCGGGGGATTGTTGTTTTCCCAGGTGAAGAAGAATCTCGGCCCGAATCTGCGCTATTTCGCGAGTGGAGGAGCCGCGCTCGATCCCAAGATCGCACGCGATTTGCTTATTTTTGGGATCGAGGTACTCCAGGGGTATGGCTTGACGGAAACCTCTCCAATCGCCCATGCGACTCCGCCGGGCGCACCGAACAGAATCGGAACCGTCGGCCCGCCGATTCCGGGGGTAGAGGCGCGGATCGTACCTGTAGAGGGCGCGGATGAGGGAGAAGGGGAGATCCTCATACGCGGGCCGAACGTGATGCAGGGCTACTTCGAGAACCCCGAACTCACGGCGGAGGTCTTGCGGGATGGGTGGTTTCATACGGGAGACATCGGTCGTCTGGATGCGGACGGCTACCTCACGATATGCGGCCGATCCAAGAACGTCATCGTCTCCGAAGCGGGAAAAAACATCTATCCCGAAGAGGTGGAAGAGCAGCTTCTCGAGAGCGAATGGTTTCAGGACGTATGCGTCATCGGGCGCAAAACATCCCGAGGCGGCGAGGAGGTGTTCGCCGTCGTAGTGCTCGACCCTGAAGCCGACCTGCCGCAAGAAGACGAGAAGCGAGCAGCTTTAGCCGATTCCGAACTCAAGCGTTTCAGCGCACACCTTGCGGATTACAAGAGGGTAGCCGGGTTTTTCCTCTGGCCCGAGGCGGAGTTGCCCAGGACCACCACGCGTAAGCACAAACGAGAGGACATCAAGGCGATATTGTGTGAGCGGCCAGAATTCTCCGCGGATGATTTTTGATTGCCTGGTGTGGGTGATAGATTCGTGTGCGTTTTTTTGATTTTTGGTGTTACTCCCTTATCAAACCCGCGGCGGAACAAAACAATCATGCCTGAACGGAATAGCCGCCCAAGCCCATAAGCGCAGGTTCGGGCGACAGATTGGTTTATCTCCATTGTTTGTGTTATCTACCCTTCATTGAACAAATTATCCGAGCGTCAAGCGAACCTTTGCGGATTTTCTTCAGCGAGGGCGTCAATGTGATGAGGAAAGCGAATCGATGAAGTCTGCCGACACATCTCGATCGATACGGGATGCCTCACTGGCGCTTTTGCCATGGCTTTCCGAGACCAGGCGCACCATTCACATGAATCCTGAACTCGGTTATGAGGAGCATGAAACTTCCCGCCTCATTGTGGAGAACCTCGAGAGATTCGGGCTCGACGTGCACGCCGGTATCGCGGAAACAGGAGTTGTCGGCCTGCTTGAGACCGGGCTCCCCGGCCCCACCATCGGCATTCGCGCCGACATGGATGCGCTCTCCATCGACGAGTCCAACGACGTGCCCTACAAGAGCCGCCGCCCGGGGAAGATGCACGCCTGCGGCCATGACGCTCACGTGAGCATGCTGCTGGGCGCGGCGCGCCTGCTTTCCGAGAATAATAACTTGCTCGATGGACTGGGCGGCAACGTCAAATTTATCTTCCAACCGGCGGAGGAGGGCAAGGCCGGCGGCAAGCGAATGGTGGAAGAAGGCGTTCTGGAGGAACCGCGTGTGGATCTTCTCATCGCTGCGCACGTATGGCCCGACTTGCCGGCAGGTTATATCGGCACGCGCTCGGGGCCTTCGCTGGCGGCGGGGGACAGACTCCAGATTTACGTGAGAGGCGAAAGTTCGCACGCGGCGTATCCTCATAAATCCAAAGACGCCCTGCTGGCCGCCTGCCATCTGGTGACTTCGCTTCAAGGCATCGTGAGCAGAAATGTTGGTCCTTTCGAGTCCGCCGTTCTCTCCATCACGACATTCGAGTCCGGCGTTGCTTTCAACATCGTGCCGCGCGATGCGAGGATAAAAGGCACTATCCGTACGCACGATCCGAAGGTCAGAGCCAAGGTGGCCGATCGCGTGCGGGCGGTGGCGCGCGGAGTGGCGGAAGCCTTCGACGTGGAAATCGACCTGGAAATCACGCCTGGATATCCTGCTCTGGTGAACCACGAGGCGGCCATCGCACTCGTTGAAAGTGCGGGGGCTCAGGTTCTCGGCGCAGAGAAAGTGGAGGAGATGCCGCTTTCAATGGGAGCCGAGGATTTCTCCTACATGGCGGAGAAACGGCCCGGCGCGATGTTCCGCGTGGGTATATCGAACCCCGGAAAAGGCTTTGTGCACGGACTCCATTCCGATCTGTTCGACCTGGATGAGGACGCGCTGCCGGTCGGCGTGAGCGTCTTTGTTCAAGCTGTAGTCGAGTTCCTGGGAAATTCCGAGAAATATCTCACCTAGATTTTCCGGATTGCTCCGGAGGTGTATGTCTTTGAGGTCTTCGCTCGTAGTTCAGAGAATTCCGCCTTGCTGATCGAGCCGTTTGTTCTGCTCGCCCTGAGCGCGGCGCTGTCTTTCACCTGTGCGGATATCTTCGCGCGCAAGGGTTTGCAATTCGCCAACCATTTCGTGGGCGCCACCATCACGCTGGTGGGGGAGTTGCTCTTCTTCGTTCCGTTGGTTTTCCTCCTGGGTCCCTCGTTCCCGGAAATGGGCGCGCACTATCTGTGGGTGATGATAGGCGGTCTGTGCAACCCGGGGCTTTTCCTTATCTTTTTCCTGATCGGCATCCACCGGATCGGCGTGGCGCGCGCGGCGCCGATAAAGGGGATGTCCCCCATATTCGCTGCTCTTTTCGCGCTCATTTTTCTGGGTGAGGACCCGGCCTGGTATCATCTGATGGGTGTTTTGTTTGTGGTGGGCGGCATCGTGTTGCTCGTATCGGGAAAGACGGAAGGACGCTGGAGCCGCTGGGACGCCCGGTGGCCCCTGATTGCGGCGGTCATATCGGGGTTTGGAGCCATGTCCTGGAAAAAAGGCTTGGCTGCTTTCCCGAGCGCTCTTCCCGCCTCGATGGTAGGCGCCTCCGCCGCTCTCGTCCTGGTGGGCGCATACACCTGTTACGCCTTGCGCGAAGAGGAGGCAGGTGACGTGAAACAAGCGTTTTGGCCGTATCTGCTGGGTGGGGTCGCGGCGGGAATGGGAATTTTTCTTTTCACCTCCTCTTTGCAGTTGAGTGAGGTTTTCAGGGTGGTGCCGCTCGTGCAGATCAGCCCTTTGTTCACCGTGCTTTTCAGTGTAATTTTCCTCAGGAAAGCAGAATTCATCACATGGCGCGTGCCCGCGGGAGCGGTCCTCACCGTGAGCGGGGTGATACTCGTCGTCTTGCGCGTTTGAAACAGTGGAACAGGATGGACTTCCGGCGCGAAAACCAGTATAAATCCCCCCCTTGATGGTTCGGGATCTTCCTGTCAACCATCAAGGATTTTGCTTGTCCCCATCGTCTAGCCTGGCCCAGGACACCGGCCTTTCACGCCGGCAACAGGGGTTCGAATCCCCTTGGGGACGCCAAGCCTGAATATCGAGATTTCTTTCCCGTCAAGTCGGGCGGCGCGAGGGTGTAACAACGCGCGCCTTGGGGGGACGGCCATCAGCGCCGTTACTCCGGTCACGCCTCATGCGTATGCGATGAGGCGTGGGAAAAAGTGCCCGACGCATGAAACAACTTATTCTGACGAAAATCGATCCCGTCCCGGATGAACGAAAGGCCGAGCATCTGGGTCCCTGGTCACTCCCCGAGTCCCGGTTTTTCGGGTGGGAGTGGCGAAAATGCGGAATCGAACCCCCACTCCGAAGCGAGGAAGTCCACTTCGTCTCCAGAAGGCTGGAGAAGGTTTGTGAATTTTATGTTCCCCGATTGGCCTTTGAGCAAAATGAAAGGCATGGGCGTTCTTATTCGAATCGCTACTGGCGCGTATTGCTGATGCCCTGGCTCGTCAATCTGGTCATGTGCGCATTCGAGCGGTTTTTGCGCATCAGGAATCGAGTCAGGAGCGGCGTTCCGTATCTGGTTTATCTCGCACCACGCGATGAGACACTCTCATCCATCACGACATCTCATTTCAACCAGATGATGATCGATGATCCACTGAACCGGCTGATCTTCAGCAGGTTTATTCGCGTATTCCAGCCCCGGGGCTGGGTACTCCGAGAGGGCGCCCCGGCCCCGGAAGATTTGTATTTTTCCTCAGACCACCCCCCGGGTAAGCAACCAACGGAAAACTATGGTGTTTTCAAAAAAGTGGAAAGAAAAATGGAGGTGTATCGCTGGGTGAGCATCCTCTCCTCAAACTTGGGATGCGTACAGTTCCATAAAGTGCATGGCTTAAGTCCGCTGGATGCCGCCTATATTTCCATGCGCATGTGGTTTCGAAACAGAAAACGGTGGCAGAAGGCTGCGAGATCGTTCCAGAAGACGCCTGAAGCGGGAACTGTACACCACACGAGGGAAGACGTGGTTGAAGAACTCCAATCGGTCAGGAACATTACCGCTTGCGAGGCCGGGATTTTCCTCAAAGTTTTGGATGAACTCGTTTCTGAGACGATGCCGAAGTTATTCACGGATCATTATCCGGCGAACGAGAAAAAGGCCCTGCTCAAGGTGAAGGCGACGGCGCCCTGGATGGACACCGTCGCCTATGGACATCTGGGCAACGACGATCAGTCGAATTTTTACGTGGCCGCTCTCCTCGAAAAACGCCCCGTCAGACTGGTCATCAATCAACACGGAGGAAACTACGGCATCGTCGAATCGGCACCTTGGCATCACCTGGCGGAGTATGAGACGGCCGATCGGTTCATATCGTGGGGATGGAAGCGCCAATCCGACTATCGGGTAAGCGCCGCGCCGGCGTCTTCCCCTTTTCTCTCCAAGATGAGGCGGAGCAAGAAGCGGAGCTCAGCCATCATTCTGGTCAGTTCCGAACTTACTCCCCTTATGAAATGGCTGGCGGCGGACTGCATTCCCGAAGACATCGCGCACTACATGCAGGATAAGACGAGTTTCATTGAAAACTTGGATGACACACCCCGCTCCTTTTTGTGGTACAGGCCGTATATGCGCAGGAGAAACAATCTCTATGATCAGGAATACGTCGAAAGGCGATATCCTGACGTAAGAATCCTCCGCGGGAAACTGGCGCGATACATGCCGAGTCGTCTCTCGCCCGTTCTGTCGGGGTGCGGGGTTTGCGTTCTCGATCGCCCGGGGACGACGGCGGCCTTCACGATGGCGGCGGGCATCCCGACCCTCTTCTTTGGCCATCAAAACGCCTGGCGGGTTTCATATTATTCGAAGCCCTACTTCAATAAACTCTCAAGCGTGAGCGTTCATCATTCATCCGGCGAGAGCGCGGCAAAACACCTGAACGCCATCTGGCCCGACGTCGATTCGTGGTGGGAGGACGGCCAAACGCGGAAAGCCGTCGCCGAGTTTACGCATCGCTACTACAGGAGCAGCAGGAACTGGCGTGCGGAATGGGTGGATATTTTCTCGTCCTCCGATTCCGGATTGTGGCGAAACGATGAGGCGGAGACGGGCTGATGGCCCGAGTATCCTTGACGACCGATTTGTTCGGAGACTTCGAAATCGGGGATGGGCGGCTGATGGGCGTCTATGGCCCCTCCCTGCATCAAGGCGCAGGCCTTGACGATGAAGCCCTCAGGGAGCGGATCCGAAACCCGATCGGCTCTCCCCCTCTTCGGGAGATTTCCAAAGGTGCCGGGAGGGTGTTGATCGTCACCGACGACAATACGCGCCATACCCCGCTTCATCGCGTGGTTCCAATTATTCTGGATGAACTCGCCGAGGCGGGTGTCTCCGATTCCGCGATCCGCATCCTGATCGGGTTGGGCACACACCGCGCCATGACGGATGAGGAGATGCAGCGCAAGTTCGGTGATGAACTGATCGCGCGATTCGAGATTCTCAACCACGAATGGAAAAACCCCGCCAGGCTGACTTCACAGGGAAAGAGCGAGTTGGGTTTTGAAGTGCTGATGAACAGGGAAATCCTGGAGAGTGGTCTCCTCATATCCGTCGGCAGCATCATCCCCCATGCGACGGCGGGGTTTTCCGGTGGAGCGAAGAGCGTGATGCCCGGCATTTGCGGTGAGTCGACGATAGAGGCGACCCATTGGGCCGCTCTGGATTACGAGATGAGCGAGATTCTCGGCAACTTCGACAACAAGGTGAGGGAAGCGTTCGTTCGCATCGCGCGCCGGGCCGGGCTGCGTTTCATCGTCAACACGATCATGATGGATGAGAAAAGAATTTATGACGCTGTTGCCGGAGACGTGGAGGCGGCCCACAAGAAGGGCTGCGGGCGATGCCTGGAACTATACGGCGTGCCGATCGCCGCGAAAGCGGAAGTCGTCGTCGCGGAAGCCTATCCCTCCGATATCGATCTGCGCCAGTCCATCAAAGCCGTGTGTGCGGCGGACGTCGTCTGCCGCGACGGCGGGGTGATCATCCTCGCTGCGGATTGCCGGGAGGGCGTTTCCCCGCAATTCCCGAATTTTCGGCGCTACGGTTTCCGGGATCCCGATGCCCTTTACCAAAAGGTCGAGGCAGGTGAATTTCGCGAAAAGCTCCTCGCCTACACGCTCGTCGCCGTCGGCAGAATCATCTCCAGGCGCGTGAAGGGGATATTGGTTTCTCCTCATATCAGCCGCGAGGAGGCTGAGAGGATGGGATTCGGCTGGGGCGGGTCGATAGCGGCGGCGGTCGATGGCGCCTTGGATTCTGCGGGACCGGATTCGAAAGTCATCGTGCTTCGGCAGGCGGGGCAAATCATGCCCGTGATTTCAAGCATGAAAACGAGAGGAGATGAGCGGTGATCGTCGCCGTGATACCAGCCAAGCGGCATTCGAATCGCCTGGCGGACAAGAATTTGCTGGAAATCGACAGATTGCCTTTGGTGGCGCACGCGATTCGGTACGCAGGCAGATTCAAGAGCGTGGATAAAATCGTCGTATCTACTGATTCAGAGGAAGTTGCCGAAATCGCCAGACGAAACGGCGCGGCGGTTCATTTCCGTGGCTCGGAGTTGGGAGGTGAGGTGCCGCTCATCGAAGTTTACCGGGACGTCGCAAGGCAATTGGGCCGTGAGAATGTTTCTTTTCTCGTCGGGGTTCAGCCCGATCATCCGAACAGAAAAAGCGATCTGGATACTCTGTTGAAGTATGTCAAAGAAAACCGGATCGACGATTTGTGCACGGTGGACCACCGCGGCAAGCGAAACGGAGCGCTTCGCATCATGAGTATGAAAGCCCTAACGGCAGACCCACCACTACATTCCTCCGTCGTTCAGGATGATTGCGTCAACATCCACACGGCATTCGACTTCGTCATGGCTGCGCATGAAATGAGTCCGTATTCAAAGGAAATCGCCGTCGGAGGCAAAATGATAGGCAAGGGACATCCCGTCTTTCTGATCGCCGAGGCCGCCTGCAATCACATGTGTGACTTGGAAGCGGCCAAGGAGATGATCGACCTTGCCGCCGTTGCCGGGGCGGATGCGATCAAGTTCCAGACCTACAAGGCGGAGCGACTGACGCGCAAAGGGGCGATGACCTACTGGCGGGGAAAGCGGATTCCGCAAATCGAGTATTACCGGAAACTCGATCGCTTCGGTGCGCCCGAATATGAGGCGCTTATCAAACATGGCCGCGAGAAGGGCATCATCACGTTCTCCACGCCGTTCGACGTCCAAAGCGCCGAGATGTTGAACGATTTGGGTGCGCTACTCTTCAAAATAGCCTCGTGCGATCTTCCCGACAGCCGGTTGCTCAAGTGCGTGGCCGGTTTCGGCAAGCCCGTTATTCTTTCGACCGGCGGTTCGACGGTGGAGGAGATCGAGCGTGCGGTCGCCACCTTTTTCGCTACAGGCAATCACCAACTCATCCTCATGGCCTGCACCTTGAGTTATCCGGCGGCAAACGAGGACGCGAACCTTCTGCGCATCCACGCTTTGAAGGAACGATATCCCGGCATCATCGTCGGTTTGTCCGACCATACGGAGCCGGATGCGCACATGGTCATCCCTTCGCTGGGAGTAGCTCTGGGCGCAAAGGTTATCGAAAAACATTACACACTGGACCGGCGTCTGAGCGGTTCGGGGCATTTCTTTTCGATGAACCCGGAAGATTTGAAGAAAATGGTGCAAAACGTTCGTCTTGCGGAGGGTGTTTTGGGCGACGGCGCGCTCGGGGTCGCCGAAGCGGAAAACTCCGCGCGAAACAGCGCAAGACGCAGCATCATCGCCGAGCGGGACATTCGGCGCGGAGAGACCATTGAATCCTCGATGTTGGGCATGAAACGTCCCGCAGAGGGACTTCCGGGCTGGATGATGGATGCGTTGATTGGCAAACAAGCGAATACGAACATCCAGGCGGATCAGGCTGTCTCGATGGACATGGTGGAGTGATCGTGGAGGCAGAGTTCATGCCAATAGGGTTGATTCGTCATGCCTAAGGTCACGGTATACATTCCCGCCCACAATTACGGCCGTTTTCTCGACGCCGCGATCCAGAGCGTGCTGAAGCAGACCATGGACGACTGGGAGTTGATCGTCATCGACGACGGCTCGACCGACGACACTTCAGAAATACTCGCGCCTTACGGAACGCATCCCAAGATTCGCATTCTCGAGCAGGAAAACAAGGGCTTGAGTTTTACGAACAACGTCGCCCTGCGCATCGCCAGGGGTGAATACCTCATGCGGCTGGATGCGGATGATTTCCTGGACGAGAACATTCTTTTGGTTCTCTCCCATGTCCTGGACACGAAGCCCTGCGTGGGTCTGGTGTATCCGGACTATTATCACGTGGACGAGGATGGAGAGATCGTCGAAATCGTTCGTCGCCAGAAGGTTGGAGAAGAAATCGATTTGCTCGATCTTCCGGCGCATGGCGCATGCACCATGATTCGCAGGGAAGTTCTGCTGGAACTGGACGGTTATTTCGAGGAGTTCGATCGCCAGGACGGCTACGGGATATGGCTGAAATTTATCGAGCGGCACCATCCATATAACGTGAATTTGCCCTTGTTCTATTATCGTCGTCATGGAGAGAGCTTGTCGAAGTCCCAACGACCGATTCTGGAGACGCGACGCAAAATCAAAAACAGGATAGTGGAGGAGATGAACCTCCCCTGCAAACCGAAAGTGCTGGCGCTCGTTCCCGTCGTCGTGGGTGCGGGATTCGAGTTGGGGAATCCCTTTACCCGGTTGATGGGAAAGCCGCTGCTGGAGCGGACCCTGGAACAAATCCAGGAAGCGCGCTCCGTCGACAGGATAGTCGTATCCTCGAACGATGAAGATGTATTGGCTTATGCGAAGCGTTTCGAGGGAGTGGAGGTGATCCTCAGACCCCAAGTACTGGCGAGACGGACCGCCAGGATGGCGGATATGCCGCTTCATGTTTTGAGGACGTTGGGAGAGCGAGGATATGTCCCTGACGCCGTTTGCGTATGCTGCGTCAACACCCCTTTTCGCAGCGGCAGACACATCGACAAGGCCGTGGACACCATGACGATTTTCAACGTCGATTCCGTAATATCCATCACAGAGGATATTTCATTTTTCTACCGTCACGGGAAAAACGGACTCACCCCCGTCAACGGCTCTCTGCAAAGAATGCTCCGCTTGGAAAATAAAGCGTTGTTCAAGGAAAACGGCGCGATTTACCTGAGCCGAGTGGACACGGTTCAGGCCGGAAAATTTCTGGGAGAAAGAATAGGGCACATCACCATGCTTCCGGAGGAAAGCGTGAGAATCAGTTCCGCGTATGAGTTCTGGCTGGCGGAGAAAATAGCGGCCGAGTGGATTCAGACGAGGCCTTCTGGTAAACTCACTTTCGTTTAAAATCCATAAACGACACTCCACGAGATAGAAAAGACCCAACACGAGGCAAAGTTCCGGAGTTATCGACCCTGGTTCGGAATCCATCGCCATTGGACGCGATATGGGTTTTTTGCGGGTGAAAGACAACCGGTGCTCGTATGTGTGGAATTTGTGGAATCACCTCTTTTGAACTCTCGCCGTCCTCGATAAAGGAAGGCGTTGCTCGCATGTGTGATGCGATGAAGCATCGCGGCCCGAACGATGTGGGGCTTCAGCGCTTCGGTGCGACCTGTATCGGGGTGAGGCGTCTGAGCGTCATCGATCCGGGTTTGACGGCAAAACAACCGATGACCAGCGATGATGGAAGAATCAGTGTTGCATTGAACGGAGAAATCTACAATTTCAGACGATTGAGGGAGTATCTGGCAGGTCGCGGCCACACCTTCAGATCGCGCTCCGATACGGAGATTCTTCTGCGCCTCTACGAGGAGGAAGGGGAAGAGTGCAGCCGTTTTTTAAGGGGCATGTTCGCATTTGCGATCTTGGACGCCAACCGTCGAGTCCTGCTTTTGACGCGTGATCGTCTCGGCGTCAAACCCCTGTACTACGCACGCATCGCGGGGGGATGGGCGTTCGCATCGGAACTGGGGGCGCTGGTGAGAAGCGGCGTGATTCGCCCCGAGCTCGATCTGGATTCTCTCGATCTCAGCCTTTCCCTGGGCTTTGTTCCCGGCCCGCGCACGCTACTGAAAGGCGTGAAGGCCTTGCCTCCGGGGCACCGGATGCGAATTACGGAAAAGGGTGCATCCATCGAGCAGTGGTGGAAAATGCCGGCGGCCGGAACGACGCGCTGCGCCGATGAGGAAATTGTCCCCCGACTGCGATGCTTGCTGGAGGAAAGCGTAGAACTCCACCAGATAAGCGATGTTCCCATCGGGGCTTTTTTGAGCGGCGGTGTGGATTCTTCAGCAATTGTCGGGCTGATGTCGCGGCGGGCTGATAAACCCGTGAAGACCTACTCTATCGGTTTCGATGACTCTCCTGCAGGATACGATGAGAGGCGATATGCGAGAGCGGCTGCGCAGTCCTTCTCTACGCGCCACCTTGAGTTCGTGCTCAAAGGTTCGAAAGTGGCTGAGGAGCTTCCCCGCATCGTACGGCACATGGATCAGCCCAGCTTCGATGGAGTCAACACCTATCTCGTATCCCAGATAGCCAAGCAAGATGGTGTTACCGTCGCTCTGTCCGGCCTCGGGGCGGATGAGCTGTTCGGCGGCTACGGCTCGTTTCGCCTGATTCCACTTTGGTGGCGGTTGTCGACCGTATGGGGAAAGTTGCCTTTGGCGGCGAGAAAAATCCTCGTAGCGCTCGTCCCGTTGATGCTCCGCCTCAACCCGGGCATGTCTTCAGAACGCATCCAAAAGCTTCATCGGCTGCAATGGTTGGAATCGCCGGTTGGTTTATATGCCATGGCGCGCCTTTTGTTGTGGCCCGAGGAGAAAAGAGCCTTGTATTCCCCGCTACTTCAGGCCCACTTTCGCGATCGCAAAGCGGATGAAGATGTTTTGGCGATGCTCGACTCGTTGGTCCGTGTCGGCGAGAGGCCTTGGAGGATTCTGAGCGAACTCGAACTGCAGGTGTACATGGGATGGAGATGTTTGCGGGATACCGACGTGATGAGCATGGCTCATTCCCTGGAAGTGCGGGTGCCGTACGCCGATCATCGCGTCGTGGAATTCGTCTGTGGTCTGCCGCCCGGGTGGGAGAAGAAATGGGGATATCCGAAAAGATTGCTTGAGGCGTCGCTTCGCGACGTCATCCCACCTGAGATTTCAGCCAGGAGAAAACAGGGTTTCGCCCTTCCGATGGCGAAGTGGATGAAAGAGGATTTGCGAGAAATTCTGGAGGACACGCTGAGTGAGGAGTCACTTCGCAGAAGAGGTATTTTCTCACCCAAGGAGGTGCGCAAGTTATACACCCGTTTCAGGAAAGGGAAATCCTCCTACCCCCTGATTTGGTATCTGGCGATTTTGGAGCTTTGGTTTCGCGAGATGCTGGACGCTCATCGTTCGGTGAGCTTTTGATGTTTTAATGGAATTCGCCCTAGGCAAAGGAATTCGACGTGATAAGCGTTTTGATGACGTCTTACAACGCCGAGAAATACATCGCCGATGCTGTTAAGAGTATACTCGCACAGACGGAATCCGATTTTGAGTGCATCATCATCGACGATGGCTCCACGGACGACACTGTTCACATCGTCAAGAAGTTTCGCGACCCCAGAATTCGTCTGATCGAGGCGGGAAGAATCGGACTCGCGAAAGCTCTCAACCTCGGGGTAAGCGAGAGCAGAGGCGAATTTATCGCCCGCCATGACGCCGACGATTTATCTCACCCCAGAAGATTTGAAATTCAAAAAGTGGTAATGCAGCGTTTTCCTGATTATTCCGCTGTCGTTTCTCCGCTGTTCGCCTTTCATGCCGAAGACGTTCCACATTGGCCCGCATTCGGATTGGAAAAAACAAGGAATCCGCTGAGCGACGTGAGAAAGAAACTCATGTTGTTCAATCCTGTCGTTCACACTTCTTTGTTCGTGAGAGTCAAAGCGATGCAGGTGATCCGAGGCTACGACGAGAGACGCTCTGGCCAACTCGATTGGGACCTGTACGTTCGATTGTATGAAAACGGGTTGAAGCTCGGGTCCTTGAAGGTGCCCGTGGCGGCAAAAAGAATCCACGCGAGACAGTTCTTCGAGCGGGGCGCCAGATTTCGCTATGTGCTCGATGGGGTTGTGTTGCAGAACAGGGCGATTCGCATCCTGGGGGGCGGAATCGCGTATCGAGCTATGTTGCCGCTTTGGTTTTCATATCGCATGTTGCCGCACAAGGTGCGCATGTGGATGAAGAGAGGCTACTTTTCCAGACGCACGGGCACACGGGAATAGTTTTTCCGTGAGCGTGAAGCGCGCGGTGTCGAATGCCCCTCCTCCTTCAGTAGAAAAGGATGCCTCTGCTCATCGACTCACCAACGCGGTCATTCGTCTGCATGCGGTATATTTTCTCATCCCGTGGGAGCGCGTTTCCTATTTCCCGGGCCAATTCGCGGGTCCGTATAGGGTCTACGTGCTCCTTTTCGTTTTGCTGTGCGCCGCGTGGGCGGTAGAAGTCATTCGGTTCGGGGCGAGAAAACCGACGCCGGGATTTGCCGTCGCCGCCCTTTGGTTCTGGGTGATATTCTGGGCGGGGATAGTCAACGGCTATGTTCAGGATGATCCCATCAAGACGTCGGTTCCCTTCTATTGGCTCCTGGCCGACGCCGTGCCCTACACCGACGGCATGCTCGTATGGTATCTGGTTCATCACAACCGGTGGGGGAGAGAGGAGTTCGAAGGTGCGCTCGGGAGTGTGTTCTGGGTTGCCTTGACGATCGGTATCGAGAGCATTCTCTTCTATTATTTACGCATTCCCAATCCGTATTCGCTCAATCACGAGGGGCGGTTTTTTCTTGGCATGTTCACCCGGCACCACATCGTCGCCAGCAGACTCGGGTTGATACTGGCGGGAATCGCCTTGTACTTCTTATGGAGAAGGGGCGGCTGGTTTTATCTGTTCGCGTCGCTTGCCGGAATTCTCCTGGTGTTTTCCACATGGCGCAGGGTTCCGATTTTCGCGCTCTTCCTGGGCGCATGCCTCTTGATTCTCTTTTTCATGAAGTTCAGAAGACGCCCGGGCGCAAAGGAGAAGCTGAAGTCTTTTTTCGTTTCCTGTCTCACGGCATCGGTTTTCTTCGCGTGCATCGGCGTTTCGGTGATGGTGGGTACGAAGGTGCGGGGAGAATTCCTTGAGGCTTCGAATCTCTCGATGAGCGCCAAGGAGCGGCTCTTTCAGTGCGCGCGGGCGGTAGACGTGCTTGTTGCGCGGCCTTTCCTGGGGGGCGGGCCGCGGCAGGGATTCTTGTATGGATACTCTGAAGATACGCCGGCCACGTTTTCCGGGTATTTTTATGGCGACATCACCCGGTATGAATCGGGTATCCGGGGATGGTCGACTTCGGATTTGTTTCAGGAAAACCCGAGAAAGAGCGCGCCGGTTTCCCTGCACAGCCTGCCGATGAATTTTATCGCGGATTTGGGATTGCTGGGTCTCGTTATGCTGATAGTCATGCTCGCAACAGGCGGGATGTATTTTTTCAGAATCATGCGCTTGCCGATACATGAAGATTCACTCCGCCTCATGATGCCTTTCGCCGTCATCTTCTCCACTGTCGTCGCCCTGTTCGTCGGCGTTTCCACGACGGCGCATTTTTATCCCTACTGGCTGTTCTCCATTCTGTTTTGTTTTCTCCGTTATCTTTATCACGAAGCCATGCAGAGGCGGCTAAGGATTTTCTGAGCGTGTGGATTTCGCCGTCAGGCAGTACGCAGTGACGGCCCAGTAGAGAACGGAGATTTTGGGCGACGAAAAAATGTTCTCGGCTCCGGCCTGGAAACATACGCCGATGCATGCGGCCCATCCCCAGGCTTCGGGTGAGCGTATCGAAAGCCGCCCCGTTTTTCTCAGATGAACAAATACCTCGATGAGTCCTCCGGCAATCAGGCCCAGGAACAAAAAGCCCCCCGGAAAGCCTGTTTCGACGAATGCTTTGAGATAAGAGGAATGGGCGGAAAGCGGCGAAAGATTTTTATCTTTCCCGCTGGAATGACTTTTTCCACGGCCCCCGGACCTGTTGGGTTTCCCCAGACTGGAATTCTTTATCCTCCAGGGCGGCGCTTTCAGTTCCTCGTTATCCATGTACTCTCTCTCGCTTTTCTGAAACGCTTGGGGGAAAAGGCCGTTTCCATGGCCCGCCAGGGGGCGATCTGCGAGCATTTTTCCGCCGACGCGATAGATATAGATTCTGGGGAGCAGCGATAGGTCTTTGAAGTCTTCGTCATTGGCGGCGATAGCGCCTATGGACAGAATCAAAAAAGCGGGAAGAACGTGCTTGAGGAAACGTGTCCCGGAGCGTGAGATGCGGCTGGAAATCATGTCCTCGGGGCATGGGTTTGTGAAATATAAAACCAGCGAAAAGCAAATGGCGAAGCCCAATGCTCCTCCATAGCTGCCCGTCGAAGCCAAAACGACGAGATGCGCGGCGAGAATGGCAGACGCCGCCGGGCTTGATAACGTGCGGTAAACCAGCGGGTAGAGAGTCGCCCATAGAACCAGATAGGCGGCGAGAAAATTCGGATGCCCAATCGGGCCGGGCCGGGAATGAAAGAACGTCCGGGGAAATGGCGAGTACAATAATTCGGCGCCGAAGCTGTGGTTCGGCCCCCATATTTTCCAGGTGATCTGGTAGGTCAGATTCTGGAAAAAGACCGCCGCCAGCATGATGACGCCGCCGGATAAGACGGCTTTCAGTATTCCGTTACGCGAGGTTTCATCCGCGCATATATCAAGAAAAACCAGAAAGGTGACGAGATAGGCTATCGTTTCGGCGAGGCCCCAGAATTGTTGTTTCAAAGGAGCGCCGCTCAGCCATGCCGCAATGAGACTCCAGACGATGTAGACGAGCCAGATGTAGCAGAAAATCGGTTTGCTCTTGAAATGAACGTGTTTTCTGTTTCTTAGGACATGCCACGCGAATCCCGAAGCCAGGGCCAGGAGCGCTGTTTTGTCGTATGAGATGCTCCTTTTCGTATCGCCGAAGGCGACCTCGATGTTTACAAGCGGGTTCAGGAACAAAAACAGAGCACCTGCGGCACCGAGGTTGTACAGGCTCGTCCAGAAGACCGCGGCAGCGCCGATAGCCATGGCGCCATAAGCCAGGAACGAAGGATTCATCAAGGGAAAATGGCCTCCAGGGAGCGGAGACTTTCTTGAAAAGAACCGAAAATCTCACACCTTCATGATCGATAAAAACGTATATGCCTCAAAATTCTTTTGCTTCGCTTAAAGTTGACAACTCTGATTTTTCATCACACTATGCTTTTTGGCATACAATTCATGCGCGTAGATTCACAGGCTGCTCGCTGAATTCAAGACGGCTGTCTTCAAGTCGGAGCAAGTGTGAAGCCGCTTCCTGTCGGTAGTGGTCTGCACGCCGACCAGCCCGTCAAAGGCTCGAGGACTCAGACTCGCTTTTTGCGCCAAAATTCGCGAAGGTTCGATGCTCATGTGTTTTCGTCATCACTCCTCTCATCCAATAACCAGGCCTGTGGGCTAGTGACCTCTGCGATAGAAGGAAAATCCGCATTTCATCAACTTCCCCCCAAATCCGTCGGAAACAGTCGGCTATTCGTCTTACAACCAGATTCTTTTCTCGTTTTCATCCACTTTATCTTGTGTGAGGCCATGTCGTATTTTTCGCCTGCGCGGTGGATTATAAATATTGTTTCGGTCGTGCGGCAGCGTTTTCGTTTTATTTTCGCTATTCATTCGAATATATGGGAATTCGGTTTGGATGTAAAGCGAAAAAGAGCAATCGCTAGATATTTGAGTTCGCATTCGTCGCATCATGCTTCATGCGCTCATGAGATGGCTTGAGTTCTCTTATGGAAGGCCGCGTTCCCTTGGAGTCCGTTTCCGAGAAATTACCCGCCCTGAAGAGCGGCCGGGTCTTGAGCCGGCGTCAGTTTCTATGCAAACGCACGCTGGATTTGGGGTTCGGGATCACGGTTCTGGTCTTGTTCGTCCCTTTCGGACTCCTTATCGCCATCCTGATCAAGCTCGTGAGCGAGGGGCCGGTATTTTATTCCCAGGCCCGCGTCACGCAAGGCGGGAGATTGTTCACTCTCTATAAATTCAGGACCATGCGCGTGAATGCCGACCAGCCGGAAGGAACCATGTCCACGAAAGAAAACGATCCGAGAATCTATCCGTTCGGGCGTTTCCTGCGCCGATATCATCTCGATGAATTTCCCCAGCTCTGGAACGTCATCAAGGGGGATATGAGCATCGTCGGTCCGAGGGCGGAGTACATCAAGACTCTGGAGATAGCCAAGAAGCGCTACCCTGAATTCGAATATCGCGAACTCGTTCCGGCGGGAATCACGGGGTGGGCGCAAATCCGGCAGGGCCACGTCGACCAGATTGAAGACTACAGAATCAAGCTCGAGCACGATTTATACTACATTCTGAATTACTCGTTCTGGATGGACCTGCAAGTGATATTCCTGACGATGCTCACCTTTTTGCGCCTGCGGGGCCATGGCGCCTAAGCAATCATCGCATTGGGCGAAAGACCTCATCTACCATCCGATAGACTACCCGGGGATCAGTTTTCTTCTTCCAGACGATTTTTCCCGGTCGCGCTCATGTGCTCATAGAGTTCCAGGATTTTTCCAGTAACGATTTCATCGGAAAACTCCTTTTCCACGATGCTTCGCCCCGCCTCGCCCATTCTTCGCCTCAAGCTGGAATCCCGGGCCAGCTTACCGATGGCGTCGGCCAGGTTCCTGGCGTCACGAGGCGAGACGCTAAGTCCGTTCACTCCGTCTTTGAGGACCTCCCGGCAGCCGGGAACCTCGGTTGCCACAAGCGGGCGGGCGCATGCCGCCGCTTCCAGCAGACTTCTCGGGAGTCCCTCTTTGTAATCCGTCGGTAAAACGGCGATGTGGCAGCCTCGCCAAACTTCGGCCATGTCTTCCCTGTAGCCCCACCATTCGACTTGGCCCTTGCGGTCCCATTGGGATAGCGTACTTTCGGGGATCGTAGATGGATTCTTGGGGTCCGGGCTTCCCACCAGCGCCATGCGAATATCCGTGCCCTCATTTTTCAGCAGGGCTGCCGCTTCTACGAATTCATGCACTCCTTTTTCCGCGAGCATCCGGGAGGCGAGTACCGCCAGGAGTGTGCCCGGGGGCTCCGGCGCTGGATAATAGGAGCGGACGTCGACGCCGGAGCCGCGAACGACGTTCAGGCGCGATTCTTCGGGAAGCACGTTTTCGAGAAGCATCTCTTTATCGGCGTCGTTCTGCGCGATAACGCGGGTGTTTTTCGCCCGATGCAAACGCCGCAGCGAGAACAAGACGATTTTTCTCAGAATTTTCAGCTTCAGCGAGTTTTCGGAAAAGAGCGAGCCCAGCCCCAGGAACGAGTTCACGACGAAGGGCGTTTTGGCGAGACGTGCGGCAATCGAGCCGTGAAGCAGGTTTCTCATACCGAAATGGTGGGCAATTCGGGGGCGATACTTCAGGTAAACGCGAATGAGCTTGAGCAGGACGAGACATTCTCTCCAAAAACTGATCCCTCCCCTGTTCTCACTCCCCAATGCGACACATTCGATTCCTTCCGCACGAATCCTCTCCATGTATTCTCCGCCGATTCTCACGCATACGACGACGCGATATCTTGCATCCTTGGCCGCCAGCGCGAGCGCGCGCCTGTGGCTCAGGAAGTATCTGTCCTCTAAATCCAGTAAAAGCAAAGTTTTACTCATCTCATCGCTCTTGTTCATCCAGCCAGGATTGAAACATCAATATGCCCCAAAGACAGTATTGCCAGTCCCTGGCACCGGAGGCATGCTGCTCCCACATTCGGCGGATGGGTTTTGCGTGAAAATAATCCTCTCCTCTAACCCGGATATTTCACCAAGTCTTTGGAACGGCCTGATATGAAGTCGTGGACGGCTTGATTCGGGAGGCGGCCTTCTTCGTCGGCATGATACGATGACGCACGGCGCCCGAGCGGCGCTTTTTCGTCGATTTCGAAGGCTTT
>JAJDYR010000041.1 GCA_022825065.1 bacterium
TTTTCCCTTGCGCGGCCCCCCTCCTGCGTTCATAATCGTGACAATCGACACAAACGAGGAGGCGCGTCATGGACCCGGAAGGCGCATCCGATACGGCCACACCTGATAGCGAGGGCGTCGAACCCGGGGGCGATACCGCCCCCGCTTTCACCCGGGCGGGAGACGCCAGGCAAACCCCGCGCGGGAAGCTGACCAAAAGGGTGTACGAGGCGGAACTCGTGCGGCTCCAGGAAGAACTCGTGAAGCTCCAGGAGTGGATAAAGCACCAGGGCTTGAAAGTCGTCGTCATCTTCGAGGGGCGCGACGCCGCCGGCAAGGGAGGTGTCATCAAGCGCATCACGCTCAGGCTCAACCCGAGGGTGTGCCGCGTCGTGGCGCTCGCGGCGCCCACCGAGCGCGAGCAGACGCAGTGGTATTTCCAGCGCTACGTGCCGCACCTGCCCGCCGCGGGCGAGATGGCGCTCTTCGACCGCTCCTGGTACAACCGCGCGGGCGTCGAGCGGGTGATGGGCTTCTGCACGGAGGAGGAATACCGCGAGTTCCTGCACTCATGCCCCACGTTCGAGCGGATGCTGGTGCGCTCAGGCATCATCCTCATCAAGTACTGGTTCTCGGTGAGCGACGAGGAGCAGGAGCGCCGCTTCCAGGCGCGCATCGAGGATCGCACGAGGCGCTGGAAGCTCTCGCCGATGGACTTGGAATCGCGCACCCGCTGGGTCGAGTATTCCAGGGCGAAGGACGAAATGTTCGCCCACACCGACATCAAGCAGGCGCCCTGGTACGTGGTGGACGCGGATTCCAAGCGCCGCGCGCGGCTCAACTGCATCAGCCACCTGCTCTCCCTCATCCCCTACGAGGACCTCACGCCCGCGCCCGTCGAACTCCCCCCGCGCCGCGACTCCAAGGCCTACGTGCGCCCTCCCCTGAACGAGCAGACCTTCGTGCCCGAGCGGTACTAGGGGAAATAAGAGTTATTCATCAAAGCTGAATAAGAAAAACAACTATTAAGATTTAATGCTAAAAACTGAATAACGAAGCGTATTTTTCAGTCATATAGCGCGAACGCTTAATAAGGGTTTTCATTATTAAGGGTTAAGATTTAAGTCTTAATAAAGGGGGCGTGGAGTTGCAGGGAGCTGTTCAATAAGGTTCTCGTCGGGGGATATTGCTTTTAGCGGGAAGGCCGCTTTCGCGCGAACCACGGACTTCTCTCACCTGGAAAACCAACCCCCCCTACCCCCCCTTAAAAGGGGGGCAAGAAAAAACAAAAGCCCCGCATTCGTCAGCGGGTGTTGCCTTTTTATACCCCCCTGTTAAGGGGGGGTAGGGGGGGTTGCCTTTAAGGCAGGGGACTTTGCGGAGATATCTACCCACCAAAGAGAATTTCAAATCAACTCCCCCCTTGAGGGGGAGTCAGTGAGCTAAGGGCGTAAGCCCGCAAGCGAACTGGTGGCGGGAGCTTTTTTCTGTGGCATGTCCCCCCACCGAATCGGCCTTCGCCAAGGCTCGGCCTCTTCGTCTGGCTTTCCCCTCGGGAAGCCAGACCCTCAAGGGGGGAGTTGATTTCTTCTCTACTCGGTCGGGTTCGACACCAAAAAAGGGGGGCTTTCGCCCCCCCCTCACCTACACCTCCGTGCCCTCGTTCATGATCGAGAGGTACGCCTCGTAGCCGAACAGGCGGTTGCGCTTCTTGCCCGTGAGTTCACGGACGATCCCGAGGCGCTCGAGCGCCCGCATCCCGCTCGACGCCGCCGGGAACGAGAGGCCCGAATGCTCTACGGCGTGTGCGAGCGAGGCGATGGGCCGCTCCTTGAGCGCGCGGTAGACGCGAAGCGCGGAGCCGGCCACCCGGCCCGTCTGCGCCGCGCGGAGCTGATCCGCATCGAACAGGGCCAGCACCCGGTGCGCGGCCGCCACGGCCGCATCGGAAGTCTCGGCCACGCCTTCCAGGAAGAAGAGGAGCCACGCCTCCCAGTCGCCGCTCTTGCGCACCTCGTCCAGGAGCGCGTAGTAATCCGCCCGGCGCTCCTTGAAGAAGAGGCTCAAGTACAGCATCGGCTCGCGCAACGCGCCCTCGCGCCAGAGCAGGAGCGTGATGAGCAGCCGCCCGACGCGCCCGTTCCCGTCCAGAAACGGGTGGATGGTCTCGAACTGCACGTGCGCGAGACCCGCGCGGAGCAAGGCCGAGAGTTTCAAGTCCTCCCGGTGCCAGAAGCGCTCCAAATCCGACATGCACTCGCCGACCCTATGCGGCGGAGGCGGCACGAAGTGCGCCGTGGCCGGCCTGCTCCCGCCGATCCAGTTCTGGGAGCGCCGGAACTCGCCCGGGCTCTTGCCCGCGCCGCGGCCCCGCGCGAGCAGCCGGCCGTGGATCTCGCAGATAAGCCGCGTCGAGAGCGGGAAACCATCCCCCCGCATCCGCGCCAGGCCGTGTTCGAGCGCCGCCACGTAGTTCGAGACCTCGACCACGTCGTCAACCGGCGCGCCCGGCGCCCCCTCCACCTCGAACATGAGCAGGTCGGAGAGCGAGGACTGCGTCCCCTCGATCTGGGAGGAGAGCACGGCCTCCTTCCTCACGTAGGTGTAGAGGAAGACGTGGGGGTCGGGCAGCAGCGCGGCCAGGGCGTCGAGGCGGCCCAGCGAGAGCGACGCCCGCTCCAGCGGCGCGTTCAGGGCTGCCAGATCGAGCGGCGGCCTGGGCGGCAGACGCACCGGCACGAATGCGCGCACGGCCTCGCCGCCGAACGTCGTCGTCTCGTATGCGCCCGTCTCTGCGCGTCTCACGGCGAACCTCTTTATGAAGCGTTATGAAGCGAAAGCTGAATAAGCCGAATCACTATTAAGGGATATAGCATAAAATTTAATAAAAAGAAATGCTATTAAGCGTTTATTCGTAAAAATGAATAATGGGGATGGGGAAAGCGGGAGAAGCGGCGCGGAAACGGCTCCCAGGAGGGGTTATTCAGCGTTATCGAGTTAAGTTGAATAAGGGGGTGCGTTATGAAGGGTTGGGGAAGGAATGTTCATAGGGGAGGTGCTGTTGTAGGGGCCGCTCGTGAGCGGCCCTGTTGATTCATCCGGCCATCCGTGCGATGTATCCTTGCAGCATATCGAAAGCCGCTTCGCATAGAAGACAAGAACATGGAAGCCGATAAAGAGAAAGACGCCCCCGAACCGAAACCCGATGAATGGGCCTGGCTCGACAAAATCAAACGCCCGGTGGATGAGGATTTCCTGAAAGCCGCGAGCGAGAGGCCGGGGGAGGAGCATCGGGAGGGGGTGGAGGACCTGTTTGGTTGATTACGAGTCAGGTAGACGGTTTCAAGCAAATTCATATTTTGCAAAGTTCAATAAAAATCTCGTTATTCAAAGTTGGGGCGAAAGTAATGGTGAGGGAGCGCACTGAAACTCACATCCGCTTACTCAAAGCGTATCGTGTGTTGTTCCAGCCATTGAAATCTACGATCTGTCTCAATTGAGGGGTCAGCTTCGATTAGGCGGTCCAGTATCTTTGACAATTCATAAAACTCCCGATCACTTTTGGGACCACAAAGAGTCCAAAGTAATTTTAACGTCTCGTGCGGATGTTTGTCTGGAGCCTCAGACTGCTCAATATCATGGATACTTCCATATTGAGCAAGCGGGACAAGATAAGGCCGTAATTGCTCCAGGGCTGTCGGGAAAGCATCACCTGCGCCAACAGCGAGTGATGCGAAGTGTTGGCTCACTGAGGGATTAAGGAAACGACGTTCACGCGGCCAAACGGCATCGTGAAGTGGGCCTATTATATCTCTCCAGTTTTTTTCGGCAGACTGGTCTCTTACTTCCCTTACCCAACGCGACAAACATTGGGCAGCGCCTCTCCGAAGTTCGCCGGAACTTTCACGCAATGCTAGAGCGACATCTTGCTCCGAAATTGCAAAATCATTTTCTACTGCGTCACCAAGCAATATGAAGATTCGCGGTAGAAGTATTTTCGAGGCAACAATCTCCGCTTCATGACCAGAACCATCATACTCTTTTACACCTCGCAAAACTTGAGAAGCAAAGACTTGGAAAAACTTCAATGAATTTGAGCTGTTGGTAATCAGTACTACCCTCAATCCAGCACTTTCAGCATCATTACCTGATAGAGTATCCACCAAGGGAGTGATCTCAAACTCAGGAAGAACTGACAGGAGAAATACAGCATTGTGAATTAGAGCCGCACGGGCAAGTGTGCCAGAAGGCCCGTCGGACGTTACGACTATATTGAGGTTTTCAAGATATGCCTCTGGAATTGCCCGCTCCGCTTTGTGACATTCCTCTATATCGAGCAATAGCGCCTCGGTAAGGTGACCGGAGGACGAATTGATCGAGCGCATATAAAGATTTTGCTCAACGTCCAGAGGTTCAACTTGAGATTTAATCGCGAGTTCAAAAAGCCGAGCCCACCAAGCATCAACATTTGCTATATTTTTGCGTGGCGCTGAGCGGTACAACTGAGTGAGTTCCATGAGAATATGAGTGAGGAAATCGTCTTCAGCAGATTCAAGAATTCGGAAAACATCAATCATAATATATGTGCGCTCGGCTTTTTCCTCCTCGGTACCGACCCACAGCATAGAAAGTAGAATCCGCCAAAGTTGAACATTGGTGAATTCGAAGGGTGCTTTCCTCAGTACTTCAAAGGCCCCCTTCGGGTCAGTATGGCAGAAAGTGCTCCATCCTTGCTGTTTTTCGGTATCTGGACTCTGCATCAACTCACGAGCAACACGTAGTTTATCATCTTCATCGGCTTGCAAAATCGGCTCCGGATCTCCAGTTACGGAGCGAACTCCAGAAGAATACGAACTGAAAAAGTCTCGGTCCTCGACTTCGCGCTGTAGGTGCTCACGCCTAGCCTTGATTTCTTCGAGTTCTTTTTGACCGATTTCAGAAATGGCTTTTGCTTTGTCAAGCATGTTGAGCAGCAACCACACATCCGCGTCTCGAGCGTACTGCCGCCAATCAGGCTGACCTTCCTCGACTGTATAACGCTGAAAGTACTCATCTCCTTCGGAAAGGATGCGTTCTTCAACCTTTTGGACAAGTGCTTTTTCGGCAGCACCAGCACGATCCCGAAGCAAAAGGGCAAGTTCACGGCGAATAACCCAAAAGTCCACTTGAGATAAACTCATTACATAAGTTAATGCTTCGCTTGCTGTGAAGAGCGCTTCGTCCCTCAACGCATGCAACGACAATCTTCTGCCTACGCGCCCCGGAATGGTTTGCCACTCGTCTACATACCGTCTAGCGGTTTGGGAATCTGTCTTCGCCACCTGTGTAAGCAATTTCACCAAGAGTCGAACCAAAAATATAACCCCGGCGAGATGTTTATTCTGGGGATGATCTTCAATTGACGGCACGCTAAAGTCATTATCATCATACTCGTCGCCAATTAACTCGGCATCGACCATTTTGCCGATGGCCGAGTGAAGAGCAGTTGTCGCGATTTCCATGATTTCTTCGTGGCGAGGAACTTTAAGCAATTCCTCAATGAGTTCGGATGAGTCAATGTCATTGGGGCCTGTTATCCGAATAAAGGCCAGTTCGCTAAGCCTATTGGGATTTTCCGATATAGAAGCACCATACAGAGCACGAGAGGAGAATTCCAACTTAGGAGAAAGCAAATCCACAGCTTTCTCAATATCAGCGCGCAAGATAACTGGCCCGGTCAGTGTCTGTTTGATTTCATAAAACGGAATTTCATCGTTTACTTTCTGGTGAGGAATATTCCTGATTAGCAAACGCCAGGCGCGGAGCCAGAAATCGGATATTTCCTGCTCTGAGTCTCTATTCATAAGGCGCATAGCGAGAGCATCACTGAGCTTCTCATTGTGCCATTTGATTGCGATCTCAAAACGCTGAGGGTCCATAAAATCACGTGCAAACCATGCTGCGAGAACCCACGCAGCATCCTCATTCGACCATAGGTGATTATCAGCAAAGAAATCGAACCAATCGGGATCATCGATCGTTGGGTTCGCGACACTCCATAGATCACTTCGTCCGTTAAACAGCCAAATGACTTTATCTCGTTCTGTTTGGTCGGTTTCTTTGAGTGGCTTCGCAAGAATCACCTCGGCCATCGAACGCCTCGCTGCTTTAGGGCGTTCAATCAAGTCGGCCAATTTCGCCAGGTCATCCCATAAAACCTTGTGACGCTTTTTAGGCTCATTTTTCTTCCGATAGGGAATCGGGAATACAGCCAACGAATTCCAACGTGCATCCGCTTCTGTAGCATCCGAATCTGTTCCATCGAATGCGTAAACCGACCGTAAATCCGGGAAGCGATCCCGGTCGGCCTCAAGAACATTCAAGAGATAACGCACCGGAGCATCACCAGCCCTATACCCCACGAGTACAAGTGTCTTACAGCGCACCAGATCGAAAAAGAAACGCGACGCCCAGCCGGAACGCATGTAAGCATCGCCATAGTCAGCGCTAGTGAAGATCAGAGGTGTCGGGCTGAGGTGAACCTGCTCATCAGCAATCCGACCGTGAATATGGATGATGCCACCGAAGCCTGCGCTGCCAGGCGCGGGGAGTTCCTGTCCCGCAAAGCTCAGGTCAGCAACCTTAATGGTAGGCTCTGCTTCGCGTATTGCCCTTTCTAGAAGAGTGTCAAAGTTGGTGGTGACGATAGTGGGCCGGTTTTCGAGGTCGCGCGATAGGCGAAGGATTGTGCGATGATTGAAAAGGTTGGCCCCACTTGGTGCTTGCACAGCCTTAGAGACAACTTTCGTCAGTTCTCCTGGGTCGACTATTCGTCGACTGAGCGATCCAAGGGCCTCCTCATAACGCTCTTCTTCATAGGCCATTTTTTCGGCGGCGTTCATCGAAACATTGAGAGCTTCAAAACACCGATTAACCAACCCCCGGAATCCAGGCAGTTGAGGCGCACTTACCCCAGCCCCGCACAGGAATACAACCTCACCTTGAAGTAATTCGTCTACAAGTTCATCGGGAAATACCGGACCATCATCCGAAAATTGCAAAGGCATTTGCTCACTCGCATCTCTTTTATAACCAGGGCCGTTCTCGAACGGCCCCTACGAAAGACGAAAACGATTGTAAATGAACACTTACTGAGCGGAACGTGAGTCTATCTTTTGAGGGTCGTACCGATCAAGAGAAAAACCCCCTAACCCACCTTCCCCCTCAACCTCTTCTTCTCGGCGCGTTGGCGCTTGTCCTTGAGGCGCTTCTCGGCTGATGCGCGGGTGGGGCGCGTGGGGCGGCGCGGCTTGGGCGGGTCGGCGGCGGCGGCGAGGGCGGCGCGGAGCTTTTCGAGGCAGTCGGCGACGTTCCGGCCCTGATCGCGAAAGCGGCTGCTCGCGATGACGACTTCTCCCTCCCGCGTCACGCGGCGCGGGTGGCGCGCGCGGAGCCGCGCCTTCACCCCCTCGGGCACGCTCGAAGACGCCGCCATGTTCCAGCGCAGCACCGCCTTGGTCGAGACCTTGTTCACGTTCTGCCCGCCGGGGCCGCCCGCGCGCGCGAACTGGAAGTGGATTTCTCGCAGCGGGATTTTGAGCCTCTCGTTCACGATGAGCATGTCATACTCCCGGGGGCGGCGGTTTTACCGCCTGAAAGGGAAACACCATAAAAGCAACCCCCCTACCCCCCCTTAACAGGGGGGCAAGAAAAAACAAGGCCCCCCTCAGATCGGCGGGGCCGCATCGCCTTTTTGTACCCCCCTGACAAGGGGGGGTAGGGGGGGTTGCTTTTCAAGTCGAAGGATGGAGAACGGGGCGAGTGAAGCGCGATTTCCTCCGAACCCTCCATCTCCCCTTGCCGTGCCCCCCCCAGCGCCCCTCATCGTGGTTGTCCTTTGTCAGGGTTTCGGACAGGCACAGAGGCCTGTCCCTACGGTCGCCGCTCAGTGCTTTTTGAACAGCCCCCTCCCCGGTCGGTTCGCCCCCGCGCGCATTTGCCCGCATTTGCGCGTCGCGCCGGTTCCGCGCAACGCCCAGAATACACCACGGCCCGCGCCGCGTGAAACGACCGGGTTTTCCAAGCCGGGAGCGAGGCGGCGAATCCGGCAAAAAGGGGAATCTGAAATCATGCGACTCCGGCGGAGAAAACTTCAGGCGCCGGCTGGCCCGTCCCGGCGGGTCGTCACCGAACGGGAGAATACAATGAAACGATCCGGTTCCCCGGCGATTCCCAGTGCCTGCCCGGTACGACCAAGATCGCCTCTCAGGCCGCCTCGGGAATTACCGAACAATTCGATAAAATTAGATAAAATTAGATAAATTCACGGGGTTTTTCGATAAATTTCCGAAAATTTACGAGGGGAAATGCGCGCAATTGCGGGGAGTTGCGGGGGTGAAATACGCAGATATGTCCGATCCCCCGCTCCCGTCAGGCCCGGGGCCGTTATTCAACAAGTGCTTGAATAACAGCAGGTTATCCCGGTTACACGGCGCCTGCGGCGCGAAGGCGGGCGATTTCCTCTTCGCTGTAGCCGATCTCGGCCAGAATCTCTTCGGTGTGCTCGCCCAGCATCGGTGAAGGCCTTGATAAATCAGGCGTTACGCCGCCGAAGGCGACCGGGGAGGCGGGCATGAGGCCCGGCCCCGCAGCGGGGTGGTCGACCTCCACGAAGGCCTCGGGGAAGCGCTCCTTGACCTGCGCCACGTCGTTGATGGCGCTCACCGTAACCCCTTGAGGAACAAGGAGTTCCTCCCATTCGGCGGTCGTCTTCCGGGTGAGGATATCTTCCAGGATCGCGCGCAGGGCGGCGTCGTTCGCCACGCGGTCCTTGTTCTCGCGGAAGCGGGGATCATCCGCAAGCGCAGGCTTTTCAAGGGCTTCGACGAATACGCGGTAGCGGTTCGTGTTCGAGATCGCCACGTACAAGAGGCCGTCCCTGGTGCGGTAGCCCGAGAAAGGAGAGACCACGGGATGCGAAAGTCCTTCCGGTTCAGGCACTTGGCCGGTGAAGGCGTGGCGCGACACCGGGTTCTCCATGATGTTGACCGTCGCGCCCATCATCGAGGCGTCGACGCGGGTGCCCTCTCCGGTGCGCTCCCTTCTCCAAAGGGCGGTGAGAATTCCCGAGAGCAGGTAGAGGCCGCTCGTCACGTCGACGATCGATACCCCGACGCGCACGGGCTCCCCGTCCACGGGCCCCGTCACGCTGATGAGGCCGCCCGCGGCTTGCAAGAGGCTGTCGAAAGCGGGGCGTCTCGCGTTTTTCCCGGTCTGGCCGAAGCCGGACACCGCGCCGTATACGAGCTTGGGGTTTTCGGCCTTGAGAACCTCCCAGCCGACGCCCAGGCGGTCCATCACGCCCGGGAGGAGGTTTTCCACCACAACGTCCGCCTCGCGGCAGAGTTTCTTGAAAACTTCGACGCCTTCGGGGGTTTTGAGATTCAGCGTGATGGAGCGTTTGCCGCGGTTCAAGCTCATGAAGTAGCTGCTCTCGCCGTTCTTGAAAGGGCCGATGGCGCGGCTGTCCTCCCCGCCGGGGCGCTCCACCTTGATGACCTCAGCGCCATAGCCGGCCAGATAGAGCGATACGATGGGGCCGGCATTGAACTGGCTGGCGTCGATGACCTTCAGACCCTGGAGGAGTGGCATCGGATGAGAAAATGCTCTCTAGCGGCGTTTTCTGGTGGTTTTGGAGGCTGTTTTCTTCCGGGTGGTTTTTTTCGGGGCTGCTTTCTTGGGCGCTGTTTTCTGAGGAGCTTTCGCCCCGGCCGCCTTGCCTGCGGCGGCTTTCCTGGCTGTGGCGCTCCTGTTCGTCGTGTTCGCGGCCTTGGCGGCGCTCGTTTTCTTTTTGGCCGCTGTTTTCCGCGTCGCCGCAGCTTGCTTCTTCATTGCAGGCGCTTTCGCCTTAGCGCCGGCCGTTTTACTCTTCGCCGCCGTTGTTTTCCTGGCCGGCGTTCGCCTTTTCTCCGGCGCCGCTTTTTGGGGGGCTTCTTTTTTCCGCCGCGCTTGTTGTCTGTTCGACTTTTTCCCGCTCTCCGCCCGTGCCGCCTCGGCCGCCCGTTTTTCTTCTTCGGTGGGCGGGAAAACGGGTTTTTTGCGTCCCGTCATCAGGCGAAAGGCATACCCCACCTGCGTTTCACGCCATTCATTCTCTCCGAGGTCCTGCAACACAAGTTCCACCGGAGAACCTGGAACCAGCATGTCCCGATAGCCTTCCCAGCCTATCAAGTGGGAATTTATCTTTATTCCCTCATCCAGGAGTATCACGGCAGAAACATGTTCCAGGTGTCCATCTGCGGAGGAACGCGTAATCGTGGCCGAAAGTAGCTTGCCCTTCCCGCTCAAAAGCACTTCGCTCGTGCTGCGCGGACAAACCGGGTTGTCGCAAGTCGTTTTCGAACCGGTTTTCGGGAAAAAATACTCTTCGCATTCCTTGCAGACAGAGCCGATGAGCTTGGGCTTATGGCGAGAATTCGTAGGAATCGTAAAAACATCGCGCATAAAGGGAATAACAACCTTATTTTTATCCGGAACAAAAATGGAAGGCTGATTCTGGGGCGAGTTCATGTACTACCCTGTTTTTGAAGTTCGGAGAAGCCAAATCAAATTGAACGAAATGTAAACAGCTAGTTAAATCTCATAGGCTTGCCGGGATTTGTGCGCGAACACTAGCAAGGGGTCGGGCGGGTGTCAAGATGAGTTCAAATCGGTAAAATCCCTTCATCCGGCACACGAGAAATGACCCATATTCATAACATAATGACTCCTGAGCCAACCTTGATATTGGCGACTTGACCATTCAAAACCTGCAATCTTATAGTCATCCATCGTATTCATATAAGGGATGCGGCATGACTTCTCCTAACGCTCGAAATATTCAATCCAGTCTGTTTCGACTATTGCCTTCGGTGGATGAAATCGTCACCCGTCTCAAAAATGACGGTGCCAATGGCTCATCAGACGCTGCTCTGGCCGATGCCGTCAGAAAAGCGATCGGCGTGAATAGGCAGCTTCTGCTCGAGCAAATGAACCAGGAATCCCCGAATGCCGAGGAAAACGCATCGCTGTCCGAGCAAACGCTTCGGGATATCGTTCTAAATGAAGCAAAACAAATCCTTACCTCGAATAAACAACTTGGGCTAAAAAAAGTCATCAACGCCACAGGGATCGTGCTGCACACAAATCTGGGCCGAGCCCCGTTAAGTGAGGCAGCGAGGGTGGCACTAGATGAGGTAGCGCAAGGATATTCAAATCTGGAATTCGATTTGAACCTCGGGCAGAGAGGAAAAAGAGGGTCTGACGTGGAATCTCTTCTTTGCCAACTGACAGGAGCGGAGGCGGCACTGGTCGTCAACAACAATGCTGCAGCCGTGATGTTTGCGATTCATACGATGGCCCATTCCGCTGAAGTGATCGTTTCACGAGGCGAGTTGGTCGAAATTGGCGGTTCTTTCCGGATACCGGATATCATGCGCCAAAGCGGTGCAAAATTAGTAGAAGTAGGGACGACGAACAAAACGAGGATATTCGATTACCGCAACGCCATCACCCAAGATACGGCTTTGCTGCTGAAAGCGCATACCAGTAATTACAGGATTGTCGGCTTCACGGAAGAAGTATCTCGCGATGAACTCTCAGACCTCAGCAGGGAAACAAATGTGCCCACGCTGGAAGATCTCGGGAGTGGTTCGCTTCTACAAATTGATGGTCTACCGCATGAACCCACCGCCATAGAATCAATTCAAGCAGGAATCGATGTGGTAACCTTTTCCGGAGACAAGCTTCTCGGTGGCCCACAGGCAGGCATTGTTGTAGGCAAGGCATTATGGGTAGAGAAAATGAAAAAACACCCGCTCATGCGCATTCTCAGGCTCGATAAGCTTACGCTCGCCGCCTTGGAGGCGACACTCAGGTCATATCTTGATCCTGATGCCGCCCACAACCAGATCCCGACCCTTCAAATGTTGTCCACAAAACAGGAAAAACTGAAAAAACAGGCGGAATCCCTGATGAATCTGATGGGGGAACATGCTTGTTCCGTGCTCGGCGCCAAGGTGGAAGAAACTACGGGGATGGTAGGCGGCGGGGCCATGCCCCTGGCGAAACTCGATAGTTATGCCGTGACATTATCTCCCAAAATCTTTTCCGCCAAATCATTGGAAACCAAGTTGCGTAATGCGACTCCACCTGTCGTGGCACGCATTCACGAGGATAAAGTGATACTGGATCTGCGATGCATTAGAGAAGAGGAAATAAATCAGCTCGGCGCTATTCTCAACGAATTCGCAAAGTAATCTTCAGCCTTCTCTGTGTATAATTTTCAACCAATTACAAAAAAGGGGACCATTTTCCGATGCCAACCGTAAATTCCGAGGGTGTTGCAATAGATTATGAGGTCATCAATCCCCAGCATACCGATACGCCCGTATTCCTAATCACCGGCTTGGGGGGCATTCGCGGTATATGGGCAAAGCAAATCGACGCCTTTTCTGCTACGAGACCACTCATCCTTCATGACCATAGGGGGACGGGAAAAAGCGCGAAACCGAGTGGGGTTTATAGCGTCCCCAACATGGCGAAAGATATCATCGCCATCATGGATGACCTTGCAATAGAACAAGCGCATCTCGTCGGTAGCTCAACGGGGGGAGCCATTATTCAAGTCATGTGTATCGACTATCCCGATCGTGTCAAAAGCGGGTCTATCGTAAGTTCCTGGCCCAAGAGCGACGCATATTTCACCCGCCAGTTCAGCGTGCGCAAAGAAGTCCTGCTCGCGATGGGATGGGAACCTTACACGAGATTTTCCACATTCACCCTGCATAGCCCAAAGTTTTTCACCGACAATTTTCAGGAAATCCAATTGCAGGAAAGCCAATCGATCGCAAACGCGCCTCCCGCCGAGATCATGGCCGAAAGAATCGACTGCATTATTGCGCATGACCAGTTGGACCGCCTGGGTCAAATCACAAGTCCGGTGCTGGTGGCCGTTGCAAGAGACGACGTCGTCACTCCGCCGTATTATTCCCATCAATTGAGTGAAGCCATTCCTGGAGCTGAACTGAAAATTTTTGATGAAGGCGGCCATTTCGTTTATATCGAGAAACCGGTCGAATTCAATGAGTCCATCCTGGAATTCATCCATCGACATGACTAATCGATATTTTCATAACTCGCCTATCAACCACGAAGGCGAAACCACTTTATGAAACACGTTGTCATCGGAACCGCCGGCCACATCGATCACGGCAAAACCTCTCTCGTCAAAGCATTGACCGGCACAGACACCGACCGCCTCAAGGAGGAAAAAGAACGCGGCATCACGATCGAACTCGGGTTCGCCGAGTTGACTCTCGATAACGTCTACGCAGGCATCGTGGACGTTCCGGGCCATGAGCGATTCGTAAAAAACATGCTGGCGGGAGTCGGCGGCATCGATTTGGTCATGCTGATCGTTGCTGCCGATGAAGGCATCATGCCGCAAACGAGGGAACATTTGTCCATTTGCCGACTTCTCGGTGTTAAAACCGGACTCATCGTGCTCACCAAAACGGATCTGGTCGAACCGGAATGGGTCGAACTTGTAACGGACGATATACGGGACTTCGTAAAAGATACATTCCTGGAAGAAAAACCCATCGTGCCGGTTTCAGCTCACACCGGGGATGGTCTTGAATATCTTAAAAATGCTTTAGGTGAAATCGCTAATCAAACGCCCGCAAAAAGCGAGACGGGTATCTTTCGGATACCGATTGATCGCGTCTTCACAATGCGGGGCTTTGGTGTCGTGATTACGGGAACTTTGTTCAGCGGGAGTGTGGCTGTTGGCGAGCAGGTTGAAGTTTATCCCAAAGCTCTTCAGGCGCGCGTTCGCGGCTTGCAAGTTCATGGGGAGCCCGTGGATAAATCGACCGCCGGCCTGAGAACCGCTGTGAACCTCCAGGGTCTCGAACGCACCGATGTATTCAGAGGAGACATCATCGGTCATCGTGGTGAACTGAAAACGACGTATATGCTCGACGTTCTTCTGGAACATCTGGCCGATGCCCCTCGCCCGTTAAAAACCCGGAATCGCATCCGGTTCCATGCAGGTACAGCTGAAATCATGGGCAGGATATCTCTCATCGGACGAGATGTACTCGAACCGGGAGATAGCACTTTTGCTCAAATACGGCTGGAGGAACCCATCGTCGTCCTGCCCAGAGACCGATTCGTCATCCGGAGCTATTCGCCAATCATCACGATAGGTGGTGGAGAAATCCTGGATATCATGCCTCGTAAGCATAGACGATTACGAAGTTCATCCATCGACCACCTGAAATCACTTTATCAAGGGGATGAAACGGAAAGACTGCTCATATTACTTCGGGACTCACGGTTGAACGGGGTTGAACTCGAAGACATCACAGGCCGTCTCACACTAAAACCGAACGATATAAAAAAAACCATTCAAGAATTATCAGCCCATGGAGAAGTGCAAATTATCGACCCAGCCAATTTCTTCTCCATGACCAGAGCGCATTTCAAAACAGCCCAGAAGAATATTCTCTCTTTTTTGAGTGACTATCATGCTGAGAACCCTCTTCGCACAGGGGCGCCCAGAGAAGAAGTTCGCGGTAAGGCGGGCGAAATGAATGAAAAAATCTTCGCTGCTGCACTCAAACATTTAAGCGAATCAAACGAAATCGTTGAAAATGGAGCCATTCTAAGACTCGCTTCCCATTCAGTGGAAATTGACGAAGCGCTCGGAGAAGTGAAAACGAAACTGGAGTCGGTTTTCAAAAATGCCCATTTTCAACCGCCATCCGTCGAAGACGCATTCTCACAATGCGGCGGCAAAGGCAATACAAATCAAAATGCTCTGCAAATCCTCATCGATGAAGGTGCTTTATTGCGCCTGAAGGACAACATTATCTATCATCAACACGCATTGAGCGAAGCAGAAAACCATCTAAGAGAGCATCTGTCACACAACAACGAAATTGCGGCGGCGGAATTTCGAGATCTGTTGGGCATTACAAGAAAACACGCCATACCTCTGCTTGAATATTTTGATACCGCACGAATTACGCTAAGGGTGGGAGATAAAAGAGTGCTTCGGCCAGATGCGAGATAAAATCCCTTTATAAGGAATGAAAAATGCCTCTCGATAAGAACAAAATCCAACAGTTGCGGGCGGATGCCCCGGCCCTGGCAAATCAGATTTACGTAAACTGGGGAGGTGGGGGACCGTCGTCGAAATCAATTCTTCGTGAAATGGACAAGTTCACGAAACGCGATTTGGAACTCGGCTCTTTTCACCCGAAAATCAGGAATGAAACCACCAAAGCCTTAACACGCACCCGAGAGAGTTGCGCGAAACTCATCGGCGCAGACACCTCGGAAATAGCACTGACCAACAACACAACGGTCGGAATCAACATCGCGGCTGCCGGATTAACCTGGGATGCTGGAGACGAGGTAATCGTCTCGGATTTGGAGCATCCGGGCGGCTACCTGCCCTGGTTGGTATGGCGGAAGAGATATCCCATCAAGGTGAAACTATTCAAAACCGGTCAAAACGATGATCATCTCCTCCGAAACTTGGAAAAGGCCATCACGCCAAAAACAAGGGTGGTTTGCGTGAGCCATATTTCGTGGCTGAACGGCAGGAGACTTCCCCTTGAAGCAATCGGCCAAATATGCGTCTCCGCAGGCGCCCTCCTCATCGTAGACGGCGCCCAGTCCATAGGACACATACCAGTCAAAATCAAAGACACCGGCGTAGATGTCTACACCATTTCCGGCCAGAAGTGGCTGATGGGTCCGGACGGCACGGGCGCCGTGTATATCAGGCGCGGGGCAGGCAAAAAGATTCAGCTTTCATCCGCAAGCTTTCGCTCGGCGCAAAAAAAGAGATTGAAAACCCTGTCGTTTACCCCTGAGCCGAGTGCGATGCGCTATGAAGTCGGCACTCTCAATACAACCGGTTTCCTGGGATTCCGTACCGCTGTCGAACACTTCAAGAGAACAGGACCCGTATCCATCGAAAAAAGGATTCTGGCGCTGGCGAATCGTCTGATGTCGCAAATCCGCGGGCTCAAGAATGTCGAAGTCATTACGCCTGAAGGCGAGGCCCAGTCTGGTCTGGTTTCTTTCCGGATGAAAAACGTCGAAGCTCAAAGCGTGGTGGACAGGCTCTACAGGAAACACCAAATCATCCTCCGGGCAGTGGTAACGGAGCCTCCCGCCGTGAGGGTTTCCATTCATTATTTGAACACGGAAGAAGAAATGGACTCGATTGCAAATGCGATAGCCAGAATAGCGGCTGGCAAAAAACGATAAAATGACGCTCTAGGCGACAAAAAAAGCGGCGGTTATTTCACCGCCGCTTTTTCATGTCTGGTTCGTGATTATTTTTTCAGCGTCACGTTCACCGCCGTGGCAGCGCCACCCTTCACCGACACTTTCATGGACTTCTTGCCCAAAACCTCGTGCCAAATCTCCAGAGTGTAAGAACCTGCGGGAACATCTTTTATCTCGAATTTGCCGCCGGAGCCCGTGATGCCGACATAGGGATTATCCGCCACGACGATATAGCCCCTCATCCAGTCATGAACGTCACAGGTCACTTTCATGATGCCGGGCTTCTTGAAATAGCGGGTCGACATTCTCAATTTTTTCTTGAACTTGGGCTGCGCGATATTGGCTACCGAGTTTCCCGTTTTGCCGGGATGGGTGTGGACGTTGTGGAGAATTTTGTCACTGTTCTTCATCAACAGTTTCGTCTTTTGCTTCATTACGACCACGCGGGGAAGGTAAACGCATCCCTTTTGGTCCATCGTCGCCTTTTTCTGGCTCTTCGACCATTTCTTGCCGGATTTCACACCCTTCAAGGACACGACGGCCCATAACACGCCGCCGTCTTTCACGACCAGACTCTCATCCTTGATCGGTTTTTTTGCGCAAACTTTCTTGTCTTTATTCACGGACAACGTTTTTAGTTTCGGGGCCGCGCCGTCGAACTTGATTGCTCCGGTAATCGAACCGCCGCCGCTTACCTTGCCCTCTTTGTAAGCGTCCGCGGAGCCTGCGAATGCGATGCTCAACAACACCGCAAACATCCAGCACAGTTGAAAGCGTTTGGGAACCATACCTACTCCTCTCAAATAATTTTTCAGGTTGGCAGCAACTGTTTTTGAATAAGCGCGCACGCAATCATACGCACACGAAATTTCGGTAGCCCCAGATACGAAACCTCTAAAATTGACTTCAAATCAAATCGGAACCGCCGGGAATTACAACCTGCTCCATTCAAGTAATCCACCTTTCAAATTAAGTCAACCCTCTGGATGGTCGGCCTGTCAATTCGCCTGAATTCATTGCGTCATCAGAGCGAATCCTGTTATGAAAGAGAACGTAATTCCTGCCGTCAGAAGACATAAACTTTTCCTAACGGATCGAACGACTCCCAAGCCGCGATGTTTGCAACACGGCGGACTCTGGGGTATCTCTTTGGAAAAGCGGCGCTTGGCCGACACACGCAATTCTGCGGGAGCAAACTGTGAATCCGAACCTGAAAGACGCCAAAATGCCCGAAACGCTCGATGGCTGGGCCATTCTGCATCATATTTTCAGGGTCAACTGGCCCGCCTGGAACCGCCTGGAGAGCGCCCGGCAGCACCGCATCCTCGATGAAGCGACGGAATTCTTCGCCTCTATCGCTCGGCCCGAATCCGGCGAGAGCGCACTCTTCAGCCTGCTGGGGCACAAGGGAGATTTGCTGTTTCTGCATTTCAGGCCCACGCTCGACGCGCTGAATGAAGTCGAACTGGGGCTGCGGCGGCTGGCGCTGGCGGAATACATGGACGAGACCACCTCCTACCTCTCATTCCTGGAACTCGGCCTGTATGAGATGACCGTGAAGCTCCACGCCCGGTTCGTGGATGAGGGTCTGGAGCCTGGAAGCGATGAGTGGAAATCGAAATGGTCCGAAGAGATGGAGGGCCAGCGCGAGCGCATGAAAGAGCGCCTCTACATGGATATCCCAAAGACGAGATATCTGTGCTTCTACCCGATGAACAAGCGCAGGGGCGAGGAGAAGAACTGGTACGGCCTGCCCATCGAGGAGCGCCAGCAGATGATGCGCGAACATGGCTTCGTCGGCAGACGATACGCCGGCCGCGTCCAGCAAATCATCACGGGCAGCATCGGCTTCGACGACTGGGAGTGGGGCGTATACCTGTTCGCGGAAGACCCGCTCGTCTTCAAGCGCCTCGTATACGAGATGCGCTTCGATGAGGCCAGCGTCTGGTACGGCGAGTTCGGCCCCTTCTACGCCGGGCTGCACGTCGTGCCGCGCCATTTGAAGAGCATATTCCGCGGTCAAATCCCCTCCTTGGAATCGTCGTAAGTCAAGCGATTTCAAGGATTAAGCCCGTCATGGCGAACGTGCTCATCATAGGTTGCGGCTATGTCGGCGTAGCGCTCGGGAAGGCGCTCGCCAGTGAGGGCCACCACGTCCGGGGCATGCGCCGAAACCCCGAGAACCTGCCCGAATCCATCATGCCGTTAAGAGCCGACATCCACGACAAGGACCTGGGCGACCTCCTCCCCGATGGCCTCGATTTCATCTTCTACACCCTCTCCTCGGGAGGCGGCGGCGAGGCCGGCTACCGGGCGGCGTATGCCGACGGCCCGAAAAATCTCCTTGAAGCCCTTGATAAAAAAGGAGAAAGGCCCAGGCGCATCTTCTTCACCTCGAGCACGGCCGTCTACGCGCAAACAGACGGCGGCCGGGTGGACGAGGAATCCCCCGCGCAGCCGACCCATTACGCGGGCCGCATCCTGCTCCAAGGCGAGTGCGCTTTTCTGGAGAGCGGCTACCCCGCCACAATCCTAAGACTTTCAGGCATTTACGGCCCCGGCCGCACGCGCCTGATAGACGCCGTCCGCTCGGGCAAGGCCGAAATCCCTGAGGGTCCTCCCCGCTACACGAACCGGATCCACCGCGATGACTGCGCGGGCGCGCTCGCCCACCTCATGAAGATGGACAGGCCCGATGAGATATACGTCGGCGTCGACGATGAGCCCGCCGACCGCCGCAAGGTATTGAATTGGCTGGCCGAGCGGCTGGGCGTCTCGCGACCGCGCGAAGCCGCGGGCGGCGAAGCCCCCTCCGCGCGCGCGGCGACGAACAAGCGATGCTCGAACGCCAGGCTCAAGGCGACGGGCTATCGCTTCCTCTATCCGTCCTACCGGGAGGGCTACGCCGAGATGATCGAAGATATGGAAACCACGTAACCGGCAAACAAATCAACTGTTTAGCAGGGCTTTCAAATCCTTCCTCAACTTCCCGAGAGATTCCGCGTCGTTGCTGTGGTAATAGCCCCTGATGGTGAAGTTCCTGTCGATGAGCACGAAGCGCGAACTGTGGGATATCTGGATTCCCGGCGTCTTGCCCCCCTCCTGATGCCCGGGGTGATGGGCGTGCGCATTGGACAGAAGAAGCCGGAAGGCCCGCTCGACGACCGAACCGGGAGGGAGCGCGGCGCGTTTGGTCGCATAGCTCAAGCGAAAGCCCTTGAGCGCCAAGTCCTTGATTTCCTTTTCCTTGCCCGTGAGGAAAAACCACCGCTCCCTGTCCGCGCCGAATTTTCGCGCATAGGCCGCGAGGCGCGCCGTCTTGTCGTGCGCAGGGTCGGTGGTGATGGATATCTGCCGGAAGTCCTCTGAGCCCGAGAACGCTCGCTGCAGGCGGCGCATCTCGCTCGTCTGGAGGGGACAGGTATCCTCACACCGCGTGTAGATGAAGTCCGCCACCCAGACCTTTCCCTTCAGGCGATCTCTCGCGAACGCCCGGCCCGAAGCGTCAACCAGTTCAAAATCAGGCAGTTGCGAGTAGACGGGCAGGCTCTCGAAAAGGCTTCTCTCGAGCCAGCGCCACGCGGGCGCGCCCGCCAGGCCGACGAGAACGCCCAGGGTCAATACGAAAATCATGCGCCGCGCCATGTCCGCCTCTCCCAGGAAAACCCCAGTGAAATCAGGCCCTTCCGCCCGCCTGCATTCTTACAATACCTGTGCGCCCATGAAAAGCGCGCCGGTGGAAAATCATCCTAGCAACTCGCAGCATTTGCGCGCATTTGCCGTCATCGCGGAACTCGCAGACCATGGCAGAATTCCCCTGCGCCCGGATTTCGCGGCGTTAATTCCCAAAACAAAATTATTCGGAAATTTATCGAAAAACCCCGTGAATTTATCTAATTTTATCGAAATTTACGGAAATTCATTTTTCTCCAGACAAACCGATCGGCTCCGTTATCATACGCGCTCTCTCCCTTCATCCCATCATTGCAATTGCGGGCAAATGCGACTGAAGGAAGGCTGTTGAAAAAATCTTTTTCGCTCGGAAGAATTCCTCCTTCATCAGTCGGAATTCACCCCCCACCGGCGCGGCGGCAGGCGCGGAACCGCAGACGCCCTCATCCTGAGTAGGCCCGAAGGGCCGTATCGAAGGATGGGAGGCGGCTCCCGGCATGTGAGAGGGCATCCTTCGATACGCCGCCTTCGGCGGCTACTCAGGATGAGGAAGGTGGGGGGCGGAGCCTGCCCCGAGCGAAGTCGAGGGAGCCTGTCCTGAGCCTGTCGAAGGGCCGCTACTCAGGGTGAGACCCGTTCCAGCGGACAGGCAAAGGGAAGGCGCAAAAACGCAGGGACAGGCCCTGGTCATCGAGCGCTTCATGCGCGTCCTGTGGGGGTCACTGCAAGCCGGACACCGCCGCAGGGGCGCGTGCCGTCGAGACCGGACGCGATGGCGGTGAGCCGGATCGGGCGGGCGGAGGCCCCGGCGCCTACGGGAGCGCTGCGTGGAGGATGTCCGAGTAGGTCGCCGTCTTCCCGTCGAATGTCGCGACGATCCGGCCCAGGCGCATCACGTGGAGGACGTCCGAGAAGCCGATCAGATCTTCAAACTCGGAACTCGCGACCAACGCGCCCATTCCTTCGTTGCGAACGAGTTGGCCGATGTCGTGGCGGATCTCGGACTTGGCGCCGATGTCGATCCCCTGCGTGGGTTCTTCGAGCAGAAGAAACTTCGGGTCCCCCTGAAGGGATCGGGCGATCGCCAGTTTCTGCTGGTTGCCGCCGCTCAGGTTTCCGGCCATGGTGTTGAGCCCGGCTCCCCTGATATCGAAACCCTCGGCGAATTTCCGGCTCGTCTCCCGCTCGGCCCGCCGAAGCCGGAAACCGTTTCGTCCAAGCGATCCCGTAACGGGCAAGGCGATGTTCTCCCGAACCGTGAGCGACGGGACGATACCCGCCCGCCGCCGGTCGGCCGGGACCAGCGCGATCCCGGACTTGTACGCTTTCGTGGTCGAGCCGGGCGGAATGGAGACCCCGTCCAGCTCGACAGAGCCGAAGTCGTAATTGATACGGCCCGCAATTGCGGCGAGCAGCGGACCGAACCCCGCGCCTTGCGCGCCGGCGATTCCCACAATTTGCCCCGCCGCTACCTCGAGCGAGACGTCTGAAAAGCTCCGGCCGAGCCCAAGCGCCCGAACCGCAAGCCTGCCTCCTTTCGCCGCGCCCCTGGCGGCGTCTTGAGACGGCGCCCCTTGCTTGCCGGCGCTCGCAGACTTGGTCATCAGCTCGATCATTTGTTGCCGGTCGATCTCGTCGCGCCGAAACGTACCGACGCTGCGGCCGTCGCGGAGGATCGTGATGCGGTCGGCTATCTGGAGAACCTCGCCGATCCGGTGGCTGACGTATACGATGGCCGTACCCGCTTCGCTCCGAATCCTGGTCAGGGTGGCCAGGAGCGCCTCGGCGTCCACTGTGGAGAGCACCGCCGTCGGCTCGTCGCAAAGGACCACGTTCACCGGAGGCAGGAGCGCGTGAGCGATCTGGATGAACCGGGCCTCCGGTGTGCTTAAATCCTCCCCCAGGACCTGGGGATCCACGTGGGCGCCGATCAGGCGGAGCACTTCCGTCGTCATCGCCCGCTCGCGTCGCGACAGCCTGTTCCGGTCGACCAGCGCCCCCTCGAGGCCCAGCATGATGTTGCGGCCGGTAATCAGCTGTCCGCACAACTCGACGTCCTGCGGCATTATCTTGATGCCGTACCGCTTCCTGGCCTCACGCGGCGAGCGCAGCCGCACCTCGTCCCCGTTAATGCGGATCAGCCCGGAGTCCATCGGGAAAGCGCCCACCATCAGCTTCAAAAGCGTGGACTTTCCCGACCCGTTCTCCCCGACCACCGCGTGTATCTCGCCGTGGTCGACATCAAAGCTGACGCGATCCAGGGCCTTTACGCCGGGGAACGTCTTGGTGACGTTCTCCATCCTGACGGCAGGAACGCGGCGTTCTGCGACCGGGGAATTCAGCAATTCCGTCCTCTCTGACCACCAGGCTCGCGGGCGAAGCGCTGCTTGCCGGTCATTTTTGAGCCGATACCTCAAACCCTTTCTGGATAAGCTCCAGCGTCACCGCGGTCTTGTTGGGCGGCATGTCTTTGGCGGTGTACCGCGTCAGCGGGATGCAAACCAGGGCGGGCACGTTTTGATCGCCATTGAGGATCGCCACGGCGTGACCGACCCCCTGATACCCCATCGGGGTCGGCGTAATGCCTATGATCGTCGAGTATTGGCCCTCTTTCAAATCCTGGATGGAGGCAGGGTCCAGACCGTTCGTGACGAAAGCCACGTCCTTGTAGCGCGCAGGCAGCGAGTCGGGATCGAGCAGCAGGTTGAAGACCGAATACACCCATTTGATGTCCGGATGGGCCTGAACCGCGTTCTCGAATGATTTCAACCCCTGGGCGGGATCGACGTTCTGCGTCGCCGAGACGGCGATCTTGACGCCCGGGTACTTTTCTTTCACCCGATCCGCGAAGCCTGCCGCCCGCTTGGCCGACCAGGTGGCGTTGGCCGGCCCGGCGATCACGATGCCCTTCCCGGCATTCGGGCCGGTCTCTTTCACCAGGAGGTCAGCCGAATCACGCCCCATCTGGTAGTCGTCCTGCATCACCATGTAGGCGTCCGGCGAGCTGGACTCGGTGGCCACGATCACGACCGGAATTTTCTCGCGGAGGAAAAGGTTGGTGATTGCGACGCCGCCCTGGATGTCGGTCGGGATGACCGCAACCGCGTCCACGCCTTTCAGCAGGAGACGCTCGGCCTGTTTGAGCTGCTGCTCGGGCGACGCGTATCCGGTACCGGCGGAAACGAACTCGAGCTTCACGCCCGCCTCTTTGGCAGCCTTGAACGCGCCGCTCGAACCAGCCTGGTAATAGTGTCCCGCCAGCGTGGGCTCCATGAAGCCGATTGTGTATCTGCGCTTCGCCTTCGGCGCGCGGTACGCCGCGGCTTCATCCGGGGTGGGAGAAACCGTGCAGGGAAGATTCGAATGCAACTTCTTCGCCGTCGGGAGCGCCTGGTACTTCGCATAGGCTGCATCTTTGGGGCTGATTTTGATTTTCTGGGCGCTGGCCTCGCTCCCTCCCCAGAACGTAAGCGCAAACGTGACGAGACTCAGCATGGCAATCATTGATTTGATACGCATGGTGTTCTCCTTTGGCAGTGAAAACGAAATGTTGCGTCAAGGACCGCGGGACCGTGCGACGCGGCCGTGAAGCAGTGATTTGGCCAGCTTTACGATCGCCCATTCACCTATCCGTCCCCGTTGGTTGAAGGCGACCGCTACGACCAGCACGACGCCGGTGACCATCTGGCGCGCGAACTCCGAAACACCGACGATCTCGAGACCGCTGGTGAGTACCGTCAGGATCCCCACCCCCATTGCAGCGCCGAGCAGCCGGCCGACTCCGCCGCCGATCGCGGCGCCCCCGATCACCGCCGCGGCGATGGATTCGAGCTCCAGCCCGGCCCCGAGGCTTGCCTGTCCGAGCGTGACCCTGGAGGCGAGCATGACCCCGGCGACGGCCGCGAAAAGGCCGCACATCGCATAGGCGAGAACCTCGTAGCGGGCGACCGAAATTCCCGACAGCCGCGCCGTCTCGCGTCCCCCCCCGATCGCATAGATGTAGAGGCCCGCCCTGACGCGGTTGAGGAGCAGGTACGCAATGAACACGACAACCAGTCCAATGCCCATTGTCCCCGGCAGCGGCCCCCACTCGTCCGCCCCGAACGCGCTCACACCCCGGTCGGTAATCGGAACCGAAGCGCCGCTGCTCAGTTCGTTTGACAACCCGGTCAGGAATGTCAGCATCGCCAGGGTGGCCACGAAGGGGTTGACCCCCAGGTACGCGATAACGAAACCGTTGACGGAGCCGACGAGGGCCCCAAGCGCCAAAGCCGCCGTGACGGCCCCGTACAACCCGAAATCGTCAACGAGCAGCGCGAGCGCCGTGGAGGCGAATCCCGCGGTCGCGCCGACCGAGATGTCGAAACCGCCCACGACGAGCACCAGCATCTGCCCGACGCTGGCGACCAGCAGCACCCCCGCCTGTCTGGCGAGATTCTCGATGGTCCTGACGGAAATGAAGATGTCGGGTTCTATAATCGAAAACCCGAGGTAGAGGAAGACGAGGACGAACAGCAACTGCACCTCGAGGCGCAGCAGACCGCGCGTTCGCTCCAAAGCGCCGCCGGTCCTGGTCGTTTCCTGTGGGGAACCGTTCCCGGAGTGGTCGCCTGCGACAGGACCGCTTGATGTTTCGCTCTGGTCAGTCACCAGGGTCTCAGCCCCCCGAACCTCGATTAGTTGGTCGTATAGCCGGAGTCTACGAGCAGATGGTGTCCATGAATCATCCGAGCGTCGTCCGAGGCCAGGAAGACGGCTGCTCTGCCGATGTCCAGGGGATCGGGCAGGGCGCCGGCGGGCACCCTCGGCATGTAAGCCGCCTTGAAATCGGGGTTGTCGAACAGCGGCCTTACCATGTCCGTCATCGTGGCGCAGGGGCCGATCAGGTTGACGTTGATTCCGTGTGGCCCCCACTCGATCGCGAGAGCCTTGGAAAGCAGCAGCACGCCGCCTTTCGTCGAACAATAGACAGAGAAATTGGGCATCCCGACGACGGCGAAAATAGAACCGAGGTTGATGATGCGCCCGCCGCTCTTGCGATCGATCCACCGCTTGCCGGCCTCCTGGCAGCAGAAGAACAGCGCCTTCATGTTGGTGTCGGCTACCTCGTCATACTGCTCCTCGGTGACGTCGAGCGCAGGACGATCCCCCTGTACGCCCGCACTGTTGACAAGGATCGTCGACTCGCCGAGCGCCTCCTCGGCCTTGTCGAAGACTCCTGGAATCGAGGAGACTTCACGGAGTTCCGCCGCGATCGCGACGGCCTTTCCGCCGCGCTGCTCGATGCCGTCAACCGTTTCGGTGAGGGCGCTTTCGTCTCGCCCGACCACGGCCACGTCGGCGCCCTCGTTCGCGAATTCCCATGCAATCGCCTGTCCAAGCCCCCGTGATCCGCCGGTCACGATTGCGACGCGGCCCGCCAGCTTTCCGTTGCTCATGATCTCTCCCTCTTGTTTCCGGTTTGCGTCATTCTACGACCAACGACACCATCTCCGGCGGTTCAACCCGCAACAACCCTTCGTCGGAAAGCCGCAGGTCGCCGATTTCGCCGCAGGCGAAGCTGAACTCGAGCTGCGAAAACGGGCTCGCGAGATCGCACCCGAGTTCGCGTATGGCTTCGAACGCCTTGTCGAACTTCGCCGTGACCGTCTCCGTCGGCTCTTCGGACAAGAGCCCGAGAAGGGGCAACTCCACCAATGCGAGGATCTCGCCATCGGCAACGACGATCTTCCCGCCGCCGATCTCGGCGAGCTTGTTCATGGCGAACGCCATATCGGACGTGTTCGCGCCGACCGCAACCAGATTCTCGCAGACGGCGTTGACGGTCGACGCAATCGCGCCGCGCTTGAGACCGAAGCCGCGCACGAAGCCGTTGCCGATGCGCCCCCCTCCCTTACCGAACCGATCGGCCATCGTCAGCGGCAGAATGTCGTTGTCGAGATCCGGCTGTATCACGCCGTCATTGACCTCGAGGACAGCCCTTCCGTCGTCGGTGACGAGGCTTCCGTCCGTCACGCCGATCACCCGAACGGTCACCGGGCCCTCGGCATCGGTCCGTGGTTCGAGATAACCGGCGGTGATCGCACGCTCGATCTTCACGGTTCCACGGAAGTTTCTTGGATACTCGATGGGGGCCAAGTCCGCCAGGAACTCGCCGTCCCGGACGATGGTCTCCCCGCCGACAAACACGCGGGAGATATCGAATGTGACCAGGTCGTCGACGAACAGGATGTCGGCGTAGCGGCCCGGAGCAACCGCCCCCATATCCCTCTGCAGATAGAAGGCCTCGGCGACATTGATGGTCGCCATCTGGACCGCGATCACGGGCGGCACCCCGTTTCGAACGGCCACGCGGATATTATCGTCGACCCCGCCCTCGCGCAGCAGTTTCTCCGGCGACGCGAGATCGGCGCACATGGCGAGCGCTCTCGGGTCGATCTTGTGCTCGAGATACGCCTTGACGAGTTCGGGCACGTCAATCGCGCCTGACCCGAGCCGCATGAGCAGGCGAAAGCCGGCCCGGGTCTTGTCGACCGCCTCGTCGGTCGCGATGGACTCGTGGTCGGTGCTGGTGCCGACCGCGGCGTATGCCTGCATCTGGCGCCAGCTCGCGCCGGCGGCATGCCCCGTAATCGTTTTGCGCTGCTCCAGGCAGCGGTCGAAGAGGTCCAGATAATCCTCCCACTTCTCGCAGACCGGCAGGAACGGCGGCTCCTCCAGGCCCACGCAGTTTTCCCAGTCGAGCATCTCGTTCATCTCTTCGACGCTGACGCCCGGTGTGGGTTCGAGGCCGAGTTCACGGTTCTGCAGGTGCGCGAGCGTGGGGACCAGGAATATGAGCCTGAGCGGGGTGGCCTCGAGCGCGTCCTTGAAAAACCGGATCGCCTCCCGGCCGCCGACGATCCCCTGGCCGTAGAAGCCGTCCGCATAGGCGGTGACGCCATGGCGCAGCATTCCCTCGACGAACTCGTTCACGCCCAGGTAGGAGTGATACATGTGGAGGTGGCCGTCGATCAGGCCGGGCGTCACGTAGCGGTTTTCCGCGTCGATGACTTCCGTGTTCTCACCGATCGCGTAACCGATATCGCCGACCGCCGCGATCCGGTCGCCCTTGACAGCGATTCCGGCGCTGTAGATTTCACGGGTATGTACATTGACGAGACGGCCGTTCGTTATCGCGAGATCGGCCGGTTCATTGCCAAGGGCAACATCGATCAGGGCTCGGCGTGAGGACATGGCTCCAATCTCCTCTGTAGATTGGGCATTCCCGCTGGCGTGAGTTGCCGGCCCCCGGAATGAACCGCAAGACCCACAACTTCTTCTTCGTATGAACAGCACAGGATGAGAGAATTATACATGACTTCGAGATCAGGCACAAACTTCTCGACGACCGCTCCCTCGAGCACATCCGGCGCGGCTTTCATCGCCAATGGCGACGACCCGTTATATAGTTCGACATCACGCATCACCGAACGTCGGGAGCGCCCGGTGCGCTGAATCCACCTGTTGACGAGAGCGGGGAACATCCATGAAGGCCGACACCAGAACGGAGCCGCTCGTCCGCGACGCCGCAGAAGCCGACCTGCCCGCGGTCCGGGAGATATACGCCCACCACGTGCTGCGCGGCACGGCCTCGTTCGAGGAGGAGCCGCCCGATCTGGAAGAGATGCGCCGACGCTTCCGCGCCGTAAAAGAGAAAGGCCTCCCCTGGTTCGCCGCTGAGGTCGAAGGCGCCGTCCGCGGCTACGCCTATGCGGCGCCCTACCACCACAGGCCGGCATACCGCTTCGCCGTCGAAAATTCCGTCTACGTCGATCACCGCGTCATGCGCCACGGGCTGGGCGCCGCGCTGCTCGACAGGCTGATCGGCTCATGTACGCAAAAGGGCTTGCGCCGGATGGTCGCGGTCATCGGCGACAGCGCGAATGCGGCCTCGATAAAGCTGCACGAGCGCGCCGGCTTCAGGCTCGTCGGCGTATTGCCGTCGGTCGGCTTCAAGCACGGCAGGTGGCTCGACTGCGTGATCATGCAGCGCGCCCTGGGCGAGGGTGACGAGAGCCTGCCATCTTGAATCGTGCGCGGGAGAATTAAGCGGCTATGACTCAACCACTCTGATGTTGAGCCGACTGTTCTATCACCTTTCTACGCCGCACATGGTTCAGACATTGCAAGGCAATCTTGCCTTTCGGACGTACGCGCACTTATAGTGCCGCGCAGGAATCCATACGCAGAAAAAACAAATGTGGGATTGATGTAATTCGTGCAAGTTGCTTCAAAACACCTTCGACAACGATACTGTGAGGTCGTGGAGGTGACGATATGAGAATAAAAGTCAAAAATCTCGGTGTTCTGAAACAGGCGGAATTCAGCCTGGGCGATTTCACTATTATCTGCGGCGAGAACAATACCGGCAAAACCTATGCGACCTACGCCCTGTATGGTTTTTTAAATACATGGCGTGAGCAACTCGACTATATGGAAGCCAGCTTCATACCCGACGAAATAATGAACGATTTGCACAAAAATGGCATCGTGCGGATTAAGCCCTTAGAGTACATGCAAGAAGCACAAAAAACTCTGGATGCTATATGTATTCACTACTCTTCGAGTTTATCCCGTGTGTTTGCCGCACCAAAGGAGAAATTTCAACACACTCAATTTCAAGTATCCTTAGAAAATGGCTCATTGTCCGACCACAACAAACCGCCACAATTTAAGCACAAAATGGGTGCTTTGAATCGCCAAATTTTTTCTCTTTCCATGGAAGAAGAAAGTGAAGAGTTGGAAGTTTCCCTGCTTATGGATATGGATAAAGCGGGAACTCCCCCTGGCTTCCTCGAACGAAGGATAAACGTAGCAGTAAGTGAAATTATTTTCGAGATCATTTTCGGTCCTCTTTTCCCCAATCCTTTTATCGCCAGTGCAGAACGCACCGGCGCAGCGATTTTTCGAAAGGAACTTAACTTCGCCCGTAACCGCTTGCTGAAAGAAATGAATCAGGCGGATGAGAAAATCGATCCGCGGGAACTGTTGCACAAATCTTACCAGGACTATCCATCGCCTGTAGAGAAAAACGTGGATTTCACACGTCAGCTAGAGGACGTTGCCAAGCAAAAAAGTTTTCTCGTCGACAAACATCCCGAAGTACTGAAGCGGTTTACCGACATCATCGGTGGCGAGTACAGGGTGACGCGCAACGACGAGTTGTATTTCATCCCCAGGGGCAAGCGCATCAAGCTGGGCATGGATGAAAGCGCCAGCGGGGTGCGCTCCATGCTCGACATCGGTTTCTATTTGCGGCACGAAGCAAAGCCAGGCGACTTGTTGATGGTCGATGAGCCGGAGTTGAGTTTGCATCCCGAGAACCAGCGCCGCATCGCGCGGCTTTTCGCGCGGCTCGTGAACCTGGGCGTCAAGGTATTCATCACCACGCACAGCGATTACATCGTCAAGGAACTCAACACCCTGATCATGCTGAACCAGGATAAAACCCACCTGAAAAAAATCGCCAAGCGAGAAGGGTACGACAGAGCCGAACTTTTGAACCCACAAAGAATCAAAATGTATATCGCTGAAGAGGACCTCATAAAACTCGACGGGAACCAGCGCAGGACCAGATGCCAAACCCTGGTGGAAGCCAAAATAGACCCGGAGTTGGGTATCGAGGCGCGGAGTTTCGACACAACGATTAACGAAATGAATGAAATTCAGGATGCCATCTTATGGGAGGAAGACTAGGTGCCATCCTGTATCGATAATCTACGCAGCATTCTCAATTCAGCATCCATCACGGAAGTCTCCGGACAGGGCGTGGCGGTTCTGAAAGAAAGCGACCCATCGAATACTTATCAAATCGAATTGAAAGGATTGCCGAGGGATAGCCTCATCGTAAAGATAGATCGGTTCAAGGAGAAAACATATTTCTTGAACGGGAGGAACGGCATAGCGAGACGCGCCGATTTTGCGCTCGTAAATGACGATGCAATCGTATTTATCGAACTGAAATCAGGCAAAATTCAAAGAACGGCAGTCGAGCGGCAGCTTCATGGAGCACAATGCGTAATGGATTATTGCGCTTCGATAGGCAACCGGTTTTTCAATAATCCGAATTTTCTGAATCCCGCGATAAACAATCCGCATCTTGTTTTGCTTCATACTGGAAGGAGCATGAACAAACGCAGGTCGAGCGCCGGAATAAATCAAGGATCAAGTCATCCCTTCAAAATAATCAAGTGTGGCTCATCGGTATATTATAGAGAACTCGTAAGCTGATCCGATGAACTGGACAACCACCGCATTTCCCTGTCATCTGTTTTACTTTTAGCCGAGACGGGGAAGCAACCGACCACATTGAGCAAAGACGACGACGCGGCCATCCGCGTCGATTTGGAGGACTATCACTGATGCGAAAGAAAGAACTCCCCGCCGGCGAGCGTAGCATGCGCGCCTCCCATCCGGGTGAGGCCTGGGGCATCATCCTGAATGAGGGTCTCCATCTGAGCGTCACCGATGCCGCAAAACGGATGGGGATATCCCTCCAGCGGCTCCACGCGGTCATACGTGAAAACAAGCCGGAGCGCGTTACGCCCAACCTGGCGCTTCGTTTCACCCGGCTGTGCGGCAAGGGCGGCGAGTCGGCAAAACTATGGCTGCGTATGCAGATGACCTATGACATTGAGGCGGCCAAAGTCGAACTCGCCGAGGTTCTTCCCGGGATCGAGCCGGCGAGTCCGCCCAAAGACGCCGCCTCCGCCTGAAAATTCCAGGGGCTGAATCAACACACACACCCCTACACGCCCAAGATCTTCTTCGCGCACTCCCGCGCCTCATCGAGGGTCTCGACGACCCGCTCCCCGGGCGCGTCGCGCAGAACGTCGAACGCGCGGAGGGTGCGCGCGGCGTCGCCCGCCAGGCCCATCACGATGAACGCGGTGCGCTCCTGCGCGGCGACGTCCATGAGCCGCCTGATGAGCATGGCGGCGCTGTCGTCGAGATGGGTCGCGCTCGAAAAATCGAAGATGACGACCTCGTGGTCCTTGATGTCCGCGCTGATGGCCGCGACCAGCTCATGAGACGAAGCGACGGTGAAGCTCCCCCGGAGCGACACCAGGCCGACGCGCGCCGCGTAGGGGTTCACCGAGGCCGCGTCCTGAAGATCACCAAGGAATATGTGGTCCAGCATCGGCACGGAGACCACGTTGTCGATCTCGAGGCGCTCGAGGTGCCGCGCGTGGGCCATCCCGGCGGCGATGAGGCCGATGGCCACGGCGGTCAGCAGGTCGACGAACACCGTGAGGGCGAGCGTCATCAGCATGACGAAGACGTGCTCGCGCCGGATGTGGCGCAACCGCGCGAGGAGCCGCCAGTCGACGATGTCCCAGCCCACCTTCATCAGCACGCCCGCGAGGGCGGCGAGCGGAATCGACTCGACGTATGGCCCGAAACCCAGCAGGAGCGCCAGCAGCAACACGGCGCGCAGTACGCCCGAGAACGGGGTCTGCCCCCCCGCGCGGATGTTCGTCACCGTGCTCACGGTGGCCCCCGCGCCGGGCAGTCCGCCGATGAGGCCCGCGGCCACGTTCCCGATTCCCTGCCCCACCAGCTCGCGGTTCGGGTTGTGGCGCGAGCCGGTCAGCGAGTCGGCCACCAGGGCGGCGAGGAGGCTGTCGATGGAGCCCAGCAGGGCGAGGACGATCGCCGGCTGCAGCGCCCCCAGCAGGAAGCCGGCGGAGGGCAGTCCCGGTTGCAGCCCCGGCAGGCCCGCCGGAATCCGCCCGATGGCGGGCGCCTCATGAAGCCACAAGACGCCCAGAAGCGACCCGACGAGAAGCGCCATCAGGGGAGGAGGCAGAAACCTCGCGTAGCGGCGCGGCCAGAAGGCGAAGGCGGCGAGCGTGGCGGCGCCGACGCCCAGGGCGTCCGCGTTGATCCCCCCCACCGCCTCGGGCAGCGCGCGAATCGCGCCCATGAACCCGCCGGGCGCAGGCGGCGCGCCGAGAAGGGGCAGCACCTCGATCATCATGATGATGACCCCGATGCCGGACATGAATCCCGAGACGACCACGTAGGGCGTGTAGACCACGAAGCGCCCGGCCCCCAGCGCGCCCAGAAGCACCTGCAGCAGGCCGCCCAGCACGACGATGCTCAGGGCTTCGCCGAGGTTCGCCGCGTGGGCCGTGACGATGACCGCCATGGCGACGGTCATCGAAGGCGCAGGGCCTGAAATCACCGTCCGCGTACCGCCGAAGAGCGCCGCGAAAAAGCCCACCGCTATCGCGCCGTAGAGACCCGCCGCCGCGCCCAGGCCGGAAGCCACGCCGAAGGAGAGCGCGAACGGAAGCGCCACCACCGTCGACGTGAGACCGCCGAAGACGTCTCCGCGAAGCGTCCGGAGATCGTAGTTCACGGGAGGAAGCCCTTCGCTGTCTCGAAATACATCCTCTCCCTCAAATCCCCAGGAGAGGCTTCGCGGCCTCTCGCGCCTGGTCCAGGTCTTCGAGGATTCGCTCGGGCGGCACCTCGCGCAGGACGTCGAGCGCGTCGAGCGTCTCCGCCACGTCGCCCGAAAGCCCGATGACGATGGACTCGGTGTCTTCTTCGGTGGCGACCTCGATGAGCTGCTTGATGACCATGGCGGCGCTGTCGTCGATATAGGTGGCTTCGGTGAAATTGAAGATGACGATCTCGTGATCCTTGATGTCGAGGCTTATCGTCCGCACCAGTTTCTTGGACGACGCGACGGTGAAGCTCCCCCGCAGCGCCACCATGCCGACGCGCGCCTCGAACGGGTCGACCCCTTCCACCTCCTCCCCCTCGTAGAGGAACATCTGATCCAGCAGGGGTACGGAGACCACGCTGTCGAGCTCCAGGTTCTCGAGCTGTCCCGCGTGGGCCAGACCCGCGACGATGAGGCCTATCGCCACGGCGCTGATGAGATCGACGAACACCGTGAGGCCGAGCGTCGTCAGCAGGACGAAGAGGTGTTCCCGCTTGATGCGGTGCAGGCGGGTGAGCAGACCCCAGTCGATGATGTCCCAGCCGACCTTGATCAGGACGCCCGCCAGCGCGGCGAGCGGAATCGACTCGACGTAGGGCCCGAGGCCCAGCAGGATCGCCAGCAGGAAAAGCGCGAATATCGCCCCCGCCGCCCGGGTCCGCCCGCCGGAGCGGATGTTGGGCACGGTATACACGGGCGTGCCCGCGCCGGGCAGTCCGCCGATCAGGCCCGCCGCCGCGTTGCCCACGCCCTGGCCGATGAGCTCGCGGTCCGGGTCGTGGCTCGTGCGGGTGAGCGAGTCGGCCACCAGGCAGGTGAGAAGGCTCACCACCGAGCCGATGAGGGCGAGAATGAGAGCGGGCTCCACCGCGCGCGCCAGAAAGCCGAGCGACGGGAGACCTATCTTGAGCCCCGGCAGGCCGGTCGGCACCCGCCCGATGACGGGCGCATCAACCAGCCACAAGACGCCCACGAGCGTGCCCGCGATTAGTCCCACGAGTGGCGTGGGCAGGATTTTCCGGAACCTCGGCGGCCAGAAGACCGCGACGCCGAGCGTGACGAGCCCCACGCCGAATGCGCTCGGGTTGACGTGCGTCAGCGCCTCGGGCAGCGCGAGAATCATGCCCACGGCCCCGACCGGCACGGGTGAGGAGCCGAAAAAGGGCAGCACCTGAATCGCCATCACGAGGACGCCGATGCCGGACATGAATCCCGAGACGACCACGTAGGGCGTGTAGGCCACGAAGCGGCCGAGCTTCAACACGCCCAGAAGCGCCTGCATCAGGCCGCCCATCACGACCACCGTCAGGGCTTCGGTGAGGTTTCCCGCATAGGTGGAGATGATGACCGCCATGACGATGGCCATCGGCGCCGTGGGGCCGGATATCTGGGTCGCCGTGCCGCCGAAGACGGCGGCGAAAAAGCCCACCGCTATCGCGCCGTAGAGTCCCGCCGCAGCCCCCATGCCCGAGGCCACGCCGTAGGCCAGCGAAAGCGGCAGGGCCACCACCATGGCGGTGACGCCGCCGAAAAGGTCTCCGCGAAGCGTATCGAGATCGTATTTCAATTTCACGCGATTATGCCCCTTCGCGCTTCGTCTCCGGGCGATGGTCGTGATGATCGCACGTTCTTAGACAGCATATCACACCCTCGATAAATCGTGGGTGAGCGCGGGATTGTTGAAAACTCCTACCCGCCTCATCCTGAGTAGCGGCGGAGCCGCGTATCGAAGGTCAAATGCAATTGATGAATGAGCGTTTGCTCTCGCCCAGCGCGAGGCGTTCGGCTCCCCTCGCCCTTCGATACAAACGCTCCTTTCTCAGTCGCGTTTTACCTTCGGCGGCTACTCAGGGTGAGGAAAGAGGCGTTGGCGGTTTGCGGGGTCGCAGACGAGGCTTTTTCAACGGCTCCTCGATGTGGGAAAACCACCGTCATTCCGGCAATCCCTCCCTCCTCGGTCGGCATTGATTGCCGGAATGACGGCCAAAATCCAAACCCAGGATGCGCAGGCTCTCTCCTTGAAAACCAACCCCCCCTACCCCCCCTTGTCAGGGGGGCAAGAAAAAGCAAAACCCCCTCAGCCCGGCGGGGGCGCATCGCCTTTTTATACCCCCCTGACAAGGGGGGGTAGGGGGGGTTGGTTTTCAACAAATAAGGACCGACCGAGGAGACGACGCCCCGTAGGGACAGGCCTCCGTGCCTGTCCTGATTCGAACCATTCTGCAAAAGGACAACCACGGAGGGTTGTCCCTACGGCGAACAATCCCGAAGGTCGGATAGGGGCTTTTTCAACAGCCTCCTCAAGGGGGAGTGAATCTCTTTTCTCTCGTCTGTTGATAATGCTGTTCAAGAGTAAAGCCCGCAGCCGCGCAGGTAGGGTTGAATTCCGACCGGGGATGTCCTTTCCACTACCCCGCGCCTGCGCCCCCATCGCGCACGCTTCCCCGCGCGCTCCGTTTAGTGGTATGAATGGCGCGGCTTCATTTGTTCGACCATTTTCCCCACCCTGGAATCCACATGAGCGCCTACGCCAACATCTTCATCATCGCGGCGAGCCATTCGGTGAACTCGCTCTACAACCGGATTCTCACGCCCATCCTCCCGCTCATCATGGCGGATTTCGGCCTGAACTACGCGCAGACGGGCCTCATCGCCTCGGTCTACGCGCTCTCCAGCAGCCTGTTTCAGTTGCCCATCTCGTTTCTGGGCGATTTCACCGGGAAAACCCGCCTCATCCTGGGGCTCTCGCTCCTGTTCAACGCCCTGCCCGCCTGGTTCTACGGCTATTCGGATACCTACGCGGCCCTGCTCACCTTCGTCTTCCTGAGCGGCCTGGGCTGTTCGGCCTACCACCCCGCGGCGGTCTCGATGATCGCCGCGGAAAGCCCCAGGAACCGCGGCCTCGCCATGGGCCTTTTCAAGGCGGGCGGTGATTTCGGGAGCATCCTGACGCCGGTGGCCATGGGCTGGCTCACGGTCTATCTCGCGAGCTGGCGGTCGGCGGCGCAGTATTTCGTGCTGCCCGGCATCGCGTGCGCGCTCCTCATCTGGCTGCGGTTTCAGGACGCGCCCGGCAGGCGCGAGTCGATGGCGAAAGAAGCCCGCTCCACATTCAGTGAATTGCTGGGCGACAAGTTCATGATCCTGATGACGCTGCTGTCCTCCTGCCGGGTGATGGGCCTGCGCGGCATCATGACGTTCCTGCCGCTCCTTCTCGCCGAGGGGCTGGGGCTCGGCACCATCGAGGTGGGCTGGGCGATCACGGCCTATTTCCTCGTCGGAACGGTCTTCGCCGTGATATGGGGGAAATACTCCGATCCGAAAAACGAGACGCGCATCATCCTCTTCATGATGGCGACGAGCGCCGCCTCCCTCGCCTTCCTCTCACAAGCCGAATCCGCGGTCATCTTCTTCGGTCTGCTGGCGCTCCTGGGCGCGTGCCTGAACCCCTCCCAGAGCCTCATGCTCACCCTCACCACCGGCGTGGTCCGCGAGAAAAACCGCACGAGCGCCATCGGCCTCATGTATACGGCGAACGAGGCGGCGTCCGTGGCGTCGCCCTTTCTCGGTGGCCTCATCGCCCAGGCGGTGGGACTCAGGCAATCGTTTCTCTTCTACTCCCTGCTCTGCCTCGTCGCCACGAGCCTCGCCTGGCTGATTCACGCGGAACAGAAAAGACGCGCGCGCGTGAGCGCCGCCGCCTGAAATCTTTACACGCAAGCGCCGTTTTACTAGACTGGTGGAAACAGCCAATCACATCATCCGGGCGTCTCTGCCGGAGAAGAGAAACTCACACGATAGGAGTCCATCAAGATGAGCACGAAAAACACGCTCGACAGTCTCGAAGTGGTGCCGACGGGCGCCGCCCTGGGCGCCGAAATCAGGGGCGTCGACCTGGCGCAGCCCATGCCCGATGAGGTGAAAGACGCCCTGCGCGACGCATGGACGGAACACCTCGTCCTGTTGTTCCGCGATCAGGAGATGACCGAGGAGCAGCACCTGGACGCCACGCGCATCTTCGGCGAGGCCGTCGTGCCCGCCGCCAAGGCCTATTACGACAAGGCCGGGAAACAGCAGACCTGGGCCGCCAAGTACGCCGAGATCACCGTCGTCCACAATCTGGATGACGACGGCAACCCCGTGCAGCAGAACGAGAGCCTGGGGTCCGGCGAGGTCGTCTGGCACAACGACAACTCCTACGCCGAGAAACCGCCTGCGGGCAGCATGCTCTACGGACGGAGGCTGCCCCCCTCGGGCGGGAACACCTGCTTCAGCAACCAGTACATGGCCTACGAGACGTTGCCCGAGGACGTGAAACAGAAAATCGAGGGCAAGACCGCCGTCCACGACGCGAGCCGGAACTCCGCGGGCACGCTCAGGCCCGGCGTCAAGCTGCCCACCAAACCCTCGGAAGTGCCGGGGCCGCACCACCCCCTCGTCTGCACGCACCCCGAATCCGGAAGGCGCGCGCTCTACCTGGGACGCAGGCGGGCGTATCCGTCGCAATACATCGACGACATGGAAGAGCAGGAGAGCGAGGAGCTTCTCGATTTCCTCTGGGAGCACGCCTGCCGGGATGAGCTCGTCTGGGCGCACGTCTGGCGGCTCGGCGACGTTCTCTTGTGGGACAACCGCTGCACCATGCACTACCGCGAACCCCACGCGGGCACGCATCCGCGCCTGATGCACCGCACCCAGATCGCCGGCGCGCAGCCGGTGTAGGGTTTGCCGAGTTAAAGGAAATAATCTCAATTGCAGGGACAGGCCCCCGCGCCTGTCCCTATTTTTTGATGGCATGAAGAGAATTCTCTCCTTATGTGGTTGGGTAACCCTGTCGAGAAGGCATTGCTTTTCACTTCCCCCATGAGGGCTGTTGAATAAGTCCTCGTCGGGGGACATTGCCTTTAACGGGAAGGCCGCTTTCGCGCGAACCCACGAACTCCCTCGTCGAAAGGCAACCCCCCCTACCCCCCCTTGTCAGGGGGGCAAAAAAAGCAAACCCCTCTCAGCCCGGCGGGGGTGTATTGCCTTTTTATACCCCCCTGACAAGGGGGTGTAGGGGGGGTTGCCTTTATGGGATTTCCCTTTCAAGGGGGTTGCCATTACCCTCTCAGGGGGTTTTCCAACAACCCCTTGAGGGCCTGGCTTTCCGAGGGAAAAGCCTGACGACGATGTAAGGGCGCAAACCCACAAGCGAGCCGATGAGTTATTCATCCGTACAAACTCCCGCCATTCGAACCCCCGCTTCGCTTTTCAGGCTCGGGCCGATTTGATAGGCTTCCTGAAATCGACATAACGCGGATCGCTCAGGAGCGCCGAGGCCGGATGGGGCATTTCGGCCCTGTCCGGATCCCCCAGCTTTGAGGAACGCACCATGTATCTGAACGCAGAGCGCGCGCGCGGGCTGATGGCCGATTTCGGCTTCGACGCCATCATCGCCTCCACACCCGAGAACGTCACCTATCTGGCCGGCACCGTGGGCTGGTCGAACAAGGTCTACGCCTACTCCGTCCACATGCTCGCCGTCTTCGCGCGCGACGAGGGCGCGGCCCCCGCACTCATCGTGCCGGGCCAGGAGGTCACCTACGTCTCGGCCCAGCAGTCCTGGATCAAGGACCTCTACACCTTCGGCGGCAAGAGCGCGCTCATCCAGCCGCCCGGAGAACAGGCGCAGACGCCGGAAGAAGAAACCTACCTGGGCCTCTACAACGACGACGGAAAACGCGGCAAGAACCCCGGCGAGGCCCTTGCGCTCGCGCTCAAAAACCGCGGCCTCACGAAGGCGCGGTTGGCACTCGATCAGGAGCGCGTGATGCCGAACGTGCGCGCGCAGATAGAGGCGGCCCTGCCGGATGCGGAGATCGTCGACGCGGCGGATTTCTTCCGCCTGATCCGCATGGTCAAGACGCCGGACGAAATAGCCGCGCTCGCCGCCGCCGCCGAGGTGAACGAGAAGGCGGGTATCGCCGCATCGAACGCGGTGGCCGAGGGCGCGACCGAGCGCGAGGTGGCGTCGGTCTTCGCGGCGGAAGTCGGGCGCATGGGCGGCAAGTGGCAGTGGTTCCACTTCTGCTCGGGCCGCCGGGCGACGGGCATCTTCCCGCCCACGGACAAGAAGATCGCCAAGGGCGAGATGTGGAAGTTCGACGCAGGCGTCGTCCTGAACAACTACCAGGGGGACACCGGCTGGGGCGGCGTGCTGGGAGAACCGACCCGGGCGCAGCTCGACCTGTGGAAGGCGACCGAAGAGGGCTTCGAGGCCGCGATGTCGAAGGTCAAGGCGGGCGTGCTCGGCTCCACCATTCACCGCACCCTGCTCGCGGCCACGCGCGCGGCGGGACTGCCCGAGCACAACGGCAACTTCGCCGGCCACGCCATCGGTCTCGAGCAGCGCGAGGTGCCCTACGTCCTCGCCGAACCCGCGCCGCAGGGCAGCCCCTTCCTGCCGGATTCGAGCGATTTCCCGCTCGAGGCGGGCACCACGATCTGCGTGGAGAACCCCTGCCAGATATTCGGCATGGGCGGAACCCAGATAGAGAAGACCGTCGTCGTCACCGAAACCGGGTATGAGCACGTCTACCCGCAGGAGAGAAAACTCTGGGTCGTCTAGGCGATCCGGGCAAGAAAGATTTGCCGCGCGTTGTTGCGCTTTTGCTCTTCATTCCGGCGCATGCCGGAATCCAGAGCCGGGGAAAGTGAATACATCGCGGCATTTTATTCCCGCTCTCATTGGCCGGGAATGACGGCTGTGAGCGGACGCATAACACCGGGACGCATATATGCGTCCCCTACAAAATTCCTCGACCGGATGGCCGGGGGAGAGACGATGGTTCTGTAGGGGCCGCACATGCGCGGCCCGACCGATGAACCGGGACGACGATGAAGGACCTGAAAGCGAAAAGGCGAATTCGCTGGATTCCGGATGAAAACATGCCGGAATGACGGTGGCGCTTTAGCATGTGATTGCTTTTTCGTTATTTGAACGAAATGATTTTCATCCGAATGAGGGACAACCAATGTGCGCTACGCGATTCATCGACCTCAGCACCCCCATCATGAACGGCTCGAACGAGCCGCGCCCGCCCGAGGTCACCTACCTAGGCCATGAGGAGTTCGGCGCGCGCTCGGCCAAGGGCTGGGGCATCCCGATAGAGGACCTCCACGACGGCGTGGGCGGGGCGGCGGAGTTCGTCACCGTATCCACGCACTCGGCCACCCACATGGACGCCCCCTGGCACTACGGCCCCACCGTGGCGGGCGAGCCCTCCCGCAAGATCGACAAGGTGCCGCTCGAGTGGTGCTACGGCGACGGCGTGGTGCTGGATTTGCGGCACAAGAACACGGGCGACTGGATCAGCGAGGAGGACATCAGGGAATGCCTCGCCAAGATCGACTACGAGATAAAAGAAGGCGACATCGTGCTCCTCTGGACGGGCACGGACGAGCACCGCGACAGCCCCGACTACCCGGAACTCCATCCGGGCATGAGCATCCCGGCGACGGAGTACCTGCTCGATCGCGGCGTGCGCGTCATCGGCATCGACGCCTTCGGCTTCGACAGGCCCTTCAGCTTCCAGGTGCCCGAGTTCAAGGCGGGCAAGCGCGAATCGCTCATGCCGTGCCACCACATCCTCGGCAGGCAGCGCGAGTATTTCCAGATCGAGCAGATCACCAACATCGGGGCGATCCCCAGGCCGCACGGCTTCAAGATCTGCTGTTTCCCGATCAACGTGAAGGACGCGAGCGGCGCGTGGGTGCGCCCGGTCGCGATAGTGGAGGAATAGGAAGAGGATTCTTGCTGACTCATAACTCCCAGGAAGGAGAACCATCATGAAGAAATTCAGGCTCATCATCGCCGTCGCGGCCCTGTTCGCGCTCCTCATTGCGGCGCCGGCCCCATCCGACGCCATGAAACTCAAGAACATCAAGGTGACGATGGCGAACCCGCTGTTCAACCCGGGCATATCCTTTCTCTGGATCGGGAATTTCCTGGGCTACTACCAGGAAAGCGGCGTGGACGCGCAGTTCGTCGCCGCTCAGGGCGGCGCGCAGGCGATGGGCTGGGTGCTCTCGGGCCGTACGCACGTCGGCCTGCCGAGGCCCATCCCGATCCTCTTCCGCGCCGCGCGCGGCAAGAAGATGCCTCCCGTCAAGGGCGTCTACATCCTGAACAGAGACGCCATCTACGCCGACGGCGTGGCCGTGCCGCCTGGCAGCAGCATCAAGTCCGTCTGCGATTTGCAGGGCAAGAAAGTCGGCGTCATGAGCCAGCGCGACTCGGGCCCCATCTTCGTGAGGAAGGCGCTCGAGACCTGCGGCATCCCCGCCGACAAGCAGGAGGTGACCTACCTTCCCGTCGGGCCGGTCTCCAAAGCCGCCACGGCGATGAAGCTCGGCCGCGTGGACGCCTGGGCGAACGTGGACATCCAGTACACGCTGGCCAAGGCGCGCGGGTTCAAGTTCGACATGATCCCTTACCAGAAGGACTGGACGCAGAACCTCTTCGGCAACGTCGTGTGGATCAACAAGGACTTCCTCGCCAAGAACAGGGACACCGTGGTGGGCTTCCTGCGCGGTCTGGCCAAGGGGAGCCTCTTCTTCTACACGAACCCCGAGGCCGCTCTGAAGATCCACTGGGTGCTCTACCCCGAATCGAAGCCCAAGGGCATGAGCGACGAGAAGGCCACCGCCTTGATGATCAAGGTGCTCAAGGCGCGCGCGCCCAAGCTTCGCCTGGATGACGAGAAGATCGACAAGTTCGGCGCGCATCATGACGGCGAGTGGGCCGAATACGTGAAGTTCGTGGGGCTGGACAAGAAGCTCACGGACGCGCAGGTGAAATCGCTCTACACGAACGAACTGATTGACGAGGTCAACAATTTCGACCGGAACGAGGTCATCAACCGCGCCAAGAACTTCGACTTCGCCAAGGAATTGAAGAAATTCAAGGCGATGATGAAGATGCAAAAGTAAGAGGCGGGCGAAATGGCGACCACCGACCAGAACAACGAAGCCCCGAGGAGCGCGGGCGGCCCCTCGCTTTCGGAGACACTGCTCCAGAGGCCGTATCTCCTGTTCGGCATATCTTTTGTGATACTGCTGATCGTCTGGGAGTGGACGGTGAACTACTTCGAGGTGGACGACTTCATCTTCCCGGCGCCCTCGGGCGTGGCGACGGCGCTGATGCGCGGGCTGTTCTTCTACGACGTGGGCAGCGGCGTGGGAGGGGCCGCGGACTTCATGGGGCTGATGAAGACGAGCTTCTACAACCACATCAGCCACACGCTGTTCGAGGCCGTCATGGGCTTTTTCATGGGCAGCTTCATCGGGCTGGGCCTGGGCTTGGCCTTCATGCAGTCGAAATGGGTCGAGGCGATCATCATGCCCTACGTGGTGGCGTTCCAGACCCTGCCCAAGCTTGCCATCGCGCCCCTGTTCATCATCTGGTTCGGCTACGAGGTGAAGTCGAAGATATTCCTGGCCGGCCTCGTGGCGTTCTTCCCGCTTCTGGTGAACACCATGGTGGGGCTCAAGTCCGCGGCGACGGACCAGATAGACCTCATGCGCTCGCTCTCCGCCTCGCGCTGGCAGATGTTCTGGAAGATGCAGTTCCCCAACGCCCTGCCCTTCATCTTCGCGGGCTTCGAGATCGCGGTGGTGTTCAGCCTGCTCGGCGCGATACTCGGCGAGTTCGTGGGCGCGGGCCAGTGCATGTGGGGCGGCCGCGGCCAGTGCGGCCTGGGGATCCTGCTCATGCAGATGAGCTTCAGCAGCGACACGACGGGCACGTTCGCCATCCTGGTGATCCTCTCGTGCATGGGTCTGGGCATGCACCAGGTGGTGCGCTTCGTGAAGAAAAAAGTGCTCTTCTGGGCGCCCGAGACGGACAAGACGATGGGCGCCTAGAGGCGAATATCTCAAGGAAACGGCCCCCGGCGGAGCAACTCGCTCCTCCGGGGGTTTCGGGAAAAGATGAACGGATATATCTCGGTATCGAACCTGGAGAAGGAATACGTCACCGCGAGCCGCGAGATCGTGCACGCCCTGACGGAGATCAACTTCGAGATCGCCGAGGGCGAGTTCATCTCCGTCGTCGGGCCGAGCGGGTGCGGCAAGAGCACGCTGCTCAAGATCCTGGGCGGCCTGCTCGCCAAGACGTCGGGAACCTGTTCGCTCAAGAACACGCCCATCGACGGCCCGCGCAACGACGTGGGTATCGTGTTCCAGGACCCGGTCCTGCTCCTGTGGCGGAACGTGCTCCAGAACACCATGCTGCCCGCCGAGATATTGGGGCTCGACGCGAAGAAGACGCTCCCGCGCGCGCACGACCTCATCAAGCTCGTGGGCCTGGAGGGCTTCGAGGACAAGTACCCCCACGAACTCTCGGGCGGCATGCGCCAGCGAAACGCCATCATCCGCGCCCTCATCCACGACCCGAACGTGCTTCTGATGGACGAGCCCTTCGGCGCGCTCGACGCCATGACGCGCGAGCAGATGAACCTCGAACTCCAGAGAATCTGGCTGGAGAGCAAGAAGACCGTCTTCTTCATCACCCACTCGATCCCCGAGGCCGTGTTCCTGGGCGACCGGGTGATCGTCATGACGCCGAGGCCGGGCCGGATATCGGAGATCATCACCGTCGACATCCCGCGCCCGCGCTCGCTCTCCACCATGGGCGACGAGATGTTCGTCGAACTCACGCAGAGAATCCGAAACCTCCTCTACGTGGAAGGTTCCCTGGACTAGAGAAACCACCACAAGCACATTCTCAGGAGCGTACCGAATGGAGAAACTCATCATCACCAACTGCGCGGCGGACAGCAGAAAGCACGCGGGCGTCCCCAAGCGGCTCCAGACGCCCGACGCCGTCGCGAAAGAGGTCAGGGAAAGCTACGAAGCGGGCGCCGCCATCGCCCACATCCACGGCATCCCGATGAAGCTCGAAAGCTGGGAGCCGCTCACGAACGCCATCCGCGATGCCTGCCCCGAGGTGCTCATCCAGTTCGGAATCGCCGCGATGGGCCTGCCGGGCCGCCAGAAGATCATTCATTTGAAGCCCGATATGGCCTCCATCGCCTTAGGGTCGCACGATTTCGCCTTCGTCGACGCCGACCTCCTCGTCGAACACTCCCGCCAGGAGATAGAGGACCAGGTGCGCCTGTTCAACGACCACGGCGTGAAGCCAGAGTTCGAGTGCTTCAACCTGGGCCACCTGTGGAATCTCGAATGGCTGCTCGACAAGGGGCTGGTGGAGGATCCTGTCGTCATCACCATCTTCTTCGGCTGGCCGGGCGGCTTCTACGCCCCCGCCACGCTGAAAGAGCTTCTGCACCGCATCGACCATCTGCCGGAGGGCTGCGTGTTCTCGTGCAGTTCGGCGGGCCCCACCTCGAACGCGCTCGAGACCGTGACCATCATCGAGGGCGGGCACGTGCGCGTGGGCACCGAGGATGAGCCCTACTACACCGAGGGCGTGCTCTGCGAGAACAACGCGCAATTGGTGGCGCGCATCGCGCGCATCGGCCACGAACTCGGCCGCGACCCGGCCACGGTGGCCGAGGCGAAGAAAATACTCGGCATGGGCTAAACATTAACGCGGCATCGAGAGAGGAACACCAAATGGAAAAGATGATGATCATCAACTGCGCGGCGGACACCTCGATGCACGAGGGCGTGCCGCAGCGCTTCGCGGATTCCGAAGTCCTCGCCGACTCGGTGGAGAAGGCCTGCGAGGCGGGCGCGTCCACCGCCCACATCCACGCGCCGCCCACGAACTACGAGGCCTGGGCGTCGCACTCGAAGGCCATACGCGACAGGTGCGGGATCATGCTCCAGTACGGCATCTCGACCCAGACGGTCGAGCAGCGAAAAGAGGTGGTGAAGAACCATCCCGAGATGATGTCCGTCGCCGTGGGCGCGCACAACATGGCCTTCATCGCGCGCGACGTGATGATGCTGCACCCCCGCGAGGAACTGGCCGAGATGATGCGGCTCTGCAGGGATTACAACGTCAAGCCCGAGTTCGAGGTCTTCGCACTTGGCGAGACCTGGATGATCGACGACCTCCTCCAGAAAGGACTGGTGGAGCCGCCGATCCTCATGACGTGCTTCTTCGGGCGTCCGGGCGGGGCGTGGTCGCCGCCTTCCTTAAGCGAGTTCCTGCACCGCGTCTCGAACCTGCCCGCGGATTCGGTCTACATCGCGAGCGCCACCGGCCCCACCCACATCCACATGCAGACGATGGCGGTCATGCACGGCGGCCACGTCCGCGTGGGCACGGAAGACGAGCCATACTTGCACCCCGGCGAACTGGGCGACAACGCCGATCACGTCGCGCGCATCGCGAGAATCGCGGGCGAGATGGGCCGCGAGATCGCGAGCGTCGACGAGGCGAAAGCGATGATAGGGATTTGATGAATTGGAGAATTATAAACTTAGGGACCAATCAGGCAAAGTTGACGGCGCCCGATCTATGCAGCCGTCGTCACATCGCTCTTTTTTGTTTTGACGGGTTTTTCAGCACCATAAAATTTTCTTGAAGCGGCTACGATTTTCTTTGCAAGGGCGAAAAACTCCTGGTCTTCTTTTTGGGCTAAAATTAGGAATCCCTTTCTGTCTTCTTCCGTTTTCAGTGTTTCTATGGATGCGCGATGCTTTTTTGCGAAATCCATCATTATATCCCCTGTCAAATTGACTTGTTTTTTGAATATTTTCCAAAGGGCCGGTATAGTTTATAGCCTCACTCAAAACATTTCGTCCGATTTTATAAAGGAATTCTGAATGAAAGTAATGTTTCCATCATGATATTTATGACAAGCAAATCTTGTCAATTTTGCCTGGTCGGCCCCGATGATATACATGACCCGACAGTGAGACTCCATGCGCCGGATGCGCAAAGGAATAATAGAATTGCTCTCCTTCGGGGGGAGTGAGAATAAATTTGGTTTTCGTTCGTCATTCCGGTGAACACCCACTCTTTCAAGGATAACAACATGCCCAAGATGAGCGGGGCGCAGTTCATGGCTGACGCCCTCCACGCCTACGGCGTCACCCACATTTTCTTCGTGCCGACTATCTTAAGCCACTCGCTCGCCCAGATGGATGAGCGCGGCACGGGCATCGCCCGCGTCCTGACCCACGGGGAAAAGGCGGCGGCCTACATGGCGGACGGCTACGCGCGCGCCTCGGGCCGCCCCGGCGTCTGCATGGCGCAGATCGTGGGCGGCGTGAACCTGGCGGCGGGGCTTCGCGACGCCCACCTGGCCTGCGCGCCCATGATCGCCTTCACGGGCGGCACCACGCCGCAGATCCGCTACCGGAACGCCTACCAGGAGACCGAGGACATCAGCGCGTTCGACCCGGTCACCAAGTTCAACGCCACGGTGGATGACGTCTCGCGTTTTCCCGATCTGCTGCGCCAGGCCTTCCGCGTCGCCACCTCGGGCACGCCCGGCCCGGTGCACCTGCGCTTCGGCGGGAATTTAGGGCAGGTGGAGCAGGACGTGGCCGATCTCGAACTCATCGTGGAGGAGAATTTCAAACAAGTGCCCGCCTATCGGCCGGAGCCGGAGCCGGCGAGCATCAAACGTGCGCTGGAAGTGATTGCGAAAGCGGAGCGGCCCATCATCGTCGCGGGCGGCGGCGTGCGGACCTCGGGCGCGAACGCGGAACTCGTCGCCTTCGCCGAGAAGCTCCAGATTCCCGTCGCCACCTCCATGAACGGCAAGGAATCCATCCCGGGCGACCACCCCCTCTCGGTCGGCGTGGTGGGGACGTATTCGAGGAGGAGCGCCAACGAGCTGGTATCGGAAGCCGATCTCGTATTCTTCATCGGCACCCAGACGGGCGGCATGACCACCCACTTCTGGCGCGTGCCGAAAATCGGCGTCGCGGCGGTGCAGCTCGACATCGACCCCGAAGAACTCGGGCGCAACTACCCGCTCGAAGCGTCGGTCATCGGCGATGCGAAAATCGCCCTCGGAAAGCTGACACAAGCCGCGGAAGAAGTCCCCGAACGCGGGGCCTGGCTCTCGCGCGTGGAGGCGGTAGGCGCTGCGTGGCGGGCGGAATTCGCACCGCTCCTGAACTCGGACGCCGCTCCCATGCGCCCCGAGCGCGTCTGCAAGACGCTGGGCGAGCACCTGCCGTCCGACGCCATCGTGCTCGCCGACACCGGTCATTCGGGCATGTGGACGGGGGGCTATCTCGACCTCAAAAGCCCCGGCATCAGCTTCATGCGCGCGGCGGGCCACCTGGGCTGGGGATTCCCGGCGGCGCTGGGGGCCAAGTGCGGCGCGCCCGAGCGGCCCGTCATTCTCTTCACGGGCGACGCGGGATTCTGGTACCACATCGGCGAGGTCGAGACCGCCGTGCGCTGGGGCATCCACGCCGTCATCCTCGTCAACAACAACGGCTCCCAGAACCAGGAGACCAAGATTTTCGACGACGCCTACGGCGGCGAACAGCGCGGAAAGGCCCACGAGCTCTGGCACTTCAACCAGACGAATTTCACCGAAATCGCCAAGTCCATGGGCGCCCAGAGCATCCGCGTGGAAAAACCGGGCGAACTCGGAAGCGCGCTCGATCTGGCCTTCAGCATGAAGGGAGGCCCCGTGATCCTCGACGTCGTGACGGACATTGAGGCCTTGGCGCCGGGGGCTTACGGGCCGCCGGATTAGGGGAATTTTAATCCGGTCTTGTAAATACTGAACTACTTCCCATCAACCCAAATAGAAAAGTCCTTGCGACCGACGGTAAATGTATCATTAGTTCTATTCGAGAATACTCGAAGTTTCTTGTTTTTTTCAGCTTGGACTCTCACTGTCCGAGTCACATTGTCCGGTGATGACAAATCCAAGAGAGCTTCAACCTGCTCGGGAGCTGGAAAGCATATCTGCATATCTTTTGCAGACTTGATATTTTGAAATCCGCAAATCAGTACGATGCGGTGTTTTTTCTCTCTCAGTTGTTTGAGTTGGCCCGATGTAAAGTTGAAAGTCCAGGATTCTGCTCCCGTTTTTTTCAATGGTTTTGATTTGGAACTGTGCTTAAAAAAGAGAGGCGTATTATAAATTTCGGCACCGTCGATGCTGACCTCGTAAGTAGACCACTCTTCTTGTGTGCTCGTTTTGATCATGGAAAGAGTAGTCGGGCGTTTTTCCCGTTGAATCTTGGCTAGAACTAAACCATGAAACAATTCGAACTGTTTTACTGAAGACATACTTTCCTCCTCCTCTTTATACCTCGTGGTGAATAAGTCGCGTGTAATTCTCCATAGCACATATCGCTTTATCGTACACGAGCTTACAAACTTTCTCTTCCAAAACGCTCGCACGAGGGCGTAGGGACAGGTCGCGACCTCGGACAGGCGTAGGGGCCTGTCCGCTACGGACCCTTCTCCCCGGTTGGTTCCATTCGCCGAATCACGGAACAAGGTTTTCCAACAACCCCTTGAGAGTTTTGCCATCCAGGGAAGAGGAGGTATCAACTCCCCCCTTGAGGGGGAGTCGCAGAAGCCGAGCGGTTTGTGCGAAGGCTGATGCGGTGGGGGGTAAAATGCGTTTTATCGTCCCTCCGAATTATACCCCCCACCGAATCGCTTGCGGGCTTACGCCCTTAGCTCTTCGACTCCCCCTCAAGGGGGGAGTGAAATCTAGCGCGCTCCTTCTGTGGACTTTTTCAACAGACCCCTCAAGGGGGGGAGTGAATCCTCTCTGCTGAATTGGAAACAAGTCTCAAGGGGGGAGTGTTTCTTCGCCCTCGTGTGTCGGCCACGATTCGCAAGAGGGGTGTCATTTCATAAGCGAATGTCGATTGAGAAATCCACTCTCTGTTTTGGGGACTTATTCAACACGCCCTAATGCGAAAGTATCTGGCTCAGGAAGAGTTTCGTGCGGTCGGATTTGGGGTTGTAGAAGAATTCCTCGGGTTCGTTCTGCTCGACGATCTGGCCCTCGTCCATGAAGATGACCCGGTGGGCGACCTGGCGCGCGAAACCCATCTCGTGCGTCACGACGAGCATCGTCATCTCGGTCTCGGCGAGTTCGACCATCACGTCGAGCACCTCCTTGATCATCTCGGGATCCAGTGCTGAGGTCGGCTCGTCGAACAGCATGATCTTGGGCCGCATGCAGAGCGAGCGCGCGATGGCGACGCGCTGCTGCTGGCCGCCCGAAAGCTGGCCCGGGTATTTCGCGGCCTGCTCGGGTATCTTGACGCGCGTTAAATACTCCATCGCGAGCTCTTCCGCCTCGGCCCTCGGCGTCTTGCGCACCCAGATGGGCGCGAGGGTGCAGTTCTCCAGAACCGTCAGGTGTGGGAAGAGGTTGAACTGCTGGAACACCATGCCGACTTCGCGGCGCACGTTGTCGATTTGCTTGAGGTCGCCGGTCAACTCGATGCCCTCCACCACGATGGTGCCCTTCTGGTGTTCCTCGAGACGGTTGATGCAGCGGATGAGGGTGGATTTGCCCGAGCCCGAAGGCCCGCAGATGACGATGCGCTCCGCCCGGTTCACCGTCAGGTCGATGTCGCGCAGGACGTGGAACTGGCCGAACCACTTGTTCATTCCCTCGATCCGGATAATCGGCTCACTCATGGGTGCGTTCTCCCCCCTCAGGTTCTGTGGCCCGTGTCGAGCTTGCGCTCTAACCACAGGCTGTAGCGCGACATGCTGAAGCAGAAAACGAAATAGATGACGGCCGCGAAGA
>JAJDYR010000037.1 GCA_022825065.1 bacterium
GGGGTGAAAGTGAAGCTGTTCCGGTGTACAATGCGTGTCCATGGGGCCTCTCTGTCGGACGGGTGTAAGTTATTGAGACAACTCACATTATCCGACAATCAGAGGCCCCATGCCATTTGTCGGTGAAATATCCGGGTTAGCTCCTTTTAGAGTTGTGTGGGGAGGGCAGGTTGCCACTACTCTAAATGTTTCCGTTTCTAGTTCAGATGAGAGTGCGCGGTCTATTATCAATGACCAGACCGCCTATCTTGTTCCTTTTCAGAATGAAGCGGAGGCTCATTATTTTGCCGCCCTTCTCAACAGCGCGCCTATCCGCACCTTTTATAGTTGTTTGGCTTATAAACACACATCCATGAACTTTATTCAGGGTCTCGCAATAGAAAATTATCAACCCCACCAAGATAGTAGACATGAGTTACTGAGTAACCTTTCGCAACAGTGCCATGCAGCATCTTGCTCTCCAAATGGAGTTGAGACTTTAGAGGAGCAAATCGACATGGTAGCTGCCGAAATCTGGGGCATCACCAACGCCGAATTGAAAGCGATTCAAGAAACGCTCTCCGAAATGTAAAGAGGCATCTGCGGGCGGACACAGAGGTCCGCCCCTACGAGATCGCCCAATCTATACAGCGGGCGGCTCGCGAGCCGCCCCTACGGAAAGACCATCAACCGAACTAACGCGAAAAGACACCGAATTCCGCAGCCCCTCCTTCCTCGGTCGGCTATTTCTCGTTAATTGAGCGGAGTTGATTCCGCCGAAAGGCTTTATGCGCGGCGCGCCCGGCGAACCCTCCCTCATCGCTCGGGTTCGACTCTTTGACTAATCCTCCGTTCTGGACAAGACTGATTGACAAGCTGCTCCACGAGGACAGACCGGAGATAGCCGAATGACCGAATACGAAACAGCAAACCTCGCCGTGCAACAAGCCGCCCTGGCCTTGCAAAAGGACGCGCTCGCACTGCAACAGGCCACACTTGCCCTTCAACAAGCATCGCTTGCAGTGCAACGAGCCGCCGTATGGGTCGCCGCGCTCGTCGGGGCCGCGCAATGCAGCCTCATCGGGGTTGGACTCTACATCATGCGACAGGCCTCGAAGCAGCGCGACGCCATGCACCAGGAAACCATGGAGGCGCTGAAGGCTCAGCGAGAGGCGCAAAGCGAACAGCATCGGGAAACCATGAAGGTGCTGGAAGGCCAGAACAAGGCCTTGGACAACCAACAAACGGCGCTCATGGAACTCATCCGCCGCACGTCCACGCAACGGGACGGTTGAAGGGGGACGTCACCGTCTCCGCCGTCTCGGTTTTTTACCCACGCTTCCAGCGGCGCGCGCATTTTTTCGTACAGGGGGAAGAGGCGCTCCACGCGCCCGGAGGCAAAGCCATCCCAACGAAAAAACTCGCCGGAAGCGCTTCCCGGCGAGCGGAAACATTTTCGCGGCGGGATCAGGCGTTGGGAGCGGTCCGCTCGATAAGGGTTTTCAGGGCCGCCATGTTTTCTTCATGCCGATTCTCGCTTTGTTTCGAGAATTCACGCCCTTGCCTGATCAGCTCGTTGAGGGCCGCCATGTTCTCTTCGTGTTGCGCATCCCGCGCTTTTTCCTGCGCTTCAAGTTGTCTGCTCCTCAACTCGTTCGCCTGCCGCATGGTGTTGAAGCCCATTTAGATGAGCACGCATTGCGTCCCCACCCCCGCCGCCTGAACGAGCGCCGCCCACATGATCCAGAACTGCATTTCATAGCCCAGCATCTTCACCCTCTCCTGGTTATCTCGTGGAGCAGCATGCTGATTTTCCCATATCGAAGGGCGGTTTTCAAATTCACCTTTCGCGCGGTTTCACCTCCTCCTCCGTCATATTCTCCCCCTCACCCCCGCTTCCAAAGGCGCGCGCATTTTTTCGTACAGAGGGAAGAGGCGTTCCGCGCGCCTGCGATTTTTCTTTGAAGCCGATTTGTCGGCTGATACAATCGGCTGCATCGTCCCGTTCATCCCGGCATGCCGTCGAGGCGACCTGCGCCCATGTTTGTTCGCTTCGAATACGAGAAATCATCAGGAGTCGAGACTTGAAAAATCGTCCGGCGAAGAAATTCCTGCCGCTCCTTTGCCTGCTCTTACTGTTCACCTGGCTCCCGTTCGCCGAAGCCGGCGAAGGAAGCGATTGGGATATCCGCATCGGTCTGGGCGCAAGATACGATGCGAAGTATGAAGGTTCGGACGAGATGAAAGCGCGGGTTCTTCCCCTGATAGACGTTACCTGGAAAGACCTGGTTTTTCTGAACCCGCGCGAGGGTTTGGGCGTGCGCCTCTATGACGGCCACGGCCTCACGGTCAGCGTAGGAATTGGGTATGTGTTCGGCAGGGATGAATCGGACAGCAGGGACCTCAGAGGCATGGGCGACATCGATGACGCCGCCGCCGTCAACCTCAAAATGAAATACGCCGTCGGACTGGTTGCGCCCTACATCGGTATTTCCAGACATTTGGGAGATGTCGACGGGACTTTGGTGGAGGCGGGCGTCGAGGGCATCGTGCCGCTGGTTCTGATGACCGGAGGGATGGATTCGCCGGGCATGGGCGCAGGAGGGCTGAAAGGACCGGCGCTGCAACTCGGCGTATCCGCAACCTGGGCTGACGGCGGCTATATGGAAGGCTACTTCGGCGTGAATCCGGTTCAGTCCGCCGCCTCGGGCTATGCCCGATACGATGCGGAATCCGGATTCAAATCGGTGGACTTCAAGTTCGGCGTCATCTATCCGTTTGCGGAAAACTGGGCGGTGAATGTCCGGGGCGGGTACTCACGATTGCTGGGCGATGCCGCCGACAGTCCAATCGTCAAGGATGACGGACGGTTTTCCGGCGGTTTGTTTCTCTCTTACCGTTTCTGATTCATCGGGTCTGTTTTTTGATCTGTAGAGCCGTCGATTTACAGTGATGGGCCAATCGTGCGTCTGTATCTGCATCTGCGTGAACGGGAAATGGCAGGCCGGCAGCCAGAGGCGGCGAAGGTGATGGGCGCGAGGGATGATGAAAAATGACCCGGCTCGACGCATCGAGATGATCGGCATGGGACCCGAAAAGGTAAGTCCGCATTTCCCCGCAGTTGCGGTTATCGAGTTTTCGCGCGCGTGAGGAAAAATCCCGCGCGGGAAAAATCGTTTCCGGCGACGGGAGGAGGAGAGGAAATGGAGGAGGCGATTCGGGTTGAGGGGGGGCGAGTTTCCTCTCCCCGGAGAAGCGCAATCGCTCCTTCGTCGGGGTTGTTGAAAAACTCCGTTTACGACCCCCGAAAACCGCTAACGCCTCTTTCCTCACCCTGAGTAGCCGCCGAAGGTAAAACGCGACTGAGAAAGGAGCGTTTAGATCGAAGGGCGAGGGGAGTCGAACGCCTCGCACCGGACGAGAGCAATCGCTCATTCATCAATCGCATTTGACCTTCGATACGCGGCTCCGCCGCTACTCAGGATGAGGCGGATAGGGGTTTTTCAACAACCCTTATCGGTCGCGTCAATCCCTCCTTCCTCAGTCGGAATTGAGGAGAATAAATCGGTAAAAAGGCTGAAACAATTCGATAAAATTAGATAAATTTACGGGGTTTTTCGATAAATTTCCGAAATTGAAATACGGCGATATGCCATAATTGCGCCTGGAAAAACGGTGGGAAGAGGGGGGCGGACGCTCCCGAGCCGATGGCGTAAAAGGAGGAGCGAGATGGGTCTTGTGAGCATCAACCATACGAGTTTCACGGTGTCGGACGCCCGGGCGATTGCCGAGTGGTACTGCGAAACCCTTGATTTTACTATCGTTTCGGTCGACACCCGGCCACAGGACTACAGCGAGAAGGTGACGGGCATCGCAGGCGCCGACCTCCGCATCGTCTATATTCTGGGCGGGGGCTACCACATCGAGCTGGTCGAATACGCCGGCGCGCCGGGCGTGAAGATAGACACGGCCACGAACAACGTGGGCAGCGCGCACATCGCCTATAACGTCAATGATCTCAACGGGATGTATGAGGCGCTCAAGCCCCGGGGGGTGAACTTCGTCTCCGAGCCCGTGCCCGTCACGCAGGGCCCCAACAAGGGCGGCTTCGTCGTCTATCTGGAAGATCCGGACGGCAACACGCTCGAACTCATCGAGCGGCCGAGCGCGTAATTCGATAAAAATCAGAGCGTTACGCTATCGCCGGGCTCCAGGACGATGACTTCCGTATCGAGGCCTCGTTTGCGCACTTCCTCGATGAACGCCTCGGGCGTGCCCGTCAGGTGGGGCAGGCTCGAGTGGTGGATGGGCACGACGCGCTTCGCTCCGAGCAACTCGCACGCCAGCGCCGCCTGCCGCGCGCCCATGGTGGCCCTGTCCCCGATGGGCAGGCAGCACAGGTCAGGCGCGTAAAGTTCGGCGATGATGCGCATGTCGCCGAAAACGGCCGTATCTCCCGCATGATACAGGCGTTTGCCGTCCTCGAAGGTGAGAATCAGACCGCAGGGCTCGCCGGTGTATTTCAGTTCCGGCCCGTAGGCGCCCCCGTGAAAGGCGTGGGTGAGGGTGAGCTGGACGCCGCCGAAATCGACCGTGCCGTCCTTTCCCATGGGGGTGGCGTGAGAGCCCAGGTCGTATTCGGCATTGATGGTGCGGATGAGGTCCATGTGGCCCGCCACCGGGCATGGATTCGCCTCGAAAACGGGGATGACGTCGGCCGTATGGTCGAAATGGCCGTGCGTCAGGCAGATGAGGTCCGCCTTTTGCGGTGTTTTGAGTTCCGGCGGGCAGACGGGGTTTTTCTCCAGCCAGGGATCGATGTAGATGCGCTTGCCGCCGTCGGTTTTGACCAGAAACGTGGATTGTCCATGAAATATCAGCGTGGCGCCCATGTTTCGCATCACCTCCCATGTGTTTGATTTAGCGAGGGAAACCTATAAATGCTCCCGGAACCAGGCCGTCGTCTCCTTCAAGGCCATATCGAAGAGATCCGGGTTGTTCACCTGGTAGACGTCGTTGTGGCGTCCCCCGGGAAGCATGACGAGCTTTTTCGGTTCGCCGCAAGCCGCGTAGCAGGCGTGCGCCTCGGATGGTGGAACCATGACGTCCTCTTCCCCGTAGATGAACAGGACGGGCCGGGGCGAGATTTTCCCGGCCACCCATTCGGGGCGGTATCGGAAACACGCCTCCACGCTTTCGAGGTCGAGTTCGAGCACTTCCTCGGAACCGTGTTTCTCCAGCGTCATCGGGGGTTTGGGGTTGTCCGGATCGTCGCTGTAAATATCGTGGCGGATGATGGTTTCCCGCTCATCTGTCGTGACGCGCCTGCGGGCGGCTTCCCGGACTCGGGACTTGAAGGCGAGCCACTCATAAGGCCTTCTCAATGTTCTCAGCCAGCGTTCGCCGTCGTGCACTCCTACCGCGGAGACGGTCGCCTTCACCCGCTCGTCGAACGCCGCGGCCCAGATGGCGTGCGCGCCGCCGAAACTGGTGCCGTAGAGGCCGATTCGCTCGGGGTCCACGCCTTCAACCGTTTGGAGATAGGTGATTCCGTCGTAGGTGTCCTGGGCCTGCTCCAGGGGACGGTGGCGTCCGCGAACGCCCTCGCTGACGCCGTAGCCGCGATAATCAGGCGCCAGGGTGAAAAACCCCGCTTTGCTCAGATGGATGGGCATGTCGATTGTGGCCAGGTTCTTTCGTCCGCTGTATCCCGTGACGCAGACGATTCCCGGCCGGGGCGGGTCGCCGGGCCGCCAGTCATCGGGATGGTACAGATGAGCGGCGATTTTGAGACCGTCGCTGAAATAGGTGATATTTTCGAGCATTCCCCTTTCCTTTTTGAAGTATTCAATTATAGTTTATCGGAGCATACCGGGTTTTTGACACAAGGGGCCACCGCTGATAGGAGCAAAGAGGCATACAATGCACGATCCTTCCTGAAATTTTCGAGAAACCGGGAGCCTCGTATAATGGTTTCCGGGGGTCTCATCACGGGAATCATCGCACCGCCGCTGAAGAGAGGATGCTGACAACATAATGTCCCGGCAAAAAGTTTTCATCATTTTCGCCGTTTTGGTTCTTGTAATTGGCGCAGGCATCACCAAGTGGCTGATTGAAAATCGACCCAAACCCCAGGTTGTGAATCCTCCCGCACCCCGCCGACTCGTTAGAACCATGTTCTTGAAGAAGCAAGACAAAACGTTCTGGGTGAAGGGGTTCGGAACCGTGCGGCCCAAAACCGAACTTTCCATCGTACCCGAAGTGTCCGGGAAGGTGATTGAGCGCTCGTCCGGATTCAGGACCGGCGGCTTCATCAAAAAAGGGGATTTGCTGTTTCAAATCGACCCGGCTGATTACAAACTCGCCATTAATCGGCGCAAGGCGGAAATCGCGCAACTCAGAGCCGATATCGCACGATTGAGGCAGGAGGAGAAGAATCACCAGGCCGATCTGGACATCGCCGAGCTCCATATGGAATTGGTTTCTCAGGAAATGGAGCGCAACGAAAGATTGAGAAAACAAGGCGTGATCTCGTCTGGCCAATACGATCAGTCTCAACAAAATTTTCTCAGGCAGGAAAGAACAGTCCAGTCAATCAAGAACGTTTTAGCGCTACTTCCCGTACAGTTAAGGCAGAAAAGTGCGGCTCTCAATGCGAGCCGCTCGGAACTCAAGAGGGCGGTATTGCAGTTATCGCGCACGAAGCTCGTGTCTCCATTCGATGCGCGGGTGCGGGAGACGAGTTTGGACGTTGGAGATTTCGCCAGTGCAGGGAGAGCCGTGGGAAAGATTTATGACGTGTCGGTGCTGGAGGTTCCGGTTTCCCTCCCCGTCGAGGATGCGCGCTGGGTGTTTCGCCGCAATCAGGGGACGGTGTTTCCGCGCAGCCAGGAGGAGGTGAAACCCTTTTTGCCCACGGCCCGTGTATCGTGGGGTCAATTTGGAGAGAAGATTGAATGGCGAGGGCGGGTGTCGCTGGTCGACTCTGGCCTGGATGAGTCCACCCGCGCGCTCACGCTGGTGGTCGAAATTCCCGAGCCCATGAAGAATTGGGTGCCCGGGAAGCATCCTCCCCTTTTCGTGGGAATGTTCGTGGAAGTGAAAATAAAAGGCATCACGATGCCTGACGTGTTTGTTATTCCGCGCGCCGCATTGCGAGAACGGGATCTTGTGTATTTGTTGGACGAGGAGGGGAAACTCAGAATCCAGAAGGTGGAAGTCATTCGGAAAGATCAGGATGGCGTCATAATCAAAAATGGAGTGAACGAAAACGCCCGCATCATTCTTTCCGCGATCCCCGACCCCGTTTCCGGCATGAGACTCGATGAACAAGACGGGATTGCCGGAGGGGCTTCCGCGCAATGAAGCAAATTCTGGATTGGTCTGCACGTCATACTGTTTTCGCCAACCTTCTCATGGGGATAATGCTGATCATCGGTATTGTCGCCGTTTTTCAAATCCGCAGCGAGTTGCTCCCTCAATTCGCCCTCGATCGAGTGAGCGTCAACGTGGCGTGGGAGGGCGCGAGTCCTGCGGAGGTGGAAGAGGGAATTTGCATCAAGATCGAAGAGGCCCTGACCGGCGTCGAGGGGGTAAAAAAGATCACTTCGGTTGCTTATGAGGGTCGCTGTGAAATTGCCGTGGAACTATATGGCTGGATCAAGAACTCCCGAGATTTGATGGAAGATATCCGGAGCGAAATCGATCGTATCAAGACATTGCCCGAGAACATAGAAAGGCCTGTCGTTTCGGAGGTAAAGCGCATAAATCAAGTAGTCCGTCTTTCCTTGTTCGGCAATGTGTCAGAAGAAGTCCTGAAACGAAAATCCACGGAGATCAAAGATGATTTGCTGGATTTGCCCAACATTTCAAAGGTGGTTCTGAGCGGCTTGAGAGATTGGGAAATTTCAATCGAAGTCTCTGAGGAGATGTTGCGCCGCTATGGTCTGACGTTTGATCGGGTGGCGAATATCATTCGCAAGAATGTGCTGGAACTCTCAGGCGGGGATATCCGTTCTGTGGAGCGGAGAATCAGAATCAGGACGTTGGGAAAGCGCTACACTGGCCCGGAGTTCGAGCGGCTTGAAATACTTACCCAAAAAGACGGGGCCATTCTAAGACTTGGCGATATTGCACGTGTGGTCGACGCTTTTGAGGATAGCGATACATCGGGCCGATTCAACGGGAAGCCGGCTGCGCTCATCATGGTGTATCGAACCGATGAGGAAGATGCGCTTTCGATTTCTAAAACGGTAGTTGAATATGTCAAGAGAAAGCGAAAAGAACTGCCCGAAGGATTGGATCTGGCCCATTGGGCGGATACCTCGCGTTTGATACAGGACCGGCTCGATCTTTTGTTGAGAAACGGTCGCGTCGGACTCGTTTTGGTTTTCCTCTCCATGTGGCTGTTTTTGAACATTCGCCTTTCGTTTTGGGTGGCTATGGGAATTCCCGTCTCCCTGTTGACGGCTTTGGGTTTTTTGAACTTTTCCGGCAGCACGCTCAACATGCTCTCGATGTTCGCCTTCATCATGGTTTTAGGGATACTGGTGGACGACGCCATCGTAGTGGCTGAAAATATCTATTCGCATATGGAAAGAGGAAAGAATCGCGTTCAGGCGGCAATTGACGGCTGTTATGAAGTCGCCCTGCCGGTTATCGCCACTGTCATGACATCCATTGTGGCTTTCGCTCCCTTGCTGATGGTGGCAGGAACGGTAGGAAAATTCATGGCGGTGCTTCCGGCGGCCATCATCGCCGCGTTAATCGCTTCTCTCATCGAATCGTTATTCATTCTGCCGGCTCATCTGGGACATTGGGTGCGGCCTCCCAGGGCGGGTGGACTCTCATCTCGTATGAGAAACACCATCGATAGAGGCATAAACTGGCTCATCCATCGGTTTTATGCGCCAATTCTGGAATTTTGCCTCAACGCCAGGTATCTGGTCATCGCCCTGGCTTTGGTGGTTTTTATGGTGACGGTAGGTTTGGCGGTTGGCGGGCATGTGAGGTTTTTATTTTTCCCAAAAATCGATTCCGATTGGGTGCATGTGAAAATTCTGTTTCCGCTGGGAACCCCGATTCGGCAAACGAAAAACGCGGCGCAAAAGATTGAGCAGGCAGCCGTTGCTCTTGACGAGGTTGTTCGCTCGAAAACGGGTGAACCGGTCGTCAAGCATGTATTTACAATACTGGGTGAGAATATCGACCCGGGCGGCGGGCGCATCGTGGGAGGGAGCCATATGGCGCAGGTGATCCTCGAGATGCTGCCCTCGGAAGCCAGGGGAATCAGTTCTGAGGAAATCATCAACCGCTGGCGTTTGAATACAGGAGAAATTCCCGATGTAACGAGCCTTACTTTCAGTACAGGAGGAGCCGGTCCGCCCGGTGGCAAACCTATAGATGTGCAGTTTTATGGTGATGACATCGGGACTTTGAGAAGAGTAGCTCAGGAGTTCAAGCGAGAGTTAACCAAATATCCCGGCCTATATGATGTTCAAGATGATTTCCGGCCCGGGAAGCTTGAGTTCCGAACATCATTGAAGCCGCAGGCCCGCGTTCTGGGTGTGAATCTGGATGACCTGGGGCGTCAGTTACGCGCGCGCTTTTTCGGGCTGCAAGTCCTGCGTCTGCAACGTGGCCGTGATGACGTGAAGGTCAAGCTTCGCTATCCATCCGAGGAAAGGCGTTCTCTGGAAGATATCAGGAAAATGAGGGTCAGGACGTCCTCAGGGGCGGAAATTCCTTTCCATGAGGTGGCGGAAGTCGAGATGATTCAAGGTCTTGATGCAATAAGACGAGTAGCCAGAGCCAGGGCTATTAACGTAACGGCCGAAATCGACCAGGATCGCGCCAATCCCACCGAGGTTCTGAACGCCTTGAATGCGAATTTCTTCCCCAAGCTCCTGAACCGCTATAACGGGGTAGGTATCAGATTCGAGGGTCAGGCCAAAGAGACGAGTGAATCATTCGCCAGCCTGTTTCGCGCTTTTGCGCTTGCAATGGCCGTTATTTTTGCGATTTTGGCCACTTTGTTCAGAAGCTATTTCCAACCCTTTATTGTCATGAGCGCCATTCCGTTTGGGATCGTTGGCGCAATATGGGGGCATATTGTCATGGGCTTCGATATCTCCATCTTGAGTATGATGGGGATTTTGGCTCTTACCGGTGTTGTGGTGAACGACTCTTTGGTGCTTTTGGATTTCGCAAACCGGAGCATAAAAAATGGCTTGTCGATTGAGGAGGCGCTTCAGCAGGCCGGTGTCGCCAGATGGAGAGCCATTGTTCTGACCACATTGACTACTGTCGCGGGATTGGGTCCGATGCTGTTTGAGAAAAGTTTTCAGGCGCAATTCTTGATTCCCATGGCAATTAGTTTATGTTTTGGACTGCTTTTCGCCACGGTGATAACACTCGTTCTCGTTCCTGTAATTTCTTTGATAGGCAACGACGTCGGGCGTTTTTGGTGGCGTATCTGGACGGGCAGATGGTTGACGAGAGAAGAAGTAGATGTGCATTCTCCTCACAAAGAAGAGATAAGCGTTTAATTTGGTACTTGGTAGGATTGTCGGCTAAACAGTTTGCGGGAAAGTTTGTAATTTTTTCCAAGTAAGATTGCATTCATTCCCAATTTATAATTCCGTGAACAGATGAAGAAAGAGGATACGGTTTTATGTCTTCACAATTCGATGTGCGCTACGGCGAAGAAATAGGAGACAAGATGGAAGCGGTTGTGATGACCGCGCCCGAAAAGCTTGAAATTCAATCCGTTCCTGTTCCGGAGCCGGATATCGGAGAAGTGCTTGTCAAAGTGGAGTGTACTACGATTTGTGGTACTGACATCGAAATTATCAAAGGCGGACACCTCCCCAATTGGCCACCCAAACTTCCAGCTATCCTGGGGCACGAGTGGGCCGGCAGGATCGTGGCAATGGGTCCTATGACAGAGGGATTCGGTCTTGAGATGGGTGATGCCGTGGCGGGTACGAGCCATGCTGGATGCGGAGCCTGTCGCATGTGCCTGATCGGACGCTATAACCTTTGCTATAATTATGGGAATACAATCACAGGCCACAGACAGTATGGGCATATTACGCAGGGTTCGTATGCCGAGTATGTGACAAACAACATACGCGCGTTGCACAAGATGCCGGAGGAGATGTCTTTTGAGCATGGCTCAGCCGTAGATCCGGCCGGTTGCGGGTTATGGACGGCGAAACGCGCGGGTATCAACCCCGGTGATACTGTTGTAATTTTAGGTTCTGGACCAATAGGTGTTTTTGCTTATGAGTCAGCCAGGGCGATGGGCGCAGGGCGCGTGATTGTCGTGGGTGGTGGCCGGAGACTCGAGATATTAGAGGAACAAGGCGCTGAAGTAGTCAGTTACCGGGATGGTGGTGTGCCGGAACGAATAGATGAGATGACAAAAGGAAGAAAAGCAAACGTGGTGCTGGAGACGGCTGGAACCACGGATAGCTTTAGATGGAGTGTGGATTGTGGTGGCAAAGGCGCGCGTGTCGCCATTACCGGCATACCGGAGAACATTCCTGATATGGCATGGAAACGCGTTGTGCTCGAAGAGATGGATATTTTCGGCGTTCGAGCGAATCCCAATTGCGGAGATGAGGTTTTGGCGCTCATTCATGCCGGTAGAATGAAAGTGGACCCATATATCACCCATCGTTTTCCTCTCAGGGAATACCAAGAAGCACACGATACGTTTGTAGCTCGAAAAGATGGCGCCTTGCTCGTGAACCTAACTCCTGGAGAATAACGGAAATGTCTCAAGGCGAGATGAAGTATGGCGCGAGGATGATTGCGGAGGCGGCACTCGAGGCCGTTCCGAATCCTTCACAGGAGCGAGATTACGTTGTCGATTTCACCATTCCCGAATTCACCTGTCTTTGCCCGATCAGCAATTTTCCCGACTTCGCCACGATTCGCATCAAATACATTCCTGGAGACAAGATCGTAGAGTTGAAATCCCTGAAGCTCTACATCAATAATTACCGGGATCGGGAAATTTTTCATGAACAAGTGGTCAGCACCATCCTTGATGACATGGTTGAAGTTTGTGAACCGAAGTGGATGTGGATTGAAGGCGATTTTAATGTGAGGGGAAATATCAAAACGAAAATTAGGGCTACTCATGGCGTGAGACCACAAGATGTTACAGAATAGGTAAATTGCCGATCGAATTTGTACGTTGCGTGGTTAAAGCTATAACAGATTGTCGAATGACAAATAAAATTCAGTGGTTTAAGCCATATTTTCTCTGAGGTGGAAATGACAGACTATAAAGTAGCGGGTATGGGCCTCACCCGGATCGATGCCCCGGACAAAGTAGCTGGAAGTGCCAAATATGCGGCTGATGTCCCATCGAGCCGTGCACTTATCGGGTTGGTCTTGGGCAGCCCGCATCCGTATGCAAAGGTGTTAAGCGTGGATGTTTCTAAGGCGCGTAGGATACCTGGCGTCCGTGCTGTCTTGACTCGCGATGAAGCTCCCCGCATTCGATTCGGCGCCAACATCAAGGATCAGAGTTGGTTTGCGCAGGATGGTTTCGTTCGCTACGGCGGAGAACCGGTGGCTGCCGTGGCCGCAGAAAACATCGATGCCGCCCAAACAGCCATCGAATCGATTCGTGTGGAATATGAAGTTTTAGAACCGATAGTAAGCGGCTTGGATAGCCGGGCCGGCAAAGGTCTCGCTGTTCATGAAGATTGGAGAGAGTTGGGACTTGGCCCGGATGCGAACAAAAACATCATTGCGCGCTTTGAAAAGGAAATTGGAGATGTTGACGCCGGATACGAAGAGGCGGATCGCATTTTTGAGCATACTTTTTCCACGCCGTTCGTACATGCCGGCTATATCGAACCTCACGCATGCACTGCCGAGGCAGGTGCCGACGGAAAAGTCACAATCTGGACGACCACGCAGGATGCGTGGGCCATTCGTGCGGATGTGGCCGAGGCACTTGGGTTTCCGGCAACACAGGTTCGAGTGATCCCGACTGAAATCGGAGGAGGTTTTGGCGCCAAGCTGAAGAGCACTTACGAGCACATCGCCGCTCTTTTGGCCTTAAGGACAGACCAGGCTGTTCGTATGGAGATGACTCGCGAGGAAGATCATATCGGAGTGAATCCGAGACACCCTCATTTCATCACGATACGCACGGCGGTGAAGGATGACGGTACGTTTGTCGCTCGCGAACTTGATGTCACGATGGATCATGGAGCCTATGGCCGTGGCGCGCCGTTCCAGTGCAGTAGCAAGATGCTGATGGGTTCATGCTCATATCGTATTCCCAACGTCAGGATTCGCGCATGTACGGTATATACCAATGGCCCTGTTTGCGGTCCTGTGCGTGCTCCTAGCGGCCCCCAATATCACTTTGCCACCGAAGTGCAGATGGACATCATCGCGCGCGAAATGGGGATCGACCCACTCGAAATTAGGCGAATTAACTCCCTCCGGCCCGGAGATGTGACACTGGCCGGGAAGGAGGAGGCACCGTCCATGCGTAGCGTTCTCGACTCAACGGCCGTGGAGGGGGATTGGGGGGAGAAGATTGAGGCGAACGGAGAACTCGAGGGAGAAGGGTGGAAACTCGGCCGCGGCATAGCTTGTGGGTATTGGCCAGGGCCGGGGGAGGCGTCTAGTTGTACGGTTCGCCTGAATCAGGACGGTACCGTTCAAGTGATAGCGGGAACGGTGAACCTAACGGGCATGAGTACTTCCATATGCCAACTCGCTGCAGAAGAATTGGGCGTAAGTTTGGATGAAGTGCGTTACACGAACGGAGATACGGATTCAGTGCCTGAATCATCGGCGGCATCAGGTAGTAAGGCGACGCGTGCGGTGGGGATGGCTACCTTGAGTGCTGCGCGCGATTTGCGAAACAAGATTTTGAATGTGGCGAGTATAAAGCTCGAAGCCGCTGCGGACGATCTGGTATTGGAAGATGGTCAAGTCAGGGTAGCTTCAGCGCCCGACCGGGCTCTTACACTTGCGCAGGTGGCCAAAGCGGCGCCTGAAATTCAGGGATTTTTAATAGGACAAGGGGAAAGCGCGAAGCCGCCGCCATGTCCAATACATACCGGACAGATAGCGGATGTGGCTGTCAATCCCGAGCTCGGCGAGATCAGGGTTTTGCGTCTCACATGTGTCCAGGATGTGGGATTCGCCATCAATCCATTATCCGTTGTGGGCCAGATTGAGGGCGCTATGCTCCAGGGTCTCGGATTGGCTCTCATGGAAGAACAACCCCGGCGGCCGGATGGAAATTTGCATGGCGATACCTTCCATGAATATCTGATACCTACCAGCATGGATATGCCCGAACTGAAAGCCGTTTTGTATGACAATCCGGCCGAGGGCACACCCTATGGGATGAGGGGTGTGGGTGAACCGCCCATTGTGGCGACTGCAGCGGCGATCGTGAATGCCATACAAGACGCAGTGGGAGTACCTGTTTTTTCACTGCCAGTCGGCCCACACCACATTCGTGAGGCTTTGGCGACGAGCAGCGTCTAAATAACGTATCCGTTATTTTTAAGGAGAATCCAATGCCTGTGGACGACAAAACCAGTTTGCCGGATAGTCTTGGCGTGACCGATGAGATGATGGCGTGTCCTTTGCCAAGGTTGCCTTTCGTCGATCCTGACGATATCCCTGACGAGCTTAAGGAGGAACTCACCCCGCTCTATGACTGGTCGAAGCGGATGTGGGGCACCGTCCCGCGTTTTTTGCAGCTTTTGGGAAATTCACCTCCCACGGTGGAAGGATGGATGTTGCTCGACCAGAAGCTCCGCACGAATCGATTGAAGACGGAGTCCGATTATATCCGTCTCATGGAGCTGGTTATCGTCAAAACGGCTATATTGACCGAGTGCAACAACTGAATCGGGCACAATGTGGAGCTCGGTCGGGCTCTGGGTCTTAGCCAGGATCAGATCAATCTACTTGAAGGCGATGATTGGAAAGACAGCGATTTGTTCGACGACAAGGAAAAAGCCGTTATCCGTTGGGCGGATGAAGTGTCGAAGTTCAGGGCGAAGAAAAACGACTTCGCATTCAGTGAAATGAAGAAGTATTTCTCCGATCGGCAGATCGTGGAACTCACTTTTATCTGTGGCATGTGGCATCTTTCCGGGAGGCTGGCCGAAGCGCTTCACTTGGTGGTGGAACCGCCGGGAGGACGCATCGAATTTCAAGCGGAAGACATGGCCTAGACACAGGACTGTTACCTGAAACATTAATCGGGCGCGGGCGAGCTTTCTGGCGTTTTGTGGATGCTCTGGGTTCGTGCGCGCATACAAATAATATCCCAGACATGGTCATCTGAAACTCATCTTTCCGGCCTCCTTGAAAAGTTAGCTTCGCGGGCACACCCGGTAAAAATGTAAGAATTTGCTTTGAATAGCATATTTTATTGGTTGAAAAATAAGGACTTAAGCATAAAAAAAGTTGCTTTTTTTAACAATTTCTGTATACTTGCCCGCTTTGTGATGTCGCCTGTGGCAAAGCCCGGGCAAATTCGTATCAAGCCGCCCGTAGGATGAGGATGAAATGATCGAGTTAAGAGATAGTGATGTCGTTTTGGATCACGAGTTTTTTGCAGAATCCGGAGATGTGCTGCCAAGCGATGTGGACTATGATGTGTCTGACAAAGGCGTAGCTGATGATTTCTATATTTTAAGTGACGGTGAAGGGGGGAATGCTCCTGCTGTACAATAGTGTTCCTTCCAAAAAAGGATTCAACGCCCGGTTGAAGTATCAGCCGGGCGTTTCTTTTGTCCTGAAATTTTTGCAGGATACGTGTTTTGCTTCATGAATCGGGGAAAAATGTGATGGCTACGGACGAACAGACGATTCACCATGAAGACGTGCGGGGGCGTATCCTCTCAGCGGATTCGATGACTTATTTTGACGAAAGGGTTGGGGAAAGGGACGTTCTCGTTAGTGGTTCCTATGCCGCACGAATGACGATTGCCTGGGCAATGCGCTTGGGGGCGAGAGCAATCATTGCCCATGCAGCGGGAGTCGGGAAGGATAATGCGGGGATCAGCGGCTTATCTTTGGCTCAGGAATATCATGTACCTGCGTTGGCGTGTGAAACCATGTCCGCGAGACTCGCCGTGGGAGAATCCGTGTATGAAGGCGAAGTCGGTCATGCGAATCAAGCGGCTGAAAACCTTGGTGTTGAAATCGGTCAATCCATAGCAGATGCTTCGGGTTGTTTGCTCGATGCCGAAACGGGCCGGAAAGTAATTGTCGAGGAAAGTCTTGATGATAAAATTTATGAGCTGGAGCAATTTCCGAATGGTAATATACGCGCTTCCTGGGGAATTCCCGTCCTGCGTTCTATCAAGGAACCAAGGCCCCAAGATGTTTTTATCCAAGCTTCTCATTGCGGACTTACTCTTGTCCCTCACGTTATGAAGCTTAGCCTGAAGGGTGTAATTGCGAATGACGCGGGCCGGGGGAAAGATGATTCCGGTATCGCATCTTTCCCCTTTCTGGCGCGAGAGGGTATCGCGGCGGCGGCGGTTGGCGCGATGAGCGCGCGCATTGGTGATGTGATGAGCACATGGGAAGACGGCGTGATTTCATGCATGAATGAAGTAGCGGAAAAGCGCGGAGTACGAGAAGGCATGAGGACGCGAGAGGCGGCTCACGCCATGCTCAATCGTTAGGGTTTAACTCAAGAAGCTGCGCTGGTGGAGGTGAGGGGATTCGAACCCCTGACCTCGTGGGTGCGATCCACGCGCTCTCCCATCTGAGCTACACCCCCACAAAAGGAATATGAAGGTAGGCGAAGGAGCCTCGGGTGTCAAGTGAAAAAGGGAGAGCCGATGAAGAGCTCCCCCTAGGAGACTTCACCGGCTCTCGACCTGCCGCAGAGTCCGCCCGTTTCCCCCGCAGCAGGGAATTCCGCTCGATTTAATGTGGGAGCCGAAGACTCAACCACCGAGGTGTATTATCCCCGGCTCCCGATCCTGCTGCAGAGTCCGCCCGTTTCCCCCGCAGCAAGAGAATTCACTTTGGTGAGAGTCGGGGAAAAACCCTCCGAGGATTCTCCCCCGACTCTCGTCCCGTCGCAGAGTCCGCCCGTTGCCCCCCCGACGGGTAACAACTGATTTTTTAAGAACATCCACTCGTCGCACCGCAAGTCATGCATTTCAGGCAGGTACCGTTTCTTACCAGGGTGAATAAACCGCAATCGCCACATGCCTCACCCTCGTACCCTTTGGCGCGGGCTTCTTCGATACGCGAATCGAGGGCGGAGCCTGCTTCTGCGATAGGCGTCAACGAAGCGAAGGTGGATTCTTTCTCATAATTCAGGCTTATCCGGTCACTACGCGGTGCGCTTGCATCTGGTCCCGGGAATATGGTTTGAATCTCCTCTTCTTCCTCGGTGTCGAACTCGGGGATCTCTTCCTGAGGGCGCCCAATGGTATCGCTCCTCAGGTCCTCCGACACCACTTGCGCAAGGTCGTGGCGTCCGAGATATGAAACTGCCAACTCACGGAAGATGTAATCGATGATGGATGTGCTCATCTTGATATGCGGGTTGCCTGAAACCATGCCCCCTGGTTCGAAGCGGGTGAAAACAAATGCATCCACAAATTCATCCAGAGGGACGCCATGCTGTAACCCCAGGGAAATGGCGATGGCGAAACAGTTCATAAGGCTTCTGAAGGCGGCGCCTTCTTTGTGCATATCTATGAAAATTTCACCAATCGAACCATCCTCGTATTCCCCGGTTCTAAGATACACCTTGTGCCCGCCGATGACGGCTTTTTGGGTGTATCCACCGCGACGGGTAGGCAACTTGCGTCTTCTGGATTGGTAAATAATCCGGCGCACAATCTGCTGGGCTACGTGCATGGGTGCGCTTTGGGAAGCTGGTTCTTCTTCACTGATGTCAGCGAAGATTTCCGCTTCGCTTAGCGCGGAAAGTGGCTGGCTTAGTTTCGAACCATCACGGTAAATCGCAATGGCTTTGGTCATCCGCTGCCACGATTCGCGGTAGATATCCAAGATGTCTTGAATTGTGGATTCTGATGGCATGTTGATGGTTTTGCTGATAGCGCCTGATATAAAAGGCTGCGCCGCCGCCATCATCCGAACATGGGCCATTGGGCTGATGAAGCGCTTGCCTTCGCGTCCGCATTTGCTGGCGCAATCAAAAACAGCTAGATGTTCTTCTTTTAGGTGGGGAGCGCCTTCCAGCGTCATTTTGCCGCAAACGAAATCATTCGCTTCGCTGATTTGCTCCGGGGTGAAACCAATGGCTTCCAGCAGATTCAGGTTCCAGTCGGCAATTTGCGCTTCATTGAACTCTAATTGTTCACGGCAGAAGTCTTCTCCAAGGGAGTATTTGTTGAAGGCGAACTGGATTTCAAATGCCCCCTCAAGCGCGGCTTCCACCTTTTCGAGGGCCTTGCTGGTGAACCCTTTTGCGTGTAGAGATTCTGGATTGATGTGAGGCGCATTCGTGAGGGTGCCCCGCCCCCGGCAGTAGGTGACGATTTCGCGGATTTCTTCGTCATCATAACCCAGATGCCGCAAGGCAAGAGGAACGGACTGGTTGATGATCTTGAAGTAACCGCCCCCCGCCAGTTTCTTGAATTTCACCAAAGCAAAATCAGGCTCGATTCCGGTTGTGTCGCAATCCATTACCAAGCCAATAGTGCCCGTCGGTGCGATGACAGTAGCTTGCGCATTCCGGTAGCCGTTTCGATAGCCGATGGCCAAAGCGTCATCCCACGCCTCTCGCGCCGCCTGGAGAAGATAATGGGGACAGGTTTCCGCATCGATTCCTTTTGGCGCTTTAGAGAGCATTTCGTATTCGGCTTCAGGCACTGAATAAGCTGCGCGGCGGTGGTTTCTCAGAACGCGCAACATGTGCTCTTGATTGTCTTGATACCTGACGAAAGCGCCCAGTTCTCCGGCCATCTCGGCGCTTGTGGCGTACGAGCAGCCTGTCATGATGGAGGTGAGAGCCCCGCACCACGCTTCCGCTTCCGGTGAATCGTAAGGGATGCCGAGAACCATCAACAAGGTGCCCAGATTGGCGTATCCAAGCCCCAGGGTACGATACTCGAATGAGCGTTTGGCTATTTCGGGACTGGGGAATTGCGCCATCAGCACTGAAATTTCAAGGACGACTGTCAATAGGCGGATAACGTGGCGATAGTCTTCTATCTGAAAATGGTTCTTTTCAGTATCCAAAAATTTCATGAGATTCATCGATGCCAGATTGCATGCGGTGTCATCCAGGAACATGTATTCCGAGCAGGGATTAGAGCCGTTGATGCGCCCATCGGCGGCGCACGTGTGCCAGTCGTTGATGGTCGAATCGAATTGAAGACCGGGATCTGCGCAACACCACGCCGCGTATCCAATCTGATCCCAAAGCTCTTTCGAGTTGACGGAACCGGCGATTTTACCATCGGTGCGCCGAATCAGGTTCCAATCCGTATTTTTCTCGATGGCTTTCATGAATTCGTCTGAAACGCGTATGGAATTATTCGAGTTTTGCCCGGACACCGAGGTGTAGGCCTCGCCTTCCCAATTCGTGTCGAATTCCTCGAACTCGATTCCGGTGATTCCTTGCCGCGCGAGTTGAAGGGTTCGATGAATATAATTGTCCGGAACACCGGCTAGCCTTGCGGCGCGTATCGCTTTGGCGAGTGATGGGTTCTTATCCGGCTGATGGAGGTTGCCGTTCAATCCCGGGTTTTCCCCCTCCTGGCAAGCCACGAGAATAGCGTTCATGTGCCGGTTGCACATCTTGCTGCCCGAAACCAGGGCAGCCACTTTCTGTTCTTCATTCACCTTCCAGTTGATGAATTCCTCGATGTCGGGATGATCGATGTCGAGCGTGACCATCTTCGCTGCCCGGCGTGTCGTGCCGCCCGACTTGATGGCGCCCGCGGCGCGGTCCCCAATCTTGAGGAAACTCATGAGGCCGGAGCTTCTTCCGCCTCCCGAGAGAGATTCCCCTTCCGCTCTCAAGCTCGAGAAATTCGTGCCGGTGCCGGAGCCGTATTTGAAGATGCGCGCCTCGCGCGTCCATAAATCCATGATCCCGCCCTCGTTGACGAGATCGTCTTTCACCGATTGGATGAAGCACGCATGCGGCTGGGGACGTTCATAGGCGTTGGTGGAGCGGAGTATTTCCCCGGTTTCGGGGTCGCAATAGAAATGGCCCTGGGCGGGGCGCGTAATGCCGTAAGCCCAGTGGAGGCCCGTATTGAACCACTGAGGCGAGTTGGGAGCCGCCATCTGGCTCGCAAGTATGTATAAGAGCTCCTCGTAAAACGCCTTGGCGTCCTCTTCGGTGTGAAAATAACCGTGTTTCCAGCCCCAATACGTCCAGCATCCCGCCAGACGGTGGAAAACGTCCCGCGCGTCTTGCTCGCTCCCGTATTGCTCATCCTCGGGCAGGGATTCGAGTTTTTCCGTGTCTGGCTCCGAGCGCTGCAGCCACTCGGGCACGCCGTCTTCGGGAATCTTTTTCAAATGGGCGGGGACGCCGGCTTTCCGGAAGTATTTTTGCGCCAGGATGTCGACGGCCACCTGAGACCAGCTCTCGGGCGCCAGGATGTCCTTCGCTTCGAAGACGAGCGAGCCGTCCGGGTTCGTGATGCGCGAGGTGCGCGGCGCGAAACCGACCTCGCCGTACGCATCGTCTCCAGCCCGGGTAAAACGCCTCGTCAACTCCACTTTCAGCCTCCTCCGCAAGGGCGCCCCGCTGTGTCGGGGACATATTTAGTATGGCGAAATCGAACCGTAACACTAAATGTAGTATGCTTTGCCCTCGTCTGTCAATACCCTAAAAACAGATATACACAAAATATATGAACTTACCCACACCTTATCCCCAAATGTTGTGTTTTCCTGTGGATAACCGGCGCAAGAAGAGAGCGGAGGGCTGAGACCCGCCCGGTTATCCCCCGCCGCCTCGTTTCCAGAAGCGGCGGCGCGCCCTTCATGGACGCTCCGGAGCGCCTGAACCCGGAGGGCGCGGCCGCTGTCCGGCGCGCCGGTATCGCGTGAGAACGCCCGCAAAAACGCCTCGGATGCGCCCGGAAAGGCATCGTTAATTTATCGAAAAACCCCGTGAATTTATCTAATTATATCGAATTGTTTCAGCCTTTTTACCGATTTTTTCTCCTCAATCCCGACCGATGAAGGAGGGATTGACGCGACTGGGGAAGGAGGGATTGACGCGACCAGGGAGGGAGGGATTGCAATTCCCCTGGGCGCGGAAGATCGCCCCCGCTCGACCCGGATCGTCTTCTCCATTTTCTCCCCTCCTTTCATCGCCGGGAACGATTTCTTTCCCGCGCGGAATTCTCGCCCATGCAGGCGAAAACCCGCTGACGGCAATTGCGGGGAGATGCGTGGTTCCCAGCGGCCGACCACATCGGCGCGCGCGCCGTCATCGTCCAGGCGCTCGATGAGGAGGCCGGAAATTTCTGCGAGCGCTTCGGCTTCCGCGCGTTCCCGGATCGCGAGCCGCTCATGCTGCTGCTGAGGATATCGGATTTAAGGGACATGTTTTAGGGTAGGGCGTGCGCGGATTCGGAGATAGGCGGCTTGGCTCAAGGTTGGCTGAGCGATGGATTATCGCAGGTACGCTCCGCTCAGTCCTGCTCAAGGAGTACGGCCAGCTTTTCGAGCGTCTCGCCCACCACGCGCGGCGGAGCCTGCGACGCGAGGCGCACGCCTCTGGCGCGCCAGTCGAGGCTCTTCACTTGGTCGGCGAGAACCACGCCCGTAACGGGGCCATCGGTGGGGAGCGCCACCTCGAAGGGATAGCCCTTGACTCTCGAGGTGATGGGGCACAAGAGCGCGAGGCTGCTTTTCTCGTTATAGCTTCGCGGGCTGACGACCAGCGCGGGTCGGCGGCCAGTCTGCTCATGCCCGGCCTGGGGGGTGAAGGAAAGCCAGACGATGTCGCCTCTGCCCGGAACGAAGTCCGCGCCCGAAACCTCCCGTCTCGCTACCACGCCTCTGCGCCCTGCGCCGGGCCGGCGTCCTGCTCGGCGTGCAGGTTGTCCGCGTTTATTTCGGCGAGCATGTCGGCCAGACGGTAGCCTCTTTTCCTCATCACCACCCGGTCGCCGCGCGCGTTCATCTCGATGGCCGAACCCTCGCGCACGCCCCATTGCTCGGCGATGGGCTTCGGGATGCGGACGGCCAGGCTGTCCCCCCATTTCGCGATATGCGATTTCGCGCCCATGCGGTTATCCTCCTATCAGGTGTTCATATCTATAATATATATCTTTTAGAGGGTGTTGTCGAGGGTGAGGGTCGGCTGCTCTTCAATACTACCAGCATGTTGATTATTACTCCCCCTTGAGGGGGCTGTTGAAAAAGTCCTCACATCTCCCTCATCCTGAGTAGCGGCGGAGCCGCGTATCGAAGGATGCCCTCTCGCACGCCGGGAGATGCCTCCCATCCTTCGATACGGCGCTTTCGCGCCTACTCAGGATGAGGTTTTGTGGCCACCGGCGCGGCAGGAAGGAGGACCACCGCGTAACCCCCAATTCCGCCCGCGCCGAAACGGGCTTTTTAACAGCTCCGAGGAGGGGGGATTGCCGGAATCCGGAGCCGATGAATAGTGGAGAAATTTTAGCCCTTCTTTCTCTCAATGACTGAAAAGGAACGACAGCGAAAAAAGAAAAGGATAAATTCCCTGGATTCCGGCGTACGCCGGAATGACGGCGAAGAACCACCGGGATAACACGCGGGCCTCGGCTGGTCTCACCGGCGCGCTTGGTGGATTTATCCGTATGTTTCGTTCGTGCTAAATCGCACCGCTCTCGGCATCTCATCCCACGTTCTGTCGTCAAGCACACGCCCCGTTTTCTTCTTGAACACGCCGCCCCATTGCTTGAAGAAGAAGGGCGTGCTGCTGTTCACGCAGTTGTCGCGAATCTCCCTCACCCAGTCCGCCTCCATCGGCCTCGCGCCCGGCCCGGACTCACCGCCGACGACCACCCAGTCGACCCCCGTCAAATTCAAGGCCGGCAAGGGGCCGAGCAGGGGCTCCAAAGAGAGAAACTTCGTCCGCGCGCCGGTTGCCCTGAGCGGCGCCAGACGCCCGAGCCATTTTTCGGATTCCACGCTCGCGCCGAGCCAGATGTTGGGCGTCCAATTCAGCCTCCGCCCAAGCAGAGCGGCACGGCCCGGCCGCTTGGTGAGCACCTGAAACGTGTGCCGGGTCGCGCGGTTCATCACGTCGAAAACGGACTCGATGAAACCGGACGGCACCGATTGATGAAACAGATCGGACATGGAATTGACGAAGACGAGGCGCGGCTTCTTCCATCTCAAGGGTTCATCGAGCGAGGAATCGTGTGTGGCGACAGTGAAACCGTTCTCGTACTTCTCGATTCCCATGCCCTGGAGCCGTCTCGACATCCTCTCGGCGTAGCAATGCTTGCACCCAGGGCTTATCTTCGTACAGCCGGTAACCGGGTTCCAGGTCATCTCGGTCCATTCGATACTCGAAATCGTGGACATGTCTATATGTGTAGCCTCACCCGATCTTGAATCGCCAGCGCGCGGCGAGGGCGCTAAGGAGCAACAGACCGAGACTCAAGAACGATTGAAGTCCGCCGACGAGGCGCAGGAGCGAGAAGGAAGTAGGTGAAGGTGGAATTTCAGGTGGAGATTTTCCGAGAAGCTGAAAAAGAGACGGGAGATCAAAAGCGCCAAACGGGCTAATAATCTGTTCCAAGCTGAAACGAGAAGATAAAAGTAAAATTTCTGTACTTTCCAGACAATCTATTAGCAGCACATTGAAAAAATTCGCATAAATAGTCGCGAATAGCGCGAAAAAATACATCAGCCATATCAGTGGCCAGATAATGCTTTGTCCATAATCGGAGGCCAGTTCATAGAGTGACGAAAGGAATTTGATCAGCTTTCTATTTTCAGTGTGATATCTACTTTTCATCTCAAGGGCGTAGAACATCAATTGCTCTTGCCGCGCTCTTTTTTCCTCCATGTCCAGTTTTAGAGTTCGGTATGCACTAGCTGCTTCATTTCCTTGCCTATCCAAAAACTTGGCGTCAGTGAATTTTGTATCTTGATGAAGTCGACAGCCATGAAAACGAGGCGCTTTGTGGAAAGTGCAATTCTTAAAGCTGGTTTCTTGCCGAAATTTCCGGTTGTCGAAGTTCGCTTCATCTAGAGATTTCGCACCAGAAAAATTAACCTCTCCTTTAAAAGCTTCCACTTCGTGATTTTTTCCTGAATTCTTAAAATCTACGTGCCATTCAAATTCGGCATTTCTAAAGTCAATCTTCCCTTCAAAATTGGAATCTGTAAAATCGACGAGGTCATTGAATTTAGTATTGCCGAAGATAGTAAGAGGACCCCTGAATTGGGCATGATTAAACAAAGAATCTACTTTAAATTGTGCATGGGTGAATTTGACATTACTTGTGAAATGGGCATCACGGAAGTCCGCAGTATTATGGAATTGAGCATAGGAAAAATCTACGAATGGGAATTCTATTCCTCTAAATTCGGGATAGCCTGGGAAAATAACGCCACTTAAATCTAATGTTCCGTACGGTGATGTTTCTAATATATTTCCCCGACGTCTTGAGATATCCGCATAAAACTCCTCTATTTTGTCAGGAGTCCATCCCCCCTTTGTCGTTAGATTGCCGTTTTCATCTTCAAGTGGCGCGTGGAAGGGGCACAATTTCTTGCCATCCACATCCATCAAATCACCTTCTTGAAAATCGGACGAAAACTGACACGGAATAATGACTACTGCTTTACCCGATTTTACTGTTGTGCCTGCACACGGCATTCCGATTCTCCTCTCCGGGTCACTCAAACCGCCCAAAGAATGACGCATCTTGCAGTCTATCGTAAAGCGTTATTGGCCTCACCGGGGATTCATTTCTTCAAAAGAATGGAGTGGAAATTAGTACACACTACAAACCCAAATCCTCGAACAACTCCTCGGCGCCATCGAAGTGCTTTCCCTTGCCTTCGTCCAACTCCTTCATCGCCTTGCGGGTGGCGGGGTTCGGCGCGCGGACGACGAAGGGCAGCCTACGCTCCTCCGCCACGCGCATCATGAGCAGGCGAATCGCATCGGAGACGGAAAGGCCCATCGCGTTCAAAGCTTCTGTGGCGCGGGCCTTGGTCTCGCTGTCGATTCTGGCGCGCACGACCGTATCGGTTGGCATGTCATGCCCTCCTCTTACGTAGCCTCATTGTAGCTACAGCACCTTTTCTCTCTTGTCAAGACTGAATCCGAGTGGTTCTGTCTGAATTCCTCTCCCATTCGGCATCGGCGCGGAACCTGGGTCTAATGGGCGCGGTTTATCGCTTTTGGAACGCCTAATCCGAAGGAGAAAACATGGCGGCGTATGACGTGACGGTTATCGGTGGTGGTTCCTACGATTTGGTCCGGATCAAAGCGAGGTGAAGGAACTGCCATATCGAGGAGCGCCGTCGCCTCCTCGCGCCGGGCAAAACCGTATGGCAAACGCTCGTCAAAGAACGCATCAAATACTGAGGATGAATTCGTCCTTGTACATGGTGAAGTGAACTTCCGAAAGAAAATCCATGCCGAGCAATAGGTCAAAATTAGGGAATTATATACGAAAGTGCCGAAGTCTCATTTTCATCTTTGCTATTAACAATGCGAAAGCGTTGCTTTCAAGGCTTTTCCACATACTCGACATTTACAGATTTCGTTGGTGCTTCTACTGCTTGATCAAAAGTTGCGTCTATTCGTAAGTCTGATTCCAATTCAGATTTACTTGGCTGATAACTAGGTTTTACAATTTTAATCGTAGATTTCTCCTTTTTATCTGTCATTATTTTCTCCCATCTCTTTACTAAGGAGGTTAGGGAAGGTCGCTTACGATGAACGTAGGCGACCTTCCCTAACCTCTACTTCAACGATACATCCTCTTCAGTATCTCCGCATCGATGGGCGGAAGCGTATCGCCAGTATGCCGTACGGCAAACCTATGATTCATCACAGACTTTGGGAATGATTCATGTTCTACATGACCCTGTATGCCGAGGGCATGGAGGAGTTCATGTAGAGCCATAGTCCATAAAAAATCTGTTTGCTCTTTCGCGTAAGTGTCTGCGATGTAGATTGTGCTGGATTTAGTGTGGCCGCTATCAAAGTCGAGTATGCTGTCAGCGCAGCCGAATCTTTCACCTGCACAGTCATCACTAAAAGTGTCTCCGTGTTGCACTAACTTAACGATGATGCTGACTTCTTGGTCAAATTTCACTGTACGAATTTTGTGCTCTGGTGGAAGTTCTTTGTTGACCAGTGTTATAGCACGGGCTATAGCCGTCGCCGCATTCTCTGCGGTCGTATCTTTAGCTTTCAAACGTTTGATAAAATCTATATCGAATGTAAGTGTCGGCTCTTTCGCATGGGGGTAAAGGCCGCCGTTTAAGGCGGACTGTTCCACCTGTGCGATATACGTAGCTATAGGTGTGGTGGCGTTACAAGCAGTAATTAATGCCGCTAATAGAATGCTAAAAATGATGAGCATGTCTCATAACCTTTTTCTTCTTGACTTAGAATGTCTTTTCTGCTTTTTCCAAAAATCACCTAAAGCCTCAAAATATCTCCCTGTATTACGAACACAAAGATCGTCAGGATGTGCCGAAGGAGCAAAATTTGCTAGAGTTTTATCAAGTAATGTCCATGATCCAGTTTTCCTCGAACTATAAATGAGAATATCTGGCTCTGGTTCACCGTTTTCAGTATAAAGCTTCATCATGAGTGTTTGCTTTTTTACATGTTCCATATATTGCTTCATCTCATTTTCAGATAAACATAACATCAATCTTCCTTGAGAAAAGTTATTGTCAAAAACAATTATCAAGCCAATTAGGACAACAAAAACTATCAGCACTTTCTTCATGTAAAATCCCTCTTGGAGAATAACGATGCCTGTTATTTTAATTGCCTATGACCTAAATCATGAATCTCCATCTGATAGCCCGCGAATGGCAGATATTATTAATATATAATTCCCCAAAATTATTGGGCTGGAACGGAAGCAGGGAAACTTCAATTTCCTTGCCTCGCAGATTGAGCCATGGGCCGGCTCCTCCCCCCGATGTCTCCAGTTGATCTCCAATCGGGATATCGACCCTGACCCTGTATTTTTCCGTTTGGATTGGATCCCCGCTGACGGGGATGATATCGGTAAAACCGATGCTGGACAGTTTCCCTTCATCGACCACCTTCTGAGATATCATGGTGCCTTGCGCGCCCGTATCCAGTATTGCCGGATAAGATTTGGGCTTTGTCCGCGCCGACGGCGGGCTCCCGATCGAAATGGCGGCAAACAGGCGGATTTCCCTGTTTTCCACCCGCCCTCGAAACGTAGGCATTCAGGGTTTTGTCGACTTCAGGATTTGGGTAGGCACATGGTGAAAACGCCGAGAGATATCGGCGGTTCACCAATTTTTTCGATTGAAAAATTTCCGAGACCGAATTTCTCACAACCTATCGCATATGCGTCACCGCTATCGTCATAAATCTCAACAATTTCTCCGTCATGGAGCAATGCCGCCCTTCCGAAGTGTTCGGCCTCCATTTCTTCCTTTATGGCGTTGTACGCAGCCCGGTTCTTGTGAAGCTGTGAGTTCATCTTCCTACCCTCCCGCAAGCAGGCGAATCTCAACTGCCAAGGGGCTAAAAATCATGGCACATATTGAGCCGGATGTTAAGTCTGTAAATATGGATGACTGCCCCGGTCGCCAGGGGCAAGCGCCAATGCCCGCCGGAATCATCAGCATCCCAAAACGTAAAGCCTCCATCAGAACGCAGCCACTCCCGCCAGCCCCCGCTCCAGGCAAACCCCGCTTCACCACCCCAACCCCTCCCCCCATTTGGCATGAGCGCGGAACCTTGGTCTAATGGGCGCGGTTTTGTTCGTGGAGCGCCTTACCCGAAGGAGGAAGCATGGCGGCGTATGACGTGGCGGTTATCGGCGGCGGCCCTGCGGGCTACGTGGCGGGCGTGCGCGTGGCCCAGAGCGGGGGCAGCTGTGTGGTCATCGAGCGCGGCGAGCTGGGCGGCACCTGCCTGAACTGGGGCTGCATCCCCAGCAAGAGCCTCATCGCCGCGGCGGAAGTCTACCGGAACATCAAGAACGCGGACGCCTACGGCATCGAAGTCACGGGAGAGGTGCGCGCCGACCTGGCCGCCATGGTCGAGCGCAAGGACAAGATTGTCGCAGGCCTGGTAAGGGGAATCGGCGGGCTGTTCAAGGCCCACGGGGTGGCCCACATGGCGGGCGAGGCCGAGATTCTGGAGATGGGCAAGATTTCCGTGCTCGGAAAAGACGGCGAGTACGAGGTGGTCGAGGCCGATAAGATCATCATCGCCACGGGTTCCCGGCCCGCGCAGATTCCCGCCTTTCCCATCGACGGCGAAAAAATCATCTCCTCCGAGCAGGCCGTGCACTTGAAGAATCTTCCCGAGCGGGTGCTCATCGTGGGCGCCGGCGTCATCGGCTGTGAGTTCGCGTGTCTCTATAGAGAGCTGGGGGCGGAGGTCACAATGGTGGAACTGCTCGACCGCGTCCTGCCGCTGGGGGATGAGGACGTCTCGAAACTCATGGCGCGTGAACTCAGAAAACAGAAGATCAAGGTGCGTCTTGGTGAGGAGATAACGGGCGTCTCGCGCAAGCGAGGGGAGTTGGTCGCCGAATTCGAGGGTTCGGATGATGAGGAGCGCGCGGAACTGGTGCTCGTCTCCGTGGGCCGGACGATGAACACCGACGGCCTGGGTCTGGAGCGAATCGGCGTGGAACTCGGGCCGCGCGGCGAGATCAAGGTGAACGATTTGATGGAGACGAACGCCCCCGGCGTCTATGCGGCGGGCGACGTGGTGGGCGAGCCCATGCTCGCGCACGTGGCTTCCGCCGAGGGAATTGCCGCGGCGGAAAACGCCATGGGCGCGGAGATACGGATGGATTACCGCGCGATTCCGGCGGGCATCTTCACCCATCCCGAGATCGGCGTCGTCGGCATGGCCGAGCACGAGGCGGAGAAGGCGGGGCACGCGGTGCGCGTGGGCAAGTTCTCCGTCCGCGCTCTCGGCAAGGCGCAGGCCGAACGCGCGTTGGAGGGAGAGGTGAAGGTGATCGCCGACGCGGGGGATGACGCCATCCTTGGCGTTCACATCGTGGGCGCGCATGCCGCCGACATCGTGCACGAGGCCGCCGTCGCCATGCAGCACCGCGTCACCGCCTCGGACCTGGCCGGCACCATGCACTCCCACCCCACGCTCTCGGAAGCCGTCATGGAGGCGGCATTGGACGTCCACGGCGAGGCCATCCACGCGCCGCCCAAGAAACGTTCGTAAGAGGTTGTTGGAAAAGCCTCCTTGTCAGGGGATAAAGGCAACCCCCCCTACCCCCCCTTGACAGGGGGGTAAAAAAAGAAAACCCCACTGACAAAGGCGCAAGAAAAAACAAGAGCCCCCCTACCGGCGGTGGGTGTCGCCTTTTCATACCCCCCTGTCAAGGGGGGGTAGGGGGGGTTGCCTTTCAGGGCGAGAGGCTGCGGCTCGTGTTCCGCCGGCGAAAAAACAGGGACGCATGTATGCGTCCCCTACACGAAAATCCTCCGTTCACAGAGGAGGTCTTTGGTCGTCATTCCGGCGTATGCCGGAATCCAGGGACTTTGTTTTTGAATTTGCCTTTTCGCTTTATCGTTTTTCTTGGCCTTCCTGCGATTCGGTATCCCCGTCTGCTCTGGATTCCGGCATGCGCCGGAATGACGGGTATTGTGGTCTCTCCAGCAGGGTGTCGTAGGGGCGCTTCGTGAAGTGCCCGTTTCTCTGGCGAGGGCCGTTCGCGAATGTGGTCCGTTCACGAGAACGGCCCACTACGGAACACTTTATCAGGACTTCTTCAACATTCCACCAAAGAAATCGTCGAAACAACCTTGCGGATTTCGTGACGGCTAATACGGCACGTCGATGAGCATGCCCTCGCCCGAGCGCATGTCTTCCTCCAATAGCTCGCGCATCGCCTTGGTCACCGGGCCGGGCTTGCCGTCCCCGATGACCTGATCGTCCCACTGCACGACGGGGGCGACGTATATCGAGCTTCCGATGAGCATCATCTCGGCGGACGCCTTGGCCTCGGCGACGGGGATGTCGTCCACCACCACGTCGGCGATGACGCCTTGATCCACGAGGCGGCTCGCGAGTTCGAGAAGCCGCTTCACGGTGCAGCCCGAGAGGATGTTCTCGAACCTGGGATGGCGCAGCACGCGATCGTTCGTCACGAAGGCGCAGTTCATGTTCGAGCCCTCGCCCACGTTGCCGGCCTCGTCCACGAAGATGCCGTTGTCGAGGCCTTGTTCTTTCGCCTCCATCTGCATGAGGGTGTTGGGGAGGTAGTTCGTGCTCTTCGTGACCGCGTAGAGCGGCGGCTTGATGGGGTAGGTGGTCGTCATCACGCGCATGCCCTCGGCGTAGTAGCGCTCGGGGTAGTCCAGGCCGCCGAAGATCATCACGAAAAAGGCGGGCTTGGCGTCGCCTGCGGGGATGAGCCCCAGGTTGCCGGTTCCGGAAGAAGCCCAGTAGCGGATGGACCCCTCGCGGCGGCCCGAGAGCGCGCTCGTTCGGATGACGATCTCGCGCATCTCCTCGCGGCTCGGCAGTTCGAGTTTCGACGCCTGGGCTGAGCGGATGAAGCGGTCCAGGTGGTTTTCGAGATCGTAGATCTTCCCCTCGATGATGGCCGCGGTGTCGAAGATGCCGTGGCCCCGGTGGACCATGTGGTCGTCGAAGGGGATGACCATGAGGGCGGGGTCCGTCACCACGCCGCCCAGGTGGCTCGAATAAAACGCCGAATAATCGACCTCCTGCGTCTCGCGCAGGTTCTTGAGGCTATCGAGTACGTCCTCTCTCGTGAGCACGCCAATGCTTTCCGCCATGTTGTTCTCCTGTTTGTCGCATCTGTTCCCTGGAATTTCAGGGAGTCATCCGAGTGGTGAATACATATTTCATCTGATTTCACCCGCATGATGCCGCTTAGGTGATTTTCGGGCAAGGCCCTGCTACATTGTCGCCCGGATAGTTCGGGCAGATAGAGTGAACCGGAGGCATGCTTGATGCAGGAAAATGGTTTTTTGAACGACGAGCAGAAAATGGTGCGCGAGATGGTGCGCGATTTCTGTGAGCGCGAGATCGCCCCGGTGGCGGCGGAGATAGACGAGGGCCGCTTCCCGGCGGAGGTCGTGAAGAGCATGGGCGAACTCGGGCTGATGGGCCTCACCGTGCCGGATTCCTACGGAGGAGGAGGGGCGGACCCGGTCTCGATGGCGCTGGCGACCGAGGAGGTCGCCGCCGCGTGTCCTTCGACGAGCGCGATTTTCGCCGCGCATAATTCGCTTGTCTGCGAACCCGTGCATCGCTACGGCAGCGAGGGGCAAAAGGAAAAGTTCCTGCGCGGTCTGGCGAGCGGCTCGTGCATCGGCGCCTTCGCCCTGACGGAGCCGGGCGCGGGTTCCGACGCCGCCTCTCTCACCACAACCGCCGTGCGCGAGGGGGACGCCTACCGCATCAACGGCGTCAAGCGCTTCATCACCAGCGGCAAGCAGTCGGGCCTGTGCCTTCTCTTCGCCGTGACGGATCGCGCCATGCGCCACAAGGGGCTGAGCGCCTTCCTGGTGCCGCGCGACGCCGAGGGCTTCGAGGTCGTGCGCAGCGAGGACAAGATGGGGATGCACGGGTGTTCGATATCGGAGCTCCGCTTCGACGCCGTGGAACTGCCCGAGGCGAACCGCATGGGGGAGGAGGGGCAGGGCTTTGAACTCGCGATGCGCATCCTGGATTCGGGGCGCATCATCGTCGCGGCCCAGGGGCTCGGCTTCGCGCGGGCGTGCCTCGACGCCTCGGTGGCCTATGCGCGCGAGCGCGAGACGTTCGGCGTCCCGATAAAGGATCACCAGCCCGTGGCGTGGAAGCTCGCCGATATGGCCGTGCGCGTCCACGGCGCGCGTCTGTTGACCTTGAAGGCGGCGCGGCTCAAGGCGGCGGGCGCGTCCTATTCGGCCGAATCCGCCGTCGCCAAGGTGTTCGCCACCGACGCCGCCCAGCGAAACGCCGAAGAAGGCGTGCAACTCCACGGGGGCAACGGCTACATGCGCGAGTATCCCGTGGAGCGCTTCTACCGGGCTTCGAAGGTGACGCAGATCTACGAGGGCACGAACGAGATACTCCGCCAGGTCATCGCCAAGCACCTGCTCAACTGATACGAACGCCGCCCACCGCCCTTGTGCTGAGCGCCATCAATGGAAAAAGCTGTTTTGAGGCGCATCCATGCAACACAAACTTGTTTGTGGATCATTTTTGGCCCAAAAGTGTCAGGAAACGCCGGTTTCTTCGAACTCGTTATAAGAAACATACCGCCGTCGCCCGAATATAAGGCGTAACGACGGCTCAGAAACCGCTTTGTCGCTCATGTATGAACAACAAAGCATTTTGTCGCTCACTTTTGGGCGAAAGTGATTGACAAAATCCTTTGCCGTGCATTTATTAACGACAAACGCGTCTCCGCCCCCGATTGAGATGAATGAGCCGATGTCGTTCTCACTCGTTTGCTTGAATGATTCCCGGAAAAAGCGGGCGCCTCGCGCGCGCTTGCGCAGCCATGCCGCCCTGGCCATCGCTCTCGCTTTCCTCGTGAGCGGCTGCGTGACGCCGACGCCCAGGCGGCAGGGGAACATCTGCGAGGTGTTCGAGCAGCAGCCCGACTGGTACGACTACGCCCGCGCCTCCGAGAAGCGCTGGGGCACGCCGGTGCACGTGCAGATGGCGTTCGTGTGGAAGGAGTCGAGCTTCCAGAGCCATGCGAGGCCGCCCATGCGGTGGTTCCTGTTCATCCCGCTCGGCCGCGCCTCCACGGCGCTCGGCTATGCGCAGTCCCTGAACCCGACCTGGGGGGACTACAAGGCGGAGCGCGGCAGCATATTGAGCAGCCGCACGCGGATGAAGGATGCGCTCGATTTCATCGGCTGGTACAACGCCAAGACCCGGCGCGAACTGGGCATCTCCCTGCACGACGCGCACAGGCTCTACCTCGCCTATCACGAGGGAAGGGGCGGGTACCGGCGCGGAACGTGGAAGAAAAAGCCGAAACTGCGCCGCGCCGCGCGGCGCGTGGCCGAGACCGCCCGGCGCTACAAGGCCCAGCTCGCGCGATGCGAGTCGAGGTTCCGGTGCGATTCCTGGTATCAGATCTGGCCCTTTTGCCGCTGAGGTGTTCTGAATGTTTTCTTACCGTTTTCGTAGATTCCCCATGGTTGTCATCTGTTTTTTGATCGCGCTTCTCGCTCTCGCGCCCGGCCTCGCCCGTGCGCAGGAGGAGATAGTGCTCGGCCGCTTCTCGGCGGGCGACCTCACGGGCTGGGAGCCCAAGAGCTTCGAGGGCGAAACCCGCTACCGCCTGACCAAGGACGGCGATGGCCAAACCGTCTTGGAAGCGGTGAGCAAGGCCGCTGCGTCCGGCCTCGTGTACGAGCGGAAGATCGACGTCACCAAAACGCCGATTCTCATCTGGCGCTGGCGGATCGATCGCCCCGTCAACCCGCCGGATGAACTCTCGAAGGGAGGAGACGACTTCGCCGTCCGCGTCTATTTCCTGGCGCCCGGCGCCGGCTGGCTCTCTTTCCCGGATTCGGTGGTCTACGTCTGGGCCAGCAAACAGCCGGAAGGCTCCGCCTGGCCGAACCCCTACACGAAGAAGGCCCACATGGTCGCCGTCGATTCGGGCGCGAAACACGCCGGGCAGTGGCGCACCCATCGCCGGAACATGCGCGAGGATTTCAGGCGCTATTTCGGCCGCGACATCACCGGGATCACCCACATCGCCATCATGACCGACACCGACAACAGCAAGCTCTCTGCCCGCGGCTGGTACGGCGACATCCGCGTCGCCCCCGCAAAGCCGTAAGGCGCTTCTCGCCGGGAAAACTTCCGCATTTTCGGCGGCGTATGAGGGGCTGTTGAAAAGTCCCCCAAAAGTGTTGTTCCTTCCCCCTCAATCGGGAGTGTTCACCGGAGAGTGTTCACCGTCATTCCGGCGAAAGCCGGAATCCATTTTACGCCTTTTGTCTTTCGTCGGGGTTCCTGCGCATCGGCGGGGGACGAAACGCCGCCGTTCTTCCACCCGCACCCGCAAATGGATTCCGGCTTTCGCCGGAATGACGGCAGTGGTCGATTTCGGGCGAGGAGAGTTTTTCTCCGGACCCGTCGCGACGCACCCGGGGCCGTGCGATATCTGCGGCGATAGTTGTTTTTGGGACGTTTGGCGCCGTCGTGCGTCTTCGGTCGGCGCGGAGCCGCGCGCTACTCGCCGGGTTGTTGTTTATGTTTTTTGATGGCCGCCATCGCCTGCTCGCGGTCTTCGGGGTCCTCGACGCGGCTCGCCGTATCGATGGCGGCGTCGATTTGCCCGGCCTCCGCCTGCGCCACGGCGATGTCCCGATAGGCCCAGGAGCGATAAAGCGCCTTGCTGATGCCGCTCGCCGAGTTGAGGGCGGCGGGGAAATCTCTCGCCTGTCCCTGGGCCGTGGTGATTTCCTGCAAGGCCCAGGAGCGCCAGGCGGGGTCTCCGATTTCCCGCGCGTTCTGAACGGCGGCGGTGAAATCCCCCGCCTCGGCCATGTCCATGACGCTTCGCCACGCTTTTTCGGAAAGGCTTTTTTCGTCGCGGATCTCCTCGACCGCCTCCAGGGCGGCGTTCAGCGTATGGGAGGCGATGGCAGCGGCGGGACCGCTCTGAACGGCGGAGAAGTGCTTGAGCGCCTCCATTCGATCGTCGGGGTCGTCGATGCGGCGTATCGTCTCGATGGCTTCGCTGATTTGCCCCGCCCTTGCCTGCGCGATGGCGATTTCCCGCAAGGCGGAGGCGTAGAAAAGAGAGCTTCCGATGCCCCGCGCGGTCTCGATGGCGGCGTCGATATCCCCCGCCTTCGCCTGTGAGCCGGCGAGCTCGCTCAGATGAATGGAGCGGTTGACGATCTCGCTGAGGAATCGGGTGTTTTCAGCCTCGGGCGTTTCCTCCCGGATTTCCGCGCTTTCCGGCAGGAATGAAGACGGAGCCGTCTCCTCGGCTTCGCGCGAACCCCCCAGAAATCGCTTGAAACTCCGGAGTAAGTTTTTCATACGGCACCTCCCATATCCCGTACGGGAGAGATCGCCATGGTGCCAGGCGAACGTAAACATCACCTCGATATGATTGCATCGCGTTATGAAATCATTATCTTCGTATTCACTTTGCATTGCAATAAATTAAGGACTTCATCGCTGAAATTACGGGCTCCCGCCATGAAAGTGAGAAGCAGAATCGAAAAACCCGAAAACCGGCGGCCGACGCCGCATCCGGCGCAGGGCAGGAAATTGGCGCGGTTTCTACTCCTCGATCGCCTCGGCGACGAGCTCTGCGATGTCGGCGGCGCGGATGCTCTTCTCCGGGTCGAGCGCCTTGAGCGCGTCGTCGAACATCTGCATGCAGAAAGGACACGACACGGCGGCGGTTTCGGCGCCGCAGGCCTTCACGTCCTCGAGACGCTCGTGGTTGATGCGCTTTTGGGGCTCGTCGTCCATCCAGGCGTAGCCGCCGCCTGCGCCGCAGCACAGCGAGCGCGAGCGGTTGCGCGCGAGTTCGGTGAAGCCGCCGTCCGATATCTGGTGGAGCACTTCGCGCGGGGCGTCGTACACGCCGTTGTGGCGGCCCAGGTAGCAGGGGTCGTGGTAGGTGAGGGAGCCGAGCGATTTCTTGAGCTTGAGTTTTCCTGATTTTATCAACTCCGCGATGAGTTGCGTGTGGTGCACCACCTCGTAGTTTCCCCCGAAATCGGGGTATTCGTTCTTGTACGTGTTGAAGCAATGCGGGCAGGTGGTGATGATTTTCTTGACCTCATAGCCGTTCAGGGTCTCGATGTTCTGCTTCGCGCACATCTGGAAGGTGAACTCGCCCCCGACCCGCCGCGCGGGGTCGCCCGTGCAGACCTCCTCCGCGCCCAGGATGGCGAAGTCCACGCCCGCGGCCGAGAGAATCTTCACCATCGCCCTCGATACCTCGATGTTGCGGTCGATCATCGAACCCGTGCAGCCCACCCAGTAGAGGTATTCCGCCTTCCCGCCGCTTGCGAGGACTTTCACGTCGAGCCCCTCGTACCACTCCTCGCGGTTGTGCTGCGCGCCCACCCAGGGGTGGAGCCGCTCGTCCATGGATTTCAGGAACTGGCGCGCGTCCTCGCTCGTCTTCGATTCCATCATCACCAGGTAGCGGCGCATGTCCACCATTTTGGGGATGTGCTCGATGAAGACGGGGCATTCCTGCTGGCAGGCCCCGCAGGTGCGGCAGCCCCAGAGCTCTTCCTCCAGGACAGCCGGATTGTCCGCCGGTTCTCCGAACAGGGGCGGCCTCTCGCTTGTATCGCCGTTTTCCGCAAGCGCCGCAGGTCCCGCCTCGCTCAGGTGCGCCTTCATGTCCTGGATCAGCTTTTTGGGGCTGAGCGGCACGCCGCTCATGTAGGCGGGGCAGACGTCCTGGCAGCGCCCGCAGTTCGTGCAGGCGTCCAGGTCCAGCAGGTTCTTCCAGGTGTACCCCTCGATCTTCTCCACGCCCAGGGTTTCGATGGCCTCGGGGTCCGCTTCCATCGTCGCCTCGATGTCGATGAAGCTCAGCTTGCCGCTGGGGCCGAGGTTTCTGCAGAACATGTTCAACAGGCCGTACCAGATGTGGTTGAACTTCCCGAATCCCATGTAGCCGAGCAGCACGAACGCGGAAATCGCGTGGAACCACCAGTTGATGCGGTGGAGGAACCGGAGCGTCTCCACGCTCAGCCCCTGGAGGGTCAGGGCGACCGCGTAGCCGCCGGGCGACCACGGGGCCAGGGAGGGGTTGTCCCGTAGTTCCGTCGCCGCGATGCGCAGCCCCTCCACGACGAAGCCCTGCACGAAGACGAGCAGGAGCAGCCACAGCGCAATGTAGTCGTCCAGCACGGAATTCATGCGCTCGGGCTTCACCACCAGGCGTCGCCACAGGGCCATCACGATGCCGACGATCCCCAACAGCCCGAAGCCGTCGCTCAGCAGCGAGTAGCCCAGGTAGAGGTTTCCCTTGAGGTAGTGGATTCCCGTCCATTCCTGAACGGCGATCATCGAGGTGGCGATGAGTTCGGCGAAAAAGCCGTAGAAGATGAAGAGATGGATGAGGCCGGGGTAGGTGTCCCGCAGCATCCGGCGGTGGAGCACCAGCTCGTCCACGACGCCCCAGAGGCGTTTTGCCGGATTATCGGTTCTGAGCTCCCCCCCGCCCAGGCGCCAGAGGCGCACGCGCTGGTAGACGCCGTAGGACATCACGCCGACCGCCGCCGCGGCGAAAAGATATACAAGGGGGCCTAGGACGATGTTCCAGTAGATTTCCCGGGTGGGTGTCATGTGAGAATCCTGTGGGGCGATTCGTTGCGTTTTCGTTCATTGCTGGTGTTCCGAGGTTACGAAAACTCGGCCGAAAAGTCGATACACTTCCGGGTTCATTTGAAACGCGGCTTTCTTTACAGGATAATCGGAACTTCAACCTTATGGAGTGCACCGAAGCGCGGAGGCGGCGGATGAGCGAGAGAAAAATACGGGTGCTGGTCGGAAAACCCGGCCTCGACGGTCACGACAGGGGGGCGAAGGTGGTCGCGCGTGCGCTCCGGGACGCCGGCATGGAGGTCATTTACACGGGCATCCGCCAGACGCCCGAGCAAATCGCCTCGACCGCCATGCAGGAAGACGTCGACTGCGTGGGTCTCTCGATACTCTCGGGCGCGCACAACCACCTGTTTCCCAGAATCCGTGAATTGCTGGATTCGCACGGCATGGACGACGTTCTGCTCTTTGGCGGCGGCATCGTGCCCGATGAGGACATTCCCTTTCTCAAGGAAAGGGGGGTGGACGAGATTTTCACTCCGGGCGCGACGATGGAGGATATCGTCGCCTATGTGCGCGAAACGGTGTCCGGGCGCAGGGAGAGCGCCTGAGGTCGCGGCTTCATTGCGGCGCAAAGGCGCAGTTCGTATACTGCGCGCTCATGAGCGGGACGGAGCGCTTCCTTCTGAACGGGAAACTCTTGGAGCGGCTGGATGAAGAACTTTTGGTTCATGGGATTGGCGGTCTGCTTGCTGCTCGTCTCCGCCTGTCAGCAAAAGCCCATCGAAAGGGCGGTGCGCGGTTCTCTGGCCCCTGCGGAGGAGAACGTGGTCGTCACGTCCTACTGCCAGAGCTGTCATCTGCACGCGAGTTTCCAGGCGGACCCCCACGTCGAGAAGCAACAGCTTCGCTATGACGAGAAAAGCCCGCTGCGCGCGACCACCCGGTGCCTCGCATGCCACCTCGTTCGCCCCGAGACGTTCTTCAAGGAAGAGCTGCGCAGCACCACCTTTCCGCACGGCGCATTGGTCGACATCGCCAAGATACCCAAGCCGAAGCCCACACCCCTCCTGAAAAGAGAGAAAGGCGAGGGCCCCGCGCCCAAGCTAGAGGCTCCCCCCGAAGTCAAGAAGAAAGAGCCCGCGAAGAAGAAAAAGCGCTGGTATTTCCTTTATCTCTTCTGAGTCGGGTCGAGCAGGTCTCTCAGCCCGTCGCCCAGGATGTTCAGGCCCATGACGGTTAAGGCGATGGCGATTCCCGGATAAATCGTCAGGTGCGGGGCGACGAGCAGAAAATCGCGCCCCTCGGCCAGCATCGCCCCCCAGCTCGGCTCGGGCGGCTGTATCCCCAGTCCCAGGAACGAGAGCCCGGATTCGGCGAGAATCGCTCCCGCCATGCCGATGCTCGCCTCCACGATGACCGGGGAGATGACGTTCGCGAGCAGGTGGAGGGTGAGGATTCGCCCGGGCGTGGCGCCCGCGGCCAGGGCGGCAGTCACGAATTCGCGCTCGCGCAACGCCAGCACCTGCGCGCGGACGAGGCGCGCGTAGCCCACCCACCCGAACACCGAGAGCGATATGACGATGTTCCACAGGCTCGGCGCGAGCACGGACATGAGCGCGATGGCGAGCAGGATGCCCGGAAAGGCCAGGAACACGTCGGTGACGCGCATGATCGCCTCGTCCCACACCCCGCCGAGATAGCCTGCGATTCCCCCGATGATGACGCCCAGGAGAACGGATACCGAGACGGCTGCGAAGCCCACGGTGAGCGATATCCTCCCGCCGTGCAGGACGCGGCTCAGGATGTCGCGGCCGAGCTTGTCCCGCCCGAAGGGGTGCGCCGTCTCGGGAGCCGCAAGGCCTTGGGACAGCTCCATCTCATAAGGGTTTTGGGGCGAGAGGAGGGGAGCGGCCAGGGTGGCGGCCAGCAAGAGGGCGATGATGCCGCCTCCGAGATAGATGGACAGCCTGCGTCTCATGTGAGCCTCACGCGCGGGTCGAGCCAGGCGTAGGCGATGTCTGCCAGAAAGTTCGCGCTCACGTAGACGGCGGCGATGAACAGCACGCAGCCCTGCACGAGCGGGTAGTCGCGAGAGGCGATGGCCTGGATCACCAGGCGGCCCACGCCGGGCCAGGCGAAGACGGTCTCGGTGATGATGGCGCCCGAGAGCAGGGCGCCGAGCTGGAGGCTCAGGATCGTGATGAGCGGCAGGCACGCGTTCTTGAGCGCGTGGAGCCAGAGCACCTTTTTCTCGGAAATGCCCTTGGCGCGCGCCGTGCTGATGTAGTCTTGCGGCAGCACGTCCAGCAGGCTCGAGCGCGCCATGCGCATCAATATCGGCGAGAGCGCGGCGCCGAGCGTCACGGCGGGGAGGATGAGGCTCAACACTCCCTCCCGGCCCGAGACGGGGAACCAGCCCAGGTTGATGGAAAAGACGATGATGAGCAGCGGCCCGAGCCAGAAGACGGGCATGCTCGCGCCCGCCACGGCGAGAAAACCTGCGCCCAGGTCGAGCGCCGTGCCCTGTCGGCGCGCCGCGGCGATTCCCAGCGGGAGCGAGATGAGCAGCGCGACGGCCATCGAGGCGAGCGTGAGTTCCGCCGAGGCGTAGGTGCGCTCGAAGATGATGGCCGACACCGCTCTTTTCTGGTGGAGCGAGGTGCCCAGGTCTCCGCGCAGGAGACCTCCCATGTAGTCCGCGTATTGAACGCCCAGGGGCCTGTCCAGCCCCAGCGTCTTGCGCAGTTGTTCGCGCTGGGCTGGGCGGGCGGTTTCGCCCAGCATCAGGTCCACCGGGTCGCCCGGCAGCACCTGGGTGACGATGAAGACGAGCGTCATCACCCCCCACAGGACGGGGATGAGGAGCAGAATGCGTCTTAAGAGGAATTTTCTCATTTATCGCCTCGCCGCCGGGGAGAGGGTGGCTTTCGCGAGCGAGATGAAGTCCGCGTCCGGGAACACCCGGTAGCCCGATATGCGCCTGTCGAAGACGGCCACGTTCACGCTGTGCCAAAGATTGATGTAGGGAAGCTCGCGGCCCAGGATGCGCTGCACCTCGCCGTAGATGCGGGCCCGGGCCTCAGGCGCGATGGGTTGGCGAGCTTTCTCCAGAAGCGTGTCGATGCGCGCGTTTTTGTAGAGGCCCCGGTTGAGTCCGGCCGGAGGGATGAAGCGGCTGTGAAAGATATAGCGGTAGATGTCGGGGTCCGATATGCCGACCCACGTCAGGCTGTAGAGCTGGAAATTTCCGTTTCTGATGTCGCCGAAAAACGTCCCCCACTCATAGGAGCGGATTTTCATCTTGATTCCCACGCGGGCGAGCTGATGGCCGAGCACGGTGGCGATGCGGCGTCCCAGTTCGTTTTGCGAGGTCTTGTAGACGAGCGTGAAGCGCGGTTCGGGCCCCGGCCCGTCGGGGTCGGGGTAGCCCGCCGCATCGAGGAGTCTCATCGCCAGCTCCGGGCGGTGCGCGTAGTCGGGAAGGCCCTTTCGGTGCGCCCAGTGATCCGGCGGCAGCAGGCTGTCCGCCTCCTGGACGAGGCCCTTGTGGATGAAACGCACGATGGGCCGCCTGTCGATGGCGTGGGCGATCGCGCGCCGCACCTCGAGTTTGGAGAGAATCGGGTCGCTCATGTTGAAGCCGATGTAGGTGAAGTTCGTGCCCAGGCGCTTTCGAATCTTGAGCCGCTTGTTCTTGATGAAGCGCGGCAGAATATCGGGCGAAAAAGCGTTCTGGAGAAAATCGACCCCTCCGCTTTCGAGTTCCAGGACGCGGATGGTCTCCTCCGGCAGAATCCGGAAGATGAGGCGCTCGAAGGCGGGTTTGCCGGCGAAATGACCGGGGAACGCCTTAAGCGTGATTCGTACGTCCGGCGTGAATTCCACGAACTCGAACGGGCCGGTGCCGACGGGTTTTCGGGCGAATCGGCTCCCCGCCTCGCGTGCGCTTTTGGGGAGAATGCCGATCATGAGGGACTCCGCGAACGAGGCGGAGGGTTCTTTGAGATGAAAGACGACGCTGTGCGGCGTGGGCGTTTCGATGCGCGCGAGTTCATTGAGTCCCGCCGCCCTGGGGGAGGCGAGAGAAGGATCGCGAATGGAGTCGAAAGTGTATTTCACGTCGGACGAGGTGAGGGCTTCACCGTTATGGAACCGCACCCCGCGTTTGAGTTCGAAGCGGTGGACGAGGGGCGTGGGCCGCTCCCATTTCTCGGCGAGTTCCAGGACGATGCGGCCCTCGTGGTCATTCGATATCAGGCGGCTGAAGATGAAGCGCTGCACCTTGGAGGAGATGGCGTCCTGCGACAGCCTCGGGTCGAGTTGCGTGGGGTTGGTTCCGATGCCGACGACGATGGCGTCGTTTTTGGGGGAACGTTCCTCCCCGCAGCCGGATAGAAACGCGCACGCGAACGAGAGGACGAGAAGAGCGAGCGATTTATTTCTCATCTGGTCATACCGGTGGGCGAGAGACATCTGGAGATTCGCATACGCCGCGTCTCATCGTCAACGCGGCGCGTCCTCGTGGTTTACAGCCCGTTCCGGGCGGATTAAGATTCCCCTCGCTGGTGATTATTGACTCGATGATCCGGAGGTTTTCCCCGATGAGATGGAGCAGGTGTCATTTGAAGCGAACTTTGCGCTTGGTGGTGACGGCGCTCGCTTTCGTATTCATGAGTGTGAGCGTGGCGGCGGCGCCTTTCGATGAGAACCGCCCCAAGGTGGGGGAGGAGGCGCGCGAGTTCGAAATTCAGGGCTTCAAGCTGTCCGACCTCAAGGGCAGGAAAAATCTCGTGATGGTCTTCTATCGGGGCCACTTCTGAGTCATTTGCCAGCGGCAACTCGTCGAGTTCCAGAGATTTTCCGAAAAAATTCATCGGCTGCAGACCGAAATCGTCGCCGTCAGCGCGGACAATGCGCTTGAAATGAACAGGACGACGCGGGAGTTGGGCATCCGGTATCTGCTGATCTCGGACCCGAAGAAGCGAATCATCCAACACTTCGGGGTGCTGCATCCCAGAGAAGGGATCGCCCGGCCCGCCACCATCATCATCGACAAGAGCGGCGTGGTTCGCTACGTTCACGTGGGCAAATACCCCAGCGACCGCCCCTCGGTTCAGCAGGTGATGCAGGCCCTCGCTTTTTTGTGAGAATGATGCCCGGTATTCCCGCCCCGCCCGGAGCGTGATGGACACCGAATATGAGGATAAAGGAGCAGGACTCAGCGGGCCGGTTCTTGAGGTTTTCCCTTTGGGCGATGATGCTGGGCCTCACCGCCTTGAGCGCGCCGGACGCCTCCGCCGCGAAAAAAAGAGTTTCTTCAAAAAAAGGGGTCGTCTCGAAGGCCGCCTTCCAGGCCAGGGTGAAGCGCGCCGTAAAAAGGCAGTGCGTCCGCCCCGGACGCCTTGGTCTTTACATTCGCTCGGTTTCCACGGCGCAGACGCTTTATTCCCATAACGCTGCTACAAAGCGGATTCCTGCTTCGAACGTCAAACTCTTCACGGCGGCCGCCGCGCTCGCGAGCCTGGGGCCGGACTACCGCTTCGCCACCGATTTTTACGCGAAGGGCAAGGTTCGAGGCGGCGTCCTGCGGGGCGACCTTTATCTCAAGGGCTACGGCGACCCGCTTTTCGTGCATGAAAGGATGCGCGACTTCGTTCGCCGCCTCAAGCTACGCGGCGTCAGGCGCATCGAGGGCGATCTGGTGGCGGACGATACGTTTTTCGATGAGAAAAAACATGGGCGCGGGTGGCGCGTGGGCCGCTCCATCCGGCCGTATCTGGCGCCGCACGGCGCATTGTCCCTGAATTTTGGTCTCGCGAACGTGCTCGTGGCTCCGGGCGATAGAATCGGCGGCCCGGCCATGGCGAATCTCGAGCCGTCCTCGCGCGCGCTTCGTCTTTGGGCGAAGGTGAAGACCTCGCGCGGCAAGCATCCTAAAATCTGGCTGGGGCGCCGGCGATCGAAAGGAAGAGACCTCGTTCAGGTGGGCGGCTCGTTTCCGGCGAGAGGCAGGATGAAGACGTACCGGGTGCCCGTTACGGACCCCACCGCTTTCACCGCCGGTGCGGTCGCCGCCGAAATGGAGAGGCAGGGAATCGCCTTGAAGGGAGGGATACGGCAAGCCGCCACGCCGCCCGATGCGAAGCTTCTCGTGAGAAACCTCTCGCCGCCCCTGAGCGAAGTGGTGAGCGGGCTCAACAAGTTCAGCAACAATTTCGTGGCCGAACAGGTTCTCAAGACGATGGGCGCCGAAACGCACGGCGCGCCGGGCACGGCGGAAAAAGGCCTGCGCGTCGTGCGGGATTTCCTGCTCTCCATCGGCGTCTCGGCGAAGGAGATCGCCCTCGCAGACGGTTCGGGCCTGAGCAGGATGAACCGCGCATCGCCGCGCTCTCTGGCGGTCCTGCTCGAAGCGGCGCACAACGATTTCAGGCTGCGGCCGGAGTTCATGGCGTCGCTGGCCGTGTTCGGCGTAGACGGGACAGTGAAGAAAAGACGCCGACGCGGAGTCGATTCGCGCCGGGTGCGGGTGAAGACGGGCGTGTTGAACGGCGTGCGCGCCTTCAGCGGATATGCGGCCGCCGGGAACGGGGAAATTCTCGCTTTCTCTATTCTCATGAACGGAAACGCCTGCCGGCCCAAAAGCCTCACGGGCGCGCTGGTTCGCTCGATGGTTTCGTTGAAGCGGAATTTTTCAAACCCCGTGAACGCTCATCTCAGGGGGGCTCGCGAGATAATGGCGCGTCCCATGCCGAAGCCTTCCATCAGAGACGGATGGCGCAGGCGCTCCTCTCCGCGCCCGGACCCGGCCGGAGAGGATGATTTCGAGGAACTCGGTCCGGGAATCGTCCCGATCGCCGAATCGCCGCAGGATGACTCCCCCGATGAATCACCCGCAAGGGCGGCTCCGGCGGAAGGGGGCTCCGCATGGCCCTCGAAACGCGACCCGGGCGGGCGAAGTCGTGAGTGATAAATGAGCGATGCGCTTGTTCGGAGCCGGCTCTCCCGGCGCTGCGCCTGCGGACGGCGCAGGGGAGCATGAAGGGCCGATGAGCGATTCCACGGGCCCGCTCGCCTTTCCCGGCAAGTGGACACTGCGCCCTGTCGATCAGGAATCCGCCGATCAGCTTTCCCGGGAATTGAACCTCCCCCCTCTGATGGGAAAACTTCTCGCGCAAAGGGGCATTCAAAGCCCCGGCGAGGCGCGCAAGTTTCTGGATGCCCCCCTCGCGGGATTGCACGACCCGTTTCTGATGAAAGGGATGGAAGACGCCGTCTCCCATCTCCTGGCGCAGATAAGAAACCGGCGCCCCATCGGCGTTTATGGGGATTACGACGTGGACGGCATCTCCGCCACGGCGCTCATGTGCCGGTTTCTCTCCCAGGTGGGCGTCAGGGTTCCCTACTACATTCCGAGTCGCCTGGACGAGGGTTACGGCCTGCACCGCAAGGGTCTGAAAAAGCTCAAGGAGGCGGGCTGCGACACGGTGGTGACGGTCGATTGCGGTATCAGCGCGCATGCCGCCGCCAGAGAAGCCGGGCAGATGGGCTTGCGGCTCGTCATCACCGATCATCACCGTCCGCCGGACGAGTTGCCGCCCTCCGTGGCCGTCCTGAATCCCCGCCAGGCGGGTTGTGAATATCCTTTCCGGGGACTCAGCGGGGTCGGGGTCGCGTTCAAGCTGATCACCGCGCTCAGAAGGCGTTTGCATGAAGGCGGATTCGCGGCGCCGCTGCCGAACCTCAAGCAGCACCTCGATCTGGTGGCGTTGGGCACGGTGGCCGACGTGGTTCCCCTGCGGGACGAGAACCACATTTTCGTGCGCCACGGGCTCGAGATCCTCTCGCCCCCCGAAGTGGCCGAGGGCGGGTTCGAGACCCTGGATCGGCGAAAGGCCGGGATACGCGCCTTACAGGCGGCGGCGAACCTCAAGGCCCAGACGCTCAATGTGGGGCACGTCTCCTTCACCCTCGCGCCGAGGCTCAACGCGGCGGGGCGGGTGGGGGAAGCCTCCTTCGGCGTCGAACTTCTCATCGCCGATGACGAGGGCCAGGCGCGCTCCCGCGCGGAGGTGCTCGAGGAGTGGAACCGTCAACGCCAGGTTTTGCAGCGGCAGGCCTGGGAGGAGGCGGTGAGCATGATGGAATCATCGGGAGGCGGCGCCCGCGATGAGGCCATCGTGCTCGCGAGCGACAAATGGCACCCCGGCGTGGTGGGCATCGTGGCGGCGAAACTCGTGGAGGAGTATCACCAGCCCTCGGTTCTCATCCACGTCAAGGACGGGGTGGGGAAAGGCTCCGTTCGCTCGGCCATGGGCCTTCACGTGTACGAGGCGCTCGAGCGCTGCTCGGGCCTTTTGATTCAGTTCGGCGGACACAAGGGAGCCGCGGGGCTGAAGGTGGCGGAGGAGAAGATAGACGCTTTCAGGGAGCGCTTCTGCGAGGTGATTCGCGGGATGAAAAAAACCGGGCCGGATGAGCGCGAACTCATGCTCGACGCCCGCGTCGATTTTTCCGAAATGGACGTGCCGCTCCTCGAGCAATTCGAGGGCATGGCGCCTTTCGGGGAGGAGAACCCCCGGCCCGTGTTCTGCGCCTCAGGCGTCGAGGTGGCCGGAAGCCCGGGCTCCGTGGGCCGCGAAGGGGAGCACCTGAAGCTGAGCTTGCGGCAGTTCCGCGAGGTGAGAGAGGCCATCGGCTTCGGCATGGGGGCGTTGCTCAAGGAGCCGGAGCGTTTGAAGGGAAAGTTCGACGTGGCGTTCTCCCCCGGCCTGAACCGCTGGCGCGGCAGCACCAGGGTGCAGCTCGACATTCGCGCCATTCGTCCGGCGGGCAGCTAGCCTGCGAGCGTGTCCAGGGACTCCCTGTCGTCGGGCTTCATCGAGAATTCCTCAAAACCGGAGAGCTTCAGGTTTTTGGACAGCAGCATCACCTTGATGGCCCCACCCAGACCGGTTGGGTCCATGATGCCCATGAGGGACTGGCGCTCGCGCCGTGTTTTCTCATCATCCCCGCCCTTCGCGTTTTCCAGCGCCCGGGAAATGCCGGCCCCGAGAAGAAAGCGCGTCTGGTCGGTGAAGCCCGCGAGTTCCATGCCATGCGGCGCAGCAGCCCGCAGGATGGAGGTGAAGTCGACGTGGGTGGTGAGGTCGGTTTCCCCGGGACGGGAGAGCACGTCGCTCACGAGGGTGTGGTTTCTGTAGCCGCGCAGCGCGCCATCCATGCGGGTGGGGCCGTAGAGGGCGCGCGCGGAGAAGCCGTAGTCGAAGATCAGGACGGCGCCCCGCTCCATCCGGCGCGCCACCTCGCTCACCCAGTCGAAGGCGCACAGGTTCACCTCGGCCGTCTGATCGGTGGAGAGCCGGACCCCCAAATCGGAGAACCAGCCGTTCAGCCGCTCATCGGAGAGCGCGCCCTCGCAAAACTCGAGCCTCTCGCCGCGCCGCGCCACGTATCTTTCCTTCAGATGCGGCCCTTTCCGGATGAGGGCGTGGACGGGCAGGGCGTCCAGGAACTCATGGGCGAGCACGACGCCCTTGAAGCCTGCGGGTGGGTATTCGGCGGCGTCGGCGAATCGGATATTGTCCGAGTCCCCGAATTTTTCCCGTATCCGCTTTCCCGCCTGCGCGCTTTGCTCGGCGAACGTATAGGCGATGGCCTGGTGGAGAGACGCCTGCGAGGAGCGAATCGACTCGAGGATGTCGAAGGCGAGCCATCCCTCGCCGGGGCCGTACTCCCAAACGGGAAGCGAGGGCGGCTCGTCCATGCGCCGCCGGATTTTCTCGAGCAGCGGCGCGATCATGCGTCCGAGCCAGGGGCTCTGGTGAGGCGAGGTGTAGAAATCGCCGCCTGCGCCGATGCGCGGGCTTTCCCGGCAATAATAGCCGCCTTGGGGATGATAGAGGGCGAGTTCCATGAAGCGGCGAAAGGGGATGGGGCCGTTTTCGAGCGCATCCGCCAGGGTCTGGGAGAGTTCGGGGTGAGAGGCGATTTTCATGGCGCAGAGTATACACTTGGATTAGATGGGCAAGAAGTGCGAGCCGGCCGGAGCATCCCCTTGATTCCGCCGGTTGGAATATCTATCATCCAGAAGTGAAATGACGAATCGCATCATCACGAATGAGGTATCGCATGAAAGTCCGCGTGAAATGCTTCGCCTGGGCGAAAGAGGTGACGGGCGAAGACGAAATCGACCTCGAAGTCCCCGAAGGCGCCACGGTGGCCGATCTGAGAGTGAGCCTCGCCGAGCGGTTTCCGGTGTTTTCCGGGCGCATGGAGTCCATCGCCGTCTCCGTCAACCAGGAGTTCGCGGGCGAGGGCACGCCGGTGGATGCGGGCGATGAACTGGCGTTGATCCCGCCCATCAGCGGGGGTTGCGCATGATTTGCCGCATCGCCGATACCCCTATCGACATGGACGAGTTGACGGACAGCCTCGATTCCCCCGAACTGGGCGGGCTCTGCACGTTCGTGGGCAAAGTCCGCAACCACAGCGCGGGGCAGGGGGTCACGCATCTCGAATACCACGCCTATCCCGAAATGGCGGAGAAGAAGATGCGCCAGGTCGCCGGGGAGATCGAAGAGCGCTTCGGCGTCACCCACCTGGCGATGGCCCACCGGGTCGGAACCCTCGCCATCGGCGATATCGCGGTGGGCATCGCGGCGGCCTCCGCCCACCGGGACGCGGCCTTCAAGGCGTGCCGCTACGCGATCGACCGCATCAAGCAGATCGTGCCGATATGGAAGAAGGAATACGGCGAAGACGGCGTGGCCTGGGTCGAGGGCTGCGCGGTGGACGCCGAGACGGCGGAACCTCAAAAAGCGCAAAATCAGCGCGTTTGACATTTTTCCCCTTCAAGCTAGAATTCATCTAAACCTCTAATGAATCGCGTCGCCCGGCGGCGGCGTTATGCGTCTTTTGCAATTCTTTTTGTTTCGTGTCTTGTGGATACGTGCAAATAGAGCTTCGATTCATCCTGATTTGGAAACATTTGAAGAAAGGGCGGATTTCCGCCGCGAGATTCAGGGTTTTTCCCACAGACAAGGAGGATAGAAAATGAAAGTGGTTCGCATCTTCATTGCAATCGCATTTTTGGCGACGACGGCGTTCCTCGCCAGCCCGGCATTGTCGGCGAATGAAATCCACCTGGGCGGAGCCATCTCCCAGACGGGCCGCTATGCGGAGCCGGCCGGCAGGTTCGTTAATGCCTACAAGCTGTACATCGATCAGCTGAACGCCAAGGGCGGTCTGCTGGGCAAGAAGATTAAAGTCACTCTCCTGGATGACAAATCGGACAAGCAGACCAGCATCAAGCTCTACGAGAAGCTCATCACGCAGGACAAGGTCGACATCACGCTCGGCCCCTATTCGAGCGGCATTACCGACGCAGTAGCCAACGTTCTCGAAAGATACAAGTACCCCACGCTGGCGCCGGGCGCCTCCTCGGGCATCATCTGGAAGAAAGGCAGAAAGTACCTTTTCAACCAGAACGCCATCGCCCAGAACTATCAAAGAGGCGCGATGTTCCTCGCCAAGGAGATCGGCGTGAAGCGGGTCGCCATCGTCGGCGAAGACAGCCTCTTCCCGCGCCAGTCGGCGGAGGGCGCAGTTCACTGGGCGAAGCATCTCGGCATCAAGGTGGTGCTGAACGAGAACTATACGCGCAAGCAGACCGACTTCACCGCGCTGCTTCAGAAAATCAAGGCGCGCCGCGCGGAGGCGCTCATCTCGAACAGCTACTTCGCGGACGCCGTGGCCCAGATTCGCCAGCTTCGCGAACTGAACATCAACCTCAAGATTTTCGCCGGAACCGTCGGCCCGGGCCTGCCCAAGTTCGCCAAGCAGCTCGGCAACACGGCGGAATACGTGCTGGGCTTCAGCCAGTGGGAGCCGCGCCCCGAGATACTGAAATTCCCGGGAATGAAGCATTTCATCGACTCCTATGTGAAGCGTCACGGCGTCAAGCCGAACTACCACGCCGGAATCGCCTGGGTGTCGATGCAGATCATGAGCCAGGCGATAACAAAGGCGGGTTCTCATGATCGCCAGAAGGTCTGGCAGACGCTGCGCACCTCTCAGTTCCAGACTGTCATGGGAAAATGGAAAGTGGACAAGAACAACCTGAACGATCATGACGGCCTGACCTTCCAGATTCTCGACGGCCAGCGCAAGATCGTCTGGCCGAAGAAGATCGCGGAAGTCCCCTACAAGCTGCCGATGCCCAAATGGAAGGACAGGGCGAAGAACTAGGGAGCCGGCGTGTATGACGCAGGTTGTTCAACCGTAGCGCGTCGTATTGTGATGGCGGCGCAACCTTTGAGCTTCCATAAAGAGGAGGATCGGAGATGAAGAAAAGCCTTGTTTTGGTTCTCGGCTTTGCTCTCGCCCTCACGGCCGCTCCCTTCGTGGAGAAAGGCTTTGCGGCGGACAAGGTCACGCTGGGGATAGCCATTTCGCAGACGGGCCGCTATGCCGAACCCGCCGGGCGTATGGTGAACTCCTACAATCTGTATGTGGACCAGATGAACGCCAAGGGTGGTTGGCTCGGCAAGAAAATCGATATGATCATCCTGGACGACAAATCGGACAAGCAGACCAGCATCAAGCTGTATGAGAAGTTGATCACGCAGGACAAGGTGGACCTGACCATGGGCCCCTACTCGAGCGGCATCACCGACGCAGTGGCGAACGTGCTGGAAAGGTACAAGTACCCCACGCTGGCGCCGGGCGCCGCCTCGGGCATCATCTGGAAGAAAGGCCGCAAGTATCTCTTCGACATCATCGCCGTCGCCCAGGACTACCAGAAGGGCGCACTCCACATCGCCAGGGACATCGGCGTGAAACGCATCGCCATAATCGGCGAGGACAGCCTCTTCCCGCGCCAGTCGGCGGAAGGCGCCGTGGATTGGGCGAAGAAGCTCGGCCTCAAGGTGGTGCTGAACGAGAACTATCCGCGCAAGCAGACCGACTTCACCGCGCTGCTGCAGAAGATCAAGGCGCGCCGCGCGGAGGCGCTCATCTCGAACAGCTACTTCGCGGACGCCGCGGCGCAGATTCGCCAGCTTCGCGAGCTCAACATCAACCTCAAGATTTTCGCCGGAACCGTCGGCCCGGGCCTGCCCAAGTTCGCCAAGCAGCTCGGCAACACGGCGGAATACGTTCTGGGCTTCAGCCAGTGGGAGCCCAAGCCGGAAATCCTCAAGCGGCCCGGCATGAGGGAGTTCATCGCGGCGTATAAGAAGCGCTACGGCGTGGATCCGAACTACCACGCGGGCCAGTCCTATGCGTCCATGCAGGTTTTCGGCGAAGCGGTGAAACGAGCAGGCTCCATTGACAGGGACAAGGTGTGGAGGACGATGCGCACGATGAGCACCACGACCATCATCGGTCCCTGGAAAGTGGACGACACCAACATGAACAACCACGAGGGCTTGACCTTCCAGATACTCGACGGCCAGCGCAAGATCGTGTGGCCCAAGAAGATATCGGAAGTCCCCTACAAGCTGCCGATGCCCAAGTGGAAGGACAGAGCCAAGAACTAGGGGCAGAAGAGATAGACAAAGGTTGTGACAGGGCAGCATATCGGCTCCCGCCCCGCGTGCGGTTCCGCGCGGGGCGGGAATTTTACCGCAGGAAAAGTTTTTAAGGACGGTATTATAATTTGTTGAATAATTCCCTTTGACATCTGAAGCGATATGCGTATCATAACCGACTGTTCAGCAAATCTGGTGGTGCGCATCCGGAACTACGCGTGAAGATTGCTTATAAGGAATCATCTGATTGAGCGCGTTGTTGCTGGTAATGCGCAAGCGGTAAATTCATTTTTTTGTTGCAAGGCAGGATTATTGTTTTCATTAGGAGGAGTTTAAGAAATGAAGAAATGCTTGGTTTTGGCTCTCGGCTTTGCTCTCGCCCTCACGGCTGCTCCCTTCGTGGAGAAAAGCCAGGCGATGGACAAGGTCACCCTGGGGATCGCCATTTCGCAGACGGGCCGCTATGCCGAACCCGCCGGACGTATGGTGAACTCCTACAAGCTGTATGTTGATCAGGTGAACGCCGGTAAAGGCTGGAACGGCAAGAAAATCGACTTCAGCATCCTGGACGACAAATCGGACAAGCAGACCAGCATCAAGCTGTATGAGAAGCTGATCACGCAGGACAAGGTGAACCTGACCATCGGTCCCTACTCGAGCGGCATCACCGACGCCGTGGCGAACGTGCTGGAAAGGTACAAGTACCCCACGATGGCGCCGGGCGCTTCCTCGGGCATCATCTGGAAGAAAGGCCGCAAATACCTGTTCAACATCATCGCCGTCGCCCAGGACTACCCGAAGGGCGCGATTCACAGCGCCAGGGACATCGGCGTGAAGCGCATCGCCATCGTCGGCGAGGACAGCCTCTTCCCGCGCCAGTCGGCGGAAGGCGCCGTGGAGTGGGCGAAGAAGCTCGGCCTCAAGGTGGTGCTGAACGAGAACTATCCGCGCAAGCAGACCGACTTCACCGCGCTGCTGCAGAAGATCAAGGCGCGCCGCGCGGAGGCGCTCATCTCGAACAGCTATTTCGCGGACGCCGCGGCGCAGATTCGCCAGCTTCGCGAACTCAACATCAACCTCAAGATTTTCGCCGGAACCGTCGGCCCCGGCCTGCCCAAGTTCGCCAAGCAGCTCGGCGACACGGCGGAATACGTTCTGGGCTTCAGCCAGTGGGAGCCCAAGCCGGACATCCTCAAGCGGCCCGGCATGAAGGAATTCATCGCGGCCTATAAGAAACGCTACGGCGTGAACCCAAACTACCACGCGGGCCAGTCCTATGCGTCCCTGCAGATTTTCGGCGACGCGGTGGCGAAAGCAGGCTCCGCGGACCGGGAAAAGGTCTGGAAGGCGCTGCGCACCATGAAGACCACGACCATCATCGGTCCCTGGAAAGTGGACGAGAACAACCTGAACCAGCATGAGGGCTTGACCTTCCAGATCCTCGACGGCCAGCGCAAGATCGTGTGGCCCAAGAAGATATCGGAAGTTTCCTACAAGCTGCCGATGCCGAAGTGGAAGGAAAGAGGCAAGAACTAGACGGGTTGCATTTAAGGCGAAAATGCCATACACATTTGAACTTTCGCACCGGGGCCGTTAAAAGCGGCCCCGGCGCGAAAGTAAAAATATCGGATTTTTTTGTGTCATAGTCTGAGGGGACTCGATCTCTCATGCAGGAAAAAGCGGAAATCCGTAGCAAATACTGGTTGGCGGTGTTTTTGGTTGCGGCGTATACCATCCCGTTCGGTGTCGGTATTTATACGGACAACGTCTTCTTCGATCTCCAGTGGCTGGCGGACCTGACCACCGTCATCCTGAACGGCATCATGCAGGGTGGCGTATACGCCATGTTCGCCGTGGGGCTCACGCTCATCTTCGGCGTCATGCGCATCATCAACGTGGCGCATGGCGAGCTGGTGATGCTGGGCGCCTACCTGACCTGGATGTTCTTTTTCTACGTCGGAGTTGACCCGCTCCTCGCCCTGTTCATCACGCTCCCCATCGCTTTCTGCATCGGGCTCCTCATCCAGAAGCTGCTCTTGAACGCCGTGGTGGGCGGGCCGGAACTGACGCCCTTGCTGATAACTTTCGGCTTGGGGCTCACGATTATTCATATCGTGGAAGCCATCTTCACCACGGATTACCGCACCATCCCCTACGCGCCCGACGCGTTCCAACTCACCGAGACCATCGCGGTGAGCAGGAGCAAGATCATCAGCTTCGTGATGGCCGCCTTTATATCCATCAGCGTCTTTGTTTTTCTGAAACTCCACCGTCTCGGCAAGGCGATACGCGCGACGGCGCAAAACGCGGACGTCGCCATGGTCTGCGGCATCAACATTTTCCATATCTACATGATCACCTCGGGACTGGCGGCGGCGCTTGCGGTGGCGGGCGGCGCGCTCGTGTCGATTCAGTTCGGCTTCAACCCGGAAACGGGCGTCTTGTATACGCTGCAGGCCTTCGCCATCATCGTGCTCGGAGGCAGGGGCCACTATATCGGTGCGCTCATCGGAGGGGTGATGCTCGCGGTCATCGAGAGCCTCATCTCCTTCATGATCCCCAACGGCACCGCCATGGTGGAAATTGCGTCCTACGGGATGATGGTTTTCGTGCTGCTGATCAGGCCTCGCGGCCTGATGGGGCCGAAAGAAAACTAGGAGAGCTCTGAATGGGCCAAAAAGAACACCTCCGCAATTTCGGAATGCTGGCCATACTCATAATCATCCTGTGCGCGTTGCCATCGAATATCAATCTGTATCTGCGCTCTGTCATCATGTTCACGATGATGTACGTCGTTCTCTCCTTGAGCTGGAACATCATCAGCGGCTACACGGGCTACGTATCTTTCGGCCATGTGATGTTCTACGGCATCGGCGCATACGCCACGGGCATTCTGGTGGTGGACTACGGCTGGCACTGGATCCCGACCCTTTTCGTGGGCGTGTTCGTCTCCTTCGTGGTCTCGTTGATAATCGGGTTTCCGGTTCTGCGCCTCAAGGGCCCGTATTTCGCCATCGCCATGCTCGGCGCGGCGGAGGGCACGCGCGTGGTGGCCACGGTGTGGGAGGACCTCACCCACGGCGGCGAGGGAATCGGACTGCCCAATGTCGAAAATTCCTTTGAAACGTATTTCGCCATGCTGGTGGTCATGCTGGCCACCATTGTCGTGTCCTATTGGGTGGGTCATTCGAGGTTCGGGATCCGCCTGAACGCCATACGCGAGGACGAAATCGCCGCGGAGAGCCTGGGCATCAACACTACGTTCTACAAGCTTTTCGCCTTCGCTCTTTCCGCCATTTTCCCGGCGGCGGCCGGCGGCATTCAGGCGTACAAGGTTCTCTACATCGACCCCGAAACCGAGTTCTTCATCCTTGTCACCATCTACATGAAGCTCTTCGCCATGTTCGGCGGCAAGGGAACGGTAATCGGGCCCATTCTGGGCACATTCATCTTGTATATCGTTCAGGAAATTACCTGGGTGAAATTCCCGACGGCTCACCTCATCGCCTTCGGCGTCTTCATCGTCCTCGTGGCCCGGTTCATGCCGCGCGGACTGATGGGATTCGCCATCGACAAAGGCTGGGCGCGCAAGGGAATGGTTCACTAGGAAACGGAGTAACACAAGAAAATGGCTGAAGCTGAAATCGCTCTCGACATTCAGAACCTGAAAAAGTACTTCGGGGGCATCAAGGCTGTGGACGGGTGCACCTTTCAGGTGCCCAAGGGTCAGATATCGGGCCTCATCGGGCCGAACGGCTCCGGCAAGACCACCACGTTCAACCTGCTCACGGGCGTTCTCGAAGCAGACAGCGGCGATGTGTTCTACAACGGAGAGAACATCGTGGGCTTGAGGCCCTATGAAATCTTCAACAGGGGCATCAGCCGGACCTTCCAGATCACGCGCATCTACCGCGAGATGACCGTGTTCGAGAACATGCTCTCCGCATCGAGCATGAAGATACCCGTGCGCGAGGCGCGCGAGCGGGCGGAACAGTTGATGGAATTCGTCACGCTCACGAAACTTCGCGGCGAATACGGGGGCAACCTCTCCTACGGGCAGCAGAAACTCCTCGAATTCGCCCGCGCCCTGATGACGGACCCCGACCTCATCCTCCTCGATGAGCCCGCGGCCGGCGTCAACAGAACCCTGCTCAACAACCTGCTGGAACACATTCACCATCTGCAGGAAGACCAGGGGAAGACGGTTCTCATCGTCGAACACGACATGAACGTCATCATGAACCACTGCGAAAAGGTGTTCGTGCTCGACTACGGCGTGAAAATCGCCGAGGGTCTGCCCGAAGATATTCAAAAGAACGAAGACGTTATCGAAGCATATTTTGGACACAGATAAATGGCGCTATTGGAACTCAAGGACGTAAACGCGGCGTATGGCCGGATCCAGATTCTCCACGACGTGTCGCTCCACGTGAACAAGGACGAGGTGGTGGCCGTCATCGGGCCGAACGGCGCGGGGAAATCCACGACCTTCAAGATCATCATGGGCTTCATCAACTATCTCGGCGGCGAGATCGAGTTCGAGGGGCAGAACATCGTGGGTTACCGACCCGACCAGATTCTGGGCCGCGGGCTGGGCTACGTGCCGCAGGGCCGCATCGTCTTCAACCAGATGACGGTCAAGGAAAATCTCGAGATGGGCGCCTACATCGAGCGCGATCAGAAGAAAATCGACGAGGCGATGGACTACGTCTTTACGCTGTTCCCGCGCCTCGGCGAGCGGCAGAAGCAGTTGGCGGGCACGATGAGCGGCGGCGAGCAGCAGATGCTTGCCATGGGCCGCGCCCTGATGACGAGGCCGACGATGATCATGCTCGATGAGCCGTCTTTGGGCTTGAGTCCCCGCTTCGTGACAGAAGTATTCGAGAAAATCGTGAGCCTCGCCAAGGAAGGGCTGACCATCATGCTCGTCGAGCAGAACGCCGCGCGCGCTCTCGAGATTTCAGACCGGGGCTACGTGCTGGAACTCGGCAGGAACCGCTATCAGGGCGGCGGCCACGAACTCCTGAACAACCAGGAAGTCAAGATGATGTATCTGGGCGGCGGCTAGCGCCCTCTCATCCCCCGGCAGTCGTATCCTCTCAAAGTCCAGGACGCTCTCCGGCCTCTCCGTCCGGCGAAACCTCTCCGCCTGGTTATCCGTATCGCCCAAACGGCATCCTTTTGGGGACTGTTGAAAAATCCCCTGAAAGAAAAACCCCATAAAGGCAACCCCCCCTACCCCCCCTTGTCAGGGGGGCAAGAAAAAACAAAAACCCCTGCTCCGGCGGCGGGTGCCGGTTTTTTTTACCCCCCTGACAAGGGGGGGTAGGGGGGGTTGGTTTTCATGCGAGCGGGATGCCCCTCCACCCCCTGAAAGGGGGCTTTTTCAACAGCCCCCTTTGCGCTAGGCTTGCGCTTCGACTCTGTGCTATAAATGCTTGCTCTGCCCGGGAGGATTTCGCGACATGATCCGCGTGAAGATTTGTGGGGTGACGACGGTTCAGGATGCGGAATTCGCCCTGGAAGCGGGCGCTGACGCCCTGGGGCTGAATTTCGTTCCGGGCACTCCCCGGTGCCTGGAGGTGGCGCAGGCGAAGGCGATTGCCGAGGCGTTGCCCGCCTTCGGGACGCGGGTCGGCGTTTTCGTGAACGAACCCCCCGAGCGCGTGATGGAAATCGCGCGTCGCGTCGGTCTGGACGCGGCGCAGCTTCATGGCGATGAGACGCCGGAGGATTGCCGCCGGCTGATCGAGCGGGGATTGCGCGTGATCCGGGCCTTAAGAGTCAAGGGGCCCGAAACGATAGCGCAGATAGACGCGTTTACCGGTTGCGCCATTTTACTGGACGCCTACGTGAAGGGCGCGCTCGGAGGCACGGGCGAGACTTTTGACTGGGGACTGGCGCAGCAGGCAGCCGTTACGAGGCCCATCATCCTCTCGGGTGGCCTTAAGCCCGAGAACGTGGGCGAAGCCGTGAGGAGTGTCCAGCCCTACGGCGTGGATTCGAGCAGCGGGGTGGAGGGCGCGGTTCCGGGCCGGAAAGACCCCGAGCGGACTTTAAGTTTCATCGAAAACGCGCGCGCGGCGGTATCCGAGTTAGAGGAAATGAAAAGATGAGCGAAATGGTCTCCAGGGGAAGATTCGGTCGGTTCGGGGGGCGCTATGTCCCGGAAACCCTCATGCCCGCCCTCGAGGAACTCGAAGTTGCCTACCAGGAGGCCCGCAGCGACCCGGCGTATCACGAAGAACTCGCCTATTATCTGAGGGAATTCGTGGGCAGACCCACGCCGCTCTATCTGGCGGAGCGCCTCTCCGATCATCTGGGCGTGCTGAGGGTCTACCTCAAGCGTGAGGACCTCTGCCACACGGGCGCGCACAAAATAAACAACACGCTCGGCCAGGTCCTTCTGGCCAGGAGGCTGGGGAAAACGCGCATCATCGCGGAGACGGGGGCGGGCCAGCACGGGGTGGCCACCGCCACGGCCGCGGCGCTCTTCGGCCTGGATTGCGACATTTACATGGGCGAGGAGGACATCGGCAGACAATCGCTCAACGTGTTCCGCATGCGCCTTCTGGGCGCGCGTGTGATTCCGGTCACCTCGGGCAGCAAGACCTTGAAGGACGCCACGAACGAGACGCTGCGCGACTGGACGGCATCGGTGCGAACGACCCACTACATCATCGGCTCGGTGGTTGGGCCGCATCCGTTCCCGGAGATGATACGCGAATGCCAGTCCGTCATCGGGCGCGAAGCGCGCGCGCAGATTCTGGAGGCCGAGGGCAGGCTCCCCGACGCCTGCGTGGCCTGCGTGGGAGGGGGCAGCAATTCCATCGGCCTGTTCCATCCCTTCGTGAATGACGAAGACGTCGAACTCATCGGCGTGGAAGCCGGGGGCCGGGGCCTGGACACCGAGGAGCACGGGGCGTCCCTGACCGCCGGCCGCGTGGGCGTTCTGCACGGCTGCGAGACGTTTTTGCTCTATGACGATGACGGCCAGATCATCCCCGCCCATTCGGTGTCCGCTGGTCTCGATTACCCCGGCGTGGGGCCCGAGCACGCCCATTTGAAGGATTCCGGGCGCGCGCGCTACGTGACGGTCGAAGACCACGACGCGCTCAAGGCGTTTCAGATGCTCTCCGTGCTGGAGGGCATTATTCCCGCGTTCGAGAGCGCCCACGCGATTTCCTGGCTGGACCGTCTGGCCGGGGAGACGAGAGAAGCGGGCGGGATGAAGACCGTGGTCCTTTGCCTCTCCGGCCGGGGGGACAAGGACGTGCATCAGGCGGAGGGGCTTTTGACGGAAATGCTCGATGACGAGGAAGTGCGCTGATGGGCGATAGACTGGAAACGTGTTTCGAGCGTTTGCGCACACAGGGCCGGTCCGGCCTTTTCCCGTTCGTCACCGCGGGCGACCCGGACCTGGGCTTCACCCGTGAACTGCTGCCCCTCATGACCGAGGCGGGAGCGGATGGCTTCGAAATCGGGGTTCCCTTCAGCGATCCCCTGGCGGACGGCCCCACCATCCAGCGCTCGAGCATGCGCTCGCTCACGGGCGGGACCCGCCTGAGCGGCGTCCTGGAAATGGTGGGCGAGGTCCGCGCGGATATACCGGATACGCCGCTGGTGCTGATGACGTATTACAACCCCATCATCGCCATGGGCCTGTCGGAATTCGTGCGCGGCGCATCGCAGGTGGGGGCCGACGCCGTCATCGTGCCCGACCTGCCGCCCGAAGAAGCGGGCGCTCTCCTCGGGATCATGAAAGATTACCCGCTCGAGCCCGTCTTCATGCTCGCGCCCACGAGCACGCAGGAACGCATCGAACTGGTGAACGACGTGGGCGGCGGCTTCATCTACTACGTCGGGCAGATGGGTGTCACCGGCGCGCGCGACGCCCTGGATTCGGATTTGGGCGCCACCCTGGGACGGATCAACCGGGTGAAGAACCGGCCCGTTCTCGTGGGGTTCGGCATCAAGACGCCCGAGCAGGCCGCGGAGGTGGCCGGGTACGCCGATGGCGTCATCGTGGGCAGCGCCCTGATAGACGTCATGGAGGCGGAAGCGTCGCGTGAGGACAAGATGCGCGCGGCTTGCGATTACATCGCCTCTTTGCGGGAAGGTCTCGATCGCTCAAAAACGGTTTCTTGACATTCAATTTCAACATGACGCGTAAGAATCTGTAGATTATTTCGAGGGTAATGCCATGTCGAAAAACACGCTCTACGATAAGGTCTGGGATTCCCATACCGTGGCCAGACTCGATTCGGGCCAGGACCAGATATTCATCGGCCTGCACCTCATCCATGAGGTCACTACGCCCCAGGCGTTCGGGATGCTCAAGGAAATCGGCGCCGGCGTCGCTTTCCCCGACCGCACGATGGGGACGGTGGACCACATCATCCCCACGCTGAGCCAGATAAGGCCCTACGAGGACGAGCAGGCCGAGAAGATGATGGCCGCCCTGGAGCAGAACGTGGACGAATTCGGCGTCCGCTTTCTGCACCTGGGTTCCGGCAAGCAGGGCATCGTCCACGTCATCGGGCCGGAGCTGGGACTCAGCCAGCCCGGCATGACCATCGCCTGCGGCGACAGCCACACGAGCACGCACGGCGCGATGGGCTCTCTGGGCTTCGGCATCGGCACGACCGAGGTGGGCCACGTCCTCGCGACGCAGACCCTGGCGCTGAACCGCCTGAAGGTGAAGCGAATCGAGGTCACGGGCGCTCTCGGCCCCGGTGTGACGCCCAAGGACGTGACCTTGCGGGTCATCCACGATCTGGGCATCAAGGGCGGCCTGGGCTTCGCCTATGAGTACGGCGGCGACGTTTTCGACGCCATGTCGATGGAAGGGCGCATGACGGTCTGCAACATGAGCATCGAGGGCGGCGCCCGCATCGGCTATGTGAATCCGGACGAGACGACGTTCGAATATCTCGAGGGCCGCGAGTTCAGCCCCGAGGGAGAAGCCTGGGAGAGGGGTCTCGCGTACTGGCGGGAGATCGCCTCGGGCGATGATGCGGAATATGACGACGTCTACGAGATTGCGGGCGAGTCCATCGAGCCGATGGTCACCTGGGGCATCAACCCGGGGCATTCGGTCGGGATTTCCCAGCCCCTTCCCGAGGTGGACAGCTTCTCGGGCGAGGACAGGAAAACGGCGGAACACGGCTATGAATTCATGGACCTGAAGCCCGGCGAGGCGATATCGGGCACGAAGGTCGACGTCGCCTTCCTGGGTTCCTGCACGAATTCGAGAATCTCAGACCTGCGCGAGGGCGCGCGCCTGATGAAGGGCAACAAGGTGCACCCGGGCGTCAGGATGCTGGTGGTGCCCGGCTCCCAGCAGGTGAAGCAGCAGGCCGAAGAAGAGGGGTTGCACGAAATTTTCACGGAAGCGGGTGCGGAGTGGCGCGAAGCGGGATGCTCGATGTGCCTGGGCATGAACCCGGATCAACTCGTGGGAGCGGAGAGAAGCATTTCCTCCTCGAACCGCAATTTCATCGGGCGTCAGGGCAGCCCGCGCGGAAGAACGCACCTGGGCAGTCCGGCCGTTGTCGCCTCCTCGGCGATTGCGGGCTGCATCGCGGACCCCAGAGAGATGGGAGAATCAGCATGAGCACGAAAAGAATCGAAAAAATCGTGGGCAAGGCCATTCCCATACCCCGTGACGACATCGATACCGACAGGATCACGCCGGCGCGGTTCCTCAAGTCCATCACCTTCGAGGGCATCGAGAAGGCCCTGTTTTGCGATGAGCGCGAGAACACGCCCGATCATCCCGTCGACAACCCCGCTCACAAGGGGGCCAACATGATGTTCGTGGGCAAGAACTTCGGTTCGGGCTCCTCGCGCGAGCACGCCCCGCAGGCGCTCAAGCGCTTCGGTATCGAGGTGCTCGTCGGGGTGTCGTTCGCCGAGATTTTTGCGGGAAACTGCTTCGCCATCGGCGTTCCGCTCGGCGTGGCCTCGGCGGATGACGTGAATGAGTTGATCAAGCAGGCGCAGGAAGAACCGGAGACGCGCTTCACCGTGGACATCCGGAATGCAACGGTCGGTTACGGCGACCGCGTGATTCCCATCGACATCCAGGAGACGCGCAAGGCCGCCTTTTTGGCCGGCACGTGGGACATGCTCGCCAATTTGCGGGCCAATCTGCCCCAGGTCGAGGAAGTAGCGCAAAGCCTGCCCTACGTCACGAATTTCGAGAGCGAAGCGGAATAAGAAAGAGAGGAGCTTTCAGTGAGCAGTTACCAGATAGCCGTATTGCCGGGCGACGGCATCGGCCAGGAGGTGGTGGCGCAGGCGTGCTCCGCACTTGAGGCGGCGGGCGCTCGCTTCGGCGCGGGATTCGAGTTCGAAGAAGGTCTTTGCGGCGGCGCGGCTTATGACGCGGCGGGAGAACCCCTGCCCGAAGAAACCCTCGCCCTCTGCCGCCGGAGCGACGCCGGGCTGTTCGGCGCCGTGGGAGGTCCCCGGTGGGATGAGCTGCCGCGCGACAAACGCCCCGAGCAGGCCATCCTGGGCTTGCGGAAAGAGCTGAACCTCTTCGCCAACCTGAGGCCCGCCGTCATGTTCGACCCGCTGGTGGAAGCCTCCTCCCTCAAGCCCGAAGTGGTGCGCGGCCTCGACATGCTCGTCGTGCGCGAGGGCGTGAGCGGCATATATTTCGGCCAGCCGAGGGGCATCGAGCGGCTCTCTCCCGATGAGGAAAAAGCGGTCGACACGATGACGTACACCACGGGCGAGATTCGCCAAATCGTCCGGCTCGCGTTCGAGTTGGCCTCCGTGCGCGGGAAAAAACTCTGCTCGGTGGACAAGGAGAACGTTCTCGACAACAGCCGCCTGTGGCGAAGGGTCGCCGCGGACGTCGCCGGGGAATTCCCGGAAGTCGAAACCAGCCACATGTACGTCGACAACGCGGCGATGCAGTTGATCCGCGATCCGCTGCAATTCGACGTCATCGTCACGGGCAACATGTTCGGCGACATCCTGAGCGACTGCGCCTCCATGCTCACGGGCTCCATCGGCATGCTCGCCTCGGCGAACCTGAACGAGACGGGCTTCGGCCTCTACGAGCCTGTGCACGGCACCGCGCCCGACATCGCCGGCCAGGACAAGGCGAACCCGATCGCGGCCATCATGTCGGCCGCCATGCTGTGCCGCTACTCGTTAAAGCGCGTGGACGTGGCCGAAGCCATCGAGGCGGCCGTCGCAGCAGCGCTCGATGAGGGTCTCAGGACGCCCGACATCCACACGCCGGGCGCTGTGGCTGTGGGTTGCGCCGAGATGGGCGCGCGCATCGCCGCCCTGGCAGGAGAGGGTTCGTGATGCGCGTCGCCGTCGCGGGCGCCACGGGCGCCGTGGGCCGGGAGATGCTCAGGATTCTGGAGGAGCGGAATTTTCCCGCCGATGAGGTCGTTCTTCTCGCGAGCGAGCGCAGCGCGGGCCGGAAAATCCCGTTTCGGGACTCGGAGCTTACGGTGAGCCGGCTCACGAAGGATGCGTTCTGTGGCGTGGACCTGGCGCTTTTCTCCTGCGGCGCTTCACGCTCGATCGAGTTCGCGCCCGCCGCCGTCAAATCCGGCGCGGTGGTGGTCGATAATTCCAGCGCCTTCCGCATGGATGAGGGCGTGCCCCTCGTGGTGCCGGAGGTGAACCCGGACGCGATGGCCGCTCACCAGGGGATCATCGCCAACCCGAACTGCTCGACCATCCAGCTCGTGGTGGCGCTCAAGCCCCTGCACGACGCCGCCCGCATCAGGCGAGTCGTGGTGAGCACCTACCAGGCGGTGAGCGGGGCGGGGCAGGCCGCGGTAGACGAGATGCAGGCGCAAGTCGAGGGCGACGCCCCGGCGCCTGAGAAAATGCCCCATGAGATCGCCTTCAACTGCCTGCCCCATATCGACGTCTTTTTGGAGGGCGGCCATACGAAAGAAGAGAAGAAGATGGTGGATGAGACGCGGAAGATCATGGGCGAACCGCATCTGGCCGTCAGCGCCACGTGCGTGCGGGTGCCCGTTTACAACGCGCACTCGGAATCCGTGAACGTGGAATTCGAGGAGTCCGTTTCACCCGAAGAGGCGCGGGCGCTTCTGGCTAACGCGCCGGGCGTTGAGGTGGTGGACGACGTGGAATCGTTCTCCTATCCCATGCCCAAGGACGCCGACGGAGAAGACCCGGTATATGTCGGCCGCATCCGCCGCGATGACTCGAGGGAAAACACCCTCAACCTGTGGGTGGTGGCGGATAATCTCAGGAAAGGCGCCGCGCTCAACGCGGTGCAGATAGCCGAGGCGCTGATAGAGAAGGGAATGCTCCGGGCGGCTCCGGTGAAGTGACGACGAACGAGGTTATATAAGTGTCTGATGCGAATATCGGCGTCATCGGCGGCAGCGGCCTCTACGAGATGGCGGAACTGGGCGATGTGGAGGAACGCGCGCTCAATACGCCCTACGGCGCGCCCTCGGCCCCCTACGTTCTGGGCACGCTCTCCGGCAAGCGGATGGCGTTTCTGCCCAGGCACGGACGCGGGCACGTACTTCTGCCGCATGAGATTCCCTTCCGGGCCAACATCCACGGGTTCAAGCAGTTGGGCGTGGAGTGGCTCATATCCGTCAGCGCGGTGGGCAGCCTGAAAGAAGATATCCATCCGGGCCACATCGTGATTCCCGACCAGTTCATCGACCTCACCAAGACGCGAATAGCCACGTTTTTCGGCGAAGGCGTCGTCGCCCACGTTTCCATGGCGGACCCGGTATGCGGGGTCTTGAGCGGGGTACTGATGGACGCGGCCCTCCGGGCGGGCGCGACGGCGCACGCGGGCGGGACGTACGTCTGCATGGAAGGTCCCCAGTTCAGCAGCCGGGCGGAGAGTTTCCGCTACCGCGACTGGGGCGCTTCGATCATCGGGATGACGAACATGCCCGAGGCCAAGCTCGCGCGCGAGGCGGAGATGAGCTACGCCACCATCGCGCTGGCGACGGACTATGACTGCTGGCACGAGGAGGAAGAGGCGGTGAGCGTGGAGGCCGTGATCGCCCAGGTGATGAGCAACGCGGCCCTCGCGCAGGAGATCATCAAGGAAGCGGCGCCCGAGATCGACGGTGAGAGCCCCTTCGCAGGCTCTCTGGCGACGGCTCTCATGACCGACCCGGCCCGTATGCCGGGCGAGACGAAGGAACGCCTGCGTCATTTGATAGGAAAATACATAACGTGAACCGGCCCAAATCCGAGGAACTCTTCGCGCTCGCGCAAAACCGCATCCCGGGCGGGGTGGATTCCCCCGTCCGCGCGTTCCGGGGCGTCGGCGGCACGCCTTTTTTCGTCGAAAAAGGGGAAGGCGACCGGATCCGGGACGCCGACGGCAACGCCTACATCGACTACGTGCTCTCCTGGGGGCCGTTGATTCTGGGCCACGCCCACCCGCGCGTGGTGCGCGCCATTCAGGAGGCGGCGGCTCAGGGCACGAGTTTCGGCGCGCCCACGGCGCTCGAGACTGAGTTGGCGGAACTGGTGAACGCCGCATACCCCTCCATGGAGTTGCTGCGCTTCGTGAACTCGGGCACCGAGGCGACGATGTCGGCCATCCGCCTGGCGCGGGGCTTCACGGGCCGCGACGTGATCGTCAAGTTCGAGGGCTGCTACCACGGCCACGCCGACGGGCTGCTCGTCAAGGCGGGCAGCGGCGGCGCCACCCTGGGCGTGCCGGACAGCGGGGGCGTTCCGGGCGATTACGCACGGAACACGGCGACGCTCCCCTTCAACGATATCGAGGCGGTCCGGGATTTCTTCGCGGTGCGAGGCGCTGACGTGGCCGCCCTCATCCTCGAACCGGTGGCCGGCAACATGGGGCTGATTCCGCCCGAGGCCGGGTTTTTGGAGGTCTTGCGGGAGGAAACCGAAAAGGCGGGCGCCTTGCTCATTTTCGATGAGGTGATGACGGGGTTTCGGGTGGCGAGAGGAGGCGCCCAGGCCCTGTTCGGGATCACGCCCGATTTGACGACTTTAGGGAAAGTGATCGGCGGCGGCATGCCCGTGGGCGCTTACGGCGGAAGGCGCGAAGTGATGGAATGCGTCGCGCCGCTGGGCTCCGTCTATCAGGCGGGCACGCTTTCCGGGAATCCCCTGGCCATGACGGCGGGAATCGAGACGCTCAAAATCATCGAGGAGCTTGGACTGCCCGAAGCCCTGGACGGGAGGACGAAAGCCCTTTCGGACGGCATGGCCGATGCGGCGCGGGCGGCGGGCGTCCCGCTCACCGGCGCGCGTTGCGGTTCGATGTTCGGCGCGTTTTTTCAGGGAGGCCCGGTCCGCAATTTCTCCGACGCCATGCGCTCGGATACAGACCGCTATGCCAAATTCTTTCATTCTATGCTAAAACGGGGCGTGGCATTGGCCCCGAGCCAGTTCGAAGTGGGGTTCATGTCTTCCGCCCATACGGATGAGAGCGTGGAGGCCACGCTGGCCGCCGCGCGAGAGGCGTTCGCCGAGTTGTAGCCGATGAGGCTCGCGCGCCTCGGAGTCTGAGCGCGATGCGAAAAGCAGGACGATCATCCACCAAGGGCCAATCCCCGAAAGCCAGACTCTTCTTCTGGATGTGCGCGGGCGTCATCGTCTTGCTGCTCGGCACCGCCTTGCTGGGCCGGGACGGGTATCTCGCCGTCATCGTGAACAAGGAGCGCGTGTCCGAACTCCAAAAAGAGAACGCGGAAATCGAGGCGAAGAACAAGGAGTTGCGCGCGGAGAGCCGCTCCTTGCGCTCCGATGAGCGCGCTATCGAGAAAATCGCGCGCGAAGACTTAGGATTAGTCAAGAAAGGGGAGGTCGTCTACGAGTTCATCCCATCGAAAAAGTGAATCATGATTTCCGGTTCCTCGATCCCGGGGGAGCCTCCTGGTAATTCTCAAAAAACCTCTCTCTCCTTGACAGAACGCCCGTGCGGGAGTAGATAACACATATTGATGCGGGGTGGAGCAGTCTGGTAGCTCGTTGGGCTCATAACCCAAAGGTCGGAGGTTCGAATCCTCCCCCCGCTACCAAGCGAATAACGGCCGCGGGCTTTCCGCGGCTTTTTACTTGCGGACGAATTACATGAAGTCATAAAGACATCATTTTCAAAAATGAAAGGAACAGGAATGGCGGATAAAAAGGAACTCGGGCTGGCCATCGTCGGCTGCGGGGTCGTGGGGCGCATGCGGGGCGCGCTGGCCAGGGATTTCCCCGGGATCGGCTGGATCGGCCTCTCCGACATGAACGAGAAGGTCGGGCGGAATCTCAAGGATGACATCGGGGCCGATTTCTTCACCACTGATTTCAAGGAACTCATCGCCCGGCCCGAGGTGGATGCGGCGATCATCGCCACCTCGACCTGGGCGCACGTCGAACCCACGCTCGCCGCGGCGGAGCGCGGCCTGCCCATGCTGATCGAAAAACCGCTCGCCACGGACGCGCGCGAGTCGGCCTCGGTGCTCGCGGCGATAGAATCTGCCGGCGTGGACGCCGTCGTCGGCTACACCCAGCGTTTTCGCAGGCGTTTTCTCGCTGTCAAGGATCGCGTCGATAACGGCCAGATAGGCGACGTCACGGCGGCGGTCACGCGCGCCTTCATGAACCGCATGGCGCCGACAGGTGAGGTTCGTCTCTCGCAGGACCGCCGGTTCCTGACGCCCATGGTCGTTTCCGGCACCCACAGCCTCGACATGTGCCTGTGGCTGATGGGCGACGCCAAGCCGGTCTCCCTCTATGCGCGTTCGACCGAGGGGATATTGAGCGATCTCGGCACCAAGGACGCCACCTTCGGCGTGTTCACGATGGACAGCGGCGCCATCTGGAGCATGAACATCTGCTGGGCGCTGCCCAAGGAGTGGCCAGGGGCTGTGTATGGACTCGAAATCGGCATCGTGGGCACCAAGGGCGTGGTGGACATCGAGGATACGCACCGCGACGTGGTGATGGCGTCTGAATTCTCGCAGGGTCCCGCCTATAACCCCGAGGACCTCAACCTGGAAGCGCGGCGAAACGTCGAATTTCTCACCAGCTTCCCGCCGGGCGACATGTATGACGGGGAACTCTGGGGTCCCATGCGCGAGGAAACGAACTCCTGGTTCCAGCGGATCTATTCGGGCAAGCGCACCCCCCACGCGACCGCCGCCGAGGGGCACCGCAACCTCGTGCTGACCATGGCGATGGACCTCTCGGCCAAGCGAGGCGAAGAGTTGAAGCTGCCCATCGATCCAGCGGAGTTGATGGCGGGTCTGGAAGCGTAGGGCATTCCTGGAAATTCAATCAGTAGGACTGAGCAAATACATGGCGACGCGGGAGTTGGGGATCATTCTGCACGGGGCGACGGGCGGCATCTGCTCCTTCCAGCACCTGAGAAACTCGCTCGTTCCCATCATCAATGAGGGCGGCCTCGACGTAGGCGGCGAGAGAATCCTGCCGAGGCCCCTGCTCGTCGGCAGGAGCGGGGAGCGCCTCGCGAAGCTGGCGGCGGAACACGGCGGCCTCGACTGGACGACGGACTTAGACGCGGCGCTTGAGAACGCAGCGTATCCCGTCCTCTTCGACGCGGCGGCCACGCACTTGCGGGTGGGCGTATTAGAGCGCGCCATCGCCGCGGGGAAGCACATTTATACCGAAAAACCCGTCGCGCCAACCGTGCAGGAGGGGACGGCGCTTCTGCGCGCCGCGCAGGCGGGGGGCCTCAAGCATGGCGCGGTGGAGGACAAGCTCTTCCTGCCGGGGTTTTTGAAACTCAGGCGGGTGGTGGAGAGCGGTTTTCTGGGCCGCATCATCGGTTTTCAGATCAACTTCGGCTGGTGGGTGTTCGACGGGGTCGAGGCGGAATGCCAGCGCCCGAGCTGGAACTACCGAAAGGCGGGCGGCGGCGGACTCATCTCGGACATGCACCCCCACTGGCGCTACGTCGTCGAGGGAACCCTGGGGCCGATTGCGCGCGTTGCGGCGCTCTCCTGGACGGGGCAGACCGAGCGCGCCGACGAGGGAGGGGAGCGCTTCGATGTTGACGTGGAGGATAACGCGCATACGCTTCTGGAACTCGAAAGCGGGGCGCGCGGCGCGATTCTGAGCTCCTGGTCCACCCGGGTGCGGCGTGAGGACCTGGTGACCTTCCAGGTGGATGGAACCGGCGGCTCCGCGGTGGCGGGGTTAAGAAAGTGCTGGAAGCAGGCGGCGGGCGATACGCCGTTGGTGCGCGGTTTCCTGATGGGCCGCGACGCGGACACGATGGACGTCTCGGTGGATTACCGCGAAAATTGGGAAGAAGAACTCGACACCGCGCCATATAAAAATCCCTATCGCTACGGCTGGGAGCGCTTCATCCGCCACGTGGCGGGCGATGAGCCTTTCTACGCCGATCTCTCCGCAGGCATCCGCGACGTGCGACTCGCCGAAGCATGCCTCAAAAGCGCGCAAGAGGGTGGTTGGGTGGAGATGGGGTGTTGATGGGTGGAGTGGTATGGGGTTGAACGGGCACTGATCTGAGGATAAATCTAATCGGACTCGGTGGAGTCTGTGTTTTCGGACTCAAAGAAATCGGGAATTTGTATTTTGGCTATCAAAGCAGCGGTGTCAACAAATTCGTAGCCAACTTCGAGTTCCCCGGACTGACGAGCAATCGCCGATCCGAATCGGGTAAGAAGCAGGACAAAAACAGTGCTGAGCTCTGCCGTACTGTAAGTACCGAGACGAGCCATATTGTTTTCAATTGCGTTGTTGGCCTGAATAAAAGCATCAATAATGGGGTCTGAATCTTGTGTGTCTTGTTTCAGGACGTTAGTAGGCGGCAACTCATCTTTCATTTCAATGGTTAAGACATCTTTCCGTTTGAGGTCTAAGGCTTCACATATTTGATTAGCGGTTTCGAGTGAGATAGGTTCTCCCCTAATAGCACGCTGGTATGTACGGAAGTTGATCTCCATTAACTCCGCTGCCGCTTGCTGGGAAGTTATGCCTTGTTCGAGCCTGTGCTTTTCGACTAATTTTCCCTTCAACCGTACTTTTGTTCTCTCTGCCTTTTTGTTCAGTTGCTGGTTCATCTTCATTTTCTCCTTCTATTTTGGTTGATATTGCGACCTCCGGTACGGGCTCCCATCTCTTCGTCGTGGTTATACGCGGCTGTGGCAAACATTCATAATTTACTCGATTTCACCGCACATCCGATAGGTATTTTGATACGACAGAAATACGACAGTAATTCGGCGCAAAGCCGCCAGACCCGCGCAATTCCCTCTTTCCCATTGCCAATAATAAGCACACTGATTTCATTCAAATAACGGGGCGAGCATCAGTTTGTTTCATCGCTGGCCTTCAGGCTCAAATTCTATGCAACAGGATCCCGCCCGCCGCCGTGGTTGGTTACGTCCGCCTCATTCAGTTGAATGAATGCCTGCGCGAGGACGATGGCGGCGGTGTTGGCGAGGTTGTAGGAGCGGATCGGTCCGGGCATGGGCACGTAAATCCGCCGCTCGGGCCAGCGCGCGTGCCACGCATCGGGAAGCCCTGTGTTTTCGTTTCCCAGGAGCAGCACGTCTTCGTCCCGGTATGAGACCCGGTCGAAGCGCGAAGCGCCAAACTTCGTGATGAGCCAGGGCGTTCTCTCGCCCAGCCATTCGAGAAAGCGGGCTTCGTTCTCGTGGATGGTGAGCTTCACGTCGGGCCAGTAATCCAGCCCCGCTCTTTTTAAGGAATTGTCCGAAAAATCGAATTTCGCAGGCTCGATGACGTGCAGATGCGCTCCCATCCCCACGCACAAGCGGCCGATGTTCCCGGTGTTCTGCGGAATCGCGGGATGATAGAGAGCGACGTGGAGCATGTCATTCTATTCGAAAAGAGAGAAACCGAAACCGAGCGTTATCCCGAGACGGCGCCGCGAACGCTCGCCTTGTCCACCGCGTCGGTGAGAATGTCCATCGCCTGATCCATCTGCCCCTCCGTCGTGGTGGCCGGCGGCACGAAGCGGAGCACGCTTCCCCCGCGACGCTGGCTGAAGATGAGGCCGTTCTCCAGACACCGGCGGTTGATCTCGCTTCCCTGTCTGGTGGCGGGCGTTTTCGTGCGCCTGTCCTCCACCAGTTCGATCCCTTGCAAAAGTCCCCGGCCCCTGATGTCGCCCACCATTTCATACTGCTCGCCCAGCCAGGTGAGGCGCTCTCTCAGGTGTGCGCCGATTTTTCTCGCCTTGGCGGGCACGTCTTCCTGTTCGATGACGTCTAAGCTCGCCACACCCGCGGCGCAGGCGAGCGGGTCGTTGGTGTGCGAATGGGTGACGACGAACTCGGTGGACGCAATCTTGTCTTCCACCTCGGCGCTCGTCGAGACCGAAGAGATGCTCACGCCGCCGCCGAAGTGTTTCGCCAGCGTCACCACGTCGGGCACCACCTCGTCCTTCTCGAAGCCGAACATCGTGCCCAGCTTGCCGAGTCCCGTCTGCTCGTCGTCCACGATGAGGAGCATGTCGCGCTCCTCGCAGCTTTCCTTGAGCTTCTTGAGCCATCCGGGGGGCGGCTCCACCACCCCGCCCGCGCTGAACAGGGGCTCGGTGATGACGGCGGCAGGCTTGCTCGTCGTTTGCGCGTCGATGAGTTCGAAGCTCGTGTCCAGGCAGGCGATCTCGCAATCGGGGAATTTCTGGGCGAGCGGACAGCGGTAGCAATAGGGCGCGACCATCGCCATGCTCCCCGGCGAGAGCGGCCCGTGCCCGCTGTGCCAGCCTGCGAAGGTGAGCGAACGCGCCGTGTCGGAGAGGCCGTGAAAGCTGATGTGGGGGCTCGCCACCTCGAAGCCGTCGGTGTATTTGCGGGCGATCGTCACCGCCGCCTCGTTGGCGTCGGCGCCCGATCCCAGAAAGAGGCTTTTCTCGAGCGGGGGCGGCAGCAGCGCGCCCAGGCGTTCGGCGAGGATGATTTCCTGGTCGTTGAAGAAGCTGCTGTGCGCGTGAATCAGCTCATCGCAGCTTTTCTTGATGGCGTCCGTGACGGTGGGGTGGTTGTGTCCGAGGGCGGAGCACATCTGGCCCGAGTTGAAATCGAGGTACTGCTTGCCGTTCACGTCCTCGACGGTAGAACCCTCACCGCGCACAAAGACGGGCCCTGAGAAAACCGACTTGTCCACCCGGCCGCGGAAGCTGTATTTCTTGGCCGAATCGAGCAGGTCTTTTTCGCTTCGCATGGGAATGCCTCCATGGGTGTCGCGAGAGGGGACGCCCGGTGCGCTCCTCCCGCCAAGGCGGTTTTCTCGGCCGGAGCCGCGCTCCATGTAACGCTGATGTATGCTTTAATACTAGCGCATATTCATGGATTCGGATATGGCTTATCATCGAGCCATGAGGCGGCGGTCTTCCAACGATGAATCGCCCGTGAAGCCGCGCGATTGCGCGAATCGTGGGCGTGATTTCCGGGAGGGTGGTTTCGAATGAACATGGCGGAGTTTTTGGCCCGCGCGGCCAGAGCCTGCGGGGAGCGGCCGGCCATTTCGTATGGTGAAGCGGTCCACTGCACGTATGAGGAGTTCGCCCGGCGAGCGGGTTCCATGGCGGGTTTCCTGCGGGAATATCTTGGGATGAAGCCCGGGGACCGCGTCGCCATCACCATGAAGAATTGCCCGGCGTTTCTGGAGGTCCTCTACGCCATATGGCATGCGGGCTGCTGCGCTTTGCCCGTGAACGCGAAGCTTCATCCGAAGGAGATGGCCTTCATCCTGGAGAATGCGGGCGCGCGCAGTTGTTTCGCCACTTCCGATTTGATGGGGACGGTGTCGCCGCTCGCCGATGAAATCGAGACGCTCGAGAGCGTGATGGAGGTCGATACCCCCGAATACCGGGCGATTCAATCCCGAGAGGCCATCCCCATCGAACCCCGGGCGCCGGATGATCTGGCCTGGCTCTTCTATACGAGCGGCACGACGGGCAGGCCGAAGGGCGCCATGCTCACCCACCAGAACCTGCACAGCATGTCCCTGAGCTATTTCGCCGACGTCGATCCGGTCTCCGAAAACGACTGCATCCTGCACGCCGCCCCCTTGTCCCACGGTTCGGGCCTGTACGCGATTCCGCACGTCTACAAGGGCGCCAACAACATCGTTCCCGAGAGCGGGGGGTTCGAGCCCCCGGAGATTTTTCGGCTCATCGAGGCCTATCCGGGTCTCGCCATGTTCGCGGCGCCCACCATGGTGACGCGCCTGATTCAGAGCGAGGCGATCAGGGATGCGGATACGACGAATCTGAAGGTCATCGCATACGGCGGCGGGCCGATGTACCTGGCAGACCTGAAAAAGGCGATGGAGGCGCTGGGGAACAAACTCGTTCAGGTCTACGGGCAGGGGGAAAGCCCCATGACCATCACGGTCGTCTCCAGGGAGCGGCACGTCGATACGGCCCACCCGCGCTTCGAGGAGCGCCTCGCATCCGTCGGGGTGCCGCACACCGTGGTCGAAGTGCGCGTGGTGGACGCCGGGGACAACACCCTGCCGCCCGGAGAGACCGGCGAGGTGCTCGTGCGCGGCGACGTCGTCATGAAGGGCTACTGGAACAACCCCGAGGCCACGGCGAGCGCCCTTAAAGGAGGATGGCTCCACACGGGCGACGTGGGCGTGATGGACGAGGACGGCTTCCTCACCCTTAAGGATCGCTCGAAAGACCTCATCATCAGCGGCGGCAGCAACATCTATCCCCGCGAGGTGGAGGAAGTGCTGCTCCGCCACGAGGGCGTTCAGGAGGTCTCCGTCATCGGGCGTCCCCACCCGGACTGGGGGGAGGAGGTGATGGCCTTCGTGGTGCCCAGGGATGGGGGAGGCGTGAGCGAGGAAGAACTCGACGGCTTGTGCCTCGAACACATCGCGCGCTTCAAGCGCCCCCGCGCGTACCGTTTCATCGAGGCCCTGCCCAAGAACAACTACGGAAAAGTTCTCAAGACGGCGCTTCGCGAGATGGCGGAGGGCGAATCCCGGGAAAACGGTGGATGATGAAGCCGGGCGCCGCGCCTTACGCGAAAGAGATGAGGTTCTCCCGGCTCAAGCAAGCGTATTCCTCGGGTGAGCGAACGCCGGTGGGCGTCGTTCATGAGGTTTGTGAGCGGATCGAAGCGCGCGGTGAAGACGGCGTGTGGATTCACGTCGAACCTGAGGAGAAATTACTCGCGCGCGCGCAGGAACTCGAAGCCCGCCGGGCGGATGCGGGCGCACTCCCCCTGTACGGCGTTCCCTTTGCGGTGAAGGACAACATCGACGTGGCGGGCGTTCCGACGACGGCGGCGTGTCCCGAATACGCCTATACGCCGGATGAGAGCGCTCCCTGCGTGGCGCTTCTGCTCGATGCGGGGGCGATTTTCGTCGGCAAAACGAACCTGGATCAGTTCGCGACCGGCCTCGTGGGCACGCGAACGCCTTATGGCGTGGCGCGGAACCCGTTCCACGCGGACTACATACCGGGCGGGTCGAGTTCGGGTTCCGCCGTGGCCGTCGCGGCGGGTCTGGTGAGTTTCGCCCTCGGCACGGACACGGCGGGCTCGGGCCGGGTGCCTGCGGGGTTCAACAACATCGTGGGCTTGAAACCCTCGCGGGGGCTTGTGAGCACGCGGGGCGTGGTTCCCGCCTGCCGCACGCTCGATTGCGTCTCGGTCTTCGCTCTCGAGGCTTCGGACGCGCTTTGCGTCCTCGAGACGATGGCCGTACCCGATGACGACGCCTACAGCCGCGCTCTTCCGGCGGGAGCGTCCCTGCGAATGGCCGCCGGCTTGCCGGGCGGGCTGAAGGCGGGCGCGCCGTTGCCTGGACAAAGGGATTTCCTTGGGGATGATGAGGCGCGAAGAGCCTATGAGAGAGGAATCGAACGTCTATCCGGGATGGGCGCGGCAGTCCATGAGGTCGATTTCTCGCCTTTTTTCGAGGCGGCGAAACTCCTCTACGGCGGTCCCTGGGTGGCGGAGCGTCTGGCGGCGATTGAGGGATTTTTCGGAGAAAAGCCCGAAGCCCTTCATCCCGTCACGAGGGAGTTGATTTCCGGCGCCGCCGGGTACTCGGCGGTCGACGCCTTCAAGGCCTTCTATCGCCTGGAGGAGTTAAAGCGAGAGGCGAGAAAAGCCTGGAAAGATATTGATTTTATGTCGGTTCCCACGACGACCACGGCGTACACGATAGACGAGGTGAATGCCGACCCCATCACCTTGAACGCGAACCTGGGGATGTATACGAATTTTGTGAATCTGCTCGATTTATGCGCCGTCGCCGTCCCGAACGGGTTCTATGCGAACGGTCTCCCCATCGGGATGACGCTTCTCGCGCCCGCCTTCCAGGAGGGCTTCCTGTGCGCGGTGGCGGAGGAATTTGTATCGGGGGAAGGTTAAGATAGATCAAAATGAGAAAATTTTTCGTGGAGGATGTCTGATGAAGCGACTGGGTTTTGTAGGAGTCGGGGCGATGGGCGGCCGCATGGCGCCGCATCTCCTCAAGGCGGGCCATGAAGTGGGCGTGGTAGACGTCGTCCGCGAATCCGTGGAGCGCGCCGTGTCTCATGGCGCCTTCGAGGCGTCGAACCCGGCGGAACTCGCCTCAACGTGCGATATCGTGCTCACCTCCCTGCCCACGGGAGCCGAGGTGGAAGACGTCTACCTGGGCGAGGGTGGCCTCATGGAAGCCGTGGGCGAGGGCGGCTTGCTGGTCGACCTCTCCACCATCGAACCCGATCAGAGCCGAAAACTCGCCGCCGAAGCGGCGGAGCGCGGGGCGGTAGCGCTCGATGCGCCCGTATCGGGCGGGGTGATGGGGGCGGACGCGGCGAGCCTCACCATCATGGTCGGGGGGCCGAAGGAGGCGTTCGAGACGGTGCAGCCCGTCCTGGCGTTGATGGGGAAGAACGTCATCCACGTCGGGGGATACGGCGCGGGGCAGGTCGCCAAACTCTGCAACAATCTCATCGCGGGCGTCACCATGGTGGCGGCGGCGGAGGCGTTCGCCATGGGCAAGGCGTCCGGCGTGGACACCAGGGTTCTCCACGAGGTGATACGAACGAGCAGCGGCGGGAGCTGGGTGATGGAGAAAGACCCGCCGTGCCCCGGTCTCATCGAGGGCGCGCCCTCGAGCAGGGATTTCGAGGCGGGTTTCACGGTGGACCTGATGCTGAAGGACATGTCCCTGGCCGTTTCGGCCCTCATGTCGCTGGGGATTCCGTGTCCCACCGGCGCGGCGGCGAACCAGGTCTACCGCATGGCTTCGCGCGACGGCCTGGGGGATCTGGATTTCGCCGCGGTGGCCATGCTGACGGGCGCGGCGGAGCGTCCCTGATGAGCGAAGTATCGAAGGAATGCGCCTGACGACGAAGCGCGCTGATAGGAGGAATGTCCGATGGAAGAGACGAATCCGGTCCAGATGAGCGCCCTTCGCGCCGCGGAGGCGATACGAGAAGGAGAATTGACCTCGGAGGAACTCGTCGGGGCGTGCCTCGCCCGCATCGAGGAGTGCGAGGATCAGATCGGCGCCTGGGAGCACCTGGATGAGGAGTTCGCCTTGAGGCAGGCGAGGGAAGCCGACCTCGCCCGAAGGGAAGGGGAGGCGCTCGGCCCATTTCACGGCGTTCCCGTAGGCATCAAGGACATCATCGACACCGCCGAGTTGCCGACCGAGAACGGCTCCCCCCTTCACGCGGGCCGTCAGCCCACCGAGGACGCCGCACTCGTATCCCTGCTCAAGAACGCGGGCGCCGTCATCATGGGCAAGACCGTGACGACGGAGTTCGCCGTCTATCATCCCGGCAAGACGAAGAATCCCCACGACCCGGAGCGCACGCCCGGCGGCTCGTCGAGCGGTTCCGCCGCCGCCGTCGCCTCCCGCATGGTTCCCGCGGCGGTGGGCAGCCAGACGAACGGATCGACCATACGGCCCGCCTCTTATTGCGGGGTCTGCGGCTTCAAGCCCACGCACGGAACGATTTCGCGCTACGGGATGCTGCCGCAGTCGAGGCCGATAGACCATGTGGGCCTTTTCGCGCGCTCGGTCGAGGACGTCGCCTTCCTGGGCGATCAGCTGATGGTTTTCGACGCGCGCGACCCGGATATGCGCCATCGCGCGGCCCCCAGGCTTTTGGAAACCGCCGCCTCGGAGCCTCCGGTCGCGCCTCGCTTCGCGTTCGTGAAAACGCCCGTCTGGGACCAGGCCGATGAGGACGCGCAGGCGGCCTTTGAGGAGCTGGCGGCGCGTCTGGGCGGGGAGGTCGTGGAGGAGGTCGAACTTCCCGAGCCTTTTGACAGCGCAGTCGAGTGGCACCAGATCATCCTGGAATCGAACCTCGCGCGGAACTTCGAGGCGGAATACGACCGCGGCAGGGATCAATTAAGCGACTTGCTGCGCAAGATGATGGAACGCGGCAAAGAGTATCTTGCGGTGGATTACACCCGGGCGGTGGAGAAGGTGCCCGTCCTGAACGGTTTGCTGGGCGAGACGTTCGAGCGGTTCGACGCCCTGCTCACACCACCCGCGCCGGGACAGGCGCCGCTGGGGCTGGGCGCGACGGGGAATCCCGTTTTCTGCACCATCTGGACCCTGTGCGGGACGCCGGCCGTGACGCTTCCCCTGCTGGAGGGAGCGGACGGGATGCCGCTCGGCGTGCAGCTCGTGGGACCCAGGGGAGACGACGCCAGGCTGCTCCGGACGGCGAGATGGCTGGAGTCCCGACTCGGCGGGTAATCTTCCGGGATGTGAATAGCGTTTAGGTCCGTATGGCTTAAGTCATTGCTCCGGGAAAATCGTCCCGCGTCTTGTTTCGTTCATTGATCCACATAGGAGGCTTAGACGATGAGCCGATCCGTCGCTTTTATCGGAACCGGCATCATGGGCAAGCCCATGGTGTTGAACTTGCTGAAAGCAGGCCATTCGGTGGCCGCCCACAACAGGAGCAAGCCGCCTCTGGAAGAACTTGCCGAGGCGGGCGCGGTGGTGTGCACGTCCGCAGCGGAAGCGGCTTCCAGGGCCGACGCCATCATCACCTGTCTGCCCGATTCGCCGGACGTGGAACTGGTCGTCCTGGGCGAGGGGGGCGTCATCGAAGGCGCGCGGGAGGGTTCCCTTTTCATCGACATGAGCACGATCTCCCCCGGCGTCTCGAAGAAGGTGGCCCAGGTCTTGGGGGAGAAGGGCGTGCGCATGCTCGACGCTCCCGTAAGCGGGGGAGACGTCGGCGCGAAGGAGGGCACGCTCTCGATCATGGTGGGTGGCGCGGCGGCGGATTTCGAGGACGCGCTCCCCGTCTTCGAGGCCATGGGGAAGACCATCGTCCACGTGGGCGAGAACGTGGGCGACGGCGGGTATGTGAAGATCGCGAACCAGATCATGGTGGGGCTGCACATCGCCGCGATGAGCGAGGCGCTGGTGCTGGGCGCGAAAGCGGGCGTGAACCCCGAAAAGATGATCGCGGCCCTCTCCGGCGGCCTTGCGCAGTCCCGCGTGCTGGAGTTGCGCGGGCCGAACCTGGTGAAGGGCGAATACCCGCCGGGCTTCCGGATTCGCCTGCACCGCAAGGACCTGCGCCTCGCGATGGAGGCGGGGGCGGACCTGGGCGTGGCGATACCGGCGGCGGGACAGCTCTATCAGATGTTCACGGCGCTCCTGGCGGCGGACCGCGGGGAGCTGGACCACAGCGGCTTCGCCACGCTCATCGAAGACCTCGCCGGACACAGGGTCTGCGATACGGACTAGCCTTGGGGGTGTTGAAAACCTCCTCGTCGGGGGCATCGCTTTTTCCCCCTGACAAGGGGTTGTTGAAAAACCCGGAGAGGAGGGAGTAAGAGGGGACGACCCTCTTGGCTTGAAAACCAACCCCCCCTACCCCCCCTTGACAGGGGGGTAAAAAAAGGCAATGCCCTGACAAGGGGGGGGGATATGAAAAGGCGACGCCCGCCGCTGGTGGAGGAGTTTTGCTTTTTTTGCCCCCCTGTCAAGGGGGGGTAGGGGGGGTTGCCTTTATCCCCTGACAAGGGAGGCTTTTTCAACAACCCCCTTACGCGACGACCTCAGGCTCACCCTCGCCTATCCACCCGATGGCCGTCATCGAGACTTCCGTTCCCGCGACGGGCGAGACTTCCGGTATCTGAATGGCGGTGAACGCCGGCCTTCGCTTCGGGAAGTACTTTCTGAACAGGGGCTCGAGCGCCGAGAGGTGAGCGATGTTCTGGAGGAACAGCGTCAGGTGCGTCACACGGCTCAGGTCTGCGCCGGCGGTTTTCATCGCGCCTTCCATCTGATCCAGAACCGACAGCCCCTGCAGGACGGCGTTTCGTGTAGCCGGCGAAGACGCTTTCGGCAGTTTCCTGCGAAGCGCTCCCTTGAGCTCGCTTCTTTTGCTGATCGGCTCGCCGTCCCCGGTCAGGCCGACCAGGTTCGAGAGGAAGAGCACGCCGCCCGCGGCGACGCCCAGGCTCATCTGGGCGCCGGAGCCGTCTTTGCCGGGAATTACCTCGCGCTTGATCTTGCTTTTATCCATCAGCGCCGTCGGTTCGATTTCGATTTTCTCTCCCTTGTGGCCGACTTCCGCCACCTGCATCACCGTGAGGGCGGGCGGGTCGTTTGGGAAAAACCGCTCGTGGACCCGGTGGAAGGTCGGGAAATCGCGCATGTCCCCGAGATAGACGGTGAGGTTCAGGATGTTTTCCAAAGACGAACCGGAGCCCTCGAGATGTTTCCGGATGAGGTCGTAGACGAACCACGTCTGCGCGGCGATGGGGCCGTTCCTGCTGTCCTCGTGGCTCTGGCCGACGGAGAGGAATCTCCCCCTTTTCGGGATGTCGGGGTAGTTGCGGATGAGGGGGGAGCCGGGTTTCGAGGTATCGGTCGGAATCTGCCCGGCGACGAAAAGATACGGACCCGCGCCCACGACGTGAGAGAAATGAGCGGCGGCCGAATGCGCCTTCGAGCCTTCATGCTTCTTCCTTCGCCCCAGAGTTTTCGCCGCCCCGGGATGAAGCGCGATGGCGTCGATGTTGAAGCGCACGGTTCTCTCCGGGTCGAACGCGCCCATGCCCACGGCGGTGCTCGGCGTCGGGGCTTTCGGCTCGTAGTGACGCCTGATGCTGTCGAACACCGGGAAAAAGCGCTTGTCGAGCTGATAGAGATGGAACCTGAGCAGATTCTCCAGTCCCCCGCCTTTCGCATCGAGCGTTTCCCCCACGCCCTCATAGGTGGCGATGGCCTGCGCGCCGATGGGTGCTTCGATCTTGTCGACCCAGGGGTAGTTCTTCGTCCGCGCGGGTCCTTTGTCCCCGATTTCGGCGTACCTGGTGCAGATGTTCCCCGTTTTCGGGTGCATCCCCATCTGCCCGCTGAAGAACAGGAACGGCCCGCCCGAAACGCACCGGGGCCACTTCGCATGGTCTGAAAAGAATTTCCTGGACATTTACGCCTCTATGAAGGATGGGGGTTGAAACGCCGTGATCTCGGGAAGCTCTTCCTCGTAGCGCTCCATCTCCACCAGCGCGCTGTGCGCGCTCGGGCCCTGGCCCAGGCTGGAGGTTCCCTTGTCGGGCGTCAGGACGTTCGGGTTTCCGTGCTTGTCGAGCGCGCCGATTTTTCCCGGCTCCTGCGGGTCGTACCAGGCGCCCGTGGAGAGCTGGATGACGCCCGGCAGCAGCCCTTGGGAGAGCACGGCGCCCGCGAGAATCGCGCCTCGCTCGTTGAAGATTCGCACGACGTCTCCACCTGCGATTCCTCTGGCTGCGGCGTCTTCGGGGTGAATCCACACCGGTTCCCTGCCTTGAATCTTGCTCTTGGTGCTGGTGGAGCCGCTGTCCATCTGGCCGTGAAGCCTCGTGCGCGGCTGGTTCGAGATCAGGTGCAGCGGGAATTTCTCCGCCAGTCCGCTCCCCAGCCATTCGAGGGGTTCGAGCCAGGCGGGGTGGGGCGGGCAGTCTGCGTACCCGAAACTCTCGATGCGCTCGGAATATATCTCGATTTTCCCTGAAGGCGTTTTGAGCGGATTTTTCTCAGGGTCTTTCCGGAAATCGGCCAGATAGACGTGGGGCGTCTCGGGCGGGGCGACTTCGGTGTGTCCGGTCTCCCAGAAATGCTCGAAGGTGTCGAGAACCACGCCCTGAGAGGCGGCCTTTTGGCGCGCCTCCTCGTAGATGTGCCGGAGCCATTCCGTCTCGTCGCGGTCTTCGGTGAAGGCGCTCCTGAAGCCTAAGCGTTCGGCCAGTTCCGAGAAGATGTCGAAATCGTGCCGGGCGTCGCCCACCGGCTCGATCACCTTGTGCATGGCGAGGATGAAGCGATCCCTCGAACTCGAGCCGATGTCGTTGCGTTCGAGCGTCGTGGTGGCGGGCAGCACGATGTCCGCATGGCGCGCCGTGGACGTCCACCAGGGGTCGTGGACGACAATGGTTTCGGGCCGCCGCCACGCCTTCACCAGCCGGTTCAAATCCTGGTGGTGGTGGAAGGGGTTGCCGCCGCACCAGTACACCATGCGGATGTCCGGGTAGGTGCGGCGTTCGCCGTTGAAGTCGTATTCCTCGCCCGGGTGGAGCATCATGTCCGCGATGCGGGCGACGGGGATGAAGCTGCCGGTCGGGTTTTTCCCGAAACTCATTCTGACGGAGGGGATGTTCTCGCGCGGTTCGCCGCGCCCGCCCATGCTCCCGTAGCCGAAGCCGAACCCCCCGCCGGGCAGGCCGATCTGCCCGAGCATGGCTGCGAGCGTGATGGTCATCCAGAACGGCTGCTCGCCGTGGTCCCCGCGCTGGAGCGACCAGTTCGTGTTGAGCATGGTTCGCGCGCCCGCCATGCGCCGCGCGAGGTTCCGGATGACGTCCGCCCCGATTCCCGTGATGGGAGCCGCCCAGTCCGCGTTCCTGGGCCGCCCGTCCGTATCGCCCGCCAGATAGGCTTCGAATTTTTCGAAACCCACGCAGTAGCGCGCGAGGAAGTCCTTGTCGTGCAGATTCTCCTCCCAAAGCGTATGCGCGAGACCGAGCATGAGCGCCACGTCCGTGTTGGGCCGAACGGCAAGCCACTGCGCGTCCAGAAAACCGGGCGCATCGTCTTCCAGGGGGCTGACGTTCACGAATTCCACTCCGTTCGCTTTTGCCCTTTCCAGCCAAATCTCCAGGGAGTGTTCTCCCGCGCCTCCCGCCGCCACCTGCGCGTTCTTGACGGGAACGCCGCCGAACATGACGAACAGCCCTGCGTCTTGCGCGATGCTGTCCCACGTCGTGATATGTCCGGAGCAGGCGACGTTGTCCCCCAGAACGTGGGGGAGGATGACGTAACCGGCGGCGATGCTGTAGGTGGTCACCTGATCCGTGAAGCCGCCGTAGCAGTTCAAGAATCTCTTGAGCAGCGTATTGGCATGGTGGAAGCGTCCCGCGCTCGCCCAGCCGTATGAACCGGCGAAAATGGATTCGTTGCCGTGTTGGGTCTTGATGCGCTCTATCTCGCCGGCGACCAGGCCGAGGGCCGTCTCCCAGGAGACGGGCACGAAAGGCTCGCCGCCGCGTCCTTCGGAGTTTTTCCCGGGGCCGCCTTCGAGCCAGCCCGCGCGGATCATCGGTTGGGAGATGCGGGTTTCGTCGTAGATGGCGTCCTGGATGGACTCCAGGATGGGGGAGGGCGCCGGGTCCTTGGCGAAAGGCTCGAAGCCCACCATGCGGCCATCGCGCACGTGCGCCCGGAAGGCCCCCCAGTGGGAGCTGTGGTGACGTTTTTCGATTCCACCTCGCCCGTCGGGCATCAGATGATTTCCTCCACGATTCCGGGTCGAACCAGTGATTTTGGGGAGTATATCACGAGTGGGAGCCAAGTCCCTCCGCTCCGGCGTTTCAAGCGCCCGAAACAGGTTGCAGGGTGATTTTAGGGCCGGAATATGCCATTGTTCCACCTTCTGGGTTCAAATTTTTCTCATCTGGAGACGCTCATGGACGTGCTCACGAGAATGGCCGGTGAAATCGGGCAGTTGCTGAAGGATAGGGGACAAACGGTCGCCGTTTCGGAAACCTCCGCAGGCGGCCTGGTGTCGGCCGCTCTGCTCGCCGTTCCGGGGGCTTCGGCCTATTACATGGGCGGCGGCGTGCTCTACACCTATGATTCGAGGAGCATCCTGCTGGGGCTTCCCGAGGACGCCTTCGAGGGCATGCGGCCGAGCACGGAGCCCTACGCGGCGAAGCTGGCCGCGGCGATAAAAGACCGGCTGGGGGCGACATGGGGCGTTTCCGAAACCGGGGCGGCCGGCCCTGCCGGCAACAGGTACGGGGACGCGCCGGGGCATTCGTGCATGGCCGTTTCCGGCCCGGTGGAGAAGGTGATGACGCTGGAGACGGGCAGCGCGGACAGGGAGGCGAATATGTGGGCGTTCGCGGAGGCGACGCTCGGCCTGCTCAAAGAGGCAATCGAGAAAAACGGAACAAATCAAAGATCGTCATAGGGGTGACCCTTCGTTACGTTCGGTTATTGGGGGTTCCCGAAAAACGTCAGGTCCTGTTCAAACTAGGCCGGAGGATTGGTCTTGTCAAAGTCTAGGTTCGGACCTTCCCCGAATCCTTCTTTCGATTTGCTGTTTTTCAATCGAGTCACGGACGTTGACGAGCAATTCTCTGATGTTGAGCAACACGGCGAGTGTGCCGAACACGATTACGGCAACGATCCAGCCGACCACGAGGCCGATGGCGACGCCAATGAAGCCGCCGTAATCCAAAATTTGGTTTTCACCGATATAGAAGCCAACTATACCGGAAATGGAAATGACGATGACCGACAAAATTGCGTTGAGTGCACCGAGGGATCTGGCAAGGAATTCATTCACCTTCCGCCCTTTCATTCATTGACGAACTCTTTTGTGATTTTTGTGGGGGGTCGTATATCAAATGTTATGCTTAGTCAAGGGAGTGATTCCCCAAAAAACTAACCTATGGAGATGATGCCTTATGTTCCGTGCTCTGGTTTTGGAAGAAGATGACGGGAAGGTCAGCTCATCGGTTCAGGAACTCGACGAGGCGAGCCTGCCGGACGGCGACGTGACGGTCGCGATCGACTATTCGACGCTCAACTACAAGGACGGGATGATACTCAAGGGTATCGGACGGCTGGTGCGCAATTATCCCCACGTACCGGGAATTGATTTCGCGGGCACGGTGGAGGAGAGCGCGCACGCAGGTTACAGCCCCGGCGACAAGGTGATTCTCACCGGCTGGCGGGTCGGTGAGGCGCACTGGGGGGGATATTCCCAAAAGGCGCGCGTGAAGGGGGATTGGCTGGTCCGCCTGCCGGAAAATATGTCCACGAAGCAGGCGATGGCGCTCGGCACGGCCGGCTTCACGGCCATGCTCTCCGTCCAGGCGCTGGAAGACCACGGCATGGACGTCGAAGACGGGGAGGTGCTCGTCACGGGCGCCGCAGGCGGGGTGGGTTCCGTCGCCGTGGCCGTTCTCGCGAACCTGGGCTACTCCGTCACCGCGTCGACGGGCAGAGAGGAGACCCACGCTTATCTCGAATCACTCGGCGCCTCGACCATCATCGCGCGGAGTGAACTCGCCGAACCCACGAAACGCCCGCTCGAGAGCGAACGCTGGGCGGGTTGTGTCGATTCGGTGGGCGGTACGACGCTCGGACGCCTGCTGACGCAGATGAAACACCGAAGTTCCGTGGCGGCGGTGGGCCTGGCAGGCGGGAGCGCCCTCGAGACGACGGTGATTCCCTTTCTCCTGCGGGGCGTGAACCTGCTGGGAATCGATTCCGTCATGTGCCCCTTCGAGCCTCGTCAAAAGGCGTGGACGCGGCTTGCGCAGCAGATGCCCATGGACAAGCTCGAATCCATGAGCTCCCAGGCGTCGCTATCCGACCTGGCCGGACTGAGCGGCGATATCCTGAAAGGGCAGGTGAAGGGCCGCGTGGTCGTGGACGTGAACGCCTAGGCGTTTCGTTTTTTCGTCAACTCACGGTCTAAGGCCGCTGCGAACTTGTGGCGGTCCGCGGTGGCCATGGGCGGCGGGCCGCCCTGGACGAGGCCGCCCGAGCGCATGTCCATCATGAAGTTTCTCAAAGAAAGCCGCTCGCCCACGTTTTCCTCGGTATAGACCTCACCGCGCGGGTCGATGCCCAGCGCGCCCTTTTCGACCGCTTTCGCCGCGAAGGGAACATCCGCGGTGATGACGAAATCGCCTGGATCCAGGTTCTCGACGATGTACTCATCGGCCACGTCCGCTCCGCCGGGCACCTGAATCGTGGAAACGGAAGGGATGTCCGGCGTTCTCAGCTTCATGTTGGCGACCAGAACCGTCGGAATATCAAGTCGATCGGCGGTTTTATAGAGAATCTCCTTGATATCTTGCGGGCATGCGTCGGCATCCACCCAGATTTTCATGCGCTATCCCTCTCATCGCCCTTAATCACGACGGCTCCTTTATAGTATGATGCTTTTCATTCGAGATGCCCAATACGTAAGGCCGAATAGGCTGACATTTGCGCGAAGAAAGGGGAAGGATGGCGGAACCACAAGCGAATCACGAGAAAACAGCGGCGCGAATCGCAGAGATGGCCGAAACCGTCTTCGGCGTTCCCCGGGATGAACTCGGCCTCAAGACGGCGGATGATTGCGCGCGGATGCTCCGGATTCTCTCAGGCACACCCGTTGAGGCCACCGATGAGCCGTTCCTCCCACCGCTCGAAAACTTTAAGGCCGATGAGAACGCGGAATGAGTGAACACTGGCGGCTCTCCCTGAGCGACGGCTTGCGCAGGATGGAGGAGGGCGCTCTCTCGGCGGCGGAATGGGTGCGCTCTCTTTTATCCCGCATCGACGCTTGTGAGGAGCAGGTGAAGGCCTGGGTGCAGGTGGATGGAGAGGGCGCGCTCGAGGCGGCGAAGGCGGTGGACGACGCCCGAAACGCCGGGGAGGAACTGGGGCCTCTGGCCGGGGCGCCCTTTGCGGCCAAGGATATCTTCGGCGTCCGGGGCCTCAAACTCGAAGCTGGAACGGAGATTTTCAAGGGACGCACGGCTTCAGAGGACGCCGAGTGTGTGGCGCGCCTGCGGCGTGCGGGCGCGATCGCCCTCGGCAAGGCGGTGACGACGCCTTTCGCGCAGGGTGATCCCTCCATCGCCCGCAACCCCTGGAACGTCGAGCGCAGCCCGGGCGGGTCGAGCAGCGGTTCCGCCGCCGCCGTGGGTGCGGGCATGGCGCCCGCCGCGTTTGGCAGCCAGACGACGGGCTCCACGCTTCGCCCCGCCGCGTACTGCGGCGTGCCGGGCCTGAAGCCCACCTATGGACGCATTCCCAGGACGGGCGTCATCGAAGTTTCGTGGAATTTCGATCATCTGGGAATCATCGCGCGCACGGTCGAGGACATCGCCAGAATCCTCGAAGTGGCGGCAGGCCCCGATGGCGCGGACCACAGCGCCGTGCAGTCCCCGCCGCCCGCCGCGAACCAGACGCCGCGAAAGCCGGTAAAAATCGCGTATTTGAAGCATTTGCTCGCGCTGGCGAGCGAGGAAGTCGTCGAATGGACCGAGCGGGCCGTAGCCCGGGTAAAATCAAGGGGCATCGAAGTCGAGGAGGTGGAACTGCCCCTGAGCATGGATGAGATAAACGCGGCGCATTTCATCGCCCGCTGCGTGGATTCCGCCGCCTGCCACCAGGATATTTACGATGCGCACAAGGACGAGTTGCCGCCATACGTGCGCAGGAGCATGACGATCGGCTATATGGCGCCCGCCGTCCATTACGTGAAGGCGCTGCGCGTGCGCGCGAGTTTCATCCGGAAAATGGACGCTCTGATGGAGCGCTACGATCTGTTCGTGCTGCCGAGTTTCGACGCGGGGCCGCCGCCGTGGGCGGAGTCCACCGGGGGGCCGGCCTTCTTGCAGCCGCTCACCTTTTCGGGGCAGCCCGCGATCACCCTGCCGCTGGGACGGGGGGAGATGGACCTCCCCCTGGGGATCCAGTTCGGCGCGATGCGCTGCGGCGAGGAGAAACTGCTCGCGATGGCGAGGTGGTTCGAGGACGAGATGGGCTGGCGGGCGGAGTTTCCCGAATTCTAGAACGGCATACATATTTGAGTTCTTGACATAGAGGGGCCTGAAATGAACGAGACCGGAGTTGAAACGGCGGCGCCGGAGGCGGCGGATGCGGTGAAGCTCAAGATCATCGACGCGGACATCCATCCGCGCATGAACGGCATGTACCAGCTTCACCCGTATCTGTCCGAATCGTGGCGCAAGCGCATGGGCGTGGCGCCGCTCAGTTCCGCCAAGGACCCGACCACCGCGCGGAACGTCTTCTCGATACCCAAGCGCTGGTACTACCACCCCCACGGCGCGGAACGCCCCGACGCCCTGCCGCCGGACGGCGGGAGGCCGGGTTCGAACCTCGACATGCTGCGCTCCCACCATCTGGACAAGTACGGCGTCGACGCCGGCATCCTCATCGCGGGCGACCTGTTCGGCATCGGCGGGCTGCCGGACGCCGACATGGCGGCGGCCTTCATCGCGGCGAACAACGACTGGCTGCTCCACGAGTGGTGCGAACCGGAGCCCAGGCTCAAGCTCGCGATGCACGTCGGCCCGCGCGACCCGGGGCTCGCCGCCAAGGAAATCGAGAGAATCGGCGCGCATCCCGCCGTGGTGCAGGTGCAGATTCCCCAGATGGACGTTTTGCTGGGGAACCGCCACTACTACCCCATCTACGAGGCCGCGGAAGCCATGGGTCTTCCCATCGGGATGCACGGCGCGGGAGAGGGGGCGGGGGTGAACACGCCCATGAACCCCACCGGAATCCCCGCCTACTACATCGAGGTGCACACGGGCGCGGTGACGATTGCGCAATCCCAGGTGATCAGCCTGGTGTGCGAGGGCGTGTTCGTGCGCTTCCCGAAGCTCAAGGTCGTCTTTCAGGAGATGGGCTACGCCTGGCTGCCGAGCATCATGTGGCGCTTCGACCAGGAATGGCGCTCGCTGCGAGCGGAGGTGCCCTGGCTCGAACGTCCGCCGAGCGAATACATCGTCGACCACATCCGGCTGACCACGCAGCCCATCGCGGAGCCGCCCACGAACGAGGACCACCGCCAGATTCTCAGGATGGCGAAAGCGGAGAAGACGCTGCTGTTCGCGTCCGATTATCCACACTGGGATTTCGACAATCCCCGGCAGGTTTTCCAGGAAGTCTCCGACGACTTGAGACGCCGCATCTACCACGAGAGCGCCGAGGAGCTCTACGGGCACAAGCTCTGAGCGGGGCGGCGGTGAAGGCCCGCCACTTGGCCATGCGGGAGAAACGCAGCTAATAGGGGGCCGTTGAAAAAGCCTTTGTCCAAAGGAGCAACCCCCCCTACCCCCCTTGTCGGAGGATAAAGGCAACCCCCCCTACCCCCCCTTGGCAGGGGGGCAAGAAAAAACAAAAACCCCTCTACCGGCGGCGGGCGTCGTCTTTTCATACCCCTGACAAGGGAGCGTTCTTTTTTTACCCCCCTGACAAGGGGGGTAGGGGGGGTGGTTTTCAGGGCGAGGAGGCGAAAAGGCAAAGGCGAAAATGGATTCCGTCGAACCCTCCCGCATTGGTCGGCTCCGACACCGGAATGACGGACAAAGCCGCACCGTCTCGGACAGGTCGCGACCTGTCCCTGCAGCTTCTACCCCCGATACAAGATGGTTTGCCGGGCGACGGGGAAGAGGAAGTCCACCCGCATCAATCGGTTTTTTACCTGTAGGGGCCGCATACATGCGGCCCATGACGGGCGGAGAAAAAGGCCGGGTCGCATGTATGCGACCCCTACAACAGGAGCGACAATGACGCCGGAATGACGTCGGTGGTGAAAACCGAGCTAGAAAGGGTTTTCAACAGCCCCTTCAGGTGTGGGCTGCGATATAGCTGAATGGCTCGGAATGCCCGCCCGTATCAAAGATCGAGGCGGAATTTTCGCACCGCCTCCTCGTTCACTTCCACGCCCAGGCCCGGACCCTCGGGCACCTTGACGACCCCGCCTTCCGCCTCGAAGCCGGTGACGATGTCCTCATCGTGCCACGCGGGGGCCTTGCCCGATTCGTTGTAGACGATGGAAGGGGTCGAGGCGAAAAGGTGCGCGCAGGCGGCGTCGTTCAGCGCGCTGTGGATCACGCTGCCGCAGATGCCCTCGATGCCGTGAATCTCGATGAGGGCGGCGGCCTTTTTCGCATGAAGCAGCCCGCCCTCGCGGTTCACCTTCAGGTTCACGATGTCGGCGGCGCGCCTGCGGGCGATTTCGGCCAGATAGTCGGGACGGAACGACTCGTCCGCGCAGATGGGGATGCGCGTGTTCTTGTTGACGAATTCCAGGCCGTCCAGGTCGTTGCCGGGCACGGGCTGCTCCAGCATCGTGATGCCGTACTCCTCGATGCGCGCGCACATCTGCACGGCGAGCTTGGGCGTCCAGCTCATGTTCGCGTCGACGACGATGTGCGCCTCATCCCCGGCCGCCTCCCTGGCCGCCGCGACGCGGGCGATGCTCGTCTTCGTGTCGCGGTTCATCTTCACCTTGAACGAGGTGATGCCCAGCGCCATGGACTGCGCCGCGAGTTCGGCGGTCCTTTCGGGTGATTCGAGCGGCAGGATGTCGAAGGCGGGCATCTCGTCCCTGATTTTTCCGCCCAGCAGGTCGTAGACCGGACAGCCCAGCATGCGCCCGATGAGATCGTGCACGGCGCAGTCGATAGCCGCCTTGGGGGAATGGTGGAAGGGGATGGCCTTCTCCATCCTGTGGACGATGCGTTCCCTGTCGAAGGGGCTGCAGTCGGCGACGGCGGGAACCAGGTATTCATCGAGTATCTGGTACGCGCTCTTCAAGGTCTCCCCGGTCGGGAACGAGCGCAGCGGCGCCCCGCCCCAGCCCGAAACGCCCTCGCAGGTGATTTTTACGACGATGTCTTCTGAGTGCGTCGCGGTGCGTGTGGCGCTCTTGTAGGGATGGTTGAGCGGGATGGCGACGGGGAAGAGTTCTATTTTCTCGATTTTTCTCATTCGCGCTCTCGGCTCCTGTGGCGGGGAATCACACGTGCAGCATCACCAGGTCTTTTTCGAGCGTGACCTCATACGTCTCGATGGAGGGGTCTTCTTCCGCCTCGAGCGTCACCTCATAGGTTTTGACGCGCATCCTGTGGGGGTTGAATACGGAGCGCCCGTTCGTGATGTCGAACTCCCAGCAGTGCCAGGGACACACGAGAACCTGCTCGTCCATCACGTATTCGTAGGTATGGGGCCTGGAGGACTTCATGGTCCCCTTGACCTTGCCCAGGCAAAGCGGCGCGCCCTGGTGCGGGCAGGAGTTCCTCACCGCGTACAGGGAGTTCCTGATGTTGAACACGCCGATGGAGCGGCCCTCGACCTCGACGATCTTGCGCGCACCGGGAGGCAGTTCCGATATTTTGCACACCAGGTGTTTCGCCATGCGCGATACGCCCCGTTCTAGTTTCCGGCCGCCGCGGCCGCCGCCTTTTCTCTCAGTATCTCCTCGAGCTTCGGCATGGCGCGCACCGACGCGTAGCGCGCGTGCTGGCCGCTTTGCGTGGAGAGGCTCCGCTTCGAGCCCTTGGGGATGTGGATGATGGAGCCGGGGCCCGCCTGCTGCCGCTCGTCGTCCACCTGGGCGTCGATGACTCCCTTGATGACGTAGACGAACTGCTCGTGCGCGTTCTCGGCCGTCGAATCCTCGAATCCTTCGGGTATTTCGCCGTAGCCGAACGCGAGGCGCTCGCCCTCGATCCACACGGTGTGGCGTCCCGAGGATGCGGGCGCGTCGAAGGAGGGGAGTATCGGGTAATAGGAGTTGTTCAGGCCCTCGACGATGATTTCCGATCTCTCGGCGTCTCTTTCGTATTCTTCCGCAGTGCCATCCTCGTACCGCTGGTTGATTTCCTCGACGGTGAGCGCCTTGTCCGGCACCACCTGGTCCCTGTCGAGCCCCACGACCGTCCAGGAACGGTCCTTCACGTAGAGGTAGTCCATGTCGCCGTCTTCGGTGGCGCCCATTTGATGCTGGGCGTAAGGGGGCACGTGAACGAAGGTGCCCGGCGCGACGACCCTTCTGTCCTTCCCGACGAGGGCGTTGATTTTACCGCTGATGGGGAAAATCATGAGTTCGTTGGGGTGGTAGTGGATTTGGGAGCCCGTGCCGGCCACCTTGCTGACCTGGCAGAAATACATGAATTCCCCCTCGATGATGGCTCCCTGGCCGGAGGAGAGATGGGGCGTGACGGCTTTTTTCTCTATTTCTTCGAAGCGATGGAACGGCATACGGTAAACTCCTTTTCTGACGAAATTATCCCCGCATTGGTTTTCGGTGAATCACGGCAAGGGGTCGCCGGGAATCAAAAAATTCTTGTTGTCAGGTTTGTTGAACCCAAGGCGCGAATGTTACCCTTTCCCGTCGCGTCTGACAATTTATGATCGATAAAAATAATGAGGCGTCCCCCGGCGGGGGGCGCGAAAGTGGATTCTTGACGGCGTGTATCAAATTTACTGGAGGTTGTTATGACGGATGAGAAAGTACGGCTGGCGTCCATCGGCCTGGCCAACTGGGGAACCATGCTGGGGAACGCCGCGAAAAGGGCGGGGAACGTGGAAATCACCCGGTGCTTCACGAGAACGGAGTCCTCGCGCGAGGAGTTCGCGGAGAAATTCGGGTGCCGCCCGGCGGCGTCTTACGATGAAGTGCTGAAGGACAGCGAGGTGGAGGGCATCCTCATCGCCACGCCCCATTCCACGCATACGGACCTGATCACGCAGGCCGCATCGGCGGGCAAGCACGTCTTCGTCGAAAAGCCGCTCACCCTGACGGTGGCGGATGCGGACAAGTGCATCGAAGCCACCGAGAGCGCGGGCGTCACGATGCTGGTGGGACACCACAGGAGGCGGCAGGGCGCGAACCGCCGGATACGCGCGATGATAGACGAGGGCGCGCTCGGGATGGTTCACGCCCTGGAGGCGAACCTCTCGAATCCCAACGGCCAAAACCCGAGAAGCGGTTGGCGGAACGACCCGGCGGAATGCCCGGCGGGGGGCATGACGGGGCTGGGCGTCCACATGGTGGACAACCTCCAGTACCTGGCCGGCCCGGCAAAGCGGGTGAGCGCGTTCAGCAAGCAACTCTACGCCGCGGGCAATCTGGACGACGTGACGAACATCATCCTCGAATACGAGAGCGGCCCGCTCGGCTACATCACCACCTGCTACGTCACCTCCAAGCAGTGCACGACGTCGGCCCACGGCACCGAAGCCTCCGCGTGGAGCGAGGACGAGGGTGAGCGGCTGTATCTCCAGAAAAAAGGCGAGAACGAACGGAGCGAGCTTTCCGTGGACGGCGGCGATGCGCTCGCCGAGGAAATACAGGAATTCGGCAGGTGCATCCGCGGTGAGGCCACGCCGGAGACGGACGGAAAAGCGGCGCGGGAAGTGGTGGCCGTCCTGGAGTCGATCGTCGAGAGTGCGAAGAGCGGGCGCGTGGTCGAGGTTTCGGAGATCAGGGGGCATTGAACGTGAGCGAAACGAGTGCGGATTCCTGGGAAATCGCCGGTGTGGAGATAGCCGCAGGCGCGTATGAGTACGTGAAAATCCCGGTGGCGCGGATGCTCACCGGCGCCGAGACGGGCCTGCCCCTCCATTGCGTGAGAGGGGAGAAACCCGGCCTCACCCTCTCCGTTCTGGCGTGCGTCCACGGGGATGAGCCGCAGCCGATTCGCGCGTTCCAGAACGTGATCGCGCAAATTGACCGGAAGCAACTGAGCGGCGCTCTTCTTCTCGTTCCGGTGGCGAACCCGTTCGCCTTTGCGAATTTTTCGCGTCAATCGCCCGACCAGCACGAGCAGACGAACCTCTGGGGCGCTTTTCCGGGCTCCGCCAGGGGGACGCTCACGCAGCGCTACGCGCACAAAATCCGTGAAACCCTGATCGAGCGCGCGGATTATCTCGTGGAGTTTCACTCCGGCGGGGTGGCCGGGAGGATCCAGAGGCGCGTCGACATGGACCCGGACGCCGAAGGCGCGGTCGGTGAGAAATCGCGCGAGATGGCGATTGCTTTCGCGAGCGGGGGCGCCGCGCTGGTGCACGGCGTACCCTTCAGCACGTCGAGCGCTTCGGGCCATGCGCTCACGCAGAAGATACCGGCCATCAGCGTGGAGATTGGCGGCGCCTACCTGCCCGAATGCGAGGAGAACCTGTACCGGGAGAACCTGGAGGAGGGGTTCTTGAACCTGCTCGTTCACCTCGGGATGCTCCCGGGGGAGGAGAAGAGACTGAAGATCACCTATTTCGGTTTCGCCAACCGCACCGAGGCCAACCCGTCGAGCGGCGGATACCTCGTCTCGCGGAAAACGCACTTCGCAGACCTGGGCGCCAGGGTGAGCGAAGGGGAGCTTCTGGGTGAGATGCTGGATCCTTTCAGCCTGGAGGTGGTGGAGGAGCTGCGAAGCCCCGCCGACGGCGTGCTTTTCTTCAGCAGGTGCAGCGGGCCCTTCGAAGTGGGCAACAAGGGGTTCGCCGTCGCCACCGAATACCGGGAAATATAATCCGCCGCGCTCAGGCGCGAAATCTATCCATGGGTCTTTGAACAACCGACTGGAGGAAACGCAAGACAATGCCATTTTACGATCCCGAGACGATGGAGCAGAAACTGGCGGGGGCGAGCTACAGCACCTCCGAGGGCGTGTGGGTCGACGGCGATCGCGTCATATTCGGCGTCATCAACAAGCCGGCGGGCACGGGCAGCAGGCCGCACCGCCACCCCAACGAGCAGTTCATCTTCGTTCAGCAGGGCAGCCTGCAGGCGATGATCGACGGCGAGCGGAAAACGGTCGTCAAGGGGGGAATCATCCACATACCGGCCAATTCGCTCCATAGCATGGTGGCCACCGATGATGAGGACGTCATCTTCATCGTGGCGAAGGATACGACCTGGCAGATCGAGGGCGTCGCCGAGGACGATTCGTCTTATGGCGCGTACATCGGCGAAGGGGCGGACGGCAGCGTGGCCGCGCGGTTCCGCGAGATCGCCGAGCAAGGCCCCGAGTCAGGCGGCTGTTGAAAAAGCCTCTCTCCTCAGGGGATAAAGGCAACCCCCCCTACCCCCCCTTGTCAGGGGGGTAAAAAAGGCAACCCCTCCACCGGTGGAGCGGGGTTTTGGTTCTTCTTGCCGCCGACAAGGGGTTTTGGTTCTTCTTGCCCCCCTGACAAGGGGGGGTAGGGGGGGTTGGTTTTATGGGGTTTCCCTTTCAAGGGGGTTGCCATTACCCTCTCAGGGACTTTTTCAACAAGCCCCTCAAGGGGAGAGTGATTTAGCCCGGCCCGCAAGAGCTTTTTCAACAGTCCCCGAGGGGAGAAGTGCAAGAAACGGCAGATGAGGCGGTTTTCGCGCGCCTGATTCCGAAACCCCGAAAACGCGCAAATCTTGGCGTAAGATTTTGACTTGGAATTCTATTTTTGCAAGAATGGCCGCAAATCGGACTTAAGCCGCAATGAACCATACAGAACAGACGGGATAATTCCATGGTTTCGGCCATGAACGCATTCTATGGGATAAGTTTTGACATTCGTATGATTTGGGAGGCTGTTTGATGGCCACGGCGACAGATGAAGTCAGAAGGGACGAGGTAAAACTGCCTGACGAGTACACCAAGCAGGAAAGATTCTGGATGTGGATCAAGGACAACGTCCCGAGTTTTATTGCGGTGCTCGTGATATGGGAGTGCATCGCCTGGTACGTGAGCGAGCCCGCGCTGTTCCCCCGTGTATTTCCCATCGTCCACCGTTTCTACGAGGTCACTTTCCTGAGGTCCGGCGAGACCCTGTGCGTCTTGTGCGTGCACTCCTACCACACCGCCTGGCGGATCATGGTGGGCATGATCATCGCCGGCTTCGTGGGGATAGCCATCGGCATCGCGATGGGCCGCATCGGCTGGTTCGAGAAGTTCATGATCCCCATCCTGAGCATGCTCCTGCCCATTCCGGCCCTGGCCTGGAGCCCGATTCTCGTCCTGTGGTTCGGCCTCGGCAACACGACCATGATTTTCATCACCGCGTTCGCCGCGGCGCTTCCGGCCATCTCCTCGACGTGGACGGGGGTGAAGACCATCAATCCCATCTGGATACGGGCGGCGCAGTCGATGAACGCCGAGGGGATGACCCTGTTCTGGAAGGTCATCTTCCCCGGTTCGCTGCCGTTCATCCTCTCGGGCATCCGCATCGGCCTGGCGCGCGCCTGGCGCGCCGGCATCGCAGGCGAGATGGTGGCCGCGAGCGACTGGGGCTTGGGCTACGCCATCTTCGACAGCCGCGAGGACCTCGACACCGCCTTCATGCTGGTGGGGATCGCGGCCATCGCCCTGGTCGGCTTCGTGATGGAGAAGTTCATCTTCGAGAAGTTCGAAAAGGTGACCGTCGTCAAGTGGGGCATGATGGAAGAGGTCGGCGGCCAGCGCCAGTAACGGATCAAACCGACAAGCCAACAGACAAGGCCGGCTCCCCCTGGGGGGCCGGCCTTTTTGTTTGCCGGTGATTCTCGCGGGCCTTTTGAAAAACTCCTCCCTGGCCGGGTTTGCTGCGGATGAGAGAGGTTTAGCATCACTCCCCCCTTTGAGGGTCTGGCTTCCCGAGGGGAAAGCCAGACGATGAAGCCGAGCGATTTGTGCGAAGGCTGAATCGGTGGGGGGACATACCACAGAAAAAATCTCCCCCCACCAGTTCGCTTGCGGGCTTACGCCCTTAGCTCACTGACTCCTCCTCAACGGGGTTGTTGAAAAACCCTGCAACGACGGCAACAAGATTCCGGCCTGCCGAAGGGAGTGTAGGGGCCGCATATATGCGGCCCGTCGTTGGAAGGCAAAAAGGCCGGGTCGCATGTATGCGACCCCTACACACAAACAAATTTTCCCTCGGAGGGGGACTTTTTCAACAGACCCCTCAACGGGAGTGAATTTTTTCTATCGTCGGTCGGGAAAGACTTTCCATTGGGGGGTGATTTCGAAACATGTTGGTTCCGTAGGGGCGAGCCCCTGTGCCCGACCGGTTCTGGTTGTTCGTCAATCCGATTGCAGGGGTCGTTCGCGAACGACCCCAACGGAAACTTACGGTCCTCGCGTTGGTTCGTTATTCCGGCATTGGTGGGTTTTTCGACAACCTCTCGTGCGGGAGCCGCGCTAGTTGCCGCGTACCGCTTCGGTCGCCATGTGTTCGAGTTCGATCACCCTCGGGTCGAACGGGTCCCGGGGGCGCGGCACGTCCACGATGATCTCTTTATGGACGACTCCCGGCTGGCCCGCGAGAACGACAATCCTGTCCGCGAGGTAGACCGCTTCGCTCAGGTTGTGCGTGACGTAGAAGATGGTCTTTTTCGTTTTCTCCCACACCTCGACCGTCAGCGACTGGAGGTTCTCGCGCGTCTGCGCGTCGAGCGCTCCGAAGGGCTCGTCCATCAGCATGAACTGGGGCTCGTAGGCGTACGCCCGCGCCACGGCGACGCGCTGCTTCATGCCGCCCGAGAGGTTGTGGGGATAGAGATGCGTGAACTTCTCGAGGTGAACGAGCTCCAGGTATTCCTGCGCCTTTTTCATGCGCTCTTCCTTGCCCAGGCCTTTCATCTCGAGGCCGAACTCGACGTTCCTGAGAGCGGTGCGCCACGGGAAAAGCGCGTATTCCTGAAACACGACGCCCCGGTTCATGCGGCCCGCCGCCGAAATGGGGTTGCCGTCGAGCAGAATGGAGCCTGCCGTATGGTTCAGGAATCCGGCGAGAATGTTCAGCAGCGTGGTCTTCCCGCACCCGGAGAGCCCCACGACGCAGACGAACTCACCGTCCTGGATGTCGAGGTTGATGTCCTTTAAGGCATGAACCCTCCTGTCCTTCAGGTAGTATTCCATGTGCAGGTCTTTGATGCTTACTTTCACCGGCATGTTGTTCGGTCCTTATGAGATATTTGACGTAGCGTGATTTCGCTGTTTTGTTTTTTTCGATGAATCCGAAAAATAACGCAGATGATTCGCCTTCGTCAATTCCGTCAGGCTCCGCGGATCGTTTCTCTTAAATCAGAAAAAAGCAGAGATTCCCTCGAAGTTCATGACGAGGAGGATGGCGCCCATCAGGAACAGAATAACCGTAACGATCCGGAAGAACGCCTGATCCGTAAAAATGTTGTATATCTTCGTCCCCACGAAAAAGCCGAGCAGCACGGGCGTCATCAGAATGAGGATGAGCCATAGAGCCGTCGCGCCGATGTAGCCCGCGGCCGCGATGGAGGCGATGGCCGCGACTCTGAGCACGACCTGGCTCGCGCTCAGCACGAAAAGATAGCGCTCCTTGGAGATTTTCATCCCCGTGAGGTAGGAGGCGATAACGTGGGAGGGAATGTTGATCGTGCCCAGCATCAGCCCTGCGACCGCTCCCATGCCGAGGGAGCGTTTGAGGGAGTCCTCGGGTGCTGGTTTTTCGGGCTGAAGCCATTGCCAGACGATCTGGCATATGATGAAGGCGCCCAGGATGAATTTCATCAGGCGCGGGTCCGTGTTCAGGAGGATCGTGAGGCCGGCGGCCAGGCCCACCAGGCTCATCGAGAAAAAGGGGATGAAGGGCCGCAAGCCCTCGTGGACGGCCGCGCGCGTTCGCCAGGCGTTCATGAGGCTCGTGCACAGGGTGGGGATGGAGATGACGGCGATAGCCGTCGGCAAGTCCCAGAAAATGGCCACGGTGGGCGTCGTGAGGGTGGCGAAGCCGAACCCGCCCACCGCCTTGAGGCCCGAGCCGACGAACGCGGCGCAAAATACCAGAATGTAGACCAGAGAACTCAAAATGACCCCGTAAAAATAGAACTATTACGCCAGGCGAGATGAGGCTGAAAGCGTCTCTCGAAGACGTGAACGGCGAATCTGCGAGAAATTTGCAAACATGGCGCTCAACCTTGACGCTGCTGCGTTTATGTCGGCATTATAACCGCCAACCTTGAGTACGGAAAATCTTATCGGCTCATTTCATCATCATGTGTCGGATGCCCCTGTTCGGCATCCGAGGGATGGTGGAGGACGGACTCGGCCACTGGAATCGAGGGTTTTGAATGGATTTTTCGCTGTTTTACATCCTGTATCGTCCCGAAGACATGACCGAGACCCAGGTTCATGAGGACATGATCACGGAGAGCGTGCTGGCGGACGAGTTGGGCTACTCTTGCGTCTGGTACGCCGAGCATCACTTCTCCCGCGTCGGGATGATTCCCGACCCCCTCCTCATCTGCGCCGCAGTCGCGCAAAAGACGAAAAAAATACACGTAGGCACGGCCATTTCCATCATGTCGTTCCACGATCCCATCCGCCTGGCCGAGCAGGCGGCCATGGTCGACCTCCTGAGCGGCGGCAGGCTCGAGTTGGGTATCGGCCGCGGCTCCCAGCCCAAGGAGTTCCAGGGATTCGGCGCCAAGCCGTCGGAAAGCCGCGAGCGCCTGAAAGAGGGGCTTCACATCCTCTCCCGCCTTCTGGAAGGGGAGAAGGTGACGTTTGAGGGCCGGCATCACCAGTGCGCGGACGTCGAAATCTTCCCCAAGCCCCTGCAAAAGCCCAGGCCCCCCATCTGGCTGGCGGGAACGAGCCCCGAGACCTACACCTACGCGGGCGAGAACGGCTTCAAGGTGATGGCGTCTGCCGGCTTTACGGGTCCGGAAGTCTACAAGCAGAAGTTCGGGCTTTACGAGGACGCCATCAGAAAATCGGGCGGCGACCCCGCCGGAATCGAAAGGCCCCTGGTTCACCACATCCACGTATGCGATGCGGCGGATGCGGATGAATGCTTCCGGCTCACGGTGGAAGGCGAGGGCGAGTACCTGCGCTACCGGGCGAAGATGAACGAGGTGGAAATGCCCGAGGAAGAGGCGAGGCACCTGAAGCGCAACTGGAGCTATGAGCTGGACGTCGCCGAGATCGTCAGGGGCGGCGGCATCATCGCCGATCCGGGGGCCGTGGCGGAAGACATTTGCAGGCTGCGGGATGAGTACGGGGTCAATCACGTCATCCTGGCGCCCTGGCGCGGGCCGGACCACGCCTCGGTGATGCGCTCGATAGAGAGCTTCGCAAACGACGTCATGCCGCTGGTGAACGCCGCCGCGCCCGTCGCTTCGAACGGAAATAACGCTTGATGGCATCTTTTTCTCAAAAAATTCAGGAGGCGCTTTGTCGTGGGAATGAGCTTTAGTCTTCATTTGGTGCCGGATGACATCCGGGTCGTGGCGGAGCGCTCGAAATACGCCGAGGACAACGGTTTCGAGCAGGTGTGGATAGCGGAGAGCCACCTCACCTGCCGGGATCACAATATCGCGCTCGCCCTGGCGATCGAGAACACCTCGCACGTGAAAATCGGCCCCGGCGTGACGAACCCGGTCCTGCACGACGACAGCGTGGCGGCGAGCGCCATCGCCACGCTCGATGAACTCTCGGGCGGCCGCGTGCTGTTCGGCATCGGCTCGGGCGATACGCCCGTCTACACGCTGGGCAAGAAGATGGCCCGGCTCGCCAGGATGCGCGAGTCCATCGCGGCCATACGCGCGTTCACGCGCGGCGAGACGGTGGAATACGCCGAGGGCGTGAACGTGAACATGTGGTGTGAGCGGAATATCCCCATCTACACCTCCGCCGAAGGCCCCAGGACGCTCGCCATGTCGGCGGAAGTCGCGGAAGGCGTCATCGTGGGTTCGGGCGTTTACCAGGAGACGGTGGACTGGGTGATGAAGCACCTGAACGAAGGGATGGCGAACCGCGATCCCTCCCTCGGCGAGATGGACGTCATATTCGGCGCGGTCGTCTCGGTGGATACCGACAGCGTACGCGCGCGGGAGAAGGTGCGGGCGCGGGTGGCGAACCGCGCACACCATAACTTCCGCATGACGCTCGACTCGGTGCCCGAGCCGTACAGGCCCGAAATCAAGCACCTCCTGGACAACTTCGACGTGAGCAACTGGCGGGATCCCAAGCACGTCCCCCTCATCACCGATTACATCCTGGATCGCTTCACCATCACGGGAACGCCCGAGGAGTGCGTCGACCGCATCCAGGAGATCGAGTCCTACGGGGTCAAGAGCATCATGATTGACCCCCCGAACCAGGATTTCGACGAATCTCTCAGAATGTTCACCGAAGAGGTTCTGCCCAGGTGCGTATGACCGCATCCCGGGCGGGATCGACCGCCTTTTTCATATGAGGAACCCAACATGGCGCTGATACCCGATTCTCATGCCGGCATTCTCGACACCAAGGCCCTCCTGTATCTGGGCACCCAGAACAAGGACGGCTCCCCGCAGGTCTCTCCCGTGTGGTTCGGGACCAACGGCGACATCATCGAGGTCAATTCGGCCAAGGGCCGCCTGAAGGACCTGAACATGCGGGCGCGCCCGCAGGTGTCCATCGCCATCGTCGACCCGGAAAACGCCTACAGGTGGGTGGGCATCCAGGGCACGGTGGTGGAGGTCACCGAAAACGGGGCGGAGGAGCACATCGACGCCCTGGCGAACAAGTACCTGGGCGTGGACAGCTACCCGAACCGCCAGGCGGGGCAGGTGCGCGTGATCTACCGCATCCGGGCGGACAAGGTGTTCACCATGGGCGCGTAAGCCGCCCGGCGCGCACGATTTTTGTACGGGACGGAGACCTGAAAGATGAAATTCTCGCTTTTCTATATTCCTGCCTGTCAGGAGGGAGAAAGCTACAAGCACGAGTTCGATCAGCTGATCGAACAATGCGAGGTGGCCGACGGACTCGGCTACGAGGCCGTGTTCCTGGCGGAGCACCACTTCTCCCGCGTGGGCATGTGCCCCGACGCCCTGATGGTCGCGCTCGCCATCGCGCAGCGAACCAGGAAAATCAGGATCGGCACGGCCATCTGCATCATGCCGTTCCACAACCCGGTGCGTCTGGCGGAGCAGGCCGCCCTGGTCGACGTCCTGAGCGGCGGCCGCCTGGAGTTGGGCGTAGGACGCGGTTCCCAGCCCAAGGAGTTCCAGGGCTTCAACATCTCGCCGTCCGAGAGCAGGGAGAAGATGCAGGAGGGACTCGAGGTGGTGACGCGCCTGCTGGAGGGCGAATGCCTCACCTATCACGGGAAGCACTACAGTTGCGTCGACGCGGAGATTTTCCCAAAACCCATCCAGAAGCCGCGCCCCCCTATCTGGCTGGCCGGCACGAGTCCCGAAACCTACGTCTTCGCCGGCCAGAGGGGGTACAACATCATGGCGTCGGGCACCTTCAAGGGGCCGGACGTGTATCTCGAGAAAATGGCGCTCTTCCAGGAGACGGTGCGGAACCGCGGCGGCGACCCGAGCGATTATCCCTCCCTCATGGCGCACCACGTCCACGTGTGCGACGACCCCGAACACGCCTGGAGGCAGATCGAACCCTCCGAATCCTGGTATCTCTCCTACCGCAGCGCGGTGAATTCCATCGAGATGCCGCTGGAGGAGAAAGAGGCGCTCAAGCGCAACTGGAGCTACGACGTCGACATCCGCCAGGTCATCGAGGGCGGCGGCGTCATCGGTCCGCCCGAGAAGGTGATCGCCGATCTCAAGCGGCTCCAGAAGGAGTTCCAGGTGAACCACATCATGATCTTCGTGCTGCGCGGCATCGCGCAGGACGAGGCGATTCAGTCGATAGAGCGGTTTGCGAAAGAGGTGATGCCCGCGTTCGCCGAAGAGCGCGCGGCGAGTTCCAGCGAATAACACCGGTATCGAGGAGAACGGAGAATGTGGATATCCCCCTTAAGGCTGAATGACGCGCAGGAACCCGCGCGCGGGATTCTCGAGGGCATCCGGGAGAAACGGGGCGCGGTGCCCAAGCTGCTGCTCACGATGGCGCGAAGGCCCGAAGTCCTGAACGGACGCCAGACGATGAACATGGCCGTCCACGGCGGCAACTCGACGCTGGGCCGGAGGCGCGAGGAGCTGATCTCCTACTACGTCGCCACCATCGGCGGGTGCTATGGCTGAACGATGAACCATGGCCAGGCTTTCCGTGCTGAAAGCGGCGACGACGTAACGCTGGCCGACGTGGCCACCGTGGTGACGGACAGGGACAATTCCCCGGCTCTCGACGATGCCGACAAGGCGATGCTCGCCTTCGCCGAAAAACTCACGTTCGACCACTACGCCATGAGCGAAGCGGACCTGGACGCGCTGCGCGAGGCGGGCTTTTCGGATGAGAACGTGCTCGACATCATCGGCTCCGTCTCGTACCGGAACATGAGCAACCGGCTGAACATCGCGCTCGGTCTGGACGCCATAGAACCCGAAGGCCCCGACGAGTTGATGGAGGTAGTGCGCTTCTCCCGAACCGCGCGGGCTTAAAATCGTACATCCGTTCACCGGCCGGGCAGGTCCGGGCCGGTGATTACCAGGCATTTGCTTGCCATCGTTCATTTGCGGCCCTCTGCGGACGCGATACAAAGCAGAAAGGAACAGTTTCCATGTCAGACCTCACCATCCGTCCGCTGAACTGCGGCACCATTCACACGGATTACTCCAATATGGTGTATTGGACGAATTTCGGGACGAAACTCGAGATTCCCTCGTTCATCTACATGATCGAGGGGGCGAAGGACCACGACGGAAACGACGTGAAGGTCGTGGTCGACACCAGTTTCCTCGACCCCGAGCGCGGCGGCGCTCCCTGGCCCGCCAGCCGGGAACCCGGCCAGGGCGTGCGCGAACAGCTCGAAGGCGCCGGCTGGAAGCCCGAGGATGTGGACATCCTCATCCTCACGCACCTCCACTGGGACCATTCGCAGAACTGCGACCTGTTCACCAACGCGATCAAGTACGTCTGGGCGGAGGAGCTTCAATACTCCATGTGCCCGGTGGCGCTGCAGGCGAAGCCCTACGACGCGCCGATCCACCCCAACACCCGCTGGCCGGTGATCGCCCAGCAGGGCATCATCTTCGAGCCGATCTGGAAGGACAATACCGAGATCGTGCCGGGCGTCACCTATTTCCACACGCCGGGCCACACGCCGGGGCACTGCTCGGTCGCCGTGGAGACGCGCGTGGGAACGTACGTCATCGCCGCCGACGTCATCCAGATCAACGAAGGCCTCGAGCGCCGCGTGCCCGCCGGCCAGATGTCGAGCATGCGCGACGCGATGGACTCCATCCACAAGTGCATCGAGCGCGCCACGAAGGAGGAATACATCCTGCCCGGGCACGAGATTTCCGTGCTGGAGAAGGAAGTCTATCCATAGGGGCGGATAACGCTCGCCGGTATGAGCGAGTGTCTGCATAAGGAGGATTCATCATGGCGATGAGCGAGCGGGGCAGGGCCTTGTACGAGGAGATGAAGGCGGCGCGGGGGTTCATCTACCCGGCGTACGAACTCCTGTGCGAGGTGGACCCGGAGCTTCTGGAGAACTACGAGAACCTGAAGAACCACATCATGAAGAAACAGGGCCCCTTTCACGAGAAGTACAAGGAGCTCTTCATCGCCGTGGCGAGCGCCTCGCGCGACCCCTCCGACACCGAGGGCATCAAGAACCACCTCAAAAAGGCGCTGCAGCTTGGCGCGACCGTCGAGGAGGCGACCGAGGCCCTGGAGTGCATGCTGCCCCCCTGCGGGATGACGGCGCTCGTGGCCGGCTGCACGCAGCTCAAAGAGGTGATCGACGAGGGGTATTGAGGCAGGACTGAAAGCGGTTCGACCGGGGGAGCCTGAAAACTCCCCCGGTTTTTTTGTGTGTGGGATGATGGTTCGAACATCGCTTCCTGCTGGTGCTGGAATTCTTTTCACTCCCCCTTGAGGGGGGTTGTTGAAAAAGCCCTCGTCGGGGAGGACGTTGCCTTTGGTGGGAAGGCCACTTTCGTGCGAACCCCCGACCTCCCTCGTCGAAAACCAACCCCCCTACCCCCCCTTGACAGGGGGGTATAAAAAGGCGATGCGCCTTCGCCGGGCTGAGGGGGTTTTGCTTTTTCTTGCCCCCCTGTCAAGGGGGGGTCGGGGGGGTTGCCTTTATGGGATTTCTCTTTCAAGAGAGTTGCCATTGCCCTCTCAGGGGCTTTTTCAACAGTCTCCTCAAGGGGGGAGTGAATTTGTCTTACTCCCTGGATGGCAAATCCCTCAAGCGGGGAGGAATTCAATGTCTTGTGAGCCTGTAGGCACAGGTCGCGACCTCGGACAGGCACGGAGGCCTGTCCCTACCACCAATCGCTTCCGTGCGGGAATAAATCCCCCCCCTCTCACCCGCCGCAGTGCGCCCGCGCGGCGGTGGCGAACATGCCGGCGGCGTCGATAAGGTTCTGCGCGGGCACGCGCTCGTTCGGGAGATGGGCTTCGGAGATGAACTCGCCGGGGCCGAAGAAGACGCCCGGAATCCCGTTCTCGATGAAGAGCCTGAGCGCGCCGGGCGACTCGATGCCGGGGAGGTACTCGTTCGGCGTCCCGCGCACGGCGGGCACGACGCGCTCCATGAGCTGCACGACGGGCTCTTCTTCCGCGATTTCCGTCACCTCGCGCGCCCCGCTCGGCATGATCTCGACCGACGCGTCGAGCTCGGGGTCATCCGCCGCGAGTTCTGCGAGGATGCCTTCGAGCTTTTCCTTGACGCCCGCTGAGGTCTGCCCCGGCAGCATGCGCACGTCGAAGGTGGCGCTGCATCGCCCGCCCACGACGTTCACGGCGGAGCCTCCGTTGATGGTGGAAAAGGCCAAAGTGCCCGGCCCCAGGAAGGGGTGCGGCGGAGGCGCTACGCGCTCGGCCCGGAAGGCGTCGATGATCTTCGCCATCTTCTCGATGGCGTTGACGCCCTTCTCGGGCACGCTCACGTGCACCGAGCGGCCGCGCACCTTGACCTCGAAGAACACCCGCCCCTTGAAGGAGCGGATGATGTTGTTGCCCGTCGATTCGGTGTAGAGCACCATGTCGCCGCCCAGTTCCCTGAAAACGCCGTTGTTGACCAGCGATTGGGCGCCGTAGTAATCGCCCTTCTCGCCGTCCGAGAGCAGGACCCAGGTGAGGGTGCCGTTCAGCGATATTTTCTCGTCCTTGAGAGCTTTGAGCGCGCCGAGGGTGGACGCCAGCGCGCCCTTCATGTCGGCGGCGCCGCGTCCCCAGATTTCGCCGTCTTTCAGTTCGCCGCTGAAGGGGGGGACCTCCCAGGCGTCCACTTCTTCGGGATGGACGGGCACGGTGTCCATGTGGCCGCCGATGACGAAGTGCCCGCCCGGGCCGCCGTCGCCCGTCTGGATGATGAAGTTGGGCATCCCCGGTTCGTATTCGTAGGTGGTGATGTTATCGACGCCGATGGTTTTGAGCTCGGCGAGGATGCGCTCGGCCATGTCCGAGCAGTCGCCGGGCGGGTTTTCCGCCGGGATGCGAATCAGATCCTGCGCGAGGCTGACGACGTAGTCCCCGTCCACGGGAACCGGTGCGATTGCGCTGTTCATGAAAAAACTCCTGTCAGATGGAATGAAATACTTGAGATGATGCTATCTTGATGTCAGCTGGATTCATAGTTCATTCTCGAAAACGAATCCCTCATGCGTGGGTATTTCTCACTCGCCCTTGAAATTTTTTATTCCAAGGAGAACTTCATAATTACTCCCCCCTTGAAAGGGAAACCCGATAAAACCAACCCCCCCTACCCCCCCTTGTCAGGGGGGCAAGAAAAAGCAAAACCCCCTCAACCCGGCGGGAGCGCATCGCCTTTTTATACCCCCCTGACAAGGGGGGGTAGGGGGGGTTGCCTTTGCAGGGACAGGCCTCCGTGCCTGTCCTGACGAAGGACAACCACGGAGGGCAGGACAACCCCGAGGAGGGGTTGTCCCTACAACCGCCAATCCTACTTTATCGGACTTTTTCAACACCCCTCTCAACGGGGGAGTGACTGCATCATTCAAGCAAATCATCCCCCTACAAATTCAGCGCCAAGCGGCTCACGGTGATTTCGGTTTCCTCGAGAATTTCCGCCCGCGTCCGTTTTCCGCTCAGGACGGTCGTCAACTCCTCGTGAAGTAAGTCCACGGCCTCGTCTCTCGTGAGTTCGCCGCGCATGACGCCGCTGATGTCCAGATCGGTGTTCTCCGCCATGCGCGCCGCCGTGCGGGGATTCGCCGTCACCTTGATGGTGGGGGAGACGGGGTGGCCGATGGGGTTTCCGTTCCCGGTGTTGAAGACGATGGCCTGCGACCCGCACGCTCCGAGCGCGGTTACGTTCTCGACGCCTGCGCTCGGCGCGTCCAGGAAAACGCAGCCGCGCTCTTTCGTCAATTCTCCCGGCACGATGACGTCCACGATATCGCGCGTGCCCGCTTTTTTCACGGCGCCCAGGCTTTTCTCCTCAATCGAGGAGATCCCGCCCTGGATGTTGTCCTCCGTCGGGTTGCAGCCGATGATGTCCATGCCCATCTCGTGGGCGTAGTCCATCGTGCGCTTCACAGCATTCAGCAGCTTCCGCCGGACCTTCGGGCTGGCCGCCCGCTTCGCGAGAAGGTGCTCGGCGCCGACGATCTCCATGGTCTCGGAGAAGAGCACGACGCCCCCCGCGTCCACGATCCTGTCCGCAAGCACCCCGGTGACCGGGTTCGCCACCAGTCCGCTCGTGGTGTCAGAACCCCCGCATTCCGTGCCCAGGGTGAGTTCGGACAGATCGCACCGCCTGCGTCTCGCGGCGCTTAAGTGTTGATACAATTTCTGGGCGATCTCCACCCCCCGGCTCGCCGTCTGGAGGGTGCCGCCCGTCTCGTGGACCGTGAGGGTCTCGACAGGCATCCAGGGCGATGCCTCCGCCGCCACGTCGGCCACGTCCTGCGCGCTCTTGGGCTCGAGACTCACGACGATCGCCGCGCCCACGTTCGGGTGGCCCGCCGTGCGGCCCATGACCCGGTAGTGCTGCCGCTCGTCCTCGCCGAAGAGGTTTCTCCCGAATGTCGTGTTCACGACGACCGCCTCGCGCACGAGTTTCCCGATGCGCCGCGCCAAGGGGTTGGCGTTGTCCATCGCGCTCACGACGACGAGGTGGTTCCGCGCGCCCGGTGGCCCGTCCGGCCGCCTGTAGCCCATGAAGGCGTTTCGCGGTTTTCTTCTCGGCAAGCTCAATCTCCTGTTTTGGGGGTTGCTGAAAAACCCCTGATTTCGTGGTTCCGGGTATTTTGACGACCACCGAGACAGGTTACAACACTCTCCCTTGAGGGTCATTGCCAGCTGAGTAAAGAGGAAGAACCACTCCCCCCTTGCCAGGGGACAAGGGCAACCCCCCCTACCCCCCCTTGACAGGGGGGTATAAAAAGGCGATGCGCCCCCGCCGGGCCGAGGGGGTTTTGCTTTTTCTTGCCCCCCTGACAAGGGGGGGTAGGGGGGGTTGGTTTTGTAGGGACAGGCCCCCGTGCCTGTCCAATGCTCTGGTATGTAAGGGACAACCACAGGGGGTTGTCCCTACGGACCCTCCCTGGTTGGAGCTATACGCCAGAGTACAAAACCAAGACTTTTCGGGCAGCCCCGATTGGTGAAAAGGTTTACGGGAGACGCTCCCTCAATCCTCGAACGGCGCGGGGCGGTGGCGGACGTTCACCTCGCGCGCCTTGATATACTCGATGACGCCGATGAGCCTTTCCACCACGGCCTCGTGGAAGGCGCGCCCTTTCTCCGGGGTGGCCTGCGTCGGGTCGCCGGATTGTCCCTGATCGCCGATTTCAGCCCGGTATTCCTCGACCGTCTTGGGGTAGAAAAAGCGCGGCGCGTCCACCGCAGGATCCGAGATGTGGTGCCCCGTCATCCACTCGGGCTCGGGGTTCGAGCTCTGCGGCGTTGCTTTCTCCATGTCGACGAGGTGGGGATTCATGTGCAGCGCGTGCGAAGCTTCCAGCTCGCACGCGTGGCCCTGCCCGCCGGGGGGCGTGGTTCTGATATCCGCGATCCTGTCGAAGGCGATGATGCCCACGTCCACGACGGCGAGCGCCGCGCCCGTCCTCTGCCGCATCTGGTTGACGGCGATCTCGAGCGGCGCGAGGTTGGCCCGTCTGTGTCCGTTCACCACGATCACCCGGTTGAAGCCGTGGTAGAGGAGGCTCGCCATGATGTCGGTCACGACGGCGGTCAGGGTCTCGGGCCTCAGCGTAACCGTGCCCGTGAGCGCCATGTGGTTGTTGGTCCAGCCGTACCAGAGGGTGGGGTAGACCAGGACGCCCGCGCGCTGCCCCGCGTCCCGGGCGACGTGGTGGGCGGCGAACGCGTCGTGGCCCATGGGCATGTGCGGGCCGTGCTGCTCCACGCTTCCCACGGGCAGGATCGCCATGTCGTTTCCCGAATCGAGATATTCGCGCACCTCGCGCCAGCTTTTCTCATGCGCCCAGGGGGTTTCGGCGGTACCCATGACTTTTCTCCTCTCGTGTAGGGGTTATTGAAAAACCCTTCGTCGGGGCTGTTGAAAAAGTCCCTGGGAGGGTAATGGCAACCCCATTGAAAGGGAAACCCCATAAAACCAACCCCCCCTACCCCCCCTTGTCAGGGGGGCAAGAAAAAGCAAACCCCTCTCAGCCCGGCGGGGGCGAATCGCCTTTTTATACCCCCCTGATAAGGGGGGGTAGGGGGGGTGCCTTTATCCCCTGACAAGAGAGGTTTTTTCAAAAACCCCATATGGGTTCGGCTCAAAACAACAGGCTGCGCAGGCCCGGAAACAGTATGAACGCGCAAACGCCCGCAGCAAGACCGGCTAGCAGGTTTTTCCGCGAACCATAGAAGACGCCCACGCAGACCGCCAGACCCGCGAGGCGGTCGGTGAGGTGTGATTCCGCGAGCGCGCCGCCGGGCAGCAGGATGATCTTCATCATCAGGCCGGTGGCGATGGCGTAGGCCACGCAGGTCACCCACTCGAAGACGGGGCTGTCGTCCTCTATCCGGCCCGCGATGAGCACGCCCATCCACCGCCACGAATACGTGCAGACGACGGCGATTCCCAATAAAATCGCGGCGTCAGGCATTGCGCTTCCTCGCTCTTTCGATAGCGAACGCGAGCGTTCCCGCCAGGACGCCGCCCGTGAGGAGCCCCCAGTTGGTGGAGACCAGATAGCCTGCCGGCACGAGGGCGCAGCCGAGCACCACCGACAGAAGAACCGCGCGCCGGCTGCTCTGCGCGGCGAGCAGCAGCATGAAGAGCGGCGTGATGAGCATGAGCGCCCGTGCGATGAGGCCGGGCATCCTGGCGGCCATCGTGTAGCCGAACGCCGTGCCGAGTAATCCTAAGGACATGCAGGCGGTCGTGAAGCCGAAGAAATAGGCGGCGCGCAGGTTTTTCTCTGATACGTGGCGGCACATCTCGACGACCTGGACGAACGAAGTGACCGAGTTGACGTGGGCCATCCAGAAATGCACGTTCTCGACGCCGGGCCGTTTCCGCAGCAGCGGCATGGTGGCGATGGTCAGCGGGAACATCCGCACGTTGGCGATGGTGACCGAGGCGATGAGTGCGACGCCCCCGACGCCGGCGGCGAAAAGCTCCACGAAGGCCACCTGGCCCGGCGTGCTCCACATGCCGCCCGTCATGCCCAGCGCGATCAGGAGCGAGACGCCGCTGTCCTTCGCAAGCGCGCCGAAGCCCGACATGGCGGCGAAAAGCCCGATGCCGGGCGCCCGGACGCAATGCTTCATCCCCTGGCGGAAATAGGCGCCCCATGTTTGTTCGGTGCGGCGGAAATCCATCAGGCGCCCATGATCTTTTCGAGCTTGTCGGCGGCCTTCAAGCCGTGGCCCGTCACGGGGACGACGGCGGTTTCAGACGGCTTGACCTTCCCTTGTTCCTTCAAAAGTGCGAGCGCGACGAAGGCGACGGCGCTCGTCGGCTCCATGAGGACGCCCTTCGCGCCGAACTCACGGAGGAGGGGAGGGATGGCTGCGTCCTCCACCGATATGAAACAACCTCCGCTCGCGCGCACCGCCTCGCGCATCTGCTTCCAGCGCACGGGCGCGGCGATGGAGATGCCCTCCGCCATCGTGTCCTCGGGGATGATCTCGGGGACGGCTTCGAGATTCTCCTCCCACATCCGCACCATCGGCGCGCAGTTGGCCGCCTGGGCCGCGAAGATTTTCGGTAATTCAGCGATATAGCCGGCGCGTAAGAGTTCCGAAAAGCCGAGATAAGCGCCGAGCAAAGCCGAGCCGTGCCCGGCGGGAGCGACGACGGCGTCGGGCGCCGTGAACCCCAGTTGCTCCCACACCTCGAACGCCCAGGTCTTGGTGCCGTGGTTGAACCAGGGGTTCCAGAAATGGGAGGCGTAGAAGCGCTCTTTCGCCGCTTCCATCGCGACGGCGGTGGAGGCGGCCCGGGGGCCGGGGATTTTCTTGAGATTGGCGCCGTAGGCGGTGATCTGCGCGCACTTGGCCGATGAAGTGGAGGCGGGCGCGTAGATGTCGCACTCGACCCCCGCGCGCGCGGCGTAGGCGGCGACGGCGGCGGCGGCGTTGCCCGAAGAATCCATGAGTATTTGCTTGAGGCCCCATTCCTTTATCTTGCTCATGAGCACGGTGGCGCCGCGGTCCTTGAACGACCCGGTGGGGAAGAGGAAATCGAGCTTGCAGAGGATTTCCGCGCCCGAGAAAGCGAGGGGGACGAGCGGCGTCATTCCCTCGTTCATGGAGACGACGTTCGCATCATCATCGACGGGGATCGCCTCGCGGTAGCGCCACAAGGTGGCGGGGCGGGTGGCCAGGGATTCGCGCGTGAAGATGCCCTTCGGCGCAACCTCCAGCGGCCCGCCGCAGCCGCACCGCCAGCGGGGTTCACTCGGGGGGTAGTTCTCCCCGCAGTCGATACAGGCGAATTCCGCTTCACTCATTTTGCGCCGCCGGTTCATCCGTTATAGTGAGGGCAAATGGCGTTAAAGGCTAAATGTTCCACGCGCCCGCGTCCAGTCGCGCGGGGGAGATTCGAGGGGGAGTGGCCCTTTGGAGGGGTTGTTGAAAAAAGCCCCTTTTCAGGGAGTAGAGGGAACGCCTCGCTCGGCTGGAAAGGCAACCCCCCCTACCCCCCCATAACAGGGGGGTAAAAAAAGGCGATGCGCCCCGCCGGGCTGAGAGGTTTTGCTTTTTCTTGCCCCCCTGTTAAGGGGGGGTAGGGGGGGTTGCCTTTATGGGGGGCTTTCAGGGAGGTTGCCATTACCCTCTCAGGGACTTTTTCAACAAGTCTCCAGAGGGGAGTGGTCCTCCTCTCAATCGCCGGTTGGCGATGCCGTTCGAAGAAATCATAAACTCCGGTATATAATTCCCCTTCACCTCGATCATTTCAGGAGACATTAGATGGTAACGGACCCCAGGTTTTTCGCGAGAGACGGCCGGGCGGGCGACGCGGCGGCCGCGTTCTCCAGTGAGGAGCGCGACAGGCGGTGGAACGCGGTGCGCGCCGCCATGGATGCGCGCGGGCTCGATTGCCTCATCGTCATCGGGCGCGGCTCGAACGGGAGCGGCGACACCCGCTGGCTCGACGGCGGCGATTACGGGGAGCGCAGCATGGTGTTCCCCCGGAAGGGAGCGCCCGTGACCTTCTGGCTCCTGCAGAACTGGGGCAAGTGGTACACCGAGTCGTGCTTCGAGGGGGTGCGCTACCGGGGGCACGAGGGGAAGGTGAGCATCGTGGCCTCGGACGCCGTCAAGGAGCTGGGGTATGAGAGCGGGCGAATCGGCGTCGTCGGCCTCATCGGCGGGGGATACGGTTCCGAGGGATCGATCCCCTACATGACCTATCAGAACCTGAAGCGCCTTCTGCCGGATGCGGAATTTTCGGACGCTTCGGACATCCTCACGCGCCTCCGCATGATAAAGAGCGATGAGGAAATTGCGATGCTCGAAAAGGCGGCCGAGATGGTGAACATCGAGATAGACGCCGTGCTCGGCTGCTGCCGCCCGGGCGTGCGGGAGAGCGAGGTGTACGCGGCGCTTTTCGGCGCCAGCCTGCGAGCGGGCGCGGAGCCGGGCCGCGACAGCTGGCTCATCATGTGCTCGGGCAAGGGCTATCCGGTGAACAGAAGGCCCACGGACAGGATTCTGCGCACGGGCGACATGATGTGCATCGGCTACTACGCACGCTACGGGGGGTACTGGAGCCACCCGCACACGTCGATGTCGCTTGGGCCGATGGATGAGGAATACAAGCCGCTGCGCGAGGCGGTGCGCGAAAGCCTCCACGCCGCGCTCGACGCGCTCAGGCCCGGCACGCCGTGGAGCGAGGTGGACCGCGCGTCGAACGAGGCGGTCTTGCGGAGCGGGTTTTATCATGAGATTCCCCAGGTGCACGGGGTGGGGATCGACGGCATCGAGCCGCCCATGACGACGATATGCGCGGGCGAGATTCCCCGGAAATTCCCGTGGCGCGAGCCGTTCGTGGAAGGGAGCCTGGCGGAGAACCCCGAATGGCGCGAACTCGCGGGCGATCGCTACGGCTTTCTGGAGGATTTCGAGGTCGAGGCGGGCATGTGCCTGGCCGTCGAGATCAAGGCCGCGCACGAGGACAGGATTTTCATGGTATTCGGCCCGCAGGTGATAATCGAGGAAAGCGGCCCGCGCGTCCTCACGCCCGAGGCGATGGACGTGATCGAGTTGTAGATCGAACGCGATCGCCCTCGTCATCGGCCGGAAAAGCAACCCCCCCTACCCCCCCTTGACAGGGGGGCAAAAAAAGGCCGACGCCCCGAAAAAGTGGGGGATATGAAAGAAGACGACAACCGCCGCCGGGTCAGGGGTTTTGCTTTTTCTTACCCCCCTGTCAAGGGGGGGTAGGGGGGGGTGCCTTTATCCCTTGAGGAGGGAGGCTTTTTCAATTTAAACCCTCATTCATCCATCGGGTTTGATCCTCAAGGGGGGAGTTGATTTGAAATTCTCGCCGAGGCAATAACCACCCAATCCCCCTCCTTGGGCCTGTCGAAAAACCCCGTTTTGGAGCGGGCGTTTCGGCGGCTCACGCGGCGCAGACGTGATGGTTCTGCAGGGACAGGCCGCGACCTGCCCCTGCAATAACAATTCGATGATCGGGACTCCCTCCCCTGGAGGGGGCCTTTTCAACAACCCCTTGACAGGGGGCAAGAAAAAACAAAAGCGTTTCTAATGACGGCGCCCCCGGCGTCGCCGCCGATTTCGCCGCCCCTCATAAGCCGGGAGTCGGCGGCGCAATGGTTGCGACGAAGCCGCCCTTCATCGTGCCGAACACGTCGAAGATGCCGCCTACCGTGTTCGCGTTCGTCCCCGTACTCTCTACCTGACTGCGGAAGGCGCCCGTGATCGTACGTCTGGGGGAATCGTCCGAGAACGCGCCGCCGCTGAGGGCCAGTCCCGTCCAGCTCTGATTGGGATAGCGATAGGGGGCGAAACCGCCGTTCGGATCCGACCCCTGGCCGGATACGGACCAGGCGCTCCGGAGGTCCGTAAGCGACACGTCCACCGTGGGGCTGGCGCCGAAATGGACGGTGACCCTGGCGTCGCCGCCGATTTCGTCGCCCCTTGACAGGTAGGACTTGGCCGCGCTGTCTACAGCGATGACCTTGCCGGTCCAGGTGGCGCTCGTTTCGCTCCCCTGGGGGGCGGGCTGCACGCCGCTTCCGGGCGCCTGGAGGTAAGCTTCCGTCAGGAAGAAATCCTCGACGGTGAAGCCGTAATAAGGGCCTAATCTGGCGGCGGCTTCGAGCCAGTCCATCACCCATCCCTTCTGATTGCCGCCGCTCGTCGTCAGCACTTTCCTGGCCCGGACGTGGACCGCCAGATCGCCGTCGCCGGCGTCGGCCGGATAGGTCAGCCACGTATCGAAGATGTTGACACTACCGTACGATATGGAGTCGTAAGCGAATTCCCCGCTCCCCCCGCTGATCGGGAGGGTCAGGCTCCTGTACCGGCGGTCCGCTCTCCTCCGGACCACCACGTTCGGTCCGTTGTTCAAGTTCTCCTGAAAGCCGCCGGGCTGATAGGCCGGAAGGCCCCATTGCCCGAACGTGTTCATGTTGACCGTCTCGTCCGTCCCCGAGGGAAACGGGAGCGTGGACGGATCCGTCGCCGCGCTCCTGGCGGTGGCCCGCGCCGGAGATTCCCGTATCGGGGGGAGGATGGTCTGGGCGACCGGCGGGGGGACTGCAGGCGGGGGCGTTTTCCCGGCATCAGGCGGCGTATTCCGGACAAGCGACGGCGTATTCCCGGCGACCGATGCCGTATTCCGGGCATCCGGAGTCGCTTTCTCGACAACCGGAGCCGGCGCGATCGCGGCGTTCATCTGGATTGAGGACGCCGACCCCCCGAGGGCGGCCCCGGAGTCCGGCGCGCCCGCTCCCCCGCCTCCGCCGCCGCAGGCGGAGAGGAGCAGGGCCAATCCGGTGGCCGTGGCAATCCCCGGCAGCCCGACGCGGCCGGGGAGGCTCCGGCGAAGCGATCCGGAGGGGAGAGAATGGAGGGAACCGCTCTTTTGTTGCTTGCGAGAGTCACGCATTTTGTCCTCCTTGCTCATGAAGAAACCGGAAGAACAGGCGGCGCCCTGCGTTGTCGTCACTCCTGGCGGCGCTTCATCGCGTGCGCCGCACTTTGTAAGAATGGGCAAGCATAAAAAGGATAGCCATTATTGAACGCATAGTCAAATACGGGAAAACAGCCCGCCGATCCGTGTCGTCGAGGGGGAGGCAAGGTATGGATGCCCCTGACCGTGGCGGTCAAGGCGGCACACGGGGACAGGATGTTCATCGTCTTCGGCCCGCAGGTGGTCGCCGAGGAGAGCGGCCACCGGATTCTGACGCCCGACGCGATGGACGTGACCGGGTTGCAGAGAGATTCGGGGAATTCACGGCGGGGTGAAGTTCTGTAGAGGCGGACGCCGCGGGTAATTCTCGCTTCCTGGTGAGAAGTGCCGCAAGGACAGGTCGCGACCTGTCCCTGGAGTTGCGTTGGATGGTGCGGCTGCGGAAAGAGCGGGATACGGAAACTCGACTCCCCCTCTTGAGGGTTAAACCCACCTGCATGGTCGGGGTCGAACTCTCACAAGTCCGCAATTTCCCGCATTTGCGGTCAGGGGTTGGAGGGAAATTCCGGGTATGATGTCGAAGCGAGCCGCCGCGTTCCGAGTTCAGGAATTTCCGAAAATTTCGATAAAATTCGATAAATTCACGGGGTTTTTCGATAAATAAATGAAAAGAAAATCGGCGGGAACGGCTTCGGTCGCGAGACGCACCATGCCGCATCCCGGTCGTCTCACATGAACTGAAAATGCGGTGAAATGCGCCTCGATGAAGGAAGAAAACAGGTTAGGTTGATAATCCTATCCTTTTGTATTCATGTCCGTTAGTCGTTTTTTGAGAGCAGGAAGGAAGCCGCCGAGTTCGATGATATCCCTCAGCGCACCGGGCAGCGGGTCGGATTCACAGCGCACGCCGCGGCTCAGGTTCTCGACCTCCCCGGTCCGGAAATTGACGCGGAGCTCATCCCCGTCCTCAACAAACGCGCCTATGTCATTGAAAAACGGGAGACTGGGCAATCCCGCCGCGACGATCATCCGGTAGGTGAAATGCGGGACGCTCTCCGCGATGAGGCCCAGCCCCAGGCCCGCCATGCCCAGCAGGCCGTATATGTGCGGGTTCCCCTGGCCGAACCGCTTTCCCGCCACCACGATGTCGCCCGGTTTCGCGCGCTCGGGAAAATCGGGGATCATGTTCGTGAAGACGTGTTTTTTCAAATAGTTAGGGTCAGATACGCGCACGCCCCCCACGAAGACTTTTGCGAATTCGAGGATATCGTCGTCCAGAGAGAGATTGTCTCCGAATTTCCAGCAACGCCCCTGCATCGTCCAGTTCAAGACGCGCTCCTCAAGCGAGAAAATCCCTGGGGTCCGCGATCTCTCCCCTCACGGCGGAAGCCGCCACCGTGGCCGCGCCGGCGAGGTAGATTCGGGCCTCCCGGCTCCCCATCCTCCCCACGTCGTTTCGCGTCACCGTGGCGATGCAGGTCTCCCCGTCGGCCAGGGGGCCTCCCCTGCCGATGGCGCAGGGGCCGCATCCCGGCGGGCCGACCATGGCGCCCGCCTCGCAGAAAACGTCCATCAATCCATCCTCGACGCAGCGGGCGAGGACCTCCCGGCTGCCGGGCGTCACGATCATCCTCACGCCGGGCGCCAGTTTCTTTCCGCGCAGAATCTCCGCCGCCTCGGCCATGTCCTCATACTGATCCGCCGCGCAAGACCCCAGATACGCCGCGTGAATCGGCACGCCGATGGCCTCACCCAGCGGGGCCACGTTCTCGGGTCTCGGCGGTAGCGCGACGACGGGTTCCATTGCGGAGAGATCGAACTCGTAGGTTTCGGCGAATTCGGCGTCGGGGTCGCTTCGCATCGCCTCGAAGCCGCCGATGTTTCTCTCGCGCATCCATGCCGCGACGACCTCATCGGCGGGAACGATGGCGCTTTTCGCCCCGATCTCTATCGGCAGGTTGCAGAGCTTGACCCGCGCGTCGACTCCGAGATGCGCCAAGGCGTCTCCTGTGTACTCGAAGACGCGGTAATCGGCGGCGTCGGGGCCGATTTCGTGAATGATGCGGGCGGCGGCGTCCCGGATTCCCACACCCGGCTGGAGTTTCCCGCTGAGGTCGATCCGAATCGTCTCGGGGACTTTCAACCAGTGGCTCCCGGTGGCGAGGACGGCGGGGAACTCGAAGACGAGCGCGAGGCCGAGACAGCCCACCGCGCCGTAGTTCGTGACGTGAATGTCATACGCCAGGACGCATGCGCCGGGTTTGATAAGGCCGATTTCCATCGGGAATACATGACCCTGCCCGCGGCCAGGCCCGAAAAAATGTTTTATACCCCAGCGTTTGACGATCTCCCTTATCTTTTTGGCGCGGTTCGCGACGGCGACGGTCTGGGGGATCGTGTCGTGGTCGAAGCAGACGAACACGCGCTCGGGGTTCCAGGGGCGTTCCACCCCGAGTTCGGTGAGCTGGCGGTCGGCTTCCACGACGTAGAGGTCGTGAATCGTCGCCAGATCGGCCTCCGGGTAGACGATGTCGCCTGTGCGCAACTCGTCCCGGCCCGAGGCTCTTGCCATGATTTTCTCCGTCAGGGTCATGCACATGGCGCATCCTGTCTTTGATGGTGGGAACCGAGACTAGCATCCTGGCCGAGCAAAGAGAAGAGGAATTTGATACACTTGACTTTTACGACCTCAGAAAAATACGTTGATACCGCTGAATAATGCGGATTTACGGCTTGGAGGAATAATCATGGGTTACGCAGAAGTTTACGGTCGCTCCCTCTCGGATGCGGAAGCCTTCTGGGCGGAAGCGGCGGAGGATATCCACTGGTACAAGAAGTGGGAGAAGGTGCTCGACGACTCGAACCCGCCCTTTTACCGCTGGTTCACGGGAGGCGAGGTCAACACCTGCTACAACACGGTCGACAGGCACGTCGAGGAGGGACGCGGGGATCAACTCGCTCTGATATACGACACCCCCATCACGGGTGAACCCACCCGGAAGATTACTTTTCGGGAATTGCAGCACAAGGTGGCGCATTTCGCGGGCGCTCTCAAGGCCCAGGGGGTGGAAAAGGGCGACCGCGTCATCATCTACATGCCGATGGTGCCCGAAGCCGCCATCGCCATGCTGGCCTGCGCGCGCATCGGCGCGGTGCACTCGGTCGTTTTCGGCGGCTTCGCGCCGAACGAACTGGCCACGCGAATCGAGGACGCGAAACCAAAGCTCATGATATCCGCCTCGTGCGGAATCGAGCCCTCGGGCGTCATCGCCTACAAGCCCCTGCTCGATGAGGCGATTAACTTGTCCAGCGAAAAACCGGAAAAGTGTATCATCCTGCAGCGCTCCCAGGTCGAGGCGGAACTCATCGAGGGCAGAGACATCGAGTGGAGCGATTCGCTCGAAGGCGCAGAACCTGCGGACTGCGTTCCCCTCGCCGCCACGGACCCTTTGTATATCCTCTATACTTCGGGCACGACGGGTGAGCCCAAGGGCGTGGTGCGGGACAACGGCGGCCACATGGTGGCGCTCAAGTGGTCGATGCGAAACGTGTACGACGTGTCGCCTGGTGAGGTGTTCTGGGCGGCGTCCGACGTCGGCTGGGTCGTGGGGCACTCCTATATCGTATACGCGCCGCTGGTTCACGGCTGCACGACCATCCTCTTCGAGGGCAAGCCCGTGGGCACGCCCGACGCGGGCGTTTTCTGGCGTATCATCTCCGAGCACGGGGTGGAGGTTTTCTTCACCGCGCCGACGGCGTTCCGCGCCATCAAGCGAGACGATCCGGACGCCGAACTCATGAAAAATTACGACCTCAGCCGTTTCCGCATTCTTTTCCTGGCCGGGGAGCGCTCCGACCCGGACACGATCCAGTGGGCCGAAGAGCATCTCAAGGTTCCCGTCATCGACCATTACTGGCAGACGGAGACCGGCTGGCCGATGCTGGCGAACCCCATGGGCATCGAGCACATGCCGGTCAAATACGGCTCTCCATCGAAGTCGGTGCCCGGCTTTGACTTCAAGGTCCTGGACAGCGAGTGCCGTGAACTGGGCGCGGGTGAAATGGGCGCTCTGTGCGTCAAGCTTCCCCTGCCGCCCGGGTGTCTGCCGACCCTCTGGAACGCGGACGACCGCTACGTCGACTCCTACCTGAGCGAGTATCCGGGTTTCTACAAGACGGGCGACGCGGGATACATGGACGAGGAAGGCTATGTCTACGTGATGTCGAGGACGGACGACATCATCAACGTGGCGGGCCACAGGCTCTCCACGGGCGGTATGGAGGAGGTTTTATCGGCCCATCCCGACGTGGCGGAGTGCGCGGTCATCGGCGTGAAGGACCAGCTCAAGGGCCAGCTCCCGCTCGGTTTCCTGGTGCTCAAGGCGGGCGTCGATAAACAGGACGAAGACATCGTCAACGAGGTGGTGCAGCTCGTTCGTCAGCAGATCGGCGCGGTCGCCTCCTTCCGCCAGGCGACGGTGGTGAAGCGTCTGCCAAAGACGCGCTCGGGCAAGATTCTGCGGGGGACGATGGCGTGCATCGCCGATGGCGAGGAATACAAGATGCCCGCCACCATCGACGATCCGGCCATCCTGCCCGAGATCACCGAAGCGCTCGCCGGACTGGGTTATCCCCCCGCTTAACCGGGGGCGAGAGGTTTCTCCCGCACGCCCGTTCGTGGAGCCGTTCCCATCATCGGGCCATCTCCGCGCGATGAATCTCCTCCCGTCCGCTTGCGAGGCTGGCCAGAGCGATCCTTGGATTCTCCGCTCTTCGGGATCAGGGCAGCGGAGTGTGGACATGATGCCCGCATCGGATGCTGTATTGTATGACAGCGCCGATCGGATTGTTCCATTTATGGGGTGGTTTTGCTCAAATCCTTAGACCCGAACCTCCTGTCGTTCATCGCGGCGTTTTTCGTCGCCATCTCCCAGGTATTCTATCGGAAGGCGCTGATCCACATCGGACCTGCGATTGCGGCCATCGCGATGAACGTACTCTCCGCGATGTTGGCGAGCGTGCTCTACCTCGCATGGGACGAGGGCGTTACATGGCACTTGAAGGGCGTCATGTGGTACATGCTCATCGGCCTGTTCGGGAGCTCTATCGGGCGCTACATGATTTTCGGCTCGATGCGCCTGATCGGTCTGGCGCGAACGCAGATCATGGTGCAGTCGGTCCTGGTGTGGTCGGCGCTCATGGGGGTGTTCATACTAGGCGAGCGGTTCTCGGCGGGCGTAGCCGTCGGTACGCTGGCCATCATGATCGGGGCGATTCTTCTCGTCTATAAGAGAGAGTCCTCCAAAAGAGAGTCTGGCGAGAAGGATGTTTCACTCCTTTACTTTCTCGTTCCGGTCATCGCTTCCTTCCTGTTTTCCCTGACGTTTGTCTTTAGAAAATACGCCCTCCTCCTGATACCTTCTGAATCTTTGGGAATCGCGATTTCCACCACCACTGCGTCGGTCCTGCTCCTTCTCGCCATGCCGTTTACGAAGGAAGAAGGAGGGATGAAAGGCTGGAGCCTCAGAGGACTTGTGACGATAGCATGCGGGGTTGTCGCGAATATAATAGCCGCCCTTTGCTTCTGGGCGGCGTTCAGGGAGGGGGAGGTGGTGCAGGTGATACCCATCAACCGCCTCTCCGTCTTGTGGGTCATCGTCTTCTCCTGGTTGTTCCTGAAAAAACAGGAAAGCGTCACGCTGCGCATCGTGATAGGCGGCGTCTTGTCCGTGGTGGGCGCGTTCGCGATTGCTTGGGGGAAATAAATGGGAGTTCCAAGCAGCCGGGGTGGCTGGGCTTATTTCTCCACCCATTTGGCGGAGAAGGGAACCTCCCCGCCCAGGACGATGCCGGCGTCCGAATCCGCCCAGTCGGCGTAGAAAAGAAGTGCTGCCTCATAGCTCTTGGAGCGCGTGTTGCTCGTGCGCGTGTGGGTGATGACCAGATGCGCGAGTTCGGTGGCCTTGGGCAGTCCCTTTGCCCAGATTTTGTGCGCCCCGTAGACGCCGTGCTGTATCTTCTCGCCGAACTCGGTGATTTTGCCGGGCGGCACTTCGCTTCCCGTGGGAGGGCCGCCGGGATGGGGCGCAGATTCGAGCGGTTTCGAGATGTCGTGCAGGATGCACGAGGCGATGAGCAGGTCGCGGTCGACCTCGACGCCGTGGAGACTTTCGGCGATATCGGCCATGGCGAGCGCCATCTTCGTGACGCCCTGAATGTGGCCGATGAGCGTCATGTGTTTTTCTTCTTTGAGGTTTTTGGGAATGTCCTCGAAACGCTCCCAGGCGGTCTCCTGAGCCAGGTCCAGCCAGATGTCGACCACCCCGTCGCGCAAAGCGGGGTCTTGGATTTCCGCTACTTCGGGGAAAAGGGCCCGAATCTCGTCCGCGTTCGTCTGAATCGCCATGTTCTTCGCTCCGCTCGGTCTGTCTTAAGCGTCCGGGACTTCGAGGCCGACGAGGGGCCCGAACTGCTGGCCGCCGTAGCAGTCGCCGTCTTCGAGATCGCAGGAGAACACGGGACGGGGGATGGATATCTTGATCGCGCGCGCAGCGTCGTGATGGACGAGCAGCACCTTCTCCTCGGCCAGATTGTAGAGGCGGCAGAACACCTCTTTGGTGAGGACGTTCGATTCCACCACGCGCCGGTAGGTTTCTTCCTCGTCGAACATGACGTCGAACGTGAGGTTGAAGGGTCCTGCATTTTTCGAGCGGATGAGTTTTGCGAGTTCGCCGAGCGCCGCCATCAGTTCGCCACCTCCATCGTCTCGGTCGGGAACATCTCGTAGGGGTCGTCCGGGTAGACGACGTGGTTCAGGTTGAAGCGGTAGACGGGGCCTTTTTCGAGTTCCGCCGGCGTGAAGGGAAATGCCAGCGTAGATATGAGACCGCCCCACTCGGGGACGGGATAGTGGAGCGCGAAATGGGCCAGCGTGGCCGCCATCGTGTTCGCGGATACCTGATCCTCCGCCGTCACCTCGAAGAGAACGCCAACTTCATGGGGAATCCGGCCGGACTCTGGTTCGAGCGTCCCCATCACGGCGTCGCGCCCGAACACGCGGATGGTGAGTTGGTAGGCGGGCGGCGATTCGCGGTCGGGGAAGATTTCCTGAACGCGCGTCTCAAAACCCTCCCGGATACCGTCTAGCCAGGAGTCGAGTTGTTTCAGGATCATGGGGTCGCGCACCCCGCCGATGATCACCGACTGGTAGCCGACGAGTTCGGCCCCCTCGAGCTTGATGGAATAGCGCTCCGCCGTGTGAAACTCGGAACCCGCCACGCGCACGGCGCGCTCACTCTCCGCCGAGTAGGCCGAGCGGGTCGTATCGAGGACGCCCGCGGGCTCGGTGATGCGGTAAGGATCGGTGTTCTCATACAGGGTGTGCGAGGCCACGCTCTGCGGGGTGCAGTACATCTGCGGATTGAGCGGCTCGACCACGAAGTGATCGTCGCGGATCCATGCGAAACAGCCATCCGGCCGCGCGCGGTGCACGGCGCAGGCGGCGCCGCATTCGAGTATCTTGGCCGCATGCCAGGCGAGGCCCCTGTCCGCGCCCATCCGCACGGGATGGCAGGCGAAGACGGAGGTGTCGGAAGCCCTGCCGGTCAGCACCACGTCCGCTCCCTCGTCGAGCGCCTTTGCGATGGGTTCATCGCCCATCATGCCAACGATGTGCGTGCTGTTTTCGATGATATCCTCATCGAGCGGGGGAGCCGGGTCGAGCGCCTGGATGCGGCCCTCTTTGTATCTTTTCTTGAGATACGCCTTGTCCTGTTCGCCGTGGACCAGGGCGAGGTTGAAGCTCAAGCCCTCCTCGCGGGCGATTTCGAGACAAATATCGCGCGCCCACTCAAGGCCCGCATCACCGCCCCCCGTGCCGCATGAACCCACGATCATGGGGACGCTCAGGCTGTCGCGCCCCTGGAGCATGAGTTTCAGGTCGCGCTTGGTCGCCGAGCGGGAGAAGTTAGGCTTTCCCGCGCCGAGAAAGGCGGGACCGTTGTCCGTCGAGCCTCCGTCGCAGGCGATGACGTGGGGCTTCATGGACAACCCGCGCACGAAGGAGCTTTCGGGGAAGCCTGAACCGATGACGCCGCAAGGAGAGAGTACGCGCGCTTCCAAGATTTGTTTCACTCCTTTCTGGTGAGGTTCGTACGCATCCTGCGATGAAGACGCGCCCCTGAGACGGCCCGGATGCAGCCATGTCGATATGGCGGTTGCGCATCCTACAACGATTTTTCCTTAGGATAAAGACAGGGGACGAATTAGGCGCGCGGCGCTACTCTCCTTCGAATTTTCGGCGCACCGCGAGGAGGGCGGCGAGGTTGCTCGTCATCACGGGCAGGTCGGGGTAGCGGGCCTGAATCTCAGGCAGGGCGTCTACGGCGGGCAGGTTCGTGCAGGAGATGAAAAGGCAATCCGCTTTTTTCAAGTGTTGAGTGGAGAGCCTCTCTTCCGCAAACGCGAGGATTTTATCCGCCCGCGTGTTGCCGATCTCGATGTTGTCCGTTATCCCCATGCCGTCTATCGAAAGAACCTCCATGCCGTCTTCCTCGAGAGACGCGCGTATGGGCCCGTTCAACTCGTCGATATAGGGCGTGAGCACCACGAGTTTCTTCGCGTTCATTTCGGCGAATTCACGCGCGAGCGCCGAGAGAATGGTGGCCGTCTCGGCGCCGGTTTGCTCCTCGATTCGCGCTTTTATCTTCTGGTCGTGCGATTTCCCGAAGAGTGCGCCGCCCGAAGTGCAGCCGAAGACGCAAAAATGCGGCTCCACCGTCTTGAGCATCCGGTTCGCCTCGGGCAGGGATTCTTCGAGCATTCGGATTTCGGCCTGCTTCGTCGTCTCGTCCAGGAACATGCGGGAGGTGGCGACGTAGACATCCTCGGGCAGGTTCTTGTGAAAATCGCGCTCCATCGTGGCGTTCGAGGAGGGAACGAGAAGGCCGACGCGGAACTGGGCTTTTTTTGTCGCGGTCATCGCAGACTCCAGAGCGGCTAATGGGCTCAGGAATTGTAGAATAATTATTGAAGCTGTCCAAAGCGCCTTCACGCCCGCTGCCTGGAATGGTTTCAGCAGTGCGCGTCATCGCCTCGCCTCAATACGCAAGGTGATGTAAAACTTGGGGACGCCGCACATGTCCTGGAAAACGATTCGCCGGTCCAGGAAGCGCATTTGAAATTTCGCAGCGGCATCATTTGAACGGACAGAAGAGGGGATTACGTGGATTTCAGGCTCGAAGATTCGGATCGCCTGCTCCAGCAGACGGCACGTGAGTTGGCTATAAGGGAGTTCGCAGGGGACGCCTTCTCCTATGCGCGGACGGGCGAGTACCCCCGGCGCTCCATGAAGGTGCTGGCCGAGCACGGCATGATGGGGATGACGGTGGCCGAACCCCACGGAGGGGGGCAATCGATTTTCGAGGCCTGCCTGGTGATGGAGGCGGTCTCCCAGGTATGCCCCCACAGCGGCGACGTGGTGCAGATGGGGAATATGGGTCCCATCCGCGTGATAGACGAACTTGGCTCCGCCGAGCAAAAGGAGCGGTTTCTGCCCCCGATATGCCGGGGGGAGAAGATCGTCTCCATCAGCATGACGGAACCCGACGCCGGTTCGGCCGCCACGGATTTGCAGACCACGGCGGAATATGACGGCGAGAGCGTCCTCGTGAACGGCCAGAAGTGCTTCAGCTCCAACGCCCCGCACGCGGATTTGTTCGTCGTCTACGTCCGCTTCGGTCCCAGGACGCGCGATTGCGGGGCCGTCGTGGTGGAGACGGGAACGCCAGGCTTCACGAAGGGGAAGACCGAGCACTACATGAGCGGAGAGGCGCACTGCGCGCTTCATTTCGAGAACGCGCGTATCCCCAGGGAGAACGTGCTGGTGGATGAGGAGGGCTTCCGGGTCCTCATGCCCGTGTTCAACGTGGAGCGGCTCGGAAACGCTACGCGCTGCCTGGCCCTGGCGCAGGCGGCTTACGACATGACGGTCGCCCACACCAGCGAGAGGCGCCAGTTCGACCGTCCCCTGTGCGAGTTTCAGGGCGTGCAGTGGATGGTGGCGGACATGCGGGTGAAGCTCGAGGCGGCGCGCCTGCTCCTCTACCGGGCGCTCTCGAACGCGCGCGCGGGCCTGCCCTCTGCCGTGGAGACGACGAGCGCCAAGCTCTACTGCAACGAGATGGCGCGACAGGTGGCCGACGACGCGATTCAGCTTCACGGCGGGTACGGCTTTTCGACCGAGATGCCGCTCGAGTTCCTCTACCGCAAGATCCGCGGGTGGTCCATCGCGGGCGGCTCCACCGAGATGCTGAGAAACCGTCTGGCTTCCCTGATCTACGATCGCCCCTTCAGCCAGCGCCCGCCAAAAGCATAGCTTTCCTCACCATGAACTTTTTGGGATTCGCCTGATCATGAAACGCCCCACCGCCGAGAGCCTCAAGAAACTTCTCAAACCTGAGTCGGTAGCCGTGGTCGGGGCGTCGGCGAACCTCGAGCAATTCAACGGCCGCGTGGTGAAGAACCTGTTGCGCCACGGCTATGGGGGCAGGGTCTATCCCGTGAACCCCAAATACGAGGAAGTGGCCGGGCTGCGCTGCCGGCCCCGGCTCGGTGCGCTCCCCGAAGCGCCGGACGTCGCCTTCATCACCGTGGGGAAAGAGCGCGTGGCTGGTGTTTTGGCCGAATGCGCCGGAGTGGGGGTGGGCGCGGCCATCATCTATACCGGCGGTTTTTCAGAAGCCGATGAGACGGGCGCGGTACTCGAAGCCGGAATCCGGCGCATCGCCCGAGATGCCGGCATCCGCGTCTGCGGGCCGAACACGGCGGGCGTGCACGATTTTCATCACAACTTTCACCTGGCGGGCCTGATCGCGCTCGACGTGGAGGAAATGCTGCCGGGCAGCGTCGGGGTGGTCTGCCAGAGCGGGAGCATCGGCGGCGCATTGCTCTCGCGCGCGACGCAGCGCGGGGTCGGGTTCAGCCATCTCATCTCCTGCGGCAACGAGATGGACCTGGAAGTTTCGGATTATCTCGACTATCTGATCGACGACCCCCCCACCCGGGCGGTCGCGGTCTATCTCGAAGGGGTGCGCGACGGGGAGAAGTTCAAAAAAGTCCTCCAAAAAGCCCTGCAACGGGAGAAGCCCGTGGTCGTCCTCAAGGTGGGCGCAGCGCGCGAGGGAGCGCGCGCGGCCCTGAGCCACACGGGCGCCATGGTGGGTGAGGAGGGGGTGTATGAGGCGCTGTTCCGGAGGTGGGGCGTCACGCGGGTGGATGACCTCGAAGCGCTTTTCGAAGTCGCTCATATGTTTTGCGTATCGGCGCTTCCCGAGGGAGAGAGGGTGGGCGTCGTCACGACGACGGGCGGGGCCGGCACCCTGATGGCCGACAAGTGCGGCGCCTTGGGCCTGGAAATCGCCGAGGCGGATGACGCCCTCAGGGCCCGGATGAAGCAGAAACACCCCGCCTTCGGGCGGATAGAGAATCCGCTCGACACCACCATCGCCGATATTCACCTGTATTCTGATTTTCTCGAATCTTTTCTCGAAAGCGGCTGCTTCGACGCGGTGATTCCCATCGTGGGCTCGAGCGCGCAGTTTCGACCCGAGATAGGGGTCGAGCCCATCGTGCGCTTGAAGCGGAAAAACCCCGGCGTTCCCATGCTGGCCTATTTCAATCCCCATGCGGAAGATGCGCACAAGCTCCTGGCGAAGGAAGGAATCGCCTCTTTTCAATCCATATCGGGCTGCGCCCGCGCGGCGGCGGCTCTGGTTCGGTATGCGAGAGTTTTGAAAAGAGAGAAAAAAAGAGCATCGCGCCCTGCGTCTCGAGCGCCGTCTCCCTCGATTGCGGAAAGGCTGTCGACTGGAGGCGCCCTGAACGAGGCGCAATCTCTGGCGTTCGTCCGTGAATTCGGCTTGCCCGTGGCGGCGCACCGGTTTTGCCGTACGGAAGAAGAAGTGCGCCGCGCGGCGCGTGATTTACGCTTTCCGCTCGTTTTGAAGGGCGTGTCTTCGAAAATTCACCACAAGACGGAGCGGGGGCTGGTGAAAACGGGCCTTGGCGATGAGGCGGCTTTTGAGGCCGCGCTCGCGGAAATCTCAAGTTTGTGGGAGTTGTGCGATCTGGAAGGCTATCTGCTTCAGGAGCAAGTCGAGGGCGGCGTCGAGTTCTTGCTCGGCGTGAAGCGAGACCCTCAATTCGGCCCGGTGGTGACGATTGGCCTGGGCGGGAGGGATGTGGAATTGCTCGACGACGTGAGCACCCGCGTCGCTCCGCTCACCCTCGATGACGCCTGCGAGATGATGGATGAACTCAAGTGCAAGAAGATTTTCGAGGCTCACCGGGAGCGCGGGCCGCTGGATAAGGCGGCGTTCGCCGAGGCCATTTGCCTTCTGGGTGATGCCGCTTTCGCCTGTCGCGGGCAGATTGAGGAGATGGATTTGAACCCCGTTTTCCTGTGCGAAAAGGGCGGGGGATGCCTGGTGGCGGATGCGCTCATCATCACGGTAAATGATACCTGATACGCGACAACACACCTCGCATAGCGGCAGAAGAAGGCTGCGCCTATAGGGGCTTTTGAAAAAGTCCCTGAGAGGGTAATGGCAACTCCCTTGAAAGGGAAACTTCATAAAGGCAACCCCCCCTACCCCCCCTTGACAGGGGGGTAAAAAAAGCGATGCGCCCTCGCCGGGCTGAGGGGGGTTTTGATTTTTCTTGCCCCCCTGTCAAGGGGGGGTAGGGGGGGTTGCCTTTCAGGGCGAGAGGAGCGTCCCCTCTACCCCTCTGAAAAAGGGTTTTTTTGAACAGCCCTCTACAGGCCGAAAATCGCCGATTGACTTTGCAGTCAACAAGATTTAGTGTTCCCCTACCTTGGATTCTCAGGGAATCAGAAGACATTTTTGGGATTTTTTCCGGCTGGTTTTGTAAGGATAGGGGTCTTTGAGCGCGCTTCTTGAAATCGAAGACTTGAGAACGCATTTTTTCACCACCTCCGGCGTCGTCAAGGCGGTCAACGGCATCTCCTACGACGTTCAGGAAGGCGAGACGGTGGCGATAGTCGGCGAGTCGGGCTGCGGGAAGTCCGTCAGCGCGCTCTCGGTTCTCGGCCTCATCCCGAACCCGCCCGGCCGCATCGTCGGGGGAGCGATACGCTTTCTGGGCGATGATCTGATTGGGCTGGACGATCTCCAGATCAGGGACATCAGGGGCCGCCAGATCGGCATGATCTTCCAGGAGCCCATGACTTCCCTGAACCCCGTCCTGACCATCGGGTTGCAGCTCACCGAGACGATGGAGCACCACCTCGGCATGGACAGGGCCGATGCGGAGAAAAAGGCGGTCGAATACCTGCGCCTCGTGGGCATCTCGGAGCCCGAGCGGCGCATCCGGCAATACCCCCACCACCTGAGCGGCGGGATGCGCCAGCGGGTGATGATCGCGATGGCGCTTTGCTGCGAGCCGAAGCTCATCATCGCCGATGAGCCGACGACGGCCCTCGACGTGACCATCCAGGCCCAGATTCTCGAGTTGATGAAAAACCTCACGAAACGCATGGGCGTGGCGCTCATCATCATCACGCACAACCTCGGCGTGGTGGCCCGGTATGCGGACCGCGTGAACGTCATGTACGCCGGGAAGATCATCGAACGCGGCCTTGCGGCGGACATCTACCGCGAACCCAGACATCCATACACCCTGGGGCTGCTGAGTTCCGTGCCGAGGCTCGATCAGCCCAGACAGAAGCGCCTGGACCCCATCGACGGACAACCGCCCGACCTCACGCGCCTGGGGGAGGGCTGCTCATTTCTGCCCCGGTGCAAATTCGCCGTGGACAGGTGCGCGAGTGAGATTCCGCCGCTCGAAACCGTAGGAAACGGACATCTCTCCGCTTGCTGGGAACAGGAAAACCTCGCGACGGCGAGAGGATGAGCGAATGACCCCCGACGCATCCGCACTGGAAAGTGGCGCTCGACTCTCCCGAAACGGAGAGCTTGGAGACGTGCTCGTGGACGTCAAGGGCCTCAAGATGCACTTCCCGATCACAGAGGGCATCGTTTTCAACAAGCTCGTCGGCCTCGTGAAGGCGGTGGACGGGGTGGATTTCCGCATCAGGCGCGGCGAGACGCTCGGCCTCGTGGGCGAGAGCGGCTGCGGGAAGACGACGACGGGCAGGTGCATCCTCCAGCTCGAACGGCCCACGGAGGGCGAGATATTTTTCGAGGGTGTTGATCTGACGAAACTCGATCAGGTGGCGTTGCGCGAGTACCGGCAGAAAATCCAGGTCATCTTCCAGGACCCCTACAGTTCGCTGAATCCGCGCATGAAGATCGGCGAGATGATAGACGAGCCCATGTACGTCCACGGCATCGAACCCGACGCACAGAAGAGGAAGCAGAGAGTCAGCGAACTGCTCAGCGTCTGCGGACTCAACCCCAAGATGGCCGACAGATACCCCCACGAGATGAGCGGCGGGCAGCGCCAGCGCGTGGGAATCGCCCGCGCCCTGAGCCTCGAGCCCGAGTTCATCATCTGCGATGAGCCCGTCTCGGCGCTCGACGTGTCCATCCAGGCGCAGATCATCAATTTGCTCGAAGATTTGAGAGAGGAATATAATCTCACTTACCTGTTCATCGCGCACGATCTGAGCGTGGTGAGACACCTTTGCCACCGCGTGGCGGTGATGTATCTGGGCCGGATCGTGGAGTTGGCGGATTGCGACGAGTTGTACGACAATCCCATGCACCCCTATACGCGGGCGCTGCTTTCCGCCGTTCCGGTGCCGGACCCGGAAATCGAGCAAAACCGCGACATCAGTTTCGTCGCTGGAGAGGTGCCCAGCCCGATTAACCCGCCACCGGGCTGTGTTTTCCATCCCCGGTGCCCCATCGCCGTGGAAAGTTGCTCGAAAGAAGTGCCCGCGTTACGAGAGCTGAAACCGGGCCATTGGGTGGCCTGTACGGAAGTCTGAAATTCTTTGCATTTGTAGTTTCGTTCGTTTTTAATTTGCGGTGTAGGAATTTTCACCCCAGGAACATGAAAGGAGATTTCACATGAGAAACACTCGAATGAAAACCCTGCTGATCGCAGTGGCGGTGTTCGCCCTGGCGCTGTGGAGTTTTGCTCCCGCCGAGGCGGCGCCCAAGAAGGGCGGCACCCTCAAGTTCGTCGTCGGCAGCAAGATTCCCTCCTACGACGGCCACATCGAATCCACTTTCGGGATGATTCACCCGATTCGTCCCTTCTACAGCCTGTTGATTCGCGTGAATCCCGACAACCCCGCATCGCCGACGGATTTCGTCTGCGACGTGTGCGAGGGCGGGATTCCGGCGCCGACCGAAGGACATACGAAGTACACCTTCAAGATCCGCGGCGACATCACGTTCCACAACGGCCAGAAACTCACCTCGGCGGACGTGAAGGCGACGTATGACAAGATCATCAGCCCGCCGAAGGGCATCGAGAGCAACCGCAAGGCGTTTTTCAGCATGGTGGAATCCGTCACCGCGCCGGACCCCAAGACGCTGGTGTTCAAGCTGAAATACCCCACGGGCGCCTTCGTGCCTGCGCTGGCGCTGCCCTACAACTTCATCTACTCGAAGGCCGACCTCGACAAGCACGGCTACAAATGGCACCAGAAGAACGTGAACGGCACGGGCGCCTTCCGCTTCGTGCAGCACCAGCCGGGCGCGTTCGTCGAAGGCAAGCGGTACGATAAATACCACCACAAGGGCAAACCCCACCTCGACGGCTTCCGGGCGATCTCCGCTCCCAAGATGGCCATTCGCCTCCAGGCCATCCGCGGCGACCGCGCGGCCATCGAATTCCGCGGATTCCCGCCCAAGGCGCGCGACGACCTGAAGAAGGCGCTGGGCGACAAGCTCACCGTCCAGGAGAGCGACTGGAACTGCAACCTCATGGTGACGCCCAACCACAAGCGCAAGCCTTTCGACGACGCGCGCGTGCGCCGGGCGCTGACGCTGGCGATCGACCGCTGGGGCGGCTCCAAGTACCTCTCGCGCATCGCCATCGTGAAGACCGTGGGCGGCGTGGTTTTCCCCAAACACCCCCTCGCGGCCACGAAAGAGGAATTGACGAAGATCGCGGGCTACTGGCCGGACATCAACAAATCCCGCGCCGAGGCCAAGAGGCTCCTCAAGGAAGCCGGCTACCCGAACGGCTTCGAGTTCACCCTGCACAACCGGGGCGTGGACCAGCCCTACAAGGTCGTGGGCACCTGGGTCATCGACCAGTGGCGGAAGATCGGACTCAAGGTCAAGCAGTGGGTGCAGCCCTCGGGGCCTTTCTACGCCACGCTCAGAAAGAAGAAGAACTTCGACGTGTCGATCGACTTCAACTGCCAGTCGGTCATCAACCCGCTGGTGGACGTGTCGAAATTCATCTCCGACGACAAGGCGGGCAACCAGTACGCGCAGTACCAGGATCGCCAGCTCGACAAGTGGTTCGAACAGATGAACAAAGAGCCCGACGTGAAGAAGCAGCGCGCCATCATGCGCAAGTATGAAAAGCGCGCGCTCGACGAGATGGCGCATCAGTTCGTGACGCTCTGGTGGTACAAGATCAACCCCCACCGCAGCTACGTGAAGGGTTGGAAGATCGCGCCGAGCCACTACCTGAACCAGCATCTGGACAACGTCTGGATCGAAAAATAGGTCGCATCGCCTCCCCCGCCGCCCGCTCGCCGGGCGGCGGGGGAGGGCGTTTCCTGGAGTTCCGGCTTCGGGAGCCGCGCATCGCGTGAAACGCAAGGACGCACGAAGTGTACAAATACACGATCAAGAGAATCCTGCTGATGTTCCCCACGCTCCTGGGCGCGGCGGTGCTGGTGTTCTTCATGCTGCGCCTGATTCCCGGCGACGTGTGTGAGCTCCGCATGGCCGGTACGGGCATGTACGTCGACAAGGAAGCGATAGCGACGTGCCAGCAGAACCTGGGGATAGACGCGCCCATCTACGTGCAGTTCATCGATTTCATCACCGGGTTCTTCACGTTCGATCTGGGCAACTCCATGTGGACGGGCAAGCCGATACTGCATGAGATCGGCCTGCGCTTCGAACTCTCGCTGCAGGTCGCCATCATGGCGACGCTCACGGCCACCATCATCGCCATTCCGCTGGGCACGATCTCCGCCATCAAGCAGGACACCTGGATCGACTACGTCGTTCGCTCGTTCAGCATCGCGGGCATCGCCATGCCTTCGTTCTGGCTGGGCATTTTGATTATCCTCGGCCTCTTGATCATGACGCAGAAATTCTTCGGCAACCCCTGGATGCCGCCGATCCACTACACCCCGATATGGGAAGACCCTGTGGCCAACATCTCGCAGCTCATCTGGCCTGCCGTCGCGACGGGCTATCGGTATTCAGCCGTCGCCACGCGCATGACGCGCTCCGCTCTCTTGGAGGTTTTACGCGAGGATTACGTGCGCACCGCCCGCGCCAAGGGGCTGCTGGAAAAACTCATCATCAACCGCCACGCGCTCAAGAATTCGCTCCTGCCCGTGGCGACGATTATCGGCCTGGAATTCGCCTTCCTGATGGGCGGGCTGGTGGTGACGGAGCAGGTCTTCAACCTGAACGGATTGGGGAAACTCTTCGTCGAGTCGGTAACGAACCACGACTACACCATGACGCAATCCCTCGTCATGCTCGTGGCCGTCGTCTTCATCTTTACGAACCTGTTCATCGATATCCTCTATGCGTGGCTCGACCCGCGCATTCGGTACAGCTAGGAGTTCGAACATGGCGTCCCCAAGCGACCTCGCCGTCTCCGAGATGGATTTCGACGCGCTACCGGAGCGTTCCTGGGTCGACAAGATCAAGGATACGGCGCGGAAAAAGCCCCTGGGCGCGGTGAGCGCGTGCGCCGTCTTCGTGATGCTGCTGCTGGCCGCTTTCGCGAACGTCATCACCTTCTACGACCCGGTGCAGAATGCCTTCGACAGCATGCACGTCGCTCCGGGCGCGGCCCACTGGTTCGGGACGGACCAGTTCGGGCGCGATATTTTCACGCGCATCGTCTTCGGCGCCAGAACGGCGCTGTTCGTGGGGTTTTCCGCCTCGATACTCGGTTCCACAGCCGGGCTCATCCTCGGCGTGGGGAGCGCTTATTTCGGCGGGCGCTTCGATCTCATCTTCCAGCGCTTCATGGACATCTTCATCTCGTTTCCGCTCATCATCATGGCGCTCTCGGTGGTTTCGATATTCGGCACCGGGACGCAGAACGTGATTCTGGCCATCACGATCCCGCTCATCCCCCGGTGCGCCCGCGTGGTGCGATCGAGCGCGCTCGCGATTCGCGAGATTCCCTACGTGGACGCCGCGCGCGCCCTGGGCTTCGCGCACGTTCGCATCATCTTCCGGCACATGATCCCCAACGTCATGGCCCCGTATCTCATCATGCTCACTTCGTTTCTCGGACAGGCGATTCTGCTCGAAGCCTCGCTCTCCTACCTGGGACTAGGCGTGCAGGAGCCGACGCCCGCCTGGGGGCTGATGCTCCAGGGAGGCGCCGAGGAATACGCCGAGAGCGCGCCGTGGATTCCCGTTTTCCCCGGCCTCGCCATCACCGCCGCCGTCTTCGCCTTCAACCTCTTCGGCGACGCCGTGCGCGACACGCTCGACCCCAGGCTACGCTCCGAATAATTTCATACGGACCGGCTCTCGTTCCAAACGGCAGGGGAGGGGGCTGTTGGAAAACCTCCTCGTCGGGGGATAAAGGCAACCCCCCCTACCCCCCCTTGTCAGGGGGGCAAGAAAAAGCAAAACCCCCTCAGCCCGGCGAGGGCGCATCGCCTTTTTATACCCCCCTGACAAGGGGGGGTAGGGGGGGTTGGTTTTCAAGGCAAGAGGGGGGAGGGCGACCACAGGGTGTCGCCCCTACGCAAGGCATTCGCCGTAGTAACGAACGAATTCGCACCGAGCGTAGGGACAGGTCGCGACCTGTCCCTGCCAATTCGTTGCCAACCAAAATGACATGCGAGTGGACACGCAGATCCCCGGACAAACCCCCGCGCCTGTCCAAAGGGCAGGAGAAGTGCGCCTCGTGAGGCGCCGCCTCAAAGATTCTTGAGTTGCCGGTTGCGCCTGCGTTCTTTCCTGGGGGCGCGCCTGGGGTTTCCCTTCTTCTTCGTGTCGCGCTTAGGTGTTCTGGGAGGTTCATCCTCTGGCGCGTCGTCATCCATGAAGGCCGCCTGATTGAGGAGTTCGCGGAACTCGCCCGTGCGGATGACAGCCGACGCGAAGGGCGCGGCCGCTTCTCCCAGCGCCCTGTCCGAAGTGACGAGAACGGCGTTCCTGTAGTGGCTCTTCAGGAGGCGCAGGATGAGCGCGTCGGCGATTTCGTGCCGGGAGAAGAGCACCTCGATATCGCCCGCGTTTTTCCCGCCTCCGTGGTCATGATGGGATTTGCCGTCGAAAACGACGGTGATTCGGAGATTGATCGGGGAATTCCTGCGGTAGCTCTGGAGCATCTCGATGAGGCCCTCACGCCCGGCTTCGAGGTCCTGGTGGAGAACGCGCCTGAGTTCGGGTATGGCGGGGATGAGGTTGTAACCGTCAACCACGATGCGCATGACTTGTCTCCGAAGCCTCCTAGAAGGGCTGGAAGAGGACGTCCATGAGCGCAGTCGCTTTCTGCGCGTCTCCTTCGATGCGAAGGGAGGCGTCTGCGATTTTACGCGTTCGATCCGCCCGGCCCGCGCACAGGAGCACAATGTCGCTCGCAACTGCAGCGATGATGGCGTCGGGCGCGTCCGACAAGCCCTCTCGGGCCGACGCCGCACCGCCTGCAATAGACATCTCCCATGCGGCCTCGGGCTTGTTCGTCTCGAAGCGGAACACACCATCCGGCCCGGTTGCGCCCGAGCGGTTGAAGTATAAAGGCAGTCTTGTTCTGAGGATTTTGACGAGCATGTCCAGCGAATCGGTCTCGAGCGGCGCATCCGGGTCGTTCTCCAGGTCCCAGCCGTGGAGCGCCACCTCGTAGAGCCTTTGAGCGGGGAAGGTGCGCGCTTTCGTGTTCCCCTTCCGGTGCCAGAGATCGCGGTCGAGATCGGCGGGTTCGAGGCGTTCGATTTCGGCCTGGAGGTCGTCCTGGCTTCTCTCTATCCAGTCGATTCGATCTTTTGGAGACATGGCGACGGATTTTCGGGTGATTTCTTCGCGCGCGGCCTGGAATTCTTCCGGCGTCTCTGCGCCGAGAGAGAGGATGACCTCGCCCCGTCGCGCCGCCCGGATGCGCTCGGCATAGGAGACGGCCCCGCCCGTCATGTGGCCGACGAGCTGGGCCGCGTTCCACCCGGGGCAGAAGGTGGGTTTCAGCCAATCGGCGTCCGAGAGTGCGCGAAGCTGCCCGATGAAGCGCGCGTTCTCGTGCGCGAGCCACCGAATCGCGGGAAGAAGGGGGGTGTCGTTCAATTTGAAATCACCGCGGGCATAAAAATCGCCCCCAACGCGTGGGGGCGATTCATGGAAGACACGTTTCGCCTGAAAATCCGTGCGGCCGTAGCGTGCGCGCTATTCGCCGGCGGCGCGGATCCAGGCCTTGCCGATGGCGCGCGCGGCGTATACGCCGGCCAGGTGGCGTCTGAAATCCGCTCCGGCGTAAAAGTCATCGAGCGCGTCGACGCCTTCGCCGGCCGTTGCCGCCGCCTTGCGGATCGATTCCGCGCTCGGCGCGGCGCCCGTGAGGGCGTCTTCGACGCTCGTGGCGCGATACGCTGTTGCGGCCACGCCCGTCACGCCCACGCGGATGCGCTCGACGGCGCCGTCCGCGTCCAGCGCGACCCGGGCCGCCACGCCGCACACCGCGAAGCCGCTGGCCTGCTGGGCCGCCTTGAGATACGCGCTCGAGCCCCGCGCGGCCGAAGCCCGTATGCGGACGGAGGTGATAATCTCGCCCGCGCCCAGGGCCGTCTCGTATGTTCCGGTGAAGAAGTCGTCGGCGGCGATGACGCGCTCCCCGTCCGCGCCCGCGACGGTGATTTCCGCATTCGCCGCCAGGATGACCGCCGGGTAGTCGGCTGCGGGGTCGGCATGGGCGAGCGAGCCGCCCAGCGTCCCCCGGTTTCTCACCTGTACGTCGCCGATGGCGGCAGCCGCCTCGGCGAGGGAGCGGCATCTCCCCTGAACCGAGGCGGACGCCTCGATCTCGGCGTGGGTCGTCATCGCGCCGATTGTAATGCCGTCCTCCGATTCACTGATGCCCGAGAGGCTCTCGATGCCGGCGATGTCGACGAGGACGCCCGGGTCGGCGAGCCGCGCCTTCATCACGGGCAGGAGGCTGTGGCCTCCGGCGAGGACTCGCGCGTCGTCTCCATGCTCTCCGAGCCTGGCGAGAGCGTCTTCTAGCGATTGTGGTCGAACGTAGTCGAAAGAAGCTGGAATCATTTCTTAGGCCCTCTTTTCGGCGATGGCGCGCCACACTCTCTCGGGGCGCAGCGGCATGTCGATGTGCGTGATACCGAATGGCGAAAGCGCGTCGATCACGGCGTTCACCACGGCGGGCGTGGAGCCGATGGTGCCGGCCTCGCCCACGCCCTTCGCACCCAGCGGGTTCACGTCCGTCGGCGTCGTGGTGTGCAGGAGCTCGAAACGCGGCAGACGGTTCGCCTTGGGCAAAGCGTAGTGCATGAACGAAGCGTTCAGCGGCTGTCCGCCCTCGCCGTAGAGCATCTCCTCCTCCAGCGCCTGTCCGGTCCCCTGGGCGATGCCGCCGTGGATCTGCCCGTGCACGAGCAGCGGGTTGATCATGTTGCCCACGTCGTCCACCGCCACGTAGCGGAGGATTTCCACGTCGCCCGTCTCAGGATCCACCTCCACCAGGACGATGTGCGTCCCGAAGGGGAAGGTGAAGTTGCTCGGCTCGAAGAAGTGCGTCTCCTCGAGGCCCGGATCGGTGTCTTCGGGAAGCGCGATGGCGCTGTAGGCCATCATCGCGATATCGGCGAAGCCGGCCGATTTCTCGGGCGCGCTCCTGACGAAGACCCTGCCGTCCTCGAATTCGATGTCGTTCTCGTCCGCCTCGAACTCCATCGCGGCGAATTTGGCCATCTTGGCCCGCACCTTGTCGCGCGCGTAGACGACCGCCGAGCCGCCCACCACAGTGCCCCGGCTGCCGAACGTGCCCACGCCGTAGGGAACCACGTCGGTATCCCCGTGGACGACGGTCACGTCGTTCGCGTCGATGCCGAGGCCGTCCGCCACGATCTGGGCGAAGGAGGTCTGCTGGCCCTGCCCGTGGGGCGATGCGCCCGAGAACACGGTGGCCTTGCCGGTGGGCTCCACGCGCACGCGCGCGCTCTCCCAGCCCTGGCCGCCCAGCGCGGCGGAAGGACCCATGCCGCAAATCTCGACGTAGGTGGAAAAGCCGATGCCCAGATACCTGCCGTCATTCCTGGCCTCTTCCTGCTGGGCGCGCATGGCGGGGTAGTCCGCCGCCTCAAGCGCGCGGTCGAGCGCCAGGTGGTAATCCCCGCTGTCGTAGCTGAGTCCGGCTGAGGTGCCGAATGGGAACTCGGACTTGTCCGGGAAATTCTTGCGCCTGAGCTCCACGGGGTCCATGCCGAGCTCTACGGCCGCGATGTCCATCATGCGTTCGAGGATATACGTCGCCTCGGGGCGGCCCGCGCCCCGGTAGGCGTCGGTCGCCACCTTGTTGGTGAACACGCCGGTGGCGTTCATCTCGATGTTGTCGATCTTGTAGGGGCCGGGAAGCATGAGGCCCGTGAGCGTGAAGATGGCCAGGGTGAGCAGCTGGTAGTAGGCCCCGCAGTCGGCGAGCACGTTGTAGCGGAACGCGGTGATGGTGCCGTCTCTCTTCAAGCCCATCTCGATCTCGCCCACCTGGCCGCGCCCGTGGATGGTGGTCAGGAAGTTCTCGGAACGGCTCTCCACCCACTTGATCGGCACGCCGAGTTCGCGCGTGACGAAGGCCGCGAGGGCCTCTTCGCGGTAGATGTTGAGCTTGCTGCCGAAGCCGCCGCCGACTTCCGGGGCGATGACGCGCATGCGGTTCTCCGGCATGCCGATCTGGCCCGCCACCAGCGTGCGCACCTTGTGCGGCACCTGGGTGGAGGTCCACAGCGTCATCTTGTCCTCGCCGGGGAGGTAGTGCGCCAGGACGCCCCTGGGCTCGAGAGCCAGCGGAGCGACGCGCACGTTGGTCATCTTCTCCTTGACGATGACGTCGGCTTCTTTCATGCCGGCTTCCACGTCGCCGCCTGCGAGCCCCCACTTGAACGCCTCGTTGCTCTCATAGTCGTCGTGCACTTTGGTGGAGCCGGGTTCGATCGCGGCCTCCAAATCGACCACGGCGTCGAGCGGCTCGTAATCGATCTCGACGAGAGCCGCCGCGTCGAGCGCGCCGTAGCGCGTCTCGGCGATCACCGCGACGACGGGTTCGCCCGCGAACAGCACCTGCTTGTCGGCCAGTATCGGCTGCACGGGGACCTTGGCGTCGGGCAGGACGGCGCCCACGGGAACGGGGCCGATGCCCTTCGTCTCCTCGTAGGTGTAGACGGCGACGACGCCGTCCGCCGCGGCCGCCTTCGAGACGTCGACCGAGCGGATGTTGGCTTTGCCGTACGGGCTTCTCGCACACGCCATGTGCAGAGTGCCGGGTGGATTGAAATCGTCTACATAGTGGGCGAGGCCCTGGATGAGACGCGGATCGTCTCGTCTTTTGATGGGCGCGCCGATGAATTTGGGTGCTTGCGCCATCTCTTAATCCCTCATCTGAGCCGCCGCCGCGGAAATAGCGTCGACGATGTTTTGATAACCCGTGCAGCGGCATATGTTGCCTTCGATGCCGTGCCTGATTTCCTCGTCCGTCGGATCGGCGTTGGACGCAATGAGCTGGTTCGCCGTCAGGATCATGCCCGGCGTGCAGAAGCCGCATTGCAGCCCATGCTTCTCCCAGAACTGCTCCTGAAGCGGGTGGAGCTGCTCCCCGTTGGCCATTCCCTCGATGGTCGTGACCTCGCACCCTTGCGCCTGCGCGGCAAGGACGGTGCAGCTTTTCACCGCCTTGTCGTCGAGGAGCACGGTGCACGCGCCGCATATCGAGGTTTCGCACGCGACGTGCGTGCCGGTGAGGCCCGCGTCATCGCGCAACAGGTGAACGAGAAGGGTTCTGGGCTCCACGTCGAACGTCCGGCTCTCGCCGTTGATGCTGATGTTGATTTCCAAGGTCTTCGGGCCCCCCACACAAGAAAAAAGATCGAAGCGGATCCCCCCAAGGGGAGTATTCCGCCTCACCGAAGAATTTCGTTCCTCCATGAAATGATCGAGTGAAGGCATTATTGAGGATAGGTCGAGGCCGTGTCAAGACAGTAATCCGGGGTGGTATGAACCGGGGTGTTTCGAGCCGCGAGCGGAAGCGGGAGGGGCGTCCGCCCGCGAGGGATGAAACCGCGAAGCTGCTCGGCCGTGAAGCGGTTCGCCCGGCTACCGCCTCGACGCCGCCCGCGCCGGGGCGGGCGGTTCGCGCGCTGATCAGCGCTGGGCGCCGAAGGCGCCATGCAGAAAGCCGCGCCGGAACACGCCTCCGACCGACTCCGCCGCATTACCGTCGTTGTCGTCGAAAAACCGGCCCCGGATGCAGTTTCCGCTTCCCGAGCAGTCGCCGAAACTCCCGCTCGAAACGGGGAGGTCCTCCCAGGTGATGTCGTTCACGTCCTGCAGCAGAAAACCGCTTTCGTAATAGCGAAGCCGGTCGAGCACGACGTCGAGGTTCGCGGCCTCGAAATCGTAGGTCAGCGTGGCCCTTCCATCAAGATGGCCGATTACCGGGCCGGTTTCCCTGCCTGCTACGGTGCCGGTCCAGACGGCCGTCCCCTCCGTCCCCGCGGGGTTGACCCCCGACGGAACGCCGAGGACGAATGGCGCGATGGTGCGCGTGCTTCCTACGATCGAGGTCCCGAAAAATATGCCGTCGACCCAGTTCGAGTAAGTTAATACGTCCGGCGCGAGACTCCATCCCGCGCCGGTTCCTCTTCCCGAATTCCTGTGGAAGCGCTTCCCGAATGTTTCGCCCGCGAACACCGCCGCCAGCCCCGAAGCGTCCATGTAGTCCGATCCCGTGGCGGGAAGCCCGTGCCGTTCCCGGATCGGCGTCCTGCTGACCTCGGTCCTGGGGTATCTGACGTAGGACAACACGTGCCCCCCGAGGTAGGGCTTGAGGCCGTCATCGGCGCCGATGGACTCGAGAAGCGATTCGACCGTATCGATGTCGTCGCCGGACCGGATGTTGAACTTGGCCGCATCGGGCGGCGGGGGCGCCGCAGTATCCGGCGGAGTCGACGCGGGAGCCGGCGGTTGCGAAGCAGGCGGTTGGAAGGTCGGCGGCGCCGGATCCGGCGTGGGCGTCGGATCCGGCGTCGTGGCCGGCGGAGGCGTCGTGGAAGGTGGAGGCGTCGTGGATGGCGGAGGCGTCGTGGCTGGTGGAGGCGTCGGAGCAGGCCCTCCTCCTTCCCGCATAGCGGCCGAACCGCCACCGCCGCCGCATCCGTTCAGAAACAGGGAGCACGCGATCAGGAACGCCGCAGCGAAGGTTCGCAGTGATGAGCGGGTGCGGCGGCGCCGTCCGCGCGGTGGTCCGTTCGAGCCTCCGGGTCGGCGCCGAAACGGCATGAAGCACCCCTTCGCCAGGCGGGAGGCCTTCCGCTCCCCTCCGGTGAACACCCTTCTCGAATCCCAGGAATCTCTATGCATCCTTCCGGCCTCCTTTGGGTGACGTGTATTTGAATAATCGGTCAAATTTGAATATATGCCGGAACGGTCATTCCGTCAACACGCGCCGCCGATGGGCGGGCTTCACGGCCGTTCCCTTTTGGCGCCGAAGCCGCCGACCACGACCATCTCTCCCTTGGAAGAATCGGGATAGGCCTCGATGAGCCACCACTGGCCCGCGGTTTCCGCCGCTTCCGGACCGTAGAACGCGCCCTCGTACCTGCCCGCGGGCGTGGCGAACCGGGGGCCGGCTTTAGCCGCGCCCCGGACGGAGATCCAGCCCCGATAGCCGTTTCCCTCCACCGAAGCCGCCTGCAACTCGATCGTGTGCCACTCGCCGGCTCGGCTCGTATCGACTTGCAGGCTCCGCGGATCGATGGGCGCGATGCGCATGTTCCGAATCTCGCCGCCCGTGACGGCGCCGGACGGACCCTCCAGCCGCGCCTCCAGAACGGCGTCGCCCTCCAGGACCCAGCGGCCGTCCGCATCCTGGGCGTGGCCGGTGGCGCGGCCCCTCCACGTGGCCGTGAGTGGAGCGGCGGGGGAACCCGGCATATCCCGCGGAAAGGTCTCCAGCCCGAAGCTCATGCCGGCGTGCGCGCTGAGCGTCCGGCTGGTGTCCGAAGCGCCGCCGCCGACCACCGGAGCCATCGCCCACCAGCCGTAGGCGGCGTAGTCGAGCGCCCGGCCGCCTCCGCGCGAGTCCGCATACGCGAGAAGAATGTCGTGCTCGATGCCGACGTCCGAGGGATGGCGGCCCGCATAGAGCGTCGGCCAGACCAGCCGGGCACCCGGAGCGCCCCAGTCCGCCGCCTCTTCGGTGAAGGGATAGCTTCCGCGAAGCCCGGCCCGGCCCCGTATGTGCATGACGTGGTCGCCGCCCGACCCGGGCCACAGATATACGTCGGAATCCAGGGTGGAGTCGTCGTCCACCCTCCAGGTCGACGGGTGCGGACGGGTGAACGTGTTCGGCGGGAGGAGAAGAAACGACCGGGTGACGGTGAACTCGCGGACGACTCCTCGCTCGGGAGTCGCCGCCTGCTCGCCGAGAACCTCGGGGAGGGTCTTTTGCAGATTCCGGTAGAGGTGGGGGCCGGGGAGGGCGGCTCCCGCCGTCTGCGCAGTGTTTCGGCCGGACCCCCCTCCGCAACCGGACAGGGCAACGGCGCACAGAACGAAGAGCAGAACGAGGTGTATCGGCATCTTCGCGAGCGGGGAGGAAGACGGAGAAAACCGCCCCTGCTGTCCATACCCGCCATGCCGCCGGGCCGTCTCCCGGTTCGCCCCGGCGAACACCCCTCGCGACTCACAGGAATCTGGTTGCATCCTTCACGTCTCCTTCGGATGATATGAATTTGAATAATCGTTCAAGATGGAATATATGCCGGACTGCTCATTCCGTCAACATGCTTGTCCGCGGCGCAGAAACGGGGCTGGCTGGCGCCGCCCAATCGCCTTTCGGCGCGAATGCGTGTAGGATGCCTCTATCTCGCCACCTGAACAGGATATGAAAATGGCTCACGCAGGTTTCGCCACGGAAGAGGGCACGCAAGGCTACGCCGAGGCCCATTCGTCCGTCTGCCACCCCGGGCATTACAGGCAGCTGGATGGCCTCCGGCTCTCCTCGATCGGTATCGGCACCTATCTCGGGGAAGCGGACGAGGCGACCGACGCCGCCTACCGCGAATCCGTGGCCGCCGCCGTCCGCGGCGGATGCAACGTCATCGACACGGCGGTGAACTACCGCTTCCAGCGCAGCGAGAGGAGCATCCGCGCCGCTCTGGACGATCTGTTCGCGGCGGGCGAGGCGAGCCGGGAGGCGCTGGTGATATCCACCAAGGGCGGGTTCATCCCCTTCGACACCCATCCGCCGCAGGGACAGGCGGATTTCACCGAGTACATGAGAAAAACCTATTTCGAGCCCGGCGTTTGCGCTCCGCAAGACATTGTCGCGAACTGCCACTGCATGACGCCCGCCTACATCCGGCATGAACTCGACGCGAGCCTCGCCAACCTGGGGCTCGAGACTATCGACGTCTACTACGTCCACAACCCCGAGACGCAGCTGCAGGAAGTCTCGCGCGAGGTGTTCCTGAGCAGGCTGCGCGACGCCTTCGAGACGCTCGAGGCCGCCGTGGCGGAGGGGAAGATCAGGAGCTACGGCACGGCCACCTGGAACGGCTACCGCATGTCGCCGGGCGAGGGGGAGTATCTCTCGCTGGAAGAGGTTCTGGACGCGGCGCGCGCCGCAGGCGGGCAGGACCACCACTTCCGGGTCGTGCAACTGCCGCTCAACCTGGGGATGCCCGAAGCCTTCTCCAAGCCGAACCAGAGCCTGGGCGGGGAGACGACCTGTTTTCTCGCCGCCGCCGCCAAGAACGGCATTACCGTGATGACGAGCGGCTCCATCCTCCAGGGGCGCGCCGCCCAGGGGCTTCCCCCCGTGATCGGGGAGGTGTTTCCGGGGTTCGCCACCGACGGGCAGCGCGCGCTCCAGTTCACCCGCAGCGCGCCCGGCGTGGCCGTCGCCCTGGTGGGCATGCGCCGGATTGCCCACGTCGCCGAGAACATGGAAGTCGCCAAATCCCCGCCCGCTCCCTTCGAGGATTTCATCCGCCTGTTCCGCGAAGAGTAGTTTCAGAAAAAATTTCCCGCTGGCGCTTTTCCGGGCGCACCCTTTTCCATAGAATGCGCGGCGAATCTCGATGGAAAACTTCTCGACATCATTCATTCCCAGATGGAGGAAACATGCCCAGACCCTCGTATCATCCCAACCCCATTCGCGGCGGCGGCAACGACGCCTACACCGGCGTGGACCACGTGCTCACCGAACCCTGGGAGGAGGAAGCGCACAACGTCCGCCTCGTCGCCCATTCGGACCTGAACGGCTGGGGCGACGCCTTCCAGATTCAAGTGGGCGGCGGCATCTGCTACGTCGCGGCCTCGGGCGTGAACGGCCACGACGGCATGACGATCCTGGACGTCAAAGACCCCGCCAATCCCAAAATCATCAACCAGCTCGTCGACAGCCCCGCCGCGCGCACCCACAAGGTGCTCCGCATCAACGACGAGGTGCTGCTCACGAACTCAGAACTCAGGCCCGCCCTGCGCGACCAGTACCCCGACGCCGTCGGCGGCCTGCGCATCTTCGACAACCGCGACCCGTTCCACCCCAAGTTCGTGAACTACGTGGAGACGGACGGGTTCGGCATCCACCGGCCGATCTATGACAGAAAGCGCCAGCTCCTCTACAGTTCGGGCTTCAAGGACGGGTATGCGGGCAAGGTGCTCCTCGTCCACGACATGAAGGACCCCTGGGCGCCCGAGTACATCGGCATGGGCCACGTCCCCGGCCAGAAGGACGGGGAGGAGCCCTCCTGGGACCCGGAGATCGTGGGCGACGGCGGGTGGATCCACGAGGGGAACCCCTGGGGCAACTACGTCACGGCGGGCTATTGGGACGCAGGCATCGCGCTCTTCGACCTGACCGACCCGGCGAAGCCCGAACTCATGTGGCGCCACAACCCGCACGAGACGCACGGCTGGGCGGGCTGTTACCACAGCTTCATCGTGCCGGAGGGTTCCGAGTTCGGCATCGTGACGCAGGAGACCACCACGGTGAACTGCGACGACCCGCCTGCGTTCGTGACCTTCTATGATCTCAGGAACATGCACGAGCCGCTGCCCGTGAGCACGTTCATGCCCTATGAGATCGACCCCATCGAGATGCGGCCCTTGGACGACAAGTGGAACAAGACGGGCTCGCGCCACGGCGCGCACAACATCTGGCTCGACATGACGAAGGACGACCTCATGTACATCACCTGGTTCAACGCGGGCCTCCGCGTGGTGGACTGGTCGAACCCCTTCCGTCCCAAGGAGGTGGGCTACTACATCCCGGCCGGCACCAAGGAGCGCTGCTGCCCGCAGAGCAACGACGTGCAGGTGGACAAGGACACGGGCCTCATCTACATGGCCGACCGCTGGGGGCTGGGTCTCCACATCATGGAGTACACGGGCTAGGGTGTCATACTTGTCTGCTTGGCGGTGATTCTGGCGGCGATAGCTCCTCCTCACCCTGAGGAGCGGCCGGAGGCGGCGTATCGAAGGGTTTGACCCTCTCCTCTTCGGTCGGGTCAAACCCTCGATACGGCCCTTCGGGCCTACTCGGGATGAGGTTCTTTTGCGTCCCTCGGCCCGCTTGCCCTCCCGGCTTGAAACCAACCCCCCCTACCCCCCCTTGTCAGGGGGGTATAAAAAGGCGATGCGCCCCACCGGGCTGAGGGGGTTTTGCTTTTTCTTGCCCCCCTGTCAAGGGGGGGGTAGGGGGGGGTGCCTTTGAGGGTGAGGCGGCGAGTCCGCCCAATCCAAGCGCCTATCATTCCTTGTCATGAGCGGATACATGGAATCGGGCGGGAGGAAGGACACATAGTCAGACATATATGTCTGACCCCTACGGAACCCCCCAACCCCTTTGTCAGGGGGCTAAAGGCGGCTCCTCCCGCTCTCTTGGCGAGTCTCCTCCCCCTCAAGAATTATGAAACTGGCGGAAACGCCGCCGGGTGGGGTATTCTCCCCGCACCTGCCCGGGTGGTGGAATGGTAGACACTAGGGACTTAAAATCCCTTGGCCGAGAGGCCGTGCCGGTTCGAGTCCGGCCCCGGGTACCATGCTATCTTTTCTCTCGTTTCCGGGAATATCCGAATATCCAGCATAACTAACTGATAGTATGAGATTTATCAGATTCGAATATCCGAATCTATCCGCTCGGAAACATACAGGTTTGACAAAACTCAAAATATGTACTATGTTCTATATATGACACATTTTGGGCGCACTATCCGAACACAACGTGAAGGCCTCAGAGAAGAAGACCGGCGCTTTTCGTTGCGCCAGGTGGCGCAGCGGATAGGAGTCGAGCCGGCCTACCTGAGCAAGATCGAGCGCGGCGACGTGGCGCCGCCTTCTGAGGCCACCACGGTGAAGCTGGCTCAGGAACTGGGCGAGGACCCGGATGTGCTGCTGGCCCTGGCGGGGAAGGTTTCGAGCGACCTGCAGGAGATTATCCGCAAAAGGCCGAAACTGTTTGCGGAGTTGATCCGCCAGATGAGAGAGGCGCCCGATGACGCCATCCTCCGGGTGGTGCGCGAGGTGCGGGATGGAGACTGGTAAAGGAGGATTCTGATGATCATTCTTGAAAACGATTGCCTGGATATACGATGCCCCGAGGTTCATGACCACGCCCGGTGCTCGATCGAGTTCCAGCGCACCCTTCGAATCCCGGACGACGGGGAAGATTACTTCCTGCCCCCGGGTCTGGGCTGCTTTCCCCTGCGGCACTTGGACGACTACGCGGAGCGCCTGCCCGGGGAGTGGCTCCGCCGAGGCGGCGTGATCATGCCGATGTTCCAGGCCGAGGCCCTGTGGATGGATTTCGATGCGGGATACACCGGCCCTCTGCCCTATCCGTTCGCGGTGAAGGTAGCGACCGGGAAAATCTGCGCGCTCACCGGCGATAGCTGGGTAGACAACCTGAACACCGATCCGCAGGACTACCTCGTGTTGCCCGAGCAGCCCTGGCTAGACGGCTACTGCGTCGAAAAAGGGATAGTCCGCCAGTTCGTGGCCATGCCCCTGGGGGAGGGCTACACGGGCGAGGAGCAGTTACGGGGCGCCGCGCAGCATGGCGGCCTGCAGATCGTGGCCTATCCCATGAAGCGTGAGCGTTATGAAGAAATGATCAGTGGCGAGGTTGCGCAGGATTTCGTTCTGGAAAGCCCCGACGAGGTGGCCATGGGTCTGGCCCCGGGCGGCCGGATGCAGCAGGAAGTTTATGAGGATCCCTATGGCCTGGATGTTTGGGATCAACGCCATCCCAGCCGGTGTTTCATCACCATCGCCAATTCCGCCCAGTGGATGGCGATCACGGGCGAGCGGCCGCCGGTTGAGCCGCCCACGGCCAGGGACTACACTGAAGCCGGCCTGCCCTGGTTCGATTATTACGACGCCGACGCGAAGGCCGTTTCGGGTAGCGATGTTTTGAAGACCCTGAAGAGTGTCGAGCAGACCGGTAAGATGAAAGGTGAAACGCCGCTGCCGGAGAACGAATCGCTTGGCGTGTGCCGCGTCGTCAGCCTGCGGGACACCAGAGCACGCAAAGTGCGGGAGTATCCCCCCGGTGAAGTCGTTGATTCGTGAAGTGAACGAGTAGAAATCGATTCATACCGCAGCCGGGGCGATGAGGTTTTCCGCCTTTCATCGCGCCGGTTCCATCCGTTGAGGGGAAGATGTCCGAATCGCATTCCGCCGCGCCCTTGAGCGGTTTCCGGGTCCTGGATTTCACCCAGGTCGTCGCGGGGCCGTTCTGCGCCGCCATGCTGGCCGACATGGGGGCCGAGGTGGTGAAGATTGAGCGCCCGGGCTTCGGCGACGACACGCGCCGCATCACCCGCTACAAGGACAGGGAAGAACACGAGGATTATTTTTATGCGAACAACCGCTCGAAAAAGAGCGTCGCCGTCAACATGAAGACCGACGCGGGCCGCGCCGCCGTGCGCGCCCTGGCGGGGGAGGCCGACGCCCTGATCGAGAACATGGCGCCCGGCAAGCTGGCCGAACTCGGCCTGGGCTGGGAGGACGCCCGCGCGGCGAACCCCAGAATCGTCTACTGCTCGCTCTCGGGCTTCGGCCAGAGCGGACCCTACCGCGACCGCGTGGGGCTCGACCCGATTCTACAGGCCGTCTCGGGCGTCATGAGCGTGACGGGCAACGAGGACCCCACCCAGATAGGCGCGCCGCTCGCCGACGTGCTGGCGGGCATGTTCTCGGCCTACACCATCGTGAGCGCGCTCCACGCCGCGGGCCGCGAAGGGGAGGGCCGCCATATCGACGTGAGCATGCAGGACGCCATGGTGGCCGCGCTCGGCCCCCGCATGGGCGAGACGCTCCAGGCGGGCGTGTCGCCCGGCCGGCACGGGAACGAGAACCCCATGCGCGTGCCCGCGAACACCTACCGCACGAGCGACGGGGAGTACGTGACCGTCATCGTGCAGCACGACGGCTTCTGGCCGGGCTTTTGCCGCGCGCTGGAAATCGAAGACTGGCTGGAGGACGAACGCTTCTCGACCGCCCGGGCGCGCGTGGCGAACCGGGGCGCCATCAACGAGCGGGTGTCCGCGATTTTCGCCTCGCGCACGATGGCCGAATGGGAGCGGCGCCTCGAAGCCGAGCGCGTGGGCTTCTCCCCGGTGAACGACTACGCGCGCGCGCTATCGGATCCCCAGGTCGCGCACCGGGGCCTCATCAGGCAAGTTGAGCACCCCGTCTCGGGCGAGATTCGCGTGGTGGGTGCGCCGTGGATCATGAGCGGCGCGCAGGCCGAGACGAAGCCGCCGCCCCTGCTGGGTCAGCACACGGCGGAGGTGCTCAGGGAGTGGCTGAAATGGCCGGAGGAGGAAGTGGCGCGCTTCATGGCGGGGGAGGGAGTGCGGTAGAGGTAGATTTCGGCTCACGGGCCGTTCACCAAAGGAGGACGCCATGATCTTTCAGAAGTGGGACGATATCCCCAGGATGCGCATCATCCACGAGAACATACCGCCGGAAAGCGTCATCGAACTCCAGATGATCGCCGGCGAGAAGCAGACGCTCGCGCTGTGGACGTTCTCCGAAGGCTCCGAAGTCGCCGCCCACAAGCACCCCCACGAGCAGATGTCCTTCATCCAGCGCGGGCGCTTCCTGTTCCGCGTGGAGGGAGAAGAAGAGCGCGAAGTCGGCGCGGGCGAGGTGGTGGTGTGCAAGTCGAACGTCGAGCACTGGCTGAAAGCGCTCGAGGACGGCTCCCAGGACCTCCAGATCTTCAGCCCCCGGCGCGATGACCTGCTGGAGTTCCGGGGAGCGTATATTCCGGTGTAATTGCCCGAATCTTTGAATACGGAGGATACCCCATGCTCCGCCGAATAATCTTTATCGCTCTTGCGGTTTGCCTGTACGCCTCCTCAGTAAATGCCGCGGCGCAAGGGGCTTCATGCGCCGACTGGGGCAGCTCGGGCCCGGCGTTCTTCCGTGCGGCGAAGGTCGAGGACGTGAAACGCTGCCTCGCGGCCGGCAAGGACGCGAACGCCCACAGGATGGGGTGGACCGTCCTGCACTCCGCCGTGACGTACGGCGCCTCGCCGGAAGTGGTCGCAGCGCTCCTGGGTGCGGGGGCGCGGCTCATACCCGAGGTGCGAAGCGTCGTGCCGGAGCCTCTCCACATGGCGGCGTCCAGAGCCTCGAATCCCGAAGTGGTGCGGGTGCTTCTTACGGCGATAGCCGCCAACCCGCCGGAAGGTAAACGGAAACGGTTGAGCTTCGCCCTGCGCGGGGCGGTGTACTCGAACAATAACCCGGCGGTCGCCGCCGCCCTGATCGAGGCGGGCGCGGACCCGAACGCTCGCGGCTGGGACGGCGGCACCACCCTGCACACGGCGGCCCAGACGAACGCGGAACCCGCCGTCGTGAAGGTGTTGCTGGACGCGGGCGCGGACATTGCGGCCCGTGACGAAAACGGCGCAACGCCCCTGCATCTGGCCACTGACGAGGAGAACCCTCTCAACCGGAGTCCGGATTCGGAAAGCCCTCATGTGCTCGGGGTCCTGCTTGCGGCCGGGGCCGACTTGTCCGCGCGCGACGGGAAAGGCGACACGCCCCTGCTTGCGGCACTCCGGATAGCACGCCGCCTGGAGCGCGGAGACCCCAGGCTGACGAAAGCCGCCAGGGCCATGCTGGAGGCGGGAGCCGACCCGGATGCGCGGGACCGCAAAGGCCGGACGGCCCTGCATATTACGGCTCGTCGGGGCGGCCCCGAAATGATCGCAGTTATATTGGACGCCGGGGCCGACGTGAATGCGAAGGATGGGCGCGGCAGGACGCCTCTCGCACATGCCCGGCTCCGCCTGAATGCGCCCGGCGCGAACAAGAAGTCGATTCAGGAGGTGATCAAGAAGCTCGAAGCCCGCGGTGTACGTAAGCCATAGTTCGCCGTATCGCCCTTTCTTTGAGGAGACACCCCATGCTCCGCCGAATAATCTTCATGGCTCTTGCAGTTTGCCTCTGTGCCTCCTCGGCGAATGCCGCGCCGCTTCACGATGCGGCGATAAAGGGCGACGCGGCGCGGATCAAGGCGCTGCTCAAGGGCGGCGCGGACGCGGACGAGCGGGACCGCCTGGGCATGACGCCGCTTTTTTATGCGGCGATAAAAGGAGACGCGGCGGGGGTTGAAGCCCTCGTCTCGGGCGGGGCAGACGTGAACGCGAGGGACAAGATCGGAAAGGCGCCGCTCGACTGGGCGGCGTTCAGGGGGCACGGGGCGGCGGTCGCCGCGCTGATTCGCGGGGGCGCAAAGCCCGACGGGCGGGACAAGGCGGGCCTGACGGCGCTGCACGGGGCCGCGATGAAGGGGAGCGCGGCGGGAGTCCGCGCGCTGCTCAAAGGCGGTGCGGACGTGAACGCGGCGGGCGCCAAAGGGCTGACGCCGCTGCACGTGGCGGCGGGAAACGGTCGGGCGCAGGTGGTGGATATACTCCTCAAGAGCGGCGCAAGGCTCGAAGCCAGAGACGCAAAGCACTGGAAGACCCCGCTGCACTGGGCGGTTTTTGGAGGAAGTGCGGAGGCCGCCCGGGCGCTGATCGATGCGGGCGCCGACGTCAACGCGAAAGACGGCCGCAGCCAGACGCCGCTCAGAGCGGCCCGGTTCCGCCTCAAGGCGCCAGGCTCGAACAAGGAGCCGTTCCAGAAGGTGATCGAGGTATTGAAAGCGCGAGGTGCGAAGGAGTGAGGGGCAGTTCCTGGGCGTTGGGTATGGTTCTATCCACTCCCCCTCCCTCGGCTTGAAAACCAACCCCCCCTACTCCCCCTTGTCAGGGGGGTAAAAAAAGCAATACCCCGACAATGGGGGGAGCAAGAAAAAACAAAAGCCCCTCTGCCAGCGGCGGGTGCCTCCTTTTCATACCCCCCTGTCAAGGGGGGGTAGGGGGGGTTGCTCCTATGACAAAGGCTTTTTCAACAGCCCCCAAAAGGGGACTTGTTCCCTTGAAAAAGTCCCCCTCGGCCGGGTTGACCACCCCGCTGTCATTCCGGCGCCTCTCTCGATGATGGAGAATAAAACGCAGGGACGGGCCGCGACCTCTCCCTGCAACTTCATCGGTCGGCAATAACCCTCAAGCAACCCGCATTTTTCGTGGACTCGAACCCTCCTTGCGCTATACTGACGGGGAATTGTTCGAATCATTTCCGGGCGACGAGCCCATCAAGTATCACTTGCAGGCTCTCCGATGGGAGCCGGAAAGGAGTCCGAAATGAGCAGAGGAGTGTTTTATGGATTGCTCGCTTTCGTCATGGCGGCGTCTCTGGCGTTTGCGGGATATGCGCAGGGGGCCGAGAAGAAAGAGATGAAAGCGGGCGTCTGGTTCATCGAGCCCAAGGACGGCGCGGAGGTGACGAGCCCCGTCAAGGTCGTGATGGGCATGAAGGGCATGACCATCAAGGCCTCGGGCAAGGTGGTGAAGGGAACCGGGCATCACCACGTTCTCTTGAACCAGGGGCCCATGCGCAAGGGCAAGGTGATCCCCACCGACAAAATTCACTTGCACTACGGCAAGGGGCAGACGGAGGCCTCCATCAAGCTGGCGCCCGGCGATTACAAGCTCACGATGCAGTTCGCAGACGGCCTGCACCGCTCCTTCGGGAAGAGGTGGGCGGCGACCATCTCGATCAAGGTGTTGCCGGGCAAGTAGGCCTGATTGCAAGGAGGCGTGAATGGAGGCTCGCCTCTGTACGTGTATTCTTGCGCCTTTGACACCGTGGGGCGCTCTTGGTGTAATGGTGCGGAACCCTTGAATAGTCAATAAAATACGAAGCGGCAAAACGCAAAGTCGAAGTCCGAAGGCCGGAAAAGGGGAAGGGGAGTATTTTTCTATTCATAAAGCGTAGGGAGATTCCGCATGACCAGGAGCAACTCGAGACGTGACTTCCTGAAGCTCGCAGCAGTCGGCGCCGTGACCGCAAGCACGGGGCCGTTTTTTCTGAGAAAGGCGTGGGCCGCAGCCCCCATCAAGATCGGCCACGTCAACACGTTCAGCGGGCCGCTCGCCGCGCTCGGGGAGCAGGGGCGCTGGGGACTGAATGTGGCCGTCAACCGGATCAACAATGCCGGCGGCATCAACGGCCGCAAGATCCAGGTCATCGAGCGCGACGACGCCTTCAAGCCCGCGCAGGCCGTGCGCGAGGTCGAGAAGCTGATCCTGAAGGAGAAAATCGACGCGCTCACGGGAACATCGAGCAGCGGCATCTGCGTCCAGCTCTCGCCGGTGGCGAAGCGCTACAAGACGCTCTACGTCCTGGGCACGGGGTGTGAGACGACCAACCTCACCGGCGGCAAGGTGGCCGCTTGTCCCAAGCATGTGTTCCGGCCCTACAACACGACGAAAAGCCAGGCCATCGCCATGGCCCCCTGGGCGATCAAGAACGGGGTCAAGACGGCGACGGGGCTTTACATGGACTTCGCCTGGGGACAGTCGGTGGCGTTCGATTTCCGCGACGAGTTCAAACGCCTCGGCGGGACGTGGATCGACCCCGTGCCTGTTCCCCTCAAGACGGCGGACTACATTGCGTATGTGAACCGTCTCTCCCGCGACGCAGACGCCATCGTGATGGGGATGTCGGGCGGCGCGGCGATTAAATCCATGCTCGCCCTGGCCGATGTGGGTCTGACGAAGAAATCCAAGGTCGTCGGGCCGGCGTCGGTGTGCGACGTGAACACCATCACCCAGCAGGGCAAGAGCGCGGTCGGCGGGTTCTATCTGCACCGGTACTCACCCGTCAACGACCTCAAGGGCTCGCCGTTCGACAACGCCCCGAACCACTCGTTCCGCGGCGAGTTCATGAAGCTGAGCAAGGGCGTGCTGCCGAGCGGATTCGCCCAGGCGCAGTTCACCGGCATGAACGTCATCAAACAGGCGATGCAGGCCGTCAAATACAGCAACAAGAAAGAAGACACGTCCAGGATGATCACATGGCTCGAAGGCGGAAAGACGCCGATGGGGCCGGGCCGGATATTCTCCCAGGGAAGCGACTTCCCGCAGGGGGACATCTACCTGCGCAGCACCGATCACCAGGGCTTCGTCGATTTCTACATGACGACCGTGGACGATAACCTTCATTTCAAGATCATCGGCGACAAGGTGCCGATGAAGACGACGCTGTACGACGCCAAATTCAGCACTTGCGCCTGATCCTCTTGCGCGATACAGGCTGCCCCCTGCTCGGTTCCCATTGAGCAGGGGGCGGTTTTCGCGTTCACCATGGAAGGTTCCAAGTGTCCGGATTTATTCTTGAAACAAAGAGCCTGACCAAGGCGTTCGGTGCGCTGGTCGCCGTCGACCACGTTGATTTCCGGCTCCCGAAAGGCCAGTTGCGGGCCATCATCGGTCCGAACGGCGCGGGCAAGAGCACGTTTTTCAGCATGCTGATGGGGGTGCAGCAACCATCGAGCGGCGAGATCCGTATCAACGGGGTCGATACTTCTCGAATGCCGCCCCATAAAATCAGCCGTCTCGGGGTCAGTCTCGCCTTTCAGATCACCAACATTTTTCCGAACCTCACCGTAGAAGAGAATTTGCGCCTCGCCGCGCAGAACCGATCCATGAGTTTTCATCCGTTCCGCAATGCCGCCGGTCAGCCAGGCGTCGAGACGAGGGTGGAAGAAGTGCTGGAAGAGATCGAATTGAGCGGGAAGAGGGGGGAGCTTGCTTCGAACCTGGCGCATGGAGAGCAGAAATATCTGGAAATCGGCCTTGCCCTGGCGTTATCGCCCGAGTTGCTGCTCCTCGACGAGCCGACCGCGGGCATGAGCGCGGTCGAGACGAGGCAAACGGCCGGGTTGATCAAGCGCCTGTCCGAGAGGTTGAGCATCGTATTGGTGGAGCACGACATGGAGGTCGTGATGTCGATCGCCGAGAAGATCAGCGTGTTTCACCACGGGGAGATCATCGCGGAGGGGACTCCCGACGAGATAAAAAACGACGAAGACGTGCAGCGCGTATATCTGAGGAGTTCCGATGCTGCGGCTTGAAGCCGTCCATTCCTATTACGACAAAAGCCACATCCTTCAGGGGGTGAGCCTCGAAATCGGCGAAGGCGAGACCATCTCGCTTTTGGGGCGAAACGGCGTGGGCAAATCGACCACCATGCGGACCATCATGGGCCTCAACCCGCCTCGTAGAGGCCGGATATTTTTTGAAGAACAAGACGTCACGGGCGTTCCGCCCTACAGGATGGCGACGCTGGGCATCGGCTACGTTCCCGAGAACCGCCAGGTGTTTCCCCGGCTGTCCGTCATGCAGAACCTGCGCATCGGCCTCGATCTGCGGAATTTGAGCGAAGGGGAGAAACAAGCGAATCTGGACGCCGTCTACGAGTCGTTTCCGCGACTGAAAGAGCGGGCCGATCAGGTCGGGTCGACTCTTTCCGGCGGCGAGCAGCAGATGCTCGCTCTGGCGCGGGCGATCGTCACCCAGCCGAAGCTCATTTTGCTCGACGAACCGACAGAGGGCCTCATGCCGGCCATGGTCAACGAGATCGAGCAGATCATCCGGTGGATGAGCGAGGACTTGAAAATCGCGATCCTCCTCGTCGAGCAGGACTACAGGCTGGCCCTGCGGGCGAGCGCGCGGAGTTACATCATGGCCAAGGGCCGGATCGTCCATAGCGGCGGGTCGGCCGAAGTGCTGGCGGATTCAGAGACTCTCCACGAACATCTGGGGGTCGCCTGATGGAGCAATTCCTCGAGCGCCTGGTCATCGAATCCGTCATGGGACTCCAGAACGGCCTGGTGCTGGCCCTGGTGGCCGCGGGGTTCACCCTCATCCTGGGCGTCATGAACATCGTCAATTTCGCCCACGGGGAGTTCTACATGGCCGGCGCGTTCGCCGGCTGGCTCGCGCTGAAATTCGGCTCCGGCATCGTCGGGTTCTGGGGCGCGGTGCTTATCGCAGGGGTCGTCGTCGCCGCCTTCGGGTTCGCCATCGAGCGGAGCCTGTTCCGGACGACGCACGGGGGAAACCCGTTCATTCCCCTGCTGGTTTCGTTCGGGCTGGCGCTGGTGCTCCAGCAATCCGCGCTGACCATTTTCGGGACCATCGGCAAGTACATGGCCCCGCCGATCAAGGCCTCGGTTCCCTTCTTCGACCTGGAATTCCCGCTGTACCGCATCGTCATCATGGGGGTGGCCGCGCTCATCATGCTCCTGCTCTGGCTGTTCGTCACGCGCACGAAATGGGGGGTGTGGATCCAGGCGACCATCCAGAACCGCGAAATGGCCGCCTGCATGGGTGTGCCGGTGCCCCGGGTATACCAGTTGGTGTTCGCGGTCGGGTGCGGGCTCGCCGCGATGAGCGGCGTCCTCGTCGCCCCGATATTCAGCGTCGACTATTCGATGGGGTCGGACATCATCGTCGCCGCCTTCATCGTCGTCGTCGTCGGCGGTCTCGGCAGCCTGCCGGGTACGATGCTCGCGGCGCTCTTGATCGGGGAGCTCGAGGCCATCGGCGCGATTTTCCTGGAAGGTTCCCAGCCGCAGATCCTGAGCCTCGTCGTCCTCATGGTCTTCCTGGTGTTCCGGCCCAACGGCCTGATGGGCGAGAGGGGTCTCGAATGATCGATCTCTCGCTTCGGGTCGGCGTTCCGGTCGTCGCTCTCATCGGGGTGACGTTCTGGCTGCTGCCCGCTTCGGCGGCGGTGGAGCTGCTCCTCATCCTCGCCTTGCTGCCCGTCATCGTATGGATTCTCTCCAGGCTGCCCGAGCAGGTGAAGCAGGGGCTTCAGCCGTACTTCGGCATCCGGTACGCGGGGCCGGTGATTTTCGCGGTGGGCCTGAGCCTGCCGTTTTGGGCCGGCGACTTCGAACTGCGCTTTTACAGCGAGATGCTCATCCTGGGCCTGCTGGCCATGAGTCTCGACGTGATGATGGGGTACGTCGGACTCGCCAGCTTCGCGCACGCCGCGCTGGCCGGGGTCGCGGCCTACGCCTCCGCGATCATGCTGACGCGATACGGATGGAGCCCCTGGCCGGCCATCGGGTTCGCCGTCGTCATGGGGACGGCGATCACGACCTGCATGGGGGCGTTCTCCGTCCGCGTGCGCGACATCTATTTCGGCATCATCACCCTGGTGTTCGGCAGCGTGGCGTTCATCGTCGCGAACTCGTGGGTCTCGGTGACGAACGGGGAGGACGGCATGACGATAGACCTGCCCACGCTCGGTTTCCTGGGGCTGTTCGGGGTGGAAACCGGGGAGTTCTCGCACTTCTGGTACCTGACGTTCGGCGTCGTTTTCGCCTCCTACCTGTGTCTGCGGCTCTTTCTCCGCTCGCCCGTCGGCCTGGTGTTCATGGGGATTCGCGAGAACGAGCGGCGGGCCGCCTATCTCGGCTACAACGTGAACGCCTACAAGATATTCAACACGGCGGTTTCTGGGTTCTTCACCTCGGTGGCGGGGGTGCTGCTGCTGCTCAAGAACGGCATCATCGGCACCGAGCAGATGGACGTGATTCATTCGGGCGAGATCGTCATCTGGTCGGTGGTCGGCGGGCTGGGAACGCTCGTCGGGCCTTTCGTCGGCGCGAGTTTCGTGCATTTCCTGAACGATTTTCTGGGCGAGCACACCGAGCGGGCCATCCTGGTCATCGGCCTGTTCTTCATCATCACGATACTGCTGGCGCCCAAAGGCATCGTGGGCTCTATTATCGAGGTGTGGCGGGTCCAGCCACAGGCCGGGAGCGAGGAGTAAAGCCCCTCCTGAGCGGGGTTGTTGAAAAGGCCCTGATTTCGCGATTCGGCGTATGGAGTCGACCGGGGAGGGGAGGTCTGTCGGGGCGTCGAGCTTCCTGGGCAGAGAAGTTCGACTGTTCCCGCCCTGCCCCCTGTGGTTGTCCCTCGCAGAACAGGGCCTCGGACAGGCCCCTGGGCCCGTCCGAGGTCGCGGCCTGTCCCTCCTCCCTTTTTGACATCGGCATCGATCCGGCGGAACCGGGTTTTCAATTCCGCGCCGCGCGCCCGGACGAATCGATGTCCGGAAGAAGCCGGGGAGAGGATTGATGGTGTGGCCCTGATTCTGCGATTTGGTATAATCTGATCTCGCGTTCCGGCGGGTGGATCCACGAGGCGCTTGGACGCAAGTACTTCTACACGTTAGATTGTTCATCGTCGGTTCGATTGAGCAGATGACGCCCGGGCATCGACCCGAAGCCGGTGCGTATGAAGCTCGCAGTGTGAAGCCCGTCAAGTCCGAAAATAGGACGACCTGATGTGAGAAATATACTTGAAAATCTCAACTCGCATGGAACCCTTCGAATCATCATACTCTCGTTGATTACAATGTTTCTGGTTTATGACCTGACCGTCGACGCATTTATTGAGTATGAATACGCAACGCCGCATTTTATTATCGAATCGGTGGCATTCCTCTTCGTAATGGTTCTCCTCATCATTGATTTGAGGGATCTCGCCAATTTGCGCACGCGGCTGCATCAGGAAGAGACCCGAAACAAGGCGCTCGCCGGCGAGCTTGCCGCCGGTATCGACTCACAGATGGATGAGTGGGAGCTGACCCCCAGCGAAAGAGAAATTGCATGGATGATTATCAAGGGTTACCGCTTCGCCGAAATCGCCGAAATGCGCCAGGTCAAGGAAAGCACCTCTCGGTTGCAAGCCACCGCCCTCTACGCAAAGGCCGGCGTGCATGGGCGCGGTGAATTCGTCGCCGAGATCATCCATGAGTTGCTGGCGCCCATCCTGGAGACCTCTGACTCCGAACGGATATCCCCACGGTAAACAGCCAATCTTGAACCGGCGTTTGTAGCCGACCGGGAAGGGAGGAGGCAACACTCCTCCCGAGGCTCATTTTCGACAGAAGTGGGGTGTAGTCAATTTCGACCAGCACGGGAGGGGTTGCTCTTGCCCTTCACCCAAAGCGCCGCGCCCCGCAGCCTGCGAAACCAGGGATAAAGGATGCGCACGCGCGTCGGGTTGGACGAGAACCATCGCGCAAACCTGTTGAACCAGTCATTTCCGGTCGTCATCGCTTCGAGCGCCATCATCGCCGACGCCCCTTGGTGCCGCCGGCCATCAAAAACGAGAATCATCCCCTCGTCGATGTCGCAGCCTTTCCGCCGCAATTCGTCAACGAGGCCGGGCGCCTGATTGGCGTCGAGGACCTTCAAGGGTTGACCGATTTGCGCCTCGAACTTCGATTTTCGCGCATAAAGGCTGCAAAATGGACACTCGCCGTCATAGAGCAGGAAGGCATCCTGCGGGGATACGTCGGCGGGCTCACTGCGCTGCCCTTCCGCTGAAGCCATGCCTGCCTCCTATCGCTTCGATGAAATCGAAGCAACGCGAAAAGCCCGCTTAATACGATGCGGCTTCATCGCAGGCATTATCTGCTCCTCCTCATCCTGCGGCGATCATGGAGGGGCACTTTCAATGGCCTGATCCACGCTTTCGGCCAGATTGAGCGCGGCTCCTTCAAGAGGTTGACGCCGGGGTCTATCAAATGCTGCCGTCGGCGGCCGTTCAAGGACACACGGGCGTCGACGCGTATCGAGGCCACCTTCACCCCTTCCGCCCGCAACCGATCGCCCAGATAGTAGACGAATTGATGAATCATGTCCGGCCTGCCCGCCATTTTCCTCGCCTGCCACCGTTTCATATAGTCGGTGGGGGCAACTGCGATCTCTTTTCCCGCCTCGTCCGTGACGATAAATCGCGCGCGGCCTGATTTGCTGCGAAGCTTCATGTGCCAGGCGTAAAGATGTCCTTCTTCGGTCCAATTCACATTTCCGGGATAAAGCCAGTGTCGCAGGGGAAGCAGCAGTTGCCAGCAGACGTAGGCAACGAGGAATGCAAGCACGACCCGGGAACAGCGGGCGGAGCCGAGCGGATTTCCCGTCCCCTCCTTTTTCAGGATCAGGTATCGCCGGGGCCAGTCGGGAGCGAAGAACACCGTCGAGAGGGCAATGGCGAACCAGGGGAAAATTCCGATGTGAAAGAGGACGGCGTTGGCGAGGTTGAAAAACACCACGCCGGCGAACGCGGCAACCCTTGTTCGCCTCCACATCAGGAGCGGCACGATGAGCAGGTCGAAGAACAGACCGCCGTAGTTCATGAGCATCACGACCCCTTCGTGGCCGAAGAGGGGGCCGATCAGCGGAAAATCCATGCGTTTATGCAACCAGCTTCTCAGCGGCTCCCCGGCCAGCCAGTCGGCGTTGATCTTGGCGATGCCGCCGTAAAAATAGACGACGCCCATCTGGAAGCGCAGTATCCACAGACTCCATCCGGGGGTCGTGTCCGACCCCCGGCAAAAGCCGAACTTCGCATCCAGCGACACGGCCCGGTTCGCAGGGACAATCGCCATCAGGAAACTCACCAGGCACACGAGATAGAAATGATTCAGATAACGCGCCTGCTCGAGCAGGAAAACGTAGCTGAAGCCGATGAAAAATAGAGCGGCGGCCACGCGGTAGAACAAGCCGACGGTGATGAGCAGGGCCAGAATACCCAGCCCCAGGAAATGCCAATACATTCCGTCGCCGGGCCAGGGCGCGACCCAGTCGAACCCGAAGTAGCGAAAATGGAAATCCGGCGCGATCCAGTACTTCCGGATCCAGCCCTTCTCGAAATACCGCGCTACTTCCCACAGCATGATGAGCCCGAAAAATATCCGGACCATCACCAGAGAAGCGATATCCAGGGGCTCCGAAAGCCTTTCCCGCAACCCACCGACTACTCTGTCGGCGCCCATTCAGCGTTCCTCAAGAAAAAGTGGAAGGTTTTAACCTCAGGCCGGAGCCACCTTTGCTATGAACTTCCAGAATATCCCAAAATGGAGCCGGACGACTCCAACCCGACGAGGCGGCGAATAGGATTTCCTGCGCAGCCTTCTGGAGGAGCAATCGAGTCTATTGTGTACGCTTGGCCCCGAAGGAGCCGACGATGCTCAGGAGGCCGTCCGACGTGTTGGCCCCGAAGGTGCCCGCCGCCGAGCCGGGATGGTCCGTCGAGCCGGCGCGGTTGCCGAAGAACTTCCCGCCCCACTTGCCAGAGAGCGAGATACCGTCGCCCGTCGTCCCGCTAGTGTCGCCGTCGAAGTTCCCTCCGAGGGCGCTGCCGGCGATGCCCGCAGAACCCAGCGTCAAGTCAGGCAGGCTCAGGCCTCCATCCGTCCTGCCCCTCGTGATCGTCCCCGATACGGTCCCCGGCGCGGTGGTGTCCCCGAAATCGACCGCCAGGTCCGCTCGCGCGTCGAAGTAATCGAATTCGGGGTCCGCGCTCGCACTCGCCTTCGTCATATGCAGACCGCTCGCAGGCCCCCTGTAGCTCGCCGTGCCCGTGAGGCCCGCGAGGTTTCCGTTATCGAAGGGGTCGTTTCCGCCCGCGGCAACGCCAAGGGCGTAGGAGCCGGTGTAGCTGCCATCATTAGAGTCCTTGTAGATGAACAGCCACGAACCCAGCGAGAGATAGTCCGAATCCGAGTTGCCCCGGCTATCCGTGTAGGCGTCCCAGTTGAAAACGCCGTTCGTCTCGTCATGGTGGACCTCGATGCCCTTCCAGCCCGACGCCGGGTCGTCCACCCTTCTCGACGACGCGTCCTCATCCGTCGTGCTCAGGGCCGTGACGATGGAGCCGGTTTTGCGCTTGAAGGTGAACTGCAAGTCTCCGTTCACCTCGCGCTCGGCGAGGAAGTAGGAGAGGTCCGAGACGCGCCCCCCAAGTATGTGGGAGGATTGCGTGGTGCTGCTCATCTCCCCGGAGGCCGGCGTGTGTCCCAGAGGCTGCGCTCCCCCGGCTCTCCGGATGCGCACCGCAGCGCCTCCCGACAGCGCCGGGTCCGCACTGACTTCCTTCAACAAGGACCCGTAGCGAACCGGGGAAGGCGTACGTTTCGCCCCGAAGGCGCCGATGACGCTCTGCAGGCCGTCCGCCGTGTTGGCTCCAAAGGTGCCCGCCACCGAACCGGGATGATCCGCGGGGGCGGCGCGGTTGCCGAAGAACTTACCGCCCCACTTGCCCGAAAGCGCGACACCGCCCGTCGTCCCACTCACGTCGCCGTCGAAGCTCCCTCCGAGGACACTGCCGGTGATGTCCGCGGAACCCAGCGTCAGCGAGGGCAGAGAGACCCCGCCGTCCGTCCTTCCGCCGGAGACCGTCCCGGAAATGCTTCCCAGAATGTCCGCATCGCCAAAATCGACCGCCAGGTCCGCTCGCGCGTCGAAGTAATCGAATACGGGGTCTGCGTCCGCATCCGTCTTCATCATGTACACGCCTGTCGCTGGCCCCCTGTAGTTCGCCTCGCCCGTGAGACCCGCGAGGTTATCGTTCTCGAAGGGATCGTTGCCCCCTGCGGCGACGCCCAAATCGTACGAGCCGGTGAAGCTCCCGCTCTCGGGGTCCTTGTAAATGAACAGCCACGAACCCAGCGAAAGATAGTCAGAATCCGCGCTTCCCTGGATATCGGCGTAGGCGTCCCAGTTGAAAATGCCGTTCGTCGCATCCTTGTGGGTCTCGACTCCCTTCCAGCCCGACGCCAGATCGCCCACCTGTATCGACGATACGTCCTCATCCGTCGTGCTCAGGGCCGTGGCGGTGGAGCCGGTTTTGCGCTTGAAGGTGAACTCCACGCTCCCGCTCGCGTCGAGCTCCGCGAGGAAGTACGACGGGTCCGAGACGCGGCCGCCGGAGAGGGAGGACGATTGCGTCGTGCTGCTCATCTTCGAGACAGGATCGGCGGAGAGGTAAGACGTGATGACAATGTAGGACGATCGCGTCGTGCTTCTCGTCTTCGAGGCGCGACCGCTGGAGAGGTAAGGCGATTGCGTTGTGCTGCTCGTCTCCTGCGACGTGGTCGTGGACGTTGACCCCAGAGGCCGCGCGCCACCCGCCCTCTTGATGTGCCCCGCAACTCCTTTCGCCAGCGCCGGGTTCGCCTTGACTTCCTTGAGCAAGGACCCGTGGCGAGAAGACGTCACCAGATTGTTGCTCCCATCGTCGTCATCGTCATCATTGTCATTGTCGTCATCATCGCCGTCATTATCGTCGTCGTCACCGTCGTTATCGTTGTCATCATCGTCGCCATCGTTGTCATCATCGTCGCCATCGTTGTCATCATCGTCGCCATCGTTATCATCATCGTCGCCATCGTTATCGTCGTCATCGCCGTCGTTATCATCATCATCGCCGTCATTATCGTCATCATCGCCGTCATTATCGTCGTCGTCGCCGTCGTTATCGTTGTCATCATCGTCGCCGTCATTATCATCGTCGTCATCATCTGAAGAGCTGGTTGTTGTGCTCAGTTGCTTATTCGTGGTCTGCTGATTGGTGGTGGTCTGCTGATTGTTGGTGTTCGTGACTACTGGTTTGGAATTGCCATCATCGTCGTCGTTGTCATTGTCACCGTCATCATCGCTGTCGTCGTTGTCATGATCATCGTCATTGTTATCATCGTTATCATTGTCGCCGTCGTCGTCGTCACCATCATCGTCGTCGTCATCTGACGAGAGTACAACCCCGAAAGCGATGACAGTGGTTTCGGAATGATTTGCCCTATCGGCGCCCAATATTGCCGCCATGGAACCCTGCTGTTCAACGTAATCAGCGCCGCCGCCCGGTAATCCACCGCTCCATTTACCCGCAAGCGCGGGGTCCTCGTCCATTACCATTACGCCGAAAAACAGCGCAAAGAAGAGCACGATAGCTGCGAGAGTGATTTTAGAGAGGGGTTTTCCCGCCATCGGTTTCTTCCGTCGGTTTCTTCCCGGCTTACGGGAGAGCAGCCAGGAATCGGATGATGTCGTTTCGATATTCGTGTACCTGGCCATTGTAGGACCGGGCCTGCGATGGCGATATACGATATTAGTTATAGTTTCCCGCATATATACGAACGCTATATGTCTCGGGGCCCGATTTCAGGAGGGTTGCGCCCGGCTCCGGCGTATGCGCTGAATCGAAGCAAAAAGAGGGCTTTTTGCTGAATTTCGGCTTTGAAACCTTTGTTTCATATCCGCCGTATCAGATCATATATGTGCGGGTCGCCTCCTGAAAATCATTGTCGTTCCGGCTATCTTATACGGCGGGGAAGTAGTATATTGGACTATCTCAGCTACCTGAAAATCGAGAGGTATAAGTTTCATTCGATCTTTTGAGCGCATCGGAAGTGGTTTTCGTCGTCTCCGGCGGAGTCGGCTGGAAGATGGCTGCGCGTACATCCGTTCCGGTATTTCCTGGGTAACCATCGAAAAGGAGAATGGTATGAAATGGAACCTGAAAACCTGTTTTCTCTGCATCCCTCTCGTCATGATCCTGGCTGCGGCTTTCGTTGCGCCCGCCTTCGGCATGACCCCGATTTCGCCCCAGGAGAAAAAGCTGATTCCGCTCGCCAAGAAGGAGGGGGCCGTCACCTTCCTCCAGACCTCCTTCAATAACCCGACAATCCGGCGCCTGGGCGCTGCCTTCGTCAAGCATTACGGTTTGGGAAGCGGCTTCAAGCTGAACTCCATCCAGAAGGGTACGGGGCCCACCGTGTCCCAGGCCCGGCAGGAGATACGGGCGAACAAGTTCAGCTTCGACGCCGTCGCCGTCGCCTCGGCGGGCTTTTTCATCGGCGCCGCCAAAGCGGGGGCCTTCCTGCCCCTCGACAGCGGCCAGTTGAAGAACCACGAGGAAAACGCCAAGGCCCGCGGGATTTTCTATGACTATCCGCATTTCATCGCGCCTTTCTCCTACACCTTCCAGCCCGTCTGGAACTCGGGATGCCCCGGCGTAGGGGATTTGAAGGTCAACTCCTACAGCGACATCCTGGACAACCCCAAGCTGAAGGGGAAACTCATCGTCAGCGACGTCACCAAGAGCACCTCCTACTCCCTCACGACCATCGGCCTGATGGAGAACGGCTTCGACGTGCACGGGATGTGGAAGAAGATGAAGGCCCTCGACCCGCTCGTGGGCTTCCGCACCTCGGCGAAGCTTCAGTTGATGGCGAACTGTGAAGGCGCCGTGGACATGTGGAACATCACCGGCCGGATGATGCAGATCATCCGCAAGAAGCCGGACCTCGCCAAGGTCCTGCGGTGGGGCACCTACAAGGACGGCCACGTCCTGTTCGGTATGCAGGCGGGCGTCGTCAAGGGCGCGGCGAATCCCAACGCGGCGAAGCTGCTGATGGATTTCCTCCTGACGAAAGAGGCGGTGGACATCGTCGCCGAGGAGGAGATCAGCTTCTACTCCATGCTCAAGGGCTACAAGCCGCCCGCGTCCGTCAAGAAGTACATGATGGATTTCAACAAGGTGAAGACCCTTCCCATCAAGGATCAGACCGCTGCGGCGAAGAAGTTCAAGAAGATGCGCAAGGAATGGCAGAAGGTATTCCGTTAATCGATTGCGTCATGCCCAGGTTCCAGGCCGGGAGACGGGATAGCCGTCTCCCGGCACCGGAGCCGCTCGATTGAGGGGATATCATGGCTGGCATATCCGGGTCTGAGGTAGTATCCCGGAACAACTTGGGCTACCTGCGAAACTTCTTTCAGGCAGAGAATCTCGTCACCGCCGTCGTCAGCATCTTCGTCACGTTCATCGTGGTGACGCCCCTGATCGCCCTGGTGGTGGGAAGCTTCCTGGTGCTGGACGATCTGGGATTCGGCGCGGAGTGGGGTCTCGAGAACTACCGGGAGATGTTCGAGGATCCCGTCATCCGCAGATCGTTCTTCAACACCCTCTTCGTGAGTACGGGAGCCACCCTGCTGGCCACCTTCCTGGGCGTTTCCCTCGCCTGGATCAACGCCCGGACGAATTGCCCCTTCCGCGACAGGCTCGAGCCGATGAATCTCATCCCGTTCTTCTTAAGCCCGTTCGTCGGGGCGATCGCCTGGCACAACCTGGCCTCGCCCAAGGTCGGGATGCTGAACAACCTGGCGCGCGGAGTGTTCGGTATCGAGGGCGCCCTCCTGAACGTGAACAACCTGTTCGGGATCATCTGGGTGACGGGGATTTTCTTTACGCCCCTCATCTACCTCTTCGTCGTGGGTTCGCTCAGGCGCATGGACCCCTCTCTCGAGGACAGCGCGCGCGTGAGCGGGGCGGGTTTGCTGCGCACCACCCTGACCGTCTCCTTGCCGCTCGTCGCGCCCGGCATCCTTTCGGGCGCCATCATCGTTTTCGTCACCAGCGCGGGGGAATTCGGCGTGCCCTTCAAGCTGGGCGCGCCCTACGGCTATGAGACCCTGACCACCCAGATATTCACCAAGGCCGTGAGCGAGCAGGCGAACACCTACATGGGATCGGCCATGAGCATGACGCTCGGCGTCATCACGGCCATCTTCATCTGGGTGCAGCGGCGCATCATCGCCCCTCGTGAGTTCACGACCGTGACCGGAAAGGGCTTTCGGCCCAACCTCATCGACCTGGGCCGGTGGAAGTGGGCGGCCCTCGGCTACAACGTCTTCTACATTTTCGTCACCGTCGTCCTGCCCATCTTCAGCATCCTCGTGGTGAGCCTCCACAACGTGTGGGTGGGCAAGATCATACCGGCGGATTTCACTTCGCTGAATTACGAGCGCATCCTCTTCTTCTGGTCGCCCAATGTGATCCAGCCGGCGACGAACGGCATCCTGAACAGCTTCATCCTCGCGATATCGGGTTCCACGATCGCGATGGTCCTGGCCATTATTCTTTCCTTCCAGATTCACCGCCGTAAAGGCAGGTTCGTCGGTCTGCTCGATTTCCTGTGCGCCGTGCCCGTGGGCTTCCCGGGCATCGTGCTCGGGATGGGGATACTGATCGTCTACATCAAGACGCCCATCTACGGCACCCTCTGGATACTCCTGCTCGGCTACGTCACCCGGTTCTTCCCCTACGGGCAGCGGAACGTGGCCTCCGTCATGCTCGCCGTCTCCGAGGAACTCGAACAGAGCTCCCGGCTCGTCGGCGCCTCCTGGGCGACGACGCTCAGGCGCATCACCATCCCGCTTCTGAAGCCTGGCATTTTCGCGGGCTGGCTCCTCATGTTCCTGATCTTCATCCGCGAGCTCTCCATCTCGATCATCTTGTTCACCGCGGGCACGGAGACGCTGTCCACCGGCATCTACTACCTCCAGGAGTACGAGACGGAGTCGCTCACCTGCACCCTTTCCGTCATTCAGACATTCGTCCTCCTTGCCTGTGTCCTCCTGTTCCGTAAGATAGTCGGCCGGGAGGCGCTTGTCGCCTGATTCGCTGCTGTACGGCCCGATATCGTTCTTTCGACATTCCTTGATTCGGCGGTTTTCGCGTCAATGGAGCATATGAAGGAGGTTCGTCATGAAGGTGCAGACCATCGCCATCATCAGTCCCGGAGAGTTGGGAAGCGCCGTAGGCGGCGTTCTGAAAGAACATGGATTCGGCGCCGTCGCCTGCCTCTCGGGACGCAGCGCGCTCACGCGGGAGCGGGCCCTGGCGGCGGGATTCCGGGACGTTCCGGCGCTGGAAGTTTTATTGGAAGAAGCGGACCTCGTGCTCTCCATCATGCCGCCCGCCGACGCGGTGGAGATGGCCAGGGAGGTCGCGGCGGCCATGGAAGCCACCGGCCACCGGCCGGCTTATGTCGATTGCAACGCCATATCGCCCGACTCCAGCCGCGAGGCCGGGAAATTCATCACGGGAGCCGGAGGGGTATACATCGACGGCGGGATCATCGTCGGTCCGCCGCCCTGGGAGGGGAGGGTCCCCGTTTTCTACGTCAGCGGCGAAGAGACCGACCCGATGACGCAACTGGAGGGGAAAGGGATCTCCGTGCGCGTGGTCGGGAGCGAGATCGGCCGCGCATCGGGCCTCAAGATGTGCTCCGCCGCACTCAGAAAAGGGACACTCGCGCTGCAAACCGCCGTTCTGATCGCCGCCGAGGCGATGGGACTGACCGAGGAATTCGAAAAGGAGATGCTCGGCAGCCGCGAGGCGCTTTACCGCCAGATGGAATCGGGAACGCGGCGCCTCCCTTCCGTGGCGGCGAGGTACGTCGGCGAGATGGAGGAGATTGCCGCGGCCTTCTCGTCCGTCGGCGTCACGCCGAAGTTCCACCAGGGCGCGTATGAGGTCTACCGGCTCCTCGCCGGGACGCCCTACGCCTCCGAGACCCCGGAGACGATAGACGGCGGCCGAACCCTCAAACAGGCGGCGCAGACCTATGCGAATCATTTGCCGATGAAATGATGGTGGCCGGGCGCAAGAGGGCCATCCCTGTCGGCGCTTCCGTCTCGGATGGGGGGCCTTTGTCGATCGCTCGCATCAACTCCTCGCCGGGCGGCATCGCTTTTACCCTCTGTCATGGGGAGGCAAGCCGGGGGAAGGCGAGTGAAGTGTGGTTCCCTCCGCCCCTCCTGGTAAGGGGCTGTTGAAAAAGTCATCTTTAGTCGGAATGACGATCAAAAACGAAGGGAGGGAACCGAGCGGGCGGACACGCAGGTCCGCCCCTGCGTGTCAAACCCTCGTTCATCAGGGTTTTCTCAAGGGGTAGAGGAGACACCCCTCCCCGACTGGAAAACCAACCCCCCCTACCCCCCCTTGTCAGGGGGGTAAAAAAGGCGATGCGCCCCCGCCGGGCTGAGAAGGGTTTTGATTTTTCTTGCCCCCTGACAAGGGGGGTAAAGGGGGTGCCTTTCAACAAATGGGGGGGCAATCGAACCGACCGAGGAGGCGCCGTTCCGTAGGGACAGGCCTCCGTGCCTGTCCTGATTCGAGCCATCCTGCAGAAGGACAACCACGGAGGGCAGGGCAACCCCAAAGGGTTGTCCCTGCTACAACCGCAACACCGGCTGGCGAGGGCTTTTTCAACAGCCCCTTGTTGGCCGGATTTGGTTCCGCGCATTTGCCCGCATTTGGCGTAATAGTTTTCTGGTGGCGCGGGCGTATGGTGCGGCTGCCTCCCGGCGCCCCGGGCGGAGGCGTCGCCCGGAAGGCCTCCGGCGGGCGGTGCTCGTGTTCACGGGCCGCCCCATCCGGGGCATGCGGAACCTCACAGCGGAATTTCCGAAAATTTCGATAAAATCAGATAAAATCAGATAAATTCACGGGGTTTTTCGATAAATTGGCGGGGTATTTCCGGCAGGTAAATGAACGCCCGCACGTCCTCGAAAAAACATCACGTATCCGTTTCAATAAATTGTTTTATATGGAGATATGAAATTATATTATGGGTCGTAAGCGCGGGACTGGCCCGGAGGGCCTCTCTCGCGTATGATGTCTCGCGCAGGGCCTTTGATGAGGCCTAACGTATTGAATAATCAATCTTTGGGGGATTTCAGACCATGCTCGAGGGCAAGAAGGTCATCGTAACGGGAGGGGGCAGCGGCATCGGCCGCGCCACGTGCGTTCTCGCCGCCGCCGAGGGCGCCGACGTCGCCGTGGCCGACATCAACCCCGAGACCGCCGCCGAGACGGTCTCGATGGTTGAAAAACAAGGCGTTAAGGCGATCCTGATCGAGATGGACACCTCGAAAAAAGCGGATGCCGAGCGCATGACGGCCGAAGCCCTGGACGCCTTCGGGACGATTGACGGCCTCGTCTGCTGCGCGATCAAGCTCGTGCCCGGAAAGCTCGAAGACCTGCTCGAGGCCGACTGGGACATGGTGATGGACATCGGTCTGAAGGGCTATTTCCTCTGCGCCCAGGCGGCGGGAAGGGCGATGCTCGAGAAGGGGAGTGGTTCCATCGTCTTCGTCTCCTCCATCGGCGGGATGCAGACCTACCCCCTCGCGGGCGCATACAGCGTATGCAAGGCGGGAGCCATCATGCTCAGCAAGCTCTTCGGCGTGGAGTGGGGCGACCGCGGCGTTCGCGCGAACACCGTCTCACCGGGCCAGGTGCGCACCCCGATGACCGAAGCCATGTTCCAGGACCCCGAAATCGCGGCGGGCCGCGCCGCCGTCGTGCCGATGGGCCGCGTGGCCACGCCCGAGGACATCGCGGAAGGATGCGTTTTTCTGCTCTCGGACCGGGCGAGGTACGTCACCGCGGCGAACCTGCCCATCGACGGCGGGCAGGTGGAGAGCAAGATGATTCATACGCCCGGCAGGAACTGGGGCGGCAGGAAAATAGAATATAAAACGACTTGAGAGAGGAGGTTCCAGATGGGCCGTTTCGATGGAAATGTGTGCATCGTCGCCGGGGGCGCCCGGGGCATCGGCGAAAAGACGTGTGAGATGTATGTGGAACAGGGCGGCCGCGTGCTCATCGGCGACGTGAACGAGGAGTTGGGCGTCGAACTCGAGGGCAGGCTCGGCAAGGATAAAGCGGTGTTTCAGCGGCTCGACGTGTCGGATGAGGGCTCCTGCCAGGCGGCTGTTGAGCGTACTGTGGGCGAGTTCGGCGGCCTGGACCACCTCGTGAACTGCGCCATCAGGATGGACCCCGCCCCGCTTGTCGATCTGCCTCTGGCGAGCTGGAAAATGGTGGTGGATGTGGGTCTTACCGGCATGTTCCTAATGTGCCAGGCGGCTGGCCGCTGGCTGATAGAGAACGAAAGGCCGGGCGTCATGGTGAACCTGTCGTCGAACGCGGGGGTTCAGCCTTACGGGATGTCGGGTGCGTACAGCACGGTGAAGGCGGGCATCATCATGCTCTCCAAGCAATTGGGCATCGAGTGGGCGCGCAAGGGGATTCGCGTGAACGCCGTATGCCCCGGCCACACCGAAACGCCGCTGACCGCCTATCTGCAAGACCCCGAGATCAAAAAGGGCAGGAGCGACGTGACGCCTCTCGGCCGCGTGGGCCAGCCGGTGGATATCGCACACGGCATATTGTTCCTGCTGTCCGAGGAATCAGACTGGATCACGGCTTCGCGCCTCGACATCGACGGCGGCATACTGAACAGCGTCTACAACCACATGCCGGGCAGGAAATGGGACTGAAAACGGGTGATTGAGAAATTGCACTCGCCCTGCTAGGCTGTTTCCGTTGTTCCGACCGCCCCTGCTTCGAGGCCGCATTGAAAACAGCGCCATACTTGTTTCGTCCCGTCTATTGTCTCTCGGTCGTCGTTGCGGGCGCATTCATTGCGCTTGCCCCCGCTTCGTTGACGCCCGTCGCCCGCGGCGCCATGGGGGTTTCCGCAATCACCGCCGTTCTCGTGTTTCATCCATCCATAGCGGAAGCCAGGCGTTTCGGCGGGGGCCGTTCGTTCGGCGGGTTCGGGCGGATGCGTTCTTTCGGCGCGCGTTCATTTTCGAGGCGAAGCTATGGCCGGGGTTACAGCCGGGGGTTCGCCGGCCGGCGCGGTTTGGGCGGTTTCGGCATGGGGATGGGTTTGGGCATGCTGGGAGGATGGGGATTCGGCGGGCTCGGTCTTTTCGGACTGGGCCGGATGCTGCTCTTTCCGCTCCTCTTGCTGTTCATCTTGAGGATGATGTCTCGACGTTGAATACTACTTTTACTCGACAAGGAGTTTCTCACATGAAAAAAATCGCGATTGCAGTGGTTTTAAGTCTCATGACGCCGACATTGGCGTTTGCTCAGGGGATGCCTCGTATGGGCGTCGGCACGGGGCTCTTGCTTTCGATCGTATATGGCCTGGTCGGCATCGCCTTGCTGATGATCGGGTACAAGATATTCGAGTGGATCACGCCATTCTCGGTAAACGATGCGCTATCGAAAGATCAAAACAGGGCTGTCGGTATCGTCGTGGGCGCGATATTCATCGGCGTGGCGCTCATCGTCGCAGCGGCGTTGGGATAGTCGGGGATAAGTATTTCGGCCTTTGCGTCGAGAGCCTGAGACCATGTGTGAAGAAACGGGCCTGACGTGATGATTCGACTCAAGGAAAAAGCGGATTTCAAGGTATCGCTCGCGGATTCGCTTTTTTTCTCTTTGCAGGGAGAAGGCGCGACCATCGGACGCCCCTCAATCTTCATCCGCTTGATGGGCTGCTCGGTGGGCTGCGCCTGGTGTGACACGAAGTATTCCTGGTCGGGGCCTCCGGTGGAAGAAGTTACGATCGCGGAAATTCTGGATTTTTGTCGGGAACACGAAGACGCCCAGGTGGTGGTGACGGGGGGAGAACCCCTCGAATCCCCGCAATTCCCAAGGCTTATCGAGGCGCTTCATGATGCGGGTTTGAGGGTGGAGGTGGAAACGGCGGGCCATGTTCCGCCGTCTGAAGACGTTCTCGAACGGGTGGATCAGTGGAACGTCTCGCCCAAGTTGAAATCGGCCCAAATCGCAGAGGAAAAACAGCCTGAAACCCTCGACTGGCTGCGTCGAGTAAAGGAACCCTACCTCAAATTCGTGGTTCACCGCGCGGATGAACTCGATGAAATTGAAGCAGTTCTCGATAAATACGGCCTCGATGATTTTCCGCGGAATCGCGTCATCATCTCGCCTGGGGGCAAGGCGCGCGAGCAGATGGAACACAGATTGCTCCCCCTGGCGGAGGTTTCCATGGAGCGCGGCTTTCGGTTCACCCCCAGGCTGCACGTCATGCTGTGGGGAGACAAGCGTGGAGTCTAGCTTCAGGCAACAGAGAATTCGATAGTATCCAGTGACAAGAAAACGCCCCCCAGGGATCAGCCTAGAGGGCGTTCTTGATTTAGTTCAGGAACTTAGGCCGGAAGGGCGATTCCTTCCTCCTCTGTGAGCCTGTCCCAATTCGCCTCGGTTCGTTTTTTTAACTCATCCATGAACTCGCGCGTCATGAAACTGGGCATTTTGACGTTTTCATTCGCCCCTTCGTACACGCGGGAGGGCACGTCGTATTCCTCATCGGTATAGCCCACCTTTTTCTCCAGCAAACGCCCTCTCAGGTAAGAACGCCTGATGGCCTGGTTCACGTCTTCTTCGGTCAGCGAGACGCCGAACATGTCGTTCAGGCTGTCGACGATATTCTCGTTGGGCGCGCCTGCGAATTTGCAGGTGCCGATGAGATCGTCCCTCGTATAGTAGATGCCGTTCAGGATGGCGTTTTCCCAGTAATCGATGTCCGTTTGCTGACCATCGAGGATGAGAAGCAAGAACGTGCGCATGCTCATGTGTCCGCCTGCCAGTGCCCAAGGGTAGCCCGGGTTGGTTTCGGGCAGATAGGCAGGATATTCAAGTCCCTTGCCCTGCATGGCGAAAGAGAGGTCACCGCATTGCTGGGCCAGACGCATGGTGCCTTGCGCCAGTTCCTCGCACTCGCCCGCCGCCGCTTTGCGGATCAATTCCTCCATCTTTTTGGCGTCGCCGAAACGGATGTCATCAAGTACGGGTTTGTCGGGGTTTCGCTCGTTCCACTCCATGGCGTAGCTGATGGTGGCGCCCAGGCTGATGGCGTCGTAGCCCATGCGATCACCCAACTCCACGAGGTCCAGGGATTCTTCAGCATCATAGACGCCGCAGTTCGCCGTGATGAGGTCGAGCGGCTCATAGTCGAACTTGACCCTGAATTTCCCTTTCTTCGCCTTTCTTCCCTCGGCTGTCTCGCCCTCGGGCCTGTCGTATATGTTTTTGTGGCACGCGATGCCGCATTTGAAGCAGGATTCATCCTTGATAACGTAGGGTTCTTCAAAACTGCCGCGGTATAGCTGAACGGCGTCATCATTGCCCGGCGCCCAGAAGTTCCTCTCGGGTAGACAGCCCATGGGATGCAAACCCGCGATGTTTCGCCAGGTTCCGCCGCCGCCATCGGCCTTATGGGCATCGCGGTAGTTTTTGGAACCCGCGCCCCGGGAGATGACCTTGTTCGCTTCTTTGACGACGTTCGTTACGGCCGTTTTGTCATCTGGAGCCTGCGCGACGATGGCGATGAGGTTTTTGGAGCCCATCACGCCGCCGAAACCGCCGCGTCCGCAGAATCTCGGCTTGCATTCCCTCGTTTTAAGTTGGTTTTCCGTACTCAGAACGATGGACGCCATGCGGTTCGTCTCAAAGTTCTCCCCAGGTGGGCCGATGACGGCAAAGTGCGCGTCGTCATATTCATCGGCGAGCGCCATCATCTTCTCGTGCGAATCCTGACCCAGAAGAGGCGAAGCGTCCACGAGTTCCAGGCTCGGCGGGCCGCCAAGGGTATCGCTCTTTATCACCAGCGTGACGGGCTTCTCACTCCTTCCTGTGAAGATGATTTCGTCTATGCCCGCACAGGCCACCTTGGTTCCGAATTTGCCGGAGCCTGCCGAATACATGGCCGAAGGCGCACCGGCGAGCGTGCTCTTGAGCGGGCTGTAGCCGCCGAAGAACGTCCTCAGCCCCGTCATGAGGTTCGTCCCAGAAAAACAGCCGAGCTCCATAACGAGAGGGGAGGAGGGGGCATAGGGGTCGGTTACATCGTGGTGGGAGAGAATTTTGAAAATCCTGCCGATCCCGCCCAGAAAATCCTCCAAATCCTCGCAGGGTTTCTCTTCCACCGTGATGCTTCCACTGCTGAGATCAACGGTAGCGCTTCTGTACTTGTAATCGGTTGCAGAGTTATTCCCGTTTTTGGCGTCTGTCCACATTTTTTCAGCCTACCTCCGATGAAAATGCCACATGGGATTCTAGAGTCACTTTATTGGCAAATGATTGTTTTTTTCAGCCCGTGATTATTCCGTGTTTTACCTGGTTGGGCAAGTGGACGGGCGTTGTGAAACTCTTAGAAAGCAACGGGTTCTTGAAATTCTCCAAAAACGCCGCGCAGCACATCCGTTATCTCCCCGATGGTGGCATATGCTTCCACCGCCTCGGAAATTGGCCCCATAAGATTCTCATCGCCCCTGGCGGCATCTTCCAGGCGTCTAAGGCTTTGTTCCGCCTGCGAGGAGTCTCGCTCTTTTCTTAATTTTTTCAGCTGTTTCTTCTGGCGTTCTTCAAGTTCAGAGTCGATCGTGAATATCTCTTGCGAGGGAGGTTCCTCTCGCGCATATTTGTTCACGCCGACGATGGTCTGTTCCTGTGCATCCACCGCTTTTTGCCAGCGGAACGCGCTCTCTGCCACCCACTTTTGCACTACGCCCCGTTGAATACACTCGACCATACCGCCGCGCTCTTCCACGTCTTCGATAATCTGCGCCATCCCGTCTTCCATGCGGCCAGTCAAATTTTCCAGGTAATATGAACCACCAAAAGGGTCCGCCACGTCGGGTACGCCGCTTTCATGGGCGATGATCTGCTGGGTGCGCAGGGCAAGCAGGGCGCTTTCCTCGGTCGGCAACGCAAGCGCTTCGTCGTAAGCGCAAGTAAAGATGGTTTGGGCGCCTCCGAGTACTGCGGACAGCGCCTCATAGGTGACACGGACGATATTGTTTTCGGGTTCTTGCGCGGTGAGCGTGCTGCCGCCGCAAACGACGCCGAAGCGGAATAGCCAGCTTCTCTCGTTTTTGGCGCCAAAGCGCTCGCGCATGAGTTTGGCCCAAAGCGTCCGCATGGCTCTGTATTTGGCGATCTCTTCGAAAAAATCCATATGGGTGTAAAAATAAAAACTGAGCCGGGGGGCAAACTCATCGATATCAAGTCCGCGCTCCAGGCATCTTTCCACGTAGACGACAGCGTCCGCGAGGGTAAGGCCGCCTTCCTGGACGGCGGTTGCGCCGGCATCCCTGAAATGAGCGCCCGCGGCGCTGATAGTGTTGAACCTGGGCGTGTTTTTCACGCCATATTCGACAGTATCGACGATCAGCCTCAGGGAGGGCTCCGGCGGGAAAATCCAAGTGCCCCGGGAAACGTATTCTTTCAGGATGTCGTTCTGGATGGTGCCGGTCAGTTGAGCGGGTGGAACGCCTTGTTTTTTCCCCACTGCGATGTACATGGCATAGAGGATGGCGGCAGTTGAGTTGATGGTGAAGGACGTGCTGATCTTATCAAGCGGGATACCTTGAAAGATGGTTTCCATGTCCGCCAGTGAGTCGATGGCAACGCCGACCTTGCCGACTTCACCGGCTGATTTTTCATTGTCGCTGTCGAGTCCAAGTTGTGTCGGAAGGTCGAGAGCGACGGAAAGCCCGGTGTTTCCCTCGTCAAGCAGAAAGCGGTATCGCTGGTTCGTTTCTTCGGCTGTCCCGAAACCCGAATACTGGCGCATCGTCCACAAACGTTTTCTGTACATCTCGGGGTGAATGCCGCGCGTGAGAGGGTATTCACCTGGTTTGCCCGGGTCATAGTTCCGAGGCATATCCCCGGGAGCGTAGGCGCTATCAACGGCGAGACCTGAGCGTGTTTTCAACTGTGGATGTTCATTCGTCATTTCGCGGTTACCTCCCCTTGAAAACGGGGCTTCGCTTTTCAAAAAACGCTTTTACCGCCTCATCATGATCCTCTGACACCCAGAGATCCGCGAATAGCGACGATTCCAAACTCGTCGTTTCATCCAGTGTATTTTCTAATCCGAATAAGAGCAATTCCTTCAAACAGCGAATCGCTCCTGGAGCGCTTTTGGAAATTTCTTCCACCATTGCTTTGGCGACGTGAAAACCGTCTCCTTTGGGCGCTACGGCGTTTGCGAGTCCCATCTTGAGCGCATCTTCGGGGCTCAGCTCTTTGCATGTGGTCAAAAGTTCCAGCGCCCGCCCGTAGCCGATTGTGCGGAGGAGACGCCCTCCGCCTCCCCAGCCCGTCATGAGACCGACGCGGGCTTGTTTGAAGCTCATGTAGGCGTGTTCTTCGATGATCCGCATGTCGCAAGCCATCGCGATTTCCGTCCCGCCTCCCAGGGCGTAACCATTCAATACGGCAATGACGGGTACCGGCAACGCGGACAGACGCCCCAGGATTCCCTGCATCCGCCGGCTCATGCCCAACCCTGCCTCGCGAGATTCAAAAGACTGTAGCCACTTCAAGTCGCCGCCCGAGCAGAACGCCTCCTCACCCGCACCCGTGAGGATGACAGCTCTCAGTTCGCGAGATGCTTCGAGGGTGTCGAGAGCATCGGTGAGCCCCTGCATGATGTCTTCGTTGATGGCGTTACGAACGTCTTTTCTGTTGAACTTCAGTGTGGAGAATGCGCCCTCGGCTTCATGGATAAAATCTGGCATGGATACCCCTAGAGATTTTGCCTACGAGAACCGAGGGGATTTGGGAGACGTAGGTCTTACCAGTATTTCTCGTAATGGATGTTTCCCTTTGTTTGGCCATAGTCCATCGTGAAGCCGCGATCTTCCATGATCTGAATGACGCCCGGCGAGCCTTCGGGCCATATCTTCTCGCCTTCACGAACTTTCGGGATGCCGATCATGGCGGGGTTCCCGCACAAGAACAGATGCGTGTTCGCAGGGTCCATCTTGCGGCCGAGGTTTTCCTCGAACATGCCCGTGGCCAGATAATCCTGCACATATACCTTCTTGTTGATGGTATCTGCCTCGCGCGTAGTGAGCGCGTGATATGAAAGCTGGGGGTATTTCTTCTCAAGTTCTCTATAGAGGGGTTCGTATGCGAGGTCGTTTTTGTACCGAACCACGTTGATGCTGGCTATTTGCCCTTTGTAGCCCGTTCGAAGCAGTTCCCATATCATGTGGTTGTGCGGGCCTTCTCCCGTCCCCGTGCCTGCGAAGACGACAAGAGAGTTGTCGTTATCCCGAATATCGTTCATGCATTCGAGTGTGTATTCGCCGGTAAATTTTTGACCCATGTGGATGCGATTACCAGGTTTCAGAAGAAAGAGCCTTGGCGTGAGCAGAGGCGCAGGCTCGCCTTGCTCGCCGATGACCAGGACGATGTAGAATTCCAGGAAATCCAGGTCGTCTGGTGGAAATAGTTCTCCCGCTCCGTTTACCACCGGATGGGACACGGAATAGGCGCGCCTACCTAATCGCCTGATTCTTTTTTCGTCCAGTTCCTTTTCCTTGACGGCCTCTTCGTGGCGGGGTTCCCAGTTGCCCAGGCCCAGCGTCGTATATTGTCCCGATTTGTATTCGGGAAAGTCGAAATCGGGTTTTACGCGAAAACACGCTAGCGACTCATGCTGCCAGACGATATCGACAACTGTGGCATTGTAGTGTTTCTCCCTTAACTCCTGTTTTGTTGCATCATCAAGCATTCATGCCCTCATCTGAAATTTGAATCTGAATAACAAAGCGCATTACAGCCCAACCGCAGGCGAATACTACCCAATTCGCTTGAGAAGATATAGCCTTGAGTGTCAATTTTTTTAGAAATTTATATCGAGATCGCCTCGAACGAGACGGCATATTCAAATCCGGCGTGTTTCCCTGTTTCGACGGCCGCCTGGGTGAGGAACCCGACGGGATCGAACCCTTGTGCGAGATTGTCGATGTAGAGCTTGTGAGCTTGCAAGGAGGCGATTCCTTGCTCGAGGTGCTCAGTGACGTCCACGACATGCGTAGGCTCTGGAGAACCGCCAAGCAACACCATGCGAACACCCGCCCAAGGTTCCAGCCCCTCGTCTAGCAGTTCGGGAAAAATCCAGCGGTTCCCTGCATCACGGCTCGCATCCATCACGCCATAAGCGAGCCAGCGGTGATCCGCCATATTCAAAGGACCCCCCGGCCAGGTGAGGTGATGGGAAAGCGTGATGACGATTTCAGGTCGGTAGGTTCTGATTTTCCGGGTGAGGTCGCGCCTTAAATCCAAATTGTACTCAATCACCCCATCTGTATAGCCCAGGAATTCCACCTTCTCAACGCCGACGATGGCGGCGCTTTTTATTTCTTCCTCTTCTCGCACGGGGCCAGTCTCTTCCGGGGACATGCCATCAATGCCCGCTTCGCCGCTCGTCATTAGGATATAGGAGACATCCTTGCCTTGAGCCGTCCACCTCGCGACTGCGCTTGATGCGCCGAATTCCATGTCGTCAGGGTGCGCCACGATGGCAAGCGCACGCTGCCAATTTTCATCGAGAGTGGGTAATTTGTCCGTCGTCATTTTTTCACCCTTTTTATAAAAACAGGACTGCTCCAGGCCAATACACCGTCTTCTTGCATCAACCTGATAAAATAGGGGTTCCAGCCATCGTGAAAATCGCTTTCATCGATATCGAACGTGACGTTCGCGTAAGGGTTCCCTGACGTTGGGATGATGCGCTGCACTTCCACCTGTTGACGAACGCCGCCCGCTTCTATCACGAACGGAACGGCGCCGATATCATCGAGTTTTACCTCAAAGGAAACGACGTCGGTTTCAAAGAACAGCGTCGCTCCTTCTCCGCCTGCAAGGCGGAATTCGACGCCATCCGCATCCCCGGTCGTGCGGCTCAACCACCGGATTCTCTGCTCATCGGCCGACTGAATGCCTTCTTCGAGGTTGTCCACCTGCCAGTTTCTCGGTTCTTCAATTCTTCCTTTATCGACCATGAGGCTGCCGTGCCAGTGGGTTTGCCGGTTACGTTGGTGTATGCGGGCGCCGCTCCATGAGAGCCGGAACCAGTCTGAATTTTGGGCGGTTGCATCTTTGGGGCGATAGGAGCAGATGGTTCGCGAGGCGCGCTTCAATTCTATTGACTCGATGCCGCATTCGCCCATGGCACGGACCTTGAACACAGGGGGGTCGGCAGCTTCAAATTCCTCGCCCATGAAATGGTTTCCAGCCGAGAAGGAGAGATGAATCTTCTTTCCGGTAGTTGCATAGACGCGCCTGGCCTGAATCGCTTCCCACAGGCTTTCGCGCGTGAGTTCTTCTGAATAAATGCAGGCGTAACCGCCATAGACTCCGAAAATAGCGGCGCCAGGGTAGCTGGCCCCCGGTCGTCCCTTGTGTCCATCGCTTCCCGCCGTGATACCCACACGCCAGCCCTTTTCCAGGGCTTCTTCCACGAACCATTCGAAACGTCCCCATGAGGAATATATCTCCATGACACGCTCGAGTTCCGCGTGGTGATAATCCAGGCTCGCTCGCCTGCCCCCGATGTGAGGGATTAATGTGACGTCCCGGCGTCCTCCCATTGCGTCGTATAGGGCGTCGAGGGGGTATCTGTCTGTTTCCTGATCTGTCCAGTCCTCCAGTTGCCAGTGACTCGTCCGGTGCAAGGGGCCATCGTCGCCAAGATACATGACGTTCCTGTCTCCGCCCATGCCCGTCACGGCGGACCATTCGACTCCCAGAAACGTGACGAAGCGACCCGGATCGTTGTATCTCTTCGTGGCCTCTCGAATGGCGTTCCAGGTATCTTTCGTGACCTGAAAATCATTCCCCTGGTGGCAGGAAAATTGCGCTCCGGCCATGTCGCGGGCGAAAGCAAAGTAGTCATCCGCTGTGTTTGTGCCCACTGTCTCTTCGCTCTGGCCGTGCAGGTCGCCCCAGAATGGTCGCCATAGGTGGTTTTTCTCCATGGCGTGCACATGATTGCTGTATACAGGGGGGATGTTTTCCCCGGCGTCGCCTCGTATGCGCCCCCATTTCCCCGATTCCCAACGCAAATTTTCCAGGCGAGTTACGGCGGGCCCATCACGCTTGAACTGAACGGTTCCGGGCAGCCCCTCGCAGATTCCTCCCTCGGCAGTGAGTGAGACTTCCGCGTCTACGCCGTGACATGGATTTCCCCAGATGTCCTCGAGTTTCACCTGCACCCAGGATGTTTCATCTAGTGTCTGTTCGGTCGGACCATGGATCACGAGGCGGGCGGGTTTTCCCGGGATAATGGAGAAGGTAGGAGTATCGGCTGCTTCGATGAAGCGATTCGAGCCGAAGCAATCGACAAAGAGCCGGAAGCGGAAATTTTTTTCGCAAAAGGTTTGAGCACGGGTTCCCGCGCCGTCCCCGCTTTGGTCTCCCAGAACGATGGTTACCGTATCTCCTTCTGCCAGATAGCTATCGAATACGTCGATGGCCAGCCCTTGCTGCCAGGGTCTGATGTTCGATTTCGGGTCCCATCTTACCCTGAGGGTGGCGCTTCCACTCGTGGTTACGCTCGCATAGTGAGCCTCAGCAGGCGCGTCGGTTTGCGGTTTGGCCCAATCACTGGCAAAGCGACGAGAGAGCACAATCGTTCCCCCATCGTCCACCCCATATCTGCCGACATGGTAGATGATCGTCCAAGTGCCCCATGCGCCCGCTTCCACGTTCCCGGCGGGAGCGAGTTCACTCCAGCCCACCCATTCCCGTACCCAGGATTCGCTCTTGCCGTGTCTGCCGTCTGGCGTCGTATCCATTGTCGTCAACTACCTTGCTGGTTGTTCGCGGGATGAAGGCCGGCTCGTTTTTCGCTCTCATCTTGCGCCTTGGACGGTTCTCTGGTCTGGCGCAAATGGTTTTTGAGGAAAATCAAGGCGAGCCGAATCGAGTCTTCTCTTTCCCGGGGGGTTCTCCTCCTGAGAACGAAATTGTGGCCGGTGCCTTCGTAAAGTTTCAATTGAGCGTACCCTGACCCCCTCGCTCGCAATTTTCTCATCATCGCAAATGATTGCTGGACGGGAATTATACCGTCCGCCACGCCATGAAACATCAAGGTGGAAGCTTTCGTGTTCTGTATCTTGTTGGCGGGACTGTGAAGTTCCAGATATTCTTTCCAGCGCAGTAAATCCTTGGTCGCCAGAGCGAGCACCACGGAGTTGATGCGTTTTTTGATGAGAGCCTCATAATCATAGGGGCCATAATAGGCGACTATGGCCTTCACGACCGGAAGCGACGCGGCCGCGCGAAACGCCTTGTCCGCGCCGAGTGAGAATCCGATGAGACCGACCTTGTTTTGTATGCAATGCGCGCTTTTCGCAAAGGCGGAAACGGCTCGGTTGATGTCTTCATTCTGGCGTTCGAAATTCGATTTGCGTTGGACGAAAGGTGTTCTGAGGCCCTCGAGGTCCACCTGGTGCACCGAGTAATAATTGATGACCAGGGATGAGAATCCATGGCTTGCGAGTTTTCGGGCGTAGCGGATGTATGCCCGCCACCAACCGCCTTTCCCGTGCAGCAATACGACGCAAGGATACCTTCCATCTTTCGAGGGACGCACCAGGTATCCCGTCATCGAGGCGTTTTCGATGCTCGATGGCAATTCGACGTAGCTCTCCTGGTGGTCGTAGTTTCCATCAGGAGCAGGGGCCAGATTCAAGGTACGGGGCCGGGCGCAGCTTGTCACCATCAGCATGGCGAAGATGAAAAGCAAGAGGGATCTGATGCGGATGATCTTGAAGAAGCGATGAATTATGCTAAGAACAGATCGAATCATTCAAAATCCAATTTTTGCTCGGCGGCAAAAGAATTGGCAGGTTCATACCACCTCTGAGAATAATCCGGGGAAACGATTTCGGCAACATCTCGGCGAATATGGCCCATGTGAAGGAGAATGGAATGTCGGCGGTGATTGATTTTCTGCGATCGAGAAGAGAACAGAGCCTTGTGGAACTCATCGAATATCTCAAAATACCCTCCATCAGCACATTGGGGGTCGGTGTCGAGGAAGCGGCGGCGCATCTGGTGGGATTGATGGACGTTGCGGGCATTGAGGCGAAAATTCTTCCGACCGAGGGCATTTCGCTCGTATACGGCGAAGTGAAGGGACCCCCGGATGCTCCGACGATGCTGATTTATGGCCACTACGACGTTCAGCCGGCTGATATTTCCGAGGGTTGGAGCTCAGAGCCGTTCGAGCCCCAGGTGCGAGATGGCCGCCTCTACGCTCGTGGGTCGGGAGACAACAAGGGTCAGCATTTCGCGCAAATCAAGGCGGTCGAGGCCTACCACCAGACAAACACGAAAATGCCCATCAACCTCAAGTTTTTGATTGAGGGAGAGGAGGAGATGGGTTCGCCAAATTTAAGGAAATTCATCCAGGCGAACAATGAGTTGTTAAAAGCCGATATCGCCTGTTCATCCGATGGCTCCATACACCCTTCGGGCAGGCCGACGCTCTCTTTGGGGTGTAGAGGATTGCTCTATATCGAACTTGTCTCGCACGGCGTCGGGAAAGACCTCCATTCCGGGTCTTACGGCGGAGCGGCCCCGAATCCGTTCTGGCGGCTCATGGAAGCCGTGCAATGTCTGCGCGACGATGAGGGAAGGGTGCGGGTGCCGGGATTTTACGAGCCCGTGCTCCCTGTAGGGGATGCGGATCAAGCTGCCCTTGAGGGAATTCCCGACCCGGAGGCGGAACTCAGGGCCGTCATCGGAGACGGGGCGGACCGAATTCCCAATCTTTCTTCCTTTTATACAAAGACGCTCACCCAGCCGAACCTGAACATCTGTGGATTCCAGGGGGGATATTCCAACGATGGCATGAAAACAGTTTTGCCGGGTTCCGCAAGCGCCAAGCTGGATTTCCGCCTCGCAGTGGAGCAGGACCCGGACAAGCTGTTTAATGATGTGTGTTCGTTTTTGAGCGGAGAGGGTTTCGATGACATCGAGGTACGCAAGATGGCCACGTTCGATGCCAGCAAAACGCCGGCGGACAACCCCTATGTGCAAAAGGTGATCAAGGCCGTGGGCGGTTACGGAGTCGAGCCCGTCATTTATCCGAACTTCGGCGGCAGCGTGCCCGACAGCATGTTCACGATAGACTTAAGGATCCCGTCCGTCTGGTTTCCCCTCGCCAATGCCGATTCGAACGCCCATGCCCCGGATGAGAACATCGATGTGGAGATTTTTCATCGTGGATGCGAGATTGCGGCGACTCTCATGGGGGGTCTCGCTTGAAGCACCCGCTCTGGACGATAGGCCACAGCAACCACAGCGCGGAGAAACTCCTGGACCTGCTGAGCCACCACGGCATCGCATGCGTGGTGGATGTGCGTAGCATCCCTTACAGCAGAAGAAACCCACAGTTCAACAGAGAGAGAATGCATAAAAACCTCTCTTCGCGAGACATCGCATACGTCTGGGAAGGGGAGGCGTTGGGCGGAAAACGCGACTTCAGGCAAAATCCAGAATTTTTTGACGCCAAAGGTCGCATCGACTGGATGAAGATAAGGCGCGATGAAAGTTTTACCCTTGCGATGGAGCGCTTGAGAACGCAAGTGGGAAAGGAACCCACGGCCGTTCTTTGCGCTGAGGAGAACCCGAGAAACTGCCATCGTCTGCATCTGATATCCGCGGCCTGGGCGGAGAGTTGCGATGAAAACATATCGCATATTCGCGGCGACGGGCGTGTAGAGACGCATACGCAAATCGTTCCCCAGCCTGAATTGTTTTGTTGATCATTCTCCCATACCCTGCCGGCAGGCATTTTTTGTGGCCAGCGGACTTTCATCTACCCATATGAGGAATTCATGAATCAGCCCCGGCAGAAAAACCGCCTCGCGCAGGAAACGAGCCCGTATCTCTTGCAGCATCAATACAATCCGGTGCAGTGGTACCCTTGGGGCGAGGATGCGCTCCGCAAATCAAGAGAAGAGAACAAGCCCATTTTCTTGTCCGTCGGCTATTCCGCTTGCCATTGGTGCCATGTGATGGAGCATGAAAGTTTTGAGGATGAGGAGATCGCCGAAATCCTGAACGAGCATTTCGTCTCCATCAAGGTGGATCGGGAAGAACGTCCCGATATCGACGGCATCTACATGGAAGCGGTGCAGATGATGACGGGTCAGGGAGGCTGGCCCATGAGCGTTTTCCTGCTCCCGGATTTGAGGCCCTTCTTTGGCGGCACGTATTTTCCGCCGGATGACAAATGGGGGAGGCCCGGCTTCAAGAACGTGCTCTTGAGGCTGGCCGAAGTCTACCGGACGAGACAGGAGGATTTGCACGATAACGCGGAGAGCATCACGGCGAATCTGCAGCAAATGGGAGTCGTTACGTCAGCAGAAGGTGATTTGAAAGCGGAATGGATCGATCAGGCCACGCGGGAGTTGAAAGAACGATTCGACTCTACCTGGGGTGGTTTCGGGAGCGCTCCCAAATTTCCGCCCTCCATGGCGCTGATGCTGCTTTTGAGAAAATGGAAGCGGTCCCCGGATCAGGAATTGCTGAAAATGGTCGAGGTAACGCTGCAAAGAATGGCGCTGGGCGGGATGTATGATCAACTCGGTGGAGGTTTCCACCGCTATAGCGTTGATAATTATTGGCTTATCCCGCACTTCGAGAAAATGCTTTACGACAACGCTCTTCTGTCCAGGATTTATCTCGAAGCATATCAGGCGACGGGTAGCGCGTTTTACCGCTCTGTGGTGGCGGATACACTCGATTACGTTTTGAGGGAGATGACCAGCCCGGGAGGAGGATTTTATTCCGCGCAGGACGCCGACAGCGAGGGGGAGGAGGGCAAGTTCTTCGTTTGGCGTCCTGAGGAGATAGAAGAGGTTCTCGGCAAAGAAGAAGCCGATATATTCTGCCGGTTTTACAGCGTGACGGAAGAGGGGAATTTCGAGGGCAACACCTCCGCCTTGTTCATTCAGAAACCGCCCCGCGTTTTCGCCGAAGAATTGGGAATCACCGAAGAAAAGCTCTTTGAAGTATTGCAGAGGGGCCGCGCAAAACTTTTCACCGAGCGCGAGCGGCGCGTGAAACCGGGTCTCGACGATAAAATTCTCACGAGTTGGAACGGGCTCATGATCGGCTCGATGGCTTTGGCGGGCAGGATTCTCGAGCACCGCCCCTACGTGGAAGAAGCGGGCAAGGCGGCGGATTTTATTTTGAACAACATGCGCGATGAGCGCGGTTTGCTGAGAAGTCACCGGGAAGGCGTGAGCAAGTTCAACGCGTATCTGGATGATTATGCTTTTCTGATCGTGGGTCTGGTGGATTTGTACGAGGCGAGCTTCGAACCCCGGTGGGTTCGAGCGGCCTCGGATTTGGCGCGAGAGATGATTTCTCGCTATTGGGATGATGGAGGCGGCGCATTCTTCTTTACGGCCCACGACCATGAACAACTCATCGTGCGGAAGAAGATGACGCAAGACGGCGCCGTTCCGAGCGGGAACTCGATGGCGGCGCTGGGTTTATTGAAACTGGCGAAACTCTCGGGCGAGGCGGAATTCGCAGAACGCGGCGAGGGCGTTTTGCGCTCGTTCGGCGACTATCTGGGCCGCGTGCCGGCCGCATTCCACATGATGCTGGTGGCTCTGGACTTTCATCTCGACTCCCCGGTGGAAGTGGCGATTGTCGGCGAGGGGGATTCGGATGATACGCGCGCGGCTCTTCGGGCTGTAGATTCCCGCTTCATTCCCAACAAGGTTTTGGCTTACAAGTCCGAATCATCAGGCGAAGAAGCAGGCGTCACAGTGCCTCTGCTCGACGGGAAATCCATGGTGGATGGGCAAGCCACGGTGTATCTTTGCGAAAATTTCACATGCAGGGAGCCGCTCACGGATTTGGAAAAGATTGGAAAAGCGCTCGATAGTAGTTAAGTCGTTTATTTCGCCCGCACGATGAACGCCCCGTAGCCGTTGCGCTGCAGCTTTTCCACTAATCGCTTTGCTTTACGCTCGCCGGTCAGGCCTTTGATCTGCACGTGGTAGTGTTCGTAGTTTCCGTGCCAACCGGGCCGGATCTCCGAAATCGTCCCGTTTCTATGAAAGTAATCGGCGAATTCTTGCGCCTCTGGTTTTCCCATGAATCCGCCAACCAGGATCATCCATTTCGGGTTCGGCTCCCGGGGGGTGTAGAGGGGCTCGACGGAAACCTCGGTGGTTCCTTTGCGTAGTATGCCGATTCTTCGGGCCGCCTCCCGGGAGAGGTCGATGACGCGGTTGATGAAAAAGGGGCCCCGATCGTTGATTCTCACTTGCACTTCCCGCCCGTCGTCACTTCTGCGCACCCGGACTATCGAACCAAACGGCAGGGTGCGGTGCGCGGCGGTGAGCGCGTGCATATCGTAAGTTTCGCCATTCGCCGTCTTGCGCCCGTGATAGGGATTTCCATACCAGGAGGCGATGCCGTGTAAATCGTCACCCTGGATGTCGTAACTCCTCGGCGCAGGCAGAAAGCCGCATCCACTCAGGAGTATGGAAAAAGCGAGACAAATGATGAGGCCACGCAAGGGGACTACATATAGAGGATTGTTTTTCGTGTTCATCGGGATTTATCGGGGGCGGGTATCGGAATAGACGATGTAATTATATCAGTTTCATCCGGCGCCGCCAGATGGATATGAAATTTAAGTGGCTATCGTGCTCTTGCCTAGCTTCGATACTTGGCGAATGTCGCCCCGATACTCGCGCCTTTTTCCAGTTCCGCGGTGATTTTTTCTTCGATTTTCGCAAGTTCATCCATCTTGTCGATGACATCCCCGAGCCTTTCCCCGGGGATGACGACCACGCCGTTGACATCACCGAGAATGATGTCTCCCTGCCTCACCGTGACGCCCCCGCAATTGATCGGCTCTCCAACGCTGATGGGGACCGTATACCCGCCGCTGCCGTGAACCGATACCCCTCTGGCGAATACGGGAAATCCCATCTGGCGGTGTTCCTCGATATCTCTGGCTCTGCCGTCGAGGACGACTCCGCCCAGATTCATCACTTTCGCCCGCGTACTCATCATCCCGCCCCAGTTGGCCGTCGTGACTCCTGGCGGGATGCTGATGACGACGATGCTCCCTTCGGGCGCCGCGTCGATGTGGTGCACCTCGCGCTTGGGCAGGAGGCCGCCACCCGCCGGAACCATTCGTACGGTATGGGCCTCTCCCACCATCCGGTAATCCGGGTCGGGTGACAACAGGATGATGTCGGGCATGTGGCCTCTGATTCTCAGTTTGTCGAAAGCGTCCGCCGCCTGACAGGTCGAATAGCTTCCCAAACGATTCAACAATTCGTTGCTCATGAAATTCTCCGTAATCCGTTGTCTCCGAATAGGTCGGCGTTATTTGGCGAATGGAGTGCTCATATTCTCTTTGAAGGCCTGCGATTTATACACGAAATTCCGAAAATCGCACACCATCCGGATCGAGTTCCTCCAGGGCGCTCAGTTCTTCGGCGCTTGGCGCGGGAGTTTGCGCCACAATACTCGGGCGCTTCAGGTCGAAGCCTGTTTTCTCGATCACTTCATCCAACGAGTGGCCAGGGTGAACGCTGGCGATTTCTAGCCCGGTGGGTTTTTTCTCAAACAAGGCGATGGGTGTCACGACGTGGCTCAGACTGCCCGATTGCGTCGAGAAATCGACCCGGGGCACGAGAAACCGTTTGTCGTGCACCGTTCGCCATATGACGGTTCGTTTCACCTGGGGCATGATAACGGCGCCTCCCCCGCCGCCGGGGAGTCTCACTTTCGGGTGGAAGGGATCGCCGATGTAGCTCAAGTTGGCTCGTCCCTGCTTGTCGAGCTGGGCGGCTCCCAGAAAAGCCATGTCCACCCCGCCGCGCGCAAAGAGATCGTACATATCCGGGTTGTAGAACATAGAAGCGGCACCATGGCAGAGTTCAGGGTCGGCCGTGCTGTTCGGCATAAAACGCGGTTTCGGGTCTACCGAACCCGCGACTTCTATGAGCGAGCAGTTGGGGGCATGTCGTTTCTTGGCCAGGAAGATCGCGACCATGGGAAGCGGGGAGTTGACCCCGTGAAACACGTTCTCGCCGTCTTCGATAAGGCGTGAAAGCGTTACGGCCATCTGGTTGCCGGCGTGGATCACATGCTCGGGCAACGAAGCCAGCCGGTTGCCCATCGTTATTTCGTCACCGCGTCTTGCGCGTGTGTTTCATCGGTGCTTGCCAGATATTCCCGAAGTCCGTCCTGGCTTTGGGTCAAGGTCATGTAGCGCCTCATCTCGGTTTTGTCGACCCCATAATATGGATGGCAACTGCATGGAGACGCCCCGCCAGGCGTTTCCACGACAGCTTTGACGAGAAAGCCTGGAATCGTGGTTCTCTCCGGTTCCGCAGCGATTTCTTCGGGGTCTACGATTTTCTCGGTCGTGAGAATGACCCCTTTTTGCGCGGCACGCGTCATTTCAACGTCGAATTGCTGGTTGCCCAGGATTTGTGCGTTTCCCTGCGCATCTGTTTTCTGGACGTGGATCAATGCCCAGTCCGGCTTGAGGGCGGGAATCGCATAGAGTTCCTCTTTGGTGTAGGGGTCTTCAATCGTGAAGATGCCGCTTTGTTCCGGAATGTCGCTCCCGTCGAATCCGCGAATGGGTTGGAAGGGGACGCCGTAGGCTGCGGCCCGCAGCCCAGCAAGTACGCTGGCTCAGGCGTGTTCGGTCAGGCCGGCCAACCCTTTTTCAATCGCCTTTCGATAGTGAGGCGCCAATCCGAATTCTGCCTCGAACGTAACGATGCCGCTGATGATTTTCTTCACGGCGCCTGCGGCGCAAAGGAGATCAGCGTCGTAACCGGGAGAGGGCTTGATGAGCGTGAGGTCTCGAAGACCCGCGCGCGCAATTTCGCGGATGAGCGCGGCGGGCGTTCTGTGCAGAAGCGTTCCCCCGGGACTGATCGTGTCTCCTTGGCGGATGAGAGAAGCGGCTTCTCGTAAGGAAATTTGCTTGCTCATGGGCAGTTTTCATCCCTTTGTTTAGGGCGTATGCAACAGGAACAAGAAACCATGCGGCATAGTTTAGCAAAAGTAGATGTCTTGTGCTTGTTCCCATACGCCTTTTTGCTGGCAGAGAGGTGATTTCGACGCATTCATTGACCAACGGCCTCGGTGTGGCGTAAATATCGGTGAAATGACACTTTCTATCATGTGCCGGCATACATCCAGACGAATCAATCAAAGGAGCATGGAATGCCACGAATTTCCTTGTTAGAACCCGAGCAGGCGGAAGCGTCTGCGAAACGCATCATGGAGAATTTGCAAAAACAGTTCGGCGTCGTGATTCCGCCGGTGAAGGCCCTGGCCCACAAACCGGATTTCTTGCGCTCCTTGCTGAGCCTGACCACGGTGGCGGATGGCCCGGGGGAAATCGACGTCGGTTTCAAGGAAATCCTGAACATTCGCGCATCGGTGCTCAACGGGTGTCATTTTTGCGCCAACATGCATTCGAACATGGCGCGCATGCACAAGGTGGAGGATGAGAAAACGAAAGCTGCGCAAGAGGGTTCCTCGAGCGACGTTTTTGATGAAAAGGAAAAGGCGGCGCTTCGCCTTTGTGAGGAAAGCACGCAGGGGGTGAGCGTTTCAGACGAAACTTTCGAAGCGTTGAAGGCGCACTATTCCGAAGCGCAGATAGTGGAGCTTCTCGGCGCCGTCGCGCTCATCAACACCTGGAATCGGCTCATCGTGGGAATGGGATTTTAATACGAGGGCTTACTTCTTCGCGGCCGGGCCAGCTGAGAATGGATGATGTATTAGAGGCTGAGTGCGGCTCGGCTGACCGTAAGTTCGGTTTCTCCCAATAGTTCCGATGTCGTGAGTTTTCCGCTCATCACGGAGATCAGTTCGTTTTCGAGCAAATCCCTCGCCTCGTCGATGCGCATTGTTCCCTCCATAACGCCGCTGATGTCCACGTCGATGTTCTCGGCCATCGTCCGCGCGGTTCGGGGATTTCCCGTCACCTTGATGGTGGGAGAGATGGGGTGCCCGATGGGGTTGCCGATTCCGGTCGAGAAAACAATCGCCTGCGCCCCGCTGGCCGCGAGGGAGGATATGTTCTCTACGCCTGCGCAGGGCGCGTCGGCGAAGATGGTGCCTTTTTTCTTGGGGCGTTCACCCACGCCGACGACTTCGACGATGGGGTGGCTTCCCGCTTTTTTGATGGCTCCCAGGCTTTTCTCCTCGATGGAGGAAAGTCCGCCCCGGATGTTGTCGGGCGCCGGGTTCGATCCGATGAAATCGACGCCGATGCTTTCGGCATAATCGACGGCGCGCTTTGCGGAATCGATGATTCTGCGCCCCGTCTTCCTGTCCGCGGCCCGGCGGGCGAGAAGATGCTCGGCTCCGACGATTTCCAGCGTTTCGGAAAAGATGACAGACCCACCCGCTTCCACGACCCTGTCGGCGACCATTCCCGTCACAGGGTTTGAGATGACGCCGCTGGTCGTATCCGAGCCTCCGCATTCGGCCCCGATGGTGAGTTCGCCCAATTCACAGCGGACGCGCCTGGCGGATGCGAGGTGGTCGGAAAGTTTCGTGGCGAGTTCCACGGCATGCGAAGTGGTGCTGAGTGTGCCCCCGATCTCCTGGATGTTCACGGCTTCTATGGGCATCCACGGAGACGTTCTCGCGGCAACTTCCGCGATGGCGTTGGCGCTCTTGGGTTCTAGGCTTACGATGATGGCGGCTCCTACGTTCGGGTGAGCAGCAGTATGCCCCATGACCCGCCAATGCTGCGCTTCGTCCTCTCCCATCAGGGCGCGCCCGAACGATGTGTTGACGGGCGTGGCATCTCGCACCAGGGAGCCGATTCTACGGACGATGGGGTTGGAATTGTCCATTCCGCTGACGATGGCGAGATGATTCCGGCCGCCCGGAGGGCCTTCGGGTCTCCTGTAGCCCCAGAAGGTGGGAGTGGCTTTTTTTCGGGCCATACCTAGCCTCTGGTGCTTTTGATGTTGTGGACGTGGACGTGACTTCCGGTGGATATGTTTTTCGTGGCGGTGCCGATGACCTCGCCGTATTTGAGCACTTTTGCGCTCGGGCGGATCTTTCGCAGCGCGATTTTATGGCCGAAAGGAATTGCTTCCGTCGCGGTAATCGTCGAAGTTTCCTCGTTGCCTTCGACTTCCACATTCTGCTCGGGTGCGATGTCCTCCAGCACGGTGGCCACATTGTCTTTCGGGTGCATCACCAGCGCTCTGCTCATCGGGTGCTCTCCTCGGCGAGTCTAGTCGTCGCTTCCGACATTCCCGGGCAGCCTCAAGCGAAGCCTTTCGACGGGACGGCCGTTTTTCAGGTGTTCCTCGATGAGTTCCGGAACGTCCTCCACCTTTACGCCCGTATACCAGACCCCCTCCGGATAGACGACCAGGGTGGGACCCATCGTGCACGGCCCCAGACAAGTGGCGCCGGCCATGGCCGTATCCGCAGCGAGTTCATCGTTCGAGCCAATCGCTTCCGTGATCGCTTGCGCCACTTCGATGCTGCCCTTGCTCTGACAACAGCCCATGGGATGAGTAGGCGGGCGTTGATTGATGCAGACGAATACGTGTCTTTTGATGTGTTCCACGGTTATCCTCTTTTCAAATGGTGGGTGAACTCTTGTGGAATTTTCCCGAGCGAGGTTTCAAAGTCTATCGGCTTCTACCCTGAATGACTTTGCCAGAAGGGGATGATACGCTCCGTTCACTAGAAGTCAAGGGATTCGCCGCTTTTGGATTCAGGGTAGGCGGGTCGGTCGCCATGGCCTGAGGTGAGCCTGTCTCTATAATGTTCAAGAAATTTCCAAACGACGTGAGCGAAGCGTTTTTAGAAGATCAAAAACCTGTCGTCTACCGGATGAAGGGTGGTCCCACCTGTCTTTTCCTGCCGGACTCCAACGCTCCTGCCGTGAGCGTGCAGGCATGGTTTCTCGTCGGCAGTCTTACGGAAACGGACCGGCTCGCGGGCATCTCCCATTTCCTGGAGCATATGATATTCAAGGGTTCGGAAAATCTAGAAGTTGGAGAACTCGCTTCGCTTGCCGAGTCTTCCGGCGGGGACATCAACGCCTATACGACGAACGAATCCACCCATTACGATCTGATATCGATGCCGGATGAATTCGAAGGGTGCCTGCACGCGCTCCTCGATGCGCTTTGGTGGCCTCGTTTTGAGGATAGCGAGGTCCGCCAGGAAAGGCAGGTCATTCTTTCCGAATGGAACCGCACCTATGAACAACCCGACCAAGTGCTTCAATATCACCTTTATCGCGAGGCATACGGCCCCCGGCATCCATACGGGCGCGCCATTCTAGGCACTCGACGGACGCTGAAGAGCATAGGTGCGGGGGAGTTGAAGAAATATCACGCAAAATTCTATGAGCCCTCATCCGCCGTGCTGGTGTTTGCCGGAGATTTTGACATCTCCAGGGTAAAATCCATTTTGAGAAAAGGACAAAAAAGCTTTCTCAACAAATGGCCGAAACTACAGCAGCGGAAAATGCCGAACGTTCCCCGGCCGGCTCCTCTCAATGCAGGGCCGCGCATCTTTGTGCGGCGTGGCCGCGCGGGTACGGCGCACCTGGAATTCGCCTTTGAAATTCCTCCCCTGACGCACCGGGATGCTCCCGCACTGGAAGTGCTCGGTATCGTCCTGGGATCGGGCGAGAGCTCACGCCTGTATGAGCATCTTTGCATGAACACTTCGCTGATGTTCGACGTTTCCGCTGATGTCTATCTCTCCAGCGGGCCGGGGCTGTTTTTCCTGGGCGGATATACCGCGCCGGAAAGCGTCGAGATGGCTGCCGAGCAAATCCTCCAGGTGGCGAAACAAATCATTGAAAACATGCCGCTCACTCCGGGTGAGTTGGATAAAGTGCGCATGAATTATCTGGCGGGCCTGGAGTTTCGGCGTGAGAGTATGACGGGCCGGGCCCGTGTAGCGGGCTATTCCGAGTTGATTACCCGAGACCCGAATTATCATTTGAAGTACATGAAAATGGTGATGAAAGTAAACGCGGATGACGTCTCGGATGTGGCGAAGCGATATTTGACGCCTTCGCGAATGACCGCGGGTGTATTTTTCCCCAAGGGGGAGGCGCCGCGAGTCGGCGTGCGAAGAATTCGCAAGGCGATATGGAAGGGATTCGAAAACAAGCTTGAGCAAAATCGAAACGACATGCATCGAAGCCAGGGCGTGGCGGAAAAATCAACCGTATCAGGGCATACCCGATCCGTTTCACAAAAAAGAGGCTACGTTAATAAACGAGGGCGCACGGGGGCGAAAGGTAAACCGATAGAGACAAAACTTCCGGGTGGAGGACGGCTGGTTATGCTTCCTGATGGCGGCCCGCGCGTTTTCTCTTTACGAGCTGTATTCCTGGGGGGACAAAGAAATGAATCCGCCCGCCAGTCCGGACTGCATGCCCTGATGATGTCCGTAGTCCCCATGGCGACCAGGAGATGTCCATCGTTTGTTCATACCAAGGAAGTAGAAGGTCTGGGTGCGAGTATCGATGGGTTTTCGGGGAGGAATTCGTTCGGGCTGACGGCTTCCGGCCTCAGCGCGGTATTGCCGGAAGTCATGGAAAGATTCGTGGAAGTCATGTCGGAGCCCGCTTTCGATGAGAATGATGTCGAGTTCGTCAGGGAAGAACTAAAAGCGGAGCGTGAAAGTGAGTTGGACGATTTGGGCCGATACTGCCGATTCAAGGGTCATCAGCTTTTGTATGGAAAGCATCCATTGGGGCGCCATCCACTTGGAAATCAAAAAACGATGGCCGCCTTCAATCGGAGGGTTTTGAAGCGGGAATGGCGGAAAAGGACATCGCCTGCGGATTTGGTTGTTGCGGCGGCCGGCAATTTCGATGTCTCTCGTCTCGAAGAGCGTCTATCGAGAATGCTAAAGCCTTGGGCCGGGAGCGCTCCTCGGCAAACGCCGGTCCTTCAGCCTCCTCCTCCCAGAAGCCTCTCAAGGAGGCGGTTTCGCTCATATGAACTTGATGGAGTGACGCAAAGCCATATTCATATGTCGTTTTTGGGAGCGACGTTTCATGAGCCGGTCAGACATGCGCTTGCGATTATCGCTGCTGCATTGGGCAGTCAGGGCGGCGGACTCTTCCTGGAACTGAGAGAAAAGCGCGGCCTTGCCTACGATGTGAACGTTTCCTCTTACGAATCTCTGGACCCGGGCCCCATTTCTATTTATGCGGCTACTCCATTGGGGAAGGAAAAACTGGTCATCGACCTGATGCGGCAAGAAATTGCGCGTGTAATTTCACATGGACTTCATGATGAGGAATTCCAACGAGCCAAGTCTTATCTCATTGGAGGGTTATCTCGCGCTCATCAACGCGCCTTTGCGAGAGCGGCCGACCTGGCGGGCAGATTCGTCCATGGTTTGGGATGGGAAACGCTTGAAGAAACAAAGCGGCAAATTGAAAAGGTGGACATGGATTCCGTCAGAGAAGCCGCGCGTCATTTTATGAAGCCGAGCAAAGAATGCCTGGTGACTGTATCGGGCAAGACGTTGAAATAACCCGGATATCTAGCGTTCGGGTTGTTGAATCTCGCTCAAATCTCCTTGTAATTTCCTCAACCGACGACGCAATTGCGTCATTTCCTCGATGATGTTTTCTTCTTTCTGGTATGTGGGCAGCATTCGCTCCAATTCCCTGAGTTCAGCAGCCAGTCTGCGCCTTTCGGCGGGATTTCTCGATCGAATTCGCTCTTGTTCGATATCTCGAATGCGTTGTCGCAATTCTTCGAGAGTCATCGTCGTACGTGGCGTCAAAGGGATTTCTTTTGAGGTTTCATCTCGCGTGATTGCTTTGGACCTTTGCCGGGCATGGGCGGGCCTCAGATTTTCCTCCACTTCGGCAGGCGTTCTGGATGGGAACCGATCGTGCATGCGGGGCGTTTCGGCAGAGGGGGTCGCAGGGGTTCTATTGCTTTTATCGTTGGTGGGTTTTGTTTCTCCAGTGTCTTTTCGCCCGTATGCGTGGTCTCGCTGATATTTCCCGATGGAGATCAGGGTATTCGTAACGACTTTCTGGGTCTTGAAGTATGCGGACTGCACGGTGGATTTCGTTTTCTCCCAAACGTTTTTTGACGAAACGTTGCTTCCGGTACAACCCCCGGCCAGAATGCTGAACAACATGGCGGATAAAAGAAGAAGTTTTTTGCCAGAATAGAAATTAGTTTGCGATTTGCTCGTATTCTTGCGTCTCATTCTGTCTGTCCATGCTCATCAGGCTGCGGGCGGCTTCTTCCACGAGAGGAACAAGGCTTTCGTGGTCTATGCCGCTTACGGCGATGCCGTTGAATCGACGACATAGATTGGCCAGACGGATATCGTCTGTCTGGTCCATTTTGTTGAAAACCCGAATCAGGGGCGTGTTTTTCAGCCCGATTTCATCCAGAATCTTCTCCACGGAAAAAAGGTTTTCCTCGCAATGCGGGGATGAGGCGTCAATCACATGAAGGAGAAGGTCCGCTTCACTCAGTTCCTCCAGCGTGGAGCGGAATGCCCCTATCAACTCCTGGGGGAGGTCGTGAATGAAGCCGACGGTATCCGTAATGATGACTTCCTGTTCGCGCGGGAGCCTGAGTCTCCGGCTTGATGTGTCCAGAGTGGCGAAAAGCCGATCCTCGGCCATGACCTCGCTGTTCGTTAAAGCGTTCAATAATGTGGATTTCCCCGCGTTGGTGTAGCCCACCAGGGAGAGAACCGGCACTTCACGGCGCTGGCGGAGCCGTCTGCCCTGAGAGCGTTTTTTCTGCAAGTTTCCGAGCTCTTTCTCCACCCTGCGAATCCGCTCGAATGCGCGGCGGCGGTGAATCTCCAGCTTCGTTTCACCCGGTCCCCTGCCGCCGATGCCGCCGGTGAGCCTGCTCAAGGCCGTGTGATGGGAGGAGATGCGGGGCAGCGTATATCGCAGGAGCGCCAGTTCCACCTGAAGCTTCCCCACGCGGCTCTTGGCCCTTTGAGCGAAAATATCGAGTATGATTTGCGTCCGGTCGAGGATTTTCAGATCGGTGAATTCGGATAAATTCTTGATTTGCGAGGGTGTCAACTCATTTGAGAAGAACAGGGCTTCGGCACCCACCTGCATAGAATTCATCAGGACATCCGCCAGACGGCCCTTACCGATGACGAAACGAGGATCCGGCCTCTTTCGGCGTTGCAGAATCTGCCCGCAGGGGATGAAGCCGGCCTCGCGCGTGAGGAGAGACAATTCCTCGAACTCGGTCTCGGGGGAGCGGTTCGAGTTCTGCCCGGTATCGAGATGCACCAATAAAGCGCGCTCCCCCTCTTCGAGTTGAATGGATGATTTTTGCAGGCGGACGAACTCACTCTCAAGAGAATTGACAAGCGTCTCGATGTCGACCCGGTTCGATTCGAGATTAGGGAACGACTGGATTTCCCAGGGGGACCGATTCTCCACGAGCGTTGAGTGGCTGTTGGCTTGCCCATTCTTATCTGGAGGCTTGGGCGTGATGTGGGCGAAGTGGAAGCGGCCCGCGCTCCCGTCTTCCAGTACCTGGATGACCCCCATGGCGTCAAGGCGCAAGAGAGCCATGTCCGTCAGGTCTTCCTGCGATAGCGGAGAAGCGTTCAAGTGGGTGTGCACGCACCGGAGACCTCTGAGTCTCGCCATCCCGGCGCGTGCGCGGCCGAGCTCCGGTATTTCGATCCCCCGCGCATCGCCGATGATCACGTAGCGCACGACACCGAGTCGATCGATGAGCAGCCCGATCTGGCGTGAGATTTCGTGAGACAGAAATGCCAGTTCGCGGCCAAGTTCCAAATGGATGAATTGACTGGGTGGAATTTTGCGGCGGTAAAGCCTTTCCAAAACTTTCATTTGCTTAGGCTTCAGCCCGGTGAGGCGACCATGAAGTCTAGCGATGGTAAGGCACTCCCCAAAGCAAACGGACGCAAAGTAACGAAGGCTGCGCCAATGGATATCTCGGCGGCGTGAACAACAACCTGCATTCAAGATATGCTAAGTTTGCCCGGAACACAAGATGATTGACACTACCCATGCTGTTCAATAGACTCTACGCCCTTTGGACACCGTGTTTACATGCTTGATGATTTGGGGATCAGCCATGGTGAACGAGCGTGATCCGAGACTACTTCGGGTAGAAGACATGGTGCGTCGGCTTTTGAGGCATAAAGCCGACGCCAATCTTTCCAATGCGCTGGAGAAAATGCACGCGGCCGAAGTGGCGCAGATTTTTCAGCATTTCCTGCCCGAAGAACGCCAGGAAGCGTTTTCCCTTGTTCGTAACCGGGAGCATCGCGCCTCCATTCTGACGGAATCGGACTCCCACATCGTTCGGGAACTCCTCGAACCAGTGCCGAATGATGACGTCGTCCCGCTGATCAAGGAATTGGACAGCGACGACGCGAGATATATTCTCGAAACCCTGCCCGATGAGCGTTCCCAGGAGATTGTTGCGCTCCTCGATGCGCCGGAAACCGAGGCGATACAGGACATGATGGCGTATTTGCCGGAAACCGCAGGCGCCATCATGACGGATTCTTACGTGGCCCTTCCCGAGGAACTCACGGTGAATGAAGCCATCTCCCAGGTTCGAAAAGCCAGCGAGGTGGACTACATTTTTTATGTGTACGTCATAGACTCCAATGGTTGCCTGAGAGGTGTGATTACGCTGCGGCAACTCCTGCTGGCGGACCCATCCAAGACTTTGTCTGAAATCATGACCACCAACGTCTGGAGCGAAAACGTACATGCCGACCAGGAGCACGTCGCACGCGTCGTCTCTCGCTACAACATTTTGGCCATACCCGTTGTTGATGACGACAACGTCCTCCTCGGAATCATCACTGTGGATGACGTTCTCGACGTCATCAGGGAAGAAGCGACCGAGGACATCCTGAAAATGGCGGGAACGCACTCCTATCAGGATGAGGTAACGTCATTATCCGCAAGGCGCCTCGCGTGGATACGTTTGCCCTGGCTGTTTTTCAGTTGGCTGGGGGGCATTATCGCCGCTCAGTTGATCCATCAATACTCAGATCAATTGAGCAAAATTGTGGCTCTCGCCGCATTCATGCCGGTGATCATCGGCATGGCGGGCAACGTGGGCACACAGAGCGCGACCATCGTGGTGCGTGGCTTGGCGACGGGACGCATTGACCCCAAGTCATGGATTCGCGTCATCTCGAAAGAGGTGGCTGTCGGGACGCTTCTGGGCATTTGCTATGGCCTGTTGTTGGGGTTGTTGGCGACGTACCAATTCGCCTCAGTCGCCTGGTTGGGTTTCGTCGTGGGTCTTGCGATATGTGTGGTGATGATGTTCTCTGCCCTTCTGGCATCGTTTTTGCCGTTGCTGCTTCATCGTTTTCGGGTGGACCCCGCCGTGGCGACGGGGCCTTTTGTCACGACCGGAGTCGATGTCCTGGGGCTTTTGATTTACTTTAACATCGCTCGTTTGTTTCTTTTTTCATAACCGCTCATAGGTTTATCCGGCTTGGTTCTTTCCATTGATTTCCGTGTAAGGTATGCCGAAACCGACCAGATGGGCGTGGTGCACCACTCGGTCTATTATGTATGGTTCGAGCAGCTCAGAACGGAGTATTTTCGTAATATCGGATTTCCCTACGGGCAACTCGAAGAAAAGGGCATCTTCTTTCCCGTCGTAGAGAGCCGTTGCGTGTATAAGGAAGGCGCCCGGTATGATGGCGAGGTGAGGGTCACCGGCTGGTTCAGAGAACCCGAAGGCATCCGGGTCCGGATCGATTATCTGGTGGAGCAGGAGGGGCGAGTTCTGGTGAAAGGCTATACGCTTCATGCGAGAACCGATGCGGGCGGAAAACCAAGACGCATTCCTCCTGAAATTCTCAAGAAGATCAGGGAGGAGGCCGCACCCGTCACGGAAGGACCGCATCTGGAATAGCGCTAATCATTCGAGGCGGGCGGAGCGCCTGCCGGGTAATTTCAGGAACGCATACCGAATAATTGAGGAAATTCATGCTCGGCGAATATAGTCCATCACGTTACGAGGAAAAATGGCAGAACCATTGGGCGGAGGAGAAGATATTCGAGACCTCCGATCATCCCGGCGATAAGCCTACCTATTATTCCCTGATGATGTTTCCCTACCCATCGGGCGATCTGCACATGGGCCATGCGTGTAACTACACGATGGGCGACGCCATCAGCCGCTACCGGAAGATGCGCGGCTTCGAGGTCTTGCACCCGATGGGCTGGGACGCCCTGGGGCTACCGGCTGAGAACGCGGCGATCAATGCCGGCGCGCATCCCGCCGCATGGACCCAAAAAAACATCGACAACATGAGACGCCAGCTTCGCATGGCGGGTCTCGCCTATGACTGGCCGCGAGAGATTTCCACCGCGCATCCGGGCTATTACAAGTGGACGCAGTGGATTTTCCTCAAAATGCTCGAGAACGGCTTGGCGTATAAGCGAGAAGCCCTCGTCAACTGGGACCCGGTGGATGGCACGGTTCTCGCGAACGAACAGATCCACGACGGTATCGCCTGGCGCAGTGGCGCCAAGGTGGAAAAACGCTGGCTCAGCCAGTGGTTCCTGAAGATTACGGATTATGCACAGCGCTTGCTCGACGATCTCGATGGCCTCGTCGGTTGGCCCGAGCACGTCAAGCAGCAACAAAGAAACTGGCTGGGACGCAGCGAAGGCGCGCGAATCGATTTCAAACTCGAATCGACAGGCGAGACGCTCTCCGTGTTCACCACCAGGCCGGATACGGTATACGGCGTCACCTTCATGGTCTGCGCGCCCGAGCATCCCCTTATCGATCAGTTGCTGGAGAACAATCCGCGTGCGGATTCCATCCGCGAGGCCGTGGAAGCCATGCAGGCCCAAAGCGCCGCGGAACGCATGAGCGAGGAGAGTGAGAAGACGGGCATCGACACGGGTCATTTCATCATCAACCCCGTTAATGGAGACCGCGTACCCCTGCTCGTGGCCGATTACGCGCTGATGGAATACGGCACGGGCATCGTCATGGGCGTGCCCGCGCACGATCAGCGCGATTTCCTCTTTGCCAGGAAATACGGCATCCCCGTCAAGGTGGTCATCCAGCATCCCGAGGGAGGGCTGGATGGCGACACGATGGAGGAGGCATACATCGAAGATGGCGTGATGGAGAATTCCGGGCCCTTTGACGGGCAGCCGAACCGCGAAGCGTATCCGAAGATGACCGATTATTTTGCAGATAATGGTTTTGGGGATAAGACCATCAACTGGCGGCTGAGAGACTGGCTCATTTCGCGTCAGCGCTATTGGGGAGTGCCGATTCCCGTCATTTATGAGGAAGACGGCAGTATTACTCCGGTGCCGGACGACCATCTGCCCGTCATGCACCCGCGCGACGTCGAGTTCACGGGCCGGGGCGGGAATCCCCTGGACCAGAGCGAGGATTTCGTGAATGTCATCAGCCCGAAAACCGGCAGGCCCGCGCGCCGTGAGACGGACACGATGGACACTTTTGTGGACTCGTCCTGGTATTACCTGCGCTACGTCAGCCCCCGTGATGATGACGCCGTATTCCAGTCGGAAAACGTGAACCGCTGGCTGCCGGTGACGCAGTACATCGGGGGTGCTGAACACGCCGTCATGCACCTGCTGTACTCACGGTTTTTCACAAAAGTGCTCTACGACCTGGGTCTCGTCTCTTTCGAGGAGCCGTTCGAAAATCTCTTCACCCAGGGAATGGTGTGCAGAATGGCCTACTATGTGGCGGATGCGCGTGGCCGCGTCTGGGTGCCTTATCAGGATGTGGACGAGGAATCTCTGGTCGTCACGGCGGACGGCCCGAGCGGCAGCGGCTACGAAGCCGGGCAGAAGGTGCTCTCCGAGATGGCCTCGATGAGCAAATCGAAGATGAACGGGGTCTCGATTGAAGAATGCACCGGAAAATACGGGGCGGATGCGGGCAGGCTCTATACGCTTTTCATCGGCCCTCCCGAGCGCTCGAAGGAATGGCGCGACGACGGCCTGATCGGCGTGCACCGCTTCCTGCAAAGGCTTTGGGTGACGTTCTCCGAACGGCTCGAGGGTTGGCGGGAAACGGAAGCCTATTCAGGGGATGGGGATGGACTGTCCGCTTCAGGGAGAAAACTCAGACGCGACGCCCACGCCACCTTGAAGGCTGTGACGGAAGTTTATGAGCACTCCTTCTCTTTCAACACGGCGGTCGCGCGCATCATGGAGTTGGCCACGTCGCTTCGCGCGGAGGCCGATGCCGAAAATGCGGTGCAGCGCGAAGCGGCCGAGATTCTCCTGTGTTGCATGGCGCCCATGGCGCCCCACGTGACGGAGGAGCTCTGGCAAGCCTTGGGCACGAGTGGGGGCGAGGCGAGTATCTTCCGTGAAGCATGGCCTGAGGTGGACGAAGCGGCCATAGCCGCCGAGGAGAAGGAATTCGCCGTTCAGGTGAACGGAAAGACGAGGCGTACGTTCATGGCGCTTCCGGATGCGCCCGAGGAGGAACTGAGGGAAAAAGCGGAAGCCGTAACGGCCAGTTACATAGGCGATAAGGAGATCGTGAAGCACATCGTCGTGCCGGGGCGTCTGGTGAACATCATTGTGAAGGGGTAGATGACTCCGGTATCATTTTTGGAGCGATATAACGGGAATGATTCATAATGTCATGACTTCTGGAGAGGAGATGGAAAATGGCCGAGCGCCCGAAAGAGATGGATGAATTTTTACAAGAACCACATATGGCGAGAATCGCCACTACGAATGCGGATGGCTCGCCGCACGTCATCCCGCTTTTGTATCTGTTCAATCCCGAGGATGCGAGTTTCTTCATCAGCACGGGTGAAGATTCGGTCTCGGTGAAAAACCTGAAGCGCAATCCGGCCTTTGCCATTTGCATCGATGATGAAAAAGCTCCTTTCCGCGCCGTTGTCGTGGAGGGTGAGGCGCAGGTTTCCGAGACGATGGGAACGGACCACGAGGGGCTGAAAAGCGTGGTGGATCATTTCTTCGGGCCGGAGATGTGGGCGAATTACGTCAACACGCCCATTGCGCAAAAAATACGCGTGCGTATCACCATGGTGCCCAAGAAGTGGAAATGGTGGGATTACCGCAGAATGTTGATGGGTTCGGTGACGGTAGACTAGGTTAGCTGGCGACAGGAAAGCCCCGGAGAGTTATCTCCGGGGCTTTTTTTCGGTTTATTTCCTTCTCGCCTGTTGAATCATTCGGGTGAGTTGTGCCGAGGTGAGCGCGCCCGGGAACATTTGATCGCCGACAACAAAGGCGGGTGTGCCGCGTATTCCTAGAGAACGCGCCAGTGCGCGTGTCTTTACTATATAGGCCTGGATGTCAGGCGCTTGCATGTCTTTTTTCAGGCGGGCCGTGTCGATGCCCACCGCCGTGGCGACTTTCATGATGCTCGCTTCATCATAAGAGATTTTGGCTTTGATGAGCGCTTTGTGAAAAACCAGATATTTGCCCTGCGCGCGCGAGGCGAGCGCCGCCCGGGCCGCCAATACGGAATTGGGCCCCAGGACAGGGAATTCCTTGTAGACGAGGCGGATTTTCTTGTCTTTCGCGAGCGCAGCCTCCACAACAGGGGCCACCCGCTTGCAATACCCGCATCGGTAATCGAAAAACTCCACAATCGTCACGTCCCCGTTGGGGTTCCCGCCCACGGGGTCTTCGGGGTCCGCATAAATTTGTTTCCTGTTTTTCTGGATGGAAGTCCGGGCCGCAGCCAGGCGCATTGCTTCCCGCTTTGCCTGTAGGGCTCGTATGGCTTCTTCGAGCACTTCGGGGTTGTTGATGAGATATTCTCTGATAATTTTCTCGATGCGCTTTTTGTCGAGGCTTTGCGCCACGAGTGTGGGGGCGGGCGCTGCTTTCGGCTTCGCATCCGGAGAGGTGAGTGTGACTGCGTGGTTTTTATCTTTTTGGCTGTTCGCGGATGGAAGCAGGAAAACGCCTGAGAAGATCATGGCGCCCGCAAGCAATATGGCGATGAAACCCGGTTTTTTCGACATTCGAAAGTCCTTTCACTGGGGTATAAGCGGCTGAAGTGCAAACGTGGACTCGCGTGCACCAACCACGCGCGCGCATGTTATGATGGCGCACCATTTTAGGCAAACGGATTATTTCTGCTCTGCATTCGCTTTTGGAGGGATAGGAATGGGTTGTAATGTCGCACGGCTTGGTCACATGGGAATCCACGTGAGTGACGTGGAGCGATCCATCAAGTTTTACCGGGATGTGGTGGGTCTCAAGCTGACAGGAAAGTGGGGTCCGCCGGATTTTTTCCGACCGATCTGTTTCATGCGCTGCGCGGAAAAACACCACACCCTGGTCCTTTTTGAATTGCCCGAAGACGCCGTGAAAGCGGGCCTGACGACAGGCGACTCCGAGCACCGAACGGACGTGGGACTCCACCATATCGCTTTTGAAGTGGATGACCGTGAAAATTGGCTTCTCGCCCAGGAACACGTGAAATCCTGTGGCGTCGAGTTCGTCTCGGGCCCATACGTTCACGCGCATGAGGGCTTGGATGAGAACGGGTTCATCGGCGGAAGCGGAAGCCATGCGTTCTACTTTCTGGACCCCGACGGCAACCGGATAGAAATCTATTGCTGGATGATGCGCGTCACCAAGCCGAGCGTTTCCGCTCCCAACCCCGATCTTTAGATACAGAAAGGTTTTTTCGCACATGAGTCAAAATGATGAGCGCATCGTCAACGCGGACGCTCTGCGCGATTTGATGGAGCGCATCCTGACGGCTGCGGGATGTTCGCACGAGCAATCGATGGCGACGGCCGACGTATTGATAGAAGCCGATCTCAGGGGGTATTCCACCCACGGCCTGATTCGCCTGCCCAATATGATCAGAAGAATCCAGAGCGGGATGATCAACGCCGAGGCCAGGCCCCATGTCATCCATGAGCGGGAGGGTTCCGCGCTGGTGGAGGGCGATCGCGCCATGGGGCCCGTGGGTGCGACTTATGGCGCAAGCCTTGCGGCCAGGAAGGCGGAAAAGGCCGGCTCCTGCACCGTGGGAGTCGTGAACAGCGACCATATCTGTATGACGGGCTATTACGCCGAGCGTATCGCCCGTGCCGGCTGCGTGGGAATCGTCACGGGCGTCACGCAGCCGCTGGTTCATGCTTTCGGGGGCGTGGAGCGCCTGATGGGCACGAATCCTTTTTCAATCGCCGTTCCAAGGAGTGGGGACGAACCCGTACTCCTCGATTTCGCGACGAGTGCGATTCCTTATGGGATGATCCTGAGGGCGACCGTCACCGGTGAGCCGATTCCAGAAGGCGTGGCGGTGGGTCCGGATGGCGAACCGACGACGGATGCCAAAACGGCCGCCGCGGGCGCGGTCGCGCCATTCGGGGGGCACAAAGGCTATGGCCTTTGCCTGCTGATCGGTCTTCTGGCGGGGCCTTTGCTCGGGGCCAAGGTGGGCAAGCCGCTCAGCCAGTCGGTGCATGAGGGACATTACGACAAGGGGGATTTGTTCATTGCCATCGACCCCTCCGCTTTCGGGGATCCGAAGGTGTTCAGGGAGATGGTCGATTTCCACGTCGCCGAGGTAAAGAACACGCGCAGGGCGCCCGGCGTAGAGGAGATTCGCGTGCCGGGGGAACGCAGCTTCAGGGAGAAGGAAAGAAGGCTGCGGGAAGGAATCCCGGTAGGCGATGGCGTGTGGAAGCAGGTGGCGGAAATCTCGGATGAACTCAAAGTGGCGATGCCCGTCTGATGCCGATGCCGACTTCATGCTCCTGAAGATTCAACTCAGGAGCACATCGTTTCATTCTGAGGATTGGTGTCTACCGAAGGTGTTTTCATCGCTCGCGCTTTTGCGTGGAGGCTTGGAGTTTCACATTACCAGGCATAAGGGCGGATTTTCGTGATGGCTGATTTTTTTGCGCGCGCCGTATCGTGGGTGGAACAGGAAAACCACAGGTTCATCGGGATCTTGCGAGGCTTTAGCGAGCAGGAGTGGCGCGCACCCACTTTTTGTCCGGGTTGGTGTGTGGCCGACGTGGTGGCGCACATGACGCTGGGCGCGCGTTTTTATGCGCACGTCATCCCCGCTGGCGCCGCAGGGCTTCTGGAGTTGCCTTTCGGCGCGGAAAATTTGGAATCGTTCTGGGCGTATCGTAAAAAAGTGGGGGACGAACTCGTCGCGCTTTCAGACGATGAGCGGATAGACGCCTTCGCCGAAGCCGTATGGCGGCTGCAGGAAGTCTTCGAGGGGGTTCAGCCCGATGCTTTGGATAAAAAAGCCTGGCATTGGCTCGCACCGTGCCCAATCCGCACGTTTTCCGGACAAAGGCTCTATGAACTGATCCTCCACGACTGGGACATTCGCAATCAGCCCGATGGCGATTTGCATGCCTCGTCCCTGCCTGTGGCGGTGGATTGTCTGCCCGAGCGTTTTCCCATCTTCTTCGGTGCGCGGGGAGATAAAGATTTCAGTGGAACAATTTGCTTTGAAACGAACGAACCTGAACGGATATGGGCCCTGCGCATCGAAAAAGGCGAGTCCGAAATCTTGTTTTCCGATGATGGGGGTTGCGACGCGCGCGTCGTATGCGGCGGGAGCGACTTGGTTCTGCTCACCACGGGCCGGGCTATGCTGGAGGAAAAGGAAGGAAGTGGTCGCCTGCGCATCGAAGGCGACAGGGCGATGGCTGTCAAGGTGCTCGAGGTACTGAGCCGTCCCTTTTAACAACCGCTATGCTTCAGAGGTTCCTCGTGGCGTTTCATAGACGAACAGGCACAAGAAGATGCAGAACACCAGGCCCGCCGCTATCCCGACGAAGGGGATCACGTAACTTCCCGTGTAGTCGAAAATAAAACCCGCCAAAGGTGGGCCGATGAACCCCCCAAGGCCAAAGAAAATTTCGAGCAGTCCGATGGTGGCGCCGAACGAGGGGCCCCTGAACGCATCCGCGGACATGGATGAGTAGCATACGCTCATTCCGCCGAGGCCCATACCGTAGACGAATATGAAGACCCATCCCATCAGAAATTTCAACGATATATGAGGGATGGAAAGCAAAATAACGATCCCGCAAATCGTCATTAAAGACGAAAGCGCCTGGGCGCGCTGCCTGCCGATGATATCGCTCAGCCAGCCCATCGAAAACGTGGCGAGCATCCGGATCGCGCCCAGCATCCCGAAGAAAAAAGCCGCCAGAGCCGTGCTGTATTCGGCATCGACCAGAAAAAGCTGGAGTTGGCTCAATATGGAGTTGTTGTTCAGCCCCATGAAGAAGACGACGATGAGGAGCGTCCAGAAGTTCTTTTTCCGGCAGACCTGCCGAAACACCTTGAGTAAGGAAGGACTGGGCGATTTTCCGCTTGCTCCGGACGGTGAATGGGCGGGAGGCTCGGGTTCCCCGTCAAGGTATTGCCCCACTTCCTCGGGGCTTCTTCGGAGCAGCAATGCAGTCAGGGGGACGACGATGAAAAGGATGGCCAGACCAAAAATCAAATAGGTCAGGCGCCAGCCCAGAGAGGAGATGAGCCTTTCGATAAGGGGGATGAATAGCAGGATTCCCGTCCCGCTGCCCGAGAGGGCCAACCCCGTGGCGAGGCCGCGCTTTTTCTGAAACCACCGAGGCATGAGGGCGCTGTGCATCGCAAAGCCGCTCAGTGCCATTCCGATTCCCACGAACAGGCAAGGAACCAGGTAGACGTGCCATAGGTCGCTGATGAAATAGGCCAGCGTGAAGCCTACGCCTACAAACACCGAACCCCAGGGCATGACCGCCCGCGCTCCTTTTTTGTCGAACAGGTTTCCCGCGATGGGGCTCAATAGCGCATAGCTGCCCAGCATCAGAGCGTATGCCCCGCCCAGGGCGCCTCGCCCCCAGCCGAATTCCTGGATCAGCGGAACCTGAAAGATGGAAAAAGAAAAGCGCGCCGTTTGATGAAACGCCATGGCGGTGAAGGACGTGCCGACGATTACCCACCCGTAATAAATCCAGGGGCGGGTGGCTTTTCCTCCTCCCATGGCGGTCTATTTCTCGGTGCTGTAGACGAATTGACAGACGAGGAGCGCAACCGCCTGGAAAATGATCACGATGCAGAATGGCAGAACATAGCTTCCCGTGTAGTCGAACATGAAGCCCGCCATCGGGGGGCCGACGAATCCCCCGAGACCGAAAGCAATTTCCAGCAACCCCATGATAACGGCGAACGAGCGTCCGGCGTAGGCGTCCGCGCACATGGCCGCATAGCAGGCCGACATGCCGCCGACGCCGAAGCCGTAGATGGCGGCGAACATGAACGCGAGTACGACGCCGTTGCTGAAATGTGGGACGGAGAGCAAGACGAGGACACCGAGTCCCGACAGGAAAAGGGCGATGGCCTGAGCCATTTTGCGCGCGATCCGATCGCTTGCCCAACCAAGAACTATGCTGCCCAGAATTCGGATGGCCCCGGTAAGCCCGAAAACGAAAGCACCGAACGCGGTGCTGAAATTCGCGTCGACGAAGAATATCTGGAGTTGGCTCCAGATAGAATTGTTGTTCAGGCCGATGACAAAAGCGATGATCATCAATGCCCAGAAGTTTCTCTCCCGATTTGCCGACCGGAATACCTCTCCCACTTTCTGGGGGTTGGAGGCGGGTGGTTTTGGGAACCCGGCGGCTTCTTCGTCCGATACGCCGTCGATATTCTGCCCGACGTCGGCGGGAGCGTTTCTGATCAGGAGCAGTTTGAGTGGAAGGATGATGAGGAGTATCGAAGCGCCGAAAATCAGATAGGCGTAACGCCAGCCGAAGACGGCGATGAGTCTCTCGATGGTGGGCATCAGGATGAAAGAGCCGATGCCGATGCCGGAAATGGCGATGCCCGCCGCCAGCCCACGGTTTCTGAAAAACCATCGCGGCATGAGCGCGTTGAGCGTTACGAACCCGCTCAATGCAAGCCCCACGCCGATCATGACGCCGATGAATATATACGCGTGCCAGAGAGAAGAGATGAAAAAGCCCAGCATGAGCCCTGTCCCAATCGAGACGGAGCCCCAGGGGAGCAGGGCTCTCGGGCCTTTTCTCTCTAAAATAGATCCTGCCGCGGGGCTGCAGATGGCGTAGAGACTCATGCTCAAGGCGAATGCGCCGCCCAGGGCGCCTCTGCTCCAGCCGAATTCTTCAATGAGCGGAACCTGAAACAGGGAAAAGGAAAAGGTGGCCGACATGTGGAAGCCCATAGTGATGAACGATACACCTACGATCACCCATCCAAAATACAAGCCGCCTGTTCGCCCGCGCCTCGCGGAGTGGCCCGAAGCCGGAGTGGAACCACCGGATTTGCTCAAGAAGTCGCCTTTCTCTTCGTTTTTTTCCGAAGCGTGGGTATAATGTGGGCGTACTCTAAAGGGTTTTCACTCTTTCAGAAAGCGCCGTGAGGGTTTTCAGGTGGACAGCGCTGAATTCATTCAAAAGCTGACGGATGCGGTGGGGGAGGAATTCATCCACACCGATCCGGTGGCGCTCAGGACGTATGACTGCGACGGCCTCACGATTTACAAGGGCATCCCCTCGGCCGTCGTTTTGCCGGAAACCACCGAAGAAGTCAGCCGAATCGTGGGAATCTGCCGCGAGTATCGCGTACCCCTGATCGCCAGAGGAGCGGGCACGGGCCTCTCCGGTGGCGCGACGCCCCTGCCGGGCGGTGTGCTCATCGTCTTCACGCGGATGAACAAGATTCTGGAACTCGACTACGTGAACCGCCTCGCGCGCGTGCAGCCGGGGGTGGTGAACCTCCACCTCTCCCGCGAGACGCTGCCGCATGGCTTTCATTACGCGCCCGATCCTTCCAGCCAGGCGGCCTGCACCATCGGCGGCAACACGGCGGAAAATGCCGGCGGCGCGCATTGCCTGAAATACGGAATGACGACGAACCACATCCTGGAAATGACCGTCGTCTTGCCGACGGGTGAGGTTGTGCATCTGGGCGCGGACGGGGAGGATTCACCGGGTCTGGATCTGCGCGGTTTCTTCGTTGGTTCGGAGGGCACCTTCGCCGTTATCACGGAACTCATCGTGCGGCTCACGCCGAATCCCGAGAGCGTGCGCACCATGCTCGCGTGTTTCGCCCAGGTGGGGGATGCCTGCCGGACGGTGAGCGACGTCATAGCGGCAGGCGCCGTGCCCGCCGCAATGGAGTTGATGGATCGCTACACCATCGAGGCGGTCGAGACTGTGGTTCAGGCGGGTTATCCCAAGGACGCCGAGGCCGTCTTGCTCATCGAACTCGACGGCTTGCCGTCTTCCATCAAACCGCTCGAGACTCTCATTCGCGATATAAGCGAGAAGAACAATTGTTCCTCGTTCCGGATCGCGCAGACGGAAGAAGAGCGCGAGGGCCTTTGGATGGGCCGCAAAAAGGCGTTCGGAGCCTTCGGGGTAATCGCGCCTACCTACTACTGTCTCGACGGCACGGTTCCCCGCTCAAAGCTGGCGCAGGTGCTCGAGGAGTTCGACGAGATATCCGCCCGCTATAATTTGCGCATCACCAACGTGTTTCATGCCGGAGACGGGAGCCTGCATCCCAACGTCTTGTTCGACGATCGGGTGCCCGGAGAAACGGAGCGGGCAATTGAGTGCGGCTCGGAGGTGCTTCGCGCTTGCATCCGGGCCGGGGGCGTACTCTCGGGCGAGCACGGCATCGGCATCGAGAAGATCAGAGAGATGAAGGATCAGTTCGACGAACCCACGCTCGAGATCATGGAGCGCGTGCGCGACGCTATCGATCAGGACGGCTTGATGAACCCCGGCAAACTCATACCCGATGAGGAAAACGTGTTCCCGGTCGCTCTCGGCGGCGCCGTCGCCCGGATGGGCGGGGGAATGACGAAGTAGGAAAGCCATGGCCCTCAAACTCGATTCTTTCGCCCAATCCATAGAAACAGATTTTGGCGACTCCGTTCTGTGGTCGGATGAGAGGGCGGAGTCTTTCAAGCTGGGGGGTAAAGCGCCCTCGGTCGTTGTTAGTCCCGCCGACCACGAAACCTTACGCCGCGTACTCTCGCGCGCGAATGAAGCGGGTCTGGCCGTATTCCCCTGGGGGGGAGGCACAGGCAGCGGGACGGGATATAGGCCCGAGAGGTACGACGTGGCTCTCTCCCTGGCGCGCATGTCGAAGGCGGTGGAGTTTTTGAAAGACGATCTCACCGCCGTGGTCGAGGCGGGCATGAGCGTCGAGGACCTCAACAGGTTGACGGGCGCCGAGGGCCAGACGGCGGGCCTCGACCCCCCGCATCCGGGAACCTCCACGGTGGGGGGAGCCATCATCGCGGACCGTTCGGGCCCCATGCGGGTGCGCTGGGGCAAGGCGCGCGATCGCGTGATGCGTATGAAGGTGGCGCTGGCCGATGGCGCGACCCACACCTATGGCGCGCTGGTGGTGAAAAACGTCACCGGCTACGACATGAACCGCCTCCTGTCGGGAAGCTGGGGGACGCTGGCGGTCGTTACCGAGTTGGCGATTCGTCTCTACAAGGCTCCCGAGCACATTGGAGCGAGAGCGGCCTCATTTTCATCCACAGACGCGGCGTTCAAAGCGGCCAGGGCGCTGATGGCCTCGCCCCTCATGCCCATTTGGGCGGAAGTGCTGGACGATGCGCGCATCGACTCGCCGGCATCGGGCGGCGACATCGCCTTGTCCGGCCCCGTCAGCCTGGTGGCTTCTTTCGGGGATTTTGAGGAGGGGCTGAAAGATCAATTGGCCCGCTTCGAGGAAATCCTCGTGAAAGAGGGCGGAGACGATATCTTGCGCCTCGACGATGAAACGACCTCACGCCTGGGCCGCACCCTGGCCGACCCGCCGGGAGGAGATTTCTCCGGTCCCGAAGTGCTCGCTCTCAGAGCCTCGGGTCGACTCGATCAGTTGCCCCGTTTCGCTGAGGCGGCGAGGCGCGCCGCCGAATCGGGGAAATACCGTTTCGCCATTTCTGCGCACGCGGGAAGCGGCGTTTTGCGCTGCTGGCTCGCGCCGGAGGATGAAGAATGCTCACCACTCGAGGCGTGGCGCGTTTTCAATTCTCTTTGCAGGGAAGGCAGGGATGAATCGCAAGCCCGCTCTGTTCACCTGCGCCTGGATTCCGGGCCGGACTCGCTCAAAGAGCAGATTTCCGTATGGGGTGAGGACGCGCTCGAACCCGGGGCGCTCCAGGTGATGCGCAACATCAAGAAAACCTATGACCCCAAAGGGATTTTGAGTCCCGGCCGCTTCGTGGACCGGATGTAGGAGGAAAGCCCTAAGTGGCCACGGATCAAAAAGCAGGTTTCGCGCAGGTTTTTCCCGAATACGAAAACCCCTTCGTCGGCCCGGAAGCTCCCGACAGGGAGATGATTCAGCGCTGCATCCATTGCGGGTTCTGCGGCACGAGTTGTCCCACTTTCACGCTGCTCGGCAACGAAATGGACTCCCCGCGCGGGAGAATCTATCTCATGCGCATGGTGACGGACGGCGAGATGGCGCCGAACGAAACGGTGATGAAACACCTCGATCGCTGCCTGGACTGCCGCGCCTGCGAGACCGCGTGCCCATCGGGCGTACCCTATGGTTCTTTGATCGAGGCGGCGCGCGAAGGACTCGAAAAGGTGCGAAAACGTCCCCTATCGGTTCGGATTTTGAGGAGAATCCTCTTCCGCTGGCTGTTGCCGAACAGGGTGTTGCTCAACTTGGCGGGTGTGGCCACCCGACTGTACCAGACCACGTTTTTGAGAAGCATGGTGAGGGGCCTGGGTCTTTTGCCCAAAAAGCTGGCCGAACTCGAACCCATGATGCCCGAAGCCCCGCCCGTATCCTCGATGAGGGCTCTTCCTGCGGAAGTAGCGGCCATTGGCGAGGAAAAATACCGCGTCGCCTTCTTCGGCGGCTGCATTCAATCCACCCTGTTCGGCGACGTGAACAGGGCCGCCATACGCGCCCTGGCGGCGAACGGGGTGCGCGTCGTGTTTCCCGCCTCGCAGACCTGCTGCGGCGCGTTGCAGGCCCATGCCGGAGACAGGGAGGCAGCGAGAATCCTCGCGCGCGAGAACATAGACGCCATCGACGCGGGCGGGTTCGATGCCGTCGTCCTGGCCGTCTCCGGTTGCGGGGCGATGCTGCATGAATATAAGGATTTACTTGCGGAGGATCCCGTCTACGCGAGCCGGGCCGAGGCGTTCAGTGAGAAGGCGATGGACGTCACCGTGTTTCTCTCCAGAATCGGGGTTCGGGAAGCTGCGCACCCCGAGCCCCGGAAAATCGCGTATCACCACCCCTGCCATCTTTTCCACGCGCTCAAGGTCCGCAAGGAGCCGCTCGAGGTTCTTTCCGCTATCCGCAACGTCGAGTCGGTGCCTCTCAGGGAGAGCGATTGGTGCTGCGGCTCCGCCGGCAGCTACAACCTCACGCAGACGGAGATTTCCATGCAGCTTCTCGACAGGAAAATGGGGCACGTGAAGGACTCCGAAGCGCCCGTGGTCTGCACGGGCAATCCTGGTTGTCAGATTCAAATCGCGTTCGGCGCCCGCGAGCGGGGCATGGACCTTCGGGTGGTGCATCCTGTCGTCCTGCTCGACGAGGCGTATGAGGCGGAAGGCGTGTACCGGAACGCGACCCTTCCATAACCTGATACCGGCGAGGTGCTTGAAGATGACCACACATACTTCCAGAGCCGTACCCACCACTATCGTCCGTTTTGCGGAAATCGTGCCCGATTGGGATTCATCGTCCGACGCCCGGGAAGAGGGGCATCACCGGGCCGTTTATCGCTATATCGGGGGGCCTCGCGACAAACAGCCCAAAGCGGCTCTCCCCGGCTGGGAGTTCGCCAACGGGATCGTGATGGCGCCTCCCGGAAACGGCGCCCCGATGCACAGCCACGGGTTCGAGGAAGTTTTCATGGTGTGGCATGGCGGGTTCGAAGTTTCGTGGGTCGATCCGCGCGATGGAGAGGTAAAAAACGTCGAGCTCGGGCTTTACGACGCCATCCGGATGCCGCCGGGCGTCATGCGCAGTTACAGGAACTCGGGCGATGAGGATGGGTTTCTCTACTACATTCACGGGCGAGGCGCGTATGAGCCGCCCGTGTTTCAGGGAGAAGGGGAGGGCGCGGCGAGCGAGAGTGCTTCTTTCGTCGATCCCTTTACCCAAGTGGTGCGTTATGATGATTGCCCCAAGAATTATCAGGTCTATCATGAAACCTCGCTGCCGGAGGGCGTTCGGGGGATTCGCCGCTATATCGGCCACGTGGGCGGTGAACTCGAGGGCGTTGGTCCGCCTCCGTCTTTATCGGAAGGAGAGTTCTCCTTCGTCATCAACGAGAACCGGGTGGGTTCGGGCGCACCGCTGCACGATCATCCTGACCTGGAGGAGGCCTTCATTCCTCTCGAGAGCGACTGGACGGTGTTCTGGACCGATGAGAGGGGAGATTCGCATCAGGCAGTTCTCGGCCCATGGGACATGTGCTGGACGCCGGCGGGCGTGCAGCGCGGATTTCGCAACTCGGGCCGGGGGTGGGGCAGGCTCCACGTCATCCAGGGCCAGGGGGGCGCGTTGCCGCCCGCGTATGACCAGGATTATTCGCACCTGAAAAATTAAGGGTATCTGGATTTGAGCGCTGCCCCACGGAAGAATGTGGCTCAGAAAGGAGTGGAGCGAATCGATCACTACATCGATTCGCTCGACCCCGGCATCACTTTGCATCTGAGAGAAAAACGCCCCGAGGGCAAGAGAAAATTCGAGGATGCGGCCACGCTCCTCATGGTGCACGGGCGGATGGCGCCCGGCCCTGTGGCCTACGACCTCCCGGTTCCCGGCTATTCATGGATGGATTACATCGCCTCGCGCGGGTTCGACGTGTTCGCGCTCTCGATTCGGGGTTTTGGTGAATCGACCTGGCCGCGGGAGATGTGCGAAAGCCCCAGGGGAAAGCCTCCCGCGATACCCGGCAAGGTAGCCGTGAGGGACATCAGGGCGGCGGTTGATTATATCTGTGATCAGCGGGGGGTGAACAAGCTCGGCATCCTGGGCCGTTCCTGGGGGACGACAACGAGCCCGGCGTATGCCGCCGACAACATGAAGCAGGTGCATAAGCTCGTTCTTTATGCGCCATATTACGCTTATGACGACCCCCAGCGTACGAAGCGGATGGAAGACCCCCGAAAGCCCGGCGAATTCGACGCGAGGCGAGGCGCCTGGTCGTGGTGTACGGAAAAAGACGTGCACCATCGCTGGTGGGGCCATATTCCGGGGGATGCCCATCACAAATGGCGCGACCCCAGAGTGCTCGAGACGTATTTTCAGGAACTGCTTCGCTATGATCCGGAAGGGGCCAGGCGCAAGACGCCCGCGTTCCGGCTGGCGAACGGCTCCCTGGCGGATCTGTACGACAGGGCGAGGAACATACCGCTTTATGACGCGAGCAAGATCACGTGTCCCGTTTTGCTCATCCGGGGTGATCAGGACGGCGCCTCGGCCGACCCGGAAGCCTGGGGGTTGTACAAGGCGCTCTGCAACAGCCGGGGCAAGCGCTACGTCATCATCGACGACGGCACGCATTTCATGGAACTGGAAAAGCGCAGGATGGAGCTCTTGAGCGAGGTACAGCTTTTCCTGGAAGGGTGAATTCTCGCCTGCGTCGGCTCCGCTCTTGCGCTCTGTGAAGTGAACGACTAGATTAGGCATCTTCGAGAGAATAAGAATTTTCATATCGTTTCCAATTCAAAGGAGCATCCATGTCAGCCATATCCGCACCCACGAAACAGCGCTGGTGTCTCATCGATTCGACGGCCATCGGCGTGGACAAGAAATACGAACCGCCCCTCATTATCGCGTGGGGCGTGGACAGCAATGCCACCGGCACCCAGACCATCACGATGGGGCGCACCATCATTCCCCCCAAGGGCCGCAACCAGAGGCACTACCACGTCTGCGACGCGACGTTCTACATCGTCAAGGGCCCGATTATCGTCTGGATGGGGGAGGACAGGGAAGAGCATACGGTGCCCTCGGGCACGTTCGTCTATTGCGCGGCGGGCGAGATTCACGGTCTCTACAACCCGAGCGAAACCGAGGACGCCGAACTCGTCTTCACGTATGGCAATTGCCCCAACCGGGACGCAGCCAAAACCATCTATGTGGAAAACGAGTGGATGGAAGAGGATAGCAGGGACAAGATTCCCGGCTAGGTCCCAGGCGCGAAAAAGAAAAGCCGGCCCATGAGGCCGGCTTTTCTCGTGGGTTGATTTCTAGTTAAGCATCGACACCAGTTCGAGAAAATTCTTTTTCAGACCATCCACTTCGGGGGCGCGCCTGATGGCTTCGTAAATTTCGCCTTGCGCCTTGCCGTATTCTTTTTTCTGAAGGTAGATGCGCCCCAGGTTCATGTAGGGGAAATGACGCGGCTCGTACCTCGGTGCGGACTTCGCTTTTTCGAGCCATCCGGCCGCTTCGTCGAGTTCACCCAACTGCATGAGATAACAGCCGATATCGTTGTAGGGGTTTCCGAACTCATCGTCGACCTCGATGGCCATGTGGCACTCCTCAATGGCTTCCTCGAGCCGGCCCTGCTTGCTGTACATCCAGCCCAGATAGGTGTGCGCGTCCGCCGTGGGGTAGTAGGCGATGGAATCCCGGTACAACTCGATGGCCTTGTCGAGGTCTCCTTTCGCGTGGGCGGCGCCTCCCTGGTTCAAAAGATCCAAGGCGCGCTTGAGGTCGGAGTTGACCCTGGATTCTTCTTTATACTTTTCTTCGAAACTGACGTCTTCGTTTTCATCCGTCATTCGTCATCCCCCTGCGATCAAACTTCACGAGCGATTAAATTATGCCACTTTTCGTCGGCAGTTTGTCAAGGAAATATCGGCTTTGAGCTATGGCGATGCCGCCGGATGATGTGAAAGAATAGCGGGTGGTTGCTTTGAGATGAGGACGGCGGATAAGTTCTTTTATATCAAGGCGAAGATGCGCTTCGGTGAGAATGGAAATCAGCGTTTGAATTATCGTTGTTTCCGGGAAGAGAGGACGCATGGCCGATTCGGTTCGAAAAAAATTCAGAAAAATTCTTGAGCGGCAGGGGGCGACGATCATCCCCGGAGCGCACGATGCGCTGACGGCCAGGCTCATCGCCTCCAAGGGATTCGAAGCCGTCTATATGTCGGGAGCAGGCGTGGTGAACGCCCTCGCGGGACTGCCCGACAACGGCTTGGCGTCATTCAGTGAAGTGCTCATGAACGCGAGGTATATGGCCGACGCCGTGGACATCCCGCTTGTGGTGGACGTAGATACCGGCTACGGCAACGCGGTGAACGTCGTGCGCACGGTGCGTGATTTCGAGAGGGCGGGCGTTGCGTGCATCCAGATTGAAGATCAAGCGCTGCCCAAACGCTGCGGCCATCTGGACGGCAAACAGGTGGTGAGCCGTGGGGAGTTTATTGGAAAAATCCGCGCCGCCGTGGATCATCGAACGGATCCGGATTTCGCTATCATGGCTCGAATCGACGCCAAATATGTCCACGGGATGGATGAGGCCGTCGAAAGAGGTAATGCAGCGCTGGAAGCCGGAGCGGACGTCATATTCATCGAAGCGCTCGAGACGCGTGATGAGTTCACCGAGTACGCCGAGCGCTGTCCGGGGCCTCTGCTCGCCAACATGACGGAGTTCGGCAAGACGCCTCATGTCTCAAAAGCGGATTTCGGGGAGATGGGCTATAAACTCGTCCTGTTTCCGGTGAGCATCATGCGCGCGATGCTCAAGGCGGGCGAATTGCTGCTCGACGAATTAAAGGCCAAGGGCACGATGGCGGATTATCTGGGCAACATGATGACGCGCAAGGAACTCTACCGGCTCCTCGATTACGACGCCTATCACGCGATAGAAGCAGAATATCTGCCCAGGGAATGAGGTCAGAATGAACGGCCACACGCGCGAACTCGCACGATTCATCAGCGAGACGTCCTATGGTGATTTATCCGGTAACCTGCGCGCCTGCATGCGCAAGTATTTTCTGGACGCCGTCGGTTGCGGTCTCTACGGCACGACCACCGAATCGGGACGCATACTGTCACGCTTCATCCAGGAACAAGGCGGAAGCGCGGAAGCCACTCTCTGGAAGAACGCCTGGCGCGGGCCGTTGGGGCCCGTGGCGCTTTGCCTGGGCACCTGGATGCACGCGTTCGAACTCGATGATTACCACAGCGGCGCCAAGCTCCATCCGGGCGCGGTGGTTTTCGCCGCCGCGTATCCGCTTGCCGAGAAGATGGGCGCGGATGGCAGGACGTTCATGACCGCCTGCGCGGTGGGCTATGAAACCATGATCCGCGCGAGCATCGCTGCAGACTGTCTCGAGGTGCGCAGGCGGGGCTTTCATCTCACGGGCCTGTGCGGTCCCTTTGGAGCCGTCGCCGCCGCTGCGCACCTGATGAAATTAACCCCCGAGCAGACGGCCAATGCCTTAGGATTAGCCGGAACCCAGGGGGCGGGCACATGGGCCTTTCAGTGCGATGGTTCCGAGACGAAGCGCTTTCACGCGGGCCGCGCGGCCCAAAGCGGCCTCCTGGCCGCCGCTTTGGCGGAGGGGGGCTATACGGGCCCCAAGGAGATTTTCGAGTACGAAGACGGCGGGTTCATCCGGGCGTTCAGCGGCTGCGGAGACCCTGAGCCGCTGACGAGAGGCTTGGGTGATCATTGGGAGACGGAGGGTGTCTCCTTCAAGCCCTATTGCTGCTGCGGCAGCACCCACTCGACCATCGACGCCGTTCTCGCCCTGCGCAGGGAGCATGGCGTCGCACCCGATGACGTACAGGAAATGGAGATCATGAACCACAGCGTGGTGAAACAGCAGTGTTCCTGGCGTTATGAGCCGGTGAGTTCGCTGCGCGCGCAGATGAACATCGAGTATTGCGCCGCGGTCGCGCTCACCGACGGTGAAGCGGGACCCGGGCAGTTCACGCCGGAGCGCATCGCCGACCCCGAATTGGTGAGTCTCGCGCGGAGAGCGCGCTTCACGGTGGACCCTGAAATAGAGAAACTCTATCCCAAAACTTTTCCGGCGAAAGTAGCTATCCGCACTCATGACGGCCGCGAACTTAAGAGCCGCGTCGCCGGCCCCAAGGGCTCGCCCCAGAACCCGATGGATTTCGACATGGTGGCGAGGAAATTCAGACAGATTACGGGCGGCGTGATTCCGCCTGATGCACAGGATAAATTGGTAAAGGCCGCCTCGAGTCTCGATGATATCGAGGCGATGGGCGTACTGGTGGCGCATCTCGCCTAGGACCGGGCCGGATTCCGGATCAGGAGACGAACATGGAAACGATGAGCGACAAACTGGCGCGCTTCGCCGCCGGTTTATCATTTGAGGTTATTCCCGGGCAAGTGATTGAGAAGGCGAAGCTTCATCTATTAGACGCCCTGGGGATAGGTCTCGCCGCAACAAGGGAGGCCTACGCCGATGCGGTGACGAAAACGGCGCGCGATTGGGGCGGCAATCCCCAGGCCACCGTATGGCGCTACGGAGACAGGCTGCCCGTCGCGCACGCCGCCATGGTGAACGGCAGCTACGTGCACGGTCTTGATTTCGACGATACGCATACGGATTCCATCACCCACATGAGCGCCTGCGTGGTGCCGACGGCGCTGGCCGCGGGCGAGGCCGCGGGCGCGAGCGGGCGGGATATCCTCGCGGCCATGGTGGCGGGCTATGAGGTCATCGCCAGAATCGGGGGCGCGGTGCCGGGCGCGTTTCACGCCGAGGGCTATCACGCCACGCCGATATGCGGCGCCTTCGGCGCGGCGGCCATCATGGGGCGTCTGATGAACCAATCGCCCGAAGCCATCGCCAACGCCTTCGGCGTGTGCGGGAGCCAGGCGGCGGGGATTCAGGAGTTTCTCGACGATGGAAGCTGGGTGAAGCGCTTTCACCCGGGCTGGGCTTCTCATGCGGGCGTCACCGCCGCGCAGATGGCGGGCCACGGGTTCATGGGCCCCCGAAAAGTCCTGGAGGGCAGGTTCGGTCTATACGCGACGCACTTGAGCGACCCGGCCTATGACGCTGAAATCCTGGCGGGCGGACTCGGCGAGCGCTGGGAGACGCTGCGGATTTCGTTCAAGCCCTATCCTTGCTGCCATTTCAATCACGCGACGATGGATGCGGCGAAAAACCTGGTGCGCGAGGCGGGCATTTCCATTGATGAGATCGATGAGGTCGAGACCATCACGCCCGAGCCGATCCTCCACATCGTCTGCGAGCCCATCGAGCACAAGCGAAAGCCCAACACGCAGTATGCGGCGCTTTTCAGCCTGCCCTATTGTCTGGCCGTCAACGTGGTGAAGGGCCGGGCCACGCTCGATGATTTCGAGGAAAAACATCTGGGCGACGCGCAGGTGCTCGAACTGGCCGGTAAGGTGAGGTGCACGGGCGTGGATTCGGACAGGTTCCCCAAATACCTGCACGGCGGCGTAAAGATGACGCTCAAAGACGGCCGCGTCCTGGAGCGCGATGAACCCGTCAACTGGGGCAATCCTGAAAACCCGATGGAATGGGCGGACGTCGAGGCGAAGTTCCGCGGAAACGCGAGCCGCGTCCTGCCCGAGAGCAAAGTCGATTCCGCCGTGGAGGCCGTCATGGGGTTCGAAACGGCGCCGGATGCGAGCGCGTTGATGAGCGCTTGTAAGGCCGCTTGATGACGAAAGACGCCTGGGGTGAGGAGGGGTTCGCCAAAAGCTGGGACGCGGTGAACGCCGCGCGGGACAATCCCGACCGGGCGAATCAACTCGATATCCTCATTACCCTCCTCGAAGGCGTGAAGCCGGATGATGGCTGGATACTGGATTTGGGCGCAGGCTCGGGCCAGGTGGAAACCCTCATTTTCGAGCGCATTCCCCATGCCAGGGTAGTATGCCTCGATAGTTCTGAGGAAATGCTCAAGCTCGCTTCAAAGCGCCTGAGTGTTTATGAGGGCAGATATCAGCCGATTCTCTGCGACATGAACGATCTGAAAGAGGTCGAATTTCCCCGTGCGCCTTATTCGGCGGTATTCAGCAGCCAGGCCCTGCATGAAATTCCCCACGAGAGCAAACAAGCGGTCTACGAAAAAGTGTACGGGCTCCTGCGTCCGGGAGGCGCTTTCTATATCCTGGATCGGATCGAGCCGCGCTTTGACGACCTGCCCGATGATTATGAGTGCGTGTGGAATCGCCTGAACCGGCAAATGGATGCGCCGATGACTTTTCACGAGTATCGAGAACGCTATGGGGGGAAAGACGATTACCCCGCAAAACTGGATGAGCAGCTCGGGTGGCTGGCGGCCGCAGGCTTTGCCGCCGCGCCCCTTTATCTGCACTACAACCGCGCGCTCATCGCGGCTCGTAAGACCTAACCCCCTTTTCTCCGCAGGAATTCTTCCAGGACGCTCCTGAGTGTCTGCCCGGAAATGGTCTCCAGGGCGTCCTCGGGGGAGAGCCAGATGCGCTTTCGCTCGTGGCTCTCGGGCCAGTCGTCCTCGACGACTTCGACCTCGATTTCGAAGATGTCGACTTTGCACCTGCCCGCGCCGATGTCGTATTCATAACGCGCGATGGGCTCCTCCGACGCCACGCCGCGAACGCCCGCCTCCTCCCATGTTTCGGCGATGGCGGCCTCCTGGGCGGTCTGCCCCGGCTCCACGCCGCCCTGGGGCACTATCCACCAGAAATTGTCCTCGTCCAGGGGCTTGTCGCGCGCCGTGATGAGGAGGATTTCCAGTCTATCTTTGGTTTTGCGCCAGGGCACGGCCCCGGCCAGGTGAAATCTGTTTCGTTTCATGGTGGTGTCCCTATATCAATCAAGCTGCCTGAATCCGCGCCCAGGTTTCCTCGATCAGGCGTTCGTGGCCCTCGCCCAGATACAATGGAAACTCCGACGCTTTGGTTACTTCAGGAGGTGGAAATATGGCCGGGTTGTTCCGGTACGGAGCAGACATTCTGGCCTTCGCCGCCGCATTGGGGGTGGCATACTGGATGAAATCCGCAATCGCAGCGCCGACGTCGGCTCTTAGAAGAAAATCGATGAACTTGTGCGCGTTTTCGGGGTGCGGCGCGCCTTTGGGAATGCACAGGCAATCCTGCCACAAGAGTCCGCCTTCCCTGGGCACGACATAGCCGATGTCGGCGTCTTTCTTCATGACCTGGAGAATGTCGCCGTTCCATTCCATGGCCAGATCGACTTCTCCTTTGAGCAGCAAATCCTGTCCGTTATCTTCTGCGAATACCTTGACGTGGGGCTTCTGGCGGATGAGCATCTCTTCCACCTGCTTTATCAGGGCGGGGTCTGTGGCGTTCAGGGAGTGCCCCAACAGCTTGAGGCCCATCTGAATCGCAGTGCTCTTATCGCCCATGAGGGCGACGCGGCCCGTGTATTTGTCCGAGGCGAGGAGCCACTTCCAACTGTCGGGAACGCCCTCGACGCGCGATTTGCGATAGCCGACGCCGGCCGTGCCCCACATGTAGGGTTGGGAATACTTGCGGCCCGGATCATAGACGGCGTCCTGAAAAGCCGGGTCGATGTTCGCCTTGTTGGGGATCAGGGAATGATCGAGCGGCATGAGCATCCCGGCGACGATCATGCGCTCGACGTAGTTGTTGGTCGGCACGATCACGTCATAGCCGGGGTTGCCTTTTTGCAGTTTGCCGAACAGTTCATCGTTGTCTGCGAACAGGTCCATTTTCACGTCGATTCCGCTCGCGGCCTTGAAATCGGCCAGCGTGGTTTCGCCGATGTAGGTGTCCCAGTTGTAGAAGTTCAGTTTTTTGTCATCGGCGCTCCAGGCGCCAGAAGATGAAAACCTCAGGGCCGCCGCTGCAGCGCCTAGACTGAAGAGAAAGGTCCGGCGGGATAAGCCGGGCAAAAGATTATCTTGTTTTGGCATCGAAGAAATTACTCGTGATTTCCATCAAGAATCTTCCAGCGTGCAGAACACCTCCACGAGGTTGTCCGAGGGGTCCCTGAAGAAAAGCTGCCGTAGTCCCAGCCCGGCGTTGACGCCGTCTTTCACGTCCACGCCCGCGATTTCGAGCCTTCGCTTCACGGGTTCCAAATCCGACGCCGCGAAAGCGAAGTGCGTTTCACCCGCTCCGGTGCCCGGAACGCTCGTTTCGCTCGCCCGGTCCCGGCGTCCCGTGAGATGGAGCTGGCAGGCGCCCGCTTGGAACCAGTAGCCGGGATTCGGCAGATCCGGGCGGTCGATTTCCGCGAGTTCCAGCAGGCTGGCGTAGAAATCGCGCGCTTCTTCCAGGTCATCGACGCCGATGGATATGTGGTGCATTCCCTCCAGCATGAATCCGCCTCCGCTTTTCAGTCGGTGGATGAGGCTACGAATTCCGGCTTGATTTTTTCGGGTATGATGCCCGCCTCCGCTGCGCGGCTCAACAGCGTGGAGACGGCCTTTCGCCCGGCGTCGCCGTATGAGCGCGTCCATTCGTTCACGTACATGCCGACGAAAACGTCCGCCTTGTCACGCGGCAAATCCCTGGCGTAGGCCATGGCGTGGTCGAGCGCCTCGTCCCGGTTCTCGAGCGCATAGACGATGCTCTGGTGAAGCAGGCGGCTCACCTCGTCCACGACCTCGGGACCAAGGTCCTTTCGGATGACGTTGCAGCCCAGGGGCAGGGGGCCTCCGGTTTCTCGCATCCACCATTTGCCGAGGTCTTCCACGAGATGAAAGCCCTCCTCCTCATAGGTGAGCTGGCCCTCGTGGATGAGAAGACCCGCCGGGGAGTTTCCCTTTTTCACCTCGTCCATGATGTGGTCGAAATGCACCACGCGGTGTTCGGGTTCCTCGCCCCCCAGATAGAGGCGTAGCGTGAGATAGGCCGTCGTCAGGAGGCCGGGGATGGCGATTTCCACGTCCCGGAGCGCATCGGGCGTCAACGGCTCGCGCGAGATGATGACGGGACCGTAATTCTCCCCGAAGCTCGCCCCGTGCGGCAAGATGGCGTAGCGATCGGCAAGGTGACAATACGCGTGAAAGCTGATGGCGCTCACCTCGTACTTGCCTTGGAAAGCGGCCTGGTTCAGCGTCTCGATGTCGTGGAGTTCATGGATGAATTCATATTCTCCCTGCGCGATCTTCCCGTTCGCCAGGGCGTGGAACATGAAGGCATCGTCCGAATCGGGGCTGTGGGCGACGCGAATTACTTTCGACACGGGCTTCGTTTCTCCAAAAGTGCGGTTTTCGTGAGATTTCAGGCATCAGAGGGCGATAGATAATCCCGCCTCAAATCCGGCGCTCCTCCCTCGGCGGCGGAGCGCAATAGAGCGCCGATGAGCGCCGCCATGGCTTCTAAGTCCGATTCCATAAAGGTTTCCACCGGGCTGTGGGAATAGCGCCTGGGCATATTGATCGGCACGGTGGGCAATCCGCCCGGCCGGGATTTGCTCAAAGTGGCGGAATCGAGAAACGTGCCCACGAACACGTCTTCCTGCAGGGGCACATGGGCGTCGCTCGCCACGTCCTTCACCCACTGGATCAGCTCGGGCGGGGTGATGTGCCCGTAAAGGCTCATGGGCTGGTGGTCGTACCTGCGCAATACGGGCCCGGCTCCGATTTTCGACCCACGGGCGTCGGAGCGGCCCGGACCGTCCGAGGGCACGTTGTCGAGCACGATGGCGAGAGAGGGCGGGTCGGCTCCTTTCTCATCCACCGAAAGAACCGAAGCGCCGCGCCCGCCGATTTCCTCCTGGGCGCAAAAGGCGGCGCTCAGGCGGAGCCTGTCCGAGAGGGAGCCTGCCGTGTTGATGAACGCCTCCACGCACAGGGCGCAGCCCGAGCGGTTGTCCACCGCCTTCGATTTCCAGGCTCCTCCTGGAAGCTGGATGAAGGGGCTGTGGAATACACCCGGCGTGCCCGCCTCGATGCCGAGGGCGCGAATCGGCGCATCGTCCGAAGCGCCTAAATCTATCCACATCTCATCGACGCCGGGGTGCTCCTGGCCCTGTAGGGACTGGAGATGTCCGCTGCGCACGTTCACGACGCCCCGGTGGAGATTCCCGTCCAGCGTCAGGAGAGAGACCTCGCGTCCGGGGAAAATCGCATCAGCCACGAGCCCCACTTTTTCAAAGCGGATCGCGCCGCCCGCCTCCACGTTCGTGACGATGAGGCCAACCTCGTCCATGTGGCATTCCAGGACGATGTGAGGCGCCGCCTCGTTCGCCTCGTGGCGGGCGATGAGGTTCCCGATGGGGTCGCGCCAGAGTTCGCTCGCGCTGTCTTTCACCATCTCCGCGATGGCGTCGCGCACGGCGCCCTCATGACCCGGCGGGCCGGGCAGGGAGCACAGCATCTTCATTCTCTCCAGCAAAGGCGATGGCATTTGATGATCCCGGAGTTGTGATGATTTTCAATACTCTCTTGGGCGGGGAGATACTCTCACGGGGGGGAGCGCTTGCCAAGCCTGAGCGCCTTTGGCGCTTGGAATAAATTGACCGTGCAGGGGGGGAGCATGTAGGCTTTGGCGCGATACTCGCGTAGATTCGTAGGATTATTGCCCCTTAAGTGGAGATATCTGTGGTGAGCGATGACGGCCAGATGCCGGATTTACTGAGCGTGGTGATGCCGTGCTACAACGAGCTGGACACGATTCGCGAAATCGTCGCCAGAGTGCAGGCCGTGGCGATGAACATCGAGCTCATCATCGTGGACGACGGCAGCACGGACGGCACCCGGGACATCCTGGCCGAGATCGAACAAAACGGTGCGCGCGTCATCTACCGCGAGAAGAACGAGGGCAAGGGGGCCGCCTTGTGTGACGGCTTCGCGGCGGCGAATGGGGACGTGATCGTCGTGCAGGATGCGGACCTGGAGTACGACCCCGCCGAATACGTCGACCTTTATGACCCGATACGCCGGGGGGCGGCCGACGTGGTCTACGGCACGCGCTTCGGCGGAAAACCCCAGCGCGTGCACATGTTCTGGCACAAGGTGGGAAATTGGATGCTGACCACGCTGGCGAATCTGCTTTTCAACTGCACGCTCACCGACATGGAAACCTGCTATAAGATGTTCCGCCGCGAGGTGGTGAAGGACATGAAAATCCACGCCAGGGGGTTCGATTTCGAGCCCGAATTCACCGCGAAAATCCTGAAGCCCGCGAAATGGCGCATCTACGAGGTGCCGATTTCCTACTACGGCCGTACCTACGCGGAGGGCAAGAAGATAACGTGGCGGGACGGCTTCATCGCCGTGTGGACCCTGCTGCGCGAGCGGTTTTCCTGAATCATCACCTCACGCGGGCGCACACCGCCTCGGTGATGGCCTTGGAGCCGTCGACGGCGCGCCCCTTGTTGTCGAGGCGAATCTCCCCGGCCTCGAGTGCTCCCCAGACGCTGGTTTCTATCTGATTCGCGGCCTCGCTCTCCCCGATGTGGGCGAGCATGAGAGCGGCGGAGAGAATGAGGCTTAAAGGATTGGCGATTCCCTGCCCGGCGATGTCGGGGGCCGAGCCGTGTACCGCTTCGAAAAAGGCGAATTTCTCCCCGATGTTCCCCGAAGGACACATGCCGAGGCCGCCGGCCGTGGCGCCGCCCAAGTCGCTCAGCAGGTCTCCCAGCATGTTCTCCATCACGAGTACATCGTAATGTTCGGGGCGGATCACCAGGTTATAGGCGCAGGCGTCCGAATACAGGGTTTCCGCCTCGATATCGGGGTAATCGGCGGCGACTTCAAAGAAAATTTCCCGGAAAAACGCCAGGGAGCGCAGGACGTTGCCCTTGTCCACGCAGGTGACGCGCCGCACGCCGTCTTCGGGCGCGCCGTTTCTCTTGCGCGCGAGTTCGAAGGCGAATCTTGTTACGCGCTCCGCCCCTTTTCGGGTGATGATCAGGGTGTCGGCCACGGCTTCGGGGCCACCGACCCCCTTGTCGCGCGAGGCGTAGAGGCCTTCGGTGTTCTCGCGGATGACGACGTAGTCGATGTCGCCGGGCTTATAGTCCGCTAGCGGACTCCGGATGCCCGGGTAGAGCTTAACCGGCCGCATGTTGGCGAAGACGTCGAGCCCCGTTCTGAGCACGCCGCCGAGAAGCCCTCCCTCGGTGCCCTCCGGCGTGCGGACGGCCGGGTCCCCCACGGGCGATTTGAGGATGCCGTCCGCCTCGCGGCAAGCCTGCATGGTTTCATCGCTGATGCGCTTTCCGTACCTGGCGTAGCGGCCCGCCCCCGCCTCGTGCTCCTCGAGGTTGAGTTTCAAGGCCCCGTTCACCTCCTGTACGGCTTCGAGCACGGCGATGGTGGATTCCATGAGTTCGGGGCCGATTCCGTCTCCCGATATGGTGATGATTCGATATTCCTTCATAATCTCTCCTGTGGTGGTGTATTTTAGGCGGCTCGCCTCTTCATTCGAGCAGGTGAGCGGGTATAATCACCTCTCAAGGGGAGCGACGTTTACATCGGAATGGGAGTGTAGCGAAAATTGTTTCGGTTGGAGAACCCTCAGAGCGAATCTTTCCAGAAATTCCTGCGCGAACAGGGGCTGCTGCGGTTGCGCTTCACCGAAGCCACCGCCGAGGGGGGAGAGTCCCTCGCCATCTGGGTGGACGACCTCACGGCGCCCAAGGTGGCGGTGAGCACAGGGCGCGGCTGGCTCGCGCCGCTCGGACGTCCCGAGGCGATTCTCGCAAAACTGGGAGACTTGGAACGCCTCTCCGCGCAGATGGAAGAGAGCGACGGGTATCTCAAGTTCTCCTCCATTCCATTCGAGGTTCAAAAGGCGCTCGAGAGGCGAAGAAAACTCATCCGGGGCTCGCCCGTGGGCATGTTCATTTTGGAGAAAAAAGATTTCAGGCCCGTCTTCAGCACCCACCAGATTGAGAGCCTGAAAACCGAAGATGCGAAGACACTGGCCGAGAATTCACCCTACGACCAGGGGGAAGAATACGCCCTGGCGAGAATCCGCAACACTCCCACCGCGGCGATACGCATCGAGGGCGAACTCGCCTCCTACATTGTCGTTCATGCGAACGGATCAATCGGCATGCTGCACACGATGGATCGATTCCGGGGCCAGGGGCTTGCGCGCGTGGTGGTGTCCGCCCTGGTCGAGGCGCAATTCGACAGGGGACGCGAGGTGTATTGCTATATCGTGGAGGGAAACGAGGCGTCCGAGCGCGTGTTCGAAAGCGTGGGCTTCAGGAGGGTGATGGACGTCTACTGGAGCGCGTTTGAAAGGCGTGAGGCCTGAGCCTGACTCACCAAGCGCTCGCGGCGTGAGGCAGTTCTTCTTCGCAGAATCGACAAAACTCCGAAAATGGACTAATTTCGGTATTCGCCATTTATTTTACATGGGAGGTTGATAGATGCAGAAAGAAGACTATATCGACAGGCCGCCCGGCCCTCTCGGGGGCTTGTGGAGCATGTGGTACCTGGACCCGTTCTTGATGGTCAAGCGCGAGTTGAGCGGATTCAGAAAGGTACGCCACAAGGCGTTCGAGGATCAGCTGAAACCCGGTCAGCCCGCGCCTCCGGTGAAACTCCAGAGCACGTCTGGAGAAACCGTGGACCTGGCCGATTTTCGCGGGAAGAAGAACGTGGTACTGGAGTTCGGCGCCATCACGTGACCGCCCTTCCGCCGGCAGGTGCCGGGCATGGACGAACTGCATGAGCGCTACAAGGACAAGGACGTCGAGTTCTTCGTCGTTTATTCCAAGGAACCTCACGCGCAGGAGCGCAAGTACTTCAAAAAATACACCCAGCACACCACCTTCGAGCACAAGATGGGCTATGCGAAGGAGTTGGTGGCCGAATTCGGCATGAAGATACCCGTTCTGGTGGACGATGTCGACGAGGCGGTGGTGAACGCCTACGGGCGCATGCCGAACATGGTCTTCGTCATCGACAAGGATGGGAACATCGCCTACAAGGCGAGCTGGACGGAGCAGCCCCGCGTCGACCGGGTGATCGATGAACTGCTCGCCGAGCAGGCCGTTTCGGCTTAAGCGAAGCGGAAGAAAAAAGGCGGCTCCTCGGGGCCGTCTTTTTTTATGCGCGAATCAGCGGACTCTCGGCAGGAAGAGCGCGAACGCGCACGCGGCGATGAAAAAGCCGGGCAGCGCCCAGAAGGCGTTGGCCAGGCCGAACCACTCGCCGAGAACCGACATCGGGTAGACCGAAAGGCTCGCGATGAACCACGAGAGGCCGAGCGTGATGGAACTGGCCAGACCCCGGTTGTGGGGCATGAGTTGCTGGGCGAAGGCCATCGTCACCCCCATCGGGAGGTAGGTGGCGACCCCCAGGAAAGCCAGGAGCACGAAGCCCCACTCGGGCGGCGCAATCAAAAAAGCGCAGACGCACAGAGCGCCGAGTCCGATGCCGCCGACGATGAGCTCTTTTTTCCCGAATCGATCTCCCAAAAAACCGCCCGCCAGAACGCCCAGCGCGCCCGAGGTGAGCATGATGGCGCTGGCCGCCCCGCCGCTCCAGATGCTCATGCCGTGTTCGGCGTAGAGCGAGGGTATGAGGCTGATGAAGTTGATGTTCACGACGGCGCGGCAAATCGTGACGCCCGAGAGCATGAGCAGCGGCGTTCCCGCCGTGCGCAGCGCTGTTACGAAATCCCAGATGGAGGCTTTCTTGTCGCCGATCGTGGGGGGCGATTGAGGTTTCGGCAGCCCGTATTTGACCGCCAGGGCCATAGCCACTGCGACCAAGGTGAACGAACTGAGCCATTTCATGTCCCCGAGCGAGACGATGCCGATGGCGATGACGGGCCCAAGGCCGTGGCCCACGCGGCCTCCGGCGATGAAGACGCTCACCACCAGCCCCTTCCGGTTTTCCGAGAGCGCGCCCGCGCGCGACGCCATGTCCGGATGGCACAGACCGACCATCGAGCCTCCGACGGCGGCCATGACGGTGAGGGCCGTGAAGTTGGGCGCCCAGCCGATGGAGGTGATGAAGAGCGCGCTGCCCACCATCCCCACGGCGAGCCAGGGGAGAGTGGGCCAGCGGTCCACGAGAATCGCCGTCACGGGTTGTGAGAGCGCCGCACTCATCGAGACGAACGTGAGGAGCAGGCCGCCCGTTGAGAGGGAGACCTGGAACTGCTCCCGAATCAGGGGCAGGAGCGGCGCGATGAAATTCACCGTGCCGTCCACCACGAAGTGAGCGGTGAACAGGATGGCGAGCGCGCCCCAGGGGATATCCTGCGCCGGGTCTTGTGCACCCATTCCCGTTTTGATTTCTTCCGCCCGGCTCATGGCTTGCCCCCTTGCATCTGGGGTTGAAGGGCGCTTTCCCTGTGCAGGAAGATGGCGATGCACCCGCCGATAACGAACATCGAGGCGTAGAAGGTGAACGCCATTTGAAGTCCCATCGCTTCGGCCACGAGGCCGCCGACGAGCGGTGAGAGCGCGCTGGCCGCCTCGTTGAAGCCATAGATCATCCCCACCGAACTCGAGCGCACCCGCTCGTCCACGAGTTCCGTACCGACGGCCAGCACCAGGGTGGGCACCGGCGTGAGGATGCAGGCGACGGCGAAAAGCGCGAGAAGCAGCGTCGTCACGCTGGCGACCCAGGTAAGACAAGCCATCGCGGCGGCGCACATGAAGGTGAGCACGACGATGAGCCTGGTCCTGCCTGCGTTGTCCGACCACCTGCCGATGATGATGGACGTGGTCGAACCGATGAGGAAATAGGCGCTGAGCAGCCAGCCCACCCCTTTGGTGTCGAAGCCGAACTGTTCCGCCAGCAGGAGCGGCAAAAAGGCCATGAACCCGCGAAAGCCCATGATCCGGAACGAGGAGAGGGTGATGAGGAGCATCAGAGACTTGTTGCGGAACAGCGCGCCGAAAGTGGACCTCGCCGCCTGGCGGAAAGGGAGGCGCTCCCCGAGCTGGTCCTGAAAGCGGAACCAGATGAGCGCCGCCCAGATGACGCCGGGGATGACGTAGAACTGCGCGGCCATGCGCCAGCTCGCCAGGTAGACGGCGAGCCAGCCCACGATGGCGGGCGAGATGATGTTCCCCATTTCGCCCCCGCCGTTGAACAGGCCCGTGCAGAAACCGCGCCTGTCGGGCAGTTCGCGCGTGATGAGCGCCACGGCCGGCGGGTGGTAGGCCGCGCTCCCGATGCCGCCGATGAAGACGAACAGCAGCAGCAGGGAGTAGTTCGCCGCGTAGCCGTAGAGCAGAACGGGCAGCGCCTGCGTGAGCAAAGAGAGCGCCAGCACGGTCCGCCATCTACGGGTGTAGTCCGATATGAAGGAAAGGGGGAACTGAAAGACGCTGTTCGCCACCGAATAGGTCGTCACGATGAGGCCCGCCTGCACGTAGTTGAGTTCGAATTCCGCGACGATGAGCGGGAGCACGGGGATGAGAAGCTGCGTGTAGAAGGCGTTGACGGCGTGGCTGCCCGCAATCGCGAAAAGGTTGAATATCTTCGATGGGGACATGGATGGTCCATTCATGATGGGAACGCAAAAAATGCTTTCATTAGGCTTATAGGTTCTGGGGAAAACGCGCGTCAATGGCGGGCGGCTCATACTTGCGAAAAGACGAGGGCGATGTGTAGGGTCCTTGATGGAGGACTGTGGGCGGTGCTGTTTGCAGGGGACGCACAAGGGGTTGTTGAAAAAATCCCCTTTGCCCCGAGCAGTAGTTCCGTTCGCCTCACCCTGAGTAGCGGCGAAGCCGCGTATCGAAGGGCGAAGTTCACTCCTGCCGGAGAAATGTGCCCCTCATCCTTCGATACGGCGCTTACGCGCCTACTCAGGATGAGGGTGTCAGGGCTTCTGCGAAGCCCGCTGCCGCAACCGGGTTTTTCAACAACCCCACATATTCGTGGGCCGACCCCGAGGAGGGGTTCGTCCCACACACCGGACATCCCGTCCTTTTTTATGTTAAGAACAAATTGAATTTCATCGATTTCAACAAAAAAGGAATGCGAGGATAAAGGAAGGCGAGTATGAGTCAGCCCCCGGGATTCGATGAAAAAGCGGCCCGGCGCGTCGAGACCGTCTACACGACGGCGGACGTGGCCGCGCAGCGCGACGCTCTCCTGGAGATGGTCGCTCCCCGTCCGGGCGAGCGCGTGCTCGATTTGGGTTCCGGCCCGGGCTTCATGACGCTGGAAGCCGGGCGCATGGTGGGGGCGGGAGGCGCCGTTTTCGGCGTGGACAAGAGCGCGCCCATGCTCGCCCTCGCCGAGAAGCGCTGCGCGTCGCAGCCGCAGGTGTCGTTCCGCGAGGCCGATGCGCTGAGCCTCCCTTTCGAGGATGGCGGTTTCGATGCGGCCATCGTCTCTCAGGTGTATGAATACGTCACCGACATGGAAGCCGCACTGGCGGAGCTTTGCCGCGTTCTGCGGCCCGGCGGACGCGCCCTCATCATGGATACGGATTGGGGTTCGCTCGTGTGGAACGCGCAGGACGCCGAGCGGGCGAAGCGGATTTTCGCCGCATGGGACGCGCATCTGGCCGACCCTCATCTGCCGAGAAGATTGTCGCCCCTGCTGCAGGGCGCGGGCTTCGAGATCATGGAGTCAAGGGTTTTGCCTCTTCTCAATACGGAGTACCCTGCGGAGAACTACAGCCACGGCATGGTGAGCGTCATCGTGCCCTTCGTCATCCGCAAGGGCGGCGTGCCGAAGGAAGAGGCAAAAGCCTGGGCGGAGGATTTAATGGCGCTGGGCGAGCGTGGGGAGTATTTCTTCAGTCTCAACCGCTACGTCTTTCTGGCGAGAAAATCAGGAGCCTAGAATGGACAGGTTCATCGACTGCCACAATCACCTGCATGGATTCAGTTTCGACGACTGGGAACTCCAGGGCATGTGCGGGATGGCGGGTTCCGTCATCTCCTGCGGGAATCCCCACGTGCACCGCGAAATATGGAAGCGCGCGCCCGGGCCGGAGGATGTGGAGAGGCTTTGGGAGAGCCCTCTCAGGATGGCCGAAGCGGCCGAGGCCAAACACCACATTCGCGCCATGTGCGCCGTGGGCGTGAGTTCGATGACGCGGGTGGACGGCTGGGAGCGGCTCATCGCCGCGCTCCCCGGCTATCTGGAGAACGATCGGGTGGCCGCCCTGGGGGAGGTGGGCCTGGACCCGGGGCAATACTTCGGCTTTTCCTGGGATCTGGAAGATCAGGCCAGATGCCTCGAAGCGCAGGCGCGCCTCGCGGCGGAGCTTGAAAAGCCCCTGATCCTCCACACGCCCACCTACAAGAACCCGAAGGAATTCCTGGGCGGCGTGGACACGCAGGGAGAGGTTTCGCCCGAAGAGTTCAGGCTCCATTACCTCAAGATGGACCTGGAAGTCATCGATGCCGCAGGCCTCGACCACGCACTTCTCGTGGTCGACCACGTGGACGCGACGATAGTGGATTTCGTTCACGAAGAGACGGGCGCGTGGTGCGCGACGAGCCTCGGCAGCCGGCTTCGGCCGATTCCCCCCTCCGCCGTCGTGGAGTGGGTGCGGCGTCACGGGGGAGGGCGCATGATGCTCAACTCGGACCTCATTCCCTACACGTCGAACGACCTCTACTGCATCCCCCGGGCGATTCGCGCCATGCGCCGGGGCGGCATCGCCGAGACGGAGATCGAAAAAGCGGCATTCGGCAACGCGAACGCGCTCTTCGGTTTCGGCCTCTAGATCAGTCCAGCACCGCCACGGCGCGCACCGGCGAGCCCGTGGCGTCTTTCAGCTTGATGGGCAGGCACAGGAACGTGAAGCGCTTGCCCACCAGGCGCCTGGGGATCACCAGGTTCTCCGTGTTGAGCATCCCCCGCTCCTTGCATACCTGATGCGAGGGATAGGGCTCTTCCGACTCGGGAAACATCTGCGTGGGGTTTTCTATCGTGAACGCCTCGCAGCCGATGTTGCGCACCCCCCGATCGGCGAGATACTCGGTGGCGGGCCGGCTCAGGCCCGCGAATTCTTTCCACCATACATCGGGATCCGGGTCCTTGAACGACTTCTCGAAATGCCCCGTGTAGTACAAGAAAGCGTCACCCTCTTCGATGGAAAGCCCGTGTTTGTCCAGTTCGCGCTCTATGTGTTCGGTTTCGATGTAGGTCTTGGGCGCGACGTCCGAGAAATCCACGCAAATCGCGCTCGAATAAAAACGCTCCAGCGGCAACTGGTCGATGGAGGGCGCGTCTCCGGGCACGTAGTGATTCAGGGCGTCCACGTGGCTTCCGGTGTGATCCGAAAGCGTGAGCTTCATGGCCGCGAAGGAGAATTTCCCGAGAAATCTTTTGGAAGACTCCTCGTGCGTCATCATCGGCTCGATGGCCACCTTGGGGTGGAACGGACGCTCGAATCCGCCCGCCGCCACGGTTTGTGAGAGGTCGATCAATTCCATGGAATTTTATCCTTTCCTCGTAAAACGCGAATCAAATCTCTGTCTTCAGGCCATCATGGTCTCGACGGGCGCCCAGAATCGTTCGATTTCCAGGTCTTCGGCGATCGCGTTCGCGCAGTTGTAACCGGGCGCTCCCGTCACCGCGCCGCCAACGTGCGAACTCGAACCGCACAGGTAGAGTTTGCCGATCGGCGTGCGGAAGTCGCTCACATCCGGATGCGGGCGGTTGTAGCCCAACTGCTCGGGAATGTAGGCGCCCACGTGGTGGCTGGCGCGGACGAAGTTCGGGTTCATTCGCACGATGTCGAGCGGCGTGTAGAGGTAGCTGCCCATGATGTTGTCGTGGTTGATGTTGGGCGCATACGGCGTCCAGGAGTCGATGAAGTGCTGGGTGTACTCCTCGCGCCGCGCGTCCCACGCCTCGGCGCCGCCGTCTTTGAGTTCAAAGGGCGCAAACGGCCACCAGTAGCCCACGTGCGTGCCGTCCGGCGAGTAGGTCGGGTCGAAGTGGCTGTTGCTGCCGCCGTTGCCCATGAGCTTGGGCAGTTCGCCGTCGTGGATCGTCTCGAAGCACGCGTCGATCTCCTCGGTCGAGTCCGCGCCCCAGAAGATGTTGAACGTCTTGTTGATGTCGGGCTCGAATTTCGCGGCCGCGAAATCGGGCGCTTCCTTGAGCGCGAGGTGGATGGTGCACAGCCCGTGGCTCGCCCATTGGTACTCGAGAGCCGCCCTGGCGAGCTTGCCGCCGAAGTAATCCTCCCCGGCCAGGCGAACCGTGAGCGGCCAGTTCACCCCGCTCGCCACGAACTCGGTGGCCTCGATGCGTGTGCCGTCATCGAGGATGACGCCGGTGGCGTCGCCGCTTTCCACCGTGATCTCGCGGACCTCCGCGTTGGTGAACACCTTGCCGCCGCCTCGAACGACCACGCGCTCGAGCGCGCGCGTGAAGTTCACCGAACCGCCGACAGGCAGGGCGAAGCTTGCGATGCGCGAGAATATTCTCGGGAAGAAGATGCCGGTCGTGGGCGTGTTCTCGAGAGTGAAGGAACCCAGGAAGAGCTTGAACAGCACCCGCAACCTGTCGTCTTCGAAGTGCTGGTCCACCGCATCGTACATGCTCAAGTTCGCGTAGCTTAAGAACTCACGGCCCAGCGGCCCCGCGAAGCGCTCTTTCAATTCCTCGGGCGGCAGGGGGGCGCAGTACATGAAGGAGGTGATGATGTCGAGCATACCTTCTGTGAACTTGATGTGGAGGTCCCGGTAGGTTCTCGCGTCGTTTTTGTTGATGCGCTCGAGCGACTTGATGGTTTTCTCCACGTCGCGGTGGATGACGAACGCCGTGCCGTCGCTGAAGAGGGCGCCTTGCTGAAATTCCGGGAAGATGAGGCTGAAGCCGTATTCGTGGAGTTCCAGATCGCGCAGGATGGGGCTTCTCTCCAGACCCACATAGTAATTCGAGTGCAGGTTGTGCTTGAAGCCCGGCAGGGTGACTTCGTGCGTGGAGCAGCCCCCGCCGGCAACGTCTGCGCGTTCCAGAACGGCTACTTTTTTCCCGGCTTTCGCCAGGTAGGCGGCGCAAACCAGGCTGTTGTGCCCGCCGCCGACGAACAATCCATCATAAGATTCGGTCATGATCCCTCTCCTCTGAAAGGATTCAGCCTCGCGGGCTGCTTGCGAACTGGTCTGTATGCGCCCCTATTCTGCCCTTTTGCGGTGTATTTCTCAATCCTCGTTTATCTCTCCGGTCCCGGGAATATAGGCCGTGGCGTCGATTTCGACGAGAAAATCCTCGGAAGCCAGCCCGTCCACGATCACGCCCGTGCTCGCGGGCGCATGGGGGCCGAAGTATTCCGCGATCACCGCGTATACGGGCTTTCGGTACGCCCTGTCGGTGATGTAGTTCGTGAGCTTCACGACGTGGGAGAGGTCGCCGCCGGCCTCTTCGAGAAGCTGGCGGATGTTCTCGCACGCCTGGCGCGCCTGGGACGCGGCGTCGCCGGGTGCGGGCGGTGTGCCGTCGAGCCCCTCTCCGGTCTGGCCCGCGAGATAGAGCGTCCTGCCCGCCAGAAGGCCCTGTGAATAGCTGCCCTCCCCGGCGGTCACCTGCGTGGTGTGGAATTTTTGGAATGACATGGCGATATCTCCAGAAATCATCGAAGAATTGGAAAAGGTAAGCGAGGGCGCTTTTCTGACGCGTGTATGAGCTTCAGGTCCTGTGCGTAAGGAAGTTGCGGTGGAATGCGCACCCACCCGCGCCGCGCGAGCGTTACTCCATATCGAACATCGCCGTGGACGCGACCTCGATCAGGTTGTTCTCCGGGTCTCTGAAGAAGATTTGTGGATACCCGTAAGGCTCGTCGTGGAACGGAATGGCGTGCGACTTGAGCCTCTCCTTCATGCCTGCCAGATCTTCCGTCACCATCCCGAAGTGGTGGTCCATATAGCCGTCTTCGTTGTCGCTGATGGAATGCTTCACATGCGTGTCGCTCACCTTGGCGAGGTGGATCTGGTGGTCAACTCCCGCCTCGTACCAATAGCCCGGGAAGGGGAAGTGGGGCCGGGGCATTTCGGGCAGCCCCAGGATTTCGTTATAAAACTTGTGCATGGCCGGCAAATCCCGGCAATAGATGCTGAAGTGCTGCAGGAACTTGATCTTGGACATCGGCGTCTCTCCTCGGGTTGTCGTGTTCTTTCTCACACTAATAATGCTCTTTTCCCTCTCTGGCAAGGCGCGGCTTCCACCGGAGATATTCAAATCCGCCCGATTGTCGTATCCTGCTGAAAACACCAAACCGGAGGATTCCCCCATGGCGGGTCGTTTCGTGATCGAAAACGCCTGCGTCCTCACCCAGAACGAGGCGCGCGAGGTCATCCCTCGCGGGTCCGTGCTGGTCGAGGACGGCCGGGTCGCCGGGATATCCGAATCCGGGATAAACGCGAGCGCAGCGGAGGTGATCGACGGCGAGGGCATGGCCCTCATGCCGGGGCTGGTGAACGCCCACAGCCACATCATGTGCATTCTGCTCAGGGGCGGCCTGGGCGCGGACAGGCGGCTGATGGACTGGCGCCTGAACGTCATGGCGCCCGGCCAGGTCGCCTATACGCCCGAGGATGCGGCGCTCTCCGTAAAACTCTTCGCGTGCGAGGCGATCCGCTCGGGCTCCACGGCGGTCGTGACGAACGAGCGGGTCCCCATCCCGCTGGCCGAGGCAATGGTAGAGGCCATGGACGATTCGGGGATGCGGAGCGTCTTCGCCCTGAGCTTCAACGAGATGTCTCCCTCGGGAAAACTCGCCGAGCGGGCGCATTCCCACATCGCCGCCTGGGGCAAGACCTTTCCGCCAAGTCTCAAGACGAGGGATGAGGTGTTCGAGGAGACATCCCATCTGGTGGATAAATATCACGGCCGCTCGAAGGGCCGGGTTCTCGTCTGGCCGGGGCCGAACATCCCCGTCTATGTGAAGCCCGAGACGTTCCGCGAGGTGGACGAATGGGCCGGAGCGCGCGGCCTGCGCGTCTCCACCCACGTATCGGAAGACCCGATGGAATCGGAGGTGGGCGGCCTCCCCGTCGTGCAGCATCTCGCCGCCTGGGGCCTGCTCTCGGAGCGCCTGGTGGCGGGCCACTGTATCCACTTGAGTGAAGAAGACATCCGGCTCTTGAAGGAATCCGGCACGCAGGTGGTTCACCTGCCCTCGAGCAACATGTATCTCGGCTCCGGCATATCGCCCGTGCCCCGGATGCTGGGTTACGGCATCCCCGTGGCCTTGGGCACGGACAATGCGAACTGCAACGATCTCGCCAACATGTTCTGGGAGATGCGCCTCGCCTGTCTGCTCCACAAGGGGGTGCACCAGGACCCCGCCGCCATCACGGCGCAGCAGGTGCTCGACATGGCCACCAGAAACGGCGCGCGTGCTCTCGGCCTGGAGGAGGAAATCGGGAGCATCGAGGTGGGCAAGCGGGCGGACATGATTCTGCTCGACATGAGCGGTTCCCACATGTTCCCGAACCACCATCTGCCTTCCATCCTCACGTATCAGGCCCACGGAACGGAGGTGCGCTGGGCCTGGGTGGACGGCGAGCCGCTCATGGAGGCGGGGCGTTTGAGCAGAATATCGGCAGATGAGGAGCGCGCGATTCGAGAGGAGGCGCAGGCGGCGTCCGCGGCTATCGTCGAGCGAGCGGGCCTGATGGTTCCGGGAGGTTGATGCGGCGCTTGCGCATCGAGCGCTTTTGACGAATGAGGAGGCTCAATCGTGTTTGATACCCAGGTGGTGAAGTTTCAGATGTCGGGACCCGAGGACGTCTCGGGCCTTGCGGAAGCGGTGGCGGAAGGCCGCATTCAGGCGGCGGACATTCAGGCCATCATCGCCAAGACCGAAGGCAACGGCCGGGTGAACGACTACTCGAGGCCATACGCGCTCCATTCCTTCGAGGACTACATGATGGAGAAGCTGGGCCTCTCCCGCGCCGAGGTGCAGGGCATGTGCGCCATGGTGATGTCGGGCGGCTGCGAGGGGATCATGAGTCCCCACGCGGTGGCCATTTCCAAGACGGACGTGGGCGATGCCGAAAGCCCCGGAGAGAAGCGCCTCTCCATGGGGGTCGCCTTCACGCGTGAGCTGCTGCCCGAGGAGTTGGGCACGATGGCGCAGGTGGACTTGGTGGCCGAGGCGGCGGAGGAGGCGCTCGCAAAGGCGGGCGTGGATTCACTGGACGACGTGGGTTACGTGCAGGTGAAGTGCCCGCTTTTGACGTCTGATCGCATCAACGACGCGGCCTCGCGCGGCAAGAAGGTGGTGAGCACGGACACCACGCGCTCGATGAGCCTGTCGAACGGGTGCTCGGCCCTGGGCGCTGCGGTGGGCATCGGGGAGATCGACAGGGCGTCGTTCGAGATAACCGACGTGTGCAGCCGGGGCGACCTGTATTCGGAGATGATCTCCTGCTCGGCGGGCGTGGAGCTCATGCGCTCCGAAGTCGTCGTGTTGGCGAATTCCTCCCAATCCGTGAGCCGCTACAAGATCGGCCGGGCGGTGATGCAGCACCTGATCGACGCGGACGCCGTGAGGCAGGCGCTCAAAAACGCAGGACTCGTCTTCGAAGGCCTGCCGGGCGCGGATGATTTAAGCAGGGTTGTGCACGCGTTCGCGAAAGCCGGCGCGCCCTGGGACGGCAGGCTTCTGGGCAAGCGCGTCACGCTGCTCACGGATTCCGTTCTGGGCACGCGGCCCGTGCGCGCGGTGGCGAACGCCGTCATCGCGTCGGTGGTGCAGGACCCGGCGGTCTACGTCTCGGCCGGTCTCGTCTTCCACCAGGGGCCGGTGGGCGGAGGGGTGGTTTCCGCCATCATCGAGGCTTAGGGAAGGAATCAGGGCCGAATGGTCAGGGAGAAGGACGCCTGAAAAATTTTGATGATAAGGTGTTGAAATATATGGAACTGAGATTTTCCGGCGCTTTTGAGGATAAAAAATTCTTGACACGATTCCGGGCCTTTGCTAGGATTTGAACGTACAAATCGCAAGTAGCAAGAGGAGGGCTGTCATGGTAAGGAACTTGATAGTAACCGCCTACAACACATCTCTCCGGAGGGTTCTGAAAACGGCTCACCACCGGAAGAGGGTTTTGAAAAAACCCTAAACTGCCCCTTGGTGTTACCTGAAACGGGACATTGAGGGAAACTCAAAAACAGCAGGCGGCGTCGACGGGCGCCGCCTGTTTTTTTGCGCGTTTTTGAAGGAGGGGCGGGGAGACTCCCTTTCGGCAGCGGCCCTTCGTCAAGCTCAGGACAGGCTCCGCCGTCCCCCGCGCCGCCTCACCCTGAGTAGCGGCGAAGCCGCGTATCGAAGGGGGCACTACTCCCCGTGTCCCGGCGGGCGGCCCCGGTTCATCTCGTCGGGTTCTTCGGCGAACTCCATGCGGCTCTTGATGGCGTCTATCGTGAAATCCTCCTTGTCACCGGCCAGCTCCGGGTTCCACATCGGGTAGAACACCTCGAGAGCCATTCCCGGCTCATCGCTCACCAATTTCAACGTGTGCATCGCGCCCGCCTTGACGTGCACCACGTCGCCCGGCCCGATTCGCCGCACCTCGTCTTCGAGCGTGAACTCCCACTCGCCCGCCTGGATGTAGAAGAACTCCTCGTGGTCGGGGTGATTGTGCAGCTTCGATGGCGTGCCGCCCGGCTCGGTGATCAGGTGCTGCATCTGGATGTTGTCGCCGAAAATCCGCCTGTGCGCGACGCCGGGGCGGTCGTGGCTCAAGGGCAGCATGTCCCAGTTGTAGAAGCTCATGGTGTATTCCTTCACGTGAGAGGGTGAAAATGATCGCTTTTGAGCATCGAGGGCTTCGGTGCGCCCGACTCGCTCGTTTTGTGCCGACAATGCCGGGCATTCTAGGGGCAGGCAGCAAGGTAAGACAATCCGCGCGCTCATCCTCATGAAAAAAGATGGGAGGCCTCGAACCGCATAGCCGTGCGCGGTGCTGTGGGATACACTAAGTCCATTCGATTTCCACTTTATGTATTATCGGGAGAGGAGATGGTCATGCGGTTCTCCGTTGTCGGCGGTGAGGGCTTCGACCAGGGGACGGACGCCTTGGTTTGCCTCATGGCGAAAGATGAGAAAAACGAGCAACTGGAAAAGATTCTCGGCGGCGCCCTGGCCTCCTTGCGCGAGCGCAAGGTGTTCGAGGGGAAAGAGGGGCAGGTCTCCGTTCTGCCGGTTCCCGAGGGGAGTGGAGCGCCCGATTTCGTGATTCTCGCAGGCCTGGGCGATGAGGCGTCGCCCGAATCGGTTCGCTGCGCCAGCGGCTTGGCGGCGAAACGCGCCCGCGCCGAGGGGCTGAAGAGCGTCGCATTCTCGGCTTCCTCCGCTACCGGAGAGGGTCTGGACGCGAGCGAAGCGGCCCAAGCTGTCGTGGAGGGCGTGGGGCTCGGCCTCTACCGGATGGACAAGTACAAGAGTGGGGATGATGACGAGAAAACAGATGTCTCCAGCGTCGTTTTGTGCGGGGGATCGGGCGGGAACCTGAGCGCGATGCGCCGCGGGGTGCGCTACGGGCGCGCTCTGTGCGAGGGGACGAACTACGCGCGCGACCTCATCAACACGCCCAGCAACGAGAAGCGCCCGCCCGCGTTGGCCGATATGGCGCGCGCGATGGCGCGGCGCGAGGGCCTTCGCTGCCGCGTGCTGGACGAGAAGCAGATGGCGAGGCAGAAGATGGGCGCGCTTCTCTCCGTAAGCCGGGGCAGCAGTGAGCCGGCGCGCATGGTCATTCTCGAGTACAGACCGCAGGGCGCGCGGACGAAGCCCATCGCCTTCGTCGGCAAGGGGGTGACGTTCGACACGGGCGGCATCTCCATCAAGCCGAGCGGCGGGCTCGAACTCATGACGACCGACATGAGCGGCGCCGCCGCCGTGCTGGGCGCGATGCTCGCCGTCGCGCGCGTAAAGCCCCGCGTGCCCGTGGTGGGCGTGGCGGGCCTCGTGGAGAACATGGTGGACGGCGACGCCACGCGGCCCGGCGACATCGTGCGCTCGATGAAAGGAACGACCGTCGAAATCCACAACACCGACGCCGAGGGCCGGCTCGTACTCGCCGACGCCCTCCACTACACGCGCGAGAAATACAAGCCCCAGTGCATGATCGATCTCGCCACGCTCACGGGCGCGTGCATGGTGGCGCTCGGCCAGAAGGTGACGGGCATGTACGGCACGCACGATGAACTGCTGGGGCGTGTGCGCGACCTGGGCGAGCGCACGGGCGACCGCGTCTGGCACATGCCGCTGTTTCCGGAATACGGCGAGGCGATGAAGGGGAAAATTGCCGACATGTGCAACATCTCGGGCGCCCGCTGGGGGGGAGCGAACACCGCGGCGGCTTTCCTGCAGCACTTCGCCGGCGAAACGCCATGGGTGCACCTCGACATCGCGGGTCCCTCGCACACCGGAAAAGCCGGACCCTACCGCCCCGAGGGCGGCACCGGCGTCGGCGTGCGGCTACTCGCGGAGCTGGCGATGGACTGGAAGCGCCTCGCTCCCCAGGAGGGCAAGGCCTACGGGTGTTAGAAAGCAAAAGCGGCGCTAGATTTACGACGCCCATACCCCAGATTTAACGTTAGTTCCAGTTTTCGGCTACTCCACGGCGAACGCCTTCGAGACGGGCCGGTTCGTGTTGTTCCACCCCGGGATGATGAACGAGGAGGGCCCCGGCAGGCCGCCTGCGACTAAAAGCGTTACGTCCTCCGGCTCCCTGATCATGGGCGCCATGCAGTCGTCATCTTCGTGATCCACCCACGCGGGCCATTCGCTTTTTTCTTTTCCCCGGTAGCGGCCACCTCGCTTCAAGAGACCCACAGGCAATTGGGCGCGTTCCTGTAACCCGCGTTTCGCGTCGTCCCGGCTGAAGCCGTGGTCGGCGAGAAGCTGCGCGTGTTCGGGCCCCATGATGACCGTGAGGCCAACGGGCGAGTAGGCGTGGCGCGTACCCATGGTGGCGATGGTGCTCGCAATGGTGGTGAGCACGCCGTCTGCGTGATCGCTCGAATCATCGAGCGCGACGCGCGGGCCTTCCCCCGCGCAGGCGGTGACGACGTTCTCCTCCCGCCCGAACCCGCGCTCCTCGGCGAGCGAGGGCCAGGGGCTGATTTCCTCGTTCTCGCGCAGGCAGTAGGCGAACTTGCTCGGGCTGCCGAACGTGCTCATGTCCACCACGCCGGGAATCCCGCCGCCCAGGTTCAGGAGCATGAGCCTGAGCGCGCGGCCGATGGTCGCGTTGGCCCGGAAACCGGGCCCCAGGCAACCCGTACCGCCGTGTACGCCGATCTCGCGCGGGTAGGGGCCGTTCATGATGATGAGGGGGCCGGCGGGGTTCATCGTCGCCTGAATGCCGTTCATGTTGAAGCGCCCGTCCAGAATGCACGAGAGCGCGCACAGAAGCGCCGGAAAGTATTCGGGCTTGCAACCCGCCATGACGGCGTGGAGCGCGACGGCCTCAAAAGTGGCCGGGTGGTTCGCCGGCGGCACGTGGCCGATCAGCGCATCCGGCGCGCGGCCTGCGAGCATCGCGGCCAGGCGCTCTTCGGTCGGCACGACGACGGGCAGGCCGTCGGACCAGGGCTGCGCGAAGAAATGCTCGACGGGGTCTATCGCGTCCGCCATTTGCTTGAGCCTACGCTCTTTCGGCGATGGCGCGCGCGCGCGCGAGCACGTTATCGGCGTGCTTGACCATGGCGATATCGATCATCTTGCCCTGAAAGGAAACCGCGCCCAATCCCTGCGCCTCGCCCTCGCGGTAGGCTTCGGCCATCTCGGTGTAGTAGGAGACCTCTTCTTCGCTCGGCGAGTAGACGTCGTTGAAGATCGGCACCTGCCTGGGATGGATGGCCGCCTTGCCGGTGTAGCCGAGTTTTTTGGCGAACTCCGCATCCGCCCGGCAGCCGTCGTCGTCCTGTAAGCGCATGTAGACGCCGTCGGTGGGGTGGGGCAGGGCCGCGGCCCGCGCCTCGACGAGCACCTTGCTCCGCGTGTAGAGGAGCGTCGTGCCGTCCTCGGTCCAGGTGGCCCCCAGGCTGCGGCACAGGTCCGCATCCTCCGCACTGCCGAGGTTCACGCCCACGACGCGGTCTGCCGCCTTGCAGATGTCGTAGCAGTGCACGACGCCCGGGGCGCTCTCGATCTGCGCGATGACCCCGACGCCGCCTTCTTCCAGGCCGCGCTCGCGCTCGTATTTCGAAAGCAGGGCATCGGCGGTTCGCACGTCCGCAGCGCTCTCGGGTTTGGGGAGGAAGATGCCGTCGAGTCCCTGGGTCATGATGGCGTCGATGTCCTCTTCGAGCATGCCCGATTCCACGTCGTTCACGCGCACGAGAATCGTGGAGGGGCCGCCGGTCGCGCCGCTCGTCTCCGCAATCCCTGAGCGCACGAGTTCGCGCGCCGCCTGCTTCATCTGGGGGGCGACGGAATCCTCGAGATCGAACAGGGCGGCGTCCGCCTCGATGGTCGGGCCTTTGCCCACCATCTTCTCGCTCGAACCGGGGATGAAGAGCATGGAGCGCAAGGGGGTGTCGATGTCTGGTCTGGCCATGGGGTTTCTTGCTCCTCTTTCAATTCGTGGCCGATCCGTAGACGAAAATCGTCGATTGTGAATCCGCCTATGGGTTTTGGTATTCAATATTCCAAAAGGGAAAAGTCCATGTTCTCAAGCGCTGCGCGGACATCGGAGATGAACCTGCCCGCCGCCATGCCGTCGTTCACGCGGTGATCGAAGGTGATCGCCAGAATCATAATAGGCCGCACCGAGACCGAGCCGGTCGGGAGCGCCACGGGGCGTGGCGCGACCGCCCCCGTGCCGATGATGGCCACCTCGGGCGGGTTGATGATGGGGTTGCCGCCCAGCGCGCCCGAGGCGCCGAAATTGGTGAGCGTGAGCGTCCCGCCCCGGACGTCTTCGGGGCTGAGCGCGCCCTCGCGCGCGCGGGCCGCCAGAGCGTCGAGCCGAATAGAAAGCTCCACCAGGTTCATCGAATCCGCCGATTTCAAGACGGGCACCACGAGGCCGCCCGGAGAGTCGACGGCTACCCCTAAGTTCAGGTAGCGCCTGACTGTGAGGGCGTCTTCTTCAAACGTGGCGCTGAAGCGCTCGTTGTCCGGGTTTCTTAACGCGTGGACGAGCGCCATGATGAAAAAGGGCGTGTAGGTGAGGTTTACGCCGTGTTTCTCGCGGAACGCCTCTTTGTTCGCGTCCCGAAAGGCCGACACGCCGCTCATGTCGACTTCCAGCCAGCTCGTGACTTGGGGGATTTCCTGTACGGAGCGTGTCAAGTTCTCGGCGATCCGCTTTCGGATCCTGCTGAGGGGTTCGACTCGCTCATCATGGCCTTCGCTGAGCGGTTCCACCGACATCTCGATTCTTGGCGGTGCGCCGCCGCCCGCGATGAACGCCTCCACGTCGCGCGCGCTGACCCTTCCGCCCGCCCCCGTGCCTTCAATCCCTGAGATTACGTCCAGGCCTACCCCGTGTGCGGCTGCGAGGCTCTGGACGCGCGGGGAGAGCCAGGTTTTCCCCTCTCCTGAGGGACGCGGCGCTTTTTCCACCCGCGCCGCGGGGATGACGGGTTTTTCTCTCGGTTGCAGCGGCGCGACCGGGGCCGCCCAGTCGCCCGCGCCCGATTCCGGTTCTTCCGGCTCGGGTGTCTCTTCGGCGACCTCCGTTTCGGTCTCCATGGTCGCCAGCACCTCGCCGACGGGCACCGTCTCTTCGGCTTCCGCCAGGATTTCCGTTATCACGCCGTCGGCGGGGGCCTCGACCTCGAACTCCACCTTGTCGCTCTCCGCGGAGAGGAGCACCTCGCCCTTCGCCACCGTGTCGCCCACCGCCTTCTTCCAGGCGACCACCGTGCTCTCGTGCACGCTGGTTCCCATGCGGGGCATTCTGATGCGCGCGGTGTACATGGGGGCTCCTTCGAATGTGGTGAAGAAAATCGAAAATTCGTTTTACTCGAAAACTCAAGATCGCGCCAGATGAGGAGCTGTTGAAAAACCCTCTCGTCGAGGGCGTCGCGGATAAAGCCGATGGTTCACCACCGGCATTGTAGGTCGGACATATGTGTCCGACATATTATGCGACCCGTGTTTTGTGGGTAAAAGGCAGGGCCGCATATATGCGGCCCCTACATTGGAATCCCGACAGTCCCGCAAGGACTTTTTCAATTCAAACCCTCATTCATCAATCGGGTTTGAACTTCAAGGGGGGAATGAAAAACCTTCGGTGGGTCAGAACGCGGCGAGGTCGCGGAGTTCGTTCACCACTTTCTCGGTGCTGGGCAGGTAGGCGCGCTCGAGCGGTGGGCTGAGCGGCACGTGGGCTTCGGGCGCGCCGATGCGGCGGACGGGCGCGTCGAGATACTCAAAAACCTCCTCGCTCACGATGGCGGCCAGCTCACCGCCCACGCCGCCTCGTTTTCTCGCCTCGTGCAGGAAGAGGATTTTTCCCGTTTTCTTGACGCTTTCCAGGATCGCCTCTTTATCGAGCGGAACCAGGGTTCTGAGATCGATGACCTCCACCGACACGCCGTCATTTTCGAGCACTTCCGCCGCTTCCAGGGCTTCGAGCACCGTGGTGCCGAAGGTGATGAGCGAGATGTCGTCCCCCTCGCGCAGGGTTCTCGCCTCGCCGAAGGGCACGGTGTAATCGCCCTCCGGAATCTCGGGCCGCAGGACTTCGGGCAGATCGTCCACCGGGTAGTTATAGAACTTTTTGTATTCCATGAAGATGACCGGGTTGGGATCTCTTATCGCCCCCTTGAGCATCCCCTTGGCGTCATAGGCGGTGGTGGGAGCGACGATCTTGAGGCCGGGCGTTCCGAAAAACCATATCTCGGGGTTCTGGCTGTGGAACGGGCCCGCGCTCACGAGCGCGGCGGCGGGAAGGCGCAGAACGATGGGCACGGGCCCCATCTGCCGGTAGTGGTTCCCGGCCGCGTAATCCACGATCATCTTGTAGGATTCGGTGACGAAATCGGCGAACTGAAACTCCACCACGGGCCGCATGCCGCAAAGCGCGGCGCCGATGGCCGCGCCCGTGAAGCCCGCCTCGCTCAGGGGGACGTCCACAACGCGGTCGCGCCCGAATTTCTCCATGAACCCTTTTGTGACGTAGAAGGCCCCGCCGCCCAGGCCGATGTCCTCCCCAAAGAGAAACACGTCCTCGTCCCGCTCCATCTCCTCCCAGAGGGCTTCGCTCAGCGCTTCGCGGTAGGTGATCATTCGGCGAACACTCCTTCAGTCAGGCCCGCGGGGTCGGGCATCGGGCTTTGGAGCGCTTCATCGCGCGCGTCTTCCGCGTCTTTTCTCGCTTGATCATGCGAGGCGGCGACTTCTTTCGCCGTCATGACGCCGAACTCGATGAGCGTCTCGTCGAGCCGCTTGATGGGGTCGCGCTCGTTGGTCCACTTCTCGAAATGCGCCATGTCCACGTAGTCGGCGAACTTGTCGTACACCGAATGGCCCGCGGCGCGCAGGGTGATGCTCTCGATGAGCGTGGGGCCGCCGCCCGCCCTCGCGCGCGCGAGCGCCTGGCTGCACACGTGGTGCACCAGTGGCGCGTTCGTGCCGTCGATGAGAAAGCCGGGAAGCCCGTAGCCGGGCGCCTTCAGCACCAGGGCGTCGCATGCGTATTGATCGCTCAGCAGCGTCTTGTACGCGTACTGGTTGTTGTCGATGATGATGACGAGGGGGAGCTTTCTCACGGCGGCGAAGTTCACCGCCTCGTGAAAATCGCCCGCACTCGTACCGCCGTCGCCGATGTAGTTGATGGTGGCCTCGCCCTTGCCGCGCGCCTTGGCCGCCCACGCCACGCCCGTCGCGATGGGCACCATGGTGCCGATGTGGCTGATGAGCTGGGTGATGCGCTTGGGCCGGTAGCCCATGTGGAAATTTCCGTCGCGCCCGCCGGAGGGGCCGTCGGCGCGTCCGAAGAAATGCGACATGATGCTCCTGGGCGGATGGCCCTTGGCGAGGTGCGCGCCGCAGTTTCGGTGCATGGGCACGAGCCATTCGTGATCTTCGAGACACATCGCGCTCGCGACGCTCGCCCCCTCGTTCCCCCTTCCGAAAAAGGCGGTGCCGGGTATGTGGCCGGCGCGGAAGGCGGAATCGAGCGTCTCCTCGACAGCACGGGCGAGCGAGACGAGATAGTGCATCCGCTCCGCGGTTTCCCGGTCGGGGAGAATCTCTTTTTGGGTGAAACTCACCCAGCGCGCTTCCAGGCCGTCCACGGCGAGGTAGCGATCGGCGAGATCGGCATAAAAATCAAGGCCTGCCAGCTCCTCGCGCGTGGCGAGGGGGTATTTCGCGTCCATGCGGCTCTCCTTGCGCGTGACCGGAGAAAACGACAGACGTCGTGGTGCGTCTTCGGGGTCGTCTCCTGTTCTTCAGGCGATTAAACCATATTTCGCCCCGGAATGGATACAGCCTTTGAAACGCGCGCGCTTTGAATATAGAGTTGGCGTCCTGAGAACGAGAAGGGAATGGACGCGCCTGCGCCGGCGCTTTCCGGCGGGGCATGGGCGATGCAATGAGGCGGCGCAAGCCGGCCGGTATGAAAAAGTGAGGGAAAGATGAGTCTTCTGGTGGTCGGTTCCATGGCGATTGATTCGGTGAAGACGCCCTTCGGCGCGCGCGAGGAGGCGGTGGGGGGGTCGGCCACCTATTTCTCGGTGGCGGCGAGCTATTTCACGGACGTGCGGCTCGTGGCTGTGGTGGGGGCGGATTTTCCCGAAGACACGCTCGAATTTCTGGAAGAGCGCAAAATCGACATATCGGGCATCGAGCGAAGCGACGGGGAGACGTTCCGCTGGCGCGGGGAGTACGGGTTCGACTTGAACACCGCCCACACGCTCGACACGCAACTGAACGTCTTCGAGAGCTTCTCGCCCAAATTGCCGGATGATTTCAAAGACACCGGGTTCGTCTTTCTGGCGAACATCGACCCCGAGCTTCAGGCCGCCGTCCTGGGCCAGGCGAACTCGCCCCGGCTCGTGGCGTGCGACACCATGAACTTCTGGATCGAGGGCAAGCGCGAGGAGTTGCTGGGGACGCTTTCTATGGTCGATCTGGTTGTCATCAACGATGCGGAGGCGCGCGCCCTCTCGGGTGAGGCGAACATCGCGCGCGCCGCGCGCCGCATCAGGGAAATAGGCCCCAAGACCCTGGTGGTGAAACAAGGCGAATACGGCGCGCTGCTCTTTCACGAGGGTGGCGTGTTCTCCGCCCCCGGGCTGCCGATAGAAGACGTCTGCGACCCCACGGGGGCGGGCGACAGCTTCGCGGGCGGCTTCATGGGCCACCTCGCCGCAACGGGCGACCTGAGCGAGGCGGGAATGCGCCGGGCGGTCGTCTTCGGCAGCGTAATGGCGTCGTTCAACGTGGAATCGTTCAGCTACGATCGCATGCGCGCGCTCTCGACAGAGGAGATCGACGCGCGCTACCGGGCGTTCGGCGAACTGGCCCACTTCGAGCGCCTCTGAGGCCGGCCGGTGTCGCTCAGGATCATCGGCGGCGCGGCAAGGAGCCGGAGGATCCCCTCGCCTGAGGAAGAGGGCGTGCGGCCCACGGGCGAGCGGGTGCGCGAGGCGCTGTTCAACATCTGGGGAAACGCGGTCGCCGGCGCTCACGTGCTCGATTTGTGCGCGGGCTCGGGCGCGATATCGCTCGAGGCGCTCAGCCGGGGCGCGGCGGGCGTGCTCGCCGTAGAGAAAAACCCGCGGCTTTGCGCGGCGATGCGTAAAAACGCCGAAACTCTCGGCCTGGCGGAAGGTTTCGATGTGCGCTGTGCGGACGTGATCCACGAGATCGGGCGCATCCGGGCCCAGGGCTTGCGCCGGTTCGAGTTGGCCTTCGCCGATCCGCCCTGGCGCGAAGAGGCGTTACGGCGAGAGCTTCTTGAGGCCCTTTTCACGCCCGAGCCGATTTGCGCGCACTTGGTGATGGAGGCGCCCCGGGGCGTTGAGGCGAAAAGCGAAGTAGGCGAGGCGAGGCTCGTGCGCGAGAGGCGCTACGGCGATACTTGTTTGCTCTTCTACGAGGCGGAACCGGCGGGGATATCGGGCGATGCCAGCGAATAAAAATAGAAATTCTGATGGCGTGATGCAGAGCGAAATCGGGATTTCGTCGGTAAAACTTGTGCAAAAACAATGCTTAAAACGAAAACGCAAGGCCCCAAGAGGCGAAAATTTAGTGTATCTTATTGATATCATTAGCGTTAGAAGGTTTGCCCAAAATTGTGTCAATATGTTTTAAGTGACGGAAAATAGGGGGTTTAGAGGCCCTCCCAACAGACTTATCCACAGCTTATTCACGGATTCTGTGGGCAAAAATTACGGAAACTTTATGTTCAGGGGAAAGAGAGTTGCCACAACTATTTGATTTAAGCGGAAAGAAGGCTTTGGTCACAGGGGGCGGCACGGGACTCGGGCGCGCGATGGCCCACGCGCTGGCCGAAGCGGGCGCCGCCGTCGCCCTGGCGGCGAGACGAAAAGAGAAACTCGAGGAGGCGGCGGAGGAGATTCGCGCCCTGGGCCGCACGGCCCACGCCGTCGCCTGCGACCTGACGGAGCCCGACTCCATCCGCGAGGCGGCGCGCGAGGCGGAAGACGCGCTGGGGGCCATCGACGTTCTGGTGAACAACAGCGGCGTGAGCGGGGAGGGCTGGGCCACCGATCTGCCGATTGAGCGGTGGGACCAGGTGCTGGAGACGAACCTCCGGGGCGCATTCCTGATGTGCCAGGCGGTGGCGCCCGGCATGATCGAGCGCGGCGGCGGGGCGATCGTGAACGTGGCTTCCGTCGCGGGCTTCATCGGCGTGAAGATGCTCTCCGCCTATTCGGCGAGCAAGGGCGGCCTGATCCAGCTCACCAAGACGCTCGCGCTCGAATGGGCGAAAACGGGGGTGCGCGTGAACGCCCTGGCGCCCGGGTATTTCCTGACGGACATCAACAGCAAGTTTTTCGCGTCCGAAGCGGGCGAGAGAATGATCAAGGCCCACATCCCGATGGGAAGGATCGGCCGGCCCGAGGAACTCAAGGGAGCGATCCTCTTTCTGGCGAGCGACGCTTCGAGCTTCATGACGGGCGCGGCCCTCGTCGTGGACGGCGGACAGTACGCGCAGTAGGGGAGGGTGAAAAAGTCTCCCAAATGGGTTGTTGCCGCCTCCAATCGAGAGTGTTCACCGTCATTCCGGTGTCGGAGCCGACCGAGGAGAGAGGGTTCTCCGGAATCTATTTTTCGCTTTTTGTCTTTCGTCAAGGTTCCCGCTCTCGCCACGGGCGGTGAGGCTCCTCGCGGAACTCCCGCGCATCGAGGGCAATCCGTGGGTCATCCACGGCAAGAGGCCGGGCACGCACATGACCGAACTCGACGACGCCTGGCAGACCGTCCGGGCGCGCGCGGGTCTCTCAGACGTACGGCTCCACGACCTGCGCCATTCCTTCGCGTCCAGGGCCCTGGCGCTTGGCGAGAGCCTGCCCATGATCGGGAAACTGCTCGGTCACGCCCAGGTCGAGACCACGGCGCGCTACGCCCATCTGTCACGCAAATCGATGCACGAGGCGACGGAGCGGATCGCCGTGAGCATCGCGGCCGACATTCTGGGTTCAGGCGGGAGACCCGCTCCCGACTCGTAATCTCGTGACACCGGCGCAGGCTACTATCAATACCCCGATTACCTGAGCATGAAAGACTTGAAAACTATACGGCCTTGCCTTATATTCATTCCTTAAAGGGGATGAATTATGCCTATCACGGCCGATTTGACGATCCGGGAAACCGCCGCTCTCTCGGGAGTGGCCCGGACAACGATCGAAAAAGCCCTGGAAGCCCGCGTCCTGCAGTCCCTCGCCGGTCCGGCCCGTCTTCGCGGCGGCGCGATGCGCTATCTCCCCATCCGGGCGGTGGCCTATTTCCATGCCCTGAAAGCGGCCAACCTTACGGATCTCCCCCTGCGCCATAAACGGGCGATCTGGACGAATCTGGTCCGTCTCGAACCCATGCAACTAGAGAGGATCGAATTCACTCCCGGCGCGATGCTCGACCTCGAGCGCCTCGCGGCGGATTCCCTGCGCAATGCCGAACGATACCGAAAAGCCCGCGATCGATACATCACATCGGATGAGGACATCCTCGGCGGCACGCCGGTCATCGCCGGAACGCGGTTGAGCGTTTACGCGATTCTCGGGCGGTTGCAGGACGGCGACGACATCGACGATCTCACGGAGGACTACCCGGAGATTCCGCGCGAAGTGTTCGAGGCCGCCGAGATCTACGCCAAATGCCATCCTCTTCGAGGACGCCCTTCCGGCAGACCCTGGCGAAACGCGGCCTAGGCGGCGGTTGCGGCAAGACGATGCGGTTGTTTCTCGATGAGTGCCTGTCCCCCAAAATAGCCCAGGCCCTGAATGCCGAGGGGATTCACGTCGCCCTGCATCCGCGCGATTTCGGCGGGCTGTGCGCGTCGGATCACCACGTCCTGGCCAGATGCGTCGAGCAGGACCTCGTACTCGTGACGGCCAACGCGCGCGATTTCCGCGCCCTCGTCGCGACCCGGGACGTGCACCCCGGCCTCGTCATCCTGCCGAGCGTGGGTCGGGAACGCTCGGAGTCGCTCCTGCGCGATGCGATCGCTTTCCTCTCCGGACGCGGCGACCCGATGGACGTCATGGTCAACCATGTTCTCGAAGTATCGACAGAGGCGGTTATGACGCTCTCGATGTTACCGGCGCAAGAGAAATGAGCGCTCGAAAACGCCTGCGCCACCCGCATTGAATCGGAAGTGAGGCGCCAGGGGCGGTCCGGCGCGTTTGCCGGATGGAAGACGTGTTGGCCCGAAACTTCCCGCCGGCCTCGCCTCGTCCGTGTTGAAGGCCGAGGGCAGGCGCTCCTCCGAAGCGCTTCCGGGAACCATGTCAGAGCGCTGACCGGCCCCGCGCCGTGACCTCGGAAATCCTCCGCATGACCAATGGAGACGGGGTCTCCTCCTGCCGGTCGAAGGCAATCGCCGAAGAGGGGGTACTGAACCCAGACCCTCCCCCTCCTTGGTCGGCTCCATGCGCCGAATCAGGAAAAGAACTTTTTCAACAACCCCGTTTCGTGTGTGATTCAGCCTTGGCGTTCAGGGCGTCGAGGCCGAAAAAGCGAAAAAACGAAAAAAGGGACTTGACCTCGGCGCGCGCTTGACCCATAAGATCGGTGTTGCTTTTGCGGGGACTTGCGTGATCTCCGCCCATAGAGCCACGCAATCTCGTGTCCGATGGAGCATATGGAGTATTGATTCGATGAGGCATCAGGATCGCAGGAGGTCCTGGGGCGTGTTCAAGACGCCCCGCCATCCACTGGCTTCTTAGGAAACCAGCGCGTTCACCCGTCTTGCGCGCAAGCGCCCCATCACTCCCTAAAACCAGGCGTTCCGCTCAAGGCGCACATTCACGAAAACATAGCAATTCCTGAGGAGCATGGAACCCATGGCGAGACAAGCCACGGCAGTACGAAAGAAACCATCCAGAGGCAGGGCCTCGAACAGAATACGCATTTTCGACACCACGCTCAGGGACGGGGAGCAGTCGCCCGGCTGCAGCATGGACCATTTCCAGAAGGTGCAGATGGCGCTCCAGCTCGAAAAACTGGGCGTGGACATCATCGAAGCCGGTTTTCCCATCGCGTCGAACGACGAGTTCGAATCGGTGCGCGACGTGGCGAAGGCGGTGACGAAGACCAGCGTCGCCGGTCTTTCGCGCTCGGCGCGCGAGGACATCGACCGCTGCTGGGAGGCGGTGCGCCACGCGAAAAAGCCCAGAATCCACACCTTCATCGCCACGTCGGACATTCACTTGAAGCACAAGCTCAAGATGACGCGCGCGCAACTCCTGAAGGAGATCGCCGCCTCGGTGCGCCACGCGCGAAAACTCTGCAAGGACGTGGAGTGGAGTGCGGAGGACGCGACGCGCTCGGACTGGGATTTCCTGGCCGAGACGGTGAAGATCGCCATCGAGGAGGGAGCGACCACCATCAACCTCCCCGACACGGTGGGCTACATCATCCCCAGCGAGTTCAAGCGCTTCTGGGAGCACATCTTCGAGAAGGTGCCGAGCTATGACGAGGTGGTCTTCAGCGCGCACTGCCACGACGACCTGGGCCTCGCGGTGGCGAACAGCATCGTGGCTATCGAATCCGGCGTGCGGCAGGTGGAGTGCACCATCAACGGCATCGGCGAGCGGGCGGGCAACGCCTCGCTCGAGGAGTTCGTGATGGCCATCGCCACCCGGCGCGACGAGCTCAACTACAAATCGGGAATCAAGACGCGCGAGATATACCCCACGAGCAGGCTGCTCACCTCCATGACGGGTGTGCCCGTCCAGCCCAACAAGGCGGTGGTGGGCAAGAACGCCTTCGCGCACGAGGCGGGCATCCACCAGCACGGGGTGATCTCGAAGGCCATCACGTATGAGATCATGACGCCCAAATCCGTGGGCAGGCCCTCGAACACGCTCGTTCTTGGCAAGCACTCGGGGCGCGCGGGTTTGCGGAAGCGCTACGAGCAGCTTGGCTTCAAGATGTCGCGCGAGGACATCACGGCCATCTACCCGCGCTTCATCGACCTCGCGGACAAGAAAAAAGAGGTCTACGATGAGGACTTGATCGCGCTGTTGCAGCAAAACCGCGCCGAGGGCGGGGAGAACTACTACAGCATCGAGTTCCTGCAGGTTACCTCCTCCACCGGCACGCAGCCGGCCTCCACGGCCACGGTGCGGATCCGCCAGGGCGAGGAGGAGTTCTCCGAAGTGAGCCAGGGCAACGGCCCCGTGGACGCGGCCATCAACGCCATCTGCCGGGTCGTGGGCATCGAATGCCGCCTGGCGGATTTCTCGGTGAACGCCGTCACCCGGGGGCGCGACGCGCTCGCCGAGGTGAACATCATGGTGGAGTTCGAGGGCGACTTGCAGATAGCGGGCCACGCCACGAGCCCCGATACCGTCGAGGCGGGCGCCAAGGCCTTCGTGAACGCGGTGAACAAGTTCAAGCTCACCGAAGATATGCGCAAACCCGCAGGCAGGGGGCGCAAGGCGAAAGCGCCCGCCGAGCGCCCGCGCGGCATCTGATTTGAAATCGGGGGCGGCTCTCTCCGGGGGGCCGCCCCGCGATTTCTGTGCGAGGCGGCATAGTCGTGATGTAGGGGCGGACCGATGTGTCCGCCCGCAGCAAGTCTGTATGGTTGAATTACATGCCGGGTGAACACGCAGGCGGCGGGCATATATGCCCGACCCCGCGGAACCATTCACTCCCTTGTCCACCAGCCATCAAGGAGAACCCTCCATGACATACCCGGCCACGAGAGAGCTGGCGAAACGAATCGCGGCGGTTCACGCCCCGGATATCGGCGAGGCGGCCCGCGCGGGGGCGCGAAACGCCGTTCTCGACACGCTGGGCGTGATTCTGGCGGGCCGGGCAGATGATTGCGCGCGGCTCGCGCACCGGCTGGCGGTCGCCGAGGGCGGCGCGCCCATAGCGCGGCTTATCGGCACGACGGGGCGCACGAGCGCCTCCTGGGCCGCCTTCGTGAACGGCACGGCGGGCCATGCGCTCGATTACGACGACGTGGATTTCGTGATGCTGGGCCACCCGAGCGTCACCCTGGTCCCTGCGCTCATCGCGCTGGCCGAGGAGCGCGGCATCGGCGGCGCGCGGGTTCTCGAAGCCTATACGGTCGGCTTCGAGCTTTTGCACGTCCTGGGCCGCGCGGTGAACCCGAGGCACTACCGCCGCGGCTTTCACGCCACGGCCACGTTGGGATCCGTCGGCGTGGCGGGAGCCTGCGCGTATCTGTTGGGGCTGGACGAGGAGCAGACGCGGAACGCCCTGAGCCTGGGCGCCAGTGGCTCGGCGGGGCTGGTGTCGAACTTCGGCACGATGACCAAGCCGTTCCACGCGGGCCAGTCCGCGCGGGCGGGCCTCGTGGCGGCGAAACTCGCCGAGGACGGCTTCACGGCGGCTGAGGATACGCTGGAGACGGGCTTCACGGCGGCCATGGCGGCGGAGGAAATCGGCCCCACGGCCCATGAGTTCGCGGACTGGGAGAGCGCGGTCGCTCCCTGGGGGCGGCCCTGGGACATCGAAGAGGGCGTCTGCGTGAAGATTCACCCCTGCTGCGCGATGACGCACCCGGGCATCGACGCCATGCTCGACCTGGTGACGAGCGAAGACATCGCGGTCGCCGACGTGGCGGCCCTGGGCGCGCGCGCCTCGACCATGACGCTGAAAGTCCTGCGCTACAAAGAGGCGACGACGGGTCTCGAGGGGAAATTCTCCATGCCGTTCTGCATCGCCTCCGCCCTCGTGGACCGCAAGGTGGGCATCCGCCAGTTCGAGGAAGACAGCGTCGCACGGCCCGAGATAGCCGCTCTCCAGAAGCGCGTCGCGTTCGAGCTGGATGAGGAGATGGCGCGCGAGGACCCCGAGACCGAGGCGGCCCAGGTCTGGGTCAAGCTCAACGACGGCCGCGAACTCACTCGCTTTTTCCCCCGCGCGCGCGGCCACGTCGAAAACCCCCTGACCGAACTCGAACTCCAGGAAAAGTTTTTAGAGTGCGCCGCAGGCCTCACTGAAGGGAAGGCCCGCGCCGCCTGGGACGCCTGGCGGCGGCTCGACGAGGCGGACGACCTCACCCGCCTCACCGCCATGCTCTCATAGGGGTTGATTAAGTTTAGCGGACGAATCCGTAGGGGCCTGTTGAAAAAGCCTGCTATGCGTCCGGTCGATGGCGTGATGACCCGTAGGGACAGGCCTCCGTGCCTGTCCTGATGGCAAATCCCGCAAAGGACAACCACGGAGGGTTGTCCCTACAATTGCGTTTCTCATTTGCGAAGAATTGATAAGCCACCCGTAGGACAGGTCGCGACCTGTCCCTGCAATCTTGATTTCCCCTATAGTCAGGTTTGTTCTTCCCTGTTATTCCGGCATGCGCCGGAGCGGCGGTGACGTTTGCCGCATGGGCCGAGACAAAGCCTCATTCTCCGGGCATAACTGACAATCTTGCCGTCGCGCGGCGCGGGGGATATTATCGTCCCGCCGCTGGAAACTCGTATCCAGGAGATCGAACATGAAACGCAGGGAATTTCTTGCAGCGTTGGCGGCGACGGCGCTGACGCCCGCTACCGGATGGGCGGCGCCGGCGGGTATGCGCCTCAAGGCCGAGCCGGTCAGCGTTCGCCTTTTGCCGGATGGGCAAGGGGTAACGCGCATGCTCGGGTTCAACGGGTCGACGCCGGGTCCCGAGATACGCGCCCGCCAGGGAGGCCGGGTGGCCGTCGCTTTCGAGAACGGGATCGACAGCGCTTCCGCCATCCACTGGCACGGCATCCATATCGACAACGCGATGGACGGGGTGCCGGGCCTCACCCAGGCGGCGGTCAAACCGGGCGACGCGTTCGACTACGTCTTCGACGTGTCTCATTCCGGCACCTACTGGTACCACTCGCACGAGCGCTCCTGGGAGCAGGTGGCGAAGGGTCTCTACGGCCCCCTGATCGTCGAGGAGCGCGACCCCCCGCGCGTCGACCGCGACATCACGGTGATTCTCGACGACTGGCGCCTCACGCGCAGCGGCGAATTGCACCCGAATTTCGGCAACCGCCACGACTTCTCCCATGACGGGCGGATCGGCAACTTCGCCCGCGCGCTCGTCTCGCGCGAAACGGTGCGGCGCGGCGACAGGGTCCGCCTGCGGCTGATCAATACGGCGACGGCCCGTATTTTCCCGGTGCGGATCACAGGCGGCGCGGGGAAGGTCGTGGCGCATGACGGCATGCCGCTGGCGGCGCCCGAGCCGCTCGGCGAACTCGTCCTCGCCCCCGCGCAGCGGACCGACGTCATCCTCGACGTGGCCGGGCCCGTCACCTTCGCCATGTTGACTGGGAGGGGAGCCTACGAACTCGGCAAAATAGCGGCGGAAGGCGCAAACCCCGCACCCGTCAAAACCCCGATCGCGCCGCTTCCGCCGCACGCCGCCCCGAAGCCCGATCGCGAAAGGGCGCGGCGGCTGACGCTCGCCATGCAGGGCGGCGCGATGAGCCGGATGGGCATGACGGGCATGATGCGCGGCGGGGATTTCTGGGCCTTCAACGGCCGCTCCGGCCTGCCGCGCGCGCCCTGGCAGCGCTTCGAGCGCGGTGAGACGGCGCTGATCACGATGCGGAACGACACCGCCTTCCCGCACGGCATCCACGTCCACGGCCACCACTTCCACGAACTCGACGAGAACGGCGCGCCCGGCCATTACCGCGACACCACCCTGGTCGACCCGCGCCGGCGCCGAGACGTCCTCTGCGTGTTCGACAACCCCGGCAAGTGGCTGATCCACTGCCACACCCTGGCCCACCAGGCGTCGGGCATGAAGACCTGGGTCGAGGTCGTCTGACGGGGGTGCTGCCGGCAAACGCGTGAGTCACGGAATCGGGTCATTCCGGCCTGCGCCGGATGAGGGTGGATTCACCGCATTGCCGGCGGAGCCGGTTCGGGAAGCGAGTCCCGCGCAGCCGTTCACTCGTAGGGGCAAACCCCTCCTCGGGGTTGCCCCACGGTTCGTGAACCGCCCCTGTAATTGCGTTTCTCACTTGCGAAGAATTGATAAGCCACCCGTAGGGACAGGTCGCGACCTGTCCCTACATCCTTCTCGGAAGAATCTTTCTTCGGCCGGGAAACTCTCCTTCATCGGACTTGTTGAAAAACCCCCTGAATGGGAAATCCCATAAAGGCAACCCCCCCTACCCCCCCTTGTCAGGGGGGCAAGAAAAAACAAAAAGCCCCTCGGCTCGGTGGGGGCGCATCGCCTTTTTATACCCCCCTGACAAGGGGGGGTAGGGGGGGTTGCTTTTCAGTCGAGAAGGATGTCTCCTCTACCTCCTGAAAAGAGGACTTTTTCAACAGCTCTCATCGGTCGAGTTTGACCCCCCCTATTCTTGACATACCGCCCCCTCGGTACCTAGCATGGGGCATACGGAATCTTCTCTCACGCCTGCGGGACGCCCGTCGTGATCCCCCATTCGGACGCCATATTATGAAACCCTCGGAACTTTTCGACGTCAGCGGACGCTCCGCGCTGGTCACAGGCGCGTCGGGCGCGTTCGGGGCGGTCGCCGCACGCACGCTGGCCGGAGCCGGCTGCCGCCTCACGCTGGCTTCCGGCAACGCGGACGCCTTAAATGCCGTCGCGGACGAGTGCCGTGAACTCGGGGCCGAGGTCGCGGCGGTGAACGCGCGCCCCGAAACCGAAGCCGCGGCCGACGCCATGGTGGGAAAAGCCGTGGAGGACTATGGCCGCCTCGACATTCTGGTCGTGGCGTCGGGGATCAACAGGGTAGGGATGATCGATGAGATGGCGCCCGATGCGTTCGCAGACGTCATGGACGCCAACGTCACGCAGTCGTGGCTGTTGGCGCGCGCCGCGACGCGGCAGATGAAGGCGCAGGGAGACGGCGGCAAGATCGTCCTCGTCTCCTCGACGCGCGGGATTCTCGGCCACCCGGCGGGCTACACCGCCTATTGCGCATCGAAAGCGGCGGTCGACGGCATCACGAAGGCGCTCGCCTGCGAACTGGGGCCGACGGGGATCACCGTGAACGCGGTCGGCCCGACCGTCTTCCGCTCGGTGCTCACGGACTGGATGTTCACCGACGCGCCCAAGGCGGTGAAAACGCGCGAGGGAATCGTGAGCCGTATCCCGAAAGGCCGTCTGGGCGAGCCCGAGGACCTCGCGGGGCCGCTCCTGTTCCTCGCCTCGCGCGCGTCTGACTTCTACACCGGCCACATTCTCTACGCGGACGGCGGCTATACGGCGGGATAGGGCGAAAGTATCTGCCGACAGGGCATTTGAGGAAGCAACAGCCTCATATGGCCCAAAACGTGAACCCGGGGAGAAAACCCGAGCCGACGAACGCGAACGAAGCGCACGGCGGGAGCCGCGGCGGCGACCCGGCCGGCTTTATCGGAAACCCCATCGAGGAGAGACCATGAAACGCGTGATCGTTCCACAAGACTGCCCGGCCTCCCCGAAAGCGCAGTCCGAGGCCATCGAGACCGAACACCTGCTCTTTTTCGCCGGACAGATGGCGACGGACTACGCCACCGGCGTCGCGCCCGAGGCCACGGTGGACCCCGACAACCCGTTCGGCGGCCCGCCGCCGATGGCGCGGCAGACCCACGTCATCCTCCGGCGGATGGGGGAAATCCTCGAATCAGCGGGCTTGGGATTCGAGGACGTGATCCGCATCGAGCAGTTCATCACCGGCCGCGAGGAGGCCGCGTGGTATTCCGCGACGCGGCAGGCCTACATGTCCCAGGCGCACCCGACCAGCACGCGGGTGGTGGCGCGCGCCCTCGAAGTGCCCGGTGCGCTCATCGTATGCGACGGCTTCGCGCTCAAGCCCGGTTCGGGATGGGAGAAGCGGACGCACGACCTGGAACTCGTGCCCAAGTCCCTCACGGGCTACCCGGCGGCGCAGTCCGCAGGCCCTTTCGTGCTGATGCCGGGCATGATCGCCACCGACTACGCGACCGGGATTCACCCCGACGCCCGCGTCGACCCGACTTTCTGGCACCAGTCCGCCATCAAGCGCCAGACCGAGTACATCCTCCGCACCAAGCGGAAGGTGCTGAACGAACTCGGCCTCGACCTGGGCGACATCGTCCAGACTTCCGTCTACCTCACCCACATGGAGGACCTTCCGGCGGTGGACCTCGTGTGGCGCGAGTTCTTCGGCGACGCTCCGCCCGCGCGCAGCGTCATCCCCTGCGACGATCTGGCCATCGGCGGCGCGCGCATCGAGGTCAGCTCCATCTCCCTGCGTCCGGACGGCGGGCTTGCGCGCCAAACGATTCACTCGCCCGACGCCCCGCCATCCCCCTTCCATGAGCCGCACGCCGTCAAGACGGGTCCCTACCTCTGGCTTTCCACGCAGATCGCCGCGGACGAAAGCGGCCTCGCACCCGAGGTCCGCGTGAACCCGGGCCTCCCCTGGCATTCCTCGCCGGTCAAACGCCAGACCGAATACATCCTCGAAAACGCGGACGCCATCTGCCGCGCGGCGGGAGGGAGCCTCGCCGACGTCGTGAGAAGCCAGACCGTGTTCTGTGACATGAGCGATCTGCACGGTGCGTTCGAAGTGTGGGGCGGCGCATTCGCGGACGCGCCGCCGGTGAACATGAGCGCGCAGACGGCCACGCCGATGCCCGTGCCGGGGTGCCGTATCCTGGCGTCGCTCGTGGCCTACATCCCGGATTGAGGGGAGGGGTCGAGCTCTTCGGGGGTGGAGGAGACGCCCCGCTCGACTCAAGAACCAACCCCCCCTACCCCCCCTTGACAGGGGGGTATAAAAAGGCGACGCCCGCCGCCGGTAGAGGGGGGTTTTGATTTTTCTTGCCCCCCTGACAAGGGGGGGTAGGGGGGGTTGCCTTTCAAGCAAAGGCGGGCGGCCACACGGTCAGACATATATGTCTGACCCCTACAAAACCGCAGACCCTCCCACCGTCATTCCGGCGAAAGCCGGAATCCAATTTTGATTTTTGCTTTCGTTTCCGCATTTGATCCCGACTCGCGGAAAGGAGCGCCGCGCCGAATCCGGAACGGATGAGGCGGATATATATCGCGGCGTCCGTATCTTCCCCGGTCGGGAAAGAGGATGTCCGGGCAAAAAGGCAAAGACAAAGGCGAAAATGGATTCCGGCTTTCGCCGGAATGACGAACAAAGGCGAAGGTCAATCCCAAGCGAAACGGCAATCCATCACCCCCCGAGCCGGAGTTTCGGGAGGAGAAGGCGCCTCGTGCGTGGTTTAACCCGCGCATATATTATGCTAGTGTCAATTACATACAGAAAATAAAGTGCGCTCGAGATCGCGGGCGGGCGATGCGGAATCGGGGCGGGACCGCGATTTTTCACGTCGCTTCCGCTTCATGCGATACAGCCCCCGGTTCCCCGTGATCTCTTCGCGGTCCGTGTTCGCCGGGCTCCGGCCCGGCCAGGAGAGGGAGTGGATACATGGAACAGGCGGCGGGCATGACCGAACATCTGGAAAAGGTCTGGGCGGCGATCGACAAGGGGCGTCTCAAGAAGCTGGGAATGGACCTGGTCGACATCTGGAGCCCCACGGGGGAGGAGGCGGAGATCGCCCGCTTCCTCGGCGAGCGCTACGAGTCCATCGGGCTCGCCTCGCGCCTCCAGGAGTTCGAGACGGACAGGTTCAACGCGCTGGGCACCCTGAACGGCGACGGCACCGGCATCGAGTTCCTCTTCTGCGGACATATCGACACCTCCTACTCGGGCAAGGAGCCCGGCCTGCCCAAGCTCCCCGCCTACCAGCCCAGCGCCTGGAGCGAGACGGACCCCGCCACGGGCGAGGAGTGGATATACGGCCTGGGCATCTACAACATGAAGGGCGCTATCGCCTGCTACGTCGAGGCGCTGAACGCCATCCAGGACGCGGGCGTCAAGCTCAAGGGGAACGTCACCGTCGGGGCGGTGGGCGGCGAGATCGAGATGGGCGCGATCGACCAGTACCAGGGCAAGCACTACCGGGGCGGCGGCTGCGGGGCCTGCTATCTGGCCACCCACGGCGGCAGCGCCGACATGGCGGTCATCGGCGAGCCGTCCGAGATGCGGGTGGTCCTCGGCCACATGGGCTACGTCTACCACAAGATCACCGTCTACGGGACGCCGGCCCACACGACCTACGCGCACAACGCGGTCAACGCCATCCTGAAGATGAAGAAAATCCTCGACGCCCTGGAGCGCTGGGCGCCCAAGTACCGCGAAGCGCATCCCTACGGCAACTCGAACGCCAACGTGAACATCGCGGCCATCGAGGGCGGCTGGCCCTGGCGGTGCAGCCGCACCCCCGTTTTCTGCAACCTCTACCTGGATACGCGCCTCCTGCCCCGGCAGCACCCCCTGGAGATCAAGCGCGAGATACAGGACATCATCGAGGAGATCGTGGCGGGAGACCCCGACCTCAAGGTGGACCTCGAGATGTACATGTCCAACCCGGGGGCCGAGATCGAAGATGACGAATACATCTACGGCGCCATCAAGCGCGCCCACAAGTCGGTGCACGGACAGGACCCGGAAACGGTGACCGAGGGCTGGATTTCGGACGCCTCCCACATCACGCGCTACGGCATTCCCGCCCTCAACTACGGACCCTCGGGCCGGACGCGCTCGGGCGTGCCGGGGTGGGACCCGAACATCGGCGAGCACGTGAGCCTGGAGGACCTCTACCACACCACGAAGGTCTATGCGAGCCTGGTGCTCGACGTTTGCGGCAGGCCGAGGGAGGAGATTCTCCCCCACATCAAGCGGAAGATCGAAGAGCAGCGCCACAGCACGGTCACGCTCTGAGCCGCGGGAGGAGAGAGGCGGCGGATAGCCGGGGTTGTGAAAAAGACCCCTTTTCAGGGGGGCAGAGGGAACGCTCCTCCCGGCTGGAACAGCAACCCCCCCTTGACAGGGGGGCATGAAAAGGCGATGCGCCCTCGCCGGGCCGAGAGGGTTTTGATTCTTCTTGCCCCCCTGATAAGGGGGGGTAGGGGGGGTTGCTGTTCCCAGAAGGGGAACCCGGGTTTCACCCGGACGTTTGGGGAAGTTCCTGAAGAAGTTCGCTTTTCGAGGCAATCACAACAGGGAGGTTGAGCTATGCGTCACACGGCAAACAGGATGTTCGGATTCGTGCTGATTCTACTGGTAGCGTTCGCCCTGGTTGCGGCCGTTCCGGCAGAGGCGGCGCCCAAGAAGTCCTCGTACACCTATCTCATCGGCTCCACGCCTCAGTTCGCTCCGATAGTGGCGGCGGTCCACAAGGGGTTCTACAAGAAGCTGGGACTCAACGTGAAACTCAAGCACTTCACCTCGGGCGGCGTCGCCGCGCAGTCGTTCATCGCGGGACGGGGGGACTTCGTGAACACGGGCGACTGGCCCGCCGTGCGCACCTGGCTCCAGACGAAGGGCAAGATCGTCGGGGTCCACCCCTCCGCGCACTACACCGAGCTTTCGGTGGTGGTCGCCAAAAAAGGGATCAAGAGCGCCAAGGATTTCATCGGCAAGACGATGGGCGTGTGGCTGGGGACGACGTCGGAGTTCTTCGCGGCCAAGTATCTCGATGCGAACGGCGTCAAGCTCTCCGACGTGAAGTACAAGAACGTCAAGCCGGCCGAGATGGTCGTCGCCCTCGATGGGGGCGACCTGGACGGCTTCACCATCTGGCAGCCCTTCGGCTGGCGGTCGGTCGAGGTTTCGGGCGCGAAAAAGGTGCACATCCTGAGCACGGGCAAGGGCTTCTTCACCGAGTACATGGTCACGTCCGCCCGTAAGGACCTCATCGACAACGACTTCGACGCCGTGACGGCCCTGATCAAGGGGACGATGCAGGGCGCCGAATTCTCCGCGAAGAACCTCGACGAAGCGTCGAAGATCGTGGGCAAGGAGTTCAAGGTCCCCGCGGACAAGGCCAAGCGGATGATCGCGGTCATGAACATGGACGTGTCTTATACGGCGCAATTCCGGAAGGACATGGACTCCCTCAACAACTTCATGATCTCGAAGGGCAAGTCCAAGGCCAAGGTGGACTGGGGCAAGCTCTTCGACGCGAGGGGCCTGAAGTCGGTGAGCCCCAAGCTCATCAAGTAGGCGCCGGAGCCTACCGATGCGGGAGGATTCGACGGCTTGAAAACCAACCCCCCCTACCCCCCCTTGACAGGGGGGTAAAAAAAGGCGACACCCCGCCGCCGGTGGGGGGTCTTGGTTTTTCTTGCCCCCCTGTCAAGGGGGGGTAGGGGGGTTGCTCCTTTGGAGAAGGTATTTTCAGCAGCCCTTGAATGGGAGTGAATTTGAAAACCCACGGGGGAGGGGCGGTTTTTGTAGGGGCCGCATACATGCGGCCCATGACGGGCGGCAAAAAACCAGGGACGCATATATGCGTCCCCTACACTAACAAATTTCCTCTCTCCGGGTTTTTCAACAGCCCCCTCAAGGGGGGAGTGAAATTCAATGCGCTCCCTCAGGGGACTTTTTCAACAGGCCCGAGGAGAGAGGGGTCGAGCCCCCTCAAAAGGATTTTTTCAACAGCGCTGTTTCCCCCGCTTCCGGCCGGCCGAGCGGCGGCCGGGGGCGGGGACGAGGAGGCGGAGTGAGCTGGCGGGTCTTACGCCTGGAGGGCGTGGGGAAGGATTTCACCCGCGCCGACGGGGGCGTCGCGGAGGTGTTGCGGGACGTCACCCTGACTGTGGAGCGGGGGTCTTTCTTCACCCTCCTCGGACCGAGCGGGTGCGGCAAATCCACCCTCCTCAACATCGTCGCCGGCTTCGAGGGGGCCACGACGGGAGGCGCTTCCCTCGACGACAAGCCCGTCGCCGGACCCGGAACGGACAGGACGGTCATCTTCCAGGACGTGAGCAACGCTCTTTTCCCCTGGATGAACGCGCGCGAAAACGTGGAGTTCGGCCCGAAGATGGCCCGCCTCGGCGCCGGGGAGCGCAAGGAGCGCGCCGACACGTACCTTCGGCTCGTCGGCCTCGACGCCGACGCCGGGAAATTCCCCTTCGAGCTCTCGGGGGGGATGAAGCAGCGCATCCAGATCGCCCGCGCGCTGGCGAACGACCCGGACATCCTCCTCATGGACGAGCCGTTCGCGGCGCTGGACGCGATAACGAAGAAACACCTCCAGGTCGAATTCCGTAAAATCTGGTCCGAGACGGGCAAGACCATTTTCTACATCACCCACGACATCTTCGAGGCGCTCCTGCTGAGCACCCACCTGGCGGTGATGACGGCAGGCCCCAAGGCGGGGATCAAGGAGGTCTTCCAGCTCGACCTGGCAGAACCCCGCTCCCCGTCGAATCCCGATTTCGCCGCCATGTACAGCCGGGTCGAGACGCTCATCGACGAAGAAGTACAGAGGATGCGCGCCCGGTGAACCGCCGGACGGTATTCTGGAGAACGCTCTCGGTCGCCGCTGCGCTCTCCCTGTGGTGGCTGAGCAGCGGCACCCTCTTCAACCCGATCCTGGTGCCCGCGCCGCACAAGGTCGCCGTGCACCTCTGGGAGATGACGGCGGACGGCGAGATACTCTTTCACGCCTGGGCCAGCCTCCGGCGCGTGATCGTCGGTTACGCGCTCGGCTCCGTCCTGGGGATTCTCACGGGGGTCGCCGTCGCGCGGATCCGGATCGCCGAAGACATGCTGGAGCCGCCCCTCCAGTTCGTGCGCAACATCACGCCGGTCGCCATCATCCCGCTGGCGGTGAACGCCTTCGGCCTGGAGGAGCCCAGCAAGTATTTCGTCATCATCTATTCGACCATCATTCCGGTCGTCTTCAACACCGCGGCGGGGGTGGCGTCGACGCCCCAGATTCGCGTCCGCGCGGCCATGTGCCTGGGCGCGGGGCGTTGGGACATCTTCGCGCGCGTGGTGCTGCCCTCGGCCTGGCCGTTCATCCTCACAGGCCTCAGGGTCGCGCTCGGCTTCGCGTTCATGGGGGTGGTGGCCGCCGAGATGATCGCGGCCGAGTCCGGCGTGGGCTACCTCATCATGCAAAGCCGGAACATGCTGCTGCCCGAGCAGATGTTCTCGGGGCTGTTCCTGCTGGGCCTGATCGGTCTCGTGACGGATCGCGCCTTCCAGTTCACCATCGGCAGGCTCATGCGGCGCTACATGCTGCAGACGGCCGCGTTCGACTGATACGGGACGGGAGACGGGAAAGAATGAATGCGGGCAAACTGGCGAGGCTGTCGGTTTCGATCCTGGTGTTCACAGGGGTCTGGTGGACGTCGAGCGGGACCTTCTTCGAGGAGGCGATCGTTCCCTCTCCCGTCTCGGTGGCCGGGAAACTCGGCGAGATGATCTGGAACACCGAGCTGTTCGCCCACCTCGGAGCGAGCCTGCGGCGCATCGTCCTGGGCTACGCCCTGGGCTGCGTCATCGGGATCGTGGTCGGCGTGGCGACCGGGGCGATTCGACTGGCGCGGGACCTCATCGAGCCGCCGCTCGAGTTCTGCCGGAACATCCCGCCGGTGGCCCTCATCCCGCTGGTCGTCTCGATCTTCGGCATCGGCGAGATCGGAAAATACTTCATCATCTCCTACGCCTCGGGGATCGCGGTGCTGTTCAACACCGCGGCAGGCGTCGCCTCCACCCCCCAGATCAGGGTCCGGGCCGCCCTCTGCCTGGGCGCGCACAAGCGCGACATCTTCGTGCGGGTCGTCCTGCCTTCGGCCTGGCCCCACGTCCTCACCGGGCTCAGGCTCGCGCTGGGGTTTTCCTTCATGGGCGTCGTGGCCGCGGAGATGCTGGCCGCCGACCAGGGCATCGGCTTCCTCATCATGCAGAGCACGAACATCATCGCGCCCGCCGAGATGTTCGTCGGGTTCCTGATGCTGGGCTCGTTCGGCCTCATCACCGACCAGCTCTTCCGGATGACCATCCACAGGCTCATGCGGCGATATATGATACCCATGGCGTGACGCAAGAAAGAGGCGGGGGACCGAACGGCCTGGGGGGTGTTCCGGCGTATTCAGCCGGGTCGTTCTCCCGGCCGGCGCCGTCTGCGGACCGCCTGTCCGTAGTTCCAGGACTCCAGCGCATCGGAAGAGGTCCGCCAGTTTGCCTCCGCTCGTCTTGACGCCATACCGGTGCGAAAGGGTTCGATTCGGAGCTCGGTTGCTGGCGCCATAGAGGGCAAGCCCCCTCCCCGGTCGCGTTCGACCCCCAGCCTCCCTTGAGGGGTCTGTTGAAAAAGTCCCCCAAGGGGTTCAATCGGGGCTGTTGAAAAACCCTGCAATGCCAGGATTGCCGGAATGACGACGATCTACGGGTCGAGGCCGGCGTAGGCGCCGTTCGCGAACGGCCCCTACAGGCTTTCTTCTTTTTTCTCGTTGGTTGCATCGAACCCTCGTTCATCGGGCCTTTTTCAAGAAACCCCTCAGGGGGGAGCGTCCACCCCATCGACCCGCTCGGGCTGGCCTTTCGACAGGCTCGGGACAGGCCCTTCGATACGCGGCTTCGCCGCTACTCAGGGTGAGGGGTGGCGGGGAACGGCGGAGCCTGCCCCGAGCGAAGTCGAGGGGGCGGCTGCTCGGGGCGAGAGTGATATGGCGGTTGCCCAGGGTGCGGAAGACATAAAACTTCCTCATCCCGAGCAGGCCCGTCAGGGCCGTATCGAGGGTCAAGCGCGACTGATGAGGGGTTGTTGAAAAAGTCATACTCGGTCGAAATTAACTACCGCCGACGCGGCTACGGACTTCTCCTTAGTACTCATTGCCAACCGACGAGAGAGAAGAGAATCACTCCCCCCTTGAGGGGTCTGTTGAAAAAGTCGTCTCAAGCGGTGGGGGTACGATGGTTTTGTAGCAGGACAACCCAAAAGGGTTGTCCTGGCCTCCGTGCCTGTCCTGCCCTCCATGGTTGTCCTTCGTCAGGACAGGCACGGAGGCCTGTCCCTACGGTAAACAATTCGATGCTCGGGATTCCCTCCGTTCTTCGGGAGGACTTTTTCAACAGCCCCTTGTCAGGGGGGTAAAAAAAGCCCCCCGACGAGGGGGGGGAAGCGATGCCCCGACCTGGAGTTTTTCAAGAACTCCTCATCGGTCGGGTTTGGCCCCGCGTGGTTGTCCGCTCTCGGGTTTTTCCGTCGCCGGGCCGGACGCGGGGGCCGGACAGGACGCGGCTTGTCCATGCAAGCGGATTCACTCGCCGTGTCGTCAGTCCGGCGAAATCAATCGGCGGGAACGACGCATTTGCCCGCATTTGTCGCTGTTCAACTTCTCCCGTGGTTCCCTAGACTGCGGGAGCGGGATATCCCCCCTTCAGCCCCGCCCGAAGAGGGGATGGCCGCCGGGACTTCTCCCGTGAATTTCATAAGGGCATGCCCGGTGAAGGGATCGAATTTCCCGTAGCCGTTTTCACGAGGGCGGACCCGGCGGGGCAACCGTATTTTTTGCAGCCGTTTTCACAGGGGCGAACCCGGTGGAGAGATCGAGTGTCTCGCAGCCATTTTCATCGAGGCGAACCGGGCGGTAATACCGGGTTCCACGAAACCGCATTCCTGTGGGTGATGAGGATGGTTTATCAAATTCCTCGCAGCCGTTTCATCAAGGCGAACCCGATGAGTCAGCAAATCTTCTGGAGCCGCGTGGACGCAGACGGAGGGGTGAAACCTTCCCTGAGCGCGGGTATTCTTCCGGTTTTTGAATTCCCGAAAATTTCGGTAAATATCGGTAAATTTCCGAAAATATCTGCGGATCGAATGATCGGTATATTTTACTGTAATTTAACTATTTGCCGGACAATATTAAAGTAACACATTAGATAATTATCGAAATGTATCGAATTAAAATTTTTTTTTCAGCCCCCGCATTTGCCCGCATTTGCGCGATTTCGGGGCGCGCCCTCCCGGTGGGCCGCCGCCCGCCTTCCCGCGCCTTGTGGCTTCGGGTTCAGCGGGTGGTGTATAACGTGGCCGGACTTTGGATGGCATCCTCTGGAGGCGGCAATGGCGAAGCGCGTGGTGGTGGCGATGAGCGGCGGGGTGGACTCTTCGGTGGCCGCAGCCCTCATGGTGGAGGGGGGGTATGAGACCATCGGCGTGGGGCTTCGCCTGGCGGACAGGCCCGCGCAGGAATCGTTCCACCGGGGCTGTTGCGCGCCGCGCGATCTGGCCGATGCGCGCGCCGTGGCGGCCCGGCTCGACATCCCCTTCTACGTGATGGACGTGCGCGAATCCTTCAGGGAGAGCGTGATCGAGGACTTCGTAAACGAGTATGAAAACGGCAGAACGCCCGTGCCCTGCGTCAAGTGCAACCAGGTGGTGAAGTTCGACTATCTCGCCGAGCGCGCGATGGCGTTCGGCGCGGAGTTGCTCGCCACGGGCCATTACGCCAGACGGGTGGAGGTCGGCGGGAGGCTGAGCGTCGCCAGGAGTTCGGACCGTGAGAAGGATCAGACCTATTTCCTTTTCGGCATGACGCAGGAACAACTCGCGCGCACCGCGTTCCCCCTGGGGGAGTTCACCAAGGAGCAAACGAGGGAATACGCCAGAAAACTGGGCCTCCCCACCGCGGAGAAGCCCGAAAGCCAGGAGATTTGCTTCGTGCCGAAGGATGACTACCGCGCATTCTTAAAGGCCGAGAAACCGGGCATCGACAGGCCGGGCGACATCGTGGACCTGGAGGGAAACGTGCTCGGCAGGCACGGGGGGGTGACCAACTTCACCGTGGGGCAAAGGCGGGGCCTCGATCTGGGGGGCGGCCCGCCGCGCTACGTGGTGGAACTCGAACCTGATTCGGCCACCGTCGTGGTGGGTGAGCGCGAGGCGCTGGCGCGCGAGGTTTTCTTCGCCCGGGACGTGCGCTGGTCGATTCCCCCCGAATCCGCAGATTTGCAGGTGCAGGTGCGGCACCGGGGCCGCGCCGCCGCCTGCGACGTGACCCCAAAAGACGACGGGACGGTCGAGATCAGGCCCCATGACCCCGCGTATCTGGGCGCCGTTGCGCCGGGGCAGGCGGCCGTTTTCTATTCCGGCGACGTGCTCTACGGCGGCGGCTGGGTGGCCTAGAATGAAACGCATCCTTCTCGCTGCGATGGTGTTGTCCCTGGCAGTCTCTGCTTCCGCCCAGGAGCAGGACAAGAACCCGGAAGGGGCATACCTTCCGCTGCTCGGCTCCCACCAAGGTGAGCTGCTGGTCGCGCGGCCGGGTATGCCGGACGGGAGGTTTCGCCAGAGCGTCATTTTGCTGGTGGAACACAATGAAAATGGGGCTTTCGGGCTGATAGTGAACCGTGTGGCGCAGAGAATTTCGCTCTCCGCGCTTTTCAGAAGTTTTGGTATCAAAGCGCCTCGAGACATGAGCGAGGTGAACATCCACTATGGTGGCCCCGTGTCGCCCGACACCGGCTTCGTGCTCCATACGACAGAACATGAACTCAACGTGATACATGGCGTGGGAGAGAATGTGGCGATAAGCCCGGTGGATGCGGTGCTCCGGGCCATGACCCGGGGCAAACGACCGGAGAAAATTGTCATTATAGTCGGCTATGCCGGCTGGGGCGCCGGGCAGCTGGAGAACGAGATGAGGCGTGGAGACTGGTATACGGCGCCTGCGGATCCGGATATTTTGTTCGATGATGATCACGCGAGCAAATGGAACCGGGCCATGGAGCGGCGATTCCGGGTGATTTAGGTTCTATGAGGGCATCAATAATCCGGCGGGTTTCAATCGGGCGTCACGCGGCAGGCTCTGCGAGTTCCTCAACGGTGCAGTTCGGCTGGAAAACTTCACGCACAATCCTGCTCCTAGCCCGGCGGCCATTCCATGCGGCGTCCGCCCAAGAGGTGATAGTGAATGTGAAAGACCGTCTGGCCCCCGTTTTCACCGCAATTCGCGACGATACGGAATCCTTCTTGCGCGATTCCCCGTTTACGGGCGATTTCATTCGCAACAACGAAAATCGAGCCAATCAGCTCCTTGTCCGCATCCTGTATTTCGTGGAGCGTCTCCATGTGTTTTTTGGGGATGATCAGAATATGCGTGGGCGCCGCAGGGTTGACGTCTTCAAACGCAAACAATGCGTCATCTTCATACACTTTTTTGCAAGGGATCTCGCCGGCGACGATTTTGCAAAAGACGCAAGATTGCATGTGATGTCTCCGATATGATGAGAGTGTAGCAACGATGAAATTCTATCCGCAAGCCATGCCCTGTGACAAACGCATCTGTTTCCCGAGGGCATGGAGAAGGGTTCCCGCTCTTGCGCTGAGGCGGGATTCAGCCGGTTCTGGTATGATTTCCGGATAGAGAAAAACGCCTGCCCGGTCGTGGGCTTACATCTCAAATTCACATGCCGACTTTAGCGGAAGGAGAAGTTCGAATGAATATAAGCCGAATGCTCGTCGAGCACGTTCACGCCATTACATATGATTCTTTGCCCGATGAGGCCAGGGACCGCGCAAAGTATTTCCTGCTCGATCACCTCGGCGTTACATTGAGGGCGATGGAAGCGGCCAGTTCCCGGGTTTTTCATAATTTCGCCCAAAAGCGCGCTCCCCGTGGCGGACCATGCTCCATCATAGGTTCGGCTTTGAAAACGGATGCCCCTCATGCCGCGTTGGTGAACGGCGGCGTGAGCCACGCTACGGAAATGGATGATGTGACTACACGCTCCAGCCTGCATCCTGCGGTCAGCGTCATGCCCAGCACGTTAGCCGTTGCCGAAGCGCATCAGCCCGACCCGAAGCGAGTAATCGCCGCTATCGTGGCAGGGTATGAAGTGACCAACCGCATTGGTAATGCCGTAAATCCAACGAGCCACTATGAGCGCGGGTTCCATCCTACGGGCACATGCGGCACTTTCGCCTCGGCGATCACGGCGTCGAAGCTTCTGGGGCTGTCTGTCGAGGCCACCTCCAATGCAATGGGCATTTCGGGCAGCCAGGCGGCGGGATCGATGCAATACCTGGATAACGGAGCCTGGACGAAGAGGTTTCATCCGGGATGGGCGGCGCATAGCGGTATCATCGCCGCCTATCTGGCCCAGGAGGGTTATACGGGTCCGGAAGATATCCTGGGCGGCAAAACGGGATTTTTGCATGGCCATAGCGATGATTATACGCCCGAGTATGTTGTGGAGCACTTTGGGGAGTACTGGGAAATCTGCGAGAGCGCCATAAAGCCCTACGCTTGTTGCCGCTATAACCATGCATCAATCGACGCTACAATCGAAGTCTGCAAAGCGCATGATATTCAGCCGGAAGAAATTAGACGAGTTAAAGTCCGGGTTCCAGAGACGAGCGTGATGGTGGTCATCGAACCCTATGACATGAAAACAAATCCGCAAAACATCGTTGATGCGCAGTTCAGCCTTCAATATGCAGTGGCTGTAGCGATTCTCAGGCGCGCCGCAGGACTTGATGAATATGCCGACGATTTCCTTCGCTCCCAGGTTTACTCCTCGATCATCAAGAAAATTGAATGCTGCGGCGATGCCGAAATGGAAAAGGAATTTCCGGATAAATGGCAAGCACATGTCGAAATCGAGACCGATCGCGGCGCTTTCGAAGCGCATCAGGATTATCCCAAAGGGGATTCGCGCAATCCGTTGACGTGGGATGAGTTGATCGAGCGATTCTATGTGATGACGGCCCCGGTGCTTGAAAAGGAAACGGGGGATTTGCTTATCGAGCGGGTGAGGAATTTGGAAAATCTCAACAGCATCTCAGAGGTCATGGAACTTTTGTCCAAAGAGCAGGGAGTTCCAGCCTGATGATTCATAAGCTGGGCACGAGGCCGTTTCAAATCGAGCGCTTTGTTTTATAGATTCGCTTGTGCGGTTTTTCCATTGTTGAATCGCTGGAAGATGGAAATTCCCAGGGCCAAACGCATTGCAAGACGCTTGAGGAGGTGAGTCGCCATCCTTTCTTGGTATCGCTCGGGATCTCTTGAGCCCAAGATGAGAAAGCCGATGATTCCCTCATTAATTTCCAGAGGAACAGTGGCGGTCGAATGAATATTTTCTCTCAACGTTTCCGGAAAGAGTGGGCCTCCGCTTCCTTCTAGTTTGCTTTTGAGAACAACGCCCCCCTCCATGGGAACGAGTTCTTCCTCAATTTTGGCAAGTGGACGAATGCGGGATGATTCCTCCGGATTAGCCGCAATCACCGGAATCCCATCGATAGGTTCCAGAAGTAAGAAACCCGCGTATTCAATTCCAAAGCGTGATTCGATGTTTTGGGCGATTCTTGTAAGGCTCGCTAACGAGGGTGCTTGTTCAAACAAAAGCTGTTCAATGGCCAAAAAATCTTTTTCGATCTGCTCATTTTGGCGAACGAGTTCTATCGTTTCGTCGAGAAGTCGTATCAAATCCTCTCTTTCGCCTTTTAAGCGGTCAAAAAGTTTATCCCGTAAGTTGAGGACTTTTGCTGAAGTGCTATCTTGAGTCAGCAGACCGCTTTGGCGAAGTAAGTCTGGGTGTTCTATGAAAAAACCGGGATTTTCTTCCAGGTAACATACGACATCATCCGCCGAAATCGGCGCCATTTCGAATCTCCTTGAACGGCATATGAATAAACAAAGGGCGGGTGATGGGAAAGCTTGAAATTATCAGCAAGCTTACCACTCCAGTTGGGGATTGACAAAAACATTAGAGCGAATGAAAACATCTAAACGATTGATGGTGGCTTCGATAACTAATTTTATCCAGCTAGCGAGGAAATTATGAAAACTTTAGAGCCAGGAAGCGTTACTATCGGTTTCGTCGGCATAGGAAAGATGGGAAAACCCATGTCGAAAAATCTGAGGCATGGCGACTATACGGTGGTTGCCTATGACACGAGACCAGAAAATGTGAAGGATGTTGCGGCTGATGGTGTGCAAGAGGCTGAGAGCTTGGCCGATTTGGCGAGTCGCGCCGATGTTGTCATTACAATGTTACCCGATAGTGACGTCGTTGACGCAGTAGTGGATGGATCAGATGGACTATCCTCACACCTGGATAAGGGGAAATTGATTATCGATATGAGTTCTTCCTACCCGATAAGGACTAGTATTCTCGCCTCGCGCGTAGAAGAAAAGGGATTGCACCTAATTGGAGCGCCGGTCTCGGGCGGCGTAGTTGGAGCGGAAGCCGCCACATTGGCGATCATGCCGGGTGGCCCTAAAGAGATTGTAGATGCGGCGATGCCTATTTTTGAAACGTTGGGGAAAACGATTGTTCATATCGATGAAACACCGGAATCTGGACATGCAATGAAATGTGTAAATAATTTTCTCTCAGCCACGAGCTTGCTTGCATCTATGGAGGCCATGGTTTTGGCATCGAAGCTGGGCCTGGATCCGGAAAAGGCGCTTCAGGTCTTCAACGGAGGCTCAGGAATGAATAGCGCTACAAAAGACAAATGGCCTCGATTTCTCCTGCCGCGGGACTTTACCTGTGGGTTTTCCACGGGGTTGATGCACAAAGATCTCTCGATGGGGAGCGATTTGGCACGCGAATACGGTGTGGCGGCGTTTTATTTGAATCAAGCTCGGCAGATGTATGGTCTGGGCGTGCAAAAATTTGGACCAGATTCAGATCAGACGGAATTATTGCAAATGTTTGAGGAATGGTCTGGGAAAAAGGTGGGTGAACCACCGGCGTAGAAGGGGACCGCTAACCAAGCGGATGCAACCCATAATAAAGTGTTTTTCCTCATAATGTTTTCAGTGTAAGCTGATGTTATGTATAGTACTGGTGTTTTCGAGAATGTCTATTTGCAAAGGGTTTTGATTATGTCTCGAAGATAGAATCGAGGAAATATGCATAAACCTTCGTTACAGCTTATTACGGGTTTTATTATTTTCTTCTTGCTTCTTCCAGGTGTGTCAGGATGTGGCAATACCGGAAAACAAATGGGGAAATGGTGGGAGAGGAATGTTGAGAACCCGGTTAAAGGATTCAAGAATCGTCAACTAATCGTCACGTCGAATCCACCGCAGGCTGATGTTTTCATTAATGATGTTTTTCAAGGCAAAACACCTTTGCGTCTAAAATTCAAAGTGGGCATAACAGATGTCTTCAAGGGTTTTACAGTATCGGTACAAAAAAAGGGATATTTACCTGTCAGGCGTACTATATCGTATCGGGCCGAACGGGTAACATTTAGCTTGATCAAGAAGAAAAGAAAATAAGAACAATGAAAAACATAGTCATTTTGTTCAGACTTTGAATTGACTTTTAGGGACTGGATTGATAGATATCCTCCTCGTTATGACCGAAAGTTAGGGAAATGGTTGATTTTTAAGACCAAAGCATAATTTGGGCTTCAAGGAGATTTTTTGAATGTATGCTGTAGTGGAAACCGGCGGGAAGCAGGTACGTATTGAAACGGGAGATCAAATCTTGGTCGAGCGTTTGCCCGGTAATGTTGGAGAAAGCGTCGAGTTTGAGGATGTTCGACTTATCGTAGATGGCGAAGAAGTTGTTGCAGATAAAGAGGCGTTGAGCAGAGCCAAGGTAAAAGCGGTGATTCGTGACCATGGTCGTGGACAAAAAGTTGTAGCTTTTCGATTCAAACGCCGCAAAAAAGTTCGGACCAAACGAGGGCACAGGCAGCCTTATACTCAAATAGAGGTGACAGACATCCTCGCTTCAGGATGAAAGGATTAGAATATGGCGCATAAGAAAGCTGGTGGAAGTTCATCCAACGGACGAGATAGCGCCGGGCGTCGTTTGGGCGTTAAGCGTTTTGCAGGAGAAAGCGTAAATGTGGGAACCATCCTCGTCAGGCAACGCGGCACTGTCTTTCATCCAGGTGAAAATGTTGGTTTAGGCAATGACCATACCCTCTTTGCCAAGGCGAGCGGAAAATTGAAATTCGAGCGCAAAGCTAAGGGCCGCCGAATTATCAGTGTCATTCCAGCGGAGTAGTCTCTAATGGGCAGGCTCCGCCCCTACCATGTTTGTTGATAACGCAAAAATACGTGTGCAGGCTGGCCGTGGAGGAGACGGTTGTCTCAGCTTCCGAAGGGAAAAGTATATCCCGAAAGGCGGTCCTGACGGAGGGAATGGTGGGCGTGGAGGACATGTGGTTCTTAAGGCGACATCGTCTTTAAACACGCTAACGCACTTTAGGTTCCAATCTTTTTTGAGGGCGGAAAAAGGCCAGGCAGGTATGGGAAGCAATAAGCATGGGGCTGATGGGGAGAATTTATTGCTTGATGTGCCTCTTGGAACCATTGTGCGTGACGCTGAAACGGGAGAGGTTGTGGCCGATCTTTCGGGAGATGGCCTCGAAGTAATCATCGCGCAAGGAGGTAGAGGCGGACTAGGCAACGAGCATTTTAAAAGTTCAACAAATCGAGCGCCGAGGAGAACTACAAAAGGAAAAGCAGGAGAAGAACGCCTCCTGGAATTGGAGTTGAAATTACTCGCGGATGTCGGGCTGATAGGGATGCCTAATGCCGGAAAATCAACTCTCATATCGAGAATTACCGAGAGCAAACCCAAAATTGCTGATTACCCGTTCACAACGCTACAGCCCAACCTGGGGGTAGTGGGTTTGAGCAATTACAGTTCATGTGTGGTGGCCGATATCCCTGGATTAATACCTGGAGCCAGTAGGGGTAAAGGCTTAGGACTGGAATTTTTGCGGCATGTAGAACGCTGCGAGTTGCTATTGCACTTGGTTGATACTTCCTTACCACCTAAGCGTGGGCTCTCAGATTTTGATGCGGTGACCCACGAGTTATCTGCGTTCTCTCCTCTGCTGGCGAAGAAATATAGAGTGGCGATTTTAACAAAAATGGATGTAACGGAATCGAGGAGTCATTTCGCGGAACTAAGGGAGGGGATCAAATCGCGAGGTTTGGAAGTACATGCAATCTCGGCGATTACGGGTTTTGGTTTAGGCGAATTGTTGAGCAAAATTTCTGAATTGCTCCGGCAAAAGAGAAAACGGGAAAACGATGTCTTTCCAACCATACAAACGAGGAACTAGTGAGCGAGACGATGAGCAGAAGAAATGATCCTGTACTCAAGAGTCGGCGCATTGTGGTCAAGGTAGGAAGCTCGGTTTTGACAGCATCTGATGAATTGGGCGTGAACCGTAGGGTTTTGGGACGCATTGCCTCCCAAGTGGCGAAACTCAGAGAAGAGGGTAGGCAAGTCGTTATGGTTTCATCTGGTGCCATTGCGGCTGGTGTGAAAAGGCTGGGTCTTAAAGGAATTCCTAAAGCAGTTCCTGAACGCCAAGCCGCCGCTGCAGTTGGACAGCCCATCTTGATGGAAGCATATGGCCGTGCATTCAAACAGAGAGGCATCGAGACGGCACAGGTGTTGCTCATTCATTCAGATTTAGATGAGAGAAGCCGATTTCTGAACGCTTGTAATACTTTTCAAGCGTTGATTAACAAAGGTGTGCTCCCAATAGTGAACGAAAACGATACAGTTTCCATTGAGGAAATCCGTTTTGGGGACAACGACACACTGGCCGCCCAGACAGCCCAAATAGTTCAGGCAGGTCTCGTCATTATCTTGTCAGATGTGGCGGGTTTGTATGATGAGGACCCTAGGCAATCAAAAATGGCGCGTTTGATTCCCCGTGTTGAGGGTCTGCCCAAGGAAATTACCTCAGTCGCAGGCACCAGTTCGAACCCACTTGCTCACGGGGGAATGCGTACGAAGGTTGAAGCCGTTAATATCCTCAATAAAGTGGGTATTAGCACACTCATAGTGAAGGGGCGAGACCCCAACATTATCGAACGTGTCGTGATGGGTGAACCGTTAGGGACGCTTTTTGTGCCGAATGGTGCGCGCTTAAAGGGGAAAAAGGGCTGGATAGGAACCACGGCTAAAACCCGCGGGTGGCTTAAACTCGATAGCGGTGCCGTAAATGCCATGCTGAAGAGAGGAAAAAGCCTTTTGCCGAGTGGTGTATTATCCGTTGGAGGGAATTTTCGTTTTGGTGATGTAGTGGAGATACGTGATACTCAAGGAGTGGCATTTGGACGAGGACTAGCGAATTATTCGAGTGATGATGCTACTCGAATCGCAGGGAAACAAACCAAAGAAATCGCCTCTATTCTCGGAAGCAAGGATTATGATGAGATCATTCACCGAAACAATTTCGTTTTGATTGAGGAAGAATAGTAACAGCCAAGGAGAGCGATTGCGCATCGGGATTCTAGGCGGGACATTTAACCCGATTCACTATGGGCACCTCCGGTCCGCCGAAGAAGTGTATAAAGAACTGATGCTTGATGAAATCAGGTTTGTTCCGTCTGCTTTGCCGCCTCATAAACCGAAAGATGAAGTCGCCTCAGCGGATGACAGGCTGAAAATGGTTCGTATTGCTGTGGAGAATTATCCCACATATGTATGTGATCCCGTTGAAGTAGAGCGGGGAGGGGCATCTTATACCCTTGATACTTTGAAGGAACTTACGAGAAAGATCCCTGATAAAAATGATATGTTCTTCATCATCGGTGCGGATGCGTTTCTTGAGTTGAGCACATGGCACAAGCCAAAAGAGGTTTTAAACGCCACTAATTTTGCTGTTACTTTGCGAGGAAATCAAAATACTCCAGAGTATTTCGAAATGCTTCTCAGAGTGATTCAAGAAATCGAGCCGAGTTATTTCATCAACAGATTCTTAAAAGAAGTTAAATCTACTGATAAGAAGCGGGTGATAAAATTTATTCCGATCACTGAAGTTGACATTTCAGCAACCCGGATCAGGCAGCGCATAAAAGAGTCGTCCTCCATACAGCATTTATTGCCACGCGAGGTCGAACTCTTTATAATTCGCCGCCGATTATATGGGCATTCGGGAGCTGTTCGCTAGAGGCTAAAGATTGAGGAGGATGGAGGCCTATTAAGAAACTAGAGAATCGTCTTCATGCTCTCCAAGAGTCATTAGAAGCGAAGAAAGCCATGAAAGTAGTGCTTTTGGATCTTCGCTCTCTATCCGTCGAGGTGGATGCATTTTTGATTTGCCATGGAACGAGCCTCCGACATGTGCAAGCGCTTTGTGAGGCGGCTAGGGAGAAACTCAAGAGAATTGGGGATACTGTGTTATTGACAGAAGGGTTAACTGAAGGAAATTGGGTGTTGATGGATTGTGGTGATTTTCTTGTCCACATATTCAATGAAAAGAGCCGAGATTTTTACCGACTAGAAGATTTATGGTCGCACGCATCCGTCATCAAACCAATAGTACCTAGTGCTTAGATCATCAGTGTGAAAGTTGAGGTTCAGAGTGAAGCATTTGACTAAAAAACAGCTAAGAGATTTAGCAGAAAGATTGAATGCAGTGCGCCGCGAAATACTTGGGGATGTTGAGAAAAGTAAGATACACACCAAAGAAATCGGTGATGATGGGACTCAAGATATTGCGGACATGGCTGCCGACACCTATTCTCGTCAGGTTTTAATGGATTTAGGAGAAAGGGAGCGGGAGCGTCTGCGGGAAGTGGAAGCAGCATTCCAGAGGATAGAAGAAGGACTTTATGGTATTTGTGAGGAGTCGGATGAGCCGATTCCCTATTCCCGCCTGGAAGCGATTCCCTATGCCCGTTATACAGTGGCGGCTCAAAATGCAATTGAAAGGCGCGGCGGGAGTTAAATACCGGGCTGTGAGTTGCGAATGAAAATTCGGACTCTCTTAATCCTTACAGCTCCAGTTGTGGCTGCTGTCTATTTTCTTCACTACAATCGAGAAATCATAGAACTGCGTCTCACGGATGCCTGGTCTGTGCGAGTACCATTAGCTCTAGTGGTTTTTGGAGCGGCTCTCATTGGTTCGTTTTTTGCCTCTGTTCTAGGATGGGGGGAGGCTGCTCTTGGTTGGTTTTCACGTCAGAAGATTGCAAAGAAACAAAAACGTTTGCATCGTGCCCAAGAACGATTCGTCAGGGCCCAAAGCTTTGGAATTCAAGGGAAAAGAAGGCGTGCGCGAAGAGAACTTAGCCGCGCCCTCAAGGATGATCCATACTTTATACCCGCTTTGAGGCTAGCCGCAGATTTAGCTATAGATTCTGGCAATCCCAATGATGCTATTCAATGGAATGAGCGCCTTCGTGCTGTCACGAACAACTCACCTGATTCCATTATCCGTCTGTCGGAAACTTTAGATCAATCCGGTCAAGCGAAAGAGGCTCTTGAGTTACTTGCGCAAAACATTACAGGGAAAGGTGCGAGCCCTTTGTTGTTGCGAAAACTCAGGGATATGTATTTGGAAAATGGCCGCATCAAGGCTGCTGTCAATATTTGTGAGAAACTCTCACAATCGGGCGTGTCCGATATGGATCGGCAGGCGGATAACCAAATAGCTGGGCGCGCATATCTATCTGTAGGAGAAGCTAAATTTAATAATTCTGACCCAGAGGCGGCCATTACTTTTTTAGAACAAGCTCGGCGCCATCTAGCCAAGGAGAAAAAAGTACACCTTTTGTTGGGCGATGCGCAATTGGCAGCAGGTCGTGAACGGCGAGCTTTACGTACTTGGGAAAATGGCTATCAGGCTTTGGGTGGTTTGGAGTTTTTACAAAGGTTAGCGTTAGCTGTCGGTCCTCTGGAGTCACAAAGCGCGATTAAAAAAGCCGCTGCAAATGTCCAATCTGCGGGAAAGCGCAGGGAGAAAGATATCCACCATCATGTGCTACACGCAGCGTTGATGCTCGAAGCAGGTCAAATCGAGAAAGTCGATAAAAGCTTGGAGCAGGTATCCGCCATGACCGTGTCAGCAGATGGTCAGGATTCTTGGGTACGTTTGGCACTGCATTTAATCGAGGCACGGTGTTTACAGGAAAAAGGAGAAAGGTTGGCCGCAGAGAATGAATTCAAGAAAACAGCGCAGGAGGCATCAAGGCTCCTAATGGGCAAATCAATTTCTGGCACAGAATTGAAACCATATTGATGCCTTTTGTTGGGTAAAAATGTGTTTACACGAGCCAAATAGATTGGTGTCGTTTGCAATGGGTGCAATTTAGGTTCTCTTGCCACGTGATTTCAAAGACTTTGGGAGCATAGGAGTGAATAGTGATTGCTTGACTTATGGTTTGCTACAGCCTAGGTTTTGAGTGGTTGTATCCCTCCAACACACATCGCCCGGAGATTCCCGATGAAGCGTATCGCTCTTGCCGCTGATCATGGAGGGTATGCACTCAAGGAAGCAGTCAAACAAATGCTTGATGATAGAGCGATTCCATATCTTGATTTCGGGACGAACTCGGATGAATCTTGTGATTACCCGGATTATGCCGAACTCGCCGCTCGTTCAGTGAGCGAAGGCAACTCCGAACGGGGAATTTTCTGTTGTGGGTCGGCCGCGGGAATGGTCATTGTGGCGAATAAATTTCCGGGTGTTCGCGCCGTAGCCTGCCACAATGAGTGGGCCGCGCGAATGAGCCGCTTGCACAATGATGCCAATGTCTTGGCTCTAGGTGGTCGGGTGGTGAGCCTAGAGGAGGCAGAAAGAATTGTAGCCATTTGGTTGGAAACAGAATTTGAAGGCGGGCGTCATTCCCGCCGGTTGGATAAGATTTCTGATATTGAGGATGCGTTCCAACCGACGTCTTAATGATTCTACTGCACGGGCCGGATTCTTATGAAATGTCCGATATGTAGTCACTCTGAGAGTAAAGTGGTCGACAGCCGGACGACCAAGGAAGGCAACTCAATTCGCAGAAGACGTGAGTGCGAGAAATGCGCTCACCGTTTTACGACTTATGAGAGGGCGGAAGTCTCCTGGCCACTTATAATTAAGAAAGATGGCACACGTGTAGATTATCTTCGCGACAAAATAAGCATAGGGATCAAGAAGGCGCTGGAGAAAAGGCCTGTTTCTGCCGAGGATCAAGAAGCGATTGTCGACCGAATAGAACGCTATATACTTGATAGTGGCGAGAAAGAGATATCCACAGAGGCTATTGGGGAAAAGCTCATGGGAGAGTTGAGGGATGTAGATGAGGTAGCCTATGTGCGTTTTGCATCAGTCTATCGTTCGTTCAAGACCCTCAAAGATTTCGAAGCCGAGTTGGAAAAATTAGAAGAACGCACCAATATGGAATAAAGAGTGATTCTTATCGTTAAACTATTTTGGCCCAATTTACTGTAATCCTACCGGATAGATCACCAATCATACTCCATTTAATGGGTTCTAAATTGAAGTAGCTTTATTCGCTGATGGTTTCACCCACAGGGTCAGCACCGCGGTGGGAAGCTCCGGATGCCATGAAATTTTTGATTTCTTTATCTTGGAACCCATATTCTTTTAATATTTCAACAGAATGCTCCCCCAATCGGGGTGGAGGGAAAGAGTCCCGTATAGGCAAATCCGAAAATTTTGGCGCTGGCCGCGTGCCGGGATAAGTCCCTTTGACGGGATGTTGGTATTCTCTCACGAACCCACCCGATTGAACCTGTGCGTGTCCGAAACTTTCGAGCATGTTAAGCGCCGGGCTCACACACACATCCGCACCATCAAAAAAAGTGATCCACTCATTGAGAGTTTTTGTTCGGAAAGTATTATTGAGTGCTTGAATCACCTCTATGCGGCGCTCACCGCTAGCGCTATAGTCATCGTAAAAATCATCATGCCCGATCAATTTGCATAAATTTATCCAAAATTTCGGCTCCGAGCATGCGACAGAAAGCATCCGGCCGTCTTTGGTAGGATAGAGGCGGTAACATGGTCTTCGGCCATTGTGTCGCATTTCTTCACGTCCTGGGCATTGTCCTGACGAGAGATATGTTTGGCCGTGGATGGATAAAAAACTCATCACAGCATCGAGCATGGACATGTCGATAAATTGTCCAACGCCTGTTCGGTCGGCAAGACGTAAAGCCGCGAGTATTGCGAAAGCCGCCCACATTCCGGCCCCCACATCCCCGATGAGCACCCCGGGCACGTACGGTGGGCCTCCTGCGGCTCCAGTAAGTTCTACGACGCCACCTAGAGCCTGGAAGTTCAAATCATGTCCCGGAATTCGAGCCAGAGGACCATCTTGTCCATATCCGGTGATAGAGCAATGGACAAGGGCTGGGTTCCCTTTTTTGAGTCTTTGATAGCCAATGCCCAGGCGCTCCATCACCCCCGGTCTGAAGCTATCGACGAGTACGTCTGTATCTTTCACCAGCCTGAGGAATGTGGATATACCGCTTTCATTCTTAAGATCTAATGCTAAGGAGCGTTTATTGCGGTTATAGCAGAGGTGAAGTGGGGATACGCCATGTTCATCAAAAGGGGATGCGAGGCGGATATAGTCGCCGCGCAGCGGTTCTTCTATTTTAATGACATCCGCTCCCATATCGGCGAGCATCAAAGTGCATTGCCCGCCGGGAAGCAGGCGGCTCAAGTCTAATACACGCACACCAGTCATTGGCATCACTTAACATTCCTTCTTGAAATTTGTAGACAAGCAGAGTTTCTATTGCGATATCATTCGACGTTTCAAAGATCAATGAAATGAGGGTGTATGAGTTGCTTCTCGACTTTTATCCTTCGTTTAAGATGGGCTACCCTAGGCGACCTTAAAGGAGCGGGTATGGAAGTAGTTTCAAATTTCGGGAGACGACATGACGAGCATAGAACAAATCGTTGGGCGTGAAATTCTGGATTCGCGGGGGAATCCGACTGTTGAGGTGGATGTTTACTTGGCAGGGGGTGGTTTCGGGAGAGCGGCAGTTCCCAGTGGCGCAAGCACGGGAAAGCTCGAGGCGGTCGAGTTACGCGATGGAAGAAATGCTTACTACCTTGGCAAGGGCGTAACCAAAGCGGTGAATCACGTGAACAAGACACTGGCAACCGAATTGCTCGGAATGGATGCAGCCGACCAAAAGGGCATTGATGCCCTTCTGTGTAAGATTGACGGCACTGAAAACAAAGGCCGCGTAGGGGCAAATGCGATTCTGGGGATTTCCATGGCGGTGGCGAAGGCGGCTGCTGACGCGCATGGCCTCCCTCTTTATCGCTATCTCGGCGGGTCGGGTACCCATACCCTTCCGGTTCCTATGATGAACATCCTAAACGGTGGCGCGCACTCGGATAACTGCGTGGATTTTCAGGAATTCATGATCATGCCTGTCGGCACAAAGAATTTTCCAGATGCTTTAAGAATGGGCGTTGAGATTTTCCACCGATTGAAAGTGGTTCTGAAAGACCGGGGGTACAGCACGGCCGTTGGGGATGAGGGCGGTTTCGCCCCTGATTTGCGGGATAACGAGGAAGCCGTTGAAACGATTCTCGAAGCCATCGTGCAGGCAGGCTATCAACCGGAAAACGATGTGCTCATCGCTCTCGATCCGGCATCTAGCGAGCTTTTTGAAAAGGGGAAATATGTGTTCCGCTGGTCGGACAAAAGCCAGAAAACGCCTGAGCAAATGGTCGCGCTCTATGAGAACTGGGTACGTCAATATCCAATTATCTCTATTGAAGATGGTTGCGCCGAAGATGACTGGCAGGGGTGGGCTGCCTTGACCGAAGCAATAGGCGATAGAGTGCAGCTTGTGGGCGATGATGTTTTCGTCACGAATGCAGAGATACTCTCTAAGGGTATTGCTGAGGGAGTAGCCAACAGCATCCTGGTTAAAATGAACCAGATTGGTACTTTGACGGAGACTTTCGAGACTATCCAGATGGCGACGCGAGCTGGTTATACATCCGTAGTTTCCCATCGTTCGGGCGAGACCGAGGATACGACAATTGCAGATTTGGCGATTGCCGCTAACGCGGGCCAGATAAAAACGGGTTCCGCCAGTCGCTCGGATCGGCTAGCAAAATACAATCAACTGCTTCGGATCAACGAAGAGTTGGGAGATGCGGCTGTTTATCCTGGACGCGAAGCTTTCTTCAACATTCGGAAGAATTAGTAGCGTACCGTATGTCATTCCGACAATATTGATTGTTTTGAAAATGAGAGAATGTCGCATTTTCGAATCGAGCGCCGTTTCCAAATTGAATCGATGAGGATTTACTTGGATAAATAAATGTGCACGAGGCCGGATTGATCGACGAAAGCGATGTCGTCTTTCGCGTCTTGATTGAAATCTGCGGTGAGTATGTTGGAACGAACGGGTGAGGGGATAGACCTCGTCCATCTGAAATGCCAGCGATTTCCGAAGAGCGCTAGTCCGCTCAAATGCTGCCGGCCGACTTCTTGCATCACAACTTCCGAAACTCCTCGACGTCTTAGCAAAGTGAATTCCCAAAGGTTACGTGAACCAACCGAATGCGTGGTGAAACCAGCCATGCGAGCTCGTTCGCGGAGTCGTTTTCCACTAAGCCGCAGTGCCAGCAAGAAGCCTGCCAAATGTGGCTTTTCGACGGCCAGAACTTTCGGAGCACTGCCGTCGATATTGAATGCGCCCAATAGATGCGACCAGCGATTTCCCTGTCCGATAGCCTCACCTCGGGCTTTTAGCGTAAGTTTGTTATTCCTCATGCCTAAAACCAGATGAGTCGCTCCACGGTCGTAGTCACTTTTAGTGACTAGAATTTCCTGTTTCCCGTCTTTGTCCAAGTCCGAGACTAGGGTCCCAATGGCTTCGAAAACACCATTCTTGCCTGCGGTGTATTTGGCCATGAGTTGGAGAGATTTTTGGTTGAAGCGGTATGCGTGGATTTCTGTTGGCTCGATGTCATCGCCGAGTACGGCGTGTCTATAAAGTCTGGATGGTACAGCGGGCACGATCAGTTCTTTTCTTCCATCTCCGTCCAGATCCGCTGTTGTTAAGACAGCGTCTGGCAATGCTCTTGCCGTTTTCGCTTTAATGAGTTGAGTTTGGAGCCATTTGCCCTCTTTTTTTTGGAATAAAAGCAAGGACCCATCGAAGCCGACCATTGCCACATTATCTCTATCCAATACGACGGGTTTCGATAGGGTTGAAGGGCGGATGCTTGGCCAGACGAACAACCAACGCCGTTCGATAGTGTCGACATTGATGAACATTCCACTTTTTCCTGCGCCGACAAAGCTCCCGTCGGACAATTGCGTGGGTGGGACATTTGCAGCCAAGTCGGAGGGAGTGGGGTGGTCTTGCACATGCACACGAAACAGTCCGCCTGATTTCTTGAAGGTGATGGGATGAAAATCGCCATCCATTGTAAAGGCCAGAAGGATAGTTTTTGTCTTTGAAGAACCTTTTTCGGCAGGTGCGGTCAACAACCACTTCGTTCTGCTTGATACTAAGGCGGTGAGTGTTTGGTGAGTAACGAGAGTTTCTGAGCCTTCGGCTATATTTTCATGTGGATAGAAGGTAAAGACGCAGACTAGAGCTATAAGAACAGATAACTTCTTTCTTGAAAATCTCATCATCGCATCGTGCATGGTTTCTACCCTGCAGTGACGCCGCCATCTGAAAGCACTATCGAGCCATTCATGAATGCATTTTCAGGAGAGACCATAAACAGAGCAGTGGCCGCCATATTTTCGACCGTACCGAGTTGATGGAGTGGTATGCCCTCCAGCCTGGACTGGAAATATTCGGGTTTTGCATCGAGCCTCGCTTTTACGCGAGGGCTTGCAACCAGGCCCGGTGCCAGGCAGTTCACGCGAACCCCCAGAGGTCCTAATTCCAGGGCCAGACATTTCGTAAGATGGTGAAGCACGGATTTGGTCACCGAATAGAGACTCGTATCGGCTCTGCCTCGATGGCCAGCAGATGAGCCGATCATCAAAATTGTGCCGCTTTTTTGAGGAATCATCACCTTTGCCGCTTCACGGGAAGCGATGTAGGCGGCTTTGGCATTGACTTCGAACAAGAGGTCGACTTCATCATCTGTGATTTCGACAATGGGTTTGAAGGCTCGAGTGCCCGCGCAAACGACTAAAATATCAAGTCCACCTAGAAAGTCGACGCCATCACGAATCAGTTGAACGGTACGCCGCGCTTTGGATAAATCATAACATTTTCCACCGGCGTTTACGCCAAGGTTTTTACACGCGTTGATGGTGCTTCGCAGTCCTTGTGGATCGCTACCTCCCGTTCCCCATACGTGAGCCCCTGCTTGGGCGTATTCGTGGGCGATAGCGGCTCCGATACCGGTTGATGCTCCTGTGATGATGACACGCTTATCCGCCAGTAGTTTTGTAGACATGGAGTATCCTCTTACGATGAATAGGAAAAGTACGGGTGATGATTATCGAATAGATTGCAATGATGGTAAATACATTCGAAGGTTTGTGGTTTTTGATCATGGCATGGAAAAACCTGCGTTTTAGAGTTTGGAGTTCGAGAGGGTTGTACGAGCGTCATACTATCTGCTGGCGATTTCATGTGAAACTGAAAGCGCGATAATGTTCATTAGAGATTACTTTGGTCTAATCACTCATTAGAAATGTTCAAAAGGGAAGAGGGTTTTCAAGGTCGAATGAAGATATTTGGAACTTTGGTTGTTTAATATATGAAAGGGAAGGAAATGGGCAAAAAAGTAGAGCATCGCCATTGGCCGGATGCCCCTGAATTATGGATGCCATATGCGCCGGCTATCAAAGTCACCGGGGGTAGCCTCGTATTTCTGGCTGGGGTAACCGCTGCACCCGTCTATCATTATCATCCGCATAGACCGGAAGAATTTGATGCCATACCCCGAGATATGGAGGGGCAGACTCGAGCGGCGTTGGAGAACTTGAAAAAAAGCCTTGAGGCGGTGGACGCCGATTTTGGCGATGTCGTTTCCGCCAACCGATTTGTTACTGACTTGGCGGATCAAGATTCTCTGAATAAAGTATGGGCTGAGTATTTCGGAGACAACAAGCCAACTACAACCACTGTTCAGGTGGTTCAACTGGCTACAGATCCACGTTGTCTCATCGAGGTAAATGCCTTGGCCGTTGTCGATTTATAACGATAGCTTAGAATCCAAAACTTATGCTTGCACAAAAGCTTGGATTACAGCCAGAGATACGAAGCTCTTGTCAGAGCGGGGCGCCCTTTGCTAGCATTTGTTCATACATGAATACGCGCCTTTGGTTCCCCACCGAGAATTAGGTGTCCATGATACGTCGCTTAAGAAATCCGGAATCTCGAATCAAAGTTTTGGAAGGGCGTTTACAACAATACCCATCCTCGGCTGTTTTTTTCCCTCTGGCCTCACTTTTATGGGAGAAAGGCTTGGTAGATCAGGCCGAAAATCTCCTGAAAAGTGGCCTTGCAACCTATCCCAACTACGCAGCTGCGGGTGTTTTGCTTGGAGAAATACTCATTACGAAAGAAGAACATGAACAAGCAGTCCGCTATATCACGAAAGCTCTGGAAATCGTTCCCTGGAATATTTCTGGTAGGCGTCTTCTGGCTGAATGCTATCGAAAAGAGGGCGATGAGGAAGCCATGCAAGTCGCGTTAAGAGTAGCCAAGATGCTTGAGGGCGATGAAGTAGCGATCCAAAGCGCGATAATCGATTCCAATGTGGATAGCGCTCCAGTTGTTGTTCCGGAAGGCGAATTGGACGAAGTGGCAACGCCTGCTCTCGCTGAGCTTTATATGGCTCAGGGCCATCTGGATAAGGCGCGGGACGTTTATGAGCGTCTTTTGGAGTCTGAGCCCGCTAAAGTCGAATGGAATGAGAGATTGGCTGCTATCAAAGAGCAAATATCGCAGGGGGAGGATGGGGATGGGCCCACGGGATACCCCGAGATGGGAGAAAATCTCGATTTGATAGCAGGAGAAATAAAAGATGAGGCCAACGTACCGGGTGAGGCGAAGGCGGATGACGACGCGTTCGGAAATATGGAAGCAGTTGAAGGGGACGTCGATACGTCAGCCGCCGAATTTCAAGATTTGGGTGATGCTTTGAGCCCTGCCGATAAAATAGCTGAAAGCGAGAATGAGGGGCGAGAGCCTGGTACCGCCCCAGGAGAAGAGGGTGTTGTTGGGGAAAAAGCCGTCGACTCGATTCTCCGAAAGATAGTTAAACTCTACGTCGAAGAGGAAAACGATGCACTAGCGCTGGATATGTGCCGAAAAGCGCAAGCCTTGGGAGAGAACGCCCCTTGGATGTTGGAAAAAATCTCGGTGCTTGAGCAAAAAGTGGAAGAATCGGCCGCATCACTGTTGCGTTATGAAGAGGAAGAAGATAAAGACCGATCGACTCCGGATCTTCTTCGTGCTGACCAGATAGTTGTGGAAACTTTGGAAGGTTGGCTCGAAACGTTGCAACGGCGCAAAGCGAACGCATAACCCGTCCGCCTGGTTAATTGGATTGCTTGAAATATCGGGATATGGGTTCTGGAAAATGTGTTTGGTCCTGTTTTGTAGTTTGTCGACCTCGTAAGCGGGTGAATTTGGCATGACGAAACTTTCAAAAGAGAAGGCTCTATTCTCTGGCATGAGTATTGCCGAACAATCAATTCACACCATACGCACACTTTCGATGGATGCGGTGCAGAAGGCGAACAGTGGTCATCCGGGCACGCCAATGGCGCTGGCGCCACTAGCGTATGAACTGTGGGTGAACCATCTGCGTTATAATCCCCTGAACTCAGACTGGTTTGACCGAGACCGTTTCGTGCTTTCGTGTGGTCATGCCTCCATGCTCCTTTATGCCGTTCTCCATTTGAGCGGTTATGAACTTCCGCTCGATGAGATCGTTCGCTTTCGTCAGTGGGACAGCAAGACGCCGGGACACCCCGAATATGGGCTTACGCCGGGTGTCGAGACCACTACTGGCCCGCTCGGACAGGGGTTCATGAACGCAGTGGGCATGGCAATGGCGGAGGCGCATTTGGCGGCCACTTTCAATCGGCCAGGCCATTCGATTGTCGACCACAATACCTATGTATTCATGAGCGATGGCGATATCATGGAAGGCGCATCGCATGAAGCGGCATCCCTCGCGGGACATCTGGGTCTGGCGAAATTGATATGTGTCTATGACGATAATCGCATCACCATCGACGGCGAAACATCGTTGAGTTACTCCGATGACGTTGTGAAACGTTTTGAGGGGTACAACTGGCATGTGCAGAATCTCGGGGATAGTGCGGAGGATTTATCCCGGATTTCGGGAGCGCTTGACTTGGCAAAGGCGGAAACCGAGCGCCCTTCTTTGATTGTAGTGCGTTCGCACATCGGATATGGCTCGCCTCGATATCAGGATACCGCGCGGGCGCATGGTGCTCCTTTGGGGAATGAGGAGGTCGAGGCTACGAAAAGGAGCTATGGCTGGCCCGAGGGCGAGACGTTTCTGGTGCCGGACGAAGTATCCACCCACATGGGAGAGGCGGTTTCTCGCGGCGCCGCGCTTGAAGAGGACTGGAATCACCGGTTCGCGGAATATGAATCGGAGAATCCTGAATTGGCTGAGAAGTTTCAGGCGGCGCTTAAAGGCGAACCTCCTGCCGGGTGGGAGAGCTGCATTCCCGGTTTTGGAGCCGATGACGGGGCGCTCGCAACGCGGGCCGCATCTGGCGAAGTATTGAATGAAATCGCCTCTGCTATCCCCTGGTTGATTGGAGGAAGCGCGGACCTGGCGGCTTCAAACAACTCGCTCATCAAAGAATCAGGAAATTTCGCCAGGGGGGATTTTTCCAATCGCAACATCAACTGGGGCATCAGGGAACACGCTATGGGAGCCGCCTGCTCGGGTATGGCCCTGCACGGGGGTGTTCGTCCTTATGCGGCCACATTTTTCACGTTCACCGATTACGCCCGCCCGGCCATACGGCTCGCGGCGCTGATGGAATTGCCCGTCATCTATGTAATGACGCATGACTCTATCGGCCTGGGCGAGGATGGCCCCACCCACCAGCCTGTCGAGCATCTCGCATCGCTCCGCGCCATGCCGGGTCTCACCATCATACGGCCATGCGACGCGAACGAAACCGCTGTCGCTTGGCGGGTGGCGGTCGAGCGTCTTGAAGGTCCGACCATGCTCGTGTTGACGCGGCAGGGCCTGCCCATCTTGGCGCGTTCGGAGGAGAACGAAGCGGATGCCCTGTCACGAGGGGCCTATGTCGTCTCGGCAGAGAGCGGGAATTCTCCTCAAGCTATATTGATTGCCACGGGCTCGGAAGTGCATCTCGCAATGGAGGCGCAAAGCGCGTTGGCGGCAGATGGAATCGATGCCCGGGTCGTGAGCATGCCGAGTTGGGAGCTTTTCAGGGAGCAATCTCCCGCCTATCGGGATTCCGTTCTCCCGCCGGGGGTGAAGGCGAGAGTTGCGATTGAGGCGGGCGCCACCATGGGCTGGCGCGAGTGGGTGGGAGAGGATGGCGCCGTGATTGGAATCGATCGATTCGGGGCGAGCGCTCCTTACAAGGAAATTTATGCGCATTTCGGACTCACGCCGGAGAACGTCGCCGCGCGCGTGAAAGACCTCCTCTGAACCGTTTCACGTGAAACGACCCGCGCATTTACCCGCAGATGCGCGCATTTGCCGCTGCGCAAACTTATCCATGGGCGTGTATCCTCACGGTTGTTCCAGTCGGGGGAGGAGTTGCGCCTCCGCGCGGCGCATGAATTTACGGAAATACGCCGTTTATTTATCGAAAAACCTCGTGAATTTATCCAAATTTATCTAAATTTATCGAAATTGAATCGCTCCCGCTGCGCGTCCGCCCCGGTTGTCTCCCCTCGAATTTGAATCCCCGGTTTTGTGTGGCTTTCTCGGGTATCGTGAAGTAAAATCACTCTTTTGGGCCGCATCGTCTGAGGAGTGAGAGATGTCGAAAAAATACCGTTTATCCGGGTGGATGATATGGGCCGGCGCGCTCGCGCTGCTCGTCGCGGGGATGTCGATGAGCCCCGTCGCGAATCTGGCGGCAAGCGAGACGAGCGCCTATTCGGAGCTGAGGGCCTTCAGTGAGGTCCTGAGCCTCGTGGAGGAGAACTACGTCAACAAGGTGGACGCGAAGAAACTCATCCGCGGCGCCATCCGGGGCATGCTCCGCACGCTCGACCCCCATACGACCTATCTGAATCCCGAATTCTTCAAGGAGATGCAGGTCGAGACCACGGGCCGCTTCGGCGGCCTGGGCGTGGAGATATCGATTCGCGACGGCGTGCTGACCGTGGTGACGCCCATCGAGGACACCCCGGCGTACAAGGCCGGCGTGCAGGCGGGCGATCAGATCATCCTCATCGAGGAGGAGCCGACGAAAGACCTCCTGCTTCAGGAGATCGTCAAGAAGCTTCGGGGCAAGCCCGGCACGAAGGTGAAGATCACGGTGAGGCGCAAGGGGGAGAAGGAGCCGATCCCCTTCACGATCACGCGCCAGATCATCCGCATCAAGAGCGTGAGAAGCCGGATGCTGGAAGACGATATCGCCTACATCCGGGTTCGCAGTTTCCAGAACGGCACGGGCCGCGAAGTGAAGGACGCCCTCTCCTCGCTCGAGGGTGAGGGCGCCAAGGCCCTCGTGCTCGATCTCAGGAACAATCCGGGCGGGCTCCTCTCCCAGGCGGTTTCGGTGTCCGACATATTCCTGAAGGCGGGCAGCCTGATCGTCTACACCAAGGGCCGCATGACCGATCAGGAGCACCGCTTCACCTCCACGCACGAGGTGCCGGGCGGCGAGATTCCCATGGCGGTGCTCGTCAACGCGGGAAGCGCCAGCGCGTCGGAGATCGTGGCGGGCGCGCTCCAGGATCTGGAGCGGGCCAAGCTCATCGGCGTCAAGACGTTCGGCAAGGGCTCGGTGCAGACCGTCGTTCCGCTCTCGGACGGCTCGGGACTCAGGCTGACCACCGCGCTTTATTTCACGCCCAAGGGAAGGCGCATCCAGGGCGAGGGAATCGAACCCGACATCGTGAGCGAGGTGGAAAGAGGCTCGGGCCCCATGCGCGCGGTGCGCGAGAAGGACCTGCCCGGCCATCTGCCCGGCGAGGCGGAGAAAGAGGCGGAAAAAGAAGACAAGGGCGCCGGTGACGCCCAGGCCGGCCCGGCGAAAAGCCCCGATGAGGAGCAGAAAGACACCCAGCTCGAGCGCGCCGTGAAATACCTCAAGGAGGCGTTCCTCGACAAGAAGATGGAGGCCTAGGCCGAGGGAAACGAACGCGGGCTGGTATGAACCCTCGGCAGGGGGTGAACATCCTGCCAACCGTGTTTTGCACTGCAGGGACAGGCCCCCGTGCCTGTCCTGACGATCTTCCTTGTAGGGGCGGACCCATGTGTCCGCCCTTATGCGTTCGGCCTCGTCGAATGTTCGATGAATTCGTAGCTGGACAGGCCCTCGTGCCTGTCCGGGGTTGCGACCTGTCCTTACGAGGCAGTACGCTTTTGTTCGTCATTCCGGCCTTGAGCCGGAATCCATTGGTTTTGCCTTTGTTTTTTATTTCCTGATTGATTCTTGACAATGACGGAGAGATGAAAAGCCAGTGTATCGTCATTCTGCATTAGAATGGATTCCGGCTTTCGCCGGAATGACGAACCAGGGTGAGAACCGCATTTATCCGTAGTGACAGCCCCTCCCCGGGGCTGTCCCACAGGTCGCGGCCTCTCCCTGCCGGTTCAAGCGGGAAGAGGTGTTGTCCCGAGCAAGAGCGTGAGGCCGATGCAGGCGCGTATCAGCGTCGTGCGTTGCGGTCTCTCACATGCCATCGGCCCCGCCGTCTTCCACCACGATTACTTTGGACTCCACGTATAAGCTGCCTGAGTCCGCGTGAACCGGGCCGCCCGGCGGCTGTCCACGTTTAATTTCCTGAAAATCCACTGGGCACGGCAAGAATTTCAAAAAATCCCCCCAATATTGGGGGGGCGGTGAAGCGTAAGATTTTCTATACTTTTATGTATTGTTATTTTATCTGAACACTCTGGACTGGGATGGATAGATACTCCTGCACCGGTCGGCTTGGCGGAGTGGAACACCGGCGATTCGGGATGCGATCCCGGAGGTGTTCAAATGACTCCGGGCCGGGTATACGGCTTTGGCGCAGCAACCACCATTGTCTTGTCCCGGCAGCCCGCGCATCACGCCGCCAATGTCATCCGGTAGTGGTTGAAACAGTTCGATTTACCCGCAACGATGTCGGTGTCCATGACTACGAGGGGTCATATGGGCGACCAAAGAGGGTACTCGCCTCTTGATATAATGGAATATGGGTCGAGCGTGCGTCCGCCGGCAGGGCAACCGTCATGATCAAACGAGATGCGTTCGAGCGCATCCTGGCGTCGATGCACGAAGCGGCGCTGGACGATACCCGCTGGTCGAGCGCCTCTGCGCTGATCGACGATGCCCTCGGCGTGCACGGCAACTGCCTGGCGTTTGCCGACTTGAACTCCAGCAAGGAGCTACAGTTCTCATTTGTGGGGATATTCTTCCGCGGGCAACGGCACCATGAATTGGAACGCGAGTATCTCGAAGACTACTATTCCCTGGACGAACGGGTCCCCCGTTTTGGGAAAGTCCCCGACAGTAAGCTGCACCATATTACCGACCTCTTCACCGAAGAGGAACTGAAGCACTCCGTGGTATACAACGATTTCGCGCCCCGTATGCATGCCCGGAACAGTATCATCCTGCGCCTGGACGGACCCGAGGGCTTGAGCTTTTGCTGGGGCATCAACGATCCGGTTGAAGGCAGCGACTGGTCGTCCGCCCGGCTCGACTCGATCCGGCGTCTCCTGCCCCATATCCGTCAGTATATGCGCGTACGGCAGGCGCTGGGCAGCGCCGGTGCGCTGGGCGCCTCCCTCACGCAGATGCTCGACACCACCGGGGCGGGCATCATCCAGCTCGATCGGCACGGGCGCATCGTGGAAATGAACGACCTCGCCCGGGATTTGCTGCGGACAGGAGACGGTCTGTTCGATGCGCGCGGTTCCCTGTTCGCCCGCACGCCACAGGACAACGCCAAGCTCCAGGGCGTACTGAATCGGGCGTTGCCGCCGTTCGGGACCCAGGGCGTCGGCGGCTCGACGGTGGTGAGGCGCGCATCGGCCCTGCCGCTGGCGGTGCACGTCAACCCGGTGGATCGGCAGGAAACGGACTACGGCGTTTGGCCGGTCGCGGCCCTCATGCTGGTCGTGGACCCGGCGAGCCGGCACCGCATCGATCCGGCCATGGCCGGAGCGGTTCTCGGCCTCACGAAAATGGAGAGCCAGGTGGCGGTGCTGTTGGCCGAAGGCAGGAGCGTCGCTCAGATCGCCGCGGCGTTCGGCCGAAAGGAAAGCACGATCCGCTGGCACGTGAAGCAGATGTCCTCCAAGCTCGGCCTCTCCCGGCAGGTGGATCTGGTGCGGCTCGTGCTGTCGCTGCCCGGCGCCCAGAGAGCCTCGATACTGAATGTATAAGCCGTCCTGGCGCGGCGGCGACATCGTTCGTTTCCCGAAAATTTCACCCAAAAAGCAAAAAATTTCGCAATATCCCCCCAATTCTGGGGGCGCGGAAGAAGCGCACGTCTGCCTATAGTCCAAGCATGGCAATAGGTTTGAACACGCAGCACCGGGATGGACAGGAATCTTCGCACCGGTTGGCGCGACGGGAGGAATGCCGGTGACTTTGCCAGGAATTTCGTATTCAACGAAATATATCCCACTACTAATGAACCCGGCGGAACCAATCGCCCGGGTTATCGAAGCGGCGGCGACACCATTACCGAATTCACCGACGGTGTGGGTGCGATATACCTCCGGGCGGTTACAGACATTACGGGTTGCGAGGATTAAGGATTGCAATATATGGGAGCCTTCAACGGATGAATTCCGGCGAACGTGGAACCTGACAACGCGGGAATCCCATTTTATGTGAATCAACGAAGGAGCAGACATGAGTATCCTGCGTATTGCAGCGCTTTTCATTCTGACGGTCGTGTTTTCCCTTGGCATCTATACGCCGGCATGGGCCTGGAACGAAGAGACGACGGCGGACAGTTTCCACAAGATCGCATGTGCGGGCTACCCGCCGAGTTCGTCACCTTGGCATGTCGGAAACCTCTATGATTGCAAGACCCGCAAGATGTTCGTTCCCTATCATCTCTGGACGGGTGCTGAGTGGGACGGCCGCAAGGACGGCCCCTGCATGCACAAGGCCGACACCACATTCACCGTCAACAACAGGAGCGAGACGAGGATATGGGGGCCCAAGAAATGGCGCAATCCGAAAACGGACAAAGAAGAAAATGTCTGGGTCCGGGAAAAGGTTCAGGGATTTAAGGAGCAGTACTTCACCTGTCATGAGAAAGGGATCGGCAGGCTTTACGACAGCAGGCGCCCGCGTTATTACCGGACCGGGCGTTGCAAGTTCCCTGCCGGGCAGGGTTGGAAAATTCACTCGAAGAGGGACTGCCTCAAAACTTCATTGAAAATCACCCACGTCGGTCTGGATGACAAAGGCCACCTGAGCGAGCTTGAGTTCGAGTATTGGTCCAGGCGGGACAGGCTGGATCACATCTACCGCTACGTCCCGAACCTGGGGATGACGAACGCCTGGAAGCAGTGAAACGCCCCAATCAGACATAATCCGGAGGATGCCCATGAACAGAATATATTCGCTTATCGCGTGCCTAGCGCTGGCGGCGTTCATGGCCGTGACGGCTTATGGAGCTTCAACCGAGCGCGGCGTCATCACCGTTGACGGCAAGCGGTACCGCACGGAGCTTCACCTGCCGAAGGCGGCCGGCCCCGTCCCGCTCGTGGTCATGATTCCGGGAACATCCGGGGTCGACCAGAGGCAGGAATTTTACCGCTTACACCTGTTGCCAGCGGGGATCGGGACGTTCGTTTTGGACATCAAGACCGGCATCTTCAGGAGCCGCCGCGACCGCCCCCCGGCGGATGACAACATACCGGTGGTGCTGGAGGCCGCGCGACAGATTCGCAAACGCGCCGACGTGGACGACGAGCGTATCGGGATCATGGGGTGGTCTTACGGCGGCACGGTGGCGTTTCGTATGGTGAATACCGAAAAGACGCATGCTCCGGTCTTCGCCGCCCACGTGGGAATCTACGGCGGGTGCACGCGCAGCACCAGGGTGAGTCTGTATAATCTTCCGATGCTGATGCTGATGGGCACCGCCGACACGTATGTGGATCCCGACAGGTGCTTTCAATTCCAGCACAACCACAACGTGCCCGTGATTTTCTTTGAAGGCGCGCATCACGGATACGACAAGGAGGGGGTGAACCGCAACCGGCGCGGCCGGATCATGAGGTGGGATGAAGATGCGGCCCACAAATCCCGCGATCACGTGGTGCGGTTCTTCAAGAAGTACTTGTTATCGCAATAACAGGCGATAGACTCTGCCTGGGGATAACGCAAATCATTGTATTTTAACGTGACACATTCATTTGTTCGTTATTCCGGCGAAAACCGGAATGACGAACAAAACCAAACCGCCTCATCCTGAGTAGGTGCGTAAGCGCCGTATCGAAGGGCAATCACGCCCGATGCGGGGTTGTTGAAAAAGTCCTGATTCCGTGATTCCACATATGGAGCCGACCATGGAAGGATGAAACTTTACTCCTCCCTTGCAGAGCGTCAACCAACCACTCCCCCCTTGAGGGGGAGTCACAGAGGCCGAGCGGTTTGTGCGAAGGCCGATGTGGTGGGGGGTAGAATGCGTTTTATCGCCATTCCGAGTTATACCCCCCACCGAATCGCTTTCGGGCTTACGCCCACAGCTCATCGACTCCCCCACAAGGGGGGAGTGATTCCGCTCACCGCGGGGTTTTTCAACAGGCCCGACAAGGGGGGTAGGGGGGTGCCTTTCTGTCCGAGAGGGGCTTCTCCTCTACCCCTGAAATGTGACTTTTTTCAACAACCCCGATATTCAACAACCCCGATAAATGAGGGTTCGATGAGACTGAAGAAGGTTCGATACAGGAGCGTTTGAAAAGTTCTCGCAGGGTTGGGCATACACGTCCGCCTTTCCCGCGGAGGCCTGACTCGTCCTATTGCCCGCCGCGGGCCTCGGCGGTGATGAGCTCCAGTATCTCCTGGCTGGTTATCGCGCCCACGAACTCGCCCGATTCGCGCTCCATCACCGGCAACACCGTCAGGGAGTTTTCCGTCATCCGCTGCAGGGCGTCCTCCACGTGCTCGTCCGGCCATGTGTTCAGCTCGGTTTCTCGCGCGATCTTGCCGAGCGGGGTATCGGGCCACGAATGCCTGGGAAGATAGCGGAGCATCGCGAGCGACACGACGCCGACCAGCGCGTCCCCCTCCGCCACCACGTAGTCCTGCTGGTGGGTCGCGATCCACCCATCCGCGAACTCGCGCACCGTGAGCCCGGGACCCGGATGGCCGCGCGTGCGGTCGATGACGTCGCCCACGGTGATGTCTTCCAGGGCGAACCGGACAAGCGCGGGCGGCAGGGTCGGCGGCGGCGTGAACCGCCCGGAGGGCCTGGCGCGGCTCACCGCGAAGCTGATGACCGGCGGCGCGAAAAGGATGTAGGCCAGCATGATGAAAACGAACAGCGAGAAAACGGCCTGCCCGATGACCTCGTGTTCCAGGAGCACGAGCAGGACGGCGATCTCCGCGACGCCCTTGGCCATGAGTCCCGTCGAGAAGGCGAAAGGCGAATCGATCCGCGCCACCAGTGCGCCCAGAGACGCGCCGGCGAACTTTCCGAGCAGGGGGATCACCACCAGCGCCGCAATGGTCCACGCCGGCAACCCGGTGAACGAGAGGCTCAGGTGCAGTCCGGCCGAGGAGAAGAAAAGGGGCACGAAAAACCCGTCGGCGATGCTCTTCAAGCTCGGGACGATCTCGCGCTGCACCTGATGGGGCAGCCGTGAAAGAGCGACGCCCAGGAGCAGGGCGCCGAGAGAGCCGTGCAGGCCGAGCCTTTCGGCGCACACGACCGAAACGAGCAGGATGCCCAGGATGATGCCGAAAGAAAGTTGGGGGACGCGCAGCAGGCGTTCCAGATACACGATCAGCAGCGGAATGACCCGCCCCGCCAGCACCCATGTCACCACGATGAAGCCGGCGATCTGCCCCAGCAGGAGGAGCACCCCCGTCCAGCTCAGGGAGTGGGCGTGCTCGCCGATGGTCATTCCCACCATCAGCAGCACCAGCAACTCGGCGATGAGCGCGGTCGTGAACAGCTCGATCCCGATGGGCTCCCGCAGGCGGTCGGTGTCGATCAGCACCTTGGCGAGGACGCCCAGGCTGGTCAGCGACAAAACCCCCGCGAGAGCCAGCGAGCCGTTGAAATCGAGCCCGAGCCCGAAATCGTGGAACAGGTCGAAGGTGATCGCCAGAGACGCCATGATGGGAATGATGACCGAAATGACGGCGGCCACGAAGAACCGCCCGCTCAGGGCCGCCATGAACCCCGTGACGTCGATCTCGTCCAGGCCGATGAGGAAGAAATAGAGGAAGATGCCGAGGGCGAGGAAGATTTGGATGTAGCCGTTGAGCTCGACGAGGCCCAGAACGGGCCCGAGAAGGACGCCCGTCGCCATGTACGCGACGATCGAGTTCAGCCGGAAACGCCGGAAAATGCCCTCGGCCAGCTTGGCGACGACGATCAGCAGGCCGACGGAGAGTAGCGCATCTTCAAGCATGTCTCATTCCGTGGTCGAGAGTGGTGCAGCGTCCGTCCGCAGGGATCGAATGAACCATCCCGCTTGTGTCGATTTGGGTTTGCTCAATCTACTGCGACTCATAACGTCCGCGCAAGTTTATCGCTCCCCGGCGGGATCAAACGCGAGCGGGGAGAGGTTGTTGAAAAGGCCCTCAAGGAATGTGAATACCTCGTTTCCCGTAGGGGCGGACCTGTGTGTCCGTCTGATCGACCGGGTGGAGGCGCAGGCTCTCGCCTTGAAAACCAACCCCCCCTACCCCCCCTTATCAGGGGGGCAAGAAAAAACAAAAACCCCCTACCGGCGGCGGGCGTCGCCTGTTCATATCCCCCTTATCAAGGGGGCGTTCTTTTTTACCCCCCTGACAAGGGGGGGTAGGGGGGGTTGCCTTTATCCCTTGAAGAAGGGGGCTTTTTTAAACAACCCCCTCCTCGCCTCATCCTGAGTAGCGGCGGAGCCGCGTATCGAAGGATGGGAGGTGGCTCCCCTCGTGTGGCGCAATCGCTTCCGCATTGGGCGCGATTGACCTTCGATACGCCGCCTTCGGCGGCTACTCAGGATGAGGGAGATGTGATGACTTTTTCAACAGTTCCCTGTAGGGGCGGTTCGCGAACCGCCCCCACGGTTGGCAGCGTTCCCATGACGATAGTCCTGTATGGCTTCGTAAGATGAATTTGGAAATCGAGGCTGTTTCGACAAACCCCTCGAGGCGGGAGTGATTCTCCCGGCTCGCTAATGCGCGCCGCGGGCCTCGGCGGTCATGAGCTCCAGTATCTCCTGGCTGGAAATCGCGCCCACGAACCTGCGCGACTGCCGCTCCAGGACTGGCATCACCGTCAGGGAGTACTCCATCATCCGGTGCAGGGCGTTCTCCACGTGCTCGTCCGGCCAGGTGTTCGGTGTGTTCTCCCGCGCGATCCGGCCGAGCGGGGTGTCGAACCAGGAATCCTTGGGCAGGTAGCCGAGCATCGAGAGCGACACGATGCCGACCAGCGTGCCGTTTTCCGAGACCACGTAGTCGTGCTGATGGGGCACGATCCACTCATCCGCGAATTCCCGCACCGAGAGTTCCGGGCCCGGATAGGCATGCGTCCGGTCGATGACGTCGCCGACGGTGATGTCGTCCAGGGCGAACCGGACAAGCGCGGGCGGCAGGGTCTCGGGCGGCGTGAACCGCCCGGAGGGCCTGGCGCGGCTCACGGCGAAACCGATGAGCGGCGGCGAGAAAAGGATGTAGGTCAGCATGATGAGAACGAGCAGCGAGAAGACGGGCCGCCCGATGACGTCATGTTCGTGGAGCACCAGCAGGATGGCGATTTCGACGACGCCCTTGGCCATCAGCCCGGTCGCGATGGTGAAAGGCGCGTCGAGCCGCGCCACGAGCGCGCCCAGGGACGCCCCGGCGAACTTCGCGACCAGCGGGACCACCATCAGGGCTGCGATGGTCAGCAGGGGCAACTCGGTGAACGAGAGGTCCAGATGCAGGCCCGCCGAAGTGAAGAAGAGGGGCACGAAAAACCCGTCGGCGATGCTCTTGAGACTCGGGACTATCTCGCGCTGCACCTGATGCGGGAGCCTCGAGAGGGCGACGCCGAAGACGAGCGCTCCCAGAGAGCCGTGCAGGCCGAACTTTTCGGCGAACACGACCACGATGAGCAGAATGCCGAGGATCAGGCCGAACGAAAGATGGGGCACGCGCAGCAGGCGTTCCAGCAACTCGATCAGGCGCGGAATGACCCGGCCCGCCAATATCCAGGTCACCACGATGAAGCCCGCGATCTGCCCCAGCAGGATGAGCACCCCCGTCCAGTTCAGGGCGTGGGTGAACTCGCCGATGGTCAACCCCACCATGAGCAGCAACAGCAACTCGGCGATGAGCGCGGTCGTGAACATCTCGATCCCGATGGGCTGCCGCAGGCGGTCGGTGTCGATCAGCACCTTGGCGAGAACCCCCAGGCTGGTCAGGGAGAGGACGCCCGCCAGAGCCAGCGCGCCGTCGAAGTCGAGCCGCAGCCCGAAATCGTGAAGCAAGTCCAGGGTGATGACCAGGGAGGCCAGGAGGGGGATGACGACCGAGATGAGCGCGGCGACGAAGAATCGTCCGCGCAGGGCCGCCATGAATCCCGTGACGTCGATCTCGTCCAGACCGATGAGAAAGAAATAGAGGAAGATGCCGAGTCCCAGCAGGACGTATAGCTGCTCGCTGAGGTCGACGAACCCCAGAACGGGTCCGAGAAGGACGCCCGTCGCCATGTACGCGATGATCGAACTCAGCCGCAAACGCCGGAAAATGCCCTCGGCCAACTTGGCGACGACGATCAGCAGGCCGACGGAGAGTAACGCATTTTCAAGCATGCTTTGGTCCGTGGTCGAGAGTGGTGCGGCTTACGTAAAAAATCAAACAAACTGCACGATCGGTTTCAATCGAGGTTCATTCAATCTACGCCGTCTCATAACAGCCGCGCAAGTTTGTTTCTCCCCGGCGCGGAGTGAAGATACCACCATCCGAATGTTACGCGGTAGCCGGCCAGGTGGGGGGAGCCGTGTCTACGGGTTCGTCTCGATACGCGTGGTTTCCGTAGTGACAGGTCCCTGTGCCTGTCAAAAATCGCGACCTGTCCGAGTCCCCGGCCTGCCTGTCTTCGTCTCGCCTGTTGTTCCTGGCCCGGCCCTGAGCTAACCTGCCGGGGAACCGTCTGCATGAGGCCCGTCGAATTAGAGGTGGAATGCGGACAGCATGACAAAGCGCGCCCCGTAAGGAACGCATCTTGAGCCTGGCGCAACCTGCGTGCGGGGTCGCGCATCTGAAACCGAAATCAATCGGAGGAACGCAGGATGCTGAACACGAGGAACCGGCTTTCACTTCTGGCGGCAGTCGCGTCGTTTCTGATGGTGTTGTCCGGGTGTGGGGGCGGCGGTCAGGGCGCCGGTTCCGTGATTCCGGGGGCGAATGATGTCGAAGGCGTCTTGAACGACTTGAGGAGCGATTCGAAACCTCCCGCGCTGGCTCGATTCGGCGCCGATCCTCCGCCTCCGGGCGCCGTGACGTGTGAGGCGCTTTTATTGGGATGCGAAGGAGGGCTCGGGCCGGTTCACTACGGGGCGGTCGGCGGGTTCGACTTTTCCGGCTTTCGTTTCAACGAACGCCGGCGCGGCGTGTCTCTGGCGGAAAAGACGCGAGTTGCAAGGGGCGGAGGCGATGCGACCAGCTACCGCGCCCTGGCTGGCTGGATCGACCACAGTTTTTTCCTGATTCATACGCCCGGTATCGAGGCGGCGTCCGGAGGACACCGGGTTTCGGCCCATTACTACGGCGCCTATTCGATAGGAAACGCGGCGGGTTCGAATCCGGAAGTTCTGGCCGGCGGCGCCGCGACGTGGTCCGGGGTTATGGCCGGCATCCGTATCGCCGAGCCGGATGGTTTCGTCAGGGGCGATGCCGAAATAACGGTTTCCCGTCCGGGAGGAAATCCTGGTCTGCTGGTCGATGTCGAGTTCACGAATATGAAAGACGAACGAACGGGTGTTCATTTCGATGATGTTTCCTGGGAAGGGCTGGCGCTGGAGGGCGGATCGTTCGGGGTCGCTCCCGTCGGCGACGGCGAGGCGCATATGACGCGGCATCCTGCGCGGAGAGGCATTTCCGGCCGGTTCTATGGTCAAAACCATGAAGAGGTGGGCGGCTTGTTCAGTTTCGGGGCGTCTGTCGCTGAAAGTGACGGGATCCGTCGAGATATTCATGATGTTTCCGGCGCATTCGGAGCCGGGCGCGACTAGCCCGGCCCTGGCCTGCAGGTGAAGGTATTCTGTTTTTCTTCGATGAAACGAATATAACGCCTGAAACGAAAGGCAAAAACAAATCCCCTGGACCCCGGCTTTCGCCGGAATGACGAACGATATCTGCAATAGTTTCAATAAACTGCAAAGACTTCACAGCCGTTGGAAACACCCGAACACCTGAAACGGGCTGGAAAAACAGTATTTGTGAACTCGTTATGCTGCCGGTCCACTTCAGGCCATGGGGTGCCGTATATCTGCAGGTCATGATCGCTTCTTCTCCCGTGCGGCCACTGTTGATCATCTTCTTGACTGCGACGAAACATGTTTCATCTTCCAGGGGGTGTTCGCGATGTATTTCCTGTTTTCAACACCTTGAACAATGGACATCAGTCGGCACCGTACCCCGACACCCGCGAATTTGCAAATTGTCAGAAATTATAATATATTTCTGACAGAAAAGAGGTGTCCCGTGGAAAAACTGAGGGAAGCGATCCTGCGTCATGCAAGAAACCAACCCGAAGGCGTTCCGGTGAGCGCCAAGGGACTGTTGCATCTCGGCGGCCGCGCCGCGGTCGATCAGGCCTTGTCGAGACTTGCCCGCCGCGGCGACCTGCTGCGCGCGGGACGGGGCCTCTACGTCCTTCCGGTAAAGGGCCGGTTTGGCAACCGCGCGCCCTCGCTCCGGAAGACGGTCGAGGCGCTGGCGGCTCAGCGGGGGGAGCGGATCGCTTCCAGCGGCGCCATGGCGGCGAATGCGCTCGGTCTGACGACGCAAGTGCCGGTCAAGCCCGTCTTTCTGACCTCTGGACGCGACCGCAAACTGAAACTCGGCCGCCAGGAGGTCGAGTTGCGGCACGCGCCGCCATGGCAACTTGTATTGAGCGGCCGCAAAGCGGGAGACGCCGTCCGGGCGCTCGCCTGGCTCGGGCCGGAGAGGGCCGAGACGGCACTCAAGACGATCAGGGGATCGCTAAGCCTCGAAGAGCGCGGGGAACTGGCTCATGTCAGCGCGCAGATGCCGGGGTGGCTGGCGGAACCCGTGAGTCGGTTGGCGCATGGCTGAGCGCTATCTAGATCTCTCTCACCGTGACCGTCGGGAAGTGCTTGAATTCGCCGCCGGCGCGTCCGGAAGGCCGGCGTATCTGCTGGAGAAGGACATCTGGGTCGTATGGGCTATCCAGACGCTCTTTGAAGCTCCCACAGGCGCGCCGCTCGTCTTCAAAGGCGGCACCTCCCTGTCCAAGGCGTATCGCGCCATCGGGCGTTTTTCCGAGGATGTCGACCTGACCTATGACATCCGGGCGCTCGCACCCGACCTCGTCGGCGACAGCCCGGATGCTCTGCCGACGAGCCGGAGCCAGGAGCAGCGATGGACGAGGGAGGTCCGCCGGCGTCTGGCCTCCTGGATGCGTAACGAGGCCGTCCCGTTCCTGGAGAAGGAACTGCATGCGACAGAGGCGGACGGCGGGATCAGGGTCGGGGATGGCGAACTTTTCATCCGCTATGCGCCGCTGAACGAGGGAACGGGCTATGTTCGCCCGGAGGTGAAACTGGAATTCGGCGCGCGCGCCACGGGGGAGCCGAACACGCCGATGCCGATCCGCTGCGACGCGGCTGACTATATCCCGGATGTCGAATTCCCGACGGCCGTGCCGAGAGTCATGCGGGCCGAACGCACCTTCTGGGAGAAGGCGACGGCCGCGCATGTCTACTGCCTGCAGGGGCGATTGCGGAGCGATCGCTTCGCTCGGCACTGGTACGATCTCGCGCGGCTCGAGGACGCCGGCCTGGCGAGGCGCGCCCTCGCGGACCGGGAAACCGCCAATGCCGTGGCGGCGCACAAGGCCATGTTCTTTCGCGAGAAGGATGCGTCGGGGAGGCGGATCGACTACGAAGCCGCCGTTACGGGTGGCTTGCAGCTTGTCCCGGCGGGAGACTCCCTGACCACACTGGCGGACGACTACGCGCGGATGGTTGATGACCGGCTGCTGCTCGAGGAGGCCGAGCCGTTCGATGTCCTGATGGATGCCTGCCGGGCAATCGCGGAAGAGGCGAACTTGCTCGACTGCTAGACGATCCACTACTCCCGCGCAGCGTATCTATGATTCCTGCTCATGGGTGATCCATTTTAGACTGCACGGTGGGGCCAGGTAGGCGGGGGCATCGGGGCGCTTGTGTTGGTTTTCGTTGCACATTCTGTCTTTCGGTCGCTATTCCGGTTTTCGCGCAGGAAGCTGGGGCGAAGGCAGTCATCCCTCACTTCACAAACGCGCGGGTTTGACAGCAGGCATGATATTCCCTACATTATTTAATCTAATGAATCTCACGCCTCGTCCTGGAGGGTGGCCGCATGAGTGAAACGTTGTCCCTGATCGATCTGACGCCCGGCGAAATCGAGCGGCTGCCCGCCAGTCTGCGGAGGAGGATCGGTGGTTCCTCGCGCTCGAAGGATTCCCTGCCCGGCGCCTGGCTCCTCGTGGGCGAACGCACGGAGGGACGGGCGGAACTGCTCGAACGGGCGCTCGTGGCGCTGCCTGCCCTTGCGGCCGAACGCGGATACCGGTTATCCGAGGCGAATATCGAGAAAATACTCGACGTCATTCTCTCGGACGCGCCCCGCCCCCGGGTCGAGAATGAACTCGAAATCGACAACGCCAGGCTGCGCTCCACGTATCTTCAGGAAACGCCCCTTCTGACCGGAGCCGAGGTCCGCGCCGCTTCGGGTCTTAACCCGCGCAACAGGAGCGAGCCCGCCTCCCGCTGGAAACGGGAGGGCAGACTGTTCGCGGTGCGCCGCTCGGGGGTTGACCACTATCCGGCCTTTCAGTTCGCCGACGGAGCTCCGAGGCCGGTGGTCAAGGCGATTCTCGCCGCTCTTCCGAAGGGCATGACCGCTTGGCAAATCGCCATGTGGTTCGCATCGGGCAACGGCTGGCTGGACGGCGACGAACCGCAGGAGCGCCTCTCCGACCCGGACGCCGTCGTCGAGGCGGCCCGCAGGCTGGCCGAGCCGGCGCTCGGGTAGGGCGTGTCCCCTGGATGGCGATTCGAAAACCCCAGGCTTCGCTCGTAGAACCCAACCTCGTTACGCTTGAAGCCGGTGCGCTCGTGCACCGGGTGCACGTCAGGAATTACGGCGCGAACGCCTTCAATCCTTGCAGGGGTTCTCCCACGCGCTTTGCTCCCGTCTACGATGCGGCGGGTGAGTGCGTCCCGTCTCTTTACGCGGCCGACACGCTGGAGGCGGCGATCCATGAAACGATCTTCCACGACGTTCCCGCAGCGGCGAAACGCAAGACCGTTCCCAGGACGCTCGTGCAAAGCCGTGCGCACGCCCGGCTGGAAGTCCTGCGGGACTTGCGCCTCGCCTCCTTGCGCGGCCCCGACCTCAGGCGGTGGCGCATCGGCCGGAATTCGCTGCTCGCCGCGTCGCCGAAGCTTTATCCCGAGATCGCCCGGTGGGCGAGCGCCATACACGGCCGGTTCCCCGGCGTCGAGGGCCTGCTCTGGACCTCGAACCAGTGCGATCCGGACACCGCATACCTGTTCTTCGGAGACCGCGTAAAGCCTGAGGATTTCCGGATCCTGAACGCGCGCGATGGGTTGTTCGATACGACGTTTCTCTCGGACGTTCGCCGGGCGGGCCGAAGATGCGGAGTCACCATCACGGTCTAGCCGACTTTTTCCTTTTTTAGTCGTCTGGTCTGCCGAGTAGGGAGGGTTTGCGGTTCGCTGTAGGGACAGGTCGCGACCTGTCCATGCTCCTTTTCTCATCAACCGGGAGAAGCCACCGTCATTCCGGCGCATCCGCCTGTGCGTCGTTCGTTCGTCAACGTATTTGCAGGGGGTTGTTGAAAAAGCCCCTGAGAGGGTAATGGCGAACCCCTTGAAAGGGAAACTTCATAAAGGCAACCCCCCCTACCCCCCCTTGTCAGGGGGGCAAGAAAAATCAAAACCCCCCTCAGCCCGACGAGGGCGCATTGCCTTTTTTTACCCCCCTGACAAGGGGGGGTAGGGGGGGTTGCTTTCAAAGAGGGAGGGCCAAAAGGCGTCTGCCGGCGCGCGGCGCAATCGCTTTCGCCCTGGGCGCGATTGTTCTTCGATACGCGGCTCCGCCGCTACTCAGGATGAGGGAGATGTGAGGGCTTTTTCAACACCCGCTATAGGGGCGGTTCGCGAACCGCCCCTGCGGATGAAACCCGAACGGCGAAAGAGAAAAACCACTCCCCCGTGTTGTCGGCGTAGACCCTCAAGAGGGACGAAAATCCCCGAATCGCGTTCGCGTGCCCCGCCGGACGTTGATTCCCCGCGAAAATTCCCGTATCCACTTGAACCAGAGCTTGATGGGGTTTGCGCAAAGCGGGGAACATGAACGTGTATATCCTGGGAGTGGAGACGAGTTGCGACGAGACGGCGGTGGCCGTCCTGGAATTTGGAGTTGATTCCGCGCCGGAGGTCCTCTCGAACGTCGTGGCTTCACAGCACGAGATCCATGCGCGCTACGGCGGCGTGGTCCCCGAGCTCGCGGCGCGCCGCCATGTGGAGATGATAGCGCCCGTGCTGGAGGCGGCTCTGGAAGATGCCTCTGTTTCGGTCAGGGAAATCGACGCCGTGGCTGTCACGCGCGGCCCCGGCCTGGTGGTGGCCCTGCTCGTGGGTCTCTCCGCGGCGAAGGGGCTGGCCTGGGGCCTGGGCGTTCCGCTCATCGGCGTGCATCATCTGGACGGCCACGTTCACTCGCTGTTTCTGCCTACGGGAGAGGAAAGCGACGCGCCGCCCCCGTTCCCGCATCTGGGGTTCGTGGTCTCGGGCGGGCATACGGATTTCTACCGCGTGAACGGACACGCCGAAGTCACGCACCTGGGCGGCACGCTGGATGACGCCCTGGGCGAGGCCTACGACAAGGTGGCGGCTATCATGGGGCTGGGCTATCCGGGCGGCCCCATCGTCGATCGCCTGCACGCGAAGTTTCTCGAAGCGAACGGGAGCGGCGCTGCTCCGGTCGAATTCCCCCGGCCGTTTCTTGAAGACAGGCCTTACGCTTTCAGCTTTAGTGGGTTGAAAACGGCTGTGTTAAACTACCAGAAAGAGCGAGGGCTGTACCTGAGCGACAGGAACCTCCCCCCCTGGGCGCGTCCCCAGGAAGTGCCCGAAGAGGTGGCGTGCGCCGTGGCCGCGGGGTTTCAGGAAGCGGCGGTGGAGGTTCTCGTGGAGAAGGTGAGCGGGGTGGTCCGCCGGGAGAATCTGCCCGCCGTCTCCGTGAGCGGGGGCGTGGCCGCGAATTCCTACCTGCGGTTGAAGCTGGCCGAACGGGCCGAGCAGGAGGGCTGGTCGCTCCATTTCCCCGCGCGTAAATACTGCACGGACAACGCCGCGATGATCGCCTGCGCGGGCGGTTTCCGCCTCGAAGAACACGGACGCGAGAGTTTCATGGATTACGCCGACATGGATGCGGACCCTTCCTGGGAACTGGGAGATGCCTCGAATGGATAATGAATTGTATGTATGACCCGGTGGCGTTATCCGGTTTCGAATGATGCGAGAGGGTGTAGGGGCCGCATACATGCGGCCCGTCGCCGGAGGGCGAAAAAACAGGGCCGCATTTATGCGACCCCTGCATTTTCACCGGTGGCGGTTTCATGAATCGACCGGGGAAAAGGAATTTTCGATCGAAGGATATCATTCCCGATGAACAGCGGTTTTGAGGAGAAAGGCTGATGCGCCCTGAAGAAGCCGGCCCGAGCGTATGCGAAGCGCCGCTGGATGCCGTTCCACCGCCGCCTGCGGGTTTCGATGCGCCCCTCTACATCGGCGGCGTGAGGCTAGAGAACCGCCTCGTCATGGCGCCCATGGCGGGCTACACGAACCTGCCCTTCCGCACGCTGGTCAAGGCGCACGGCGCAGGCATGGTGGCCACCGAGATGGTGAGCAGCCAGGCCCTCGTGCGGCGCCACAAGAAGACCTACGACCTCATGCGGAACGACGCTGCGGAAAAGCCGGTCTCCATCCAGCTTTTCGGCGCGGATCCGGCCCAGATGGGCGAGGCGGCGGCCATGGTGGAAGAGGCGGGCGCGGACATCGTCGATCTCAACTGCGGATGCCCCGTCAAGAAGATAACGAAAAACCAGGCGGGCTCCTCTCTTCTGAGATACCCCGAGCGTGCGTATGACATCGTCTCCGCCATGGTGCGCGCGGTGCAAATCCCCGTGACGGTGAAGATGCGCACCGGCTGGGACACCGTCGAGCGAAGCCAGGCGGAGGTGTTCGCCAGGGCGGTGGAGGACGCGGGTGCTGCGGCCATCACCGTGCACGGCAGGACGCGGCAGGCCATGTTCAGCGGTGCTGTGGATCTCGACGCCATCGCGCGGGTCAAGCGCGCGGTCAGGGTGCCCGTTCTGGGGAACGGCAGCATCCTGAGTCCGCAGGACGCCATTGCCATGATTCGCAAGACCGGCGTGGACGCCCTGATGATCGGGCGCGGAGCGGTCGGCAATCCGTGGATTTTCTCGCGCCTGCTCCACTGGCTCAAAACGGGAGAGTTGCCCGCACCGCCCGGCTTGATGGAAAAAAAGAACATGGCGCTTCGCCACTTGTGCTTGCTGCGGGAGGTCTTGGGCGAGCGGCTCGCCGCCTTCCACTCCCGGAAGCACCTGCCCGCCTACACGAAGGGCCTTCGGGGAGGTTCGGCGATGCGCGAGCGGGTGAACCGGATGGAGGATATGGACGCCGTCCTCCGCGAGGTGGAGGCTTTCTTCGATAACCTGGCCTTGCGCTCTCGCATGATGAGGACAGGGGAGAGCGCCCATGCGGCTTGAGGGCAGGCGTGCGTTCATCACCGGCGGCGGACGCGGCATCGGGCGAGCTATCGCGTTCAGATTCGCAAACGAGGGCGCGGACGTGGCCGTTGTTGCGAGAACGCGCGCCGAGATCGACGCGGTCGCTGAGGAGATCAAGGAAAAGGGGAGGCGCGCTTTGGCGATTCCCTGCGACGTGGGCGATTCCAAAGAGGTGGACGAAGCCGTTCAGCGCGCGAGCCGGGAACTGGGCGGGGTGGACGTTCTGGTCGCCAACGCGGGCGCGCTCCTCCATGCAAGGCTTGAGGAAACCACCGACGCCCTTTGGGACGAGATGCTGCGCGTGAACCTGAACGGCGCCTTCTACGCCTTTCGCGCGGCAATCGGCGGAATGAGCGAGCGCGGCTGGGGCCGCCTCATCGCGATCAGTTCAGTCTCGGGCAAGATCGGCGGGCCGAACCGCAGCGCCTACCACGCGGCAAAGCATGGCGTGCTGGGCCTCGTGCGCTCGGTGGCGTTGGAAGCGGCGGGGGTGGGCGTCACCGTGAACGCGATCTGCCCCGGCTTCGTGGATACGAGCCTGGTCGACACCTTCCGGAAAGGCCTCGCCAGTCATGCCGAGGAAAGCGAGGCGGCGATGAATCGCTACAGGGACGAGATTCCGATGGGGCGTTTCCTGGCGCCCGATGAGATCGCCGCCATGGCCCTTTACCTCGCGAGCGAAGAAGCGGCCGGCATCACCGGGCAGGCGTATACCATCTCGTGCGGGGCGATACAGATTTGAAGTCAGGCGCGGCCTGAAAGGGAAACCACGTAAAGGCAACCCCCCCTACCCCCCCTTGTCAGGGGGGCAAAAAAGACCGGCGCCCCGGCAAGTGGGGAATATGAAAAAAGACGACGCCCGCCGCCGGGCCGAGCGGGTTTTGCTCTTTCTTGCCCCCCTGACAAGGGGGGGTAGGGGGGGTTGGTTTTTCCGTAGGGACAGGTCGCGACCTGTCCCTACAGTCGCGTTTCGCCTGACCGGCGAAGGGTTTTTCAACAACCCTCCCTGGCCGGGTCCGACACCGGAATGATGAGCGAATACCGCGTCCGCTGCAGGGGCGGTTCGCGAACCGCCCCTACGGTTGGTGGCGCTCCCATGAAGATAGACCTGATTGGCTACTTTCCGCCGGATCGCGAAATCCGAACTTTTTCAACAGCCCCCGGATGTTCCGCTTCAGCATCCCCTCATTGCGTCGCGGGGTTCAGCGCCAGGGGGAGCAGCGCGCCCTCGCGCCATGACGTGCCGGGCAGGGCGCTCTCGAACCTCCGGGGCGGCGTCACCATCTGAAGATGCCGGATTTTTTTCTCCTGCACCGACAGCACGAACAACTGGCGCTGCGCGTCGTTGTCCGGCCCCATGTCCGTGAGGCCCATGACGCCCTCGAAACCCCGGAGAGCGGCGAGATGCCGCCTCACGTCCTCGCGCGTCCTGGCGCCCCCTGCCAGGGCCGCGAAGATGATTTGCGCCGCGTCGTAGCCAAGCGCCGAGAAGATGTCCGGCGTTTTCTTGAAATTCTCTCTGAACTCCCTCACGAAGCGCGCGACCACCGGCTCCGCCGAGCCCGGGAAAAACCCGTCCACGAAAACCGCGCCCTCCACGTAGCGCTCCCCGTGTTCGAGCAGGCGGGGGTTGTTCCATCCGCTGCCGCCCAGGAGCCTGACCGCGCGCATGTTGTAGAAGAGGACCTGCGGCGCGATGAGCACCGCTTCCTCATGGCGGACGGGCACGAAGAGCGCCTCGAAGTTCAGCGGGAGCCGGTACGGGTCCGACCTGCCGAGACCCAGCGAGCGTCTCCTCCTGTTCAACTGGCGGTCGTCCATGCCGCCGAGCGCGAGCATCTGCGCCCTGAAGTCGGTGGCTTTATCCGGAAACGAGACGATTTTGACGACCTCGCCTCCCATGTTCTCCACCGCCCGGGTGAAGGCGTCGGTCAGCTCTATCCCGTCCCGCTCCGCCGGGTAGAGGACGGCGAAGCGCCGCACCCCCAGGTGCTGGACGGCGTAGGCGGCGAGGCCCTGGGCCTGGAGGCGGTTCGTGATCGAATTGCGGAACACCCAGGTGGAATCGGGGTTCATGCGCATCCGGACCGCAAACGGCGTGAGCATGGGGGTTTTCAGGCGGTTCGCGACCCGGGCTGCGTCTTCCGCCGCCTGGGTGAGGAGCGGGCCGATGAGGGCGAGCGCCTTTTCTTTTTCGATCAGTTCGGCGGCCACTTCCGCCGCGTCGCCCCCGGAATGCGCCGTGCTTTTCGTGTCGCGGATCGCGAGTTGAATCCGGAGGTTCGGATATTTCGCCAGACTGTGGCGAAGCGCCAGTTGAATCCCCTCATATACGCGTCCGCCCGCGGCGCCGGCGGCGCCAGATAGCGGGAGCATGATGCCCACGCGTCCGATCACGGGCGGAGGCGCGCCCGCCTTGTCCGCCTCGCTTTGAGGGGACGCATCTTTGGGCGCCGGCTGGCCGGGTTTCTCCTGCCCCTTGCGACCCGCCAGGGCTGCTTGCAGATACGGATCCACGAGCGTTCCGGCGAAGCGCCCGACCGCCGAGCGAAGCTTGTGGGACTCGATTTCTCCCGCCAGCGCCTCGATGCGCTCGATGAGCATCTTCTTCCCGAAAATTTCCCGGTCGCTCCTCAAGGCGCGCGCGTAGGAGAGCAGGGCGGGGTAAGGCTCGCCGCGCATTTCATAGACAGCTCCCAGGGAGGCTTCGAGCAGGGCGCGTCGTTCGGGGCTGGTCTCCCTGCTCAGGCTGCTTCTCAGGGAAATCCACGCCTCATCGTGCCGGCCGGAAGCCTGGAGGGCGAGGCCGCGGTAAAACACGCTCTCCGGATACAGGGGCGAGAGGGGAAACTTCTCCTGAAGCCTTTCGAGGCTTTGCGCCGCGGATTCGAGTTCCCCGCGCGCGAGCTCGTGCTTTGCGATGTCGAGCAGCGTCTTGTCGGCGTCGCGTGCGGCCGGGTTTTTCTCGAAATTCGCCCTCAGAGCGGCCGGAGGCTTCCGGGGCGCCGCCGGGGCCGGGGCCGACCAGCTTCCGGAGCCTTCGGCGAGCGCCTTTCGCGCGGCGGGCTCGGGCGCCGGCGGCGTTTCGGCCTTCGCTTCGGGAGCGGGGGGGCGCGCGGAGGGCCCGGGCGTGGTCTGTGAATCCGGACCCGGCTTGCATCCAGTGACGAGCAATGCGGCGAGGGAGGCGATGAGCATGAATTTCAAGATGGCGTTGTGCATTTTCTTTCCCGCGGGCGGAGTGCCACACACGCGAGAGTAGGAATTGAGGCGCGGGGTGTCAAGGTGCGTGAAGCGTGCGGGTTGGGTTAGAATCCCCGCGATGCGCGATTTCTCCTTTTCATCCGCCGTGGACACTGCAATTGAACGAGCAGGCAGGGAACTTCGGACCGGGCGGTCGTCCTCTCGGTGAGGCCCCGCGCGAGGAACAGACGCCCGGTGAGCGTGTGGATGGTTTCGGGCCGGAGGGGGAGGTATTTCCACACCGGGTGCGTGTGGCAACCCCGGCCGCTGCTCCCTTCGAGCGTGTGACCGATACGAGGGTTCCCTCCTGGCGAACTGTAGGGATCCCCGCGTTGATGTTCGTTCTGACCGCCGTTTCCACCCTGCTGGCGGGCGCGCTCCAGCGCGGCGTCGCGCCCGAGGCCGCCTTCTCGCACCCGGCGCTTTTGCTGACCGGACTCCCTTTTTCGCTCACGCTGCTCCTGATCCTCGGCGCGCACGAGATGGGCCATTACGTCGCGAGCCGGAAGTGGGGGGTCGACGCGTCGCTGCCCTATTTCCTGCCGGCGCCCTCACTGCTGGGGACGTTCGGCGCGGTCATCCGCATACGCGGCGGGATCCTGAACCGCAACGCCCTCATGGACGTGGCCGTGGCGGGGCCGCTGGCCGGCCTGGCCGCTGCGGTTCCGGCCCTGCTCGTGGGGTTGATGATGTCCAGACTCGCCCCCGGGGGGAGTTCGCCCGGCATCGGGCTGGGGACACCCCTTTTGTTCGACGGACTCGCATGGCTGGTGCACGGCCCTGTCCCTGAGGGCCAGACAATTCTGCTCCATCCGGTGGCCTTTGCGGGCTGGTGCGGATTGCTGGTGACTTCGCTCAATCTCATCCCCGCCGGACAGCTCGACGGAGGACACGTCGTCTACACGCTTCTCGGGGGGTGGCACGCGAAGATATCCGTCGCGATTGGCCTCGTTCTTCTGGTGATGGGATACTGGTGGCCCGGCTGGATTTTCTGGAGCGTGATGGTGCTCGCGCTGGGCAGGCGGCATCCGCCGCTCATGGACGAGTGGGAGCCTCTGACGCGCAAGAGGCGTTTTTGGGGGTTTGCGTGTATGATGCTCCTGGTTTGTACGTTCACCCTGACGCCCATTCGGCTGTTTTGATGTTTTCCTCCTGGTAGAGAACTATCGTGTCTGACGATTCCACGCCATTGGCTATCGACATCGGGAGTTCCGCCGTCAAGGCGGTGAAACTCGAAAAGAAAGAGGAGCGTCTCGTCCTCTCCCGCCTGGGGGCGTGTTCCCTGGCGCCGGGGGCCGTGCAGGGCGGCTTCGTGCATGACCCCGAGGAGGTTGAGCGGGCGTTGGGGGAACTGCTGCCCCTTGGAGCGGAGGAAGAAAGAGAGGTGGTCGTGGCGCTTTCGGGGAGGGCGGCCATGGTGCGGACGGTGCTGCTGCCCGCCGAGGAGGATTTTCCCGTCGTCGACGCCCTGGAAGCGGAGGCGATGCAGGTGCTGCCCGTTCCCCTGGAGGAGGTGCGCCTCTCTCATCTGCGGGTCGGGCAACTCGAAAGAGGGGTGGAGAGGCTGGATGAGTATCTGATGATCGCCGTGAGGCGCGGGCCGCTCGAGGCGCTGCTGAATTTCCTGAAGCGCATCGGATATGAGCCCGTGATCGTGGATGTGAACTTTCTGGCCATGGAGAGCGCCTTCGAACTCTCGGGTATGCGCGAGGAAGGGGAAATCACCGCCCTGGTGGACATCGGCGCGTCCGAGACGCTGGTGAACGTGGTGTGCGACGAACACACGCTGATCACGAGGGCGGTTCCGTTCGGCGGAGAGGGGTTGACGCGCTCGCTGTCGGATCGTCTGGCTATCTCCCGCGAGGAGGCGGAGGCCGTCAAGCGGGGGAAAGCGCCCGCCGCCAATCAGGACGCCCTGGACGACCTTCTCCGCGAGGAGGCGCAAAAGCTGGCTTTCGAACTCGATGGAACGTTTCGGCTCATGTGGCCGATAACGCCCGCCCCTGAGGTCGAGCGGGTGGTCCTCTCCGGAGGGGGCGCGCGGCTCATGGGGCTGCCGGGGCGTCTGGAGGAAGCGCTCGATGCGCCCGTGGAAATGCTGGCTCCCTTCCGCCGCGTGGAGGCGCCCGAGGAGGAGTTCGATTCGGATCTTCTGGAATCTCTCGCTCCCGCCGCCGCCATCGGGGCAGGGCTCGCGTATCGCGCCGTGGAGGCCGCATGAAAAACGTCCGCGTTCATCTGGGAGAGCGCTCCTACACGATCAGGATCGGTGCAGACGCGCTCGGGGATATCGGAAAAGTCTCCCTGCGTCATTTCAGGGGCGCGAGGGCGCTCGTCGTGACGGACGCGAACGTGGCGCCGCTCTATGCCGAAAAAACGCTCGATTCGCTCGCGGCTGCGGGCGTTCAGGCGTCTTTGCTCAGGATTCCGGCGGGCGAGGCGAGCAAGTCGATGCGGCAGTTGTCCCGGATACTGGACAAGATGGCTTCCTTGAGGCTGGACAGGGGCTGCGGCGCCGTGGCCCTGGGCGGCGGCGTCGTGGGCGACATCGCCGGATTCGCGGCGGCCGTCTTCCTGAGGGGGGTTCCCTATGTCCAGGCGCCGACGACGCTCCTCGCCCAGGTGGACAGCGCGGTGGGCGGCAAGACGGCGATCGATCACAGATTGGGGAAAAACCTCGTGGGCGCGTTTCATCAGCCGATAGCGGTGGTCAGCGATACGTCGTCGCTGAAGACGCTGCCCGAGCGGGAGTTCAGGGCGGGGCTGGCCGAGGTGGTGAAGCACGCGGCGATAGCGGATGCCCGGCTTTTCGCCTTTTTGGAGAAGAACGAAGCGCTGATCCTCGAGCGCGAGGCGGGCGTCATGGAGCGCATCGTCGCCACGAACTGCCGGATCAAGGCGCGAGTCGTCGAGCAGGACGAGCGCGAGGGGGGTTTAAGGCAGATACTCAACTACGGCCACACGCTCGGACACGCGGTGGAGGCGCTGGCGGGCTATTCCTCCGAACTGCTCCACGGAGAGGCCGTCGCGATCGGCATGTCCGCGGCGAGCCGGATATCGTGCGCTATGGGGCGCTGCGCGGCAGGCGACGTGGAGCGGCTGACCGCTCTTCTCGCTCGTTTCGGACTGCCCACGCGCATGGCGGAGCCTCCCAGGCTCGCGGTCCTGAAGCGGCTGCTCGCCAGCGACAAGAAAACGCGCCGCGGGAGTCCCCGGTTCGTCCTGATGCGGAAAATCGGCGCGGTGGAGCCGGGCATGGAAGTATCTCCCCGCTTGTGGCGGAGCGCGCTCGCGGGTTAGGGGGTTGTTGAAAAAGCCCTCCTCCTCAGGGGATAAAGGCAACCCCCCCTACCCCCCCTTGTCAGGGGGGTATAAAAAGGCGACGCCCGCCGCCGGGACGAGGGGTTTTTGCTTTTTCTTGCCCCCCTGACAAGGGGGGGTAGGGGGGGTTGCTCCTTTGAGATAAGAAGGACTTTTTCAACAGCCCCCTCAAGGGGGGAGTGATTCTCTTCTCTCTCGTCTGTTGATAATGATGTTCAGGAGTTAAGTTTGCAACTGCGTGGGGAGGGTTGAATCCCGAGCGGGGACTGGCTTTTTCCACAACCCCGTTAATCACGAGTTCGGCCGCTTTCGTTCGTTGACGCCGCCGCCCGTGTTTTCTACCATTCCTCGCCGGTTTCCATGCGGAAACGATGCGGCGCACCTTCTTTGAGTGAGCGAATGAGAATACTGCTTTTGAACGGCCCGAATCTCAACCTGCTGGGAACCCGCGAGCCGGAAGTGTACGGCAAGACGACGCTGGCCGATCTCGAGGCGGCCCTCGCCCGGATGGCGGCGGACGAGGGGGTGGACCTCGAGTGCTTACAGTCCAACGTCGAGGGAGAACTCATCGACGCGCTCCAGCGCGCGGGGGGGGCGAAGCCGCCCGGGAAGGACGCGGCTCCCTCGGGCGAATGCGCCGCCTGCGTCTTCAATCCGGGAGGGTACACCCACACCAGCGTTGCGCTCAGGGACGCGATAGGCGGCCTGGAACTGCCCGTCTACGAAGTGCATATCTCGAACGTCATGAAGCGCGAGGATTTCCGGCATCGCTCGATGATCGGGCCGGTGGCGGCGGGGAGCGTCGTCGGGTTCGGCCTGGCGGGCTACGCCCTGGCCCTGCGCGCGGCGATCGACGCCTGCGTCAAGGGGCTGGCGTTTCCACCGGAAGAAGCATGAAGCACCGTCTGCGCGCTCTGAGAAAGGCGATGCGGCGGGAGGGCCTCGCCGCTTTCGCCGTGACGAACCGGAAGAACGTCCGCTATCTCACCGGGTTCACGGGTTCTGCGGGCGCGTGCCTGATCTCCGCGGGAAGCGCTGTCTTCATCACGGATTTCCGCTACCGCTCGCAGGCGGCGAAGCAGGTGCCGCCCGATTTTCGCCGCGCCGAGCACGCCTCCCCGATTCAGGGGATAGCGAAGGAACTCAAAAGAACGAGGGCGAAGACGCTCGCTTTTGAAGAAACGCACCTCACCCACGGGGTTTTCCGGCAGATGAGAAAACTCATCAAGGGCGTGCGCCTGAAGCCCGTCTCGGGCCTCGTGGAGGGTTTGAGGCTTTGCAAGGACCCGGGCGAGGTTCGAATGCTCAAGCGAGGGGCCAGGGTGAACGGGGACGCGCTGCGGGAGATTTCTGCGTCGATTCGCCCCGGACGCACAGAATCGGACGTCGCGCTCGACCTCGAGACCGCGATGAGGCGAAGGGGGGCTTCGGGCGCCTCGTTCGACACCATCGTCGCCTCGGGTCCGCGCTCCGCCCTGCCGCACGGGATCGCCTCGTCGAGAAGGCTCAAAAAGGGCGACCTCATCACCATCGATTTCGGCGCCGTGATGTCGGGCTACCATGCGGATACGACGCGCGCCTTCTCCCTCGGCAGGCCCTCGCCCAGGGGCGAGAAGATATACAATATCGTCCTCGAAGCCCAGATGACGGCGTTAGAAGCCGTGAAACCGGGCGTCCTCTGCGGAGAAGTCGATAAGGCCGCGCGCGACGTCATCGCAGGATACGGCTACGGGGAGGCCTTCGGGCACGGAACGGGCCACGGCGTGGGACTCGACATCCACGAAGCCCCCAGGCTCGGCCCCGGCGTGAAGGAGGTACTCAGGCCCGGCATGGTCGTCACGGTGGAACCCGGCATCTATCTGCCCCGCTGGGGGGGCGTGAGAATAGAGGATATGGTGCTCGTCACCGAGCGGGGAAAAGAAGTCCTCACCCGTTCGATACCCAAGGAACTCGTCGTTTTGTAGACTTTTTCATCATCAGGAGGTTTTTGGAACCGATGCCCTCGACAAGTGATTTTCGTAATGGCCTCAAGATCGAGCTCGATAACGAGCCGTTCATCATCGTGGAGTTCCAGCACGTGAAGCCCGGCAAGGGCGGAGCTTTCGTTCGCACGAAGCTCAAGAATCTCAGGACGGGCCGCGTTCTGGAAAAGACGTTCCGCTCGGGCGAGTCCGTCGGCGACCCCGGCATCGAGCAGAAGCAGATGCAGTATCTCTACCGCGACGGCGACGTTCTCTATTTCATGGACACGCAGACCTACGATCAGACCGGGCTGGGCGAGGAGAAATTAGGCGAGAGCGTGAAGCTGCTGCGTGAGGAGACCATCGTCGACATCCTCTTCCACAAGGGCGATGCGATCTCCATCGAGATGCCCACGTTCGTGGAACTGGCGATCAGGAAGACCGAGCCGGGGGTTCGGGGCGATACGGCGACGGGCGCGACAAAGCAGGCGGAACTGGAGACGGGCGCGGTGGTCACCGTCCCCTTGTTCCTGAACGAGGGGGACGTACTCAAAATCGACACGCGGACGGGCGAATACATCGAGCGCGTGAGGACGGCCTAGCAGGAGCGCCCGTCAAAACAAATCTTGAAAGGCTCTTTCGCTTTGCATATTTTATGAGGAAGCGAATATCACGGTGCAGGAAAAGTCCCGATTGCCGCGAGGGGCAATTCCGGGGGCAACGTAAAGTTGCCTTGTAGCGTGCATGCAGCCTTTGGCTCTCAACGAATTCCCGTTGCTTGAAGGAGACTCAACATGCGCAAGAAGCTGTATTCCGTACTGACCATTCTCACAACCGCCGTATTCCTTGGTTCGGCCGCGCACGCCGCGACGCTCAAGATAGGCGTGGCCGGGCCGCTCACGGGAGATCAGGCGGCGTTCGGCGAGATGCTGAAAAACGGGGCCACGCTCGCGGTGGAGGAGTGGAACGCCAGGGGCGGCGTGAAAGTCGGCAAAAAGAAGATGAAGGTGGACATCCTCTGGGGCGACGACCGCCACGACCCCAGGGAAGGGGTGTCGATCGCGCACAAGTTCGTGAACTCGGGCGCCGCCGGCATCGTCGGACATTTCAACAGCTCGGTCTCCATTCCGGCGTCCACCGTGTATGCGGAGGCGGGCGTCGTCCAGATTACGCCGGCGTCCACGAACCCCAAGCTCACCGAGCAGGGCTTCTCGACGGTGTTCCGCGTCTGCGGTCGCGACGATCAGCAAGGAGAGGTGGCGGCCAACTACATCGTGGACAAGTTGAAGCTCAAGCGCATCGCCATCCTCCACGACAAGACCACCTACGGCCAGGGCCTGGCGGACGAGACGAAGCGGTTTCTTGAGAAAAGAGGGGTCAAGCCCGTCTTCTACAGCGGCGTCGTGCAGGGGGACAAGGACTACACGCCGGTTCTCACGGCCGCGAAACAGAAAAAGCCCGAACTCGTCTATTTCGGCGGCATCCACCCCGAGGCCATCCTTCTGGTGAAGCAGATGCGCGAGCGCCTCGGCATGAAGGCGCTCTTCATGAGCGGCGACGGCATCGTCACGGAAGAGTATTACAAGATCGCCGGCAAATCCGCCGAGGGCACCTTGATAACGTTCACGCCGGATCAGACGAAACTCGCGGCGGCGCAGAACGTCATCAAGAAACACCGCAAGCGCTTCGGCAAGGAAGTGGGCGCCTACACCATTTACAGCTACGTGGCCATGAACATGATTCTGAACTCGATCCAGGCCACGGGCAGCACGAAGGGGGCCAAGCTGGCCGCCCACCTGCGCAGCAAGGCCTGGAACACGTCGTTGGGCAAACTCCAGTTCAACAAGAAAGGAGACGTCCTGGAGAGCCCCTACGTGCTCTGGCAGGTGAAGGGGTCGAAATTCGCAGAGATCAAATAGGGCGCGCGTAGTCGTGCCGGATCACGGGAGGGGAGGCGAAAGCCTCCCCTTCTTTTTTGCCTCATAACCATGTGAAGATTTCTCTATGTTTGCGCAACAGCTGGTGAACGGACTCGTCGTGGGGGCGGTGTACGCCCTGATCGCCCTGGGCTACACGCTCGTCTACGGGATTCTGCAGCTCATCAATTTCGCCCACGGCGAAATTTACATGATAGGCGCGTATGTGGGCATCGCCGTCCTGGCGGTGCTGGGGACGATGGGCCTCACGCAGACGAGCCTGGCGCTGAGCATCGTTCTCGTCTTTCTCATCCCGATGATCTATTGCGCCGCGTACGGGATCACCCTGGAGCGCGTGGCCTATCGCCCGCTGCGGGGCGCGCCGAGGCTCTCCCCGCTCATCAGCGCGATCGGCATGAGCCTGTTTCTCCAGAACTACGTGCAGGTCGTGCAGGGAGCGCGGGACAAGGCGTTTCCCAACCTGCTCGAACTGGGGAGTTTCCAGCTCTTCGGCGCTTACGTGAACGGCCTGCAGATCTTCATCCTCATTCTGGCGCTGGGCCTCATGGCCGCTCTCCAGTTGTTCATCAAGAAGACGAAGCTCGGCAAGGCCATGCGCGCCACCGCGCAGGACAGGACGATGGCCTCGCTCGTCGGCGTGAACGTGAACCGGGTGATCGCGGTCACGTTCGCCATCGGTTCCGTGCTGGCCGCCGTGGCCGGCGTGATGGTGGGGATGTACTACGGAATCGTGAACCACCACATCGGCTTCGTGGCGGGCATGAAGGCGTTCACCGCCGCCGTCCTGGGCGGCATCGGCAACGTGACGGGAGCGTTCCTGGGCGGCTTCCTGCTGGCGCTTCTGGAGAGTTTCTGGGCGGGATACGTCTCCGCGGTCTATAAAGACGTCTTCGCGTTCATGGTGCTGGTCGTCGTACTCATCTTCCGGCCCCAGGGCATCCTGGGCGGCTCCGGCGAGGCGGACAGAACATGAGCGCATACGCGAGGGTCCCATTGATTGGCCTTTGGTTCGCCTTCCTGGCGCTGCCGCTCGCGGGGTGGAAGAGGAGCCTCTGGATAGGGCTGGGCTGCGCCGCCGTCGTTTTTGTGGTGAGCGCGGCGCGGGCGAGCGTGCAGTCGGGCTCGCTGGCGGGGCCCGCCGCCCGGGTGAAGGAGAAGTTCGTATCCGCCTGGGGCTTCATCGAGGAGAAATCCTGCGACAAGCGGTATTTCAGCCTGTTCCTGCTCCTCATCATCGCGCTGCCCTGGACGCTCGACCGCTATTCCACCGACGTGCTCGTCATCACCGGCATCTACATCATGCTCGCGCTGGGGCTGAACGTGGTGGTCGGCTTCGCCGGTCTCCTGGACCTGGGCTACGTGGCCTTCTACGCCGTCGGGGCGTATTCCTACGCGCTCTTGAACAGCTGGTACGGGCTTTCCTTCTGGCCGGCCCTGGGGGTGGGCGTGGCCAGTTCCGCCCTGTTCGGGATCATTCTGGGAATCCCCGTGCTAAGGCTCAGGGGCGATTATCTCGCCATCGTCACGCTCGGCTTCGGCGAGATCATCCGCCTCGTTCTCAACAACTGGGACAACGTGACCCAGGGTCCGAACGGCATCCTGGGCATCGGGCGCCCCTATCTGGGCGATATGCGCCTCTACAAGCCCATGCACTTCTACTACCTCGTGGTCATCTTGTGCATCGTGACCATCTTCATCGTGAACCGGCTCGACAGGAGCCGCCTGGGCCGCGCCTGGGCGGCCATGCGCGAGGACGAGACGGTGGCCGAGTGCATGGGCGTCAACATCGTCTACACGAAGCTCTCCGCCTTCGCCTTCGGCGCCGCCTGGGCCGGGTTCGGGGGCGTCGTCTTCGCAGCGAAGCAGACGTTCATCTCGCCGGAGAGTTTTACGTTTTTTGAATCCGTCATCATCTTGTGCATGGTGGTGCTGGGCGGCATGGCGAGCATTCCGGGCGTCATGCTCGGCGCGTTCATCCTCACCGTGCTTCCCGAGGCGCTCAGGGAACTCACGCTTTTCCGGCCCATGCTCCTGGGCGGCGCCATGGTGCTCATGATGGTGCTGAGGCCCCAGGGACTGCTGCAGGCCAGGGGACAGCGCCATCATCTCGAACGCGGCGATGAACCTGAAAGCGGGGCGGGGCGATGAACGCAAAGGTGCGTCTTTTGCTGCTCAAAAATCTCACGCGGCGCTTCGGCGGCGTGGTGGCGCTCGACTCTCTGGACATGATCGTGCACGAGGGCGAGGTGTTGGGTCTCATCGGCCCGAACGGCGCGGGGAAAACGACGGCCTTCAACGTGGTGACGGGCCTCTACGCGCCCACCGGGGGCGACGTCATATTCAAGGGCAAAAACCTCGTGGGGCTCAAGCCCAGCGCCGTCACGAGCCGTGGCATCGCGCGCACGTTCCAGAACATCCGCCTGTTCCGGGGGATGACGGTGCTGGAAAACGTCCTCGTCGGACGCCACTGCAAGATGCGCACCGGCCCTGTCGGCGCGATTTTCAGGCTCCCCGGAATGGTGGCCGAGGAGCGTCAGGCGGTGGCCGACGCCATGGAACTGCTCGAGTTCACGGGCATCGGCGCCTACGCATCGGGCATGGCGGAGACGCTTTCCTACGGGGATCAGAGAAGGCTCGAGATCGCCCGCGCCCTCGCGAGCGAGCCCAGCCTCTTGCTGCTCGACGAGCCCGCCGCCGGCATGAACCCGCGCGAGAAGGGCGTGCTGAACGAGTTGATACTGGCGATCCGCGATCGCGGCGTCACCATCTTGCTGATCGAACACGACATGAAGGTGGTCATGGGCATCTCGGATCGCGTGGTGGTTCTCGATCACGGGGAGAAGATTGCGGACGGAACCCCCGCCGAGGTGCGGCGCGACCCCAGGGTGCTGGAAGCCTATCTGGGGACTTCCGATGCTTGAACTGAGGGATGTTCATTTCCACTACGGCCACATCCATGCGCTCCAGGGCGTGTCTCTGGAGGTGCGCCCGGGGCAGGTGGTCTGCCTCATCGGCAGCAACGGGGCGGGGAAATCCTCCACCCTGATGGCGATCAGCGGCGTCAACGCCGTCTCCCGGGGTGAGATACTCTTAGAAGGCGAGGCCATCCACGCCCGGGAGCCGGACGACATCGTGAGGCGCGGCATCTGCCAGGTGCCCGAGGGCAGGCGCATCTTCCCGCACCTGACCGTGCTCGAAAACCTGGAGATGGGCGCTTTTCTGAGAAGCGACGCCGGGGGCGTGAGAGAAGACCTCGACTACGTCTGCTCCCTGTTTCCCGTTCTGCACGAGCGGCGCGGCCAGAGGGGCGGCACGCTCTCGGGCGGGGAGCAGCAGATGCTGGCCATCGCGCGCGCCCTGATGTCGAGGCCCAGGCTCCTCCTGCTCGATGAACCCTCCCTCGGCCTCGCGCCCCGGATCATCGAGACCATCTTCGAGGTCCTGGCGCGGATTCGGGAGGAGGGGACGGGCATTTTCCTCGTCGAGCAGAACGCGCACCTGGCGCTCAATTTCTCGGACTGGGCCTACGTGATGGAGACGGGGCGCATCGTCATGGGCGATGAGCCCGGCGTCCTGCGCGATTCGCCCGCCGTCCGCGAAGCCTATCTGGGCGAATAGAGAGGCTTTTCCGATCGCGCTTCCGGGTTTGCTGAAAAAATCCTGATTTCGTGATTCGGCGTATCCGGCCGACCGGAGAGGCGGGTTTGCAGGGGCGGCCCTGTGTGGCCGTCCAGCCCCCTGTGGTTGTCCCTTGCAGAACAGGGCACCGGACAGGCTCTTCCATTTCAGGGCGCTAGGCAACCACTCCCCCCTTGAGGGGGCTGTTGAAAAAGTCCTCACATCTCCCTCATCCTGAGTAGCGGCCCCTCGACTTCGCTCGGGGCAGGCTCCGCCCCCCACCTTCTTCATCCTGAGTAGCCGCCGACGGCGGCGTATCGAAGGATGCCCTCTCGCCACGGCGCGTGTTCCTCGCCCTTCGATACGCCGCCTTCGGCGGCTACTCAGGGTGAGGAAAGAGGCGTCGGCGGTTTCCAGGGACTGGTGGACGCATACGGGGTTTTTTCAATAGCCCCTTGTCAGGGGGGTAAAAAAAGGCGGCGCCTCCCCGGCGAGGGGGCGAAAGACAAGCCCCCCTGGCAGGGGGTATGAAAATACGACGCCCGCCGCCGGCAGAGGGGTTTTTGGTTTTTCTTGCCCCCCTGACAAGGGGGGGTAGGGGGGTTGGTTTGTCCCCTGACGAGGGGCTGCCACTACGGGTGAATGCGGTTTTGATCGTCATTCCGGCAATCAATGCCGACCGGGGAGGGAGGGATTGCCCGGAATCCATTTGCGGTTGCGGGAGAATGAACGACGGCGTTTTATTCCCCGCCGATGCGCAGGAACCCTGACGAAAAGCAAAAGGCGTAAAAATGGATTCCGTCGAACCCTCCCGCATTGGTCGGCTCCGACACCGGAATGACGGCAGTGGTCAATTCCGAGCGAGGAGGGGCTTATTCAACAGTCCCGAAAAGAGAAGTTTCACCACTCGCGCTTGTGCGGGCGATTCGGTGCGAAATAGCCCTCGCCTCCTTGCCCGCCCGCGCGCTTCGGCCTACACTTCGGGGCGTATCCCTTTTCAACAACCATCCTGGAGGAAAGTTGCATGATCTACGAAATGCGCACTTATCGGCTCACCGTCGGCGGCGTGGCTGAGTTCGAGGAGAATTTCGCCAAAGTCATCGAAAAGAGAAACGAGATTTCTCCGATCATGGGGTTCTTCCATACCGAGGTCGGGGACCTGAACCGCATCAGGCACATCTGGCAGTACGAGAGTCTGGACCACCGCGCCGAGGTGCGCGCGAAGACGATGTCGATGGACTGGTGGCCGCCGCCCAACGGGCACCTGATTCTCGAACAGGAGAGCGTGGTCATGGCGGCTCCCCCGTTCCGGCCCGAACCGCGCCTGGGAGCCTATGGCGGCGTATATGAGTTCAGAACCTACACCGTGCAGCCCGGCAAGACGGGAGAGGTCCTGAGCCGCTGGAGCGAGCACATCGCGGCGAGGGAAGAGCTCTCCCCGCTGGCGGCGCTCTTCATGACGGACGTGGGGCCGCTCAACCAGTGGATTCACGTCTGGGCGTATGAGGACATGAACCACCGCGCCGAGATTCGCAAGAAAGCGCACGAGCTTCCGAACTGGCCTCCGGGCTCGCGTCCGTTCCTGGACGCGCAGAATTCGGAGATCTGGGTGCCCTCTTCGTTCTCACCCATGCACTAGGCGGCAAGCGCTACCCCGCAGCGAACAGGTAGAGGAGGGCCAGTGCGCCCGCGCCCCAGCAGTAGTAGCGGAAGCGCGCCAGGTTGCCGCCCCGCACGAGGCGGATGAGCCAGCCCAGGGCGACTGTCCCCACGATAGCCGCTGCGAGCGCGCCGACGGTGTAGGGGAGCAGCTTCTCGCCGAGCGGGCCTTCCAGGTCTTTTATCTTGAGCGCGAATGCGCCCAGAATCGCGGGCGCCGATAACAGGAAGCTGAAGCGCGCGGCCTGCTCGCGCGCCACGCCGCGCATGAGGGCGGCGGCGATGGTCGCTCCCGAGCGCGAGATGCCCGGTACGATGGCGAACGCCTGGAATACGCCGATGACGAGGGCGTCTTTGGCCGTCATCTCGGCTTCTCCCCGGCCTGCGCCTTCCCGGGGTTCGCCCAGGCATAAAATGCCGCCCGTCACGAGCAGCGCGCAGGCGGCGAGCCCGGGCGATGCGAACATCTCCTCGACCAGGCCACCCAGAAAAACGCCCACGATTCCCGCGGGAACCGAGCCGAGAATCAGGAGCCAGCCCGTTCTGGCCGCGCCCTCATCTGAATCTCCGCCCATTAGGGACGAGACCCACCCCCGCGCGATGCGCCAGAGGTCCTTTCCGTAGAAGACGAGGACGGCGGCGAGCGTGCCGACGTGTAGCAGGACGTCGAAGAGCAACTCGGGTTCTTTCAAGCCCAGGATGCTCTGGCCCAGGACGAGATGCCCCGAACTGCTCACCGGCAGAAATTCGGTCAAGCCTTGCACGATGCCGAGAATGAGGGCGTGTTCCCAGAGCATATCAGCCTTCCGCAGGATGCTTCATTGAAATCTGGCGTTGCCGCGCCCGAGATTCCTGACCATCTCGCCGATTTTTTCCGCGTTCTCGGCCGAACAGATGAGCAGCGCGTCGTCCGTCTCGACGACGATGACGTCCTCGACCCCGACCGCTGCGACGAATTTCTTGTTCGAGCGGACGATGAGGTTCTTCGCGCCGATGGATTCGGTCTTGCCCCCTTTGGGCAGTATCCAGACGTTGCCGGCCTCATCGCGCGGCAAGGCGCCTCGCAGGGCCGGCCACGTGCCCAGATCGCTCCAGCCGACGTCGGCCGGCAAGACGATGAGCTTGCGCGTTTTCTCCATCACCGCGTGATCGATGCTGATGGATTCGCACTTCGCCCATAATTTCGCGAAAGCGGCGTCGTCGTGCTTATCGAATGCGGATGCCGCCCGGCTCAAAAGTTCTCTCAGGCGGGGCTCGTGGGCATCGAGTTCTTCGATCAGGTGAGCGGCCCGTGAGACGAAAATACCGCTGTTCCAGTAATGTTTCCCGGAGGCTGCATACCGACTGGCCCGTGTGAGCGGGGGCTTTTCAATAAACCTCTTTGCGCGGAACGCCTCGATTTCTCCTGAAAGCGCGATTTGCTCGCCGCGCTCGATGTAGCCGAAGCCGGTCTCGGGCGAGTGCGGCGGCGCCCCGAGTGAGACGATTGAACCATGCTCACGCGCCATGCGCGCGCCCGCCTTGACGAGTTTTCGGAATTCCCTCGTCTTCGCGATGAACTGGTCTGCGGGCACGGCGCACATCGCAGCGCCCGGCTCGCGCATTTCGATGATGCGGGCCGCGAGGCCGAGGCAGGGGGCGGTGTTTCGCGGCTCCGGTTCATAGACGACGTTGCGTTTGGGGATATTAAGGTTTCGCAGGAATTTCCGGTGCGCCGCCGAAGCCATGACGAGCGTCCGCTCGGGCGGGGCGAGGCCGCGCACGCGCTTGAGCGTCATTTCGAGCAGCGTGGGGCCGGCCATATTCCGGGGGATTCCTCCCCCCAAGGGCAAAAATTGCTTGGGCTTCGACTTTCTGCTCACGGGCCAGAAGCGCGTTCCCGAGCCTCCCGCCATGATGACCGCCCACAAGGGGGGCGTCCTGCGCCGGGTCACTGGAGAAATCCTTTGAACAGGAGAAAACCGCCCAAAAGCAATACGATAAAGAGGATGGTCAATAAATTAAAGCGGCGATCGATGAAACTTCTTATCGGCGGGCCGAAGCGGTGGATGAGCGCGGCCTCGATGAAAAAGCGCGCCGAGCGGCTTAAGACCGACGCGATGAGGAAAACGAAAAAATCGATCTCGAACGCGCCCGCCGAGATCGTGAACACTTTATAGGGGATCGGCGTGAAGCCTGCGATCCCGACCGCCCAGGCGTCATAGGCGCGGTAGTATTCCTGAACGAGTTGATACTTATCCGCCACGCCGTAGAACGCGATGATGGGCTCGCCGACGCTTTTCAGGAGGTAAAAGCCGATAAAATAGCCCAGTGCGCCGCCCAGTACGGAAGACGCCGAGCAGACGGCGGCGTAGAGATACGCTCTTTGCGGCCTGGCGAGCGCCAGGGCCATCAGGAGCGGATCCGGCGGTATGGGGAAGAAGACGGATTCCGTCGCCGATACGACGATGAGGACCGGCAGGGCGTAGCGCGAATCCGCCCAGCTCAGCACCCAGTCGTAGAGCGCGCGGAGGCTACGCATCCGGCAGGGAGACGGCGGGGTATTTTTTTATCTCTTCGTATACTTCGCTCTGGTACGCGCGCAGGGAGGGTTCATCGAGCGCCTCGAAGCGCATGACGAGCACGGGTTGCGTGTTCGAGGCGCGGATGAGGCCCCAGCCTTTATCGAAATTGATGCGCGCCCCATCTACTTCAATGGTTTCGTATAGATTCTTGAAGTGATTCTTTAGGTTTTCGACGATCTGGAATTTCTCCTCATCCGGACACGCGACCCTGATCTCGGGCGTCGAGACCGAGGTGGGGATTTCAGAGACCCGCTCGGCGAGCGTATCTTCTGAATCGCAAAGCAGATGCAGGAGCCTGGCGGCCGTGTAGATGGCGTCGTCATAGCCCAGATAGCCGTCCACGAAGAAGATGTGGCCGGAGAGTTCGCCGCCCAGAGGGGCTTTCTCCTCCACGATCTTGGCGCGCACGAGCGAGTGGCCCGTCGCGCTCATCACCGGACGCCCGCCCATCCGCTTCACGGCGTCGGCGAGGCGCGAGGAGCACTTCACGTCGAAGACGACGGCCTCCCCCGGACTGCGCGCCAGAATGGGCGCTGCGAGAAGCATGAGCAACTCATCCCCCCAGATGATTCTGCCCGTGGCGTCCACCGCGCCGATGCGGTCGCCGTCGCCGTCCAGCCCGATGCCCGCCTCTGCGCCCGTTTCCCGCACCTTGGCTATCAGGGATTCGAGGTTTTCGGGCACCGTGGGGTCGGGATGGTGGTTGGGATAAGAAGCGTCAGGCTCGGTGAAGAGTTCCACCACCTCGGCGCCGATTTTTCTCAACACCTGTGGCGCCACCGTGCCGCCGACCCCGTTTCCCGCATCGACGACAACCTTGACGGGCCGCGAGAGCGCCAGGTCCTGAGACGCCCGCTCGATGTATCGGGGCCTGATGTCGACTTCCGTGAACGCGCCCCGCGCCCCGGACCGGTGGATTCGGCCCTCCTCGATGATTTTCCGTATCTCCTGGATTTCCGCGCCGTGAATCGCCTCGCGCCCCCGGGTGATCTTGAAGCCGTTGAATTCAGGGGGGTTGTGCGATCCCGTGATCTGTACGGCGCCCGCCACGTCCAGGTGGTGCGTCGCGAAGGAAACCACCGGGGTGGGCACCATGCCGATCCCGATGACGCGGCAGCCTGCGGCGGTGAGGCCTCTTTGGAGCGCATCGTAGAAATCGGGGGAAGAGAAGCGGTTGTCGCGCCCGACGGCGATGGCGGCCCCCTGCGCGCCGCCCAGGTGTGTGCCGAGCGCGCCGCCGATGGTCTCGACGACCCCGGTGGTGAGGTCTTTCTCCACAACGCCGCGAATGTCGTATTCCCTGAAGATCAGCGGGTTGATGCCGGGCACGAGAAACTCCTGTTCCGGGCGGGTGGGCATTTCCCAAAAGCGGGCGAATTATTGCACCCCCTTCCTCGCCGGGCAACCTCATTTTTCCATCCCGCCCTTTGTTCTTCTCCATCGTGAGGGGGTATAATGCGTTTCCGTCCGTTTGCGGACAGTTGCGCCCTGCGCCTTCTGGGTGGTTCGGCCATTGAAAACCATGAAATTCAATGATTTTTTATCCCTGAATGAGGGGAGATATTCGAGTTGATCACAGGCACGGGTCCATGGATCGAGCGAGTGATGATAAAGCTGGGGCGCGGCTTCGTGGGTCTTCTGGTGCGCCTGTTCACGAACATGAAAATCAGCGGAATGGAAAACATCCCGCCGGGGGGGAACATCCTCTTTTTGAGCAATCATATCTCCGCCCTGGATGTTCTGGTGATACCCTGGGCCATCTATTCGAAATATCCCGAAGAACTGCTTCGCCAGGCGGGCAAGGAAGAGCTGTTCGACATCCCCGTCGTGGGGTGGATACTGCACAAATGGCGGGGGTTCCCCATCAAGCGGGGCGGGGCGGACAGGAAATCCATCCGCATGATCGAGGAATACATCAAAGAGGGGAAAGTCATCCTCTACCCGGAGGGTACGAGGAGCCGCGACGGGAGGCTTCTGCGGGGGAACCGCATGGTGGGCCGAATCGTCAGAAACACCACCCCCACGGTCGTCCCCGTCTCCATAACAGGGACGGACCGGGTGATTCCCGTGGGCAAGACGATGCCCCGCCCGGGGACGAGGGTCGAGTTGCGATTCGGCGCGCCGATGGATTTAGACGATGAGTATTCCATCGCCAACACGAAAGAGGCGAGCCAGAAGATCATCGATCGCGTCATGACGGCGATTGCGGAACTCCAAAACGGGGGAGCCGCCGAAGCCGTTCACAAAAAGGGTGTTGCGAGTGAGTAGGCGACCCTTCTCGAAGCCCAGGCGGTTTGCCTCCATTCTGAAAGAGGTGCGCCGAAAAGAGCCGTGGGGCAGGCGGCTGGCCAGTAATTTCGTGTTCCGCATCTGGCCGAGGGCCGTGGGCGAGGGCATCTCCCGGGCGGCGCGGCCGGTATTTCTCAGGAACCATTGTCTGTATGTGGAAGTTGCGGACTCGAGCTGGCTGCATGAACTCGAGTTCAGGAAGCAGGATTTGATTGCGAGGGTCAATGAGCACATGGAGGATTCCCGCATCAACGAGATTCGCTTCAAGCTGTCGGACTCGGGAATCGCGTTCGACTATGATGGCGAGGAGAGTGAGTCGGCGTCGTTTTCGCGGGAAGCGACGCCGATTTCCCCGGGCGATGACGCAGCCATAGAAGACGCCATCACCGATGTGGGGGATGAGCAATTGCGCCGGGCGGCGGAAAAACTCATTCGTCATATTCGGACGCACGGAAACTCCTGATTATGATAGTATCTGACTGAAAGTCCGCTGGAGAGGTTGCATGTAATGTTGAAATTCTACGGCAAGATGATTTTCCCCCTGATCCTGATCCTGGCGGGATGCGCGCCCCTGGAGCCCGAGGTGAAGCCCGCCGCGCCTGCGCCCGCCCTCAAGCTGCGCCCGCTTTCAGGCAAAATTAAGGAAACGTCAAAGTCCTATTTCCACTTCATCGCCGGGTACCGCGAAGAGATGGCCGGAAACCTCAAAGAAGCGGAATCGTCTTATTCTCAAGCGGTCAGGAACAACCCGGATTCCTCTTTTTTGTCGACGCGCCTCGCGTCGCTGCTCGTCCGCCGGGGGAAGCTGGACGAGGCCGAAAAATTCGCCCTCAAGGCGACGACGCAGAATGAGAAGAACCTAGAGGCCCACTTCGTGCTGGGGGGCATATATGCTTCGCGCACGAAGCTGGAGAAGGCCGTCGCCACCTATACCGAGTTGCTGAAAATGAGCCCCGATCACCAGGAAACCCGCCTGCTCCTGGGCAGCGTCTACCTGGATCTGGGCAAGTTTGCCGAAGCCGCCGGGACGCTGGAGGTCCTGGTCAAGTCGGGGAGGAGGCCCGTGCTCGGCAGGTACCATCTGGCGCAGGCCTATGCGGGCTTGAAAAAATACGCCGAGGCGGAGAGGGAAATATTCAAACTCCTCGAGGGACAGCCTGGATTCACGCGGGGAATGCTTCTTCTCGCCAGAATCTATGAAGTTCAGGAAAAATTCGACGAGGCGGAAGCGACCTACAAGAAAGCGCAAAAAATCGAACCCGACAACCGGCTCATTCGCTCTCGCCTGGGGCAGCTCTATATCCGGAAGAAGAACATGAAGCAGGCTCTGGAGGAGTTCAAGGTGCTCGGCTCGAAGGAGCCCGATAACGTGAATGTGCACCGAACCCTCGGCTTTTTGAACTTTGATCAAAGGGAGTACCAGGAGGCGCTTCAGGAATTTCGATTCGTCCTGGCGAGGACTCCGAAAGACGAAATGGTCCGCAAGTATGTTGCGAGGATTTATGAAGAACTGAAGCAATATGAGCGCGCCGAGGAGGAGCTTCTCGAATTATTGGCGCTGGTGCCCAAGTCGCTGGACGGACACGTCCAGCTCGCCTGGCTGTACATCGACCAGAAAAAATGGAAGAAGGCGAGCGAGATTTTGGAGAAAGCCGTAAAACACCATCCCGAGGAGGGGCGGGTGCATTATACGCACGGTTTGCTCCTGTCCAGACAAAAGAAATTCACCGAGGCTCTGCCCTATGTTCAAAGAGCGGTGAAGCTGGAGCCCGAACGAGAGGGTTATTTGTATTCTCTCGCCTCGGTGTCTTATGAATTGAAGCGCTGGGACGACGTGGAAACGGTGGCGCGAAAGATCATTCAAAAGAACCCGAAGCATGCCAACGCCCTGAACCTGCTGGGCTATATGTTCTCCGAGTTGGACAAAAACCTCGATGAGGCGGAAAAACTTCTGGATCGCGCCTTGGCGATTGAGCCGGAGAACGCCGCTTTTCTAGACAGCATCGGGTGGGTTTATTATCGCCAGGGCCGCTTCAAGGAAGCGCTCGTGAAGGTTCGGCACGCGGCGACGAAGATGCCGAAAGACGCCGTGATCCTTGATCACCTGGGAGATATATACCTCGCCCTGCATGATGTGGAAAAAGCGCTCCTCCACTGGAAACGCGCTTCCGAGGCGGATCCGGAAAACGAGAAATTGAAGAAAAAGATTCAAACGCATCTCTCCAGACACAAAAAACCCCTCATGTAGGGATATCCGTTCTTTGAGCACTTGGCTGCGCCCGTTGGCTCTCGCCCGGAATTTCCAGACTTCTCTCACCGGGGACTTTTGATTTTTGCGAGCTTTGCGTCTTTGTCTGACATTTTTGTGTTGCGCCCTGGCCGGTTGCGCGCTCTTTCAGACCCGGCAAGCCGGGGAGGTCCCGCCCCGCGACGCGTCGCCGGCGGAAATTATCGCCGAACTCAAAGCGAGGCTGTCTCCCCGCGAATACCGGGGCGCCGTATCCATGCAGTTGCGGTTTCACGGCAACCGGGCGGGAGCGGGAGCCACGAACCCCCTGGTTCCCCAGGGTTCGTTTTCCGGCCATGCGGCGCTCGTGCTGCGCGAACCCGACTCGCTGCGAATCGAACCCCTTTCCCCGTTCGGGACGCCCCTGGTCGTCGTCGTCGCGCAAGGCGCCTCGTTCCGCGCCTATTCTCCCTCTCGAAACACGGTATACATGGGCAGGACGAACAGGCGGGGAATCGAGCGGATTTTGGGAATTCCGCTGAACAGCGAAATCGTCATCAAGCTGTTGCTGGGAGATTGGGCCGCTGCGCTGGGGGGTGAGGAAAATCTCGATCTGAAGAAATCGGGCTCCGTCTACCTGCTGGAGACGAGGGGGGAATCCGGAGGAGTGGTCTCGGGTTTCGCCGAATTGGAGCCGCGCGGTTTGCATCCGGTGAAAATGGGCATCCGCACGCAGCGGGGGACGATCGCGGTTCGCTACGGCGGCTTTACCAAAACCGGGGAAGTGTGGCGGCCGTCGCAGGTGGAGATTCTGGGGCCTGGCGGGAAGAACCGGCTCCACATCGCCTATCCCGCAGATGAGGGCGCGGGGAAGGCGGCGCTTCCGGACGAATTGTTCCGCCTGGAGCCGCCCCGGGGCGCCAGAACGCTGTGGCTGGGAGGATAAGCCGTCTCATGAGCGGTAAAGACGTTTCCGGGCACGTGGTCTTGAAGACGCCTGCGAAGCTCAACCTGTGTCTGAGGATTCTGGGTCTGCGAGCCGACGGCTATCACGAACTCATCACGTGGATGCAGCAGATATCGCTGTACGATGAGGTTCGGATCGAGCCGGGCGGCAAGAGGATTCTCGTTTATGCGGATCGGGATGATGTTCCCGGCGGCAGAGAGAACATCGTGCATCGCGCGGCGAGGGCCTTGAGAGAAGCATCGGGGCGCAAAGGACTCGGCGCGCGCATCTATCTGAAAAAGAACATTCCCGCGGGTGGGGGTCTGGGCGGGGGGAGCGGCAACGCGGCGGGAGCGCTCTGGGCGCTGAACCGGGTCTGGAGCCTCGGGATGCGTAAGGCGGAGCTTTGCGACGTGGCCGCGCGGGTCGGTTCGGACGTTCCGTTCTTTCTTCGTGGGCCGGCGGCGGTGTGCCGGGGGCGGGGCGAGCGAGTCGAGGCGAAAGAAGCCCTGAAGAGCGGCTGGTTTCTATTGGTCAAGCCGCCCGTGGCTTTATCCACGCAGGAAGTCTATGGCTGGTCTCGTCAAAAACTGGGCCGGGAAGGACAAGATTACGAGGGGAAAAACGGTCCGGCGCGTCTCGGGCGGTATGAATATGGCAATGATTTGGAGGAAATCGTTTTTCCAAGGTTTCCGGAACTCGAGAGCCTGTGCGGCATGCTCGTTCGACATGGCGCCGCAAGGGCGATGATGAGCGGCAGCGGTTCGACGGTTTTCGGTATCTTTCGCCGAAAAGGGGAGGCCGAGCGGGCGGCAATCCGCATCAGGAAAAGCGAAAAGGGAAAAAAATGCGAATGTTTTCTCGCGGCTCCACTTCAGGAGATGTGTTTTCAATAAAAAAAATCGAAAAATGAGGCAAAAGTTCTAAAAAAATGGGAAATGGAGGGAATTTCGCCTCTCGCCACTTGCCTCCGCCTGGAAAATCAAGTATCAAAAATCGCCCTTTGTGATTGAATGAACAATACCTTGTGAGCAGGAACGGTGAACGGACATCAGCTAAAGGTTTTTGGCGGGCGCTCGAATCCGGCTCTGAACCAGAGTATTTTTGATTCGTTGTACATCCGGCCCGGCTCGGTTGAAATCATCGATTTCAGCGACGGAGAAACGTTTGTCCGAATAAACGAGAACATCCGGGGCGCGGACGTATTCGCCGTGCAGAGCCTGTGCACCCCCGGCAATGCGAATCTGATGGAAATGCTCATCATGCTCGATGCGTTCCGGCGCTCATCCGCCGAGCGCATCACAGCGGTGATTCCCTATTTCGCATACGCCCGTCAGGACCGGAAGGTGCAGCCCAGGGTGCCGATCACCGCGAAACTCGTCGCCAACCTGCTGGCCGCCTCGGGTGCGGACAGGGTCATCGCCATGGATTTGCATGCGGGCCAGATACAGGGGTTTTTCGATATCCCCGTGGACCATCTGTACTCGGCGCCCATCATGATAGAGTATTTCAAGAAGAAGGAATTGAAGGATTTGGTGGTCGTATCGCCCGACGCCGGAGGCGTGGAGAGAGCCCGGGACTACGCGCGAAGGCTGAACGCGGGCCTGGGCATCATCGACAAGCGGCGCGAGCGGGCGAACCACTCGGAAGTGATGAACATCATCGGCGACGTGAAGGGATGCGACGTTCTGGTCGTGGATGATCTTTGCGATACGGCGGGCACTATAAGCCAGGGCGCCGATGCGCTCATGGCGGCCGGCGCGCGCCAGGTATACGCATGCTGCACGCACGCGGTGTTGTCGGGTCCGGCGGTGGAAAGAATCGAGAAATCGGGCATCGTCGAATTCGTCGTGAGTGATTCGATACCGCTTTCGGATAAAGCGAAAGGCTGCTCTCGCATTCAGGTCCTGGAGGTGGGGAGGCTTCTGGCAGAGGCGATCCGGCGGATTCACGAGAATGCTTCCGTGAGCAGCTTGTTCGAATAACTATTCTGGTCGACGGCATATCTGGAGCGAAAAATGGAAAATTTGTCACTCTCGGTGGACAAGAGAGCACTGACGGGAAAAAGCGGCGCCCGTGCGGTGAGAAGAGCCGGCAGCATACCGGGCGTCGTGTACGGGATAAAAGATTCTACGCCTTTGGCCATTCCGCCACAGGAACTGGAGGCCCTGCTCGGCACGAGGGCCGGCGCCAACGTCGTATTCCAGCTCAACGTGGAGGGTGAAGCCGCCTCGGAGCGTCCGGTTATCGTAAAGGAGCTTCAGCGCGACCCGATGAGGGGCGACATCATCCATGCGGATTTTCTGGAAATCCGGATGGACGAGAAGATCGAAATCGCCGTCCCCCTCTCCTTGGCGGGTGAATCGCCCGGGGAGAAAATGGGCGGAACGATTTCTCAACTGCTGCGCGAACTGGAGATATCCTGTCTGCCGAACGCCATCCCGGAACAAATCGAGGTCGATATTTCGGAGGTGGAAATCGGCGACGTTCTCCACGTGCGCGATCTGCAAATTCCCGCAGGCGTTGAGCTGGTGGCCGACCCCGATGATCCCGTCATGACGGTAATCGTTCCTGTGGAAGAGGAAGAAGAAGTGGAAGAAGATGAATTGCTTGTCGGCGAAGCCGAAGGAGAAGAAGGGGCGGAGGCCGAGGCTTCAGACGATGAAGGGGACAAGCCGGCTGATTCTTCCGACTGATGGTTCTTCTTGCAGGGAGCCGGTGAAAATGAAACCGGGATTCGAATGGCTGCTGCTGTTTTGATCGTCGGTCTCGGCAATCCCGGGATAGAGTATGCGTTGACGAGGCACAACCTGGGGTTCTGGGCGGTGGATAGAATGGCCCGCGCCCATCGCGTATCGATGAATGATACGAGATACCATTCCGTCCTGGGAAGCGGGTCGCTCAGGGGCTGGAAATTCATGCTCGCAAAGCCGCAGACGTATATGAATTTGAGCGGCAAGGCGGTGCGGGCGCTCCTGCTTGGGGAAGGGCTGGCGCCTGAGCAGCTGCTTGTGATGCACGACGACATGGATATCGAACTCGGTCGTGTGAAGTACAAAAAATCGGGTGGAGACGCGGGCCATCACGGCATCGGCAGCATTATCCACTCATTGGGAACGGACGTGTTTTCTCGTCTGCGCATCGGAGTGGGCAGACCGCCGGGTGGAGTGAACGGCGCGGATTGGTTGTTGGATTCTTTTCTCGATCATGAATTGGAAGCGGTGGAACCTGCTGTTGATGAGGCGGTGAGGCGGGCGTTTGATTTTGTTGTCGGCGCCGGTTCCTGAATTCGTCTTGTTCTCTGCAAATCTGAAAGTCCATCTTAATACCTCTCGCTAAACAGCCCGTGAGGAGGAGGAAAGGAAGATAATGGTTGCTTTCTCAAACATGGCCGCAGTCTTCGGGATTGCGGGATTGGTTCTGGCGGCGGCGATTTACAGTTGGATTTCCAAACAATCCGACGGCAACGAACTGATGCGGAAACTCGCAGGCCAGATTCATGAAGGCGCAATGGTGTTCCTGAAAAGGGAATACAAGATTCTCGCGATTTTCGTCGTGGTCGTCTTCGTGCTTCTGAGCGTCGCCATATCCGCAAAAACGGGTATCGCCTTCATCGTCGGCGCCATCTGCTCGGTCCTCGCCGGATTTTTCGGCATGAACTCGGCCACGAAGGCGAACGTGAGAACGGCGGCGGCGGCGAATTCGGGCGGTGGCCAGGCGGGCGCGCTTTCCATGGCGTTCTTCGGCGGAACCGTCATGGGTCTTTCCGTCGCGAGCCTGGGGCTTTTGGGCGTGGGCGTGTTGTTCTGGTATTTCGACGTGCTCGGCAATGCGGCGAACGTGACCATCATCAGCGGTTTCTCGATGGGGGCGAGCTCCATCGCGCTGTTCGCGCGTGTGGGCGGTGGCATTTTCACGAAAACGGCGGACGTGGGCGCGGACCTCGTCGGCAAGGTGGAGGCGAACATTCCCGAGGACGACCCGAGGAATCCCGCCGTCATCGCCGACAACGTGGGCGATTGCGTGGGCGACGTCGCCGGCATGGGCGCCGACCTGTTCGAATCCTACGTCGGCGCCATCATCTCGACGATATTCATCGGCTCGACCATCGGCGTTTCCCTGGGCGCGAACAGCGCGGCGGCGATGGCGCTGCCCCTGCTGCTCGCCATGATGGGTCTCATCGCCTCCTCGGCAGGCATCGCCTCCATGAAGGTGCTGGCCTCGAAGAACCCGGCCGTCGCCCTCAGGAGCGCCACCGGAATCGCGACGGTCATATTCATCATCCTGGCTTTTTTCGTCACCAGCACGCTGGGCCTGAATAACGGCGTGTTCGGCTCGGTTCTCTTCGGCGCGGCCGGCGGTGTCCTCATCGGTTGGCTTACCGAGTATTACACCGGAACGGGCGGAAAGCCCGTCGGCGAAATCGTCGCCGCATCCGAGACCGGCGTGGCGACGAACATCATCGGCGGCTTCGCCGTGGGCCTGGAGAGCGTGTGCGCTCCCCTGCTCGTATTGGCGGTGATTACCCTGGTTTCGAACGGCTGGGCGGGACTCTACGGCATTTCCATCGCCGCAGTCGGAATGCTGGCGACCATCGGCATCACGATGTCCGTCGATGCGTATGGCCCGATTGCCGATAACGCGGGCGGGATCACGGAGATGAGCGAGCTGGGGCCCGAGACGCGGAAGATCACCGACGGCCTCGACGCGCTGGGCAACACCACGGCGGCCATCGGCAAGGGATTCGCCATCGGCTCCGCCGCCCTGACGGCGCTGGCCTTTTACGCCGCGTACACGAAAGCGGCCGACCTGCAGCAGATCAACCTCACCGAAGCGAAGGTGGTGGCCGGCATGTTCATCGGCGGGGCGATTCCGTTCCTCATCGGAGCGCTCACCATGAAATCCGTCGGCAAGGCCGCCTTCATCATGATCCAGGAGATCAGGCGTCAGTTCCGCGAGATTCCCGGCATCATGGAGGGAACGGCGGACCCCGACAGCGCGCGCTGCGTCGACATCAGCACCCAGGCCGCTCTCAAGGAGATGGTCCTCCCCGGCGTTGTGGCCGTGGTCGCGCCCATCGTGGTGGGGTATCTGATGGGCAAGGAAGCGCTTGGCGGCATGCTGGCCGGCGCGCTGCTCTCGGGCGTTCTCGTCGCCTTGCTGATGGCGAACGCGGGCGGCGCCTGGGATAACGCGAAAAAAGAGATAGAAGACGGCAAGCTCGGCGGCAAGGGCTCCGAGGCCCACAAGGCGGCGGTCGTGGGCGATACGGTGGGAGACCCGATGAAGGACACCTCGGGCCCGTCGATGAACATCCTGATCAAGTTGATGTCCATCGTCTCCCTCGTGTTGGCGCCGCTGTTCTAGGGAAAGCGGGCGTCTGAACCACAGCAGAATTTTCGCGGCGTCTTTTTGAGGCGCTATGGCCCGCCGGGGGCAAGTGTGCTAACCTTCGGCCATTATTGGCTCCTCGCTCCGGCCGACGAAGGCCGGGGCCGCTCAGTCCGGGAGGAGGACGAGATGAGACAGTACGAAACGATGGTTTTGCTGTCCCCCGAACTCACCGATGAAGCCGTGGACGAGAAGATCGCCGGTTTCGAGAAAAAGGTGACCGAGGGGGGCGGAGAAGTTCTGAACGTGGATCGATGGGGCAAGAAGCGCCTCGCCTATCCCATCAACCGCCAGCGTCACGGCATCTATTTCATCGTCACATATCATTCGGAACCGGAAGTCGTGGCGGACATCGAGCGCGATATGCGCATCGATGAAGAGACGTGGCGCTACATGACGGTGCGGATGGATGAAGCCCTCCTGAGAAAGCTCGAGAAAAACGCAAAAAGCGCTGCCGCCAGGGAAAGAGAGGGGGATTCAGAGGGTGGTGATTCTCCACGCCGGCCCGCGACCGCCTCTTCGAGCGATTCGTAAATCGTGGGGGTATCGTTATGGCTCAGATGAATTCCGTTTATCTTCGAGGCAACATGACGCGCGATCCGGAAAAACGGTTCCTGCCTTCAGGCAATTCCGTGGTTTCTTTCGGGTTCGCGGTCAACCGGCGGTATCGCAGCGGGGAGGAGTGGAAAGAAGACACGTGCTTCGTGGACGTCGTGGTCTACGGACGCCAGGGCGACTGGGTGATGGAGCAGACGGGCAAGGGCAGCCCGCTCGTGGTGGAAGGGCGCTTGAGCTTCCGCTCCTGGGAAGCGCAGGACGGCTCGAGGCGCAGCAAGCACGAGGTGGTGGCGCAAAACGTCCATTTCCTGACCACCCGGGGCGAGACGACGGGAGGCGGCGGGTCGAGGAGCACGGAATCCTACGCGCCGCCGCCGCAGGACTCGCCCATGACGGATGACGACATCCCGTTTTGACATCGAAAATTGTTGATCAGCTTTAGGAGACAGATATGGCGCTTGTTCCCCGTGGATTCGGCGATAAGAAGAGAAAGAGAAAAAAGCGTTTTCAGCGAAAGAAGATATGCCGCTTCTCGGCGGATGGCGTGGCGTATATCGACTACAAGGACGTGAAAACGCTTCGGAACATGGTGAGTGAGCGGGGCAAAATCATTCCCCGCCGCGTGACCGGCACCTCCGCGCGCTTTCAGCGGCAGTTGACGACGGCGATTAAGCGCGCCCGCTACATGGCGTTGATGCCCTATACCGTAGACCATTCATAGTCGGAGATTCTGAACGATGCGCTTGATATTGCGTAAGGACATAGAACATCTCGGAGAGGTGGGAGACGTCGTCGAAGTGGCCGACGGCTACGGGCTCAACTACCTCATTCCGAAAGGCCTGGCGCTTCACGCCACGGCGAGCACGGTGCGCGCGACGCAGCACGAGCAGCGGCTGCGGGAAGCGCAAATCCAGGCGGCGAAACGAAGCGCGCAGGATTTTGCGGGCGAATTCTCAGGCGTCGAGATTGAATTCTCGATGCGTGTGGGCGCGGACGGCAGGCTGTTCGGCTCGGTGACGAATCGGATGATCGAGGACGCCCTGCAGGAGAAGGGTCTCGAGGTGAACCGCAGGAGAATCGTTCTGGAAGAGCCGATCAAAAAGGTCGGCACTTACGACGTCGACATCCGCCTGCACCAGGAAGTCAGAGCGTCGGTGCAGGTGAAGGTGATGCCCGATGAGGCGTCCCTGGCCGAGGCGGAAGAAGCCGCTGAGGCGGAGACGGAAGAGGGAGTTGCCGCAGAAGCGACGGAAGCCGTAGAGGCTGCGGATGGGGAGCAGGCCGAAGCGGAAGCGACGGCGGAGGCGACCGGTGTCGCTCAAGAGGAAGTGCCTGCGGAAAACCGGGACGCAGAAACCGGGGAAGAGAAGGCCGACTAGCGTTTCGCATACCCGGTCGTTTCCCGGTGTATGATGGCAAGGCCAAGGATTTCATAGAGATAGAAGGGGCAGCCGGAAACCGGCGCCCCTTTTTTCCTTTGAATTCGGTAAATACGGATTCCGGCGTTTTGATCTTGGCTCCATCTGATGTAATCTAACGATCTCGCCCGTTCTTTCCACTTAACAGACATCGGAGTTTTGAAGTGGAAACGCCCGCTCGTGATGAGCGGTCCGCGGAGTCGGGCCATCTCCCCCCACAGAACATAGAAGCCGAACAGCGCGTTCTGGGCGCTTTGCTGCTCGACGGCGCGATGGTGCCGCCCGTCATGGAAGTGTTGCGGCCGGAGCATTTCTACCGCATGAGCCATCGCGTGATCTACGAGGGCATGCTCAGCCTTTTCGAGAAATCCGAACCCATCGACCTCCTCACCCTGGCCGACGCGCTGAAGAAGGCGGGTACGCTCGATACGGCGGGCGGGCCTGAATACGTCGCGCGTCTGGCGGACGATGTTTCAAGCGCCCGGCGCGCGGAAACCTACGCGAAACTCGTCAGAAGCACGGCATTGCTGAGAGAACTCATACACACCTCGAACGCCATCGCGCAGCGAGCGTTCACGGGCGAGGAGGACATCGATACCCTCGTGGACGACGCCGAGCGCGCCATGCTGGAAGTTTCATCCGGCCGCTACCAGCAAAGCGTGGAGGGCATGCGCGACATCATCAAACATACGTTCCCTTATCTGGAGGACCTCTACGATCGCAAGGAGCTGGTCACCGGCGTCCCCACGGGATACTCGGATCTGGATAAGCTGACGAGTGGCTTGCAGCCCGGGGAATTGATCATCGTGGCCGGTCGTCCCAGCATGGGGAAGACGGCGTTCGCCCTGTGCATCGCGGAATACGCCTCTTTGGCGTCGAAAACCGCCACGGCGATATTCAGCCTGGAGATGAGCGCGCGCGCATTGGCGATTCGCATGATGTGCGGGCGCGCCATGGTGAATTCCCGGCAGCTTCAAAGCGGCTACATGCCCTCTCAGAAATGGCCGGATTTGATTCGGAGCGCGGGCGAACTGTCGGAGGCTTCCATTTACGTGGACGACGCGACGGATTTGTCCGTTTTCGACATCCGGGCGAAATGCCGCCGCATCCAGGCGGATCAGGGTCTCGGCCTCGTGGTGGTCGATTACCTCCAGCTCGTGCACCACAGGGGCCGCTCCATGGAGAACCGCCAGCGCGAGATCAGCGAAATATCCCGGGGGCTGAAAAGTCTGGCGAAAGAACTCAACGTGCCCGTCGTGGCCTTGAGCCAGCTGTCGAGGGCTGTGGAATCGAGAGAGGGCAAGCGCCCCAACCTGGCCGACCTGCGTGAGTCGGGCTCGATAGAACAGGATGCGGACGTCGTGGCCTTACTGTATCGCGAGGAGTATTATGACCCCAAGCCTGACAACAAGGGGGTCGCCACCGTCATTCTCGCCAAACAGCGCAACGGGCCGACCGGTGAGCTCGAACTCAAGTTCTTCCCGGATTATGCGCGGTTCGTAAACCTGGATGCATACCACGAGGGCGCGGCCGTAGGCTCGCAACATGCGGAACCGGGCTATCCCGAAGAAGCGGATGCGCCGTTCTAGCAGCGGAGCGACGAAGAGGTCTCCCCGAAGAGGGTCTTCTTTTTGAGCGAACATTTGCTGCCGGCCGGATATCGGAACGCTCTTTTCGTTGATCTGGACATCCTGACCCGAAATTATGAAAATCTGACCGGTCTGCTCCTCTCCCGGGAGCCGTTCGCCGTCGTGAAGGCGGAAGGCTACGGGCACGGCGGCGTGGAGGTCGCTCGCGCCGTATATGAAGCGGGCGCCAGATGGTTCGGGGTCGCGGCGGTTCAGGAGGCGGAGGCGCTTCGCGCCGCTGATGCGGGAGACGGGTTCGCCGATGCGCGCATATTGGTGATGAGCGATACGCTGGCGTATAACGCGAAAAGGCTGGTCGAGGCGGATTGCGACGCCGCCGTCTGGCGCATGGAGCAGGTGGACGGTTTGGCGGCCGCGGCGAGAGGAGCGGGCGGAAAAGCGGGAATCCACGTCAAGGTGGATACGGGGATGGGACGTCTGGGGATGCGCCCGGCGGAAGCCGTCGATTTCATCGAAAGGGCCTCCCGGGTGGAGGATGTCGAGGTTGCCGGACTGATGAGCCATTTCGCGCGGGCGGACGAAGAAGAAGGTGAGGCCGCGACGGGCGCGCAAATTCGCGAGATGGAGGCGCTTATCCAAATGCTTCGGGAGAAGAATCTGCTTCCCCCCCATGTCCACATGTCGAACAGCGCGGGCTTGCTGAATTATCCCCACGCGCCCGGTAATCTGGTGCGTCTGGGGCTGGCGCTGTATGGCTGCTCGCCACAGTTTTCAGAGAGCGTCGCATTGAAATCCGCCATGACGTGGGTGGCGAGGGTGCTGCAGGTGAAAGAGGTCGAAGAGGGCCGGCCGGTCGGATACGGCGGAACTTATGAGAGAAGCTCTCCCGGTCGAATCGCGATGGTGGCGGCGGGGTATGGGGATGGCTATCCGCGCATCCTTTCCAACCGTGCGGATGCGCTTGTCGGCGGTGTACGGGTTCCGGTGGCGGGGCGCGTATCCATGGACATGCTGGCGCTCGATGTGACGAAAATCGAAAACATCGCACCGGGAGACCAGGTCGTCCTGATGGGAGAGGGGGGCGATGGAGCCGTCAGTTGCGAGGAGATGGCCGACAGGGCCGAGACGATACCCTATGAGATCATGTGCGGGGTGGGCGTCCGCGTGCCGAGAATCTATTTGCGGGATGGCCGGGCCACCCATGTTCGCAAATTGTAGCAAGTGGTTGTTCTACAGAGACGAGAGCGCTCGTGACGAAGATTGAATACAAGGCGGTGAAAAAGAGTTTTGGTGAGAACCACGTGCTGCGCGGCGTGGATTTTCAGGTTCCAAGCGGGCGCATCACCGCCATCATCGGGCGGAGCGGGGAGGGCAAGAGCGTTTTGCTCAAGCATTCCCTCGGCCTCTTGCGCCCCGACAGCGGCGAGATCCTCGTGGACGGCGACGATATTTCAAGATTGCACGGGAAAAAGCTCAACCAGGCGCGCTCCAAGTTCGGGATGCTTTTTCAGGGAGCGGCCTTGTTCGATTCGATGACGGTGGAGGAGAACGTGGCGTTCCCCCTGGTGGAGCACTCTGAGCTGACGCGCCCGGAAATCGCCGAGCGCGTGAGAGAGACGCTGCGCCTCGTCGGTCTCGATGGTGTGGAATCCAGGATGCCCTCGCAACTTTCGGGCGGCATGAAGAAGCGCGTGGGCCTGGCGAGAGCGATTATCCGCGAGCCAGAAATCATCTTGTACGACGAGCCGACGACGGGGCTCGACCCCATCCTCACGGACTCCATCCATCGCCTCATCATCCGGATGCAGGAAGTCCTGCAGGTGACCTCCCTGATGATAAGCCACGACGTGGAAAAGGTACTTGATTTCGCGCACTACATCGGGATGCTCCACGAGGGCAGAATGGTGTTCGCCGGCGGCCCGGATGAGGTTCGGGCGACTCAGGACCCTCTCGTCAAGCAGTTCCTCGCGGGCAGTTCCGAGGGGCCCATCGACGTCCTGTGAATACGCCCCTGCAATTTCACATCAACGCCCGGGACGCGAAGAGCAAAGCCCGTACGGGTCGTCTCTCGCTCGCGCACGGCGACGTGGACACGCCGGCCTTCATGGCCGTCGGCACCCAGGCGACCGTGAAGACTTTGGCGCCCGAGGATTTATCGGCGGCGGGCTGCCGGATAATTCTCGCCAACGCCTATCATTTATCGCTGAGGCCGGGTGATGAAGTGATCGCCGGGCTGGGCGGGCTTCACCGGTTCATGGGCTGGGACGGCCCGATTCTCACCGACAGCGGCGGGTATCAGCTTTTCAGTCTGGCGCCCCTCGCCAGGATATCCGATGAGGGAATCGACTTTCAGAGCCACCTGGACGGTGCGCGGATGATGCTCACGCCCGAGCGCGCCGTCCGGATCCAGGAAAATCTGGGGCCGGACATCGCGATGGTGCTCGATGAACCTCTGGGTTTTCCCCATACGCGGGATGAGGCCTGTCAGGCCCTCTCGAGAACGAGCCTTTGGGCGCAAAGGGCCAGGGAAGCGCACAGCCTCGAGGGTCAGGCGCTTTTCGGCATCGTGCAGGGCGGGGGTTTCGAGGAATTGAGGGCGCAAAGCGCCAGGGAATTGGTGGAGATGGATTTTCCGGGCTACGCGGTCGGCGGCCTTTGCCTGGGGGAGACGAAGGTGGAGACGGAATCTCTGCTCGATGCCGCGACGGACGTCTTGCCGCTCGATAAGCCGCGCTACGTCATGGGAATGGGCACGCCGGCGGACTTGATTCGCGGCGTTCGCAAAGGGGCGGACATGTTCGATTGCGTGATGCCGACCCGGCACGCGAGGCGCGGGAATCTTTTTTCATGGCGGGGGAGGCTCTCCATCAAGAATGCGGCTCACGCTGAAGCTCCCGGGCCGATCGACCCCGATTGCGGATGTTACACCTGCCGCAGGGGATACAGCCGGGCGTATCTCCGGCATCTGTTCCGGGCGGGAGAAACCCTGGGCCAACGCCTCATGACGATTCATAATCTTTATTTTTATCAGGATTTGCTCGCGCGGGCGCGGGAAGAAATCAGCCGGGGCTGCTTCTCGTCCTGGGCGGAGGAGCAACTCGCAGGCCCCCTGGGCCGGGATCCGGAAGGCCCCCCGGGCGGTGGCGGAGGATTGCGGCGGGACCGCGCGGGGCGCCTTGTTTCGGGTGTGTCCCCCCGAGAATAAGCGACTGATTCTTAATGCCTTTGTTGACAAGGAGCGGGGGCTTTGCTACGAAGCCTTGGCTATGAGGACAGGTGGAGCGCTTTTTCCATGGAGATACAGGGAATGTTGGATTCTTTAGCGGCATGGTTGGCTGATTTTTCGGTAGCGCACGCCATGGCTCCTCCTTCCGGCGGGGGCGGCGGGCAGCCCAGTTTCCTGATTCAGCTGGCGCCGTTCCTGATGATTTTCGCCATCATCTATTTCATCATGATCAGGCCCCAGCAGAAGAAGCAGCAGGAAATTCGCAGAATGCAGGAGGCCCTCAAGCCCGGAGATCAGGTCGTCGCGAGTGGAATCCTGGGAGAAGTAGCGAGAATCAAAGACGAAATCGTGACGCTGAAAGTGGATGAGAACGTGCGTATTCGCGTGCAAAAGTCTTTTGTCACGGCTGCGGGTTCGAGCGCGAATACGGAGCAGAACAAGGCTCCCCAGAAAGAAAAACCAGAAAAACAAAAGTGAAGTCGTTTCACCTCTCACCCGGTGAAATGGTTTTCGGTAGGGGTGGCGTGAAGCCGCCCGGCGCAAGGAGAGTTTCATGAGGGGTGTTAGCTGGCGGGCAGGCCTGATAGCCATCGTTATCGTCGTCTCCGCGTTTTATCTGATTCCGCCGGAGGAGCGCATCAACTTAGGACTTGATCTGCAGGGCGGGATTCACCTGGTCCTCGAGGTGCAGTCCGAAAAGGCGGTGGAATCGAAAATGAGCCGCTATTTCACGGAGCTTCGAAACCGGCTTTCCATAGACGACATCAGGACCCGGGCCTACAAGCGCGACGGCTTGAGGCTGACCGTGACCCTCCACCGTCCCGGCGACAGGGGCCGATTCCTCTCGATGATGCAGAATTATCCGGATCTCACCCTGCAGCGTGAAGAGGGAACCCCGCCGACGTTCGAGTATTTCCTCTCCTCGCAACAGGTGGAGCGCACGAAAGAGCAGGCCATCATCCAGGCGATCGAGACGATTCGGAACCGCATCGATCAGTTCGGCGTGCGCGAACCCACGCTCCAGCGTCAGGGAGAGCGGCGCATCATCATCCAGCTTCCGGGGGTGGAAGACCCCTCCCGGGCGAAGTCCCTGATCGGGAAAACGGCGCTTCTCGAATTCAAGATGGTGGACAGCCAGGCCAACGTCGCAAGCGCGATTGAGCGTGGCCGCGCGCCCGAGGGTCTGCAGCTTTTATATGAAGTATCGAGAGACAGGCAGACGGGCGAGGTGATCGAGCGCACCCCCTTGCTGGTGAAAAGAGAAGCCGCCCTGACGGGCGACAATCTGACCGATGCGCGCGTGGAAATCGGCGATCGCTTCAACCAGTCCTACGTGGCCATCGCGTTCGATTCCGTGGGAGCGGATGCGTTCGACCGCCTCACGGCGGCCAACGTGGGCAGGCGTCTCGCCATCGTGCTCGACGGCGTCATCTACAGCGCGCCCGTCATCCAGGAGCGAATCAGCCAGGGCAGGGCGCAGATCACGGGGAGTTTCACGCTCGAAGAGGCGACGGACCTGGCGATTGCCCTGAGAGCGGGTGCGCTTCCCGCCCCGGTGGAAGTTCTGGAGGAGAGAAACGTCGGCCCGTCCCTGGGGGCCGATTCCGTACGCCAGGGGCTCATCAGCATCATCGTCGGGTTCGTTCTCGTTCTGATATTCATGGGGATCTATTACAAGCTGAGCGGTGCCGTGGCCATCATGGCGCTCTTGTTCAACCTCTTGATACTCATGGGAGCGCTCGGCTTCTTCGGCGCCACGCTGACCCTGCCGGGGATCGCCGGCATCGTGCTCACGGTCGGTATGGCGGTCGACGCCAACGTATTGATCTTCGAGCGCATCCGGGAAGAGTTGCGGTTGGGGAAAACCATTCGCTCCGCCATCGATTCGGGGTACGGCAAGGCCTTTCTCACGATTCTGGACGCGAACGTAACGACGCTCATCGCGGCGCTTGTGCTCCTGCAGTTCGGGACGGGACCCATCAAGGGATTCGCCGTCACCCTGAGCATCGGCATCGTGGCGAGCATGTTCACCGCGATCTTCGTCACCCGATTCGTCTATGACTTCTTCTTGTACCGAACCGACGTGAGGAGTTTGAGCATCTAATGGAAATTATCCGGCCAGACGCATCGTTCGACATCATCGGCAAGATCAAGCTCTTCGTCGGCGTCTCCACCGTGGTCGTCGTGCTGTCCCTTCTCCTGCTGATGACCAAGGGGATCAACTACGGCATCGATTTCACCGGCGGAACGCTGGTGCAGGTCCAGTTCAAAGAGGCCAGGCCGATTGGCGACGTGCGAAGCGCCCTCGGGGGGCTTTCCTTGGGCGATACCGTCATCCAGAACTTCGGCTCCGAGGGGGAGTTCCTGATCCGCGTGGAGAAAAGCTCGGGCGACATCAAGGGCGTCGAATCCGTCGTGAGAACCGCGCTCATCAAGAAATTCGGCAAAGACGCTTTCGAGATGCGCAGAACCGAGATGGTGGGCCCCAAAGTGGGCGCGGACCTGCGCCAGAAGGCGCTCAGCAGCATGCTCTTCGCCCTTATCGGCATCCTCATCTACATCAGCTTCCGCTTTCAGTTTCGACAGGCCATCGCCTCGGTCGTGGCGCTTTTGCACGACGTCATCATCACGCTCGGCGTCTTCTCCCTGTCGGGCAAGGAGTTTTCCCTTCCGATCGTGGCCGCCGTCTTGACGATCATCGGTTATTCGCTGAACGACACCATCGTCGTGTTCGACCGCATCCGCGAGAACACGCGCGCATCGAGGCGCGCCGAGTATTCGGGACTCGTCAACAAATCCATCAACCAGACCCTCTCGCGCACGCTCCTCACCTCAGGCACGACGCTCGTCGCCGTGCTGGCGTTCCTCATCCTGGGCGGCGACATCATCTCCGACGTGGCGTTCGCCCTGGCGGTTGGCATCGTGGCCGGTACGTATTCTTCCATCTACGTGGCGAGCCCCATCCTGCTGGCGTGGCCGGAGCCGGCCCGCCGGGGCTCCCGAGGCAAGAGAAGCTCCGCAGCAAAGGCCTGATATTTCTCAATATAAGGGGCCTGTTGAAAAAGTCTCTCTCCCCGATCGGAATTGACCACCGCCGTCATTCCGATGTCGGAGCCGACCAATGCGGGAGGGTTCGACGGAATGACGATCAAACATATAATTCAAATCGACCGATATGTCTATCGTTCGACTGGCTACGCCTGGATGATGCAAATAATTGATAATACTTGATTAAATAACATACCTTTCGAATTTCCCCTCTTGCGGTAAACGTTCGGACGGGCCGTGATGGTAGCGTGAAAACAACCTTAAGCGTCATACTGCCTCCTAACCAATACGTTCCAGGAGCTGCTCGATCAGGTTGCTGACTTCGCGTTGACGCAGGATCCGAGCTTCGCGCAGTTCGGCCTCGTCATCTTCGTCCAGTTCGAAACGGGCCACCGCCACGGGACCGTCCTTCTGATAACCCTCGACTTCGTCGTCTCGTGCGAAGCGATTGCGAAGAATTGCCAAAGCGTCCCGGATCACCGCGCCGTGCCGGCCTTCCAAAGTGTTGCGGAATAACTTTGCAACGCCTTCGAGTCTCTCGGGCGCGTACTCGATGCAATAGACCAGGTCATGCGCGTCCTTGGGCTCGTTGCGCTGATCGAATGCGAACGCCTTCAGGCAAGTGAAACTCACTAGATTAGCGTGCCTGACTTGCTCAACGGTGATACCTGCGCCTTTAAGGAGCTCTGCTTGAATCTCCGTGACCTGGTGGAGATCGAAGACAATGGACGAGTGCGGGATGTTGATCGCGGAGATGGTCCCTTCCGTAGGCAGCGGCTGAACCTTCCCACCGGCGATCTTCGGCGCGTCGGCGAGCAACTCCAGCACCATCAGCGCGCCATTTTCGGTGCGGGTCTGCCACTGCCATAAGGACTTCTGGCCTTTGTCGTTCGTGGACGGCTCGAACCCCATCCTTCGCAGGTTGTCCTCAAGCGTGCTGTAGGCCTCGGTTTCGGTCAGAATTTGCAGGTCGATGACGATATCCACGTCGAGCGTCCCGGCATGGGCTGGCACTGCCGGTGGCCTGGCCGCCACCAGGTATCTCGGCGTCAAGCCGCCGACCAGAACTACCGACTCCTTCCAGGGGCCCAATCCGCGCAGCAGGGTCACGAGAACGCGCTCGCAATCAAGCGTGTACTGATCGGAGTAGCCGTCTCGGGTCGGGGGCTTCGCCACTAGAATGCGAGCCTTTCCTGGCGCAAGTGCTTCGCCATTTCCCTGGCGCGGCCCTCACCGCGAATCAGGTCGAGGTAGACTTGGACGGGACTCGCCAGCCAGGTCCCATCCACCAGCTCTCGAAACAAAAAGTCTCCGGACGACTTAACCTCGATGAGCACAAGGTTTGCGCCCTGGTCGACGACGTGGGCATCGAGTGCGCCCAAGACTCCATCCTCGGCGGCGGTCATCACCCGGCAACGCACCTGGGAGACAGTCGATAGAAAAGGGGCGTACCGTTGCCCTGCCGCCTCGTGAGTGATCGCGTATTCGGCCTTTTGGGCGGCACAGACCTCGGCGAACTTCTGGACCAACCCCTCCGCACGCACCGAGGGCACAAAATAACGCCGCATTGCAAGGGGCCGCATCACCGCCAGTTGTCTGGCCCATTCATCCAGCAAGGCGCCAGGCTCTCGCAGTTTGCGTTCCTTCGTTGGCCCCTGTCCGCGCGACACCACCCAATCGTACCTCTCCAGTTCCGATAGCACCTGCGAGGCTGTCGCGGGCGAGACCCACGCCTGCTCCGCGACCTCCTTGACGCCGAACCACTCGCCAGGCCGCATCAGGAGCATATGCAGCACTTGCGCACGGCGACCCGAAAACAAGGATCGAATGGTTTTCGACAGGGCCTTCGGGAGCGGCTTGTCCACGAAAACGTAGATGTTGTGAGCAGGGAGAAACAGGCTGCCCCCGCTGTCATAGTAGCCGACCCGCTCGTCCCTCAGCAGGTCTTTGGCTCCAGGTGAAATTGATTGGGCCACCAGGAAGAACAACGTTTGGCGTTCTTCCGTCGATTGGGGCCGCCTATTTGAAAATGCCTGGAACTGCCAAAGCGCCTGCCGCACGTCACGAGGATAGAGGACCTTCTTCACCTCGATCAGCAGGGTGGCAGACTTTCCGCCCACCTTGAGATCAACCCGGGCATCAGATCCTTGCTCCGGGCCACTGGGTTGTTGAAGCGAACCCGACTCCGCTTGCACCCCGGGCAGCCCCCGCAGGGCTTCCAGGAACTGGTCAAGCAGCTGTTTTTGCATAACCTTTTCGTCAGGCATCAGTATTCTGCCTCTTTGCTGTACAGTAAATATAGCTCTTATAGCATATATTCACGATAATAAACAAATTCACTGCACAGAAAATATAATTCTTGGAAATCCAAAGGCTCACGGCTAGCCTTGCAGCACTAAGCTTCATCGGAGTATTTCATGCCTCATTCCGGTGTCCCCGCAACGCTCATTGAGTAACCACCGGTCCACGTTCCATGCCGTCGCTCGATTCGCGTGCGTGGGATGCCTTCCGCTGCAACTCGCTTGAGGTCGTCGAGGCCGAGGGAATTAAGACGTAATACTACCGTTTCGGGTTGTAACTGTCCTTGCGTGTTATCCAAAACTGCATTCGCCCGTAGCCGGACAGGCCCCTGCGCCTGTCCGGGGTTCGCGAACCGCCCCTGCAATCTTTTTCAACAACCCCATAAGGTGAGGGTGTTTTGGCCCCCAAAGGCTGTTGATCACGAAGATCGGCTTGTGCCGCATCTCTGGATAAAATATAGAATAAATATATTCAGTAAGATACATCCTATAGTTCAGGAATTACATCAGGAGTCGCGTTGCGCGCGCACCCGCAGCCGCAGGGCGTTCAGGCGGATGAATCCTTCCGCGTCTTTTTGGGAATAGACGGCATCTTCCTCGAAGGTGGCGAGGTCGGAACGGTAGAGCGTCAGGTTCTCGGGGGCTTTCCTGCCCACGACGCTGCAAGCACCCTTGTAGAGTTTCACGCGGGCGGAGCCGCATACGGATTCCGCCGCGCCGTCGATGGCGGATTGCAGGAATTCCCGCTCCGGCGCGAACCAGAAGCCGTTGTAGACGAGTTGCGCGTATTTGGGGATCAGGGAATCGCGCAGTTGCAGGACTTCCCGGTCCATCGTAAGGGATTCCACGGCCCGGCGCGCCGCGTGCAGAACCGTGCCCGCGGGCGTCTCGTAGACGCCTCTGCTCTTCATGCCCACGAAGCGGTTTTCCACCAGGTCCACCCGGCCCACGCCGTGCGCGCCCGCCAGGGCGTTTAATTGCTCCATCATGGCGACGGGCGAGAGGGGTTCTCCGTTCAGGGCCACGGGGTCGCCTCTCTCGAATTCGATTTCGGCGTATTCGGGCGCGTCGGGCGCTTTTTCAGGCGACACGCTCAGGACGTACATATCTTCGGGCGGCTCCGCCCAGGGGTCTTCCAGGACGCCGCCCTCGAAGCTGATGTGCAGGAGGTTTCTGTCCATCGAATAGGGTTTTTCCGCCGTCACGGGTATCGGTATGCCGTGTCTTTCGGCGTAGGCGATGAGGTGGGAGCGCCCCCCGAAATCCCAGTCGCGCCAGGGCGCGATGATGGTGACGTCCGGGTCGATGGAGGCGTACGTCAACTCGAAGCGTACCTGGTCGTTCCCCTTGCCCGTGGCGCCGTGCGCGACGGCGTCGCCCCCCGTTTTCTTGAGCACGTCCATGTGGCCCTTCGCGATGAGGGGCCTGGCGATGGACGTCCCCAGCAGATAGGCGCCTTCATAGACGGCGCCCGCGCGCAGCATGGGGAAGATGTAGTCGCGCGCGAATTCCTCCCTCAAATCCAGGATGTGGCAGGACTCCGCACCCGTGGCCAGCGCCTTTTCCTCCAGGCCGTCGAGTTCGCCCGCGCCCTGGCCGACGTCCGCCGCAAAGGCGACGACGGGGCACTCGTATGTTTCCTTGATCCACTTGAGCATGACGGAGGTGTCCAGCCCACCTGAATAGGCGAGGACGACCCTGCTCGGCTTAGGCGCCATCATTTCCTCCGGCTAGAATTTGAAGGAGTATCTTCTGTGCGTGGAGCCGGTTCCCGGCCTGCGTGAAAACGACGCTCCTGGGGCCGTCGATGACGTCCGCCGTCACCTCCTCCCCCCTGTGCGCGGGGAGGCAGTGCATGAAAACGGCGTTTTCGTTCGCGCCCCGGAAAACTTCCTCGTTCACCTGGTATGGAGCCAGGACTTTCTGGCGGCGCTCGTTCTCGTCTTCCTGTCCCATGGAGGCCCACACGTCCGTATAGACGGCGTGGGCGCCCGCGCATGCCTCTTCCACGCTCTCGGTGACGTGGATTTGCGCGTTCGATTCCCGCGCAGAACCCCGGGCCTGCTCCAGAATTTCGGAATCGGGCCGGAACTCTTGCGGACACGCTGCAGTGACATCGACGCCGATCAAAGCGCCCACGATAAGCAGGGAATGCAGCACGTTGTTCCCGTCTCCCAGATAGGCGAGCTTGAGGCCTTTGAGCGTGCCGTAGTGTTCTCTCATCGTGAGGAAATCGGCGAGCGCCTGGCAGGGGTGGTGAAGGTCCGTCAGGCCGTTGATGACGGGAACGCTCGCGTTCGCGGCGATCTCCTCCACGCGCGCGTGCGCATACGTTCTGACGACGATGCCGTCCACGTATTCACTCAAAACCTTCGCGCTGTCCGCAGGGGTTTCCCCCCGGGCGATTTGCGTGTCGTTGGGCGCGAGGAAAATGGCGCCGGCCCCCAGTTGGATAAGGCCCGCCTCGAAGGAAACGCGCGTCCTGGTGGAGTGCTTTTCAAAGAGCAGCGCGAAATTCTTTCCCGCCAGCGCGGGGCGTAGTTTTCCCCCGGCCGTTTCTTTTTTCTGGACGAGCGCCTCCTCGATGAGTTCGAGCGTTTGGGCGGCGCTCAACTCAAAGCCGGTTAGATAGTCGAGCTTGTTCATTTCGCCAGATCCGCCAGCGCCCCGTCGAGGAAATCCATCAGCTTGTCGATCATCTCTTTTTCCACGACGAGGGGAGGGATGAGCCGGATGACCTTCTGGACGGCCACGTTGAGCAAAAAGCCCGCCTCGAGCCCCTTCGTGACGATGGAGGTTGCGTCCACGTCCACCTCGCAGCCGATGATCAGCCCCTTGCCCCTGATCTCCTTGATGATGGCGTGCCGCGTCGCCAGTTCCTCGAGACCCGCGGTGGCGTATGCCCCCATCTCCTGCACGTGCTCCAGGAAGCCGGGCGCGGTGACGGCGTCCATCGCGGCGCATCCCGCGGCGGTGGCCAGGGGATTGCCCCCGAACGTCGCGGCATGGTCGCCGGGCTCGAACGCCATGGCCTTGTCCGAGGCGACCAGCGCGCCGATGGCGGTTCCGCCCGCCAGGGCCTTCGCCAGGCTCATGGCGTCTGGCGCCACGCCCTCGTGCTCGTACGCCCAGAGTTTTCCCGTCCTGCCCAGACCGACCTGGACCTCATCGAACAACAGCAGCAAATCGTTCGCGTCGCATATCTCCCTCAAGCCCTTGAGATAGCCGTCGGGCGGTACGTTCACGCCGCCCTCGCCCTGGATGGGTTCCACCATGACGGCGCAGGTTTGTTCACTGACCGAGGCGGTCACCGATTCCAAATCGCCGAAGGGCACGTAGCGGAACCCGGGCAGCAGGGGCTTGAACGCCCCGTGGAACTTCGTCTGGCCCGTGGCGGTGAGCGACGCCATGGTGCGGCCGTGGAAGCTCATGTCGAAGCTCAGTATCTCGTGGCGACCTTCCCCGTATTTTTGGAACGAATACTTTCGGGCGAGCTTGAGCGCCGCTTCGACGGCCTCCGTGCCGCTGTTGCAGAAGAACGCCTTATCCCCGAAAGAGAGGCGGTTGAGCCTTTTCGCCAGCTCGATCTGGGGTTCGATGTGGTAGAGGTTCGAGACGTGGATAAGCTTTCCCGCCTGTTCCCTGATGGCGGCCACGACATCGGGGTGGCAATGCCCGAGGTTGCATACCGCCAGACCGGACACGAAATCCAGATACTCTTTTCCGTCCGCATCCCAGACGCGGCATCCCTCGCCGCGAACCAGCGCGATGGGGTAGCGCCCGTACGTGGGGGCGACGTTGCGTTCGGCGTCTGTGATGAGTGTGGCGTTGTCCATGCTTTTCCCCAAGAAAGAAGCTATCTGACGATTTGCGTGCCCACGCCTTCATCCGTGAACACTTCGAGCAATACCGCGTGAGGGACCCTGCCGTCGACGATGTGGGTTTTCGTCACGTTCGATGAGAGCGCGTCCAGACACGCGTCGACTTTCGGGATCATCCCGCCGGTGATGATTTTCTCCTCTTTGAGCTTATTGACGTCATCACGCCTGATGGTGCTGATGAGGTTCTCGTTCTCATCCAGAATGCCGGGCACGTCCGTCAGGAGAATGAATTTTTCCGCATGAAGCGCCCCGGCGATGGCGCCCGCCGCCGAATCCGCGTTGATGTTGTATACGTTGCCGTCCTGCCCTACGCCCAGGGGAGCGATGACGGGGATGAACCCGCCGTCTGTGAGGTGATGGATGATGTCGGGCTTGATGGTCAGGACCTCGCCGACCCGCCCCAAATCGTATTCCACGTCCTCGCCACTTGGCCCTTTTCTGCTCATGATCAGTTTCTTCGCCGTCGTGAGGCCGGCGTCCGAGCCGGAAAGGCCCACGGCGTTTCCTCCGTGCCGGTTGATGAGCCTCACGATGCTTTTGTTCGTCGCTCCGGAAAGCACCATCTCCACGACGCCGACGGTTTCCTCGTCCGTCACCCGGAGGCCTTCGATGAACTCGCTTGTCTTGCCGATTTTCCTTAAAGTTTCGCCGATTTGGGGGCCGCCGCCGTGGACGACGACTACGTTGATGCCCACGTACTTGAGGAGCACGATGTCCTGGGCGAAGGGAGCGTGAAGCTCCGGCTGCACCTGGGCCGCGCCGCCGTATTTGACGACGATGGTCTTGCCCGCAAACTGTTGGATGTAGGGCAGCGCTTCAACCAGCGTCGCCGCCCTGTCTCTTGGTTCCATGTCCGAGCCTTCAAAAACGAAGAATGAGATACGGGTCTCTCGCCGTAAGCCGAGGAATATACACTCCCCCGAGGCGCAAGGCCAAGGGGAGGGGCAGAAGGTTTAGAGAATATAACGGCTCAAGTCAAGGTCTTCGACGATGTCGGTCAGACGCTCGCGCACGTAGGCGGCGTCTATCTCCACGTTTTCGCCGGACATCTCGGGCGCACGGAAGGAAATTTCCTCGAGAAGGCGCTCCATGATGGTGTGGAGCCTCCTGGCGCCGATGTTCTCGGTCTGCTCGTTGATGCGGAAGGCGAAGTCGGCCACTTCCTTCACGGCGTCTTCCCCGAACGCGATGTTGACGCCCTCCGTCGCCAGAAGAGCGGGGTATTGGCGCACCAGCGCGTTTTCGGGTTCCTGGAGTATGCGGATGAAATCGTCGCGGTCCAGGGAGTCCAGCTCCACGCGGATGGGGAAGCGGCCCTGGAGTTCGGGCAGGAGGTCCGAGGGCTTGGCCATGTGGAACGCGCCCGCCGCGATGAAGAGGATGTGGTCCGTCTTCACCGGGCCGTACTTGGTCTGCACGGTGGAGCCTTCCACGATGGGGAGCAGGTCCCTCTGAACGCCTTCTCGCGAGACGTCGGGGCCGCCTCTGCCGTTGTTCTGGGCCGCGACCTTGTCGACCTCGTCGAGGAACACGATGCCGGACTGCTCGGTGCGCTCGATGGCTTCGGCGTTCAGGCTGTCCGGGTCGATGAGCTTGTCCGCCTCTTCCTGCGCGAGGTACTCGAAAGCTTCGGGCACCTTCATGCGCCTGCTCTTGGGGGCCTGGGGCATGAAGTTTCCCATGATTTCCTTCATGTTGATGCCGATCTGCTCCATGTCGCTCCCGCCCATGAAGTGGATTTCGGGGCCTTTGTCCGCGATCTCTATCTCCACTTCCCGGTCGTCGAGCTTGCCCTCGAGCAACAGGGCGCGGAACTTCTCCCGCGAGCGCTGGTAGCTCTCATCGCCGAGCGGGTCCTTGGATTGGCCGCGTTCGTCCATCGCGCCGAACCCGGGAGGATGCGGCAAAAGCATGTCGAGGAGCCGCTCTTCGGCCAGTTCCTGGGCTTTGGCTTTGTTGATATCGCGTTGCTCTTCCTGGACGATGTTGCGCGCCAGTTCGACGAGGTCGCGAATCATGCTCTCCACGTCCCGGCCCACGTAGCCCACCTCGGTGAATTTGCTGGCCTCGACCTTGATGAAGGGGCTTTTCGTGAGCTTGGCCAGGCGTCTTGCGATCTCGGTTTTCCCGACGCCGGTGGGGCCTATCATGATGATGTTCTTGGGCGCCACGTCCTCCGCCATCTCGGGCGGGAGTTGCTGTCTGCGCCAGCGGTTTCTGAGCGCGATCGCCACCGCCCGCTTGGCGTCTCCCTGGCCGATGACGTAGCGGTCGAGTTCCTCGACGATTCGTGCAGGCGTTAAATTTTCCATCAAAGGGTTTCCACGGATATGTTGTTGTTGGTGTAGACGCAGATGTCCGCTGCGATTTCCAGAGATTTTTTTACGATTTCATCTGCGCCTAGGTCGGGCTCCAGACTCAGGATTCCGCGCGCCGCGGCGATGGCCATCGATCCGCCGCTGCCGATGCCGAGTACGCCGTCATCGGGCTCGATGATGTCGCCCGTGCCCGAGAGGATGAGCGAAGTGTTCTCGTCCGCCACCGCCAGAAGGGCTTCGAGGCGGCGCAAGACCCTGTCCGTCCGCCAGTCCTTGCCCATCTCCACGGCGGCGCGGGAGAGGTTCCCCCGGTATTCCTCGAGTTTGCCCTCGAAGCGCTCGAACAGGGCGATGGCGTCGGAAGCGGAACCCGCGAAACCGGCGAGCACCTTGCCGTCGCCGAGCTTGCGGATCTTCACGGCCCCGTGCTTCACCGCCGCATTCCCCATGGTGACCTGACCGTCCCCGCCCAGGGCCGTTCGTCCCTTGTAGCGCAGCGCGAGAATCGTCGTGGAGCGGATGATTTCACCTGGCGTCGTCATCAGTCATCCTCGTTCGTGTTTCATCTTCGCCCTGGGGTGCGCGTCGTCGTAAACGGCGCGCAGGTGCGAGAAATCCACCTGCGTGTATCTTTGCGTCGTGGACAGGCTCGCGTGCCCCAAAAGTTCCTGAATCGATCTCAGGTCGGCCTCCTGGCTCTCCAGCAAATGCGTCGCCGCCGTATGGCGGAGGGCATGAGGTGTGAAATGATAGCTGAAACCGCCTTTTTTTTCATACGCGCGGAAGATGGAGCGCACGAAGGCCGGCGAAATCCGCTTGTTCCGCTTGTTGATGAAAAGGGGCGAATCCTCGTTCGGATCTGTTTCCGCCTGCGCGAGATGGCCCGTTACGGCTTTGGCCGCCTCTTTGGTGATCGGCACGATTCTCTCTTTTCTTCCCTTGCCGCGAACGCGGATGAGCCTTTCCGCCATGTTCAAGTCCGAGTGGTTGAGCCCCGTCAATTCGCTCACCCGCAGACCCGAGCCGTAAAGGAGTTCGAAAATCGCCTTGTCCCTCATGCCTTCGGGGGTCGAGGTGTCGGGCATCTCCATGAGGCGAACGGCGTCATCGACGGGCAGGAAGGCGGGCAGGGGCCTTTTCTCTTTGGGAGAGGGCACCTCCCCCGCCGGGTCGGCCAGGGGGAATCCCTCTCGCCTTAAAAAACGGAAGAGGCTGCGTATGGTCGACAGATGCCGGTTCACCGTCGTCGCAGATACGCCCTTGCGGTACAAAAACCCGAGGTAGCCGCGGACGGCCAGCGAATCGATCCTGTCCAGCGGAACCGGCTTTTGCGCCCAATCGGTGAGAAATTCATCGAAGTCTCTCAGGTCCGACGCGTATGCGCGAACGGTGTGTTCCGAACTGTCGCGCTCATCGCGCAGATGCGCTTCAAACAACTCCCGGGCTTCGCTCAGGCTGTTTGTGAGGCGAATTTGTTTCGCCATTGCTCCAGATCCTCGATAGCGCGATTGGTGACGTGTTTTTTCCTGAATTTTTTGGGAACGCGCTTTTCCAAGGGCGGAAAGAGGCCGAAGTTGATGTTCATGGGCTGGAAATTTCTCGGATTCGCTTCGATGATGTAGCGGTTCAAGGCGCCGAGAGCAGTCGTCGCGGGCGGGGGCGTGATGGGTTCCCCCTGCATGGTGGCCGCCGCGTTGATCCCGGCGATCAGGCCGATGGCGGCCGATTCGAGGTATCCCTCGACGCCGGTGAGTTGGCCCGCCATGAAAATATGCGGGTGACGCTTGAGTTGCAAGGTAATGCGCATCAGGCGCGGCGCATTGATGTAGGTGTTCCGGTGGAGGCTTCCGTAGCGCAGAAAGCGCGCATTCCCGAGAGCGGGGAGCGTCGAGAAGATGCGCTTTTGCTCGGGGTAGCGCAGCCGGGTCTGAAAGCCCACCATGGAGAAGTAATCTCCCGTCAGATCCTCGCGCCTGAGTTGCGCGACCGCGCAGTAGGTCTCTCCCGTTTCGGGATGCTCCAGGCCCACGGGCTTCATCGGCCCGAACGCCAGGGTGTCTTTTCCGCGGGCGGCCATTTCTTCGAGAGGCAGGCAGCCCTCGAAGTAGATGGCGCGCTCGAATTCCCGGAGGGGAATTTTCTCGCCTTCGAGCAGATCTCCGACGAATTGGTAATACTGCGTTTCGTCGAGGCCCAGATTGAGGTAGTCGCCCTCGCCGCCTTCTTCGTTGCCCTTTCCGTAGCGCGATGCGGTGAACGCCACCGACATGTCGATGCTGTCCGCGTGCAGGATGGGCGAGATGGCGTCGTAGAAATAGAGGTACTTGCCTTGCGTCAGCCGCGCGATTTCGGCGGAGAGGGAATCGCTCGTCAGCGGACCGGTGGCGACGATGGTGAGGGTTTTATCCTCCAAATCCCTGATTTCTTCTCTGTGGATGGTGATTCGCGGGTCGTTTTCGATCGTTTCGGTGATCGTCTTGCTGAAAGACGCCCGGTCGACGGCCAGCGCCAGGCCTGCGGGAACCCGGCAGGAATCCGCTCCCCGCAGGATGAGCGAATCGAGCTTGCGCATCTCATCCTTCAGAAGGCCCGAGGCGTTTTCCACCGAATTCGAGCGGAAAGAATTCGAGCAGACGAGTTCGGCCAGCCCGCTGGTTTCATGGGCGGGCGTTTTCTTGTGGGGGCGCATCTCGTAGAGGTCGACTTCGACGCCCCGCCTGGATGCCTGCCAGGCGGCCTCACAGCCCGCAAGGCCGCCGCCGATGATCCGCAGTCTCTCGCTCAAGCCGAGGCCTCCCGGGCGGGCGTGGCTTTCGAGGCTTCCATCCGCTCGACGAGTTCAGGAGGGCATTCTACCGCATATCCGCACTCTTTTTGCGGACAGACGAGTTGGTCCCCGTTCTTCCTGGTCGTCTTGATGGTGAGGATGGGGTTCCCGCAATCGGGACATTGCTGCGTCACGGGCCAATCCCAGGCGACGGTCTTGCACCCGGGGAAGCGGTTGCACCCGTAGAACGGCTTTCCGGTGCGGCGGGAGCGCCGCTCCACCAGCTCACCGTCGCAGTCTGCACGGGGGCAGGGCACGCCGGTCGACCTGGGCGCAGCAGCGGTCTGCCCATTGCCGAGCGCCTTTCTTTTCTTATGGGTATCCGGAGATGCCGTGCAGGAGAGATATATCCCGTAAGGCCCGCGTTTCGCCTGCATGGGCGCGCCGCACTCCTCGCAAGGCTGGGCGATTTCCTCGATGCGGGCCATCTCTTCCGCCGCTTCCGGCTCAGGCTCACTATCGGTGGGGATATTCTCCGAATACCGGCATCCCGGGTATCCCGAACAGGAGATGAACCAGCCGTTTCTGCTGAATTTTTTCACCAACTCGCGCTCACATTCAGGACAATTCCTGCCGATTGGCTCTTCCTTCGTCTTCAGGTTCGGCAGCTCTTTTTTGGCCATCTGAATTTTCTTGTCGAAGTTGTCGTAAAAATCTTTCATCACGGGCAGCCAGGGCGTCGTCCCGTTTTCGATGTCGTCGAGGTATTTTTCCATCTTCGCCGTGAAGCCCACGTCGATCTGATCGGGAAAGCCCTGTATCAGGAGACGATTCACCTCCCGGCCAAGGGAGGAAGGCGTGAATTGCCTTCGCCTTCTTTCGATTGTGACGTATTTGCGCTTCTCCAGCGTGTCCAGGATGCTCGCGTATGTGCTCGGGCGGCCCACGCCGTCTTCCTCGAGCTCCTTCACCAAAGAGGCTTCCGTATAGCGCGGCGGAGGCTGTGTGAAGTGCTGCTCGGGATTGACGCCTGTGGGAGCGGATTCGGATTTTACGAGCGATAGCGGGTCGCCGTCTTCCAGCGGAGGCAGCAATCTATCCTGCTCGGAATTCGATGGCCTGGCTTTCGGTGTGTCCTCGTTGTTCGCAGGCTCGAAATTGGTTTCATATACCTTCAGGAAACCTTTGAATTTCAATACGGAACCGCTCGCCCGCAGGAGGAGTTCCTCATTGCCTTGAGGGTCGAGGGTGATGTCCACGCTCGTCTGGTCGTAGACGGCCGGCGCCATCTGGCTTGCGAGGAAGCGCCTCCAGATGAGGCTGTAGAGGGAGAATTGCTCCGGTTTCAGGAAAGTCCGCACCTTCTCCGGCGTGAGCCCGACGTCGGTGGGCCGAATCGCCTCGTGCGCGTCCTGGGCCGTCTCCCTCGTCTTGAAGACGTTGGGCTTTTCGGGAAGGTGGTCTCGCCCGTATTTCGTCTCGATGTAGGTGCGCGCCGCGGCGATGGATTCGGGCGCCAGGCGCACGGAATCCGTCCTCATGTAGGTGATGAGGCCGACGTTTCCCGCTTCGCGCCCTAAATTCACCCCTTCATACAATGACTGCGCGATGCTCATGGTCTTTTTTGCGCCGTAGCGCAGTTTGCCGGAGCTTTCCTGCTGCAGGGTGCTGGTGATGAAAGGAGCGGGCGGTCTGCGCCGACGCTCTTTTTTCTCCACCCTGGAGACCCGCAAGCCGGCGCTCGCTATTTTCCCCGCCAGTTCCATCGCTCTGGATTCATCCGGTATTTCGGCCTCTTTCCCGTCGATACGGTGCAGTTTGGCCTCAAAGGGGGGCTCGAAGCCTGTTTTTTCCAGATGCGCCGTGATGCTCCAGTATTCTTTCGGCTCGAAGGCTTCTATCGCGTCTTCTCGCTCGCATATCAGTTTGAGCGCGACCGACTGCACCCGGCCCGCGCTGAGGCCGAATGCGACCTTGTTCCAGAGTATTTCGCCGGAGAGTTTGAAGCCGACGATTCTGTCCAGCTTTCGGCGGGTTTCCTGCGCGTCCACTTTTTTCTGATCGATTCGGCCGGGTTTCGAGAGCGCCTCCTGCACCGCCCGTTTCGTGATCTCGTTGAACGTCACCCGGTAGAATTCGCTTTCGGCCCCGGAAGCCCCGAGGAGTTCCTGGATATGCCAGGCGATGGCCTCACCCTCGCGATCCGGGTCCGGGGCCAGATAAATCTCCTTCGCAGCCGTAGCCGCCTTGCGCAACTGGTCGATGGTCTTTGCTTTTTTCTGAATGACGCCGTAATCGGCCTGGAAATCGTTGTGAACGTCTATCCCCATTTTGCGCTCGCCGGTTTTCATCAAGTCCCGCACGTGGCCCCGCGATGCGAGGATATCGAAATCAGGACCCAGGAATTTCTGGATGGTGCGCACCTTCGTCGGCGACTCCACGATGAGGAGCTTGGACGCGGATTTCCCGCCCTGCGCGGTTCGAGAAGCGCTTTTCCGGGTATTCTTCTTGCTCGAAGATCGCTTCGAAGCCGCTTTGTTCGGCGTTTTTTTGTCGTTCATTTACTTTCTCGTGCCCACCGGCTGTTTTTCGGGGCGCCATCTGCGGGTGAATTTTCCTGGTGAGCGGCTATTGTTATTTCGCGGGCCGATTCCTCAAAGCTGAGTTTCCCTGTCGACGAGCGAGCCGGTCCTCTTCTCATGAAACCCGTTCGTACGTTCCTGAATTCGTTTGTCTCACGAGGCCTCCCAGCTCCAGGCGCAACAAGGCGGATGAAACTTCCTGCGCCGGCAGACCCCGCTTCCGGGTCAGGCCCTCTATGGTGCTGTCTCCGTTCTCCAGCAAGCGCAAAAGCGCGTTCTCATCATCCGTGAGATTCGGGTGCGGCGCCGCCTTTGTTATTGTCTCAGCGTCACCTTTTTCAGGACCCAATCCCTTGACTCGAATCTGCGCTGGATTATCTAGCATATTTCGGGCGTATTCGGGAAGAGCGTTGATGATGTCTTCCGCATTTTCCACCAGGTGCGCTCCCTGCTTGAGCAGATGATGGCAGCCGGTGCTTTTCCGGGTATGAACGGGCCCGGGCACGGCCATCACCTCGCGTCCCTGTTCGAGCGCCAGCCGGGCGGTCAGGAGAGCGCCGCTTCTTTGCGCCGCCTCGACGACGACCGTCGCCAGGGACAAGCCGCTGATGAGCCGGTTTCTCCTGGGGAAATTCTCTTTTCTCGGTTGGGCGCGAAGGTGGAATTCGGATATCACGGCGCCCTGGGCGGCGATCTCTTGTCTGAGTTCCTTGTGCTCGGCGGGATAGTTCCGGGTCAAACCGCACCCGAGGACGGCGATGGTTCTTCCTCCTGCCTCGAGCGTGGCCTTGTGGGCTTCCGCGTCGACCCCGTAGGCCATTCCGCTTACGATGGTGACTCCCTTTCTGGAGAGGTCGGCCGCAAGCTGTCTCGCCACTCGCCTCCCGTAGTCCGTCGGGCGCCGCATGCCGACGATGGCGACGGCAAGGCGATCCGCGGCAAGGATTTCTCCTTCGGTGAAAAATGCGCCCGGCGGGGCGAAAATCTCATGCAGAGGCTCGGGATATCGGGTGGAATCACGCGTGATGACACTTGCGCCCAGGTTCGACGCCTCCCGGCGGATTCCGGCGGCCAGATCGACCGGAGAATCCTTATCGAGAACTTCACGCGCTTTTCTGCCGCAAAGGCGGGCGAACACGTCGGGGGGCGCTTCCAGGGCATCCGCAGGGTGGGCGAATGCTTCCGTCAGCCGATTCAGGCGCTCGGGCGTCATGCCCGGCAGGGTCTGCAGGACGAGCCAGGCATCGGCTTCGCTCAAAGAATCCCGGTTCCCGGAAGGTATCATGGGATTGGAGGCGTTCATTCACGATCTCCGGCTTTCATGAACCCTGAACCCATAACATGGGTTCCGCATCTCCTGTCAAGATGCCGGAAAAATTCAGGGCGAGGGGAGAAAGGTTTATTTTTTGTCATCGGGCTTTTTCCGTGTGAAATGCCGGAGATTTTGGAGCTGGACCCTCGCTTTTTTCGATATGGGGTGTGCGGGGAAACTTTCCACCAGTTTTTCAAATTCAAGCGTTGCATTGAGGGGGAAGTTCCGCCGGAGATAGGTGAGTCCCCGTTTGTAATAGGCGTCCGGAACTTTGCGGCTGTCGGGGTATCTTTTGATGAGGTTGAGAAACTCGTCCAGCGCTTTTGGGTATTGTTTGCGGGCGTAGTAGGCTTCTCCGAGCCAGTACTGGGAATGAGCAGCCAACTGGCTTTTGGGGAACAGGCGCAGGAAAAGGCGAAATCCGCGAATGGCCGCCTCGTTCTTCCCGTCCCGGACGGCGCGATAGGATTTGTTGTAGAGCGCATGCGGAGTGATGGACGCACGCCCGGGTTTTTCCGGCGCTGCGGCCGGCTTGCCGGGCGCGGGTTTGGGTGTCCTCGCCGGTCGTCGCGGGGGCGAGGAAGCCGGAAAACTCCTGGCGATGATGTTTTCCCGCCTCAGTCTTTCCACGGTGGCTCCCAAATTACTGCCTATCATTTTCAGTTCGCGAATTTCCCCTGTGAGCCTCTCGATTTTCCTGGTGGATTCGGACACTTGAGCCTCGAGGCGCGCATTTCGTTCTTTGGCGGCGGACAGTTCTTTTTCAAGCGCCTTCGTGTCGGAAGCACGCTGCGGCGCATCTGAAGTGGCCGATTCTGGATTGAGCTGGGGGAAATTGGCGCACCCCGCCATGAACATAGCGAATGCCAGCGCGCATGCACTCCGCCGCATGTCATCTATCCTCAGGGCGGCAACATCACAGAAAAAACGCAGGGCACCTCGTTACAGGCGGACGACCTCGAAGCCTTCGCGATGCAGTTCGGCGTCGCCTTTGATGACGAGTTGTATGTTGAGCAGGCTTTCGAGTTCTTCCACGTGTCGTCTTTCTTCATCGAGAAGAAGATCCACAACCTCGGGGTGGACGTTGATGAGGAATTTTGCGGCATCCTTGTGCGCTCTTCTCATCCGGCGCACTTCCCGCATGGCTTCATAGCTCACCGAGATCGCGGATTTCACCTGTCCACGACCCTCACAGTAGGGGCACGCGGTGCAGAGCGTTCTCTGGATGCTGTCGCGGACGCGCTTTCGGGTCATCTCGACGAGCCCGAGTTCGCTTATCTTCAGGATGTTGGTGCGCGAGCGGTCTTTTCTAAGTTCTTCCTTGAAGGTGTTGAATACTTTGTCCCTGTTCTCTTCTTTTTCCATGTCGATGAAGTCGACGATGATGATTCCGCCCAGGTTGCGCAGACGCAACTGGGCTACGATTTCCCGCACCGCCTCGAGATTAGTTTCGAGAATCGTCTCCTCCGGGCTCTTCTTGCCCACGAATCGTCCGGTGTTGACGTCGATCGTCGTGAGCGCCTCGGTCTGATCGATCACGATATAGCCGCCGTTCCTGAGCCACACGCGCTGCCCGAGCGCGCGTTCGAGTTCGAGTTCGACGCCGAAATAATCGAATATCGGTTCATCGCCGTCGTAGTGCTGGAGTTTTGGAACCAGGTGCGGATAGTAGTTCTGCAGGAATTTCCTGGTCTTCAGGTATTGATCCTTGTCGTCGATGATCATCCTGGAGACGGAAGAGTTGAACAGGTCCCTGACGGTCCGCTCTATGATGTTCAGATTCATGTGAATCCGGGACGGGGCGGAAGCCGAGTCGTTTTTGATCAGAATATCTTCCCAGAGCGCGTGCAGGAAGTTCACGTTGGCTTCGATGTCCTGGGCCGGCATGGTTTCGCTCGCCGTGCGCACGATGTATCCGGCCCCTGGTTGGCGGTTTTTGCGCACCAGTTTTTTGAGCCTTTTTCGTTCATCTTCGTTTTCGATTCGTCTGCTGATGCCGATTTGCTTGATGGTGGGCATGTAGACCACGTACCGGCCGGGCAGGGTGATATAGCTCGTAAGCCGGGACCCTTTGGTGCCCAGGGGTTCTTTGCTGACCTGGACGATGACGTCCTGGCCGTCTTTCAGCAGGTCTTCTATGTGTCGGTCTTCCTTATCCCAACGACGCGAACGTTTGCTGACTATGGTGCGCTGAGAACCGTTCTGCTGCTCGTAATCGCCGTTGTCGTGTTCATCCCCGTTGCTGAAGTCATTGCCCTCGAAATCCAGGTCATCGTCGTCATCCGCCTGTTCGGCCGCGAGTTTTCTGTAATTCTCGATGGACTCGATGGTATCCACGTCGCTTACGTAGAGAAAGCCCGCTTTTTCCAGCCCGATGTCCACGAACGCCGCCTGCATCCCGGGCAGCACTTTCGTCACTTTTCCCTTGTAAATGTTGCCGACGATGCTCTTGCCGCTTTCGCGTTCGATATAAAGCTCGGCCGCCACCCCGTTTTCAAGCAGGGCGATGCGCGTCTCGAACGGCTCGGCGTTGACGACGATTTCAGACGGCATGATCGATTGCGCGGGACGCTCCCGCTCTCCAGTGGACGGAGATTTTCCGGATCCGGGCCCTCAGGCATGCCTCGGGAGACAACCCGAAGCACCTTGCGAGGATTTCCGTTACCTTCGGTTTGATGCCGTCCCCATAGCGCAGCGTGAGGTGCAGGCGAATGACGGCGTCCGTCGAAGGTTCGAACGTAAAGCGGGCGATGGATGGGCGCGCGTCGAATTGTTTTATCTTTCCCTTGTGTTCGCGCGTTATTTCAATGCTTTTCTCATCCATGAACGCTTCGATGGTGGTTTCGATTCGCCTATCCTGCGCCTCATACGGGTCCAGGTCTTTTCGCAACAGGGAAATTTCGTAGGTCGCCGCGCTGAGCGCATTGGCGGAGGAAGGCGTTTTCCCCTCGATGCGCCATCCGGAACGGGGCTTGAGGCCTCGCGGGAGTTCCCGTTTCAGGTTTTTGAACAAATCACCCAGCCGGATTTGCCCGTCGACCTCCAGAAGCGAGAAATCCACCACCTCCGCGCGGCTTTCCACCCCGACGGGCAAAGCATGGGAGAAGACGATTTTGGGATGCGGGTTGAAGCCTTTGGAGTGTTCGAGGCGATAGCCCGCGCGCTGAATGGCGCGGATGAAGGTTCTCAGAATCTCCAGATGACTCAAAAAGCGCAGGTCTCCGGATTTTTCGTAGATAAACCTGAATTTGCGGATGGGGGCGTCGGGCTGTTCCTCGCCGAGGCCGGGATTGTCGTCGTGCGCGCCCTCGAAGCCCACCGGAACGGGGCCGGATTCCCGGGCGACGCTCTTGCGCCTCCTCTGCCTGGGACGCTGCGCCTCGGGCCGGGCCTTGGCGATGGCGAGTTCCACCGGCTCGGCGGGAGGTACGTCATGTCCGGGCGGCAAATCCGCCGCCTGAACGGGCGCGTTGATGACAGGAAGAGGGGAGCTTTCAGGCGGCAGGGGTTTTTCGTAGTGGTATTTGATGCCCTTGTATTTATCCAGAATCCCGCATTGGCCGCACGCCTCGTAGCGGCAGTCGCCGATGGTGACCTCGCGCAGGGAGCGCTTCCAGTCGGCGAGTTGGTATTCCTTCGTCACCCCGCAGTCGAGGTGGTCCCAGGGCAGCGGGGCGTCTTCGGGTATTTCGCGGTAAGCATACCATTCCGGGTCAAGGCCATGCTTATCGAAGGCGGCCATCCATTTCCCGTAATCGAAAAACTCCATCCAGCCGTCGAATTTGCATCCCATGTCGACCGCCGTCTCGATGACGTCCGCCTGGCGGCGATCGCCCTTCGAGATGACCGCCTCCAGGAAACTGTGCTCGGGGTTCGACCAGTGCAGCTTGATTCTCCGGTCGGGCACGGCGCGCTTGATGAAATCGAGTTTCGCCTTGATTTCCTCTTTCGTGTTCTGGGGAAACCACTGGAACGGCGTATGGGGTTTCGGCACGAAGGTGGAAAGGCTGACGTTGATGAAGCGGAACGGCTCGCCCGTTTTTCGCGAGCGCATCTTCATGCAGGAGGCGAGCATGTCCGCCATTTCCTGCAGATCGTCGAAATTCTCGGTGGGAAGACCGAGCATGAAGTAGAATTTCACGCCCGGCCAGCCGGTATCGAGGATGTCCTGAAGGTTTCGCTTGAGGTCCGCCTCGGTCAGCACCTTGTTGATGACGTTGCGCAGGCGCTCGCTGCCCGCCTCCGGAACCAGGGTAAAGCCCGTGCGGCGCACCCGCGCAATCTGGGCCAGGAGATCCGGGCTCATCGCACCGACGCGGAGCGACGGCAGGGAGATGGAGGTCTGCATGGGGGCAAGGCGCTCCATCATGCGGGGCACCAAGCCCTTCAAGGGCTGATAATCGGCGATGCAGAGCGATGAGAGGCTGATTTCTTCGTAGCCTGTGTTCTTGAGGGATTCCTCGGCGAGTTCGAGGACTTTGTGCGGCTCCCGGTCCCGAACGGGGCGGTAGACCATCCCCGCGTGGCAAAAACGGCACCCCCTCGTGCACCCGCGCTGCACCTCGAGCGTCACCCGGTCGTGCACCACCTGGGTGTAGGGGATGACGGGCTGCGTGGGGTGGGGCGAATCGTTCAAATCCTCCAGCACGCGCGCCAGAACGGGCTCCCGGTGTCCGCTGACGTGATGGAAGCTCTTCACCTCGCCGTCGGTCTCGTGCTCGACCATATACCGGCTCGGGACGTAGATTCCGTCGATCTCCTCCAGCATCCCGAACAGCGTTTCCCTGGGCGCGCCCGTTTCCCGCCAGTTTTCGTGAGTCTTGATGACTTCGGGGAAAAGCTCCTCTCCGTCTCCGAGGGCGACGGCGTCGAAGAAAGGCGCCATCGGCTCTACGTTGAAGGTTACGGGGCCGCCCCCGATGACGAGCGGGTCTTCTCTCCGCCTTTGGGCGGATCGCCTGGGGATGCCGGCCAGATCGAGCAGCAAGACGATGTTGCTGGCGGCCAGTTCGTAGAGAAGCGATATTCCCAGGATATGGAATTCCCGGACGGGCGTTCGGCTCTCCAGCGTGGTCAGGAGCGCATTCTTGCTTCTCAGGATGGTTTCGAAGTCATCCCAGGGGAGAAAAACCCGCTCGGCGGCGACGTCTTCGGCTTCGTTCAACAGGTGATAGAGTATGCGGATGCCGTTGTGCGACATGCCGACTTCGTAGGTATCCGGGAAGGCGAGAGCGACGCGGTTCTTCACCCCGGCGAGGTCTTTGTGGATCGAATTGACCTCGTTGCCCAGATAACGCGAGGGTTTCTGGACGAATGGGAATACGTCCCGTGCGTAGTCTAAATTCATTGTAATCAACCTGTTAGAGCCTCTCGCCATATGCGGTGAGGCATATATTCATCTTTCAGGTTCCCGACCTGCGCCTATTGGGGGTCTGGGCGAACCGATCCCTTATAATGACGGAAACGGAAGGAATTGGCAACCGGGGTATATGCGGAGTGCGCGCCGTCTCGGTTTCCGGGCGAATGTGCCCGTATATTGGTCGTCAGGTTTGCGCGATTGCGCTTTGCCATCATTCAATATAGCAGGTAGTTTCTCAAAATGTTTCCGGGCGATATGATTCTGGAATTCTTACCCGCCTCTAACCGATTCAGGGAGTTTCGCTAATGGAGCCGATGAATTTCTTGCTCTTGATGGATGATGAGCACACCCAGCAAACCCTGGGTTGCTATGGCCACCCACTCGTGAAAACGCCGAACATCGACGCGCTCGCTGCGGGGGGCACGCGGTTCGAGAGCGCCTATACGAACTGCCCCATCTGCGTGCCGGCCCGCGCGAGTTTCGCCACGGGCAAGTATGTGCATGAGATCAGCGCCTGGGACAATGCTCACCCCTACGAGGGAGAGCCGCCGAGCTGGGGTCACCGCCTTCAGGAAGCCGGCGTGAGAACCACCTCGATCGGCAAGCTCCACTACCGAAACGCCGAGATCCCCGTGGGTTTCGACGAGCAGATCATCCCCCTGCATCTGCCCAAGGGCGGAATAGGTGATATCCACAGCGCGGTTCGCGATGAGCAGGGCCTGCCTCCCAGGAACAATCCGGAGTGGATGGCCGAGCGCATCGGGCCGGGAGACTCGAAATACATCGCATATGACGGGCAAATCACGGATTTGGCCTGCGAGTGGATAGCTCACGAAGCGCCCAGGCACGGCGAGCGTCCCTGGGCGTTGTTCGTCTCCCTGACGTGCCCTCATTTCCCCTTCATCGGGCCGCCCGAGTTTTACGAACGCTATCCGCTGGAAGACATTCCCCTGCCCAAGCCGCACCCTTCGGGTGGTTACGATTGGCACCCGTGGATTGCGGCGCTTCATGAATGCGCCCCGTACGATATTTATTTCGATGACCACAAGCGCCGCGTCGCTCTGGCGTCTTATTTCGCCATGATCAGTTTTGTGGATTCGAACGTCGGAAAAATCCTGAACGCCCTGGAGGAATCGGGTTTCAGCGAGAATACGCGGGTGCTCTTCGCCAGCGATCATGGGGACAATCTGGGCGAGCGCGGTCTTTGGGGAAAATCCACCATGTATGAGGAATCCGTCGCCGTGCCTCTCATCGTCTCGGGCCCGGACCTTCCGAGGGGCAAGGTATCGCGAACGCCGGTCTCGCTTGTCGATCTTTATCCCACGGCGCTCGATTGCGCGGGTCTGCTCGAGAGCGACGAGGAAGCGCGGCTGCATGGCGATTCCATGTTCCGGCTAGCGAATGAACCCGATGACCCCGAGCGCGAGATTTTCAGTGAATTCCACGCGCTCGGCGCCAAGACGGGGTTGTTCATGATTCGTCGCGGACGCTACAAGTACATCCATTACGTGGGGCACGAACCCGAACTCTTCGACCTGGAGACCGACCCCGAAGAGCGGCGCGACATCTCCGGGAGCCCGGCGCACCAATCCATTCTCTCGGAGCTTGAAGCGTGCCTTTTCCGCATCCTTGACCCCGATGAGGTGGACAGGCGCGCAAAAGCGGAGCAGGCGGCGCTGGTCGAGCAGCACGGCGGGCGCGACGCCGTGATCGCTATCGGGAACAGTTTCGCGTCTCCGCCCCCGGGAGAGAAGGAGTACGGGGAGTAGGGGAGGTCAGCTGAACATGGAGGAGAGGCTTTTCCTCCTCACGCCGACGTTCAAGACCAGGCCGATGGCGATGAAAGACGAGATGGAGGCGCTCCCCCCGTAGCTGACCAGGGGAAGCGGGATTCCGACGATGGGCATCAGGCCGAGCGTCATCCCGATGTTGAAAATGACGTAGAGGAAAAACGCCGTGGCGATGCCTATGGCGAGCAGGGCGCCTTCCTGGTCGGCGGCGTTCAGCGCTGCGCTCAGACACCGGAGAATGAAAATAACGAACAACGCCAGGACAGTGACGCTGCCGATAAAGCCGAGTTCTTCGCTCAGTACGGAGAAGATGAAATCGGTGTGTTTCTCCGGCAGGAAATGGAGCCTGCTCTGCGTTCCCTGGAGAAGTCCTTTGCCCCAGATTTCCCCGCTGCCGACGGCGATGATGCTCTGCATGCTCTGGTAGCCGGCGCCGAGGGGGTCGGCGTCGGGGTTGAAAAGCGTCAAGATTCGGCGGCGTTGATATTCCTTGAGAAAAAACCAGCCCAGGGGTGCGCACGCGACTACCAGGCAGCCGATGGTGATGAGGACTCGTTTTTTGACGCCGACGGCGAGGACCATTGCTCCCGCTATCAGGAAAACGGTGAGCCCGGTGCCCAAATCGGGCTGTCGAACGATCAGCAGCACGGGCGCGAGCACCAGCAAAAGCGCCGGGATGAGTTCTTTGAATCCCACGGGTTCTTCTCCCACGCGGGAGCCGAAATACCTGGCCAGCACGAGGATGACCGCCAGGCGCGCGAGTTCGGAGGGTTGCAGTCGCAAGGGGCCGAAAACGAGCCAGCGTTTCGAGCCGCCGACCACCTGTCCCGAGAAGAGGACGGCGATGAGCAAAACGATGACGAGGGCGTAAAAGAAATAAGCCCACCGCGTAAAGAAGTGGTAGTCGAAGAAGAGGATGGTGAGCAGCACGCATAATCCGATGGATGACCACAGCGCTTGTTTGAGGTGCAGGGAATTTTTCAGGAAAACGGGGTTGGAATGAATGGCGCTGTAGATCATATAGATGCCCGTCAGGCTGAGCAGAAGCGTTGCGAGAACGAGCAGCCAGTCCATCTGCGCGACGGCTCGCTGAAAAGGGGATGATTGAGAGGTGGCGATGCCTGTCATCGCCGCTCTCCCCGGGCCCGCTTGAGCGGGGCGGGCTGTTTTTCTTCGGTCGCGTCGTTCGAGGCGAGAATCCTTGTTTCGTTTTTCTTGAGATAAAAGGAAATGAGCTCTTTAGCGTACGGGGCGAAGAAAGACCCCGGCCTGCCGGCGTTTTCTCCTAAAATGGCGATCGCGATGGAGGGGTTTTCGTAAGGGGCGAAAGCGACGAACCAGCCGTGGTCCCGGAATTTGCGCGGCAATTCCTCGGGCTTCCTTTTGCGGCCCGTGTATTTGAGGTCGACGGTCTGGGCGGTGCCCGTCTTGCCGGCCACGGAGACGCCGGGCACCCGGGCTTTTTTCGCCGTACCTTTTTCGCCATGGACGGCTTCTTTGAGCCCTTCTCGAACTTTCCGGAAAATTTTTTGGGATATCGGGATTTTGCGGATGAGCCGGGGCCTGGATTCGAAGAGCGGCTTGCCATCGGGGCTCAGCACTTTTTCCACGACGTAGGGTTTCCACAGGTTGCCGCCGTTCGCCACGGTGGCGATGAGGTTGGCGGCCTGCATGGGCGTAATGAGATTAAAGCCCTGCCCGATCGATACGCTGATCGTCTCGCCTTCGTACCATCTTTCCTTGAATCGGCGGCGCTTCCAGGCATCCGACGGCACGAGCCCTCCTTTTTCGGCCGCCCCGAACCCGGTGGGTGAGCCCAGGCCGAACATGCGCGCGTAGTGCGCGATTTTCTCGATGCCCAGCTTGTGGCCGCTCGTGTAGTAGTAGACATCACAACTCTGGGCCAGGGACTGGATGAAGTCGATGGGTCCGTGCCCCCCTTTCTTCCAGTCCTGAAATGTCCTTTTTCCGAATGGAAATGAGCCGTGACAAAGGATTTTCTCATTGGAACGCGCGACTTTCTCGTTCAGAATCGCGAAACCCATCACGATTTTGAAGATCGAGCCGGGCGGGTATTGCCCCCGGATCGCCCGGTTCTCGAGCGGCTTCAAGGGGTCTTTCATGAGGCCTTTCCAGTCTTTGGCGTCAATGCCGCCGGCAAAGATGTTCGGGTTGAAGGATGGCTTGCTCACCATGGCCAGAATCGCGCCGTCCGAGGGGTCGAGAATGACGATGCTGCCCTCGTGCGCTTCGAACAACTCTTCCGCCTTTTGCTGGAGTTCCATGTCAATCGTCAGATAGACGTTGTTCCCCGCCTTTTCCACAAACGGGCGGACGATGCGCAACTCTCGTCCATAGGCGTCCACCTCCACCTGTTTGAAGCCGCTTTGCCCGCGGAGGAACCTTTCCTGGGTTCGCTCGACGCCGTATTGGCCGAGCAGGTCTCCCTGCCGGTAGTTTCGTTTTTTCAGGCGTTGCAGCTGGCGGTTACTGACCTCTCCCAGATAACCCAGAAGATGGCTCGCCTGCTCTTTGGAAGGATACTGCCTGAGAGGCGTCACTTGTACGAATACGCCGGGATATTCCGGCTTGTGCTCTTCCAGGAAGGCCATGGTTTTGCGGCTGATGTCCGCCTTGATCAGAAACGGCCGGAAGGGATTCGCAAGCCGCGTTCTCTTGTAGAGTTCCTCAAACGGTTGTTCCGTGATCTCGGACAGCAGCCGAATCGTCTGTTTCAGTTTTTTTACATTTTCCCGGATGAGATAAATGTTGAACGACGCGCGGTTGTCGGCAAGAAGTTCTCCATTCGAGTCGAACACCATGCCCCTGGGGCTTTGCACGAGGCGGTAAGCGATCCGGTTGTCTTCGGAGAGGGTTCGGAATTTTTCGCCCTGGATCACCTGAAGGTTCCAGAGTCTGATGAACAGGCCGAGAAGAATGAGGCCGAAACAGATGCCGAAAATGAGAACACGCCGCCTGAGCGCGTCACTCGTCGCGGGATTTGAGTTGAACGGCGACTCTTTCATCTCAGATTCGCTCCGGGTAGGGCGTGTCCGCTTCGGATGGTAGCACCTTTTCCTCCATCTTTCCCAGAAGACTGATGACGATGGGCGCCAAAACGACGGTCAAGCCCGCCGTCTTGATCGAATCCATCCAATAAGTGGTGGGCAGGATTTGTGAGGGCACGAATATCTGCACGAGAATGAAAGAACATAAAATGTTGAATATCGAGGCGAAAAACGCCACCGCGCAGTGAAACACGACGAAGCGCGCCGTCATATTGGGTTTCAGGCCGCCCGTATAATGGCCAATCAGCCCTTTGAGCAGCGCGTTGAAGCCCAGCAGGCCCCCTGAGAGCACGTCCTCGAAGATTCCGAGGCTGAACCCTCCTATCAGGCCCGTTTCCCTGTCGCGATTCAGACCCAGGTAAATTGTCGTGAGAAGCATGGCGTCCGGCCTGGCGCCAATCCAGATCGAGAAATAATCCGCCACGGACGTGTGCAGGACAATTGTCAGGATGGCGAGTATAATATAAAATAAAACAATCATTTCCAGGGGTTATCCTTAGGCTTCGTCATCAGGATCAGCGCCTCTTCCAGATTGGAAAAATCCACAATCGCCTTGGCCTTTATGTTCGGGAACAGCCCTCTGACGTCTACGATTTCCGTTATGTGGGCCACGGGGAGCCCTTTGGGAAAAATGCCCCCCAACCCGGAGGAAATGAGCAGGTCTCCACGCTTCATTTCCGCGTTGAACGGCATGTAGCGCACCTCGCTCTCTCCTTCCGAGGAGATGGCGAAAACCCCCTGCGCGCGCGAGCGCTGGGCGATGACGTTGACGGCGCTTCTCGAGTCGAGCAGGGTCAATACCTGGCTCACGTTGTTCCCTACACGGGTAATTCTTCCCACGAGGCCTTCCTGGTGTATGACCGGCATGTTCTTGCGCACGCCATGTTGCGAGCCCAGGTCCACCAGCAGCGACTCTCCATAGATGCTCCTGTTGCGAGCCACGATCCGGGCGAGGCGAACGGGCGTCTCCTGACCCTTGGAAGCGGCAAGCAGTTTCTCCAGACGCGCGATTTTCGATTTCAACTCCTGTACCTGCGCATGGTTCGCACTGAGCGATTGCAGTTTCTGTTTCAACACGACGTTTTCTTCATGCGCATTCTTGAGGAGCAGGTATTTTTGCCAGAGTTCGGCCGACCATGTCCTGGGGATGTCGGCGACCCGGATGGTCGATCCGACGAGGGAGAGAAGCGCTCTTTCAATTAAGGTGGATTGTCCCCGAAAGCGCACGCTCAGCGTCATGAGCGTGAAGCAGACGACAAACAACCCCAGGAGGAGGGCCAGGCTTCTGCGTTCGACGAAAAACTGAAACATAGTATTCTAGGGTTGATTATCGGAAACGCGTGAAAGCGCTATTGCGGGCAGTGACCGAAGCTTCTTTGAAGCAAGGCGGCTATACGGCCAGTTTTCCAAGCAAGTCGAGTTCATCGAGCACTTTGCCGGTTCCCATCACGACGGCGGAGAGCGGATCTTCCGCTACGGTGACGGGAAGGCCGGTTTCTTCTTTGAGCAAAACGTCGATTCCCCGCAAGAGACCGCCGCCGCCGGCGAGAACGATGCCTCTGTCCACGATATCGGCGGCTAACTCCGGAGGCGTTCTCTCGAGCGCGCCCCGGACGGTTTCGACGATGGCGCTAACGGGCTCGGACAAGGATTCGCGAACCTCCTCGCCCGTGATAAGAACGGTTTTGGGAATGGCGGCGATCAAATCGCGGCCTTTTATCTCAAGCGTTTTCCTTTCTCCTATTTCATAGGCGGAGCCCACCTGTATCTTAATCTCCTCGGCCGTCCGCTCCCCGATCAGCAGATTGTAGTTGCGTTTGATGTAGCTGATGATGGCTTCGTCCATCTCGTCACCACCGACGCGCACCGATTGGGCGTACACGATGCCTGCGAGCGAGATGACGGCCACTTCCGTGGTGCCGCCGCCGATGTCCACCACCATGCTGCCGCCGGGCTCTTCGACGGGCAGTCCGACGCCGATGGCCGCCGCCATGGGTTCCTCGATCAGGTACACTTCCCGGGCGCCCGCATTCTCCGCGCTGTCTCGAACCGCGCGCCTCTCCACCTGGGTGATGCCCGAAGGAACGCAAATCACCATGCGGGGCCGCACGAAGGTTTTTCTGTTGTGGACTTTCTGGATGAAGTAACGGAGCATGGCCTCCGTGATTTCGAAATTCGCGATCACGCCATCCTTCATGGGGCGGATGGCCATGATGTTCTCCGGCGTTCTGCCAACCATGGCCTTGGCTTCGGAGCCTACGGCGAGCACGTGTTTGGAGTCTTTTTGCACCGTCACCACGGAGGGCTCGCGCAGGGCGATCCCCTTTCCCTTCACGTAGACGAGCGTGTTCGCCGTGCCCAGGTCGATGGCCAGATCGTTGGAGAACAGGCCCAGAATCGATGTTAACACCATGATGGAGGGAATTCCTTTTGGTGGAGGATGTCGTCTTTATTCCATGGGCGGTATTTCGATTCGGCCTATGATTACATTCCAAGTGAGAATACTCAAGGAAACCGGCAATATCAAGGATAAAGGCGCTCGATTCGATAAAAATTTCATCGGGCAGCGGGCCGGGTTCGTGAATATCGTCTCCTCCGGTTTGCGATGACAGGAGAGGTGGGCTATTTTCTCTCTTGTTTGCCGCTGAAATCGTGCTCGATCGCATGGGTGGTCGATTTAGAAGGAGTGCAACATTGATGCTTCGCTTTTTGAGGGAAAAGGGCAAAAGCTGGGTCCTGAAGGCGCTGCTGGGCTTCGTAGCGCTTACGTTCGTGTCTTTCGGCGGGTTCGCGCTCACGGACAGGCAGGCCGACACTGGAGGCGGCCGGGTTGCGGCATGGGTGGAAGATACGCCCATATCGGTGCACGAATTCGAACAACGCTATTATCAGCGGGCGGAAACGCTCAGGCGGCAACTGGGCGCCGCATATAACGAGGAACTCGCGCGCAGGCTCGGCCTGAGGCGCCAGACGCTCGATTCTCTCATTTTAGAGAAACTCCAGTTGCGCGAAGCCCGGCGGCTCGGCATCGAGGTCACCAACGCGCAAGTCGCCCTCCAGATACAGGCGCTCGCCCCCTTTCTGAGGGACGGGAAATTCGACGCCCAGCGGTATCGCAGCATCCTGGAGTCGAACGGCATCACTCCCCGTCAGTTCGAGGAAGAACAAAGGCGGGTCGTTTTGCTCAATCAACTCCAGGACTATGTGAACCTGGGCGTGTTGGTCAGCGATCAGGAAGCGCGGGGCGCCTATGAGTGGAGAAACGCGGAAATCAGGCTGGCCGCCGTTCGCCTGAAGCCGGAAACCTTCGCATCGGATGTGGCGAAGCTCGAAGCCGACCTGAAGGCCCATTATGAAAAAAACAAGGACCAGTTCAAGACCGGTCCCCAGCGGAAGGTGTCCTGGTGGCATCTGCCGTTTTCCGCGGTGGCGGGAGGGGTCGTGCTCAGCGACTCGGACTTGAGGTCGCACTACACGCGAACCCGCGCGAAGTATGAGCGCAAGGAGAGCGTGTCGGTGAATCAGATATTGCTGAAACTGCCTCCCGGTGCCAAGGAAGAGCTAATCGAGGCGAGCCGCAAGCGGCTCGAGGGTCTGCGCGAGCGCGTCTTGAAAGGCGAGAAATTCACCGAACTGGCCAAAGCGCACTCTGAAGGCCCGGGAGCGAAGCGCGGGGGCGAGCTCGGCGTTTTCGGCAGAGGCCAGATGCTGCCCGAGCTGGAGCAGGCGGCCTACGCCCTGAAAAAAGGAGAGGTGAGCAAACCGGTGAAGACTTCTTTCGGCATGCACCTGCTGTGGGTGCGGGAGAAGGTCTTGCCGGGCGAGAAGCCCTTCGAGGAAGTGCGAAAGCAGGTGGAAACCGATTTGCGGGCCTTGCGCGCCAAAGAGCGGGCGAAAAATGAATTGAGGAAAATCCGTTACGCGGTGGAAGACAAGAAGGCGGAGCCTGTCCTCGCCGGATTGCGGAAGGGGGAGACCGGGTTCTTTGAGAGAGGCCGCCTTCCGCAGACGGTGCCCGCATCCGGCGTCGTGAGCGGGCTTGCATTCGCCCTGAGCGGCGAGGAGAAGATATCCAGAGAGCAGGAAGGGGGCGGGGGCGTCAGCTTCGTGCGGCTCGAGGCGAAAAAAGCGCCTTTCGTCCCGGAATTCCCGGATGTGCGCAAACAGGTGGAAGCTTCATTCCTGCGCTTGAAGGGAGCCGAGATTGCGAAGCGAAATGCGGCGCTTTGGCTACAGGAACTCAAGGATAAAAAACGCGACCTCTCCTCTATCGCCGGGGAACTCAAGCTGGAAGTCCTCAGGCCAAAAGCCTTCAAGCGGGCGGACGTGCCGGATGAGCTCGGGCCTTCCGCAGATATCTCGAATCTCGCTTTCACCCAAAAGAAGGGCGGGTTCGGGATGGCCCAGGCCGGCAGCGACGTGATCCTGTTCGAGGTATTGGAGGGGCCGCAGACGGACATGCAGAAGTTCGATTCCGAGAAAACGGATTTCCTCCAGGGCCTGCTTCGCCTGAAGAAGGCCCTGGTGTTCAACCGGTATCTGGACAAGCTCCGGCAGGCGGCCAACATCCGCTTCGAGGAAGGGTTCAACCTGTAGAGGGTTTCGGAGCAGTTTCTATTTTCCGGCTTTTCGGCCTCATCGCCAGAAATCTTCGCGGTCCTCGGGCCTGATTTCGTGTTTTTCCTGCATTCCCTTCTCGAAGAGGTCGGCCGCTTCTTTCTTCCTGGCCGCTTGCTGGCTCATCAAGTCCTGGATGTCGGGGGTCTTCTTCCTGGCCGCTTCGGCGAACGGGTCTTTCACCTGATGCCGCAGAATCCGCACGGAATCCTCCCCGATCTCGAAGCGGATTTGATTCCCGGGTCCGGCGTCCAGGGATTTCATGATGTCCTTGGGAAGATGGATTCTTCCCCCCTGACCGATTTCGACGATGTATGGTTTCCTTTCGTTCATGAATAGTTCTCCTCCGAACCTACTGTCCAGCACCTCGTTTCGATTAGCTTAACAGGAGCGAGGAGAAACTTGAAATACGCCTTTGGGCGCGCCGGGGCTAGCCCCAGGTCAGGAGATGCAGGCTGAGCGGATGAATGAGGTGTGGGTGGTGGGGCACGGCGCGCACCGACACGCCGTGCATGCCCGGGCTGCGGCATTCGATTTCGCCGTGAAAACGGTATGCGCCGCCGCCCAGGTCTTCGGCGAAGACCATGGGAGAGACGGCCTCGCCGGACAACAGGTTTTCCTCTTTCAGGCGTCCTTCGTAAATCTCGAGGCGGACTTCTTCGGGTGAGAGATTACCGAGAGAGGCTTCCGCCTCGACCCTCATTTTCGCGCCCAGGGGAACGACGCCGTTTTGCGCCATCGATATCCGGGTGATCTCCACCCCGGGCCATGCGCGGTGCACGCGCTCTTTCCAGTCGGAGAGCGATTTGGCGGGGGTTCTCTCGTCCGCCATGAGGCGCGCATGGTGCGCCCCCAGGGGCAGGTAGAATTTTTCCGCGTACTCGCGCACCATCCGACTCGTGTTGAAATAGGGGCAGAGGGACTGCAGCGAATTCTTGATCATCTCCAGCCAACCGTATGGAATGCCCTCGTCGCCCCGCTCATAGAAAAGGGGAACCACGACCTGCTCCAGGGTGTTGAACAGGCTCTCGCACTCCATCTCGTCCTGGTAGCCGGGGTCGTTGTAGTTCTCGAGGCCGCCGATGGCCCACCCCAGGTGGCTCGCATACCCCTCCGCCCACCAGCCGTCCATGATGCTCAGGTTCAAGGCGCCGTTGGCTGCGGCCTTCATGCCGCTGGTGCCGCTCGCTTCCTGCGGGCGGCGGGGGTTGTTGAGCCACAAATCCACCCCCTGCACGAGTTGCCGCCCGACGTGGATGTCGTAATCCTCCACGAATACGAGCTTGTCCCGAACGTTTTCCCTCCGGGCGAAATGGACGAGTTCGCGAATGAAACTCTTGCCCTCCATGTCCCTCGGGTGGGCTTTGCCGGAGAATATGATTTGAACGGGCTTTTCCCTGTTCGTGAGGAGCGAGACCAGGCGCTCCGGCCTCTTGAGCAACAAGGTGGCGCGCTTGTAGGTGGCGAAGCGTCTCGCGAAACCGATCGTCAGCGCCCCGGGGTCGGGGAGGATGGTGACGTTGGGGCGCGTGACGCTTCCCAGTGGCCGCTTGAGGGCGTGCGCGCGGCAAAATTCGATGAGACGCTCGCGGTTTTTCTCCCGGACGCCCCAGAGTTCGTTCTCAGGTATTGAGGCGACTCTCTCCCAGATCTCCGGCTTGTCCGTCTCGTCCACCCAGCCGCCGCCCAGATGCCTGTCGAACAACTCCTTCATCCCGGGCGATACCCAGGTGGGGAAGTGAACGCCGTTCGTGATGGAGTCGATGGGAATGTCCTGCTCGGGGACTTCCGGCCACATGGATTGCCACATCTTTCGCGAAACCTCGCCATGCAGTTTGCTGACGCCGTTCGCCGCCGATGAAAGGCGCAGCGCGAGGACGGCCATGTTGAAAGGTTCATCCCCCTGTTCGGGGTTCACCCGGCCCAGACCCAGAAATTCGTCCCACTCCATGGAGAGGGATTGCGCGTAGGTGCGGAAGTATTTCTCCATCATGTCGGGCGGGAAAATGTCGATACCGGCCGGAACGGGCGTGTGCGTCGTGAAGACGTTCCCGGCGGAAGTCAACTCCCGGGCCGCGCCGGCGTCGATTCCGAATTTTCCCATGGAATAACGGATTCTCTCGAGAGCCAGGAAGGCGGAATGCCCCTCGTTCATGTGGCAGACGACGGGCGGGAGATTCAGCTTGTGGAGCAGCCTCACGCCGCCGATGCCGAGCAGTATCTCCTGGCGGATCCGCGTCTCCATGTCCCCGGCGTAGAGGGCCAGCGTGATTTCGCGCAGCGAGGGCGCGTTTCCGGGCACGTTGGCGTCCAGGAGGTAGATGGGTATTCGGCCCACCTGCACGTGCCAGACCTGCGCGGTGAGTGGACCGTCGGGGTAATCGACTTCCACCGTGATGGGCTCTCCGTTCTCATCGTGTTCGAGATGGAAGGGGGTGTGATGAAAATCGTTGTCCGGGTAGCGCTCCTGCTGCCAGCCGTCAGGGCCCAGGTGTTGGCGGAAATATCCCTGGCTGTAGGCGAGACCCACGCCGATGAGGGGGAGCCCTAAGTCACTCGCGGATTTCATGTGGTCACCGGCGAGGACGCCCAGGCCGCCCGAATAGTTGGGCACGGATTCCGTCAGCCCGAATTCCATGCTGAAGTAGGCGATGCGCTGGTCCTCGCTCTTTTCGCTCTCGGGCAGGTTCTGGTACCAGGATGGTTTGTGGAGATACGCGTGAAGCTCTTTCAGCACGCCTTCCATCTCGCGGAGGAAATGCGCGTCGCGCGCCGCCGCATCGAGCCGTTCCTGGGAGACGGAGCGCAGCATTTGCGCAGGATTATAGTGGCAATCCTCCCACAGGGCGTCGTCCAGCCTGCCGAAGAGCGCGCGCGCGCGGTGGTTCCAGTCGAAGGCGATGTTGTCTGCGATTTCTTCGAGCCCTTTTAATTCCGGAGGAATGTTGGGCACCACCTGAAACGAAAGCACGGTCGTCATTTTCTGTTCCCGATAAGGATTTTGGTTTGTCCCGATTATACCGATTTCGTGAAGACGATTTAACGCACCGGGTCCGAATTATTCGGCGAGCCCGTAAGCGCCTTTTTCCCGGAGCGCCACGTTGGGTCCCGGCGGCGAATATAAAACCATATATTTGAACAGCGCGTCACCCGTGCTCGTGATTTGGTGCATCTTCCCCGGAGGCACGAAAACCGCGTCGCCCGCCTCGACCGGAATCTTCTCCCCCTCGATGTCGATCACCCCCGTTCCGCTGATGATGTAGAAGGCGTGCTCCTCGGCGTCGTGCTTATGGGCGGTGGAGGTGAGGCCCGGGTCGAATTCGTTGATGAGCAGGGCGAACTGTTTGGCGCCCACGGTCTCCTCATCGAGGAGAATCCGGAACATGCTCCTGCCGCCGGGCACGGGCAACTCTCCGCTCAGGGCTTCGCTCTCCCGCACGCGCAGGGGTTTGTTGTGCTGCTCGCTCATAATGTCTCCTTCCTTTCGTTGAATCGTTGCCTGGAATATGAAAATCCGGCTGCCGGAGAATCAGCGGTTCATGGCGCCTTCTGCTTCGTTTGCCGGTACATGTGGTTGAGCGGGCCTCTTCCGTTTCCGATGGCGAGCGCATTCTCGATGGCGCCCTGGATGAAATCCTTCGCCCCTCTCACGGCTTCGATGGTGGACTCCCCCAGCGCCAGCCCCGCCGCGATGGCCGAGGAGAGCGTGCATCCCGTGCCGTGGGTATGGGGGGTGTCGATGCGCCTGCCCTCGAGCGCGACCTCGTTTTCTCCGTCGAAGAAAATGTCCACGGCGCCATCGGTGATGTGGCCTCCTTTGAGCAGAACGCATTTCGCTCCCCGTCCGTGGAGGGCCCGGGCGGCGTCTTTCATCTGGGCGAGGTTTTCGATTTCTCCGGTTTCCAGGATGTCGCGCGCTTCTTCCGTATTGGGCGTGACGACCTCGGCCAGCGGGAAGAGGTTTTCGACGAGGGCGTCTCTCGCGTCGGGCGCGAGGAGGCGGTCGCCGCTTTTGGCGACCATCACCGGGTCGAGCACGACGCGCCCGAGCGCGTGCTCCCTGAGTTTCGCGGCGACGACCTCGATGACGTCGACCGTGGCGAGCATGCCGATTTTCGCGCTCGCCACGTCCAAATCCGAGCATACCGAGTCGAATTGCGCCGCGATGAAGTCGGGCGGCGCGCCGTGCACCCCCTGTACGCCCACGGTGTTCTGCGCCGTCAGCGCGGTGATGACCGAGGCGCCGTAAACCCCGAATGCGCTGAAAGTCTTGAGGTCGGCCTGGATCCCTGCTCCGCCGCCTGAATCCGAACCCGCTATCGTCAGGGCGATGGGGGGAGGGCTCCCGGGTTTCGCCATGTCTTTCTCCTTTCGCTTCACATCATAAGGCGATGCGACATGAAAATGTAGCACACCGGGAATATATTGGGAGTATGTCGGGAATATGACGAAGAGAAGAAAAAACGGGGAACCGCTTTAATGAGGAATTCTTGACAAATTTGTTTGGGAATTATAGTCTCACGCTCGGTTGGTTCGGTGTAAAAGGATTGGAAGGGCACTCTCATGGCATTGGGCACCAGGGGTCGTCCGCCCCAGATTCTGAGGGCGCTTCCCTCGCTCATCGATCGCATCGGAGGCACGAGCCTCGTTCAGTTGCAACGCCTGCCCGACGCGTCCGGCGCGCGCGTATTCGCGAAACTCGAGCAATACAACCCCGGCGGGAGCGTGAAGGATCGCATCGCGCTCAGCATGGTGCTCGACGGCGAGCGGCGCGGCCTCCTGAAGCCCGGCGGGACGATCATCGAGCCCACGAGCGGCAACACGGGGATAGGCCTCGCGCTCATCGGCGCCATTCGCGGCTACAGGACGATCATCGTGCTCAGCAAGAGCATGAGCCACGAGCGCAACTCGCTGCTCACGGGCTACGGGGCCGAGGTGGTCTTCAGCTCCAGCGAGGGCGGCATGTACGGCTCGCTCGTGCTGGCCGAAGCCATCCTGGAGGAGAACCCGGACTACTTCATGCCCCAGCAGTTCAACAACCCGGCCAACCCGGAGATCCACCGCAGGACCACGGCGCGTGAGATCCTGCGCGACATGGGCGCGGAATCGGTGGACGCCTTCGTGGCGGGCGTGGGGACGGGTGGCACCATCACGGGCGTGGGTGAGGTCCTGAAGGAGAGAAGGCCCGAAACGCTCGTCATCGGCGTGGAGCCCGCCGCGTCTCCCGTTCTCACGGGCGGGGAGCCCGGCCCGCACCAGATTCAGGGGATCGGCGCGGGCTTCATCCCCGCCGTGTTGAACCGCGCGATCATCGACGAGGTGATGCCGGTGAGCGATTCGGACGCGTATGAGGTGAGCAAGGCCCTGAGCCGGGAGGAGGGCATGGCCGCAGGCATTTCGGCGGGAGCGGCGGTAAGCGCGGCCCTCGAGGTGGCGCGGCGGATGGGGCCTGAGGAAAACGTGGTGGTCGTCATTCCCGACGGCTGGGAGAGATACTATAGTCTGGAGCAGCATTTTCGTTAGGCATCTTACTTCAGCATCCCCGGAGAGCGGGGTTTTCAGATCAGGAGAGAGAAATGGCGGTAACGGTTCGTATTCCGACACCTTTACAGGAGTTCACACAGCAGCAGGATGCCGTTGAGATCGCGGGCGCGGACGTGAAGGAAGTGCTCGCGAACCTCGACGGCCGGTTCGCGGGCATCGGCCAGCGCCTCTATGACGAGGAGGGCAAGCTGCGGCGTTTCGTGAACATTTATGTGAACCAGGAGGACATCCGTTTCCTGCAGGGCGAGGGAACGGCGGTGAGCGACGGGGATGAGGTCTCCATCGTACCGGCCATCGCGGGCGGCCTGTAATCGCCCGCAAGCCCCCGAGAGGAGAGTCGCCCCTTGGGCTTGAGCGAAGAGCAGATTCAGCGCTACAGCCGCCACATTCTGCTCCCCGGTGTGGGAGGAGTCGGGCAGGAGCGTCTGTTGGCCTCTTCCGTCCTCATCGCATATCCGGCGGATGAGGAGAGTGCTGCGCTCACCGCCCTGGCGTATCTGGCGGCGGCGGGCGTGGGCCGGGTCGGCTGGTGTCCGCTCGATGAGGACGACGGGCTCAAGCGGAAATCGCCGCTTTCCGCCTTCTATGGCGGCAGCCTGGGAGGTGGCCTCAAGAGGCTCAATCCCGATACGAGGCTGGTTCCCGTTCGCCCGGGCGAGGGAGCAGGGGAGGTTTTCGACGTCCTCATCCGGCTGGGCGGTGAGGGAGCCCCGGTTGATGAGAGGTTCGAGGCTTCGGCGAAACTCACGCTGCGGGGCGTCTCCCGTGGGGAGTCGGGAGAAATTTTGGAGGGCCCCGGCGCCCTCGCTCAGCCGGACGCGGCGCCGTCTCCAGGGGAAGCATCAACCGTAACTACCCAGGGAGCCTTGGGCGCATGGCTGGCCGCGAGAGCCTTGCGGCATCTGGTGGATGAAATGGAAACAGTGGGGTCGACTGCGCAGGCCCGATTCGATTTTTCGCACGGCCTGGTGGAGGCGCGTGCGAACCTTTCCTGAGATTTTCAGGAGCAGAGTGCGAGGGCCATCCCAATGGTCGAATCGACGGTGGAGAATCCCGCGAGCGCGTTCAGGAATTTAGAGGATTCCCCAATCATCAAGTGTATCGGCAACACCCCCCTGCTCGAAGTCAAGCTGTTCGAGAGCGAATTCCCCGACGTGGAGGTCTACGCCAAGGCGGAGTGGTTCAACCCGGGCGGCTCGGTGAAGGACAGGCCGGCGCTCTTCATGGTGAAGGACGGCCTGGAAACGGGAGCGTTGCGGCCCGGCAAGATTCTGCTCGACTCCACGAGCGGCAACACCGGCATCGCCTACGCCATGATCGGCGCGGCGCTCGGGATTCCGGTGCGCCTCGTCCTGCCTGCGAACGCGAGCGACGAGCGCAAGGCGACCTTGAAGGGCTACGGGGCCGAGGTCGTTTTCTCGGACCCCCTGGAGGGCTCGGACGGCGCGCAGCGCCTCGCGGCGAAGATGTATCAGGACGAGCCGGAAAAATATTTCCTGCCCTGTCAGTACGACAACCCGGCCAACCCGCTCGCCCACGCCGAGACCACGGCGGCCGAGATTCTCGAGCAGACGGGCGGGCGCGTGGAGCACTTCGTCGCGGGTCTCGGCACCACGGGCACCCTGGTGGGCACGGGACGCGGCCTCAAGGCGAGAAAACCGGGCGTCGCCGTGCATGCGGTCATGCCGTCGGAATCGTTTCACGGGCTCGAGGGCATGAAGCACATCCCCACGGCCATTCGCCCGGGGATTTACGATGAGAGCGTGCACGACAACCTGATACCGGCGGGCACCGAGGAGAGCTACGATCTGGCCGAGCGCATCGCGAAGGAAGAGGGTCTCTTCATCGGCCACTCGGCGGGGGCCGCGCTCGTGGGCGTTCGCGAGGTGGCGAAGCGGATAGGAAAGGGCGTTATCGTCACCCTGTTCCCCGACGGGGGGGACAGGTACCTGAGCGAAGCGCGCTGAGGGGGGGTGTTGAAAAAGTCCTCAGAAGCAGGGAATGGGTTTTCCGTAGGGGCGGACCTGCGTGTCCGCCCGGTTGTTGATGCGGACCTTGTCGATGCTTTCTCCCCCTGTTGGCGTTCCAGCTCTCTATATCCGTTCGATATGCGGGCTTCGCGTTTGGGGCGGACACGCAGGTCCGCCCCTACAAAAAGCGCAAACCCTCTTCCATCAGGACTTTTTCAACAACCCCAGGGAGGCTTGGTTTGCGTCTGAATCGTGAACAGGTGGAGGCGATGCACCGCCACGCGCGCGAGGCGTATCCCGATGAGTGCTGCGGGCTGATCATCGGGCCTCCGCGCGGGCGGGGTGGTGCGGAAGAAACGCTCGCCCTCCTGCCTTGCAAGAACGTGCAGAACGAGATGCACGAGAAGGACCCGGAGATTTATCCGCGGACGGCGCGGCGCGCATTCTTGATCGATCCCTTCGAGTTCGAGCGCATCGTGAGAGAAGCGGAGAAGGCGGGCGAGGTGGTGCGCGGCATCTTCCACAGCCACCCGGACGAGGACGCCTATTTTTCCCGCGAAGACGTGGCTGCGGCGGTTCCTTTCGGGGATATCCCGGCGTTCCCGGAGGCGGAGCACGTCGTCATGAGCGTGCGCGAAGGCGCGGTGCTCGGACAGAAGGTGTATTCCTGGGACGCGGAGCAGAAGACCTTTATCGAGAGCGATCTGGAGATTCTCGAGGAGGCGGGCGCGTGAGCCTGCATCATCCTCGCGCGGGGTTGCCCGATGAAGCGCCGCCGGCGTCCGTGAACGCATCCACGGCGCGCATGAGCGATAAAAGCGTGTTAGCGGGCTCGTCCGCCCTTATCGTGGGCGTCGGCGGCCTGGGCTGCCCTGCGGCGCTGGCGCTTGCGGCGGAGGGCGTGGGGCGGGTCGGCCTTGCGGATCACGACGCGGTGACGCTCGACAACCTCGCGCGCCAGATTCTCCACCGCACCGAAGACATTGGCCGCCTGAAGGTGGACTCGGGCGCGGATTCGATATTCAGGCTCTCCTCCGAGGTAGCGGTGGACAAGATTCCCCAGAGGCTCACGCGTGAGAACGCCGCCCGAATCATCGCGCCCTATGACGTCATCGTCGATGGAAGCGACAACCTGGCCGCCAAACTCGCGCTGAACGACGCCTGCGCCGCAGCGGGCAAGCCGTGGGTCATGGGCGGCGTTTTGCGCTTTTTCGGGCAAATACTGACGATTCTGCCGGGCCGGAGCGCGTGTCTGCGGTGCCTGGTGGGCGAAGAGGGCGCGGGCGCCCGCGGCCTCGACTGCGGGGATGCGGGCGTTTTCGGCGCGGTGGCCGGTTTCGTGGGCATGGCGCAGGCCGCCGATGCGCTGCGGGTTCTCAGGGGGCTTCCGCCGGCCTGGTCGAACAGGCTGATGACGGCCGATTTATGGAAAAACACCGTCGGGAGCGTGCGCGTAGCGCAAGATCCGGATTGTCCCGCCTGCGCGCTCGCCGGGAGCGGGCAAACGAAAATCCCCGCGAGGCGGGGAGCGCTCGTTTAGCGAATGGGGCATGGAGAGACGATGAGAGGACGCCGCCGATGAAGATATCGACCAAGGGGCGATACGCCGTGCTCGCCATGATCGAGCTGGCCCGGCATTCGCAGACGCATCCCGTGCCCCTGCCGCAGATTGCCGGCAAGCTCGGCATCAGCCAGCACTATCTCGAACAGTTGTTCGTGAAGATGCGCAGGGCTTCCCTGGTGAGCAGCACGAGGGGGCCGGGAGGCGGCTACATCCTCGCGCTGCCGCCCTCTGAGATCAACATGCGCGACGTTCTCTGCGCTGTGGGCGAGACGATTCAGCCCGTCGATTGCGGCGATGCGCCTCCCTCGGCGCCGTGTCCGAACATCCCGGTGTGCGGAAGCCGCGCGCTTTGGAAAAAACTCGAGGACGCCATCGACGAGACGCTGCGCAAGATCACGCTCGAGGAGTTGAGCGCGCCGCCGCCCGGCGCCGGAACAGGCGTCCGGCTGCCCAACTTCGAGGTGGGTATCTGACGCCGTCAGAGATTGAGTGCGTTGGTTGGGTTTCATTCCCCTTAGGGATTGTTGGAAAAAGCCTTCTCCGCCTCATCCTGAGTAGCGGCGAAGCCGCGTATCGTAGGTCAAACGTGACTGATGAATGAGCGTTTGCTCTCGCCCCGGCGCGAGGCGTTCGATCTTCCTCGCCCTTCGATACAAACGCTCTTTCCTCAGTCGCGTTTTACCTACGGCGGCTACTCAGGGTGAGGAAAGAGGCGTTGGCGGGTGGTTTTCATGCAGGTGAGAGGGTAATCAAACCGAACGAGGAGGTGCCGCCCCGTAGGGGCAGGCCTCCGTGCCTGTCCGATTCGAACCATCCTGAAAAGGACAACCACGGAGGGTTGTCCCTACGGTGAACCACCCCTCAAAGGGAGAGTGCTTCGGCCCGACCCGCAAGAGGGATTTCAACAACTCCGTGAATACTGGATTCAGCAGACACCCGGACCTTCACTTACAGGAGAAACAACATGTCGTTCGAACCCGTGCGCGTCGCCTCGATGGGGCTGGGCCGCTGGGCCAACGTGCTCGCCGACGCCGCGCTGCGCGGAGGTAAAATCCAAATCGTTTCCTGTTTCAGCCGCACGGCGGAAAAGCGCCGCGATTTCCAGAAGCCCCGCAGGCTTTCCGTGGCCCGGGATCACTCGTTCCACGTTCAGCGCCAAGACGGCGCGATTTCAACTGGCTTTGGCCTGGGATAACCCGCCGGGAGGAGCGCATCTTCCCGCGACGTCTTTTTCGAGCGTCACGCATTCGATATAGTCTTGTCGCTTCAAATGCCACGCGCTGCGGTTGGCGGATTGCTCCGCGGCATCGCGTTCCTTTATTCGTGAAAGGGAAAACCAGATGACCGTTAAAATCATCAATTCGCCCGAGATCAAAGCTCTCGGCGTCTACAACCAGGCGCTTCAGGTGACCGGAGGTTCGCTCCTGTTCGTGAGCGGCTGCGTTCCCGTGGACGGGGAGGGGAACCTGGTGGGCAAGGGGGACCCGGCGGCGCAGATGCGCCAGATACTCACGAACATACGGGCCATCCTCGAAGAAGCGGGTGCTGCGCTCGAAAACGTCGTCAAGGTCACGGTCTTCAGCGCCGACCTGGACAACCGCAAGGCGATGAACGAAGTCCGCCTGGAGATGTTCGGCGAGCACCGCCCGGCGAGCACCCACGTCGAGGTGGCCCGCCTCATCGACCCCGACTGGCTCGTCGAGGTCGAGTGCATCGCAGCACTTCCCGATTGAGCGCGCCCGTCAGGGAATCCGCAGCCTGTCCAGATCGATGATGGCTTCCGCCTCGATCTCCACCACCATGTCGGGGTGGGCGAGGCGGCTCACGCCGAGCAGGGTGTTCGTGGGCAGGAGGTTGTCGAACACCTTGTAGCGCTCGTCCACGCAGCGGTAGTACTCCTCGATGTCCGTCGTATAAGTGACCGTCCGGACGACGTCGTCGAGCGTCGCGCCGACGGCATCGAGCGCCTGCCCGACCTTCTCGCAAACGATGCGGATTTGAGCGCCCATGTCCCCCGTTCCGCCCATGTCGCCGTTCGGCAGGGTGGAGGTCTGGCCTGCGACGTAGACGTGCGCGTGATCCCCGGTCTCCACGACCACCACGGGCGTGTACATGTGATTCCCGCGCACGACCCGGTTATACATGTTCCCGGGAATGACGTTGTGGCGCTTGATCATGAGACTTCCTCCTTTCCGGTAATGCCCGGCCCTTGCATGCGGCTGCGGTTTTTCACTCCAAAGGCGGCCTGCGGGGCGGAGGAGGCGGGTCGTAGCCTCCTTGCCCACGGCCCATGCGCGTTTCCGTGAACGCGGAGCAATCGTATTCGTCCGCAGTCCTGGTTTTGGCAGACCTTTTATTCGCGATCCTGTGTGAACGAACCGTATCCTACATACTGCACGCCTGCGGCTGCAATTTCACCGCCTCCACCCGTGTGATAAATTGTGAAAGTTCCAATTTCCTGCCACCGGGTTTTTTGCGGATTCTCAAGGGGCAGGCTCCGGCCGCCGTCGCGCCCGTGGAAGGGGGAACTCCATGAAACGCGCAATCACGCACGGCCTGCACGGGCCGTACCGGGCATGGAGAAGCGCCTTCCCTGAGGACACGCCGCTTGTTCGAGTCTTGAGACGGCGGCCCCACGGCCCGCGCGTCGTGCCCTCGTCTTTTTCACGGCCCACATTCCCGACCGAATAAGGAGCAGCGCCGATGCCGAGAGAATATCTGGAAGGAACCCCGCGTCAGGAGCAGCGCGCCTTTTCCCCGGCGGTCATCACGACGGGCGGAAAACAAGTCTGGCTGGCCGGGGTCGGCCGCACCGTCGACGCGGAAGGAAACGAACTCCACGGTGATTTCGACGCGCAGGTCCACGCCTCGTTCCGGGCGGTCCGGGAGGTGCTGGAACGCGCGGGCGGAAAGCTCGCCGACATCGTGACGATGACGGTTTTCATCCTCGACGTCCGCCACGGCGACCGGTTCACGGCGATCCGCAAGGAATACTTTTCCGAAAACGCGCCGGCCAGCGCCTTGATCACAGTGGCGGGCTTCGCCCGCCCGGAGATGATGGTCGAGATTCAGGCGGTCGCCGTGGTCGGTGACGAATAGCTGTTCCAGGCGGCCGGACGCAAGAGGCGGCGCTTCGGGCGGGCCGTTCCCTCTCCACGGGTGTCTTGATTACCGGAATCGCCTATGCAAGAATGATGAAACCGCAAAATCAACCGGATTGGCTGCTGGTTCCTTGAACGCTGAGCAGATTGGGGAGAGCCTTCGCGTTTTCCCGTTACTGAGGGTCTTTCTCCCATCGGCGCTCATTCTCATGTATAGGGGGAGTGCAATGAAGAAATTCCTTATGCTCGCAGCGATTTCAGCAACGGTGTTCTTCTTCTCATCCGAGGCGTTCGCGGCGTACAACGTCAGGCTGTCGACGAACCGAAGCCCTCAGGCGGTCGTGAACGAAGTGGCCGAGCAGAAGGGCTTCTTCAAGGAGGAAGGGGTCAAGGTCAAGGTCTTCGCGGAGAGTTCGGGGAGCGCCTCCTTACAGGCGGTCGTCGGCGGTTCCGCCGAAATGGGCGTCGGCCTGCACGTGCGCGTCCTCCAGGGACTGGCGAAAAAGCTTCCTCTTTGCGTCATCGGAATGGTCCAGTACGGCCTCACCTCCAAAATCGTCGTTCCGGTGCGGGACAAGACATCCAAGACGATGGCGGACCTCAAGGGCAAGCGCCTGGCGGTCCAGATGGGTTCGGGCACCTATACGGCCTGGCGGATTCTGCTCAAGTACCAGGGGTTGAAGGAGAAGGATTTCGTCCTCAAGAACATGAAGACGAGACTCATCCCCGCCACGTTCGAGTCCGGCTCGCTCGACGTCGCCGTGGCCTGGGAGCCCTACGCCTCCATCATGGTGTCGAAGGGTCTCGCCCGCGTCCTGATATCCAATACGGTATGGTCGAAGCTCGGCAAAATCGTGTACCCGGTTTTTCTCTACGCCAACTGCAACTGGGTGAAAAAGAACAAGGACGCCACACAGCGGTTCGTGAACGCCTGGATCAAGGCGATCAAATTCATCAACGCCAACCCCGAGGAGACGGTCGACATCCTGGCGAAAGCCTACAAGGGATGGGGGCTGAAAGTCCCGAGAGCCAAGATCAAGGCGGGCATCTACGTCGCCGATTACGACAAGCTCACGATCGACGACGAAGTACTGAACGACGTGAACAATTTCGCGCAGATCATGCACGAGATCAAAAAGATCAAGTTCGTGCCCGATTTCAAGAAAGCGATGATGCTTGAATTCACCAACAAGGCGCTCGCGAAGAATTAGAGAGACCTTGAATACGTCGTCACGGGACCGCAGGGGGAGCGGCGCCTCCCCCTGCGGGTCGGGCGGTTGTCGGCGGCCCCGGCCGGTTTCTCCCGGGCCTTCAGAGTCGGTCAGAAAGCGTCTCTCTGACCTTCAAAAAGAAAAACGTGCAGGAAATGACTAAACTCCTGGTCCAGAATCTGGACAAGTCCTATATCATCAACGAAGGCTTCGGGAAGCGTTCCCGCGTCCACGCCCTCCGGGGCCTCAATCTCGAAGTGAACGAAGGCGAGTTCGTCACCGTCATCGGCCCGAGCGGTTGCGGGAAGTCCACCTTCCTGATGGTGGTGGCCGGAATCCATCCATTCGACTCCGGCGTCCTCCTCCTCGACGGCAGGCCCATCAGCGAGCCCGGCCTCGACCGGGGTGTCGTGTTCCAGGATTTCGCGCTCTTTTCCTGGATGACGGTGCGCAACAACGTCAAGTTCGGGCTTTCGATGAAAGGAATGCCGGAGGAGGAGCAGCACCGGATTTCGGAACACTATCTGCGTCTCGTGAATCTCCAGGACTTCGCCGACGTGTTCCCACACCGCCTCTCGGGCGGGATGAAACAGCGGGTGGGCATCGCGCGCGCGATGGCGACGGAACCCGAAATCCTGTTGATGGACGAACCGTTCGGCTCGCTCGACGCCCAGACACGCAAGAGTCTTCAGACCCAGTTGCTCGACATCTGGCGGGAGACGAAAAAGACCATCGTCTTCATCACGCACAGCGTCCGCGAGGCGGTGTTCCTCTCGCAAAAGGTGGTGGTCCTGAGCGCCCGCCCGGGCAAGGTGGTGGAGACCATTCCGATAAACCTCACCTATGAAGAGCGCGTCTCGCTTTCCGGTCCCCTGATGGAATACGAGCGCCGCCTGGAAAACCTCATCGAACAGCAAATCAAGGGCGACGCGTCGATGCGACCGGTTCGGCAGCCGCCCCTGGCGCAATCTCCCGACATGCTGGAGCACGAGATGCTGGATTGAATTCCTGCGAGGGAGCACTCCGGCTTCACGCGAGCTACGCCGCATGCAGGCTGAAAACAGGAGGGCGAAATGGTTCATTCCGATGCGCTTGTGGATACCGAAGCCGTTGAACTCATCGATCCGGGCAAGGGGAAATGGGTGCACTATGCGCTGACGGCATGGGAGAATACATGGCCGCTGCTTTGCCTGTTCGTCCTCTGGGAGATTGTCGCGCGCTCGGGGATCATTCACGAGGCGCTCTTCCCCACGGTAACCGAGGTCGCCCAGACCATCGTCCGCATCTTCAACGAAGGGATTCTGATGCGGGACATTCTTTCGTCCCTGACCCGCGTCCTTCTCGGCGGGTTCATCGCCTGCCTGATCGGCACCGTCTTCGGCCTCATCATGGGAACGAACCGCTTCGCCGAGAAAATCATCGTCCCGCCCTTGAACTTTTTCCTCTCGATCCCGGGCATCGCCACCTTTCCCATCGTCATCCTCTTTCTCGGCATTACCGAAACGACCATCATCGTGACGCTGGGGTTCGAAGCCGGCCTGACCGTTCTGGTGAACACATGGATGGGCGTGAAGTCCGTGCCGCCCAACATGCTCTACGCCGGGCGCGTTCTCGGGGCGAGGGGATGGCCGTTTTTCCGGCGCGTTCTGTTTCCCGCGGCCCTTCCCTCCATCATCACCGGCTATCGGCTGGGGTTCTCTCGCGCCTGGCGGATACTGGTCGGGGGCGAATTGCTCGTTTCCATCGGGACGGGGCTTGGCTACCGCATATTTCTTGCGCAGGATTTCCTCCAGATCGACGTCATGTACGCGGGCGTGTTGCTCATCGGTGTGTTCGGCTTCCTGCTCGAGCGCGTCGCGTTGCGTTCGTTCGAGGTGTATACGGTGCAGCGTTGGGGGATGATCCGCGAACTCTGACGCCACCGGGCGCCTACGGGATCGAGCCTGCGCGAACCCGGCTCGGCAAGCGGGCGGGCGGCCCGGAACGAAGCCGCCGGGGACTATCCGGCGTGGATGGATTCACCAAACAGGAGAAAAACCATGATAGACGGCATCAGCGAAATTCACCCGAAGCCCGAGGAAAGACACAACATGCCCTACGCCCCGGCGATTCACGTCGAGGGTGGATGCGACATCCTCTTTCTTTCGGGCTCGACGACGTCCCCGCTCTACCACCAGCACCCCCACGTGCCGGAGGAGCACGTTCTGCCGCACGACATCAAGGACCAGACCCGGCGCGTCATGGAGAACATCAAGACGGTGCTCGACGCGCGCGGCCTGACCTGGCGCAACGTCGTCAAGGTGACCAAGTACTTCACCGACAACCGAGAGAGAGACGCCGTCAACGCTGTGCTGCGGGAGTATTTCGGGGACTGGAAACCTGCGAGCACGGGGCTTTGCGTGCAGGGGTTGAGCGCTCCGGGCGCCCGCCTCGAACTCGACATGATAGCCGTCGTCCCGAAAAAATAGTTTTTGGGAGAAATTCGCGCATCCATCGAATCTATGCGGTTATCCCGCATCCGGAATACCGGCGTTCAGAGTGAATGCGGAGTGAGAATCAGGGAGAATCGAATGCTTTGTACTGATCCGTGGCGTGCAGGTTGGACTTGAAACAAAGTGGGTGCATATTTCAGGTAGAAATTCAGAAACATGAAATGGGGATAGCCTGTTTTCAATCATTACAGGAGAAACAACATGTCGTTCGAACCCGTGCGCGTCGCCTCGATGGGGCTGGGCCGCTGGGCCAACGTGCTCGCCGACGCCGCTCTGCGCGGAGGTAAAATCAGACTCGTTTCGTGCTTCAGCCGCACGGCGGAAAAGCGCCGCGATTTCATGGAGCGCTACGGCGCGCGCGAGGCGGATAGCCTGGACGCGCTTTTGAACGACGATGAAATCGAGGCCGTCATCCTCACGACGCCCAACCACAACCACAAGGAGCACATCGAGGCGCTGGCCGCAGCGGGCAAGCACGTCTACTGCGAAAAGCCCATCGCGCACAGTTTGGAGCACTCGCGGGCCATCGTGGATGCGGCGGAGGGCGCGGGCGTCAAGCTGGCGGTGGGCCACAGCGCGCGGCGCCTGGCCGTGTCGCGCCGTATGAAGGAACTGATAGACGCGGGCGAGATCGGGAAAATCTCGATGAGCGAGAGCAACTTCTGCACCGAGCGCGGGCTGGAGCTGACGCCCGACAGATGGCGCTCGAGCCGGGAACTCAACCCCACGGGCGTCGTCATCCAGCTGTCCATCCACCACATCGACACGTTCCGCTATCTCCACGGGCCGATAAAGAGCGTCACCGCGAAGTTAAAGCGCGCCTACGCGACCGAGGACGTGGACGACACCTCGATGATGATCCTGGAGCACGAGAGCGGCGCGCTCTCCTACGTGGGCGGCGGCTGGGCGTGTCCCTGGGCGTTTCACATGAACGTGCACGGCACGAAGGGCGTAGCGCACTTCCGCATCACCGGCCAGCAGTGGCGCGACCCCTCCAAGGCGCCCGAACCCATCCGCCTGCGCGTCGACCGCGACCCGCTGGGTGAGGATTCGGTCTACGACATGCCCGAGGGCGACATGTTCCGCGACGCGCTGGAGGATTTCGCCGATTGCGTGCGCGGGGACCGCACGCCCGAAGTCGACGGGCGCGTGGCGCACGAGAACCTGGCAGTCGTCTACGCGGCGGACGCGAGCTCGCGCCTGGGCCGGACGGTGGAGGTGGGGGATTATTTGTGATCGGGCTGACGGGGCAGGGGGGGTTGAAAAAGTCCCTCGATGCGGGAAAACCACCGTCATTCCGGCGAAAGCCGGAATCCATTTTCGCCTTTCGTCTTTGATCGTTATTCCGGCGTCAGCCCTGCTCAGGACGGGAGAGAATGCGGAGTCCGGAGCCGATGAGGGCGGATACGTTCAGGCGTTTGATTGCGGCTTTGTCGAGCATGAATCAAGGCGAAAAGCAAAAGTCAAAATGGATTCCGGGCAATCCCTCCCTCCTCGGTCGGCATTGATTGCCGGAATGACGAACAAAACCACGCCGCCTCACCCTGAGTAGCCGCCGAAGGTAAAACGCGACTGAGAAAGGAGCGTTTGTATCGAAGGGCGCTCCCCTTCGACAACCTCGGGACAGGCCCCTTCGATACGCGGCTTCGCCGCTACTCAGGGTGAAACGAACGGGGCCGCTGCTCGGGACGAAGGGGATTTTTCAACAACCCCTCCTCGGGGTTATTGAAAAATTCCTTCTCGCTCGAAGTTTACCACCGCCGTCATTCCGGCGGATGCCGGAATCCAGGGACTTTGCCTTTTGTTTTCGTTTTCTTGTTTTTCCCCGGAGGTGAGAGGGGAATGAAGAGCCGACGCGTTGTTGTTCTCGCCGGCTCTGGATTCCGGCATTCGCCGGAATGATGAACAAAGGCAAAGGTCAATCCCAAGCGAAGCAAGACTTTTTCAACAGCCCCTTCTCACTCGCGTTTGACGCAGGAATGGCGACACTCCCGGAACAAGGCGGTTTTTTTCAAGCAATTCCCCGCATTTGCTGTTTTCATGCGCACCGGGCGTTTCGATAGAGTGGCGGCCCGATCTTTCTTTCGGGCGATCGGACGGATCAGGCAGGGTGATCGAATTCGCACGGTCTTCATGAGGAAGAGGTGATGACGAAGGAAATTACAGGCGATCTATTCATCCCGACGAAGCGGAGGAGGCCGGCGAACATCTCGCGCAACGCCCACGTCGGTGAATCCATCAGGGCGATGAAACGCAGCCTGAGCGGGAGGGAGGATGAGGATAACGAATTCCCGAACAATTCGGTAAATATAGATAAATTTCCGGAAATGTTTATGGGTCAAACTAACGGTATATTATTCTATAAATTAGTAATTTGTCGGAATATATTAAAGTAATATATCATAAAATTTCGGAAATTTATCGAATTAAAAAAGTTTTCCCGACCCCGCATTTGCCCGCATTTGCTCTCGGCAGCGCCCCTAGTCATCCGGGTTGGGTTCGGGGAACTCCTCGGGCCAGTTGTCGATGAGCGACTGGAGGTAGGCCTTCATCTTGTCGGGATTCCCGCGCACGGATTTCCTGATCTTGTTCACCTCGCCCTCGTTCTCGATGGGGATGGCGAACGAGTCCATGAAGCGGTTCATCATGCCCTGCTTGCCGCTCATGAGGGACATCTCGACGATCTCGCCGTCGGTGAAGTGCCGCTTCACCTCTTCGAGCACGCCCGGGTTCTCGCGGGCGGTGTTTCGCGTAAAATGCTCCGCCCACAGGCAGGCGGCGCGCTCGCGGGGGTTCAATGCCGGAGAAGTCATGTAGTCGTCCGAGGCGATGGCCTCGATCTGCTCATCGGTGATTCCCGTCGCTTGACCAAGCGCGGTGTTGTGCGCGATTCAGTAGGCGCAGGCGTTGACGAAGCTCGTCTTCAGGACGACGATCTCCTTGATCTTGCACGTCAGCAGCCCGCCCATGCCCTCGCGCTGGAGCGTGGCGTTGAAGGGGAGGTAGAAGCGCGCGATGTAGGGCGTGTTCGCCATCGCGAGCGCGGAGTTGGGGATGCGGCCCAGAAACTCGCGCGTCGCCTCGAAAAAACGCGCCGTATCGCCCGCCGCCTCATCGGGATTCAGCAGCCGGATTTTGCTCGTCTCGCTTGCCTGGTTCGTCATGGTTGTCCTCGTATGGATGACAGGGATTTGAGGAGATTATAGAAGAACCCTCCGCCCTTGGGAATCGGGGAGGCTGGGCATTACGCCGAGCCTGGCTGTTCTGATAACATGGCGCGCATCTCGCGTGAAATGTACTTGCATACGAAACCGAAAGGAGGCCCGCATGGCCGATTTTGATCTGGAAATGACCGACAAACTCCTCTCCACGACGCGCTCGGTGCGCAAGCGGCTCGATTTCGAGCGCGATGTGCCGCGTGAGGTCGTGATGGAATGCCTTGAACTCGGCCTTCAGGCCCCCACGGGCTCGAACCGGCAGGGCTGGCGCTGGCTCGTGGTGACGGATGAGGGTCTGCGCAAAGAGCTCGGGCGGCTCTACCGCAAAGGAGGGGATGAATACCTCGCGCAAGGGTTGACCCAGGCGAGGGAGAGCGGCGCCGCGCAGGACGAGCGGGTGTTCGATTCCGCCCTCTATCTGGCGGAAAACATCGAGCGCGCGCCCGTGCACGTGATTCCCTGCATCCAGAATTTCCTGCCCGAGAACCCGCCGCGGTTCATGTGGGCGGGCCTCATGGGTTCGATCATACCGGCGGTGTGGAGTTTTCAGCTGGCGCTTCGCTCGCGCGGACTGGGGTCGGTGTTCACAACCCTGCACCTGCGCTGCGAGATGGAGGCGGCGGAACTGCTCGGCGTGCCGGATGATTTCATGCAGGCGGCGCTCATCCCGGTGGCTTATACGCGCGGGACGAACTTCAAGCCCGCCCGGCGGCGCCCGCTCGATGAGATCGTGCACGTGAACACCTGGGGGTGAGGGCTGTTCGACTCTGGTGTTGGGTGGTCTTGTCTACTTGGTGACCCCTAGGGTCAAGACATGAGGTCAATAGTCATTTATTTACAATAATTTATAATTTTATTTCCTCAATCTGCCCACAATCTGCCCACAAATAAAAGGGTATAGAGAGGGACTTTTAGGGACTCGAACCCCTGCTTGCCCACACAAAAGCGAGGCCCGCCCCGCTCCGAAACGCCAGAGTTGGGATTAGGAAGGGTGGTCGCTCTCCGCCCGATGGCCGGACGGGTCGTCGCGCCCTTTCATACGCGGGGCGGGCCAGTGATTCATCGTTCGGAGGGGTGGGCGTAGGTCGTTGTGTAATCGGATTCGGTGCGGTTGGCATTGTAGCAATCCCGGCACAATCGCCAGCGCTGGGCCGTCGGCTGGAAAATTGATCCGCACTTGAGACACGGGCGAGGCTCGCCCCTCGGGGCGTCGTTCAAGTTCTCCAGCTTCCGCTCGTGGTTCGCCATCGGAGATTTCCCCATACCCCCCGGCGACTTGGGAGCCTAACCCCTCAAGCGCCGCCGGGAGGCCCATCAAAGGAGGTGGGGCGGCGTGGATGCGAAGCACGCGCCCCTGGCCCTCGCCTAGGTGGCGAGGGATCCGTTAAAAGGGCGCCGTGTACGGCGCCTCTTATTCATCCTCAAGGCCTACCGCGGACATGGCGACGCCGATGTCGACGCCCGCCTTGACGAGCTTGTCGACGACCTGCGCACGGCTCACCATATCGAGCGCGTAGGTGTCGAATTTCAGCCTCACCTCCTCACCGAGTTTCCGGGTGAGTTCATGTTCGAGCATCCGGGCCATCGGGCGGACGAGGTTCTGGTGCCACCTTCTGACCGCCTCGCGCTGGGCTGTCCCGTCGGCATCGAGAAACAACGAAGGGGGGACGCCGCAGGCGGCCAGCATGGAGGCGAAGGCGCCTTGCCGGATTTTCTCCATGGCGTCGGGCGGATTCGGGCCGAGTCGATTCGGATCCCAATCTTTCGCCGGGGCGGCATTCCGGCCGTCACTGTGCGCGTGGGCGGTCGTTTCGAGTAGGGCTGCCTTGCCACGGGCCGCCGTGATGGCCTTGAGGAGCTTCTCGTCTTTCTCCCCGCTATTCCCCTTGGGGTCTGACGGGTAGGTCAGGAGCTGGGCGATCGGGCCGGCTGCCTCGTCGGCGAGGCTCCGCTCGACCTCGCTTTGCAAGCGGGCGGTCGTGTGCGCCCACGAGGTCGGGGCGATGCCAGCGTACGCCTGCCCGGGCCGCGCTCCCCATTTCACGAAAATGACGGACGCGAAGGGCAGGTGTCGGGTAGTGGACGTGCTCGGCCCGTACATTGTTGCCCGTACCGTCCAGGTGGCCGGGTCGGCGTCGCCCTCGAAATGCCACGAGGAACAAGGGAGCAGGACGACCCGCCCGCTCATGGCGTCCATGTTTATGGCGTGCATGGAGTCGCCAGACTGCACGAGGTCTCGGCCGACCTGGCCGAGAAAATCCGGCGTGATGGCATCACGGGCCCAGCCCGACCCTTGCACCTCGGCGCTGGCGAACGCCCGGCTTAGTGCCCCGCTCGCGGCTTCCATGGCAGCCGTGGAGCCTACGTTCGCCGCCGTGCCGGCGACCGCCGTGTTATCGATGAAACGGAGAACCGCCTCGTAGAAGTCGCCGCCGCTCTCTCTTTTTTCCATGGCAGTCTGTGCGGGCGGGTGCGCATGATGCGCGGGTATTTCAACCATGCGCCCGTTCACCATGATGGTGCTCATGATCAAGGCCCCCCGGTCTGGCGTAGCAGTACGGCCCGCGTATGCTTCCCCCAGCTATGCGACTGGTCGACGACGTACTCCTCACCGCCGACGGCAACGCGATCCGGAGGGATGCGGTCCTCGTGGGCGGCCCGTAGCGCCTCTGGTTCCGGCACGTAAACGACAAGCCGATCCTTCAGGTGGAGGCCGTTGGCCCCGAGGAGGTATTCAAGGCCGAGAGGCTGCACGCTCGCCCGCAGTTCGGTTTCAGTCGTGGGGCCGTCAACATATTTTCCGGTCTCGTCCCTCTCGCCCTCGGCCTGACGACGGCGGACGATGATGTCGCGAAACCTGCGAGGCGATAACATTCTCACCCTATCAGCCCCGCGCTTCGGATTTTCCACGGATTGAGCAGCGCCATACTCCCGGAATGCCGCAAGGCGCTCATCGACGTGGAGGAGTACCTCGTGCGGATGTCGCCTTGCTCCTCGCTGACGATGGAGGCCGAGGGCTGCTCTGCCAGCCACCCGGCTGTGCGGATGATGCTTTCTGACTTTACGTCATCGGGGGCCCCTTCGGCGTAATCGTCGACCAGGGCGGACGCTACGGCGAACAGGCGCTCGCCTTGTTTCTGCGGCACGCCGATCTCAAGCGCCAAGTCGTAGGGCGTGATTATAGCCATCGCCTTCTCCTTCTCGGCGAAGGGCCGAAAAACGGATCATCTTCACGGGCCACGACGGACGTGCTCGCGTAGGTGGGCCTCGACACGATGCTGTACTCGAAAACGACCGCATCCTCGATTTCCCTGATCAAGACGCCGGGGTTCCCCTCCTCGGGGATCAACCTCTCCGCCCCCTTGGCGGGAACCTGAAAGCCCGGACTGATTCCCCGCAGCTGCCCGCCCTCCACGGCAAGGACGGCATCCCTGACCCAGGTCGGCTGGCGTGATTCAGGAGGTAGTTCGGCCTCAAGTTCCACGGCCTCGCGGGTGTGCTTCACGGTGAGGTTCCCCGTCCGCATATCGGCGATGGCCCGGTCGTAGCTGTGGCCGACGAGCAAGTGAGTGTTTCGTCGCTCAAGAGCATCCTCAAGGGCCTCAAGTCGCCGGGCCTTCATGGTCTCGTCGATGGTGCTCTTGATCGTCGCGGCCATCTCTTCTTGCAACTCCTGAAACTTTCTCACCTGCCAACTCATCGACCCGCTTTTGAATCGCTCCTTGCGGACGCGGCCACCGGATCGGATGGTGGCGATCTTCCCGTACGGGAACGTCCCGCGCAGGATGCTCTTTCCTCCTCGGGCCCGGATCTCCAGTTCGCCATCGAAAACGGGAAACTCCATCATGGTCATCGGGGCCTCTCCGTAACCAGCACCGGGCACCCGGCCGGGTCGTCCGTCCAGAACCAGATCGGCACGTCGATGTGTTGAATGGTGCACCCGCTCCCGGCCTCGACGCGGTTCTTTCGTCCGGTCGGGTCGGGCGAGGTCGCCGACTCCCGGTGAAAGAGTGTCGCCGTCGTGCTGGAATTGAATATCGTGTACCAGCGCTCCGTCGTCAGGCTCAGGGTCGCGACGATATCCTGCGGCGTCATGGTGGCATCGAAGTCGAGCGAGTCCGGCACGATTAGGCTACCTTGTACTGAATTTGTTTGTAGGCGTCGGGCTGCACGATGATGACGTCGCCGAGCAAGACGTGCATGGTGAAATACCGCTCGCCCTTGGCGGAGCCGGAGTAGATATCGTCGATGCTGATCTCGTTGTAATGGGGGCACACCGCCGTCCGCATCCCGGCCCCGGCGTTGCCGCCCATCATGGATCGGCCCATCCGGTACAGGATGGCCGGGGCGACGTTCTCGAACGTTCCGGAGTCCGGGGCGTCGGGCATCCTCTTGTTCGTCCAGAAACCCCCGGTGTTCATCGTGGCGTACGATGCGGCGCTCATTTCGCCCTTGTAGTTCGTGGCGCTCTGGAAAGTTTTTGCTGCCAGCGCATAGGTCAGGGGGTTTGCCACGATGCTAACTTCTTTGATCGTCTCGGCCCAAAGGCCATCGACGCCGCCCGCGTGCGCCGAGGCGAAAAAGTCGAAGTCGGCCACGGCGTTGGGCGCCGTGGTCGGCGAGGTCAGTTTCTTGAACAGCCCGTCGAGTTTCGCCACGTCGTCGCCGGTCGGGTTCGCCGGCCGGTCGCCGTTCAGGCCCTGGTCGTCCAGTTCGTCGGAGAGCACGAGGGATAGATTCTCCCGCAGGATGGATTCAAAATTTTCCTGCCCGACGGCGGCCACGTCCTCGATGCGGATCCCAAGGCGGGCCGTGATGCGCTTCGGCGTCGTAGTCGTTACGGTGAAACTCGCGGCCGTCGCCTCCTGTGCGGCTCCCGGCGCCTTGGGCCCGGCGGTCAACGGCGTGGAGAGCGTCGCGCTCGCGTAGGTTCCGCCCATGGTGACGCGAGGCATCTCGACGCCGAGCTTCGGGACGACCGAGTTTGCGAAAACCTGCGGGCGGATGCGGTCCAGATTCACGCCCACGGTGCCGGGCACCCCGGTGGCAACGTCCGCCCTCTGTTCGAGTTTCGTATCCTCGAAAATCTCCAGCGGGATGCCGGTGATCGGCTCGGCCATCCCTTGTGAGCAGGCTGCCTGTAGTTCAGCTTCGGCCCCGCTGGGCATCGCCCCTCGTGCGAACGCGGTAAAGAAGTTCGTCAGGCTGGCCTTGCCGATTAGACTTCGTTTCTCGCGCGCCTCGGCGTCGAGCCCGCTTTCTAGGACGATACTCTTTTCCTCGTCGGCCTTGAGCAGCATCCGGATCGCCGACCGCCTCTCCATGAGCTTGTCTTTCTTTGCGGCGAGTTCTTTCAACTCGGCGTCGAGTTCGTCCGTGGCATCGACACTTAAGATCTGGGCTGATCGTTGCTCTACCTCTTCAAGTTCATCGTTGACTTTCTTGAGGGCAGTCTCATTCGGAGTCATGCTCGTTATCTCCATGAATTTTGTCGAGCAAAACGGAGTCCGCTTCGCCCTGGTAAAGTGGCGGGAAGTTCAAGACGTAGGGTCTATTTTCATCGTCGCCCATGCGGATGACGCAACGCCCGATATCGGGCTGAAAATCGACCGACACTTTTTCGCCGGGGTTCATCTCCGAAAGCACGGCGCCGATCGCCAACTGGCAGTACCGCTTCGTGCTGCCCTCGATGCGCTCCACGGCCACGGAGGCCGGCCACAACAGGCCGTCCAGGCGGTCGTTGAGGTCGCGCAGTCCGCTTTCGACGATCTGCGGGCGTGTCGGTGCGTAGCCGTTGATCTTCGCCAATTTGTCCTGTGCGTCGCGCAGGAGTTTCATCCGGGCGGGCGTCAGTCCTACGGGGGTTTCCTTATTTCTCATGGGTATTCCCTCCTATATCCAGGAGAGATCAATAGCATTATATATTAAATTATGCAATAGATACTATTGATTTATTAAATAGATAGGAGTGGAAATGTCCCTGGGGGCCGATGTAGTCAGGTGGATTCGCAAGCGAACGAAAATACCGAATTTTCATGCCCGCTGGATTCGCCGTTCCTTCTCCCCGGATATCCAGATATCGGCTCTCTCCTGTCCCAGAGGCAACGCTAAGACCTGGTTGTATGGCTGGCTCGGGGCCTGTGCCATGACGCCCGGTTCGCCTTTATGGCGTGAAGGTGTTGAGGTTCTCGGCGTCTCCGCTTCTTTTGAGCAAAGTCGGGTGATGATGAATTTTCTGCGGGCGAACGTGGAGGGTAACGGCGAACTGTACCGGCACCTCGATAGCGGGCAGCGTCTCGCCCTCACGCATAGCCGCACGAACACGAAGATGCGGATACTCTCGTCGTCGGGCAAGCGGGCCATGGGCCTGAGTCAGTTTCATACTATCCTTGCAGACGAGCCGGGAAGCTGGGAGGAGCGAGGCGGCGAGTTGATGTGGAATGCCCTGCGGCAGAGCCTCGGTAAACTCCCCGGACAACGTCTTCTTCTGATAGGAACGAGAGCTCCCGCGCCAGAGAACGGATGGTGGCCCTCTCTTCTGGAATCGGGGAGTTTCGGGCGCCAGCACGTCGAGCTCGTGGCCGCCCCGGATGATGCCCCGTGGGATTCGTGGACGACGATCCGCAAAGTGAATCCGCTCGTGAGCGTGAGCGCGGAACTGAGGAAAACCACCCTTGCGGAGCGCGACGAGGCACGCCGAAACCAAAGCCTCATACCGGCGTTCCGGGCATTCCGGCTAAACCAGATGGTCGAGACCACGAAGGCCGTACTGGTTCCGGCCGAGACGTGGCGCCGAGTAGAGGCCCGGGAGGTTCCTCCTCGTGAAGGGAAACCGATCCTTGGACTAGATCTCGGGAGTGAGCGTTCATGGTCTGGCGCGTGGGCGTTATGGTCGAACGGCCGGGCCGAAGCCTACGCCCTCGCTCCCGGTATTCCGGATCTCGCCGAGCGAGAAAAACAAGATGCGATGCCGCGTGGAATTTACCGAAAGTTGTACGACGATGGAGTCCTTCTCGTCGACGAGGGCCTCAGGGTCTCGCGCCCGGAAGTCCTGATCGATCATCTCGTTGACGTGGGGATTGATCCGGAACTCGTGCTGGCCGATCGGTTTTGTCTCGGGGCGCTTCGTGATGCCATCGACGGAAGATGGCCCATCGCGGAAAGGGTTACTAGATGGAGCGAGGCCACGGAGGATATCGCCGCATTCCGAAAACTCGCCGAAGACGGCCCGCTCAGCATCGTGCCGCAGTGCCGGGCGCTCGCTCGGGTATCGCTGGGGCAGGCGCACGTCAAGAGCGATGACCAGGGAAGTTTGCGTATCGAGAAGAAACAGCACGGACGATCTCGTGATGATGTGGCGGTGGCGGCAACGCTGGCAGCCGGTGAGGTAGTACGCCGCGCCAGAGTTATGCCGAGGCCCCGGTGGCGACTGGTTGGGATGAGCGGATGAGCAAGAAGCACGACCGCCTCCACGCGGGAAAATGGGCGAGGGCAAGACGAGCTTGTTTCGAGAGAGACGGACATCGCTGTACGAGGTGCGGCCGGGCCGGACGATTGGAGGCACACCACGATCCACCTCTGGGCCCCGGTGTCGACCCTTACGACTTGGGCGGCCTTAAGAGCCGCTGCCGCGACTGCCATCTCCGGGAACACGACACCATCGAGGGAGCCGCCGACTGGCGCCGCATGATCGGTGAACTCCTGCGGCCACGAATCCTATAAAGGCGATCTGCATGCACAGGTCACCCCATGCCCGCATTACGTGGGGAGAGGCAAAAAGGCTTGGTGCCATCAAGCGGACAAGTCGCTCTCCATGCTAGCCTTCTCCACGACCTCGGCATATTCGCTCATGATCTGCGCCGCCTTGCGATAAAGGGCGGCGTGTTGCCTTGGGTCATCCGGCCTCGTGCCAATGTCCGTTACAATGCGCTCGCCCTCGCCGTCGAACCATAGCAGAGTGCAAAGAACGTGCACCTTGGGCGGCTGCCAGTCTTCCCCGTAAACCTCTCGCCATGCTTCCTTGAGTTGCTCCGTCGTCGTCGTCATTGTTGCCTCCTGTTAAAAGTATGCGCTAGCGCCAACTTTCTGAAAAATAAGCTCTGGAGCTTATTTTTCAGAAAATTATCCTCTGTAGGATAATTTCCCCCGCTGGGGTATTTTACCACGGCGGGCGGATCAATCCCGTTTCTCCCCTCTAAGCTAAGCGCACGCTCCCGGATGCGCCTGTATGGCCGCAGGTCCCGGAGCCTCGCGTAGCGCATCATGCGCTGTGCCGCCCTCGGGGGGATCTCCACGTGGCGAAGGAACGTCAACCATTCGCCGTGGCGGCAAGTACCTTTCGCCTTAATTAGATCGCAGCCGGTCTCGTAGACGAATTGAGCGGTTCGCTCGCGAATGCGGCGGGCGATGGCGAGTAATTCCATGTTGCCGGTTAAATGCGACACGGCTGACGTATTTGGACGCGGTATCAAATCGTTCATATTGTCCGCTCCTCTCCGCCTGAGATCGTGGTGAATGTTCGCAAATTAAGCTGCCCGGCCGGTGCTGGGGTTCCCTTTTCCCTTGGTGAGGGCTTTCGGTTTTCCGTATGCTTATGTATATGGGCCCGTGGGATCCTGAAACTAGGGTCTGTAGGATCCCCAGTTGGCCGAACGGCCCACCTTGCCCGCCTCGTTCCTGTGGACAATCTCTTGATGAAATGGGCCTCCTCGAGAATCTGGAGGTGCCTCCTCGCATTTCGTTTCGCTACGCCCGCCCTTTGGGCTATGAGGGAAACGGACAATTCGGCAATGCCTTCGTGCGCCGAGCAAGTGATGATGACGTAGATGAGCCTCGCCATGGCGGGAAGGTGGGGGTTCTCGACGATCTCGGCGAACGGCTGGCCGAAGCGCTTCAGCGTACCACCTAGAAGGGTGTAGGGGTCGAAAGTTTCATCGTACCCCTCCTCCGGCTTGTCCCATCGAGGGGCGCCGCAGTACGGGCAGTCCAAGGCCTCGTCCGGGATGGCCGTGTCGCAACGAGCGCAGATCTGTTCAGGGCGGCGCGATGAGCGAAGGCGCGTTTTCAGGCTTTTGCAGTAATCGCACGAACACACTGAGTTTTCATTACCGGGAGGTTTGACTTCTGGGGTGTCTTTCGGTAGGGTTTCCATACAATCTCCAGTCTAGGGATTGAAAGTTTCTCAAGTGCCGGGGTCGGCGGGCCCCGGCGCTTCTCGTTTCAGGCGATAGCGGTCGGTTTCTCGCCCGTGGCGAGCGGGCGAGTTTCGAGAAATTCCTCAATGTCTGATAGGCGCCATCGAACACCACGCAAGCCGACGCGGATCGGTCGTGGGAATCTTCCTTGGGCCATTAGGCGATAAATTGAGGGTTTGGATAACGCGGTTATTTTCTCAACTTCTTTTCTGTGCAAGACCTTGTTGGTCATGGCGGACCCCCGGATGGACAAAAACTATTTTTGCTTTCCATCCACCCGGTAAGGCCTGTCCGCCATACGTTGGCGGGGGTGGTGCGGCCTACAATAACCAAACGATACCAAACGAGCCTGAAAAATTCAACTGCCTACCACGAACGCGCCCCACTCACTCAAAACTCGCGCCCGAAGTTCTAACGCGCTCGTGCGGATGTATGCCCTCTCCACGAGGTCGCCGGTCGAATGCGATAGTATGGCCTCGCTGATCTCTCTGGGTTTTCCTTGATCATATGCCCAGCTTCGGAAACATGACCTTGTGCCGTGGACGCTCATCCGGCCTTTGAGTCCCAGCTTGTGGAGCATAATCATCATAGTGGCGTCCGATATTGGCCGCCCCGTCATAGGCGACGGGAAGAGCAAACCGGATTCATCGCGCAACGCCTCGGCTTTGTTTAAGATTTGCATCGCCTGATCCGAGAGGGGGACGTTATGCGGTTTTCCCGTTTTCATGCGCGAGCCGGGGACTCGCCAGAGCCTCTCCTCTAATGGAGTGACTTCCTCCCATTGTGCGCCACGCCCTTCACCCCCTCTCACCAATGTGAAACTCACCCAAGCGAAACATAGCTTTGATGCTAATGAAGCTTTGGAGGTTTCGACGGCCTCATAAACGCTCGGAAATTCTTGCCAACGAACGGCGGGCAGGTTCTCTCGATTCATGGGGAGGCGGGGCAGGGCGCCTCTCAGGGCGTCGGTATTTGCTGGATTGTTCTCGATGAGGTTTTTTGCGAGAGCCATCCTAAAGACGGAATTCAGGTATTGCAAAAGTTTGCGGCTCGTTTCGCGCCGCTCCGTCCAAAGAGGAGATAGACATTCGATAACATCCGCCCTTGATATTTGATCAATCTTTTTCGAGCCAAGGCGTGGGAAGATATGATTTTCCATCCTTTGGAGCCACACACGCCGCCCCTTTTCGTTTCTCCAGCCCGGCGACAATACGGCGTGGGTTTCGAGCGCGATTTCCTTGAACGTCGGGGCTTTCTTTTCTTGTGCCTCGGGTTGGTATTCGCCGCGTTCAATCGTAAGGCGGATTTCGGCGGCCTTCATCCTTGCGGCAGCGAGACTGGTATCTGGCCACGTCCCGACTGGAATATCGCGCCGTTTCCCGTCAACAACTTTTCGTAAAATAAATGCTTTCGTACCGCCGGCACTCACGCGCAGGTGCAATCCTTGGGCGTCGCCATATCTTCCTGCCCTGGTGAGACTCCTGATTTTCGCGTGTGTCAATCCCATGACCTGCCCTCCCATTTACGAAAGGTTACCCAACCTTTTTGCCCACAATCTGCCCACATTGCCCACAATTTGCCCACATATTTGGCGATATTATGCGATACTTGGTAATACCACGCAAGCCCGCTAAATACAATGTAAATCATTGATATATAAAGGAGTTGTGTCTTTTATCTCATTGATTTTGAACGGATTGGAAGGGTATGGATGGTGACCCCTAGGGGACTCGAACCCCTGTTACCGGCGTGAGAGGCCGGTGTCCTGACCGCTAGACGAAGGGGCCATGAAGCGGCGTCGCTCGCGTACGCGCCAACAGGTGCAACGGCGAGAGACGGGAAGGGTAGTCCCATCGTTTTTTCGAGTCAAGCGGGCGGGCGCAATTCAACCACGCATTTTGGCCGCAATATCATCGGAATGAACACGGCGGCAGGTTGCTCATCGAGGGATGGACGCGCCGTTTGCCCCTGTGCCGGAGATCGAGGTTCATCTGCGTGGCGAGGACGGGTTCGGGCCCCAGGCGTTTTCCGCGCAGCGCGAGCCAGCCCGCCGCCGATTTGCGGATGCGGCCCAGGCGCGTCAGGTCCCTGAAATCGCGGATGTGCGCCTTTCTGCGTACTTCCACCAGGCGTTTCGCCCATGTGGGGCCGATGCCCGGCACGCGCATCAGCGTCCGGGGGTCGGCGGTCATGATCTCCACCGGGAACATGGAGAGGTTCCGCCTCGCCCACGTCGTTTTCGGGTCCTCGTAGAGCGCCAGGTTGCCGTCTGAGGCGGGAATCTCATCCAGCCCGAACTCATATTCACGCAGGAGATGCTCCGCCTGGTAGAGCCTGTGCTCGCGCGTTTTGGAGACCGATGGCACGCCGTCCATGGGGGTATCCTCCACGGGCTTGAAGGCGCTGAAATGGGTATGGCGCAAAAGACCCTTCCTCTGGAGCGCGTGGGAGGCCGCGAGGACGTCCATGTCGCTCTCTCCGCTTGCGCCGACGATGAACTGGGTCGTCACGCCGTCAATGATGAGGCCCGTTCTCTCGAAAAACGACTCGCGCGCCATCTCTCCCGCGTACTTGAGGGCGGGTTTCAGGTCGGTTTCCAGGCTTTTTTCGGGCGCCATGGTGTGAAGGCCCCGCTGTGTGGCGGCTTCCAGGTTCACGGAGAGCCTCGTGGCAATCTGGGCGGCGCGGCTGAGTTGGGAATCCTCCACCCCAGGCAGCATTTTGAGGTGGATATATCCATGGAAGTGGTGCTTGAAACGCAGGATTTCCGCCGCCGCGATCATCCTGTCCACGCCCGTGACGCCGCTGCCCGGAACGCCGCTGGTGAGGAAAAGCCCCTCGGCGCGGTTTCTTTTCTTTAACGCCATGAAGGTGTCGGCCAGCTCTTCGGGGCTGAAGGCGTAGCGCGGCATGTTGCGCGAGGCCCGCATGGGGCAGTAGTGGCAGTCGTAGCTGCATGCGTTGGTCATCATGGTGGAGAGAAGCGGCATGATGCGCCCGCCCTTGAAGGGGACGGGAAATATCGCCGGCGTGTCCGAAGCCAGGAATTTTCGGCGGTATTTGGGTTTTTTCCGCATGCCGGGCGGGCCCTCCCTGTCGTCGAAGGATTGTCCGCCGAGGATGGCCAGTTTGTGGAGGATTTTTTCCGTCACCATGGTCGTTCTCCCTGTTCGATTTGGTATGAGGTAGAAAATGTATACGAAAATAATACGAAAATCAATATGTTTTTTCGATGAATTTGTAATAGATTTATTTATAATTCTTTACATGGATTATTCTGAAGTAATAGGTGATGAAAAAAGCGAAAAAAAGAGTAATTTCTTTCGCTTTAGATCTGTGTAAAGAATGCTGTTGTGAGATGAAAGCGCGCCAGGGGGTGGCGTGTTGGATTGCCGGGTTTTACGTGAATATATTCAGATACCTCAGGAGCCGTCGCCCCGCCAGGATGCGCGCGCCCGCTTGAAGGCGTCGATGTCCGGCGGAATGCGACTCGGCCTGCCGAGGGCCTCGCCCGCGACTTCCGCCGCGTTCTTGCCGGTGCCCGTGCCGATGCAGACGATTACTTCATCGGCTTCCGGTCTTCCGGGCCGTTCGGCGCCCTCCATGAGGCTCGCGACGGACGCCGCTGAGGCGGGTTGCAGGAAAAGCCCCTCGCGTCCGGCGATGAGAAACTCCGCTTCCAGGTTCATCGCGTCGTTCACGAGTACGCCGTGGCCCTCCGAGCGCCGCACGACGCCTGCCACGCGCTCGCCCGCACCGGGGGAGGGGCTCGTGAGACCGGCGGATTTCGTTTGCACCTCGCCCCAGGGTTCGACTTTTCCGCCCGAGTGGAGCGCTCGGACGATGGGAGCGCAGCCTTCGACCTGAACGACGTCAATGGCCGGCATCCTGTCTATCCAGCCCAATGCCAGCAGTTCGCGGAATCCCTGGTCCATCGCGAGCGCCATCGTGCCGCCCGCCGTGGGGCAGACGACGCGGTCGGGCGTGCGCCAGCCGAGTTTTTCGGCGATCTCGAAGGCCGCCGTCTTTTTCCCCTCGATTCTGTAGAGATTCCGAGGCAGGGTGGCGTGCAGGCAGTCCAGTTCTTTCGACACCTCTTCGGCGAAGCGCCCGCCCGTGCCCTGATCGCCCTCGATGATGAGCGTGAACGCCCCGTATGCGCCGACCTGCAAGCAATGGACGGCGGAGCTGTCGTCGCGCACGAAGCCGATGAACTCGATGCCGCCCCGCGCGCAGTAGGCGCTGAAACAGGCCGCCGCGTTGCCGGAAGATGGCAGCACGATGCGGTCGACCCCCACTTCCCTGCACTTGCTGATGGTGACCGAACCGCCCCTGTCCTTGAAGGAACCCGTGGGGTTTCTCGATTCATCCAGGATGTAGAGGTTTCTGTAGCCGAGCGTATTCCCGAGCCTCTCCGCGTGGATGAGGGGGGTGTCACCCTCCACGAGCGAGACCACGTTCTTCTCGTCCCGCACCGGCAGGAGTTCGCGCCAGCGCCAGATTCCGTGGGGTCTGCGGGCGATTTCGTCTCTATCGACATGGTCCTTAATCCAATCGACGTCGTAGCTGCCCTGCAGGTTCCCGCCCGTGTCGGGGCAGGTGAAGGGGTGTTCCATGTCGTCCACGATTCGTCCGGATTCCAGGCTCAAGAGGCCTTTCAGCGCGCTGTGCAAGTGCGGCTCTCCTTCATGGTATTTGATGCGTTGGCTAAAAAATCTAGGTGACCCCTTCTTCCTTCATGGTCTGGACGCCCGCCTTGAAGGCGGCGAGGGTCTCCTCGATCACGTCGTCCGTATGGCAGGCGCCCACGAGGGCGCGCGCGCCGTTGAAATCAACTCCGTGGAGGATCAGCGCCTGCCGCAGGGCACGGCTTTTCTGCGCGTTCTTGGAATCGAGACGCCGCCAGTCGATTTTGCTCACGTCCTGGTCCTCCCCGTCTCGCGGCGGAACGTCGGCGTCAAAGAAAATTTTCCAGTCGCTGTATTCGCCATACACCCGCCAGGAAACCGCCTCCTGCGCGAGTATCTCGTTCATACCGAATCTCAGCTTTTGCGCCTGCGCGTTCACTTCTTCGGTGGTCTGGCCGTTGGCCAGTGAGGAGAGCATGGCGACGCCCGCGGCGGCGGAGATGGGGTTCGCGTTGAAGGTGCCGTGGTGAGCGATCTTCGTGTGGCGGTTCATTTCGGGGTCCGGCTTGGTGGCGAGGTATTCCAGAACGTCCGCCCGGCCCACGACGGCCCCGCCCGGCAGGCCGCCGGCGAGTATCTTGGCGAGGCTCGTGAGGTCGGGCGTCACGCCATAATGCGCCTGCGCCCCGCCCGGCGATACGCGAAAGCCGGTCACCACTTCGTCGAAGACGAGAAGCGTCCCTGCTTTTTGCGTCTCCTCCCTGAGCGCGGCCAAGAAATCCTTTTTCATCGGGATGGTGCCGAAGTGTCCGCCCGTCGGCTCCAGGATGAGGGCCGCGACATCGCCCGGTGCGAGCGCGCTGCGGACGGCTTCCATGTCATCCGGCGGGCAGACGGTGACGAGGTCGGTCACGACTTCGAGTTGGCCCGCTTCGGGTTCGTTCGTGTAGGGGGCGCGCACGCCGATTTCGAGCCCCTCGTGCCAGCCGTGGAAGTGGCCCGCGAATTTCACGACGCGCTTCTTGCCCGTAAATGCGCGCGCGAGCCTGAGCGCCATGTGCGTGGCCTCGGTGCCCGAAGCCGTGAAGCGCACCCGCTCGGCGCACGGCACGAGACGCTGCACCCATTCGCCCCATTCCACCTCCGGCGCGTGACTCGCGCCGTAGTGCGAGCCTTTGAGAACGGCTTCGCTCACGGCTTCGCGGATGTGGGGCGGGTTGTGCCCGTAGAGCAGCGCGCCGTGACCCATCCAGTAGTCGATGTAGCGGTTGCCGTCCACGTCCCACTTGTAGGCGCCCTCGGCGCGCTCGACGTAGATGGGAAACGGCTGCATCCTGCGGTTGTCGTGCGTCACCCCGTCGGGGAAAACCTCTTGCGCCCGGTCGTATAGCGCGCGCGAGGCGGGCAGGGATTCGGCGTAGGCGTCCGCGAGTTTCGGGGTGTCCGTGGGCTGTGGCATGAAAATCTCCAGCAGGTGAATTTTGAAATTTGTCCGGCACAACGCTACGCCCAAGCGCGCCCGAGCGTCAAGGCGGCCCCCCCTTGTCAACTCCCCATCAATTGTCCATGATGCCGTGTTTTTCATTTCGACAAGTTTTATACACGTCCACATTGGAGGTTCACGTGCCAAGCTACGATCATGCCAAGGTATGGCTCAACGGAGAGGTCGTTCCGCCCGAAGAAGCCAAGATAAGTGTTTTCAGCCAGGCGGTCCTGCGGGGTTCGAGCGTCTACGAGGGAATTCGCGCCTATTGGAGCGAGGAGCGAAACAACCTGTTCCTCTGGAAGATGGACCCGCACATCAGGCGGCTGTTCGATTCGATGCGGGTGATGCGGATGACGCCGCCCTATACGGCGGAAGAGTTCAAGGACGCCGTGGTCGAATGGATACGGGCGAACGAGTTCAAGGAAGACCTCCACTTCAGACTCAACGTCTATTTTGACGATTCGGGCCCTTTGGACATGAAGGGCTACGCGGCGGACGAGGTGGACACCTGCGTCTTCATCAGCGGGGGGCCGAACAGCAACCGCAAACGACAGGAGCAGGGCGTAAACCTGTGCGTGAGCAGCTGGCGGCGCATCTCGGACGATTCCGTGCCGCCGCGCGTCAAGGCATCGGCGAACTACCAGAACAGCAGGATCGCAGGCGTCGAAGCGCGGATCAACGGGTACGACGACGCCATTTTCTTGAACCGGAACGGGACGGTGGCCGAGGGCACGGGCACGTGTGTCATGATAATCCGCGAGGGCAAGCTCATCACACCGCCCGTGACGGCCTCGATTCTCGAAAGCATCACGCGCGACAGCGTTCTGGAAATGTTCGGCAGGCACATCGGCCCCGAACCCGTGGAGCGGCCGATGGACCGCACGGAGATCTACGTGGCCGATGAGGCGATGATATGCGGTTCGGCCGCCGAGGTCGCGCCCGTGCTTTCTCTGGATCGCATCGAGGTGGGAGACGGGAAGCCGGGCGAAATCACGCGCAGGCTGCAGGAGATATTCTACGCCGCCGCCCGGGGCGTGGACGAAACCTACGAGAAGGACATAATGCCCGTCTATTGATGAGTCAGAGAAAGACCGCACAGGCGGGAAGAGCGGAATTTAAATACGTAAACTGACTGATTCAGCCCAGGTGGCGGAAGACCTCGCCCACGATCTTCATGCCCTTTTCGATCACCTCTTCATCCACCGAATAGGTGAAGCGCAGGTGGTTCTCGCCCGAAGCACCGAATTCCGAACCGCTGCGTATCGCCGCCCCGGCCTCCCAGACGCGCTTTCGAACCTCGCTCGAAGGAATTGGGTATTCATACCGGCAGTATTGGTAGAAACCGCCTTGCGGTTCGATGGGGATAAGTCCCGGGATGTCGCGCGTCATCTCGTTCATGAGGCGTCCCCGCTTGTGGTACTCGCGCCTGAACTCCGCCACGCATTCCTGAGAGCTTCTGAGAGCGGCCGCGCCCGCGCGCTGGACGAAGGTGTTGATCGGCCCGTTGATGGAGCGATGCACGCTGAACATCGGCTGGGGCAGGTCCTCGGGCACGATCATGAAGCCCAGCCGCCAGCCGGTCATCGAATAGGTCTTGGAGAAAGTGTCGAGCAGGATGAGGTGGTCGCGATGCTCGGTGAACGAGAGCAGGGGGACGTGATCGAAGCCGGGTTGCAGGATTTTCGCATAGGCCTCATCCGATACGAGCATGAGGTCGTGTTCAGTAGCGAGCTCGGCGAGAGCCGCCAGATCCTCGCGGCGGTAGACCACGCCGGTGGGGTTATTCGGGTTGTTGACGAGGATGAGGCGCGTTCGAGGCGTGACGGCGCTGCGCACGGCCTCTACGTCGATTTGATAATCCGCGTCGTGCGGTACGGAGACGGGTACGGCCCCGAGTTGCAGCGCTACGTGGGCGTAGAGCGAAAACGTGGGGTCCATGAGGATGGCCTCATCGCCCGGGTCCAGGAACGTCGTCATGACGGCGTAGATGCCCGAACTCGCCCCGTTCGTCGCGATGATGGAACCCGGTGTGTAGTTCGCATTCGCTTCGCGCTCGACGTGCTCGCACACGGCTTCGAGGAATTCGGGGTCCCCCTGCCCGGGGGCGTAGCCCGTCAAGCCCTGATCGAGCGCTTCTTTGGCGGCGTTCGTGATGTGCTCGGGCGTGGGGAAGTTGGGCGTTCCCGAATCGAGCGGCACCAGGCCCGGCGGTTTCCTGGCCGTCATGTGGTTGGCGCGCTCTCCCCCTGCGGTCGCGGAGACGGTTTTTGCGAGGCGTCTGTTCATGCTTTATGGATTCTCCAAATGTGAGGGTTTTGCGCGAACAGGCAGCATGCGGCGTAAGCGCATCGTTCCTAATCTCTCGTTATCACCACTTTCCCGAACTGCCGGCCCTCCGCCACGCGCTCGATGGCCTCTCGGAAGCGCGACAGCGGATAGGTGGAGTCGATGTGGGCCTTAATCTTCCCCTCGGCGGCGAGGGCCATCGCCTCCTGGAATTCTTCCGGCGTCGCCATGGTGGAGGTGTGGATGTCGACCTGCTTGAAATACAGATCGCGCAGGTTCACCTCGGGGATCACGTGGTGCGCCGCCCCGCCCACGATGGTGATGCGCCCGTTCAGCGCGACGCACTTTGCGCTCAGCGCGAATGTGGGCGCGCCCACGTTGTCGACCACCACGTCGGCCCCCCGGTCATCGGTGGCTTCCATCACGGCACTGGCGACGTCTTGCGTCTTGTAGTTGATACAGACGTCCGCGCCGAAGCTTTTTGCGGTCTTGAGTTTTTCCTCGCTCGATGAAGTGACGATGCTGAAAGCGCCGGTATGAGTTGCGAGTTGCAGGCAATAGAGCATGACGCCCCCGCCCACCCCGTGGATGAGGACGCTCTCGCCCGCTGCAAGCCGCGCGCGGCTGATGAGCTGGCGATAGGCCGTGCAGAGAGCGAGGGGAAGCGCCGCCGCTTCTTCGAACAAAAGGTTCTCCGGCTTCGGGAAGAAATTCTTCTCCGGCAAGACGATGAACTCCGCGTGCGTTCCCTGGCAGTGTGCGCCCACGATACCGTAGCCCGGTTTCGTGGGGTCGCTCAGGTTGGGATCCAGGATTACCGCATCGCCCGGCTTCAAGGCCGCGCCCGGCCCCGCCTTGTCCACGACGCCTGCGCCGTCCGCGCCCATGGTGTGGGGTTTATCGTGCTGAACCATCTCCGGGGTGCACTGGTAGACGTCGATGTGGTTGATGCCCGACGCAAGGAGTTTCACGCGCACTTCGCCTTCGCCCGGTTCGGGAGTGGGGACATCGCCGTATACCAGTCCTTCGATTCCGGCGTCTCCCTGCACTGTGATCGCTTTCATTTCTTATCCTTCATGAGAATGAATCCGCGTAATATCAGTGAAGTTGCTGTTACTTGGGCGGAAGCGAGCCGGCGAACTTCGCCGCTCTGCGCACCCATGTTTTGAGGCCCTCATCGGTTTCGATGCCAGGCGGTTCGACCAGCGCCCAGCCCTTCATCACCCGGCCCGCCATGTTGGCGGGCTTCGTGTGAGGTTCTTTGAGCGTCGCCTCGTGGTTTTCCCTGGCGAGACGCACGATGAGCGCGCCCTTCCAGGTTCCGACGCACATGTTGCCGTTGATCATGAAGCACACGCCGCCGAACATGCGCTTTTCGGAAAACCCCTTGCGTCGCCTGAGGATCGGGCGTATGCGCTCGATTAAAATTTCGTCTTCCGTCACTTTTGTTCCTTTTTCATCTTTACAGCGGGATGAGTGAAGATGCCACACCGAATCGGGGAACGCCACCGGAAATGGAGAGATGCGCTTTTATTATTTCTCTCCGGGCGCCCAGGCGGGGGGACGCTTCTCGTGAGCGGCGGCCATGCCTTCCTGAGGTTCGCCGGTTCGAAAGGAAGCCTCGAAGGCGTCGATGGAGGGAGGTACCGCGGCTTCGAGATAGGCCTGCATCCAACGCCTAAGAAGCGCCTTCTGGGCGCTGAGCGCGCCGGGGGCGGCCTGGAGAATCTCTAATACGGCCTCCTGCGTCGTTTCTTCCAACTCGGATGGTGGGCATATCCTCTGCACGATTCCCAAACGATGCGCCTCCTGGGCGTCGAACGTCCTGCCCGTCAAGAGCAAGTCCTGCGCTGCGCCCAGGCCGCAGAAGGGGACGAACAGCGCCGCCTCGATGACGGAGGGCACGCCGACCCGCACCTCGGGCATGCCGAACCTGGTGTCGTCCGCCGCAACCCGGAGATCGCAGCCGAGCATCAACTCCAGAGCGCCTCCCAGCACATACCCCCGGCACTTGCAGATCACGGGATGCGGGAATTCGCGCACGCCCTGGATGAGGGAGTGGAGGTTCGAGATGAAGTCGCGCGCGTTCTCTTCGGTGAGCGCGCCCATCTCGACCACGTCAGCCCCGGCGGAGAATACGCTGCCTGCGCCCTCGATGATCAGGACGCGCAAATCATCCGCTCCCGCGAGCTCGACCAGCGCCGATTTCGCCTCGCGGGTCATCTGCGTGTTCATGGCGTTTCTCTTCTCGGGGCGGTTGAGCGTGAGCGTGGCGAGCGGGCCGTCGCGCTCGACCAGCGCAAATGGTTTTGTCGACATGGAACGTCCTCCCTGAAAACAAAGCCGACAGCCTATGCGAGCATGCGGCGGAGCGCAAAGGCGAACCCCTGTTTTTGCGTGTTATGATGGCGTTTTCGTCGAGAGAATGATCTGACGCTGAAACCTGGAGAAGATACGGATGCCGATAGAGTTCAAGGACGTTTGGGATTTTCATACCGATTTGCGCTGGATGGTCGATTTGCCCGATGAGCGCGCCTATCTGGCGGAGCAGATAGACATCGCGACAGCAGCGAAGCTGGGCGGGGTGTTCTCGGCTCTGGAGCGTCAGGAAGGCGCGCCGCAGGACGCGCAATTCGATCTGGTGAGGCGAGACCTGGAGCGGATTCGCTCGGCGAAGGGCCTGAGTATTGTTCTCACGCGAGCGGATTTAGACGGCGTGGGCAGGCAGTTGATCCACGCGGAGGGCGTCTATTTCATCGAAACCGAAGACGACCTGAAGCTCCTCGAGTGGCTCTGGGAGGAGGGCGTGCGCAGCGTCGGCCCCATGTATAACGACGACAACCCTCTTGGCGGCGGGGCGATGGGAGACCCCGCGCGCGGCCTGACCCCCCTGGGCCGCGCTTTCTTGATGCAGGCCTGGCGGACGGGCTTTATGGTGGATTGCGCGCACGCGAACCACCGCACGAAATCGGACATGATCGATCTTGCACTCGTCACGGGGCAGGAGATGCACTACTCCCACGGGCATCTGGACGAGCCGCTGCTGCCCGTCTTCGGCGAGAGGGGGCTTCCGCGCGATATGGCGAGGAGGCTTCTCGAGACGGGCGCGCTCATCGGCCTGGCGCCGCACCCGGGGTTCTACGAGACATTCGAGCGCCATATGGAGGAAATCGAGTTCCTGGCCGAAATCGCCGCCCACCAGGTAGTCCTCGGCAGCGACTTCGCGGGCATCAATCGGCCTGCGCCTGACGGCACGCGGCTTTTCGATGAGTTCCGCGGAATCTGGGGGATAGGGGGCTTCGCCGAGCACCTCGCCTCCGCGCACGGGGAGGATTTCGCCCGCTCCTACTGCGGCGTCGCGCTGAAGGCGTGTCTCGAACGCTCCTTGCCAGCTTGATCCGACTGCAAAACCACGATCTCCTGGACGGGTTTTAGAAACCCGGGTATTACGCTGACGCCGCGGGGCTTGGCGAGGCTCCGCCTTCATCCTTCGCGCTCATGAACTGGATGGCGATCATGATGGCCATGATGACCGTGCCCGTTATCTTCATCCACGGCACGTAGAAGAACAGCAGACCGCCCGCCACGGCGAAGACGACGCGCTCCCAGATTTCGAGCTTTCTGCGCATGTAGCCCTCGAGCGACGCCGAAGTGCAGAAAAAGCCCATGAACCCGCTCACCCATACGACGAGGATGTCGAACCACTCGGAACCCGGCGGCATGTTGATGGGGGTGTAGGCCATCATGAAGGGGACGATGTAGAGCGCCTTGCCGAGTTTGAGCGAGGCGAAGCCCGTGCGCATCGGGTCGGCCCCCGCCACGCCCGCCGCGATGAAGGCGCCCAGCGCGAAGGGCGGTGTGAGCGAGGCGTCCTGGCTCAGCCAGAGGATCATCAGGTGCGCGCTCAGGAGCGGCACGCCGAGCTCCACCAGCGCCGGCACGGCGAGAATGGAGAGCAGTACGTAGCTCGCCGTGATTGTCATGCCCATCCCCATGATGTAGCTGGCGACGGTGCAGAGGAGAATCGCCACCGGGAGCGCCGTTCCCGTGATGCCGAAGGCGTTGTCGATGAAAGCGGCGTAGCCCAGGATGATGGAGGAGAACTTGATGCCGAGACCGGGCATGGAGACGCCTGCGAGCACGATGCCCATGACGCCCGCCGTCACGCCGATGATGAGCGAGTTGACGGCGCCGCGCTCCAGCCCGTCCAGAACGCGCGGGGAGGAGAGCACAACCGCAGCGAGGGCCGACCAGAAGATCGTCTCGGGGAACGTATGCCCCGCCATAGGGAGCACGATAAGCAGGCCGAATCCTGCGAGCAGGGGCCAGTTCTCCATGAGCGGATTTCCGGGAGGCGCCGCTTTCGCCACTTCGAGGTAGGCTTCCGCCTCGGCGTCCGCATCTTCCAGGCTTGTGCCCGATTGCATCAGTTTCTGGTGGTGCGCCGCCGCTTCGTACTCGAGCCTGTCGTTTCTCGTGCTCCATCCGGGCTTGCCCACCAGGCGCGCGAGAAGGGGCGGCAGGGCCAGCAGGCGGGTGTCCTCCCTGAAAAATCCCAGAACCATCGCCAGGATGATGGACCAGAGCGCTGCGTCGAACGGCGAGCGCCCGATGATGAGCCGGAAGATGAGCAGGGCCACAGGCAGGAGCAGATAGCCCTCTTTTTTCAAGAGGGGCAGCAGTTCGGGCAACTCTTCTTTCGAGAGGCCGTGGATGCCGTCCAGCCCCGAGCGGAAGTGCACCGACATGTAGACCGAGAAGTAGTACATCAGCGCGGGCACGAGCGAGATGAGCGCTATCCAGCCGTAGTCCGTCTCGGTGAACGCCGCCACGAGAAAGGCCGCCGAACCCATGATGGGCGGCAGCAGGTGTCCCCCGATGGAGGAGACCGCCTCGACCGCACCCGCGTAGTGGGGCTTGTAGCCCGCGCGCTTCATGAGCGGAATCGTGAAGGTGCCCGTGATGACGATGTTCGCCGCCCCGCTTCCCACCACCGAGCCCACCATGCCGCTCGATACGACCGACGCCTTGGCCGCTCCGCCTCGCAGGCGGCCCACCAGGGCGTAGGAGAGGTCGATGAACACGTCGCCGACCTTCGTCTTCTCAAGAAAGACGCCGAAGAGGATGAACAGGAACACGTAGCTCGCATAGACGTTCGCGATGACGCCGAAGATGCCGGACGTCCCGTAGATGAAGCTCACGACCTCGTTGTAGGAAAATCCCTTGTGCAGGAGCCTGCCCGGGAAGTAGTTGCCGTACATGGCGTAGTAGAAGAAAAAAAGCCCCAGAAGCGGAAGCACCCAGCCCAGCACCCGGCGGCACATCTCTATCGAAACGATGATGGCGATGGTCCCCATCACGACGTCCGGCCAGAGGACGAGGCCCGCCCTGTCGCCCCGGTCGGCGAAGTTCATGATGTATTCCACCGTGAACACGACCACGCCCGCGCACAGCAGGAGGTCCACGGTGGAGGGGCGTCTCGTCGGAGCGCCCACGCGCGCGGGATAGAAGATGAACGTCAGTATGGCGGTGAAGGTGACGTACAGGGGCAGATAGAAGTGATACGCATAGATGGAGAGCCCCGGGAAGTAGAGCGTCTCCCAGATCGCCGAGAGGGACTTCTCCATCTCCGCCGTGAGGAGCGGGGAGAGGACGTAGACGATGACCTCGCCGAAGCCGAGGCCTAAATCCACGGGCGCTCCGTTCGCCGCGCCGTAGAGAAAATACGAAGCGAACGCGAACGAGGAGAGCAGCACGGCCTGTTTCGGGAAAATGCACAGGCCCGAGACGTAGAGCCAGATCAGCGCGTAGAGCCAGAGTTCGAGCGCCGGGAATTCGACTTCCTCCCACTCCCAGGAGATCTCGTAGGGGAGGTAGAGGTTGTACTTTCTTCCGGCGAGGAAAACGACGTAGAAGAGCAGGAGGGTGGTGAGAAACACGAAGACGGGCAGGTTGTTCTTCTGAAAGCCGGGTTCGATGTCCCGGCGGACTGCCGATTCCGGGGCGAAGATGAACTTCAGCCACACCCAGAGAGACTCGAAAACCTTCCCCATCGCCGCCCTTTCTCAACCGAGGCCGAACGCGGCCCCGCTTTCATCGACCCCCCGACGGACGCTCGCCGCCCGCCGGGGGAGCCGGGAAACCCCTAGTTGACCATGTAGCCCTTCGCCTTCCAGTAGCGGGCGGCGCCGGGGTGCAGCTTCAGCTTGAAGCTCTTCATCTGCTTGATGAACTCATCGGACTTCGAGGCGAAGTCCAGCCCGATCTTCCAGCCCTTGAAGACGTTGATCAGGAAGTCGCGGTTCGCCTTGTCGTACACCCGCCGCGTCACCTCGTAGATGACCTCGTTGGGAACCTTCTCGTTCGCCACGGCGAAGATGGTGTAGGCGACCGTCTTGAACTTCTGGCCCTTCATCCCCTGGTAGGGGCTGGCGTCCTTGGCGTCCTTGTAGTAGCCCGAGCTCAGTTCGACGAACTTGTCGCGCACCTTGTCGGGGATGCTCAGGATGCGGAGGGGCCCACTGCGCGAGGCGCGCAGAATCGCGGGCGAGGGAACCGGGTTCGGGATGCTGAAGGCTTCGATCTTGCCGTCGATCATGTTGTTGGCGGCGGCGGCCCATCCGAGATAGTCCTTGCGGATCTTGTCGGTGATCCCGAGGTGGTCGGTGATGAACTTCGTCATGAACAATGTGGAGCTGCCCCTCGGGCCAAAGTTCACGCGCTTGCCGGCCAGATCGCTGTAGGTCTTGATGCCTGTCTTGTGGAACGTCGCCATCTGGAACCAGGAGGTCGACACCGGGCCGATGCCCCGGATGGTCTGCATCCCCTTGTCCTTTGCGAAGGGTTTTTGCTGGCGCTGCATGAAGTCGACGAAGATCCCGTTCGTCATCCCGATCTCCGAGCGCCCTCTGGCGACGAGGCGCGTGTTTGCGATGAACCCTTTCGACTCGCGGTTTGTGACGTTGACGGTCTTGCTCGTCTTGTTCACCGCCTCGGCGAGGCCCGCCGCCATGCGGAACGCGCCCGCGCCCTTGCCGGCGCCGACGATGGTGATGTTGGTGGTGGCGGCGCTCGCCAGAGAGGCGGCGAAAGCCGCCGTGGCGAAGACGCCAATTGCTGCGATGAATTTCTTGGGAATGCGCATAGACTCTCCTCCGTAGGAAATCGAAGAAAAATGGGTTTTGCTCGTTGGGGTGATTCTATCTCATCAACATACTTTCGCAAGCGGTGTTTGGTCAGTGAGGCGATATTTTCGAAAAGAGAAAAATACCAGGCATCCTGCATCCCGTCTCTTTCGCCGGAAGCAATCGGTTGGGTCACGGCGGCGACACCTGTTCGATGAATGATACGGCTTACGGGAATAAGGATAAACGTCTTCGCCGCTCGCTTGGTGGCGTGAGCGGGCTCATGATAAATTCGCGGAATGATCGGAGATATATAGCGGATCACCGCAATGTGCGAGTCAAGCGGATCTTTTGCCCAGTTGGGTATTTACATACGGTATTCCGAAGTGGAGGTTAGAGGCGATGGCGATTACGGGTCGGGGCGTTCGCAAAGACGCCATAGCTATTCTCGTCCTGGGTCTGGTGGCCATGTGGTTCCACGGATCACATTCGTCGGCTCAGACGATTCAATCTCCGGAATGGGGCAAGCGCGCAGCGCTCATTGAGCCTAATTCGGAAATGGCGGTCGCTTATCTTGACGGGAAAATCTACGTTGTCGGGGGATACCCCTCGACGCGGGTCAGCGTAGATACTGTCCAAGTCTATGACACGAAGTCCGACACGTGGAGCCTGACTACCCCCTATCCGACCACGATCAACCATTCCTCGGCAGTCGGTCTCGACGGGATTCTCTATGTGATCGGCGGGCAGACGAATGCCGGCGGCCGTAGGACGAAATCCCTCTATACGTCGGCCGTCTACGCCTTCGATCCCAGGACGAAGAAGTGGACGCCGCGCACGCCGATGCCGACGGCGCGTAGTGCGATGGCGCACGGCGTTATCGACGGCAAGATTTACGTCGCCGGCGGCCGTCCGCCACGCGGGCGCGATTTCGCCGCCTACGACCCGAAGACCGACAAATGGACGGTACTGCCCGATTTGCCGACTCCCCGAAATCACATGGCGGCGGCGGCGATCGACGGCAAACTCTATGTAGCCGGAGGGCGCTTCGGCGGCGGCTTTCGGAGCAAGATAACTGCGGTACTCGAGGTGTACGATCCCATAAACAACAAGTGGAGCGCCAGGCGGCCGATGTCCTATGAGCGAAGCGGAAACAACGGTATTGCCGTGAACGGCTGTTTCCATACCTTCGGCGGCGAACATCCGACGGCGAGTCCGACCGGTGTGTTCCCCCACCACGAAGTCTATAATCCAAAAACCGACCGCTGGACGCGTTTGCCCGATATGCCCTTTCCCGTGCATGGCGTCACAGGGTTGGTTTACCTGAATGGTTGGATCCATCTGCCCGGTGGAGGCACCCGGATGGGCGGCAGCAGCGGCAGCACGCTTCACCAGGTGGTTCGCCCCAAGATGAAATGCGGCTGAGGCGCTGGAAGCGGAGCGCGCGCTCGGTATACAGCGGGAGGTGATGGCTGCGCTTTCCCGCAAATCTTGACGCCCGAAGGCCCAAGTGCTAGCTAGTGCGCATCTCGCAGGATTTCTCGCGATAACGCGCCGAACGCATTTTGAGTGGAGCCCCTCTTGTCCCGCCTACTGGAAAACGACTCTCTGACGCTGCTGGGTGAAGGCGGCCTCCCCGTTCCCCGCTACGAGGTTTGCACGGACTCAAACGAAGCCGCCCGCGCCGCGGAACGCCTGGGCGGGCGCGTCGTCATCAAAGCGCTCGTGCCGGTCGGAAAACGCGGCAAGGCGGGCGCGGTGAAGTTCGCCGCCTCTGCCGATGAAGCCCGCGCGGGCGCAGAGGCCATTCTCGGCATGGAAGTGCGGCGCTTTCCCGTCAAAAAACTCATCGTCATGGAAGCGCTCGATATAAAACGCGAAATCTTCTGCTCCATCTCCTTCGATGCACCGAGAAAATGCCCGCTCATCCTCTTCAGCGCCGAGGGCGGCGTGGACGTGGAGGAGTTGGCCGAGCACCACCCCGACAAACTGCTCGAGTGGCCCGTGAACATTTTAGAGGGGCTTCAGGCGGAAGACGCTCTCGAACTGGCGGGGCGTGCGGGTCTCTCGGGCGGTCTCGCAGAGCAGGTCGCAAGTGCGGTGTGCGCGATGTATGGCGTCTTCTGCGCCCATGACTGCGAGATGATAGAGGTGAACCCCCTGGCGGAACTCGCTGACGGCCGCGTGGTGGCGGCAGCGGGCGTGGTGCAGCTCGACGCGCAAGCGCTCTTCCGCCACCCCGAACTCGAGGCCAAGCTGGGCGTGGAGGGCGGAAACGGCTGGCGGCCGTTCACGGAACTCGAGATGCGGATGCGCGAGATAGACGCCATCGACCCCCACGTGGGTGCGATCCGCTTCAGTGAAATGGACGGCGACATCGGCTTCATGGTCACCGGCGGAGGGTATGGTCTTTCGAGCCTCGAAGCGCTGCTGGATGAGGGCGGCAGGCCCGCCACCACGTTCGACATCACGCCCGGACGCTACGAGGAGAAGATGCGCCGGGCGGTGAAGGCGGTGCTCTCGAAACCCGGCATCAAGGGACTGCTCCTCGCGGGGAACGTGAGCAATTTCACGCGGGTGGATATTAAAGTCGCGGGCGTGGTTCGCGCGCTCAAGGAAGCGGAGCTTGATTTCAATAAATTTCCCGTCATCATCCGCTACGCGGGGCCGGGGGTGGAAGAAGCCAGAAAACTCATCGCCGAGGTGCCGGGTGTGGAATGGCATGAGGATGAGGCGTCGATAGAAGACCTGGCACGGCGAATCGTGGCGCGCGCTTACGGGCGGGATGAGAGATGAGCATTCTGCTGGATTCAGATACCCGCGTACTCGTGCAAGGGGCCACGGGGGCAGAGGCGAGGCGTCTTCTGCCCACCATGACGGACTACGGCACCCGCGTGGTGGCGGGCGTTTCTCCCGGAAAAGGGGGCGAGTTGGTGGGCGGCGTGCCTGTCTACGGCGCAGTTACCGAAGCTTTGAAGAATCACGAGGTGGACCTCTCCGTGCTCTTCGTTCCCGCGCGCTTCGTGCGCGAGGCGGCCCTGGAGGCCATCGAGGCGGGCGTGCCCACCGTGCACATTCTCGCGGAGGGCGTGCCGCACCACGACGCCTGCGCGCTGCTCACGCGCGCGAAACAGATGGGCACCTTCGTCATCGGCCCCAACAGCCAGGGCATGGTGAGTCCGGGGAAGGCGAAGCTCGGCGGTACGGGCGGCGAGGTGCCCGACCTCATGTTCCGCCAAGGGTCCGTGGGCGTCGTGAGCAGAAGCGGCGGGATGGGGGCGGAGATATGCCTGTTCCTGACGCGGGCGGGCATCGGCCAGAGCACCTACGTGGCTTTGGGCGGAGACTTGCTCATCGGCTCCGCCTTCGTCGAGATGCTCGCCCTGTTCGAGCAAGACCCCGAGACCCGCGCCGTCGTCATGTTCGGCGAACCCGGCACGGACAGGGAAGAGGAGGCGGCGCGCTTCATCGCGTCCGGCGGGTTCACGAAACCCGTTGTGGCGATGATTCCCGGCGAGTTCTGGGAAACTTCGCCCACGCCCGCGAGCGTGAGCCACACGGGCGCGCTCATCACCCGGGGCCGCGGCGCGCCCTCGGGCAAGAAAAGGCTCCTGAATGAAGCTGGTGTCCTCATCGCCGAACGGTTCTCCCAGGTCGTGCCCCTCGTGAAACAAGCCCTCGAACAAGCCTAGAGAGGCATTCCTAAGTCCCATAGCGTGAGACAGCGGGGCATTTCTCCCCAACGTGGAACTCATAGCAGTCAAAACGTGCAAATGCAGACTCAGTGCGCCTGAAACCGGAATTGCGACTGCGATTTTCTCTCTATTCATGCCTGAGGCAGGCGAAAGGAGGAAACATGATGAGAAATTGGATGAAATGGCCGTTTATCGCTGCGATATTTGTGTTTGGGGTCGCCTTGGGGACCGTTGGTGTCGGCCAGAGTTGGGCTCCCGGCGGCCAGAAAAAAATTGCGTATAGAACAACCCCGAAGTGGGAAATCCCTTTCCACCGGGATGCTTTTAAGGGCGACGGACGGCATTCTTATGCGCTTGAATTGTTCTGCTCATCACCGGAGAACTCGGCATCCTGGGTGTGCAAACAACTCGAAAGACAGAAGCGGGAAAACGACAGCCTCGAGTCTGAAATACTCTCATTGAAAAAACAAATAAAGGAAATGCAATCCGTTGTTTCCGTTCTTGATGCTGAGCGAAAGCAGCGACTGGAAAAGGAGAGGCGGCGTGAGGAGAGACGCAAGGCGAGACGTGAGGCGAGACTGGAGAGGAAACGGAAGCGAAAGGAACAGGAAGCCGAACGGGCACGGCAGCGCGCACTTGAAGCCGAGTTGCGGAAGACTTCGCCTTGTGAATCGCCTTTGTTCAAGAAGTTTGGGCTCAACAGGGATTGCATCATTCCATAAACTCACACCATCGTCGCGCCGCCGTTCACGTCGAGCGTGACGCCGGTGATGTAGCCCGCCTCCCTGCTGCAGAGGAATATGACGGCTTCCGCTATCTCGTGGGATTCTGAGAGTCTGCCCACGGGCGATGATTTCTCGATGTGGGCGATGCGCTCGGGCGTCCTGATTTTGAGCCCTCTCGGCGTCTGCACGTTGGCGGGGGCTACGGCGTTCACGGTGACGCCGTGCGGGCCGAGTTCGCGCGCCGCCTGCCGGGTGAGGCCGAGCACGCCCGCCTTGGCGGCCGTGTAATGGGGGGGATTGGGGTTCACGCCGCTGCGCGCGGCCATGCTCGAGAGCGTCACGAAGCGCCCGTAGTTCACCGCCACCATGAGGGGAGCCGCGGCTTTCAGGAGATAGAACATCGATTTCAGGTTCGAGTTCACCACGCCGTCCCAGGCCTCTACGGGGCAATCCAGCAGGCTCACGTATTGCGGAAAACCGCCCGCGCTGTGCACGAGAACGTCAATACGGCCCGCTCGGCGATGCGCCTCGTTGACTGCTGTTTCGGTCGCCTCCCAGTCGGTGAGATCGACGACGGCGCAGTGGGCTGCACCTCCGCTTTCGTTGATGGATTTCGTGACGGCCTCGGCGCCTTCCGCGTCGAAATCCATCACGGTGACCACAGCCCCTCTTTGGGCCAGGATTCTCGCTGTCGATTCACCGATGCCCGTCGCCGCGCCCGTGACGACGGCGCTTTGCCCCTCGAAGCCGCTCATTGCCTTGTCCTTTTCTTGAAAAAACGGCGCGCGGCGACCCGGAAGCCGCCGCGCGCCGCCAGAGTGACTAGCCTTCCTGCATCTTCAGGATGCGGTTGATGAGCTCGATGCCGCCCACCTTGTCGGCGAACATCTTGTGCACGGGTTTCACTGCCTCGCGGAAGGGCTTTAGATCGGGCGAGGCGATCGTGAGACCCTTCGCGGCGAAGCCCTTCATGATGTCCTGCTCGTTCTCCTCGGCGTAGGTGTTCGCCCAGGCGATGGTGTCGCGCGCGGCCATGAGGACGGCCTTCTGCAGGTGCTTGGGCAGCTTGGCGTAATACTTGTCGTTCATGATGAGCGCGCCCGCCACGAGCTGGTGCCGGGTGATGGAGAGGTATTTCTGCACCTCGTAGAGCTTCTGCGCCCACGCCCAGCTCGATCCGCCGTCGTGGCCGTCCACCGTCTTGGTGCTGAGCGCGCTGAACAACTCCGTCGGCGCCATGCCGATGGTGCTGCCGCCGAGCGCCTTATAGGTCTGCACCATGATGGGGTTTTTCGCGATCCGCATGCGCAGGTCGCCCAGGTCGGCGGGCTTCATGATGGGGTGTTTGCTGTTCATCATGTTCCGGAAGCCCGTGGCGACGAAGCCCAGCACGCGGATGCCGGATTTTTTGCGGAAATTCTCCCCGATGTTCTGGCCGATGTCGCTGTTGAATACCTTCACGGCGCCCTTGAAGCTGCCGAACATGAAGGGCAGGGTGAAGATGTCGAGCCGCCTGTCGAAGGCCGTGATGTTGTTCGACGCAACGACCTGCATGTGCACCGAGCCGAGTTGCACCTTTTTCGCGGCGACGCGGTCTTTTCCGAGCTGCGAGGAGGGGAATATCTGGATGTCGAGGTCCCCCTTGGAATAGACCTGCAGGTTCTTCTGCATGGTCAGCGCGATGGCCTGGTAGAGGAGCTGCGGCTTGGGCGGGTTGTTGTGGGCGAACTTCATCACGTACTTGGCTGCTTCGGCCTTGGGCGCTGCGAAGCCGAGGAGCGCGGCGGCGAAGATGATGACCACCATCGCCGTGAAGCATTGTTTCAGATGTCGCATGTCTTGCCTCCTTTTAGTTCGTTCCCTCATCTGCCGAGGACCAGGTTCGGCAGGAAAAGGGAGATGCTGGGGAAGAGCGAGAGAATGATGACGCACAGGAACATCGTCGCGATGAACGGCAGCACCGCCTTGGCGATGGCGCCCAGCGTCGTGTCCGCGATTCCCATCGCCACGAACAGGCTCGTGCCCAGAGGCGGCGTGAGGTAGCCGATCTCGCAGTTCACCACGAACACGATGCCGAAGTGGATGGGGTCGATGCCCACCGCCATGATGACGGGCAGAAACATCGGCGTGAGGATGATGACCTGCGCCATCGTATTGAGCCACATCCCCACGAAGGTGAGGAACAGGCTGATGAGCATGAGGATCATGAACGGCGAAGTCGTCACGCGCTGGATGAAGGCCGTCACCAACTGGGGAATCTGGTGGATCGTGATGAGTTCGCCGAACGCGAGCGACGCCCCCCAGATGATGGCGATGGTTCCGGTGACGAGGGCCGCGATTTCCAGGCACTCGCGCGTTCTTCGCCAGTCGAGTTCCCGGTAGACGAACATGCCGATCACCCAGCCGTAGAGCACGGCGATGACGGCGCTCTCCGTCGGCGTGACGAAGCCGCCGTAGATGCCGCCGATGATGACGACCGGCGCGAGCAGCGCCCAGCGCGAATCCCAGATGGTGCCGAGCGTGCGCGCGATGGAGAAGGGTTCGGAATCCGATTCCACCGTCATGAAGCGCGACAAGATGGTGGCGCAGCACATGAGCATGCAGCCGAGCAGGATACCGGGCAGAAAGCCCGCGATGAACAGGCGCGTGACGGACTGATCGGCGCTGACGCCGTAGACGATCAAGGTGATGCTCGGCGGGATGAGGATGCCGAGCGTCCCCCCGCAGGCGGAGACCGCGCCCGAGTAGTTCTTGTCGTACTGGCGCCTGAGCATGGTGGGGATCATGAGACCGCCGACGGCGGCCGTCGTGGCGGGGCCCGAGCCCGAAATCGCCGAGAAAAGCATGCACGCGAGTATGGTGACGTGGGCGAGGCCGCCCCGCACGTTGCCCACGAAGCAGTCCGCCACCGAGATCAGGCGCCTGCTGATGCCGCCTTTTTCCATGAGCGCGCCCGCGAGAAGGAACATGGGCACGGCGATGAAGGGGAACTTGTCCAGCCCGTCGTAGTAGGAGAGCGCCAGGCTCTCGAAGCGCTCCCCGGTGGCGTAGTAGACGAGGATGGAAGCCAGGCCAAGCGAGACGCCCACCGGCACGCGGATGAAGAGGAACACGGCCAGGGAGCCGAGCAGCAGGAGGGGCATGTTCATCGCTCTTCCTCCTGCTTTTCGACCTCATAGACCACCTCGGGGCCGCCCTGAATGTAGACGCGGTACATGTATTGGGCGAGGCGTATGGTCATCAGCCCGAAGCCGATGGGGATGATGGCGTGCACGGCGGCTTCGGGTATCTGCAGGATGTCGGTCTCCGACCAGACCTCTATCTCGCTGTATACGAACAGAAAGCCGAAGTACGTCATGAGCACGTTGAAGGCCATCCAGAGACAATCCGAGAAAAAGACTATCGGGCGCGCCCAGGAGGGGGGCGTGAGCATCTCGATGGCGTTCACGCGGATGTGGCGGCCCTGGAGGATGATCCAGCTGATCGTCAGGTAGATGAACCAGATGAAGACGATGCGCGAGAACTCCTCGATCCAGCTGATGGAAGTGAAGAAGATGTAGCGCGCGATGACCTGCGCGGTGAGCATCAGCGTGAGCGAGAGAAGGAGAATCCAGGAGAGGTTTCGCTCGATGTTTCGCACTTTTCACTTCCCATCTTGCGGGGGGGAACCGGGCCGCAGGCCCGCCATGTCTGGTGGATGAAGGCAGTCTAGTTTGTTTTGACTTGAGCGGTCAATGCGAGCGGGGGTTTTCAGATGGGGCGTTGGTGGAGGAGGGTCGAAAGAGCGCGTAGTGGGGACGTTTCGTCGGCCCCAAACGTCCTCTCTTTTCCCGGTGGGTACACGGCGTCGCCGAATCCGCCCATGCGGGTTTTTGTTTTCGAGCGCGACGCTACCCCCCCATCTGCGCGACGCGACGCGCCATCCATTCGACGTAGGCCGTGCGCGTCATCCCGCGCCTGGCGGCTTCGCCGTCGATGAAAGCGGCGACGCCCTCATCGAGCGACAGATTGGCGCGGACGCTGCGTCCCGAGAGGCGAATCATCGGAATGGAGACGAGCGCGCGCCCGGGCGGGGTGTCTACGTTCTCGATGGCGGTCGGAGCGACAACCTCCTCGCCGTGCTTTTCCGCCTCAATCACGTAGTCGCGCAACGCTTCCTCGGCGTTGACTAGCGCCTCATCCAGGGTCTTACCCATCGCGGCAATGCCGGGAAGATCAGGGAAGATGACGCCGTATGCGCCCTCCTCACCATCGATCAATGCGGGGTATCGGGTCATGCTCGTTCCTCCTGGTCTGTCCATCCGGCTCGTGCGGCAATCGTACGGACGACCCCTGGCGTCAGCGTCCGGTGGCGCGGCAGCGTAATCGTGCCGCTTTTGCTCGGGTGCCGATAGATATCGTGGTTGGCGTCGCGGCGCGCCTCTCACGGCGGGCGCTCAGAAAACGCCTTCCCTGGTTTCGGCGAGCACCAGGTCCACCATCCGGCGCAGAGCCTCTTCATCAGAGTCGCCTTCGAGTCGGCGCAGGCGGTAGAGGTCGGCCTGGCGGTCCGCGCCGCTGCCCTCGCGGATGATGGCGAGCGTATGGTGGATTTCGGCCTCGCACCCCAGCGCGCGGGCGTCGGGTGCGATCGTTTCGACGAGATCGCGCATGAAGTCGTCGATGTCCACCCGCGCGTTCTCGTGCGTCGTATCGCCGAGGAAGGCGAGCGTCCCGTAGCGTTGTGCGACCCAGCGGTTCTCCGCGATGACCTCGGTCAGCGGCTCGGGCGGCAGCGCGCCCGCTTCGTCCTGACGCATGAGATACCTGAGGAGAGAGGCGTAGAGTGCCGCGATGGAGACGGCGTCCTCGATGCGCGGGCAGATGTCGCAGATGCGGAGTTCCACCGTCGGGAAGGCGTGGGCGGGTCGGATGTCCCACCAGAGTTCACTGCCGTTCTCGATGAAGTTCATTCGCCGGTATTCGGCGATGATTTCCTCGTATTCCGCCCGGGAACGCAGCGGCCCGGGCATGCTGGTGCGCGGGAGCCCGCCGATGAGGTTCAGGCGGTAGGACTTGTAGCCCGTGTCGTGCCCGCCGTTGAAGGGCGAGGAGGTGGAGAGCGCATGGATCGCGGGCAGGTAGCGGCGCATGGCCGTCATGACCCGGATGCGCGATTCGGGGTCGCCGAAGCCCGCGTGGATGTGCATCCCGCCGATGACCAGGCGGCGGATGCTCTCCTGGAACGTCATCGCGAAACGCTCGTAGCGCTCCTTGGGCGTGACCGCCAGATCCCGCCACTGCGCGAAGGGGTGGGTGGAGGCGGCCATCACCGAGGCTCCGTGCGCCTCCGCCGCCTCGATGACGATCCGGCGGGTCTCGCGCAGCGCCTCGCGCGCCTCGGCCACCGAAGCGCAAACCCTCGTGTTGGTCTCTACCTGGGAGCGAAGCAACTCCCGCGTGACCTTGTGGGGTTCGATCCGGGCCTCGCAGGCTTCGAAGATGGCCGGGTCGGGGTCGGCGAGGAGATCGCGCGATTCGGGGTCGACGAGAAAGAATTCTTCCTCGATCCCGAGGGTTATCTTCAAGTCTTCACGATTCTCGGCGTCGTTCACGTCGCGCTCCCTGGGAATGGACAGGTCTACCCCTTGTTCGTGCGCTTTGTGCTCACGAACGGTGGTTATCGGCCGAACCTCTCGCAACAGGCGCGACGACTCTACCATTTCATTACATGTGAATCCAAGTATTCGTGCGGATTTGTCGTCTGTCTAGGGCTGATGCACCGCTCTTTCGCGTGTGCCGCCCAGGCTCGTGAGGGCGAAGGGCAGCGTGAGAAGCGCTGCGACGACGCCCATCCCCACCAGGCCGAAAGCGTCCACGCAAAGGCCGATGAGAGGAGCGAGCACCATGGCGAGGATCGATTTGGCCTGCGTCTCGACGGAGAGTATCGTCGCCCCCGCCTCGGGCGTGCTGTGGGCGTCGATGCGGCTGATGAGCACGGGACGCCAGAAGTTCTGCAGCACGGCCAGGGCGACGAACCCCGCGATGACGACCGATTCCCAGCCCGTCCAGAGCCCCCAGGCGAGAGCCGTATAGATGAGGGCGGTGGCGCCCCAGAGCGATTTCGCGGCGGCTTCCTCCGAACCCGTAGCGGCGACGAGGCGGTGCCCCCCGCGCGAGGCGAAGCTCGAGAGCAGGTGCAGGACGAAGTAGACCACCCCCATCAGAATGGCCACTCGCTGGTTCTGCTGCCAGGTGGCGAGCAGGGCAAGGCCCAGGGCGGCCTGCTTGATGACGGGCTGAATGTAGTCCTTGGCGACCTTGTAGGTGCCCTCGTAGCTCATGGATTCCACCAGGATGCCGCGCAGCGGCTTGTCGGTGAACGCCATGCGCATGGAATCTTTCAGGTGTTCCCACACGCTCGGGATTTTCGTATCCGCCGCTCGTGCGCCTTCGAGTTCTCTGGGATATCCCATGAAGTTCACGATGTTCAGGGCGTAGGGGATGACGGCGAGCAGGAAGATGTCGCTGTAGCGCGCGCCCGTGAAGATGAACGCGCTCGCGACCACGACCGAGACGGCCGAGCCTATCTTCGACCACGAGCGCGTGAACCCGTAGACACGGGTGCGCTCTTTCTCGCGGCCCTGGATTCTCAACCACTCGAATATCATCGCCTTGTGCGTGCCGGTGCGGAACGAATCGCCCAGGGCGAAGGCGAACATGGCGAGGAACAGGGCGGCGAAAGACGCCGAAAGGCCGAAGACCAGGAACGAGGCGATGTAGGCGAGGAACGAGAAGATCATCGAGCGCCTTCTGCCGTAGAGATCGGCCACCGCTCCACTCGGGATCTCGAAGATGTTGATGCACACCTCGCGAAAGCCGATGAGAATCCCGATCTGGAAGAAGGATAAGTCTTTTTCCAGAAAGGCGAGGATGAGGAAGGGCTCGAAATAGGTCTGGTTCTTGAGGAAGCCGTACAGCGAGAATCGAAACATCATCATCGGCCGAACCTCCTCCTTTCAATTTCGCTCCCGCGCCTTTCTCGCGCAAGGCAGGGGGATTAGAGGCGGCCAGCGCGCGCCCGAACTTCATCCCCCACGGCGCGCATGAACTATTCTAGCTGAAATTTTCCCGCTTGCGGGATGTTTTTTCGCGCCCGGCGCGGGGGAGGGTTCTTCCCTGCGCCGACCGGGTTTTTTTCTCCGAGGCGCTTCCCCGGCGTCTTGATTCTCAGCGGATGCGCCAGCCGATGAGGGCCGCGCCGACCACCATGCAGGCGGTGCCGACGAGGATGGCGGGCGTGATGCGCTCCACGCTTCTGAGCAGGAAGTAGCTCATGATCAGGCTGAATACGGGGGCGGTTGAGGTGAGCGGGGAGACGACCGAGAGGTCGCCGATGTTCAGGGCGGTGAAGTGCAGGAAGAACCCGAGCGCGTTCAGCAGTCCGCACAGCCCGAAGATGTACCAGGCCTTGGGGCGGTCGAACTGGTTCGGTTTCTGGTCTTTTGGAAACAGCGGGATGAAGGTGACGAGGAAGAGAAACCCCGCCAGGGTCGTGAGGGTCGCGCCCATGATCGGGGCCTCGGCGTGGGCGAAGGCGAGTTTTCTGAAGAGAAACGAGAACGCGGCGGCGACGGCGCTGAAAAACGCCAGCCAGAGGTGTTTCCTCTGCCAGGAGGTGTCGTCTGGTTTCTTGTAGCTGAGCGCGACGCTGCCCAGGACGATGAAGAGCGTGCCCGAGAGGATGAGCGCGCCGGGCCGCTCGCCCAGGAAGGCGATGGCGAGCGAGGTGGAGAACAGGGGCGTCAGCGAGACGAACGGCATGGCCCGCGCGACGCCCAGGTAGGAGATACTGAGATACAGGAACACGCGCGACATCGCCGGTCCCGTGAGGCCCGCCAGCGAGAAGAAGAAAAACGCGGGCGGATTCCACCACTCGGGCTGCCAGTAGTACCAGGTGACGGCGAGCATCACGGGGAGCGATGTGAACAGGCCGATGAAGACGCCCGTGAGCGCGTTGGCGTGCTCGCCGCCCTTCCTGATGCACACGCTGAAGGTGGCGAACACCACGGCGGTGGACATGGCGTAGGATGCGGCGACGAGTTGGGGGTTCATCCGGTTCCCGGGGTTTAAGGCGTTCTCGCGGCGTTGTGCGCGGCAATTTTCGGCGAGACCCAATCTACAGCCTGCGCGCTTTGTTGGGAAGCGTAGCCGGGGTTTTCGGTGAAAACCGATTCTCCGGATCGGGTGCCCCCGCTGCCGTTCGTTATCAGGGGATAAAGGCAACCCCCCCTACCCCCCCCTTGTCAGGGGGGTAAGAAAAGGCAACACCCCCACTGCTGGAAGACCTGATCGACCAGCTGGCGCACTTGTCAGGGGGTAAAAAAAGCAACCCCTCCACCGGCGAGGGGTTTGGTTCTTTTTCCCCCCTGACAAGGGGGGGTAGGGAGGGTTGCTCTTTCCCTGACGAGGAGGGGCTTTTATGGGGTATCCCTTTCAGGGGGATGGTTTTCAAGGAGAGAGCCTACGCCGCCCGGGTTCGGGTTTCGGCCGTCATTCCAGCGGCTTGGAGGACCCCGGCACATGCGAGAAGGTAAACCCCTCGTTTCTTACGCCGGTTTGACTTCCGGGGCCGGCGTTCTATATTTTGATGGTCAAAACCACGTATCGTCCCGTCCTGAATACTTAAACCTTGGAGACAGGTCATGAATCGCAAGACATTGATTATATTCGTATTCGTTTCCATCATCGCTGTGGCGACGCTCGCCTCCCTCCCGAGCCGGGCCGAAGCCGCCTGCAGGGTCCGCATCGGCGATTTGAACTGGGACAGCGCCAATTTTCACGGCCAGGTTGCCGCCTTCATCCTGACGCACGGCTACGGCTGCCGGGTGCGGCTCATCTACGGCGGCACGCTGCCGACCATGGCGGCGCACTATCAGGGCAAGAACGACCTGATCATGGAACTCTGGTACGACAGCACGAAGGATCAATACGACCTCGCGGAGAAGGAGGGCAAGGTCAAGAAGCTGAGCGTGAACACGCCCGACAGCATACAGGGCTGGTTCATCCCGCGCTTCGTCCAGGAGGCGAACCCGGGCCTAAAGACGGTCTACGACCTGGCGAAGTACAAACATCTCTTCAAGGATCCCGAAGAACCCTCAAAGGGCAGGTTCGTGAACTGCATCCCCGGATGGGCGTGCGAGGTCATCAACACGGTGAAGCTGCGCGCCTACGGGCTGGAAAAACATTTCACGAATTTCCGGCCCGGCTCGGGCGGCGCGCTCGCGGCGGCCATCAAGGGCGCATACCTCAAGAAAAAGCCGGTCGTGGCTTATTACTGGGCGCCCACGCCGCTTCTCGGCCAGCTCGATCTGGTTCAGCTCGAAGAGCCTGCGTGGAACGAGGCCGATTGGGACGCGATGATGAAGCACGTGAACGCGCTCAAGAAGGGCGGGTTGGAGGCGATGGGCAAACCCGGGAAGGCCGTCGCCTACCGGACGATGGAGTTGCCCAAAACGGTCACGACGAAGTTCGCGGCCAGGCATCCGGAGATCGTCGCTTTCCTCGAGAATTACTCGCTCCCCTCTAAAGTCGTCTCGGAGGTGCTCTCCTATCTCGAGAAAGATGCCGGCGGCGACGCGAAGGTCACCGCGCTCCATTTCCTGAAGACGAACAAGGTCTGGAAGAAATGGGTTCCGGCCGACGTCGCGAAAAAAGTGGAGGCGGCGCTCGCCTCGAATTGAGCCGTTGCGGCAGGGCTGTAAATTTCGCTATCCTGCACTGGTTTCTCGCCTCATCTTTGCCTGCCATTTTCGCCAGAGGTCATGGAAAGCCATGTTGACCAGATTGGAGCGCAGCTTTTTCCGCGTTTTCCCGCCAAAATATAGAAACAGGCATTGGAAGAAAAATCTGCCGATTCGACGATTTCAGCCCTCGAAAATCAGGGGAAAAGTTATCATATGCGCCTTGAGCGCTTATGGATATGGGATGAAGACCCGCGGAAAGGTGCAACTGAACCTGTTTTTTCCGCCCTTTTGCCGAATATTGGGACAATGCGGGATTGCAACGTCGTGCGTAACCGACTTCGAGGGCTTGAGGCATGAACTCGGGATTTCCGAAGGGGTGCCGACCGTTCTGATTAACCTCATCAATGAAATATACGACGAGCTTGATGAATATGACATTCCGGAAGATTTGATGCGGAAAGCAAGCGCAGTTTTCAATTCTCATCAAACCGCCGGTATCATCAAAGACAAGCGGAAGGCAAACGAAACATTGTCCGGCCAAGGCATCATGATGCCGAGCCTGAAGTTGGATGAAGGGAAGAAGATTTTCAGCAACGCAAGAGTCGGTTCCGGAGAGAACGTCTTTGTCCTCGAAAAAAACCAGGAAATCGATGACGGCCGTTACAATGCGGAATTTATCGACACCAGGGTCCCGTTTGAAAACTCCGTCTATTATACGTGTGTGAGGCTGGTCTGTATCGGTACACGCACGCTGCAGATATATGTTCGCGCCCGGGATGTCGAAGAAAACAACCCGTCGGTGCACAGCAAGGATACTCCGAAAAACCCCGAACTTCTGGAATACCTGTATCGAAACCTGGTTGAGCCGCGCCTGGATCAACTTCATGCGCTGGGTCGCTGTATCGGTAGCGCCCTGGGGCCGGGATTCTACGGGCATGACGTGTTGGTGGACAACGAATCCGGGCATATATTCTTGTGCGAGGCAGGATTTAAGTTCTATGACCATACTTACTGTAACCGGATGATGAACGTAATTTGCGACGGGAGCCTGCAACGCACGATGCTCGACCAGGAAACTTATGCGGGATACGCAGGTTCCGTTTTCCTGGCGTACTGCTCGGAAATGGGTTTCTTGTAGCGTCATCAACTCGCCATTCAAAACAACTCCGCTGATCGGTCGCGGCAAACTTTGTTCATCAACGCTTTTTCAACAGCCCCTTTGAGGGGGTAGTTGGAAACCGCTGCTACTGTCTTTTGGTGTTTGGATATTTTGCACCCGATATGGGAGGGTATCGAGAAGTCGGGGCGCCGGAACCGCGCCCGCAGATGTAGCTTGTCCGCTCCCTGTATTTGATTTTTGGCTCCAAAATAATGGGAAGGGAAATCATGAAAAGAATTTTCGTGCCTCAGCCGATTCCCGAGGTCGCCGCCGCCAAACTCGATATGCTGGGCGAGGTGACCACGTATCCGCACGTCGACCGCATGATCCCGGAAGCCGAGCTGCTGGAAGCCGTGCGCGACAAACACATCCTGTTCGGCATCGGGGAGATCCCCTTCGACGAACAAGTGTTCGAGGCGGCGAAGGAGTTGGAGTTCGTCTCCGTCATGCACGCGTCGGCGAGGTTCATCGATTTCGCCGCGGCCACGCGCCGCAACGTTCCGGTCTCGGGGCAAAAAAGCATGACCCAGAAGACAACGGCGGAATTTACGTTCGCTCTCTTGATGGCGACGGCGTGGCGATTGCCGGAGGCGGATACGTTCCTCAGAGAAGACCGCTGGCGGCAGAACCAGTCGATGGCTTTCCTGGGCACGCGCCTGTTCGGCAAGACGCTCGGCATCGTCGGGATGGGCCGAATCGGGCAACTGGTGGCGCGCAAGGCCGCCGCTTGCGATATGCGCATCATCTACAACAAGCGCACCCCCCTGAGCCCGGCGGAGGAATTCGCTCTCGGGTGCGCCGAATTCCGCACCCTGGACGATTTGTTCAGAGAAGCGGATTTCGTCGCATTGACCCCGGCGCTCACCAAAGACACCGTGGGACTCATCACGGGAGAACTCATCTCTCTCATGAAGCCGAGCGCCATCCTGATCAACACTTCGCGCGGCCTCGTTCTGGACGAGGCGGCGCTGGAGAAGGCCCTGAGAGAAAAGCGGATTCGGGGCGCCGGGCTGGACGTCTACCAGACCGAGGTTCCCGAGCCCAACCCGGGGCCGATAGCGGGGCTCAAGGAGCTGCCGAACGTCGTGCTCACCCCGCACATGGGCAGCGCGGGCCGCGAGACGCGCGAGGAGATGGCCTTGCGTACGGTGATGAACATCGAGCGCTTCATCGCAGGCGAGCGGCCGTATGACGTCTTCAACCCCGAAGTTTACGGCGAGGCGCCCATCACGGACGAGGTCATCGGATAGCCGAGGAGACGACGGTTTCACTTCCGGGAACCCTTGCTTCTCGAAGTAATTGTCCCACCGCCGTGCCTGAAACCCTTGGATGGCGAATTGGTTATTCCGCATGCCATCAATCGCTTCTTCGTCTCGCCAGAGAAGGAGCGATGTTTTCTCGCCATTTCGCGCAACGGAGTTGCGCCGCCGGCCGCCTCCCTTTTTTCATGAATTTTCCACGATTTTGTAACGCGCGCGTGACGGCGGGCCATTATAATCGGCCCTGATGACACGACCGTTCGTTATGTTGGCTATGGCTGTGCTTGTTCACGCTGCGGTGAATGAGCCTGAATCCACAACGTGGGGGATGAGAAATGCAAGAAGGGCGCATACGCGACGCACAGGAAGAGATATCACCCGATGAGTTCGACGATATCCACCATCCGCGTCACGGGGAGACGGATTTCGAAAAGCTGGTGGAGAAGATGATGTCCCGCCGCGGCTTCCTGGGCCGCGGGGCGGCGTTTGCCGCGGCGGCGTTCGTCATGAGCGCGGGCGGCGTCGACCCGCTCTCCGCCTTCGCGAACGCGAACCGCTTCGGCTTCGAGGCCGTGCCCGCAGGTACGCGAGACACCATCACCGTGCCCAAGGGCTACAGCTGGCACGTCGTCGCCCGGTGGGGAGACCCGATGTGGTCGAAGGGGCCCGAGTTCGACCACGCGACGCGCGGCACGGGCGCGAGCCAGGAACTCGCCTTCGGCGACAACAACGACGGCATGTCGCTCTTTCACACCGGGGACAGGAACGTCCTCGCCGTCAACAACGAGTACACGAACATCGGCATCATCCACGGCGGGGTGGGAGGCGGGAAGCCCGCGACGGCCGACGACGTGCGAAAGAACAAGGCGGCGCACGGGGTGTCCGTGGTGGAGATCGACCAGAAGAACGGTAAGTGGTCGATCGTCAAGGACTCGCCCTACAACCGCAAGATCACCCCCGACACGCCGATGGAGATCACCGGACCCGCCCGGGGGCACGCCCTCATGAAGACGGCGGCCGACCCGGAAGGCGTCCGCAGCCTCGGCACCTGGAACAACTGCGGCAACGGCGCGACGCCGTGGGGCACGTATCTCACGTGCGAGGAGAATTTTCACGGCTATTTCTCATCGAGTGACCCCGAGGTGAAGGTTTCTCCCGAGTTCAGGCGCTACGGCGTGGGCCCCAAGAATTGGGGATACCGCTGGGAGATGACGGATGAGCGTTTCGACATCGCAAAACACCCCAACGAACCCAACCGCGCGGGCTACATCGTCGAGATCGACCCGCTCGACCCCGAATCCACGCCCAAAAAACGCACCGCGCTGGGACGTTTCAAGCACGAGAACGCGGAAGTCGTCCTCGCCGCGAACGGCCAGGTGGTCGTCTACATGGGAGATGATGAGCGCGGCGAGTTCATCTACAGGTTCGTGAGCGAGGGCCGCTACGCCGAGGGGGGCGACAACTCGAACCTCCTGGAGACGGGAAAACTCTACGCGGCGAAATTCGCGGATAACGGCCGGGGCGAGTGGGTGGAGCTCACGCCCGAATCCACGGGTCTGGCCTCGCAGGCGGAAGTCTGCGTCCACACGCGGGTCGCGGCCTCGGCCGTCAAGGCCACCACGATGGACCGCGCCGAGTGGGTGGCGGCGAACCCGAAGAAGGCGGAGGTCTACTGCTGCCTCACCAATAATAAAAATCGCGGCGTCAAGCCCAACAAGGGCGGCGACCCCACCCCCGTCGGCGGGCCGAACCCCCGGGCGAACAACCGCTACGGGCAGATCGTCCGCTGGGCGCCGGATGGGGGCGACCATCTCTCGAACGCCTTCTCGTGGGATTTATACGTCGTCGCGGGCAACCCCGCCGTCCACAAGGGCGCGAATGCGGGATCCGCGAACGTGACGCCGGACAACATGTTCAACTCGCCCGACGGCCTCGCGTTCGACAGGAACGGGATGCTGTGGATTCAGACCGACGGCAACTACAAGAACGCCAAGGGCTTCGCGGGGCAGGGCAACAACCAGATGCTCGTGGGCGACCCCGTGACGGGCGAGATCCGCCGCTTCATGGTCGGGCCCAGGCAATGCGAGGTCACCGGGCTCGAATGGAGCGCGGACGGCAGAACCATGTTCGTGGGGATCCAGCACCCCGGCGAGCGGGGAGGCGACAGCCACTTCCCGGGCGGCGGTGACACCACGCCTCGCTCGGCAGTTATCGCCGTAACGCGCGACGACGGCGGGGTTATCGGCTGAACGGCCTTCGGGGGATTGTTGAAGAAGGCCACAGAAGGAGCGCGCTAAATTTCACTCCCCCCTTGAGGGGCTTGTTGAAAAAGCCTGGTCTGCATCTCCGCAAACCGCCAACGCCTCTTTCCTCACCCTGAGTAGCCGCCGAAGGTAAAACGCGACTGAGAAAGGAGCGTTTGTATCGAAGGGCGAGGAGCTCGCGTCGGGCGAGAGCAAACGCTCATTCATCAATCACGTTTGACCTTCGATACGCGGCTTCGCCGCTACTCAGGATGAGGCGGATGGGAAGACTGCCGCACAGGATGAGGCGGTGCGGGCTTGTTCGTCATTCCGGCGAAAGCCGGAATCCATTTTGACTTTTCAACGGGCGGGGCGGCCACGACCTTGTTGTTGAGAGGCGTCCGGATGCGGAATTCAGAAAATTCGCCTTTCGTTTTTGTGTTCGATTCCGATACTCCCCGCCCGGGAGTAAAGACGTCCGAGCGAGGAGGCGAAAAAGCAAAGGCGAAAATGGATTCCGGCTTTCGCCGGAATGACGGCGATGGACAATTCTGCGCGAGGAAGGGTTTTTCAACAGCCCCCTCAAGGGGGGAGTGAACTTCAAAAACGTGCGCTCAACCACAATCGCTCCACGGAATTTTTTCAACAACCCCCTTGCGGGCGGGGCGTTTTTTTTCGCACACTTGTCCGCCGGAAGAAGAATCGCTCCGTTTCGAGATGATGTGACAGGAAATAAAGGACGCGCGCGCAATGGACAACGGCCAGAACCCCATCGAATACGCCTGGTATCTGCCCTCGAACAAGCGAGGCGACGCGACCCGTCTCGGCACGGGCGAGGTGGAGATACCGCCCGAGATAGACTATCTCGTCCACGTGGCGCAGACGGCGGAGGCGAGCGGCCTCACGAACATGCTCATTCCGTGCAACACCTCGTGTTCGGACGGCTGGCTTTTGGCTTCCGCGATCGCCCGCGAAACGAGCAGCATCAAATTCTGCGTCGCCATACGGCCCGGCCTCACCACGCCGACCTTCGCCGTGCAGCAGGCGAACACGCTCGATTTCATCTCGGGCGGGAGGCTGACGGTGAACGTCGTGCCCGGCGGCTCCTCGGTGGACGCGCGCCGCTACGGGGACTGGGCGGATCACGACGGACGCTACGAGCGGGCGGATGAGTTTCTGGACATCGTGCGCGCGTTCTGGACGGACGGCGAGGGGAGGGTGAACTACGAGGGCGCGCATTACCAGGTGGAGGACGGCTTCGTCTTCCCCGGACCCGCGCGTCCGGGCGGGCCTCCGCTTTATTTCGGGGGAAGCTCGACGGCGGCGAAAAAGGTCATCTCCAAGCACGCCGACGTTTTCCTCAAGTGGGGGGAGCCCCCCTGGCAGATCGCCGAGGAATATGAAGAAGTGAAAAAAATGGCGCGCGAGGAGCATGGCCGCGAGTTGAGATTGGGCGTGCGCTTCCACATCCTGGTGCGCGAGGACGACGCGCAGGCCAAGGAAGAGGCCGAGTCCATCATCGCGGGCACGGCGTCCTACGGGGAGAGTTCCTCCGTCACCGGCGAGGTGGCCGGGCAGGTGGAATCCGTCTCCCAGCAGCGGATGAACGCCATGACGGCGGAGGGAAAGCTCTGGCACGGGCCTGCGCTGTTTTCGGGCATCAACCTCGTGCGCCAGGGGGCGGGCACCATGCTCGTGGGAAGCCCCGAAGTGGTGGCCGACGCCATGCGCGAATACATCGAGGTGGGCGCCACCACGTTCATCCTCTCCGGCTGGCCGCATGACGAAGAGGCGCGCAATTTCGGAAAATACCTTTTGCCGCTCTTGCCCGAGGCGGTGTGAGGGGGTGTAAGGGTTTTGTAGGGACAGGTCACGACCTGTCCTTTTGTGGTAATGGCAACTCCCTTGAAAGAGAAATCCCATAAAGGCAACCCCCCCTACCCCCCCCTTGTCAGGGGGGTATAAAAAGACGATGCGCCCCCGGCGGGCAGAGGGGGTTTTGCTTTTTCTTGCCCCCCTGACAAGGGGGGGTAGGGGGGGTTGGTTTTCGACGAGGGAGGTCGGCGGTTCGCGCGAAATTGTCCTACCTCTCAATCAGGATATCCCCCGAAATCGAGGCCAAATCCTTACAACCCGCCAGCACCATGGATTTTTCGAGTTCCGCCTGCATGAGTTCGAGCATCTCCGCCACGCCGGCGGGGCCGTTCGCGAACAGGCCGAGGACGAGCGCCCGTCCCGAAGTCACGCCCTTCGCACCCCGCGCGAGCAGTTTCAAAACGTCGTCGCCTCTGCGGACGCCGCTTTCGGCCAGCACGAGCACGTCGTCCCCCACGGCGTCCACGACTTCGGGGAGGATTTCCATGGGATGAGCCCAGGAGGGCCCGTGCGCGCCCCCGTGCGTGGTGACGATGATGGAAGCGGCGCCGGCGTCGCGCGCGATGCGCGCCGTATCGGCCGAGCCCACCGCCTTGAATACGAAGGGAAGATTCGTCGCCTTTATGTAGCCTTCCAGAGCTTCCGACCGCTGGGGTTCGCATTCGGGGTTATAGAAGCCCGATTCGAAATCCATGCCCACGGCGAAGGCGCCGGTGTCTTCGGCGAGTTTTAACGACGTGAGCGTGCGCTGTTTGTCGCGCCAGGGCTTCACGATGCGGATCGCGGAGGGATATGCGGCGGCCGCTTCGCGCCATACGTCGTCCGAACAGTCGCCTATCCAGTACTGCGTCCCGAAGCGCGCGGCGCCCCTGGCGACTTGTAAGAACCCGTCCGCCCAGTGGGCGGCCAGCGTGTTCGCGCTCATCGAACCCGTCATGATGGGGCTTTTGAGCTTCTTGCCGAGAAAATCGAACCCGGTGTCGGCGGAATCGGTGAGCATCAGGCGCATTTTCAGGCCGAAGCGCGTGAATCCCGCGAGCGCCGTCTGCGTGCCGGGGAGATCCGGCCCCAGGATGTCGTAGGGGTTTCCCCCGCCCGATTTTTCGATGTTCACCCGCGCCCTCTCGTACATCTCCCGATACGCCGCCTCCGTCATCTGTTCATACTCCTTCTCGCTTGAGGTTTCCCCGCTTGCCGGGACTTCCGGCTCCCGCGCGCCCGCTCCGCCTGCGTTTGGCGGATTCGCCACCCTGGGCTATCATTTCACACAAAATAAACGCAAGAGATAACCCGTTTCGGTTTTCAGACATCCTGAGGAGGACGCCACCATGATGATGGTCATTCTACACTATCCCGCCGTTGCGCCCACGCTCGCCGAGGTCCGCGCGGACAAGGAGCAGGCCGCCGCCTTTTTCGAGAACGAGGTGCCCGGCCTCATCGACAAGACCTGGGGCATGAACGAGGAGACGGGGCGCATGGCGTCGGTCTACCACTTCGAGGACAAGGCCACCGCCGACGCCTGGTTCAACTCCGAGAAGCAGCGCAGCTTCCGCCGGGCGAACAACGCGAGCCTCGAATACTTCGACGTGGCGGCCATCGCGTACACGAAGCCGCTCAGGGAAGAGGCGACGGCGTAGGATTCATAGGGGCGGGGAAGACGGCGTAACGAGTTTTTCGTAGCCGTGATGGGTAGGGACAGGTCGCGACCTGTCCCTGCGCGAGAATTGCGCCATGCCTACGCACTCCGAGAGTAATGTCCGAGAAATATGACGCCTTGCCCGGAGCCTTTAAGACGGGAACTGAACGCCGCGTCCAAATAATTAAAAATGGATCGGATGGATGATTACACTGGTTGAAGCTCTGAACTATCGATGTTTGCGGTATGTTTCAAGACCCCTCTATCCGTTTCACGTTCTTGTAGGCCCGAACGCAAGTGGCAAGACCACTTTTCTCGACGTCGTTGGTTTTCTTCGGGACCTTGTATCCGAGGGATTGGATGAGGCGTTATCCAGTCGCACCACGAACCCGGAAGAACTCCTCTTTAGGCGTGAGGGCGACAAGCTAGAACTGGCCATCGAGGCCCGTGTTCCGGAAGAATTGCGCAAACGGACTGCGAAGCCAGAGATGGACAAGGCGAGGTACGAAGTGGCTATCGGTTTCGACGAAACCAAGCGCCAGTTCGAATTCAAGGCCGAGAAGTTCTTGCTCAAGAAATCTCAGGCCATAGAATCACCTCAGTATTCACTGTTCCCCATGCCTCCCGAGGCGCCGGCATCGCTGTTGACAACTAAAGGTAGTCGTAATTACAAAACCGTGGTCAACAAAGTACAGGATGGAAATGACAATTTTTACAGCGAGACCTACCCTCAAGGGGGAAAGGGCTGGGCCCCCTCTTTCAAACTTGGGCCGCAAAAGTCGGCCCTCGGCAATCTTCCAGCGGATGAAAAATCCCTCCCGGTAGCTTCGTGGTTTCGAGAATATCTGAGTACTGGCGTACAACAGTTTGTTCTTAACAGCCTCGCGATCAGGCAACCTAGCCCGCCAACCCGAGTTGCGGGTTTCTTGCCCGACGGATCGAATTTGCCCTGGGTGGTTGCCCGCCTGCGGCAAGAAAACAAAGAAAGGCATGGTGACTGGATTGCACACCTTCGGACGGCGCTAGACGATCTCGTAGATATCACGACTGTTGAGCGTCCGGAGGATAAACATTGCTATATGGTCTATGAATATAAGGGTGGTTTGAAAGTGCCTTCATGGATGGTGTCCGATGGCACGCTCCGGCTTACTGCGCTAACCTTGCCTGCTTATCTCGACGAGCTAAAAGGGATCTATCTGATCGAAGAGCCGGAGAACGGCATCCACCCACGCGCCGTGGCGACCGTTTATGATTCTCTCTCCTCGGTGTATGCAGCCCAGGTTCTACTGGCGACTCATTCACCGGTGGTCTTAAGCGAAGCTAAAATTGACGATGTGCTGTGTTTCGCCAAGGATGATTCGGGAGCGACGGATATTGTTCTTGGTTCCAAGCATCCCAAACTACAGCAGTGGCACGGAGAAGCCGATCTTGGGACGTTACTCGCCTCAGGGGTTTTGGGTTGAAAGACCTTGTTATTGTCGTTGCCGACAAAAACTTGGAACACACTCTGAACGGGTTGCTTTCCAGGCCTGAGGCATTAGGCACCCGAGCCATAGAGACGGATATCTACCGCCATCCGCAACACGATCCAGGCTGTGCAGTACACGGTGTTGAATTCATTTCCAATTTTGCCAACCAATATCGCCACGGTTTGCTCATGTTCGATCATGAAGGAAGCGGAAAAGAGACGGCGACTTCGCCTAAAGCGTTGCAAGAAAGCCTCAATGAGAGTTTCGCTATATCAGCTTGGGGCGAACAAGCCAAGGCCATTGTGCTTGCCCCTGAACTGGAGGTTTGGATTTGGGGCGATTCTCCGCACGTCGACGAGGTGACGGGATGGAGGAACAGGGAGCCCGGTCTTCGTCAGTGGCTGGTCGGGCTAGGCTATTTGCAGGAAGGCGAAGCCAAACCCTCGCGACCGAAAGAGGCTTTCGAAGCAGCCCTGCGGGAAGCGCAGAAACCTCGCAGTGCATCCCTGTATCTGCAGATTGCGAAAAAGGTTTCCCTTCGCCGATGCAAGGATACGGCTTTTCTGGAATTCAAGAGTATATTGGTTAATTGGTTCCCACCCCAGGAATCAATCTGAAAAGAGATCGATACTGCGACATAATCTTCCCTGGAGGTCTGACGTGGCGCCGGGAGAGAGCGCATGAAACCTTTCTGAAAGAACAAAAGCTTGTTCGGGGTTCAGGAGGCGTCCGGCGGTCTCGATCTGGCTTCTTGCTTTGCTGCTCCTCGTGCTTTCCGCCGCGTCTGGTGGGTGGCGGTGCGACAGATTGCAAGCCCCCGGTCGAAAATGATGCCGCTATAACGATGAAAAGTGAAACGCTTGATAACTCCCCGTCTACGCCCGCTTCGAGGCCCTCGCGGCGTGTTCGCGGAGTACGCGGTTCATTTCGGTCTGGTATCCCCGTCCGTTCGGGGCGTTCGCCCGGAACCAGGCCACCACGTCGGCGTCGAGCCTGAGCGTAATCTGCCGCTTCACGGGCCGGTAGAGGAGGCCGCGCCTGGCGTCCGACCAATCCAGAATTTCGGGGATGTCGCTCGTATCGATCGCCTCATCGGGTAGGGCCGCGAGTGCCTCGATTTCCGCCCTCTGCTCCCCGGTGAGTTTTTTAGAAATCGCTTTCTCCATAGGCTTTCCTCTCTTGCGCCGTGGCCTTTCTGGCGGTGATGATGCGGCCCGTCTCGACGCCTGTTCGCGCGATTCTTGTCGTCATCCCATTCCCAGCGCAACGAACCGGCTCCTTTGTAGCTTCTGTAATGTAGCTACATAAATGTATTGTGTCAAGCAAGCGAATTTCGGCATGAATCTGTAGGGACAGGTCGCGACCTGTCCCTACGAAATCACAACTCTTCCTTAACTCACCGGACGAGAATGACCAACAAAGCCGTCATTCCGGCGCAGGCTCTCGCCTTGAAAACCAACCCCCCCTTAACAGGGGGGTATAAAAAGGCGACGCCCGCCGCCGGTAGAGGGGTTTTTGTTTTTTCTTGCCCCCTGACAAGGGGGGTAGGGGGGGTGCCTTTATCCTCTGAGGAGGATGACTTTTTCAAGAACCCCTCACTGGTCGCGTTTGTCCGAGAACCCACCGTCAATAACCCAAAACGCCGTAATCGCCGTCCAGGATCAGGCGGACCGAGACGTAGAGCCCCAGCAGCGGGCATAGTATCCAGGGGGCATTCATCGTGAGGATGTAGATATACAGTTCGCCCCGGCTGATCCGGGCTTGCCGGTCGGCTACGAAGAAGCTGACCAGGTAGACCGACGTCATGTACGTCAATTGCCAGAACAGCATCACCCCGATAACCCCCGCGACGAGGGCGGGCAGTATATCGAACGTATAGGCGGCGTAGAGGAGGAGTGTCGGGAGCGGCGTTGCAAAGCCGTTCGCGATATCCACGTTGAAACCGTAAGTGCGCCGGTCCGCGTAGGAGCCGTCGAACTGTGCGTACGTCGCCCAGATGTCCGCCCACACCGTCGGCGACAGCGTCTTCGCAAGCGGAACTTTCGTGAGGAGGAATTGGACGGCCGGTGTTACGCCCGTCTCGTCCCGATGCTCGCGCCAGTACTCAGTGCGCGCCTCGATGTAGTCGCGTCTTAAGAACAGGCACGCCTCGAAATAGCAGATCAGCAGGTTGATCGAAAAGAACAGGCTCAAAACGGCATGGATGACGTCGAAATCCCCGCGAGCGCAGTAGCGACCGCCGACCCCGGCGAATGCCAGGACAGCGACGACCAGCGCGGCGAGCAGTCCCGCCGGCATCCCCAGGCGGCCCAGGCGTGCGCCGCGTTCGGGATGCGCTCGATCGGTTCGGTGTTCGGGCATGTATCCTGATCCTCGCAGATATTCTAGCGTCACAACTCCCTGCATTGTAATCGATCGATGCCCGCCCGCAATCCATGACGAATCGTTGCAACAGGTCGAACCATAATCGCAGTCAAGTCGTTATGGAGCGGGTTTTGGGGATGAGTCACGCGACACGCACACCCGCTCCTGCGAAACTATTGCGCTTGGGATTCACTACCCCTCAAGGGGGGAGTGAATCCCTTCTTCCTCGCTCGCCTTTATTCACTGGCGCCCATCCTTTGTCTCGCGATAAAATCCGCCCGAAGCCGCCGGGAGGAAGATCATGAAAATTTTATTGATGAATGCAATGCTTGCCCTCGGATGGAGGAGGCGTTTGGCGGCTTTGTCCTGCCTCGTCGTTTTGCTGCTCTTGGTGCTCACCGCCGCGTCGGGATGGGCGGCGGTGCGGCAGACGGCGGCAGGCCCGATTTCTGTCGAGAAGATGGCGGGAAATCTCGACACCCCCTGGGGGATTGCGTTCCTGCCGGGCGGGGCGTTTCTCGTCACCGAGCGCGGCGGTTCACTTTTTCATTTTGACGCCGCGCGCCGCAGAATGAAAGTTTCGGGCGTCCCGAAAGTCTACGCCTGGGGGCAGGGCGGGCTGATGGACGTCGCCGCAGCACAAGATTTCTCGAAAACGCGCGAGATTTTCCTCACCTACTCGAAACCCCGCCGAGGCGGCGGAGGCACGGCGCTGGCCGTCGCCGCCCTTTCAGCCGACAACCGGAAGCTCGAGAACCTGCGCGTCATATTCGAGATGGCGTCGCCTTCCCCCGGAGGCCGGCATTTCGGCTCGCGGGTCATCGAGGCGCCCGACGGCACGCTCTTTCTCACTTTGGGCGAGAGGGGAATCCCCGAAACGGCGCAGGACCTCTCGCTGCACCACGGCAAGATAATCCGCATCCGCCGCGACGGGAGCATTCCGCCGGACAACCCATTCGCGGGGCGGGCGGGGGCGCGTCCCGAGATATGGTCGTGGGGCCACAGGAACCCGCAGGGCGCCGCGCTCGACGCGGCGGGCGCTCTCTGGGCCGTCGAGCACGGCGCGCGGGGCGGCGACGAGATAAACCGGGTCAGAAAAGGGCGCAACTACGGGTGGCCCGTCATCGCCTACGGGCGGCACTACTGGGGCGGTAAGATCGGCGTTGGCGCCGCGAAAGAGGGGATGGAGCAGCCCGATTTCTACTGGGACCCCTCTATCGCGCCCTGCGGGATGGCGATCTACTCAGGAAAGCTGTGGCCGGCCTGGCGCGGGCATTTTTTCGTGAGTTCCCTCAAGTTCGATTACATCTCCCGCCTCGATCCCAAAGGCGGCCTCAGGGAAGTGGAGCGGCTCGCGTTCCCCGAGACGGGCCGCGTGCGTGACGTCCAGGAAGCGCCCGACGGCTCGATCTGGTTCCTGTCCGAGGAGAGGGAGGCGGTCTACAGGATCAGGCCCGTTCGGTAGATTTCTGCTTCATTTCTTCGGTTTCATACCGTGGCCCCCATGTTTCATCGCCTTGCCTTTGTCGCCATGGGACACCCCGGATTTATGCCCGCCGCGCCCTTTCATTCCGCCGAAATGGAGCTTCTTGATCAGGCGGTCCCGGCCCGGCTTGGTGAAGTCCAGCTTGAGCGCCCACTCTCCCGTCATTTCCAGGTGAACCCGCGCCCGGTAGGTTCCGGGGGTTCCGCCCGGCTCCGCGGGCGCCGGACGCACGTTGTGGGCGCCGGGCATGGACGGCATATCGGCGCCGACCGTGAACTCGGCGCCTGCGACCGGCGTGCCGCTCTTCTTGCCCTTGAGGGAGATCATGCAGTCGTAGACCAGCTTCTTCTCCGCCGGCTTGCATTCCACCTCGGCCACCTTTCGCTCGCCCGCCGCCGGCATCGGCGACAGCACCAATCCGCCAACAGCGAAAACGGTGAATAAAAGGGTTTTCAGCATGGTTGCGCCTCCTCTGAGGATGGATTGAGTGATTCGGGCGCGGGTATGCCCAGGTAATTCGACACGAGCCGCTCGTCCGACATCAGTTCCGCCGCAGACCCGTGGAGCGTAATCCGTCCGCTTTCGAGAACGTAAGCCCGGTCGGCGAGCGCCATGGTCCGCCGGACGTTCTGTTCGACGAGGAGGATGGTGATCCCCTCCTCGCGCAGCCGGGAGATCAGCCCGAAAACCTCCTCCGCCAGCCTGGGCGACAGGCCGAGCGAGGGTTCGTCCAGCAGCAGCATCCGGGGCCTGGACTCGAGCCCGCGGGCGAGCGCCAGCATCTGCGCTTCGCCGCCGCTCAGGCCGGCGGCCGGACTGTCCAGTTTGTCCGCAAGGGCGGGGAACAGGCGCTGCAGGTCCGGGCGGCTGCGGCGCCGCAACACGAACCGGCCGCTCTGATGGGCGGCGGCCTGGAGGTTTTCCTCCACGCTCAAGGTTCCGAAGATCATCCGCCCCTCCGGAACCTGCACGATGCCGCGGGCGACGACGGCGTGCGACGGGAGGCCGCCAATCGACTCACCCTCGAAGCGGATCTCGCCTTTATCTGGCGGCACGATGCCCGAGATCGCATTGAGGACCGACGTCTTGCCGGCGCCGTTTGCGCCGATGATGGAAACGATCTCTCCGGGCCGGACTTCCAACGACACCGCATCGACCGCGCGAATGCCGCCGTAAGAGACGCCCAGCCCGCGCACTTCAAGCATCGGGCGCATCGTCCCTGCCCAGATAGGCTTCACGGACCTTCGCATCGGCGAGCACGTCGCCCGGGAGGCCTTCCGCTATCTTGCGGCCGAAATCGAGCACGCAAATACGGGTGCACACGCCGGTGATGAGCGCCATCTTGTGCTCGATCACCACACAGGTGCGGTTCGGAGCGACGACCTCGTGGATGAGCCGGGCCATGTCCGCGGTCTCGGCCGGAGTCATGCCGCCTGCCGGTTCGTCGAGGAACACCAGCGGCGGATCGGTCGTGAGCGCACGGGCGACCTCCAGGCGCCGGCGCGCCGGCAAGGGGAGGTTTTTCGCCAGCACTTCCCGATCTTTCAGGAGTCCAAACAGCTCCAGTATTTCATCGACTCTTCCGGTATCGCCGCATCTGCGCGACGGGCTGCTCCGCAACAGGCCGAGCAGCCCGCCCGAAACCCGGCTGTGCTGCGAGGCCCACACGTTCTGGAAGACGGTCATGGTCGGAAACAGGCGGATGTTCTGAAACGTGCGCGCGATTCCCAGGCGTGCAATCCGGTGCCCTCGCCATCCGGTGATGTCCGCGCCCTGAAAGGAAATGCGCCCGCCGCTCGGCGGGTACACGCCGGTCACGGTGTTCAGAAGCGTCGTCTTGCCCGATCCGTTGGGCCCGATGAGGCCCAGAACCTCTCCGGCCGCGACCTCGAGGTCGATCCGGTCGAGCGCCGCCAGAGCGCCGAAGCGCTTTTCGACTTTCCTAAGCGCGAGCATGGTTCCGCCTCGAGAACACGGCCTTCAACCGATGCACCCGCTCCTCGTCGAGGATGCCGCGCGGCATGAAAATCAACAGTATCGCCACCAGGCCGCCGAACACGATCATCCGATAGCCCTGGATGAAGCGAATCGCCTCCAGAAAACCGACATCGATGGCGACGCCGATGAGCGGTCCGAACGCCGTGCCGAGCCCTCCGATCAGACCGTAGGCGAGGGCATGCACGCCCAGCATGACGTTGAAGAACTGCGGCTCCACATAGGTGGTGAAGTGGGCGTAGAGCGCCCCGCCCACGCCTGCGATCACACCGGCCGCCCCCACCGCCAGAATGCGATAGCGCACGGTGTTCAGACCCTGCATCTCGGCCAGCAGATCGTCCGAGCCGAGCATTCTGAGAACCGAACCCAGCCGGGAGCGCTCCACGAGCAGCAAGAAAATCACCGTCAGCGCGAGCAATCCGTAGATGAGGAGCATGAACTCGGTCAGGCTGATGTCGCGCTCGAACATCCAGCGGATGCCGTGGAATCCGTTTGCGCCCTCCGGACCCACCATCTCTCCATCGACCTCGACCTGAATCTCGACGATCAACAGGATCAGGCGCGCCATCTCCGCAAAAGCCAGGGTCGCTACCGAAAAGTAGAGACCGCTCAGCTGAAGCGTCAGAGCCCCCACGACCATCGCGATGATTCCGGCCACGCACGCGCCGACGAGAATTCCCGCCCAGATCGGCAGCTGGAACATGGCGGTCGCAGCGCCGGCCGCGTACGCGCTCAGGCCGAAGTAGGCCTGCTGGCCGAAGGAGATCTCCCCCGTCAGCAACAGCAGGTAGGCCGACAGCGCGATGAACGAGATCATGCCGATGTTCGACAGCACCGTGATGACGTAATCGTCCATCCCTCAAACCCGCCGGAAAGCGAGAGCCTCGCGGCTCAGAATGCGTTGACCCATGAGGCCGCCGGGCCGCAGCACCAGCATCCCGAAAAGCAGCAGATATGCGCTGAGATCCTTGTATTCGTTGCCCAGATACCAAAGAGCGTGGGCTTCGACAACGCCCAGCAGCAAGCCGCCCAGAATCGCACCCGGCAGCGACCCCATCCCGCCCAGCATCATCGCAATGAGACCCTTGAAAGTGGCCCACAGGCCGAAGAAGGGGGTAATCTGCGCATCCGTGGACAAGATGGCGTAGCCTGCCACCCCGCCCATCAGGGACACCAGCGCGAATGCGCACAGCGTGACCCAGGCCGCATTGATGCCCATATAGGCGGCGGCCAGAGAGTTTTCGGAGACCGCCCGCAACGCCAGGCCAAAACGGGTGCGATACAACAGGACGTGCAAAACGCCGACTATGATCATCGCCAGGATCAGCATTGAGGTCTGTTCCGCCCGGAACAGAAAGGGCCCGAGCTCGAAGGAACCGGCTGCTAGCAAAGCGGGGAAGGCGTAGGTGCGCTCGGGCAGCAGATGAATGGCGGCTTCCTCCAACTGCATCCAGATCACGAAGCTCGAGACCATCGACGCGAGCACGGCGCTGCGGCGGATGGCGTGAAAGCACAAGCGTTCGACATAGATGCCGACGAGGACGGTGCTCGCCAGTGTCGTCAAGGCGACGATCCACACACTGACCTGATGATGCACATGCAGCCACGTGCCGATGTAGGCGCCGAGCATGATGGTGGCGCCGAAGGAGAGGTTGATCCGGCGCATCACGCCGAAGATGATCGTGAATCCAATCGCCAGAAGCGCGTAGGACGAACCGAACATCATGCCGTCGACCGTATTCTGGACAAAATCGATCAAGACGCGCTCCCACGACTCCGGTATTCGTTAATCCTTCTGCGACCCGAGGTAGGCCCGGTGAATGACCTCGTCTTCCGCGAGTTCACCGGGCGATCCCGAGAATGTGATTTCTCCGTTTTCGATGAGGTAGAACTTGTGGGCCACGGTCAGCGCCATGTGGGCGTTTTGCTCGACCAGGAAAATCGTGACGCCTTCCGCATTCAACTCGCGGATGATGCTGAAAATCTCCCTGACGATCAACGGCGCCAGCCCGATGGATGGTTCGTCCATGAGCAGAATCTTGGGGCGATTCATCAGGCCCCTGGCGATCGCCAGCATCTGCTGCTCGCCTCCCGACAGGGTGCCGGCCAGCTGACCCTTGCGTTCTTCCAGGCGAGGAAAGCGCCGGTACATGTCCGCGACATCGGCCGCGACCTCCGCCTCGGAAGCCCGCCGGGAGTAGGCGCCGGCATGGAGGTTCTCCTCGACGTTCATGTAGGGAAAGACAAGACGGTTCTCGGGCACCAGAGCGAGGCCTCTTGAGACCACCTTGCTGGCCGGCAACCGCGTTATGTCGTCGCCGCTCAAAACGACGGAGCCGGATTCGGGGGAAAGGATGCCTGCAATGGTGAACATGGTCGTCGTTTTGCCCGCGCCGTTGGGACCGAGCAGACACGTGATTTCGCCCTCGGCCGCATCGAGGCAGATGCCTCGCAGCGCCTGAACTTTTCCGTAGGAGGTGACGAGATCCCGAACGCTCAGCATGTTCTCAATCGCCCGTATCGAGAGAGGGGGCATCCGAGTCGGACGTTCCCAGGTAAGCCTCCTGCACGGCCTTGTTCCGCTGCACGTCGCCTGGAGTCCCGGATGCGATCTTCTGCCCGAAATTGAGAACGGCGATTTGCTCCGCCACACCCATGACGAGTTCCATCACGTGCTCGACGAGCAGGATCGTTACGCCGGAATCACGGATACGCCGAATGCGCAGGCTCAAATCATGAATCTCCTGGCGGTTCATGCCGGCGGCGGGCTCGTCCAGCAGCAACAGCTTCGGGCGGGCAGCCGCGGCGCGGGCAAACTCCAGCCGCCGTTGTTCCCCGAATGCGAGGTTGGATGCGAGTTCATCGCTTTTGTGTTCCAAATCGGCGAGTTCGAGCAGGGTGGCGATCTCCCGCCGCGTCCGGCGGGTGGCGCCGAACCAGCGCGACAGAAAGCCCTGCGTGGCGAGATCCTCGGGTGAGTTCTGCGCCACCCACAGGTTCTGCCACACGGTGAGATTCGGAAACAGGCGGATATTCTGGAACGTCCGGGCGATTCCCGCCCGCAGGCGCTGGTGCGGCGGCTTGCCGTTCATCAGTTCCTCGTGGAACCGAACCGTACCGGCCGTTTCCTGATACACGCCGCAGATCAGGTTGATGGTCGTGCTCTTGCCCGATCCGTTGGGGCCGATCAACCCGAAGATCTCGCCCTCTTGAACCGTGATGTCCAGCTCATCGACGGCCCTGACTCCACCGAAGTGCTTCGACAGCCCGCGCAGCTCAAGCATCGGACTTCTCCTGAGCGCCGAGACCGACTGCGCGTTTCAAGACCTGGGCGGTGCGCGCATCGAACAGGCCGGAGGGCTTCAGGTTCATCGCCATGATGATCAGCAACCCGAACACGATGTTGCGCCAATCCCCCATGAATCGAAGCCCTTCCACGAGTACGCCCTGAATGAAAACGACCGCCACCAGGGTGCCGAACACGCTCGAGAGGCCGCCGAGGATCGGATAGGAGACCGCGAAGGTCGCGAGCAGCACGGTAAAGGTGAGGTGATCGACGTAGGTCGCCGTGTGCGCGTAGAGGGCTCCGCCGATGCCGGCGATGAAGCCGCCGGCGGTCATGGCCGTCACCTTTACCGCGGTGAGGTTGACGCCGACGCTTTGCGTCGCGAGTTCATCTTCGCCGACGGCCCGCAACACTGCGCCTGCGCGCGAACGGTCCATCCACCACAGCGCCGCCATGATCAGGATGACGAACGTCCAGACGAAGGCCGTGATCTCCCACGGCGACCATCCGTTCGCCACGAAGTAGCGGATCTCGCGGAAGCCGTTGGTGCTGTCCGGCCCGACTACGATGTCGCCGCGCGGCACGCGCCAGCTCAGGTTGAAGAAGAACAGACGAACGAACTCGCCGAACGCGATGGTCGCGACCACCAGCATCAGTCCCTTTACCCTCAGGGCGGGAAAACCGACGAGGAACGCGAAGAACGCGGCGATGACCGCGGCCGCGAGCAGTGCGGGAAGAATGGGCAACTCGAAGATGACGGTGAGAATGCCTGCGGAGTAGGCTCCGATCGCAAAGAAGCCGGCCTGACCCAATGAGAGTTGTCCGGTCAGCATCAGGACATACGCGGACAAGCCGAGAAGAGTGTGAATCCCGATGAGTTGGGCGAGGCCGAGGTAGTACGACATCGGTGGCTAGTCCCGGTCTATCGCTGAGCCGAAGAGGCCGTCGGGTCTGAAAATCAGGAAAACGAACAGCAGCAGAAGCACGTACATATCGCGTTCGTTGACGCCCCGGAAGTACAGGAACGCATTTTCCAGCCCGCCGACCAGCAACCCGGCCGCAATGGCTCCCGGGATCGAGCCCAAGCCCCCGATAACGCTGACGATCAGACCTTTGACCGTGAGCGGCACGGTGATCAGCGGCGACAGCACTCCGACCGCGGACGCCGTCATCGAACCGGCGATGCCGCCGAGCAAGCCCGCGAGCACGAAGGTGATGGCGTTGGTCCGATGGACGTCGATGCCGCAGAGCTGAGCCGCCACGTCCTGTTGGGACACCGCTCGCGTCGCCAGGCCCAGCCGGGTTCTGTAGAGCACGTAGAGCAGTCCGATGGTGCTGACGATGTTCACCGCCAACACGAACAACAAATCGCCGCGCACCCCGTAAGGGCCCATTTCGAACATCACGTCGTCGAACAGCGCCGGAAAAGTGAGCGGTGAACCATCGGTCGTATGCACGACGATCTCGTCGATGAAGAACAGCGCCCCGATGGAAGCCATCAAGGCGGCAAGGTGGTTGTTGATGGGGATGAACCTGAAGCAGGTGATATACACGGCGCCGCCGATCAGCCCCGAGGCGAGCGCGGAGATCAGGAACACTACCGGGGCCGGGGCGTTGATGAAGGTGAACGCGGCCAGGCCGACGTACGCCCCGGCCAGAGCCGCCGCGGCGTAGGTCATGTTGAGTTTTCTCATGGCGCCGAAAATCAGGGAAAAGCCGATACCGATCAGCGCATAGGTCGTGCCGAAGAACAGGCCGTCGCCGATGGTCTGGGTGATCTCTACGAACTCGAGCAAAAAATCACTCATGGTCTGATCTCATTTGTACCCTCAGCGACCAGGGACACTCAGCGTCGCGCGAGACTAATACCGGATACGTGATCGGACCTTCCTAGTCATGCTTTCTCGCACTTTCTTTTGGAAGACGCCAGTCCCGGCCCGGCGACATGGTGAACAACATCTACCCGAACTCCCGTTCACCATGTCGCCGCATCAAGGATCCACCAGTCGCGATCCTGGTCGGAGACTGCGTTAGCGTGGATCGTGGACGACTTTCCACGCACCCTTTTGGGCTTGCACGAAGACGTAGGGTTTGATGGATTCGCCCTCGTTCTGGACCCGACCGATCTCGCCCATCAGCCCATTGACCTTGACCAGGGCTTCAAGGCCGTCGCGGACCTTGCGCCTGTCGGCCTTCAGTGTCTCGGGCTTGGCCATAACGCCGGTCGCCTCGACCACCTGCTTGATGATGTGCGCGTTCTCCCAGGCGGCCGCGCTGTGCAGATCGGCGGCCCCGCCGTTGGCTTCGGCGGCGGCGGCGACCTTCGCGGCAGCCTTCGTGATCGGAGCGAAGCCGGTCGGGATGTAGATGCCCTCCGCGGCAGCGGAGCAACCCTTGAGGGTTTCCGCGCTGGACGAACTGGTGAGTCCCACGAGCACCTTCGGCCTGATTCGCTGGCGTCTCATTTCCTTGAGCATGCCGCAGGTGGTGAAGGGGTGCGAGGAGATGATCATCATGTCGGCGCCCGATCTCTTGAAGGCGCGGGCCTGGACCGAGAAGTTCGTGTCGGCAAGCAGCCAGTTGGACGATTTCGAGACTTTGAGCACATTCTTCATGCCCGCTATAATCTTGCCGGTCACCCCTTCAATGCCGCCGCCGACCCACTCGAAGCCGTATTTCCTGGCCTTTTGGACGATGACGGCGGCGAAGGTGATTCTGGAGTGGGCCTGGTCGGTCTCGGTTCCGCCATAGATCGTCTTGACGTCGGGATACTTGGAGCGCAGCCATTTGAACAACGCGTCATACATGGTGATCTCGTTGGGCACGTTGCGGAACGTCCATTGGGACTTTTTGGCAAGACCGGGACGAATCGCGGTGTCGGTGAGAATGGGAAACTGAAGCCCGCTGTCGGACTTGTCGTCCACCTTTTTCTGGAAGATGCCGTACATGGCCGCCGCGGCGCCGGAGCACGTCGGACCGATGCCGGCCAAAGCTGCGGTTTGCGATTCGACCTTGCGCGCAATCGAGATGGCCTGATCGGCGTTGCAGGCGGAGTCGTAATAAGTGAATTCCATCTTGGCCATGGTGCCGTCGCCCAGTTTCACGCCGCCCGAATCGTTGATGGCCTTTATCGCTCCTTTGAGTACGGCCTCGGAGTTGACGCCGAAAGAGCGCAAGGGCCCCGACTTAGCGCCCCAGGCTGCAATCTTGACGGTGCGCTCGGCCGCGACCACCGGATGCGCGAGCATGAAGAATGATGCGGCGATGACGAACATAGCTGCTGCCGTGAGTTTTGTTGTAGCAGACATTTCGAGTCCTCCCGTTTGAGTTCCCCAGTGGGCTTGATCGCCATTGGTCAAGTGTTCGACTTTTGGGCGCCCCCCCATCTTGTCGTCAGTACTTATGGCCACCGAATTCCTGCGTCGAAGCGCTGGACACGGTTGATCCTCTGCATTGTTACAAGAAACCGAACGCCAAACCATGCCCAATATAAGATTTATATATCTCAATTTTGATAACAGTTTAGCGCCATATCATCTCAAAACGCGCCGCTCTGAGGATCGTCAGGCCTCCGTGGTCCTCGGCAATCGAGATGCGAGTATTGCCACAACCGAACATAATAAGACTGTGGTCGATATTATCGGACGCAAGGTCTTCCGCCATGGCGCCCCGCCATTGCGGATGCGCGCCGGCCTGCGTTCACGTATTGCCGGATTCGGGTCCGGGAGTTGCCGGCATTCCGTTCGGGTGTACCGGATTCAGCGGCAAACGAACCATTGATATCCAAATGGATTGCCTGGTTATCGAGTTTGGCGGGCGAGTGCGGCCCCGTGCAGAACGGCGTTCGCAACTCGCGACTATCGCGGTTGGGAAAAATTTATTGTTCAGAGGCGATCGTTGTTTTATTATTGGAATTGAGAACAACCAATAGCACAAATGATATTGGTTGGTGGTTGTCCCGCTTGTTTTATCGAGCACTTCCGGAAACCCCGCCGGGAGTTCAAAAACGGCGTCGCCCACGGCTAGCGCCGGCCGGGAGGCACGCAACCGCGAAAGAGAGGTTCGGTGACGATGTATGTTCGCCAGTCCGGTCAGATATCACGTTTCTTTCTGCCCGGGCGGCCCGGACAGGGAGGACACGCGGGCGTCCATGCGGTCGCATGGTCATGGTCCGGCGAGGGCTCGACGGAAAGCCCTCGTCTTCCCGCCCCGGCGCATTCTCAGGCGGACATCGGAGGCCGGTCATGAGCGGCCCCCGGTTCAAGATTCCCTCCATCAACACGCTGCTCGCCTTCGAGGCGGTCGCCCGGCTCGGCAGCGTCGGCCGCGCCGCTGAGGAGCGCAGCACGTCGCAATCGGCGATCAGCCGTCACTTGAGCAATCTGGAGGACGCGCTCGGCGTGATGCTGTTCGAGCGTTCGGGCCGCGGAATCGCGCTGAACCGGAGCGGCGAAAAGTATTTTCTCGCCGTCCAGTCGGCGATGGGCAGCCTGCAAGACACCGCTCACGGGCTTCACAGCCGCAAAACCGGCCTGACCATCGGGTGCACCCTGGAGATATCGGGTCTGTTGCTGCTGCCGATCTTTTCCAGGCTGAAGCGGTCTCTGGGCGATGGCGTCGCGGCCCGGATTGTGGTCTACGACTTCGACATACTGTCCATGCTGATACCTGTGGGCCTCGACATTATCTTCGAGTCTTCAGTTGGTGCGCCGCACCCTAACGAAAATGCGATCAAGGTCCTGGATGAGGAAATCGTTCCGGTGGCCTCGCCCTCCTTCCTGGAACGGTTCGGGCCGGTGCTGGCCGGGCCGCCGCAATGCTGGTCGGGGGTGCCGCGCCTGGACATCGGTCTACGCAGCCCGGGCTGGGCGACCTGGGATACCTGGTTCGACGAACACGGCTGCGCGCCCCCGGACGCACCGGTCGAAACTTTCGAGAACTACATCCATCTGCTGCGGGCGGCGGCCGACGGCGACGGCATCGCTATCGGCTGGAACGGATTCCTGACCGATTACACCGAAGCGGGGCAACTTGCGGCCGTCCGGGACGAGTGGCTGCGAACCGGGTTCAGCATGTACGGCGTTCCCACGCCGAATGGCAGGCGCAACCCTGCTTCGAAGGACTGCCTGCGAGAGCTTGGCCGGCTGATCGGGGAGCTATGCAGCCGCCGGCCCGTGACGAAATGATTCGCGGGCGGCTGTACATTCCGGCGCAGCGGCGGCGGAATGGAACGGGATGATGCTTCGAATACCGGCATCGCGTGTCTGTCGCGCTCAGACGGGCGAGGAACGTGAATTCGGGAACTGTCCTCAGCCTTGCCGTGGTAACGGCAAGCCAATCCGGCAAAATAGCGCAATTCCCCGCATTTGGCGTCACGGCGCGCCACGGGCGTTACGCTAGAGTCGATTCCGGTTGATGAGGGACTGCCCCAAAAGTCCTGATGAATGAGGAATGGCGAATTATGGCCGCGCTCGCCGGAGATGAAAATTTCAACCGTAGGGGCGTCGAACTTCCCGAAGAGGGAAGTTCGACTGTGCCCGCCCGTATCGGGAATGTCTATGCCCGCAAGAGGTTTCGGACAGGCACGGAGGCCTGTCCCTACGGCTCTTTCGGCTTTGTTCGTCATTCTGGCGAAAGCCGGAATCCATTTGCAGGTGAGGGTGAATGAACTGCGGCATTTCATTCCCCGCCAATGTGCGGGAACCCTGACGAAAGGCAAAAGGCGAAAAATGGATTCCGGCTTTCGCCGGAATGACGGTGAACACTTTCGATGTGAGGACTTTTTCAACAACCCCGATGAATGAGAGTTTGACGCAGCGGCCCGACCTCTCGCCCGGCGCGAGGCGTTCGCCCCATCGCCCTTCGATATAAACACTCCTTTCTCAGTCCCGTTTGACCTTCGGCGGCTACTCAGGGTGAGGAGAGAGGCGTTGGCGGTTTACGGAGGTCGCAGACGAGGCTTTTTCAACAACCCCGGTCGGAACCGTGCGGGTTTCACGAGGAAGGTTTGATGGAAAAGGCAATCTCAGGCGTTGTTCTGGTTCATGCGAAGCGGGAAGGGCGGGTCAATCCTTCCCGGCGGGCGAACACGCGAACTCCCCCGAAGCGGTCGAACCCCTCGCGCTGCAAGCAACCCGGCGAACAGGGCGAGGCGATGAAGCCCTCAGTTCCCTTCGGTGACGCGCAAACGCCAATCGCTCCTTCGTCAGTCGCGATTAACCGGTAAAATACGATAAATATAGATAAATATCGGTAAATTACCGAAAATGTTTTTGGATTGAATGAACGTTATATTTTGCTATAATTTAACTGTTTGTTGGATGATATTAAAGTAACACATTATATAATTATCGAAATGTATCGAATTAAAAACTTTTTTCCGGACCCCGCAGTTCCCCGCATTTGCTACGCGAAGCGCATCGGGTCATAAGGCGCCGGGTCGATCGGGGGGGCGTCTCCCAGATAGAGCGCGGTGGCCAACCTCACGCTCGCGGGCGCAGGCCCGATGCCCGAGGGCCCGTGCCCGGTGCAGAAGTAGAGGCCATCGAGAGCGCCCTGGCCGATGAGGGGCAGGTAGTCCGATGAGGTGGGCCGGAAGCCGCTCCAGGTCTCCTCGATGGCGCAAGCGGCGATATCCGGGGCGATGCGGGTTCCCTCGCTCAGCAGCCATGAGAGGCCGCCCACGGTGAGCCTCGGGTCCTCGCCGGCGAACTCCCTCGTCGCGCCCAAAAGAACGCGGCCGTCTGCGCGGGGTACGAGGTAGGGGTCGTTCACGGTCATCACCACGCGCTCAAGCCCCAGCGCACGGGCGTCCATGGCGATCATCTGCCCGCGCTGGGGGGTGATGGGCGGCCGCGGGACGGCGCCGGGAACGCTGCGGCTGCCGATGCCCGCGCAGATAAAGACGGCGGTCGCCTCGTGAACGCCCGCATCCGTGCGGACGCCGGTGACTTTCGCGTCGACGCTCAGGATTTCCTCCACCGCGCATCCGGTGATGATCTCCACCCCCAGCCGCCTGCAGGCAATCTCGAGCGCAGGCCCCAGCTTTCTGACTTCGAGGTTTCCGCCCATGACCTGGAGCGCTCCCGCCAAATCATCCGAGAGGCAAGGCTCCTCGCTCCTCAGAACTTCGGGCGGCATCCACTCCGCCTCCCCCCACTCGCGCGCGCGGGCTTTTTCCTGTATGGACTCGGCTTCGGCCTCATCGAGGGCGATCAGCAAAACGCCGTTGAGGCGGTATTCGATGTCCGTTCCGCTTTCCTCGGCGATAGCTTCTGCGAGTTGGGTCCAATCTTCATCCGAGGCGGTCCGGAGCCTCAAGCCCGGCAGACCGGCGATATCGGCGGAGCCGCTCGTCCCGTGGGCGGAGATGATGCCGGCGGAAGCCCAGGTGGTGCCCGCTCCGGGTCGGCCTTTTTCGATGATAGTGACGCTCCTGCCCGTTTTGCGGAGTTCTCTCGCTGTGAGGAGACCCATGATGCCGCCACCGATGATAATGACGTCGCGCATGAAATGCCTTTCTATATGTTCCATCTGTTGGATGGTCTGAGTGGCCTTGCTGATGAGGTTATATCATGGAGATTCGGCCCTGCCGCAAGCGGGGGAGATCCATATCAGCAGACAAAAAAACGACGGCCCGGGTGAGCCGTCGTTTTGATTTTTTTGATGAGGGTTATTCTTCGGAGTCACCCCCTTTTGTGACGTTGGCCGCCTGAAGCCCTTTCGGGCCTTGGACAATTTCGAAGTTCACGTTCTGTCCTTCCTCCAGGGTTTTGAAGCCCTCTCCCTGGATGGCGGAGAAGTGAACGAAAACGTCGTCACCATCCGTCTGCGAAATGAAACCATAGCCCTTCGCGTCATTGAACCACTTTACTGTTCCTTCTGGCACTTGCTGATCTCCTGCATGTTTTGGAAATGGGTAGAGATGAATCTAGGGGGGCTTTCACTCCAAGTACATTTCCAGAAGTTCAAGTTAGCCGCGCCAGCCGCAGCCTTACTAAATGCTTATCAAACTAAGCATCGCCTTGCAACCTGTGAAATTCTTATGTAGCAGGTGGAAGGCGAATGTTCACGCACATTTTAGCCAATAGGAGAACTCTTACCGATGACACGTTTGACCGAGACACCAATGGAACAGATGACGGATGCGCAAAGAAAACTCCATGAAAAAATCGCTTCCGGTCCCAGAGGAGGTGTGCGAGGCCCGTTTCTGGCGTGGCTCAAAAGCCCGGCATATCTCGAAAAGCTGGAAGAGACGGGGCGCTACCTGCGCTATGACACCCTTTTTGAACCCAGGCTGAGCGAGTTTGCGATTTTGATTACCGCCCGGTTCTGGAGTTCGCAATACGAATGGTACGCCCATGAGCCTTTGGCCCGAAAGGGAGGTTTATCCCCCGAGATCATCAAGGCGGTTCAGGAGAACAGGCGACCCGAAGAAATGGCCGCCGATGAGGAAGCAATCTATGATTTTTGCACTGCATTGCACGAAAACCACTTCGTGAGCGATGACGTTTACCAGAATGCACTCGAGCATTTCGGAGAGCGTGGGTTGGTCGAGTTAATCGGTCTTATTGGACATTATACGACTGTCTCGATGACGCTCAACGCATTTGAACTGCAAGTGCCGGAAGGAACAGAGCCTCCGTTAAAGTAAAGGAACTATTCGATATGCGATTGCAGCTAGAAGGAAAGACGGCCTTGATTACTGGAGCCTCGGTGGGAATCGGCTCCGCCATCGCAAGACGTTTCGCCGAGGAAGGATGTTCACTATATTTGGCGGGTGGCAGGAACCAAAGAGCTTTGGGGGCGACCCTCGATTATTGCAAGTCCCAAGGAATATCGGCGGCCGGCGAGGGGATGGATTTGTCGAACCTGGCGAACGCCGCTCCTTTAATGGGTCGCGCACTAAGACACCTGAGGCGTCTCGATGTTTTGGTGAACTGCGCTGGAATCCGCTGCAATAAGCCTGTAGAAGAAGTCACATATGATGATGTGGTCGCACTCTTTCAAGTCAATGCGATGGCCTCGTTTCTTCTGAGTGGATTGGCAGCCAAGCACATGATCTCCAGGAAAAATGGTCAGATCATCAACATTGGTTCGACATCCGGCGAGGCGGGAGTACCAGATAATTCCCTCTATTGCGCCACGAAAGGGGCCATGCACCTGATGACGAAGGCGCATGCCGCCGAACTCGGGCCCAAAGGGATTCGGGTGAATGCGATAGCTCCGGGAACGACTTTGAGTGAGGGGACGAAACATCGCGTGGAAACGCAAGCGGATAGACGAGAGAAACTGATGAGTAATATACCTTTGGGACGATTTGCTACTCCGGAAGAGATCGCCGATTGCGCTGTTTTCTTGGCTTCTGATGAAGCGTCATACATGAATGGGTCGATCATTCTGGTTGATGGAGGCCGATTGTGCCAATGATCGTGCTCCAGGGCTTGGTTTTCGGGAAAGGTTTGTTATGACGAATCGCCTCGGGTTTTGGCTCCTCACGTTTGCGGACATTTCCTTTAAGGGGCTGGGAGAGGTTTCCAGGCTTGGTGAGGAATTGGGATATGCTCGTGTTTATACGACAGAATCTTTGACGGACACCCTGGCCATCAATCAGTTGATGGCGTCATACACATCCAAAATTGAGATAGGAAGTTCGGTCGCCATCATTTATTTGCGCCATGCCTCTATGGCGGCTCAAGGCGCAGTGGCGATCAACGAAATCTCCGGCGGCCGCTATATTTTGGGTCTCGGACTTGGGCACCCGCCCCGGATTAAGGCGATGGGGATACAACCCGGAAACCCTCTCGATGATATGCGAAAATATGTGAGCGAAGTTAAAGGTGTATTGGAAGGTGAGCCGGTGTATCCTCTTCCTGTTCAGACTTACCAGGGAGAGGAGTTGAAATTCAGGCGCTCAAACTATCCCGTCCGTATTTACATAGCAGCCGTCGGTCCCAAGATGACAGAACTTGGCGGAGAAATAGCCGATGGGTTGTTGCCGTATATGGTTCCACTTTCAAGAATGAGTGCTTATTTGGAAGCGAGAGATGCAGGAGCGAAACGAGCGGGCAGAAATCCCCGTGATGTAGAAATTGATCTTGGAATACATACTTTTTTGTGTGATGACCTCGCCTTCGCGAGAGAAACCGCCCGCCAAACGTTGACATATTGGCTTGGGCTTCCCGCGTACAACAAATCAATTCGGGAAAGCGGCTATGAACAAGAGGCGGAATCCATAAAACGAGCCTTCGAACAAGGGGACCAAAAAGCTTTGAGAGATGGGATAACTGACGCCATCATCGATGAGTTTTGCCTTGTCGGCCCGCCTGAGAGGTGCCGGGAACGCTTGGCCGCATTCCGGGATGCCGGGGTGGATATGCCAGCATTGATGATAGACCCGGTGTTAGCTGGAGAGAGTTATCAAGAAGCAGTCGAACGCACGCTAAAAGCCCTGGCCCCAAGGTAGATATGAATAACAACCCCAAGAATTCAGAAAAACCATCCTTGCGCACTTTACCTTGGACCGGAACAGGCCTCATTTTCTTTGCGCATTTCGTGGTGGATAGCCAGGCGAATTTTTTTGCTCCTCTGGTCCCGTTGTTAAGAGAAAAATTGGGACTCAGCATTACGACGATCGGATTTTTAATTTCATGCCAGGCAGTGAGTGGCTCTATCACACAACCGATTACCGGTGTAGTCATCGACAAGTGGCCCTGGTTGCCATGGCTTGCCGTAGGTTTGATTGGTAGTTCCATTGCTTTCACGGCAATTGGATGGGTGACAAGCGTATATGGTTTAGCTGCTGCAGTTATCATTGGGGGGATTCTTTTCGGATTATGCCACCCGGATATGGCTGCGCGTGCGGGCCGGCTGAGTTCCGAGCATGCCGGATTTATTGTCAGCTTATTCGTTACAGCGGGAAGGCTGGGTTTTGCCATTGGTCCGTTGGTCGCCATTTTTATCGCAGAAACGATGGGGATGGAGTATTTGTGGGTGTTCATCCTAGTGGCGGTGCTCGCCATGGCGGGTGTGAAATTAGGGATGCCGGCTCCACCTCAGAGAAAGAAGAAAGGCGAAGACGCGAACGATAAAGGTGGGTTGTTGGCGTCGCTGAAACATGTCCGTGGACCGATGCTTCTTTTGTTTGGGATCGCCATTGTAAGAGGGACGACATTAGCGAATTTGGGAGGGTTTTTGCCCACGATATTCGTCGAGAAGGGTTTGGGGCTTTGGCGAGGCGGCATGGCCAATACGGTCATTTTCTTCTCGGGAGCCATTGGCGTATTGCTCGGCGGAATCTTGGGCGATAGATACGGAAAACCCAAGGTGATCACTATCGGCGTTGGATGCGCCTTGGCCGGTATGTTGGCGTTTCAATTATCGTCTTTGGAGTGGGCTTACATATCTCTTGCAATCATTGGCGCGGGAGTTTTTGTGCCGATGGGGGTTTCCGTCGCGCTGGCCCAAGAGTATCTGCCCGAGCACCGTGGATTCGCGAGTTCCTTGATCTTAGGCGGCGGCTGGTTATTGGCTGGACTAACGGCGCTTCCTCTCTCTTTGCTTGGAGAAAGAATCGGGATGTTGAATGCTTTTTGGACGCTTTCCGTCGTTTTGTTTGTGGGATTTGTTTTAGCTTTGTTATTGCTTAAACGACATCCTGAGCAGGAATCCATAACCCAACAAGAAAACTAGAATATTTCGTGGCTTCCTGACCTTGCACAACTAAATGGCAAGGATTTCAGGCGAAGCGAGATGTACAGATATTGGATATATGGTACTGTTTTTGTATTTAATGAAATGTTGACAATATGTGATTATCAGGCGTTGCTTTCGCCGGCGGATTCCCCGCTTTTTATTTTGCTGAAGCCTTCGGGCTGGTGGAACTCATGGAGGATTATGTAATGAATCGAAGAGGTATATGTCTTGTTGTTGCAATGGCCGTCGCAGGTGTTTTACTGACTGCATATACAGCGAGTGCGGCGCCGTTCCGCATCGGCCACCATCGCTCTGTTATGGGAGCGGTCACCATCGTTGCTCATAAGATGGGCTACTATGATCAAACCATCGGCAAGGGAAAATACACCATTAAACAATTTCCGCAGGGCAAATTAATGCGTCAGGCGATTCTGGCGAACTCTCTTGACATTGGTGGCGCCGCCGACCGGGCTTTTTATTCAGCCATATCGAAAAGAGCAAATGCACCCGGAGTCGGAAATGCAAATTATTGGTGCAAAGCAAATAAAATTCTCACATCCCCAAATTCACCTGTTAAAACCTTGCATGACTTGAAGGGAAAAAGACTTGGAGTAGGTAAAGCTACGGGTACATATTTCACGCTGACAACCTTCATTCTGCCGGAATATGGTTTATCCGTGAAAGACTTCACGACCGTGAACATGAACAATGATACCCGCATGGCGGCGCTTAAATCCCGGACGGTGGATATGATAGCTTTGAATAACCCGCAAGCTGCCATTGCCATCGACAGGGGATATGCCCGCACAGTGGAAACTTTTTGCAAATATGCAAACAACCTGTGGATTTTAATGGCCAATGGAAAAACCCTCAAAAAAGACAGAGATGTGTATACGAAGTTTTTGAGAGGATTCATTCGTGGCATGAAATTGCACAGAGACAATCGCGATAAGTTTGCGCGTGTTTACCTGAATCATTTGCAATCGAAGGGTTCGAAGATCAAGCTTAAAATAGTAAAAGCCTCTGTAAACGATCTGACATTTGGTCTTCTCCCATCAGAGGCGGATTACAAATGGTTTGATCACATGGGTAAAGTTCTTCTGCAAAAACGCAAAGCGAAACGAACAGTGGATCTTCGTAAGGAAGGCATGGATCTGAGCATGGTGAAAGAGGCCATGGCAGCAGAGGGTTGGAAAAACTAAGCCTCTTCATTAAAAAGCATAAAGAGCCGCGGCCAGAGTATCGGCCGCGGCTCTTTTTTCTGCAGAAGCCGGTAGGGCGCCTTTTAAGTAGTGACCATCGGAAGATGCGGTCTCTGTATTTATGGTTGTTTTACGACCCGAATATATGGAAGCGGCGATTCCCAACCCTCCGGGTATTTCTTCTTCGCATCCTCATCGGAAACGGCTGGTAAAATAATCACGTCTTCACCCTGCTGCCAGTTCGCCGGAGTCGCCACCTGTTCACTGGCCGTCAACTGGCAGGAGTCAAGCAGTCTCAGGATTTCGCTGAAATTCCGGCCTGTGCTCATCGGATAGGTGAGCGTCGCCTTGATTCTCTTGTCCGGGCCGATGACGAAAACCGAGCGTGCCGTCGCATTATCAATGGCCGTCCGACCCTCCGAAGTGTCGCCCGCATCGGCGGGCAGCATGTCGTAGGCCTTGACGATCGAAAGCTCGGGGTCGCCAATCAGGGGATAATTCACGGCATGGCCTTGAGAACTTTCGATGTCTTTCGACCATTTTTCGTGATCGGAAACCCCGTCGACGCTGATACCAATCACCTTGCAGTTTCTTTTGTCGAATTCCGGCTTGAGCCCGGCCATTGTCCCGAGTTCTGTGGTGCAGACGGGTGTAAAGTCCTTCGGGTGTGAAAATACAACGGCCCAACCTTCTCCAATCCATTCATGAAAATTGATGGAGCCTTGCGTCGTGTCAGCTGTAAAATCTGGTGCTTCATCATTGATTCTTAGAGTCATTTTCATCTCCTTGCATTAAGGATAAAAGAAATCTACGAATTCCTCTGCACTAGATTTAAACTCGTAAGAATGAAGTGGCTGGGGGAGGAGGATTCGAACCTCCGTACCCAGATCCAGAGTCTGGTGTCCTGCCGCTAGACGATCCCCCAAAAAGACCTAGATGTTTATATGTATGAGTTCTTTATTCGTCAAGGACGATGTGGAAGTGATTTATTGATTGACTCTGCCCAGAGCCGCGTCGAGACGGTATAGACTCCTGTCTCTTCCGAGAAGGCTGAGGGTTTCAAAGATACCGGGACTGATAGTGCCGCCCGTGATAGCAACGCGCACGGGTTGCGCCAGTTTACCGAGCTTTACAGCTTCTTCGTCCATAACGCGATGAAAAGCCGATTTGACGTTTTCGGACGAAAACGCATCGATTTTATTCAATTCGTTGCGTAGTTTCAGCATCAACTCCGAGCTCTCCGAGGTCAGGAATTTCGAAGCCGCCTTCTCGTCCAATTCGATATCATCTTCGAAGAAAAAACGAGCGCCTTCTATCATATCCACCAAGGTGCTCGAGCGCGTTCTGAGTTCATCCACAATGCCTTCACGAGTTTTGCGGGAGAGGACATCAGGCGGTAACCCCTGTTTTCTGAGGCCCGCATCAAGCGAGTCGACGAGAAAACCACCATCGGCCGATTTGATGTATTCCTGATTCAGCCACAATAATTTTTCCGGGTTGAAGATGGCGGCAGATCTATTCAAATTCTCCAAGGCAAAATTGGCGATAATCTCGTCTTTGGAGAAAATCTCCTGGTCTCCGTGGCTCCATCCCAGACGAACAAGATAGTTGATCAACGCTTCAGGGAGAAAACCGCGCTCTTTATATTCCAGTACCGAATCTGCGCCATGACGTTTTGATAGTCTTTTCTTATCGGATCCTAATATCATCGATATGTGCGCGAATTTTGGCGTCGCTTCTTGTAGGGCCTGATAGACAAGGACTTGCTTGGGGGTATTGGATAGGTGGTCGTTACCTCGAATCACGTGGGAGATTCTCATGTCGATATCGTCGACGGCCACGCAAAAGTTGTATGTAGGCATTCCATCGGTGCGGACGATGACCATGTCGTCGAGTTGTGAGTTTTCAAACACGACCTCCCCGGCGAGGATGTCGTCGACAATCGTTTCCCCGGTATCAGCTGCCCGGAGGCGAAGGCAAAACGGGACATTCGGCTCTTTTTCGTATCGATCCCGACAAGTGCCGTCGTATTTCGGCGTTTTCCCCTTGGCACGAGCCCGCTCACGCATTGCGTTTACTTCCTCCGGCGTGCAAGTGCACCGAAAGGCAGCACCGGAGGATAAGAGTTTTTCGGCTGCTTCTTGATATAAATCCATCCGATTGGATTGGCGATATGGGCCTTCATCCCATTCGAGACCGAGCCACTCGAACGCCTCCAGGATTGCGTCGTAGTATTCTTCCGTAGAGCGTTGGCGGTCGGTGTCTTCGATTCTTAAAATGGCTGTGCCTGCGTGATGCTTCGCAAAGAACCAGTTAAACAGGGCTGTTCGCGCGCCGCCGATATGGAGGTGGCCCGTGTTGGATGGAGCAAAGCGAACTCGGATATCTGAAGTCATCAAAAATTTGTCCTTTATCAAACCATGGAGGAGTAGCCACAGTAGGAGAGGATTCTAGAGATGATAGGTGTATGATTGCAAGACGGAAATTGTAATGGCCTTGCGAGCGATATCAGTAAAATCAACAATCGGAAAATTAACTCGATACGTAGACCAAGAGGAGAGATCGGATGCAGTATTTCTACGATTTAGCGGAAATTGAACCGCAAAAGATGCCGGGCAGGGAGCGCAGGCTCGTCGTCGGTGAGCAGGTGATGATGTTGTATATCGAAAGAGAGGGAGGAACGGAACAGGACCATACTCATGATGTAGAGCAACTTGTATATCTCATGAAAGGCGAGGCTAGGTTTACAGTCGCCGGTGAAACGCGCGAGGTCAAAGCGGGTCAGGTGGTACACATACCCAAGGGGGTGCCTCATCGGTTGGATGCCCCAACACCCATCACATATATTGGCATATATTCTCCATTGCGTGAGGAGGCAATTCGGGCAGAAGCGTGAGCATCGCTACTATGAACTGACGGAAAATTGCTGTTTATTCGGGATATGTCCAGCCCTCGTCTTTAAGTTCGTCCATTGCTTCCAGCATGCAGGTGACGCCATAAGTTAACACCTTGGAGCCCGCCGGATTAACGCAGACCATGAGCGCCTCTGCAATTTCTTCCGGGTGTAAACCCAGCTTGAGTCCTTTTTTCAAATGCTGTTTGAGGTGCGGCTGGTTATGCGGGTTCGAGCCCTCAACTGCAAGGGCTAAAATATGAAACAGTTCATGCATTCTTTCATCGAATCTTCTCTCTTTCGCACGGATGATCTCGTCGAGATGCAAAAGCGCTTCCATGTAGTCTGGAAATTTCTCGGCAATGAACTCATGAGCTGGATACCTACGTCCTCTGCGTTTTGCAATTTCTTCTGCTAAATTTTTTTCTGGCATAACGAACCCCTATTATCGGAATCATTCGATTTCGTCAAAAAAATCCAGATCGTCCAAAGGTTTTTTTTGATTTTGTAGCGTGTCTAGCAGGACTTTCCTGAGTGCGCGGATTGCGCGGTTTCTAGCCTGACGATCAATCATTTCGTAAACGATTTCCGTTGCCTCGTCATTTTGGGAATCTAAAATTCTACGAGAAGATTGCTCCGCCCATTCATTGGCGTAACGCTGGAGGATCTGGCGTAAGCTCGCCTCGTATATTCTGTCTTGCGTAATACGGTCAAGAATGTGAACGATGTCAGACGAAAAGGCATCGACGGTTTCTCTCGAAACATCGACATCATCAAGATGAAACATCAGTCTTTGGTAGATCTGTTCACGAAAATCCAAGTCTGCTCCGAGAGATGGCCACAGAAGACGAAACAATCAATATGTTGCGCTTTCAGTGGAAGCAGGCGAACACTTATTTTCCCTGGCCATACTGGGCCGATTTCCTGGTTTCCGGTGTCAGCCATAATAAGGTGCCCCCCGCAAGGAAAAAAACGAGCACGGATAAAATCGCAGTTCTCTGGTCTCCAGTCAGTGCTGACACACCTCCAAAAACCAGTGGACCGAGAACCGAGCTCATTTTGCCGCAAATACCATAAAACGAAAATAATTGCGCTGAACTTTTTTCAGGAATGTAGCTAGCCATCAGGGCGCGGCTTGCTGATTGGCTGGACCCGAGGGAAAGCCCCGCCAACAACGAGACACCCAGGAAAACATATTTCGTTTCGGTGAAATAGGCCACAATGACGACCACGCACCAATTCGACAGTGTCAGCAGAATCGTTTTTCGCGGTCCCCATGCATCTGTGAGATACCCGAGTGCAAATGCGCCGACACCGGCCGAGACCTGAACCATAATGAAAAGACTCAAAACTTCGCCCATGCTGAATTTCAGCGTAGAAACCGCGTAGATTGAACTGAAAGAGATGACGGTCACAATTCCGTCGTTATAGAGGAAAAAGGCGATAAGAAACCTGATTGCGCCCGGAGTATTTCTCGTGTCCTGTAGCGTTTTCCATAGTTCGGTGAAAGCGTTTTTTTCGCTTAGTTGAGAGTAATTTATTTTTGTTTCCCGAAGCCAAAAAATCAACGGAAGCGTAAATAGGCCATAAAATCCGGCGACCGCAACAAAGCTCATACGGAACAAGGGAAGATTTTCCTGCGAGAACCCTCCCGCCAAAAAAGGTTTGACCAAAAAAAGACAAAGCAGACCGCCCAGATACCCAAGTCCCCAGCCCCAGCCACTAATTTTCCCGACATTTTTCGGTGTCGAGACGTCGGGCAAAAAGGAGTTGTAAAAGATAAGAGAGCTTTCAAATGCAGCGGTAGCGATGATGAAAAACGCCATTCCGGCAAAGATCATGCCGGCGGTTACATTTGCGAGAAGGGCGGTGGCCAATACGCAAATATAGGCATAAAGGATTAAGAAAAGTTTACGGCTGCCCCTTCTGTCAGCTATCGCGCTCAAAGGAGGGGTGATGGTCACGCTTAAGATCATGGCTGCCGAGAGCGCTATCCCCCATAGGAAATCTCCTTTCCCCCCGCCGCCGGTGACGATTGTCTTGAAATAGACGCTATACGCAACCGTGATGATTAGTGTCGGAAAAGCGGAGTTTGCAAAATCGTACATGCACCAAGCGAAAACTTCTCGGCCTTGATTTGGTTTTAGACTGTGAGGATTTAAAATTGAGTTTTCGTTATTTTTCTTCATGTGAGTGCTTTATCAGTAGGGATGGATTCCATTGTGAACATCAGAAGAAACAAAAAATTTTACATTTTGCTAATATATAACATCAGGTAGTGGTATGAAATCTGAATTGTTTTATGATCCGTGGGCCGCCTTCTCGTTTTCCGCGATGGATCCTCTATGTATCGATTCCTGAAATGGTTGGTTTGGATTGCCGGCGTTTGTTTCGTTCTCATCATCGTTGCGATCTTCGTCGTACAAATTTTTCTTTCCTCCGATGAAATAATCAGAATCGCGGAGAGAGAAGGGCAAAAAATCCTGGGCCGAAAAGTATCAATCGAGCGGTTGGAACTGGGACTATTCAAGATCGAGGCGAGTGGAATCGTCATCGACGGGCAAGCAGAAAAAGGTGGGGTAAAGAGCGATAAACCCTTCGTTCGATTCGACGATGTTGAAATACTTCTGAATCCATCGACTCTGATTTACAAACGTATCAGCATTCTCCAGCTTACCATCAAAAGCGCCACCGCTCGCGTGTACCGGGATGGACAGGGCAGGTTCAATTTCCAGGACATTATCGACAATCTGGATCGGGAATCAAGCAATGCGATTTCGACGAGTTTTTGGAAAAAGTTTTCGTTCATCAAATCCGCCGAGGCGGCGGAGAGCGTCCCGCAAAATTCTGAACAAGGATTCAGTTTTACCATTCACGAATTCGACCTTTATGACGCAAAAACCGAATTGCGATTCGATGCCAGCAACGCCTCGCCGGCTTTTGATGGTTCATGTTCTTTTGCTCACATCGAAGTCGACGACATTACGCCTGGCAAGCCCTTGGACGTTGTTCTCGAAGGGAAATGTAAGAGGCCGGACGGGCAACCACTCATTGAACTGAAAGGCAACGCGTACGTCGACATGACAGGCCCGAGTTATCGCGCGTCTTTCGAGATGCCTCTTTTGGATTCGTCTTTCCTGCCTGTGGTGGTGCCTACGGTGCCGGGCTCTCGTTTCAGGAAAGGAATTTTCGCCGGGAACTTGAAGTTCGGCTATGTCGCCGAAAAACCGGTAACCTGGGATATTGATTTGAACGGCCAAAACATTCTCGCGGATTTCCAAATGGATCGAAGAGCAAAATGGCGAAAACTGGCGTTGCCCAGATTCAAACTGAAGACGAAGGGCCGATTCAATCTGTTATATGGTTCCGCGCACATCGACACTCTCTTCGTCGAAACGCCTTTTCTGGATGCGAAATTGACGAAACCTTCGTTCTGGAACGTCTCGGCGCAAGATGAAGTTCATTTTGAAGCGAACATCCGTGATATGCGTGAAACGGGCGACTGGATTTCGCGAGTCGCGGGCATCGCGCTACGAGGCTTCCAGAAAAGAGCAACGGCCCGGGTTCTGGTATCAGCGAAGCGGGATCGCAAGATATCGGATGACATCGTACAACTAGAGGTGGATTCCCGCTTCGACCCGGTGGACCTGTCCCGGTTCGTTGAATTTATTCCCTCTGTTGACCATGTCTCGAAAATCAAGGGGAAAGTGGGCGGAAGAGCACGCTTGGTTTTTGTTTCAGGCGAGCGTGTAGGGTGGGATGTGGCTTTGGAAACCCGGGACTTCGGCGCAAAAGTCAGGATAGACAAGAGAAAACAATGGAAAGCGCTGACGTTGGGGAGAACCGTTCTTCATTCGACGGGGAACTACGACGAGAAGAATGCATCCGCGAGTATCAATACCCTAGATATCAAGTTGCCGTTCGCCACGGCGAAACTCCAGAAGCCCGCGAAATGGAACGTAGATGGTAATGATGAAGCCGCGATTTACGTCGAGGTGAGTGATTTCTCATCTACGAATGATTTCATGCAGAGACTCGGGATAGTATCGCTTGGAGACGTTCCCCTAGATGCGAAGCTCCGTTTTAACGTCGCCGTGTCTCGAAATCGGAAAAATTCCTCGGCCTACATGGTAGATACGAGCGCGCGTTTCGATTCTTTGCCGGTCGCTCCACTCGTGGATTTTGTCCCTTTGCCAGCCTACCTGCAAAAAGCCACTGGCTGGCTCAGCGGTGAGTTGCAAGTGTCTTCGGCCTTGGATGGTGCCCTCCGGTGGAAGGCAGATATCGTCGGGAAGAACCTCGGTGCACATACCAAAATGATTTCAAAAGAAAAGTGGCGCGATTTATCCCTGGCATCTCTAGCAATTCAATCGGACGGTTTTTATCTCGCTTCAAAAGGCTCTGCCGAAATCAAGAGGTTGGATTTGAGGTTTCCCTTTGCGAGGGCATATCTGAATCGCATGGTTTTGTGGAATCAAAATGGCAGGGATGAATTTTCGTTTACGCTTGACATCACGGATTTGAGTGCCGCCGAAGTTTGGCTGGGCGAATTGATAAAGCATCCCGTTCAATCGGGGCCAAAGAATGAAAAATTGAAAATTTCACTCTCAGGAACGAGAAACAGGAAAGATGGGGCTGTGTTTTCCTATAAGGGATACGCGCTCTTTGATCCTGTTCATATATCACCTTGGGTGAATTTTGTTAGCGATACTCCTATGATTCGAAATCTAGCTGGAGAGATCGCCGGCAAAATAGAATTTTCATACGTCCCCAAGGAAAAGGCAAAATGGAACCTGGGGCTCACGAGCGAAAATTTAAGCGGGGAATTCCTTGCGCCGATGAGCCGCGATTGGAGACTGCTGCAGACGAGTAAATTCAGCCTTGAAACAACGGGTTCTTATGATTTCCAAAATCAATCTGGAAGGTTACAGAGCCTGAACCTGAACATGCCATTCGGAGATCTTCGGGCATCGAGGCCCGCCGATTGGAGCATGAACGGAGTGGATTCAGGTCGATTCCAATGGACGGTATCGAGCCTGAAACACGCGGCCCGATTGGCCGGGAGTATTTTGGGAGCACCGGTATCAGAATTTTCTGTGACTGGTGCAGCCAATGGCTGGATGGAAATTTCAAGAAAAAGAAAGAAAACGCAGTCGATTTCCACCAAATGGTCATTCGCGGCGAATCTCTCATCGCTTGCGCATGTTGCATACCCGAATTTGAATGTAACGGGAAGTTTTTCAGGGCAGGTTGATGACGATGCGATAAAAATTCGGATTCCGGAACTGAAGACATTTGACTTTAACAAACCAAATGCGGAACCAGATATTATTCTTCAAGATTTGAAAGCATCTCTAGAGCGTTCATCCATCTTGCGAGGAGAGATACGATCGCCAAGCGTTCGGATCAAAAAGTTGAACATTCGATATGTGTTTCATGAAAAAGGAAAAACTAATTTTGACTCATTGTTCGAGACAACGAAAGCTGGTGAAAAACAAACCCAGCGATTAAGAAACCAAGAAAAAACGGTACCTGCAGATAAAGATAAAAAGACCACATTAGGGCAACGCCGAAAGATCGCGAAAAAAGGGGGTGGGCCTCTTTTCCCGGCGATTAAAATTGGGAAATTCGAAGTTGCAAGAATGGCCTTTTATTATCAGGATTTTATTGCGGCGGATAAACCGCCGGTAGTTTTGCAGGTTCCGGATGCCAAGCTTTTAGTTACGAATTTGGATACGCTGATGGTTCCCAGCCTGCGGGAAACGCGCTTGGAGTTCAGGACGCTCGGAGAATCGCCCTCCATCCTGGTGAAGGCGAACCTGAACCCTGGTTCGGTGCCTCCGGATGTAGATGGAATTTTCAACCTATCGCGTTTCGACCTGCGAAAAATATCTCCTTATCTCCGTGACAGTAAGGGAGAGAGTGCCAGCGCCTTGTTGATGCGAGGGACCGAGATCACAAGGGGCGTGCTGGATTTTAAATCCACTTATTCGTTGAGAAAGAGCCGCTTGAATTTGGATGGGACCGCGCAGATTACCGGATTGCGTTTGAAACCCGACGAGAAGTTTCCCCTGGTCGACCTCGTGGTGAAATTGCTCCGTGAGTCTGTGTTCCGCCTGTTCGAGAGACCGGACGATACCATTAAGCTGAATGTTCGGGTAACAGGGCGTTTGGATGATCCGGAGTTTCATTTTCTGGACGCGATTGCGGAGCCGATGTTTTTGGGTCTGTTTGAGAAGGCGCAGAACTTGGGAGGCAATGTGAAGGATATCGTAACTGGAATTCTCGGCACTGCCATAGAAGGGGTGCAAAAAATCGTGCCGACACCGAAGAATAATCGAACAACGCCCGATAAAGATTCCGCGAAAGAATTGAAAAGAGGGAAAAGTCAACTTGAGCAATTGGGGAAAAACCTCGAAAAATCTTTGCGAGAAGGTCTCCGCGACTTATTCGGTGCTAAGTAATCAAATGAAGATTTCCTGTTTCTGAGACGCGGTGTCTTGGTAGTAAGCCCTTATCATCAATGTTATGAAGAACAGTTGATTCGACAGGCGCCGCGTTTTTTCGGACCGCTCGTAGCAGACGAAAAACATAAATATGAATCCCCCACATTTCAGGATTGATTCCAGACTATATTCCAAGGGGATGTCGTATTTCTGTCGAAAACCATAAAAATCGCATGAACGGACTACTTCTTAAAGATGTGATAGATTAAATACTCGGCACTGATTTCCACGACTGAATTCATTAACCTCAAACTTTTCTTGCATTTCCCACTTAAATTTGATAGCGTTTCTAGGTTTTCCTCTGCCCGAGGACGCATATCCCATCCTGTTTGTGGGTGGGAACATAGGATCCAGTGTATGCCTACTCGTCGCTCGGGTATCCGGTTCGGACCATCTCCGGTTTCCCAAAGGACCAATGAGATCGTAGGTTTATCCTTGGTTGGTTTCGCTGTTTTTCTGGCGATTTCGCTTTGGAGTTTCGATTCTGGTGATCCGTCTTGGGGCGCTTACGTCAATCAAAAATGGCGCATTCGAAATTACGGCGGAGCTGTAGGCGCATATGCGGCAGGCGCTATGGTCCAGGCGGTGGGCGCATTCTCGATTTTGATGCCCATCGGATTCCTTATTTGGGGCGTAACCGCTTTTGCAGGTTTGCGCTCATGGCGGCCTGGTTGGCGTGAACTGGTTGGCTTGTTCTTTCTTTTGAGCGCATCGGGGTTATTTTTCAAAGCTTTTGAAACCGATCCTCTTTTTGGGACGACGACATTAGCCGGTGGAATTGTCGGCTATAGTGTCGTGATGTTGCTGAACGCATATTTGGGCAGTGCGGGCAGTTGGGTGTTGCTTGGCTCCGTGTTGCTTGCCTCGTTTGTCGGCATAACCGGTTTTTCATTCAAAAAAATGATTTCAGGACTGGCAATTGCGCATTGGTGGTTTTTTTCTCGCATTTTTATGGTTTTTAAAAGGGTATTGCTCGGGGCAGTAAGGGGCGTTGTATTCGCGACCCGAAAACTCTTTTCCACAGTTGTAGGTATTCCGTCATCTCTACCTGAAAAAGAATCCTGTACTGAATATGCCGAAACGATAGCCAGCACTGAAGACGCAGCGCATGGATATTTTGAGCAAGACAGCTTGAGCAGCGAGGAACCGAGGCTGAACCACTCGAAAAAAGATGTCGACAAATTAATTTTGGAACCGAATAGCTCCTACTTGTCAAACCAAAAGAATGGCAGGCTTGTTCTTCGGCCATCGGCGCAAAACGGCCCTTCGCTGTTTGGAGGAGAGAAATTTCCGGGCCCGGACTTGCCTGCGCTGCGCGGTCCGGCGGCCAGCGATGAGGAAATCGAACCCATAAAAACCCCCAAGGGTCTTTATGATGAAGCAATGCCCGGCTCGGTGTTAGAAACGCTTCTTGAGAATGATGATGACGAGTTGCGATTGGCCAACGATGGAACGCGCAAAGACTTGCCGCTGAGTGTGGTGGACGAACTGTCACCAAAGGCGAGTGAAGAAATCGATGATGAAGCAAAGAAGATGAAAGCAGAGAGAAAATCTGTAACCGGCGGACTGCGGATTAAGCTGAAGAAAAATCTTGCTGGCAATAGCGATATGTTGCCAGCGTCGCAGGAGGAGGCTCCTGTTCCTGGGAGATCACTTGACGAGCTTCCCGAATCACCTTCGGCTCATGTTGAAGATTCGACAAGAAGTAGAGAATCGGAAGAGCATTTGAAAGTTCGACACGCGGGAACTAGTGGCGAGTCGGACGCTGTCCAGATTCAAGACAATTCTCTGGTCCACTCCAGTGCGCAAACAGATAACCGGCACAAGGAGCAAAGAGGCTCTGGACCAAAGAAAGAATATGTTCTTCCTTCTTTGGATATTTTCGCAACTCCTCCTTCTGGCGGACTTATAGTAGACGAAGCAGGCATACGCGAAAAATCCTTGCTTCTTGAACAAACGCTGAAAGAATTTGGTGTCGTCGGAACAGTCAAGGAAGTAAAGACAGGACCTGTCATTACTAGTTTCGAGTATGACCCGGCCCCAGGAATCAAGGTTTCCAAGATTACCGGCCTGGCAGACGACCTGGCCCGAGCTCTATCCGCGCTAAGTGTTCGCATTGTCGCCCCGATACCCGGAAAATCGGTTGTAGGCATCGAGGTTCCCAACATCAAGCGTGACGCCGTATTTGCAAAAGAAGTGCTCTCTTCAAGGGAATTCATGCAGGCCGAAGATAAACTTACGATGGGCCTAGGCAAGGATATTCTAGGAAGAACGGCATTTACGGATTTGACCAAAATTCCGCATCTGTTGATTGCAGGCACGACCGGCGCAGGAAAAAGTGTTGCCTTGAACATGATGATTTGTAGTCTCCTGGCCAGGTGTACGCCAAGAGAGGTTCGTTTTTTAATGATCGACCCCAAAATGCTGGAACTGTCGATATATGAAGGCATCCCTCATCAACTCGTGCCTGTTGTGACTGAACCCAAGAAAGCCTCGGCGGGCTTAAGGGGTGTCCTGGTGGAAATGGAAAGACGCTATCAGGTAATGAGCGAGGCAGGGGTGCGGAACATCCAGGGCTACAATGCTTCCGTAGCGCGGCAATTGGGTGAGCGAGAGGCGAATAGAAGATGGAAACAACCTCTGGCCGAAGAGGATACATCCCTTGATTTCCTTCCTTATATTGTGGTGGTGATTGACGAATTGGCTGATCTCATGATGGTCGCGCCACGTGAGGTGGAAGAGTCAATGACGCGCCTGGCCCAGATGGCTCGAGCATCTGGAATCCATTTATTGGTGGCGACCCAGCGTCCATCAGTGGATGTTCTCACGGGTCTCATCAAAGCGAATTTCCCGTCAAGGATGGCACTCCGCGTTGCTACACGAACAGACTCGCGGACAATCTTGGACTCGAATGGGGCGGAACGCTTATTAGGAAAAGGGGATATGCTATTTGTGCCACCCGGTTCTAGCACTCCTGTTCGCATTCATGGAGCGTATGTTTCAGATAGCGAGATTTCTCAACTCGTTGCGCACTGGAAATCCCAAGGAGAAGCGGTATTCAGGGAGGATTGGTTTGTAGAGGAGGAAAACGCCTCTCAGAATGAACCAAGTAGCGATGACGAGTATGATGAGAGATATGATGATGCGATTGCGCTCGTCTCCAGGACGCGCGAGGCATCCATTTCTCTCATCCAGAGACATTTGAGGATTGGGTACAATAGGGCAGCACGCATGATTGAGCGTATGGAGCAAGAGGGAGTCATCGGCCCGGCGGATGGTGTGAAGAGAAGACAAGTTCTAGTCAGTGAGATTCCAGACGAAGAACCAGTAGAGTAGAATTGCCTGAAAATTTTGGTGTTCCTCCTTTTGTTCATTGTCTTATCGAAAATCCGGATATGTAGTTGGAAAAGTGGAGTTGACGCCTTTTGGCCAATAGGGAATGATGCTCCAGGTTTCGTTGGTCGAAACGGCGCCATATCCAATTGCGGTTAAGACTTTTGACACGTTTTAGACACGAATCGTTTTTTCCAGCCCGATGGATTCTGCTCCCGGAGGACATGTAATGGCGGAAGGTGTTATCGAGTTTACGGACCAGAACTTCGAGACGGATGTTATCGGCTCAGATACGCCCACGTTAGTTGATTTCTGGGCAGAATGGTGTGCTCCTTGCAAAATGATTGCGCCCACGGTTGAGGCACTTGCCCAGGAATACGCAGGGAAGGTGCGAGTCGGAAAGTTGAATATAGATGAGAATCCATCAGTTCCGACGAAATTCGGGATTCGTGGTATCCCAACATTGATGTTGTTTAAGGGAGGCGAGGTTGTGGAGCAGGTCGTGGGAGTGAAATCCAAGGCCGATTTGAAAGCCGCCATTGACCGTGCCCTTTAGGCCTCAAATCTATAGTTTACCAACACTTTAGGAAACCCTCCACTTGTCTTGGTTGCGTCCAGGTTTTCTGAGTTTATCTGGTCATAGAATCGCTTATTGCGAAGCAGGTCCCCAGGCATTCAGTAGCGTCGCAGTGTGCATTCATGGAGCGGGAGGGAATCGAGATAGCTGGATTCCCTTGGTGCGCAATCTGGCGAAACAGGGCGTGAGCAGTTTGGTTCTGGAATTGCCCGGTCATGGCGAGTCTGGTCTAGCCCAAATCTCGGATGTAAAAGAATATAGTCGATTTGTTGTTCAATTCTTAGAAGCCAAGAAATTGAAATCAGTTTATCTAGCTGGCCATTCAATGGGGGGTGCCGTAACTCTTGCCACCGTTATGTCTCATGCTGAGTTATTGAAAGGTGTCATTCTCATTGGCTCAGGCGCAAGGCTTAGAGTGAAAGATTCCATTTTAGAAGGTGCAAAAAGCGATTTTGTAAAGACTGTGGATGAAATTATCAGTTATGCTTTTTCCCCGGCAACGGCTACATCCCTAATCCGAGAGAGCACCAGGGGTTTATTGCGATGCAATGCGGATACCCTGCACCATGATTTTATTGCATGTGATCGATTTGATGTCCTTTCCGAATTGGAATCTATATCTACGCCCGCCTTGATCCTGTGTGGAGAAGACGACCTTTTAACTCCCCCAAAGTATTCACAGTTTATGTCCGAGAAGATTCCAAATGCGAAATTATTCATTATCCCGCAATCTGGTCACATGGTGATGCTAGAGCAACCGGAGGTGGTCGGGGGTTTGATCACGCAGTTCATGAATGATTTTTAGGAATCTCCCAAGTCCAAAGAATCACTGCATCTCCTTCTGGTATTGAGAAGCATGAAATTTCCCGTGTACTTCTATTTGTTTGTAGGGGTCATTGCACTTGGCTGCTCCGCCATACTCATACGATTGGCGGATGTCGAACCTTTGGCGATTGCTGCATATCGTATGGGCGGCGGCGCTTTATTGCTGCTGCCGTTTACAAGCAAGAACGTCATGTATATATGGGGTGCCTTGTCGCTCAAAGAGAAGATAATTTGGGCGGGTTCCGGTATATTCTTGGCGTTTCATTTTGCGTTTTGGATAGAGTCGCTGTCGCATACGTCCGTAGCAAGTTCCGTCGTGCTTGCGACGACCAACCCCATATTCGCGGGCATTGGCGGAATCGTTCTACTGGGAGAAAGGGAAGGGCGAAATTTTTGGCTGGGTGTGGTGTTGGCTATCGGTGGCAGTGCGATTTTAGCTTACTCTGACTTTGTGGGATGGGAAGGCAGCTTCTGGGGAAATTTTCTTGCCTTATCTGCGGCTGTAATGGCTTCCGCCTACATGTTATGTGGCCGAAAGCTGAGAATGAAAATTCCTGTTGGGGCATATGTGACGGGGTGCTATGGATTCAGTGGGATTTTACTTTTCGGCGCAGCTTTAATTCTGGAACAGCCTCTCGGCGGATATTCTTATAATTCTTGGCTGCTTTTAGCCGCTATGATACTCGTCCCGACATTAGTCGGCCATACCTCCATAAATTATGCGTTAGGGCATTTGCACCCGGGAAAAGTGGCGCTTGCCGTTGTAGGAGAGCCATTAGTGGCTACGGGATTGGCTTGGTGGCTGCTTCAGGAGGTTCCTACGTCCAGTCGACTCTTCGCATGTTCTATCATATTGATGGGTATCGTATTGGGGGGAAGATCAAATCGTTAGCATTTTCCTGTCTTTCCGTACGTCTTGAATGCCTTTTCAAGTAGTGGAGTGTGATATGTGGGTTATGAGGGATTTAGGAGTAAGAGCACATATTGAGATGTCCTCTTTGAGGGGTATGCACCTTTAATTCATCATGTGAAAGCGGGGGCTCTATTTCACCTCTTGTACTGAAGAGCCGTGAGGGGCGATAAATAATGACTTCGAGCGTCAGATTATGTGTGCTGTCTGATACACATGGTCGTCTTACGAAAGATGTGCTCGAGTTTTGCCAGAATGCAGACCATATCCTTCATGCCGGTGATGTGGGTTCTGATGTTATCTTGCCGGAACTCCAGAGCATTGCACCTGTCAGTTGTGTTTTGGGAAACGTAGATGCGCCCGGCCTGGCGCCCATGCGCTCAAAGGCCGTTATAGCAGGCTGGCGGATTATGATTCAGCATATCGTCTGGGCCAGGGGAGGACCATCTCGGGAATTGCAGATGTTTCTTCAAGATGAGACGATGGATTTGGTGGTTTTCGGTCATACGCATCAACCGCTTTGCCGAAGGATAGGCAAGACCGTATTTTTTAATCCCGGCAGTTGCGGACCGAAGCGATTCAATCTCCCGAGAGCTATCGGCGAGGTCATTTTGGATGCTTCGGGAGGTTGGTTTCGAATCTCTGACCTCGTGCATATTAAAAATGCGCCGCCCATCATTGAATTGCGATTTGAGCGCCCCCGCGTTTCGGATGAAGGTTGATTTACATTTTTATTGCATATGAATTGAGAGTAGGGCTATAGTGCGAAAGCGTAAATGTGGTGATAGCCAACATTTTACATTTCGCTGAGGAGGAGTGTAATTGAGAGTCAAACTGGCTAAGACGGCTGGTTTTTGCTGGGGAGTGGAAAGAGCGCTCGATATAGCCTTGGACACGGTTAACGATGCATCCAGCGAAGTTTTGACGCATGGGCCACTAATTCATAACCCGCAAACGGTGGAATTGCTGGAAGATAAAAGTGTTTTTGTGTCTGATCCTCAGGAGACGCCAAGTAGTACGAGCTTGGTTGTCATTCGGGCGCATGGTATTTCTCCGCAGGTTCGCGACCGTTTAAGAAGTTCGGGAGCAGGCATTCGAGATGCAACATGCCCGCTGGTCGCCAAGGTTCACGGGGTTATTAGAAAACATTCCCGTATGGGCGCTTTCACGGTGATCATCGGTGAGGAAGGACATCCGGAGGTGGATGGTCACAAGGGCTACGCTGAGGCTGGCAGCCATCTGATAACCTGCATGGAAGATGTGGCCGAACTCCCGGAGATTGGTGAACGCCCCGTCGTGGTGGTCGCACAGACGACAATCAATATGCGGGAATGGAAAGATGTCGAAGAAGCTATTTTGAGGAAATACCCCCAGGCCCAGATGTTTAATACGATATGTGATGCAACTGAGGTTCGTCAGGAAGAGGTAAAGAAACTAGCACCCGATGTTGACCTGATGGTCGTTGTAGGTGGTCGCAACAGCGGCAATACGAATCGCTTGGTAGAAGTGGCGAAAGAGGGGGGAGCGGATTCGATTCTCATTGAAACTGAAGATGAGATAAATGAGGAATTTTTACAACAATACAAGAATATCGCTGTTACAGCGGGTGCATCTACACCGGATTGGATGATTAGGCGTGTTGTGAATCGAATAGAGGCGATTCCAGATCCGAATCCAAATTTCGTTGACAAGATATTTGATGTCGTCAAGATGCTGTCGAGAGCAAATGTTCTTCTTTTTCTGTCTGCGCTATTGGGTAGTACCGCCATTACGGTCTTAGGTGGTTTCCCCTTTTCGATGAAACTTGCCATAACTGCAGGTCTTTTTCTTTTCGCTGCTCATACGATAAATCGTTGTGTTAGTTATGAAGCAGATAGGTACAATGAGCCTAATCGCGCTCAGTTTTATGAAAGGCACAAGACCACATTATTATCCTTTGCTGTAGTTGCTGCTTTTATATCGATCCTGTTCGGTGTCAGTGTCTCCTATTTGACCGGGGGCATTATGATCGTTGGATTGATTTGGGCTATTTTCTGCAGCCTTAAGCTCGAACCTCGGGCCCTCGTTAGCAGGGTAATGAATTTCCCGACCCTGAAAATTTTGGTTCTTGCAACGGGATGGACCTTTGGCATGGCATTTTTACCTGCATTGGCGAATTCACAGTTGATTTCCGCTGGTTGGGGAGTATCTATATTCGTCGCCTTCGGTTTGATTTTCTTCAAGACTGGCTTGATGGAATTGAGAGATATTCAGGGCGACCGAATCGTGGGCAAAAGAACCTTGCCGATCGTTCTGGGCAAAGAGCAGACAGAAGCACTTTTAGGAGTAATTTGTGCTGCATTGGCTGTAGTTCTTGTTAGTGCTTCTATCAATGGGTGGGTGGCCCCATTGTTTGGTTATGCGATGCTCATTCCGGTTATTTATGCAGGTGCATGTCTCTACTGGTATACAAAAAAGATATTGGGACATAGCGGACTCATGGAAGCAGCCACCGATCAAATATTTATAATTGCTGGTGTTTTAGTCTTATTAGTAGTCTAGTTTTTACCTCCCATTAAAAAAGCCGCGCTTCGTGATGCGCGGCTTTTTTAATGGGAGCGAATGTAATAACGATCTTGGTTTTAGATTCCTCTCGCGGCTCGTTTTGAGGCCTTGAGAGGGTTCAGTTTTTTCTCTAGCGGCGCTTCAAAATCTAATTTAATGTGTGTCGCGAGAGGGCATCTGCCCCGCTCCCAGCGGTTTTCCGGATTAGGGAATTTTGCGCAATACTTTCCTTTTGGAAACTCTATGATGTGCTCGCATGCTTTCTCATCATCACCCGAAAGGCATTCCTCCACGACAGGGAAGCAGGAACTTCCATTGTACGAACATGTATTTTGGCCATTAGAGCCTTTCGATGCAAAATGACATTCTACAGGCGCTTCTAAAACCGTACACTCCATTGCGAATTCCCCCACGAAATTGGATGCAACGCCTTGAAATCACACAAAACTAGAAAGATGCCGCAAAAAGTGTATGGAAAAGCTGTATATCGTGCAACCTGGTGACATTGCGATGGTGGAAAATCCTTGAAATTAGCCAATCATCTGTAATCGTTGATTCTTTCCATGTAACACCATGGAAACATAGTTGATGTAGATACGTCATTGCAGACTGTAAGGAGTGATTATTCGTAAGCTTTATTGATTGACGGCCAACCGCTGCGTGTTATAGTCGATGGAAACCATCCCATTGGACCTTTCACTTGAACTTGGGGGATACATGACATGCGATTGGTTGTAGCTATAATCAAACCTTTCAAGATGGATGAAGTAAAGGAAGCCCTTGGAGCTATCGGTGTTGCCGGGATGACGGTGACCGAGGTGAAGGGGTTCGGAAGGCAAAAAGGGCATACTGAATTATATCGGGGCAGTGAATATGTCGTCGATTTTTTGCCGAAAATCAAGTTAGAGATCATATGTGAAGATTCCAGTGTGGAAACAATTATCGACGCTATCATGGGATCTGCAAGAACAGAAAAAATCGGGGATGGCAAAATATACGTACAGCCTGTCGAGGAAACAATTCGAATTCGTACTGGAGAACGAGGTATGGAGGCGATTTAACGATATCTTCCCATGACGCCATCTCTCAATAATTTATCAAAACTTCAAAACGACATTCGGGAAACAACCCTTGCTGCTTGTGGTTGGGAACGAAGCGTTTTTCTCCGCTATATCAAGGACGCTTATGCGCAGGCCGGAGAGTGTATAAGCAATGCGCAGTCTGAGGGCGCGGGCGGATATGAGTTATGTGAAGCGCATGCGAATTTTATGGATGCGTATATAGCTCAGGTTTATGTGTACGCTTTAGAAGGAGAAAAGAGGAAATCCGGCAATATTAATCAGTCGTTTCCATGCGCTTTGGTTGCTATTGGTGGATATGGCCGGGGGGAATTGTCTCCCAACTCAGATATCGACCTGTTGTTTTTGTTTTCAGGACATGAGGGGCAAATCAGCGAATTGATTCGCTCTGTCTTGTATCTGATGTGGGATGCGGGTCTTACGATTGGCCATAGCGCCAGAACTATTTCTAATTGTCTGAAAATTGCCAAGGAAGATTACCAAAGCGAAACCGCCATGTTGGAAAATCGATTGTTGGCGGGTAGCGAAGAAGTGTTTCTGGAATTCAATAAGAAATTCGATGGTTACATACAGCGTGTAGCGAAAAGTTCTCACCTTCGGAATCGGCTTGAAGAACGAATGAGACGATACCGATCATGGGATCCCTCGGTTTATGTTCTCGAGCCAAACGTGAAAGAAAGTGCAGGGGGGTTGCGGGATTTTCATGCCGTTTGCTGGTTGGCCAAGACTTTCGGCATGAAGGAAATGGATGAGATGTGGCGCAAGGGTTGGGTGCCACAAGCGGAGTTTGAAAAAGCGATGCAGGCTTATGATTTTCTTCTTCGTATACGGGCTCAGCTGCATATCCGCGCAAAAGCTAAGAACGATATGCTTAATTTTTCGGCACAGGCAGAAGTTGCTCCTGAATTAGGTTATGAAGACGAAGAAAGCGCGTTGGCCAGTGAGTGTTTGATGCGTGATTATTTCTTGCATGCAAGAAACTTGCATATTTTTTGCCGTGATTTTTTTGAAACTCTCGAAGATCATTTAAAGAGCAGAAGGTGGGTCAATAGAAAACCGAAGCTCCAACCTCTTGAAGATGGGCTGGCTTTGCAGGATTACCATACGCTTGTGTTGGATGAGTCTAACCCTCGAGCAATCCTGGAAAATCCTACGGGCTTGATGAAGATATTCGAGTGTCAATATCGTTTTGGATGTCGCTTATCGCCGAATGTAAGAAACTTCGTTCGAGCTCATCTGGATACCGTTGATGACAATTTTCGCGCTTCGCCTGATGTAAGGGACAGCTTTTTACGGATATTGAATGGCAAAGCCGGCGTAACGTCCACGATGCACGAAATGCACGGTCTCGGTTTACTGGGGTGTTATATCCCCGAATTTGAACCACTGACTTGTTTTGTTCAGTACGATCATTACCATCGATATACAGCGGATGAACATACTTTGCTCACGTTAGCGGCATTGGATGAGCTTACATATACGAAAGATGTGTCTTTGCAGCATGTAGCCCATATTCATAGAGAGATGGAACGTACGAATATATTGAGGCTTGCGCTATTATTTCATGATATTGGCAAAGCGAGAGGGCCGAGGCATGTGCATAAAAGCGCATCTGCACTTCCCGATATTATTATGCGCATGGGTCTACCGGCAGACCAGGGGAGCACTATCGAATTTTTGGTGGCCTGCCATATTGAAATGAGCATCACGGCCGAAAGGCGTGATATCGATGATCCCGTCTTGATCAGCAATTTCGCCGATAAAATAGGGACGGTGGAAAGGCTCCAAATGCTTTATCTCTTGACGTACGCAGATATATCCGCCGTTGCCCCCGGTATGTGGAATGAGTGGCGAAGCGCCTTGATTTATGAATTGTACAAACGAGTGCTGAGGGTGATGGAGACAGGAGAGGATTTATACAGGAAAAAGCGCAGGGAAGATATTGTAGAACAAGTTAGTTTAGAAGCCAGGGCGGGAGGAAGTCGAATAGGGCGTGAGGAAATCGCAAAGCATATGGAATCCATGCCGGACAGATATCGTACCGGGACTCCACCTCAAGACATCCTGCGCCACATCGAGCTTGGGGCTCGTCTTTCAGATGAAACGATATGCGAGATCGATATCACGCATCGCAGGAGACGGGGAAATACGCTCTTGACACTGTTGTGCAAGGACCAACTCGGTTTGTTCGCACTTATCGCAGGCGCGTTTGCTGTGTACGAACTAAACATTTTGGACGCGAAAGTATATACACGCGAAGATGGTTTGGTGATAGATACTTTTGAAGTTGTAGATTCCGAGGGAAAAGCCGTCGTCGATGAAGGTCTTTGGAATAAATTTCGCAAATCGCTGGAACGGTTGCTGTCGGGCGAACTTGAATTGTTGGAATTTCTGGGCAGGAGCAAAAAATATTTACGATTAAAGAAACGAATGTCGTTCGATTTACCGATCTTGGTAGAATTTGATCAGAATGCAAGTGGAGATGCAACGGTTCTCGAGGTTGTTGCACCGGATAGACACGGCCTTCTGGCCCAGATTGCGCAATTCTTCGTACATGAGGGGATTTCTATCTCTCGGGCCAAAATCACAACGGAAGGCCAATGTGCTGTGGATGCTTTCTATATCACGGACAATAACGGTGAAAAAATAAAGGATACAACCAGACTCGAGGAGTTGTGCGTGCATCTGAGCGAAATTCTTGAAGAAGGGCGCCCAATCGGCGCCATAGTGTCATGACAAAGCCGAAGGGGCTGAACAATTCCTGGTTTTGTGCCGATGATTTCTCGCAAAACCGCAATTCTGCATGGAGGTGTAACAGATGGTTGAAGATGTCTTGAAGTTGGCTAAGGAAAGCGGCGCCCAAATGGTTGACTATCGTTTCATAGATATGCCCGGTATGTGGCAGCACTTCTCGGCGCACATCGGTACTCTTGAGGAAGATACCTTCGAAGAAGGTGTCGGTTTTGACGGCTCGAGTATCCGGGGGTTTCAAAGCATCGATCAGAGCGACATGCTTCTCATTCCGGACCCGACGACTGCGTTCATGGATCCATTCCTGAAAATTCCGACCTTGGTTCTTATCTGTGACATCAAGGATCCGGTTACGCTCGAACTCTACGATCGGGACCCCCGTCACATTGCCATCAAGGCGGAACAGTACATGAAGTCTACAGGTATCGGGGACGTCGCTTATTTTGGCCCCGAAGCTGAGTTTTTCGTGTTCGACGACGTGCGCTATTCCGGTTCGGAAAATCATGCTTTCTACGAGGTTGATTCATCTGAGGCCGCCTGGAACACGGGCGCCAACGAAGATCCGAACCTCGGCCACAAGAACCGTTACAAAGAAGGCTATTTCCCCGTGCCGCCCAACGATACGCTACAGGACGTCCGCTCGGAGATGATGTTGACGATGCTCGAATCTGGCGTCGAGTGTGAAGTGCACCACCATGAAGTGGCCTCGGCCGGGCAGTGTGAAATCGATATTCGATTCGACACTCTGGTGACCACAGCGGATAAGCTGATGAAGTACAAATACATCGTCAAGAACGTGGCGAGAAAACATGGAAAGACGGCGACCTTTATGCCGAAACCCGTTTTTCTGGACAACGGCACCGGAATGCACTGCCACCAGAGCATTTGGAAAGACGGCAAGAATATCATGTATCGTGCGGGAACCTATGGCGATTTGAGTCCTGACGCGCTTTACTACATCGGTGGTTTGTTGAAGCATGCGCCCGCATTGTTGGCTTTCACGAACCCGACGACGAACAGCTACCGCCGCTTGGTGCCGGGTTATGAGGCGCCTATCAACTTGATCTACAGCTGCCGCAACAGAAGCGCATGCGTGCGCATTCCGATGTATTCTTCAAGCGAGAAGGCCAAGAGGGTCGAATTCCGCTGCCCTGACCCTTCATGCAACCCCTATATGGCCTTCGCCGCGATGCTGATGGCGGGTCTGGACGGCATTCAGAATAAAATCATGCCGCCAGAGCCTATTGACAAGAATCTCTACGATCTCGGTCCCGAGGAAAAGGGCAGCGTTGAGCAGACGCCTGGAAGTCTCCCTGAGGCTCTGGATGCGCTCGAGGCGGACTACGAATTCTTGCTGAAAGGCGACGTGTTTACGAAGGATGTCATTGACAACTGGATCGAATACAAGCGTGTAGAGGAAGTGGATGCGGTTCGACTGCGTCCGCATCCCCACGAATTCCATCTCTACTATGACATTTAAATTTTAGCTTCACCGATTCTGAAAAGCGGAAAACAGTAATAAACCCCTCGGGTAGACCATTCACTCGAGGGGTTTATTCATAGAGTCGTGCAAAATACTTCATTTTAGCTTCGGCAGGTGACTGATCACGAGTCTCCCGCGATGAGCGCGTCAGGAACGATAATCGCAAAAACATCTCGAGGGCCATGTACGCCTTTGATGAGCGTCAGGGCGATGTCGGCCGAACGGCTGGGTCCCGTGATGATGTTGACACAACTGGGCGAGGCTCCCTCTCCTTGCTTGAGGGTTCTTTCGAGTTCAGGTCCCAGCGAGGATATATGGGGCAGGATGTTCTTTTCAGGAATGAGGGCCAGGTGAGTTTCCGGTAGCAGGGAGTGAAGGCGCGGATGGCCGGGCCCGCTCCGCAAGACGATACTGCCTGTTTCTGCAATCGCCCAGTCGCAGCCTGTGATTCCGATTCCACACCGGGCGATGTCGTCTCGGTTATCTCCGTCATTCGATGGAAAAATCACGTCAAAACCTTCTTCGACAAGCCAATTGACTACATCGATTGGCAAGCCGTCGCTGATGGCAACGGGGTATTCTTTCCATTTGGCCGCCAAGCTGAGGACATATTCTCGAATTTCGCCAATGGAATTCGGGTGATGAACAGGATTCGCAATCGCTTCAAACTCCGTGGAAAAGCGAGCGGCAGTGTCCGGAACAATAATTTCCGGCAATGGACCCTCGGGGGCTTCAAAGCTTCCGTGCGATATTCCGTGGGCCGAGTCCAGGGCATGATGCGTTTTTTCGATAATTGCGTCCGGGCTGTCCATTCGCGATGTGTCAGGAAGTGTTGAAGACGAATCGCTGATCCGTCGCTTCTGCTCTCGCCAGCGCGCTCGAAAACTTTTTTTTGCAATTTTGGGAAGATCCCGCCCCTGGGCCCATGCGCCGAGGGGCCCAGGTAGCCTTGCGGCCGCTTTTGCATTCAGGAATCTTGAAAAAACGGACCCCAACTTGAAACCCGTCTCCCAAATGAAGGGTTTGCGCATGGCCATACCCAGCAAGCGAAATGAGAACCTTTCCATCAGTGCATTATTTTTCTTGGCCGTTCTCGCTTCTCTCATTTCCAGTAACATGCGGGGAATGTCTACAAATACGGGGCAGGCGTCCATGCAGGCGCCGCATAGACTCGATGCCGCGGGAAGTTCTCCGGAAACGTCGAGACCGCGAAGCATGGGACTTAGGATAGACCCGATTGGTCCACCGTATACGGAGTCGTATGTATGGCCGCCGACTGTCTGGAAAACAGGGCAAGCATTTTGACAAGCCCCGCAGCGGATACAATGAAATGCCTCCTGAAATGGTGTCCCCAGATGCCTGGAGCGTCCTCCGTCGAGCAGCAAGAGATGAACTTCATCGGGGCCGTCAGACTCGTTTTCTCTTCTTGGCCCGGTTAACATGGTGAAATAACTGGTGAGTTTCTGACCCGTTGCGCTTCGCGGAAGTACTGAGAGGAGCGTAAGCGTATCTCGCAGCGTGGGCACTACTTTTTCGAATCCCATAATAGCGACGTGAACCTTGGGTAGGGTGGTGACGAGTCGCCCGTTCCCCTCGTTCGTAACGAGGCAGAGTGTTCCGGTTTCCGCCACGGCGAAATTCACACCGCTGATTCCCATCCCCGCGCGCAGGAATTCCGTTCTCAGTTTCTCCCGCGCGATTGACGTGAGCTCCTGGGGGTCAGAACCGGCGTTTGGGTCTACTTTTTCGCGGAAAAGGTCTTGCACCTGTTGCAACGTCTTATGGATGGCGGGCGCAACGAGGTGGCTCGGCGTCTCGTTGGCCAGTTGTAGTATCCATTCGCCCAGGTCGGTTTCATAGGGGGTGATCCCCGCCGCCTCCAATGCTTGATTCAGATGGATCTCCTCGGACGCCATGGATTTGCTCTTGACGACCGTTTCGACCCTGTGTTTGTGGGCGATTTCGAGGACGATTCGCTTTGCGGAATCCGCATCGGGCGCAGAATGAATATGCACGCCGAGATTCTGGAGGCTCCCGAACAGGGTTTCGAGATGCTTGTCGATCTCGTCGAATGTTTTTCTGCGAATTTCCCTTGCCTTTGCCCGCAAGGCGAGCGGCGCCGCCGTCGATTCGAAAGCCTGAGCGCGCTGGTTGGCGAATTTGCCCGTAGCCGCGTGAAGGGCTTCCTGCAAAGGGATGTTGATCAATGCGGAAGTCGCGCGCTCGTTGAAAGGCGAATTCAAGCCTGGTCTTCCTCGGGCCAACCCGGATTATTTGGTCCGGAGAGGGCCTGCGCAAGATGGAGAAGTTTGATTTTCGAGTTTCGCTTCGATAATCCACCCGAGATGTGCAGCATGCAGCCGGCGTCTGCCGCCACGAGCCAGGTTGCATCGACTTTCTCGGCGGATTTGATCTTCTCGTCAAGCATGGCGCATGAGACTTCCGGGAATTTAACGGCGAACGAGCCGCCGAACCCGCAGCAGCGGTCGCAATCGGGCAATTCCTCCCGGTTCTCGGCCACCACATCGAGGCACTGGCGGGGCGTTTGGTTTTCTCCCATGCCGCGCAGCAGGTGGCACGAATCGTGATACACGGTTTTCCCGGGGAGCGTAGCACCGAAATCGTCCACTTTTATCTTGCACAGGAATTGGGACAATTCGATGACGCGCCCGGAGATTTGCGCGGCTTTTTCCCGCTCCCATGGGTCGTCCGGGAACAAGGTGGGTAAAACACTTTTGAGCATCCAGCCGCAAGACCCCGAGGGTACGATGATCGGAATGTCTCCCTCCAGCAGGCGCAATTGGGGTTCGAGGATTTTCCTCGCCTCCGCCCTGAAACCGTTGTTGAAGTGGGGGAGTCCGCAACAGGTGAGACCTTCCGGGAAAATCACCTCGATGTCCGCGCTCTGAATCAAATGGACGGTCGCCTCGCCGACTTCGGGGAAAAACTGATCTACCAGACACGTGGCGAAGAGGAAGACACGCTTGGGTCGGTTCTCATGCGTTTCAGAAGACATCATCCGCTATCCCCAGAGAATGCGCAGTCCGATATCGACATATTATGCCGTTTTCCATCTTCAATACAAACAAAGGAAAAGAAGATTCCCATTGAACGGAGGTTGCATAAATGTTAGCTTCCATACGGCTCTGAAAGGAAGTGAAGAGCACTATTCGTGCTGGCATGGGAAATGCCGGATACCCGTCTCATCATCAACCCCCGAGGTGGAAGAATGTTCAGGGACAAGCGCTACGTTTTGGTGTGTACGAACGAACGGGCGGCGGATCATCCCAAGGGAAGTTGCACAAACTGCGGTTCCCTGGAGGTCCGCGAGCGAATGAAGTCCCTTCTGGAAGAGAAAAACCTGAAAAGCAGGGCGCGCATACTCGCGACGAGTTGCATGGATGTTTGCGAGAATGGCGCAGTTGTTTGCGTGATGCCCGATAATGTCTGGTATGGCGGCGTGAGGCCGGAGGATGCCGAGGAGATCGTGGAAAAACATTTGGAAAACGGCGAGCCCGTGGAGCGGCTCTTGATACCCGAAGAGATGAGCGGGCTTTCGTTGTTCGGTTGAATACGGAAAGCTGTTGTCGCGTGTAATCCCGGGAGCGAAGAAATGGATGTTCAGTTGAACGAGTTCCAGGCCGCGCTGCAGAGCAGTGTCCGGCAATTCGTGAACCAGGAAGTCATACCCGTCGCCAGCGAGTATGAGCATAAAGACGAGTATCCTCACCCTTTGGTCGATCGGATGAAGGCGCTGGGGTATTTCGGCGCACTGGTACCGGAGTGTTACGGCGGCAGCGAGATGGACGCGATGAGCTTCACGGTCTTGACCGAGGAGTTGGCGCGGGGCTGGATGAGCTTGACGGGCGTACTCGGCGCACATTCGATGGTGGGGTGGATGATCAACGAATTCGGCAGCGACGAGCAGCGCCGGGAATGGCTGCCGAATGTGGCTGCGGGGAGCATGCGCTTCGGCATCGGCATCACGGAGGCGGATGGGGGTTCCGACGTCGCCGCCTTGAGAACGTCCGCCCGCCGCGAAGGGCAGGACTACGTCGTCAACGGCTCGAAAATGTTTATTACCAACAGCGAGAACGCCACGCATTTCGCCATCATGGCCCGTACGAACCCCAAAGCGGAAAAACCCACTCGCGGGATAAGCTGCATCCTCATGGACAGGAATCTGCCCGGTTTCAGCGCCAGCCGTCATCTGGACAAGATGGGCTATAAAGGCCTCCGGACGGGAGAGCTGGTCTTTGACGATTGCCCGGTTCCGGCTTCGTACCTGATCGGCGAGGAGAACAGAGGATTCCACCAACTCATGGCGGCCCTGGAGCTGGGCCGTATCCAGGTGGCCGCCCGGGCGGTGGGGCTTCATGCCGCCTGTTTCGAGGATTCCATCAAATACGCCCAGCAGAGAAAGAGCATGGGCAAGCCCATCGCCGAGCATCAGGCCATCCAGATCAAGCTCGCCGACATGGCCACCTCCCTCGAAGCGGCCCGCCAGCTCACCTACCGCGCGGCGCGCATGAAGGACCGGGGCGTGCGCTGCGATCTCGAAGCCGGCATGGCGAAGCTCTTCGCGTCTGACGCCTGCCAGAGGGCGTCCGAGGCCGCCGTGCACATCCATGGGGGCTACGGCTACATCAAGGAGTTGCCGGTCGAGCGCTACTACCGCGACTCCATTCTCTTACAAGTGGGCGAGGGCACGAACGACATCCAGCGGATCGTGATTGCCAAGCGCCTGGTGGAGAAATACCCCGCCTGAATTTTACATAACTCCTGAAATTTTCTGCCTTAAAATACCCTGGAAAACGGCCCCTGAAATCCGTAACCCATTGATATAACTATCGATAATTCCCCAAAAAATTTCCGCTTTTTTATCGAAAAACCCCGTGAATTTATCTGAATTTATCGAATTATCCAGGAGTTCGGGGGGATCGAGCCATTTTTCACACCTGCAAAATCTCCCTAACCTGTTGAAATTATTTTCATGTTTTTGATTTCTCGAACCGATGGCAAATTCGCCTTCCTGAACCTGTAATCAAGCCGCAAGCGGGTTCATTATAACTCCAGAGCATCCCGGCGCGCGTGAGTCGTCGGACCCCAGTAAACGTTTATCCGAGCCGTGATGGGCACGGAGCCGGGAGCATCGCTTCCATCGGATAGAATCCTCCCTTGCGACTGGTAACGCGATCCGACATGTGGTAATCATGTCGGCATGAAGATTTGCACGGAAGATGTTCAGG
>JAJDYR010000029.1 GCA_022825065.1 bacterium
GCTGGCGCGGATGCTGGCGCGCAAGCCGAGGAAGGTGGTGGCGGTGGCGCTGGCGAACCGGATGGCGCGCATCGCGTGGGCGCTGATGCGGAACAAGGATGTCTACAGGGAGCCGGCGCCCCTCGCCTGAGCGGCGGGCGCGCGGATAGAGCCGGGAGGAATGTGAGCAGGCCGGAGGAAGGGTAAGGGCAAACGGTCATCGAGACGGGATCGGGAAAACCAGATGCGTGTCCAGAGCCATCGAGCTCACCCGGGCGATTTGGACTCGGTCCACCTATCTCCATACGGGCCCGCGGCCAGAGTGAAGCGCCGCAACGAAGAGGCCGGATATACGACTGAGCCGAACCGCTTTGCGCCGAACCCGTCCGAAGAAAACGCTTGCATTCTCGTGGGCGTCCATATACGGACATATATGTCCGACATACATGCGACCCGGTCTTTCCGCCGAAATGGGCTGCACCGTCGACCGCGGGGGATACGGACGCCCCGTGTTCCGGCCGGGGAGGGTCGCATGTATGCGACCCCTACACAAATCAAAGGCATCCCCCCTACTCCCCCTTGTCAGGGGGGCAAGAAAAAGCAAACAAAAACCCCTCTATCGGCGGCGGGCTTCGCCTTTTTATACCCCCCTGACAAGGGGGGGTAGGGGAGGTTGCTTTTATCCCCTGAGGAGGGTGACTTTTCCAACAACCCCCCAAGATTCCAATTGATAGGCTCAAATCCATCCAATTATTTCGGGTGGCGGTAGATCACGCTCTTGGGGAAATAATCCTTCCAGCCGAACCAGAACGCGAGCGTCGTGGAAAGCTGATTCAATCTGGCGCCTTTCATCGGGCCTTCGACGGCGAGGCCGGTCAGGCGCTGCCAGCGCGAACCCGTTTTCCTGTCCTTCATGAACCGGCAGGCGGCGGCGCCTTTGGCACCCTCGCTCGTGATGAGTTCGAACTCCAGCGTCTCCCCCTTCAGGACGCGGTCGAAAACGACCCCCGTGCCCGCCCCCTCGCAGTAGGTGACCAGAACGTCGCGCCCGGCGAAGCGGTCGTTCACGACGCCGGCGCGGTTCAGGTCGGCGAAGGGGTAAACCTTGGCGATCTGCTCCCCTTCCTTTTCCGGGGAATCGAGAGCAAGGGCGACCAGAAGCGTTTTGGGATGCAGGCGGTTGTCCCGGTATTTCTCGGGGATCACGCCGGTCTGCCCGCTGTAGTAGTAGCCCTCATACGGGTCGCGGGAGGAGGTGCGGAACACGCCGCCCATCCCTTTCAGCTTTTTTTTGAGCACCAGGGTATCGGGATAGAGCTGCGTCCATTCCGAATAGCGCATCATGGCGGCGGGGAACGTCCCCAGGCGCTCTCCCTTGAGCGGGCCGATGAGGCCCTCCCCCGTCAGGTGGCTCCAGAGCGTATCCGTCTGGCGGTCGTACATGATGAGCACGTTCTTCCAGAGTTTCCCCGAAACGCCGAAAGAGAGTTTCCTGCCGCCCAGGTTACGGTCATACACGATGGCCGTATAGCAGAGTGGTCACCACGTCACGGAGACGGCGCTCCCGCCCACGACGTCGTTCACGATTTCGTGTGAACTGAGCAGGGGAACGGAATAGGCCCGCTTCTCCCCGTTGATGTTGATGCCGATGACCATCTCACCCGGCTGCATGAACCCCTCGGCATCTTTTACGCTCGCGTACTCGGGCGCATCAATGGCGGGAATGCCGTCTTTGGGCAGCAGGGTGCGGATTTCGGTTTCGGGACTCGCGCCGGAGAGAACCGGAAAGGCAAGGATGGTCAGGGCGAAAAGGACGCTTCTCATCTGCGGCATGAAAGTGCTCTCCTCAGGCGGCCTGAGCCGTTAGCGTTTGAAGCCATGAAGCACCGTGAAAAATGTCCGCTCCCCGCGGTCCGTCCCGCGAACGACCTGGCCCAGGACGTTCGTACCGGCGGGAATTTTTTTCAGCAACCCTTCGACGTCCTCCAGCTTTTCGATCACGACGCGGACCGGCGTTTTCCCGTTTCCGGGCAGACGATACGTCAGCCCGCGTATCACCATGCCCTCGCGCAAACCGTCGTAATAGGCCCTGCTGCCCTCTTCCACGTCGCTGATGTAAACGCCGCCGTCCGTCTGCAAATTGCCTTTTTGCTTCAGCTCGTCGGTCAGGTTCTCGAGCGCCACGCCGTAGCTTTTCCTGGTCTCGGGTTCATCGACCCTGGTGTTCCCTGCGTCCTTGCCTGTCGTTTCCGGTTCCGGCAGACGGACCAGCTTGACCATGAATTTCTTTCTCCGGGCGTCGCGCATCACCTCCACGGCCACGGCTTCTCCCGGCGGCGTCCAGCCCACGAGCCGCTGCAGATGGGAGGTATCCACGACGCTCGTGCCGCCGAGGCGGACGATGACGTCCCCCATGCGGATGCCCGCTCCCTCTGCCGGCCCGTCTTTGAGCAAGGAACCCACGAGCGCGCCTTTCGCTCCGGAGAGTCCCAGCAGATAGGCCATGTCCCGGCTGACCGGCTGGATGGTCACGCCCAAGTAGCCGCGCGGGAAATTTCCGCTTCTTCTCAGGTATTTGACGACGCCTTTCGCCATGTTGACGGGAATGGCGAACCCGATGCCGCTGCCGGGCGCCGGAATCGCCGTGTTGATGCCGATGACCTCGCCGTCGATGTTCACGAGAGGCCCGCCGCTGTTGCCCCGGTTGATGGCGGCGTCCGTCTGGATGAAATGCTCGTAGCGCGCGATGCCGACGCCGCTGCGCCCGATGCCGCTCACGACGCCCACCGTGAACGTTCTCGTAATGCCGAAAGGATCGCCCACGGCTATCGACCACTGGCCCACCTTCACCTTATCGGAATCCCCGAGCGTCGCCACGGGCAGCTTGCGGTGCGGCTCGATTTTGACGAGCGCGAGATCGGTATAGCGGTCCGTGCCGACGACTTTCCCCCAGTAGGCGGACTCGTCCGAGAGGCGCACGCGCAGTCTTCGCGCATTGCTGATCACGTGATTGTTCGTGAGAATATATCCCGCCGGGTCGATGATGACGCCCGAACCCGAGGAGAACAGCGGCATGTTCGGATGGGGCGACTGGGGATTTTGCTGCGCGGTCCCCTTTTTTCTCTCGACCCGTATGCTCACCACGGTCGGCTTGACGCCTTCCGCTATCTGCGTAAACGCCCTCTCGATTTTCTTCATGAAATCGATGTCCGGGTTCGCCTGCGCAGGCGAACCGAAATTCATGCACAACAGCAGTAGCATCGAAAGGATGAAGCGATGAATCATGGGACCCCCATTTGTTCAAGCAAGACGGCGTTTATGTCTTAACGATTATACAGCGATACCGGGACTTTGTAAGCGTCGGGATCAAACCCGATCGAGTAGAGAAGAAATTCACTCCCTTATGAGGGGGTTGTTGAACAAACCCCTGAGAGGGTAATGGCAACCCCCTTCAAAGGGATACCCCTAAAGCAACCCCCCCTACCCCCCCTTGTCAGGGGGGCAAGAAAAAGCAAAACCCCTCAGCCCGGCGGGAACGCATCGCCTTTTTATACCCCCCTGACAAGGGGGGGTAGGGGGGGGGCCTTTCTATCCGAGAGGGGGCGTCCCTTCTACCCCCGAAATTGGTGTCTTTTTCTACAACTCTAAATCGGAGGTATCCTCATAGCATACGCCCACATAACTCACTTGACCTCGAGTATCACTTCAAGTTCCACGGGCGCTCCCAGGGGCAGTTCCGCCACGCCGACCGCCACCCTCGCGTGCAAACCCTTGTCTCCGAAAATCTCGGCGGCCAGGTTGGACGCCCCGTTCACGACGAGGGGCTGGGCGGTGAAATCCGGTGCAACGGCCACGTAACCGCTCATCCGCACGATCCTCTCCACGCGCTCCAGATCGCCCAGGGCCGCTTTCGCCTGCGCGATGGCGTTCAGGAAACAGAGCGCCGCGCATTCCTGGCCCTGCTCGACCGTGACGTCGAGCGGCACTTTTCCCTCATGGATCATTTTGCCGTCCCTAATGGGGATCTGCCCCGAGATGAACATCAAGGACCCGGAGATGACATATGGAACATACGCCCCGACCGGCGCGGGCGCATCCGGCAGTTCGATTCCCAGTTCACTCATTCGCTCGGCAATGCTCATTTCGGCTCTCCCCCCATGGAAACGGCTTTGATTTTTTCGAATTCCTCGGGCGTGTTCGCGTTCAGGAAAGAGGCGCCTTCGGCGTCCCACTCTCTCCAGAGCGCCTCTTCCACCCGCCTCACGCGGGCGTGCTCGTGAAACCCTATCATCTTGAGACGCCCCCTCGAAATCGACTCCTCGATATGGGGCGCGCAATTCTTTCCGTAGAACGCGCAAAGCGGCTCGGGGTAATCGTCCTTGATTGGGATGATCACGTCCCAGTCCTCCACAAGGGATGCGAGGCCGCGGATGAGCGCGGGTTGCAAGAGCGGCATGTCGCATCCCGCCACGAAGACGTGCGAGCCTTTCGCCGTCGCCACGGCGGTATGGAGGCCGCCCAGTGAGTCGTTGCCGGGATGAATGTCCCCCACCACGGCGAAACCCATCCGCTCGTATACTGCTTTCTCGTTCGCCACGACGAACACATCGGCGAACATCCTCCCCAAAATGTCCGCGATTCGCCTGATGACGGGGACGCCGCCTATCTCCAGCATGGATTTGTCCCGGCCCATCCGGCGGCTCCTGCCCCCGGCCAGGATGGCGGCGGAATGCGGCAGCTTCGCCCTCTCGACGGAGTTCATACGCAACGCTCCAAGGGGCGTCGGAAGTTTGACGGCAATTTCTTCAGGAGTGCACCCGCTCCGGGGTAGACATCTCGAGGCGCTCGGGTTTTTGAGAGGGCGTCTCCCCCAGCAGAATCACCTGTACGCGGCTGCCGGCGGCGAGTTCGGTCTCGTATTCGGGGAATACGACCAGGGCGTTCGCCCGCACCATGGAATGCAGGATGTTGGAGCCCTGCGCCTCGATGGCCTGAACGGTCCATTCCTCCCCGTCGCGGTATGCGATCGAGCGCACGTAGTGGCGCCGCTCGGGGGATTTCGTGAGGGGATGCAGCAGGCGCGCCTCCACGCTCGGGCGGAAGAGGTTCTCAAAGCCCTGCATCTTGAGCAGCGACGGCCGCACGAAGAGCTCGAAGCTGACCATGGTGGAGACGGGGTTCCCCGGCAGGCCGAACACGGGCTTGCCGTTCAGGACGCCGAAGGCCATCGGCTTGCCCGGCTTCATGCGCACGCGCCAGAAGCGCATGTCGTTCCCCAGGCCGCCCAGCGTGGATTTCACGAGATCGAAATCACCCACCGAGACGCCGCCGCTCGTGATGAGCAAGTCGGCGGCAAGGCCGTCGTTGATGTGGCGCGTCAAGTCCTCGGCGTTGTCGCGTGCGATGCCCAGGAGAACCGGCTCGCCGCCCGCTTCGAGCACCTGGGCGGCCAGGGCGTAGGAATTGGAGTTGAATATCTGCCCCACGCCGGGGCTGTCGCCTAAGTCGACCAGTTCCTCTCCCGTCGCGAGGATGGCCACCTTCGGTTTTTGATACACGTACACCCGCGCCCGGCCGATGTTCGCGAGCATGCCGGCGGAAGCCGCGCCCAGGCGGGTTCCCTGCGAGAGAACCGTCTCGCCGGGCTTCACGTCCTCCCCGGCAAGCCGGATGGCTTCCCCATCGCGCACGGCGAGGAAGATATGCACCTCATCGTCAGAGATTCGCTCCGTCTCTTCAACGAGCACGACGGCGTCCGCCCCGTCCGGGATGGGCGCGCCCGTCATGATCTTGATGGCCTCGCCCGGGCCGAGCGTGCGGGTCGACACGACGCCGGCCTGGATCTCCTCGACCACTCTCAGCGTTTTGGGCGTCTCCCGGCTCGCGCCCCTTACGTCTTCCGCTCGCAGGGCGTAGCCGTCCATCGCGGAGTTGTTCCAGGGCGGAACGGGGCGTGAGGACTTCACGTCCTCGGCCAGCACCCTGCCCGGACAATCGAGCAGGCCCACCCGCTCGCGCCCCATCGGGCGGATCATCTCCAGTATCGAATTACGGGCTTCTTCCACGCTGATCATCATCGACTCCGTCTGGCTGGAAACCGACCGGCTCCATCCCGGCCGCCGCCATTATAACCGACGCGGAGGCGGGAACAAACGGAGGGCGGCTTCAAGAGAAGAACCCGCGTTTGCGAATTCCGGGCGTTTTCATTAGAAAGGCCCTATGCCAAAGGACCAGTACAGCTACAAGAGTGAAATGCGCGTCCGCTTCGGCGAGACCGACTTGCAAGGCGTGGTCTTCAACGCCAATTACCTCCTCTACGTCGACACCGCGCAGATGGACTACCTGCGCACCATCGGCGTCCCCTACTTCGACATGCTCGAGCGGGGGTACGACATCGTCATCGTCGACGCCTCGGTCCAGTTTCTGGCGCCCGCCCGTTTCGACGAGGTTCTCCACGTCTACGCGCGCATCTACGACATCGGCAACTCGAGCATCCGGATGGACTATGAGATCTACGAGGCGGATTCGGAGCGCTTCGTCGCCAGGTCGCAGACGGCCTACGTGATCATCGACAAGGAGTCGCAAAAGCCCGTCCGCGTGCCTTCCTACATCCGCCGCGCCGTCAGGGCGTTCGAATCGAGAGACGATATCGAAGAAACGTAAACGCAGGCGATTTGACGCTTCATACGCCCCGGATCATGCAAATGCGACCAGTTTCCGGCCACCGGCGAAAATCGTATCGTTGAGAAGCGCGCTGCTTCATGGTAAAATCCGGGAAATCATAACCGCCGTGTAAGGCGTAAGATCGCTTTTCGAGAAGTTCCAGCTTTGACGGGAGTGGGGGGCAGTCGTCATCTTCAAACCATAAAACATAAACCAGTCGTGGGATCGTTCTCGCTGTAGCAGGCACAGCATTCTGCAGCATAAACAGGAGGGAATATGATGAAATCGCTGAAGCCATCGAAACGCGCTATTCCGTTCCTCACCCTTGCGCTGAGTTTGCTCATCGTCGTTGCGCTGGGGACCACACAGGCTCTTGCTGCTTGGAAGCCCACGCGCCCGATTGAATTCGTCATCATGGCGGGCAAGGGCGGCGGCGCGGACCGCATCGCCCGCCTCATGCAGAAGATCGTCACCCAGAACAAGTGGTCGCCGCAGCCCCTGGTTCCGATCAACAAGAAAGGCGGCTCGGGCGCCGAGGCGATGCTCTATCTGCTGTCGAAAAAAGGGAACCCGCACGTCATCCTCGTGACGCTGAACAGCTTCTTCACGACCCCTGCCCTGCGGAAGCTGCCGGTGAACTACACGAAGCTCACGCCGGTCTACCGCCTGGCCATGGACACGTTCCTGCTCTGGGTCAACACGAAGTCGGGAATCAAGAACATGGATGATTTCGTGAAGGCCGTGAAAGCCAAGAAGGGCAAATGGACCATGGGCGGCACGGGCAAGATGCAGGAGGACCAGCTCGTCACCAACATGCTCATGCAGGCCTACGGCCTCAAGGGCATGATCACCTACGTCCCCTTCCGGGGCGGCGGCACCGTGGCGAAAAACCTCGCCGGCGGCCACGTCGACTCGACGGTGAACAACCCCTCCGAGGGTCTGCCGCACTATCCCGGCAAGATGAAGCCGATCGCCGCGCTGACGCCCGAGCGCATCCCGGCGTTCAAGGAAGTGCCCACGTTCAAGGAACTGGGCCAGCCGCAACTCGTGTATTTCATGCAGCGCAGCATCAACGCGCCCGGCGGCATCCCCAAGGACGCCCTGGCATGGTATACGGACCTGTTCAACAAGCTGTGCAATTCCAAGGAGTGGAAAGACTATACCTCCAAGAAGGCGCTGAACCGCGCCTGCCTGAGCGGCGCTCCGCTGGGCAAATTCTTCGCCGATGAGGACGTGAAGCACAAGAAGCTGCTCATGGGCATGGGATTGCTGAAGAATTAGCCTGGAGAAGACTTTAGATGCAACGGGCGGATAGGATAGTCGCCATCGGACTGATTTTCGTGTCCCTCGGCGTCGCCTGGAAAGCTACGGAACTACCCGTCGGCATTCTTCCCAAAGAAGGGCCGGGAGGGGGCTTCCTCCCCTTCTGGCTCTCTTTGGGAATCGCCGCCGTGGCGTTGATGGTGCTGATCCAGTCGCTGGTTTCCTCACGTCGGGACAAGTCCGCCACGGCCGGCGCGGGCGTCTTCATGAGCCGGGAAGGCTTGCGCGACCTGATGCGCGTCGGCCTGCCCGGAATGATCATGATTCTCCTGATCGGCGTTATCTCGGTCTACTTCTCGGCGGCTCTTTTCATTTTTTATTGCCTGTTTCTGGTCGGGGGGCACAACCTCAAGACGAGCCTTGGCGTGTCGATAGGCGTGCCCGTCGTGGTGTATTACATTTTCGAAAAATTCCTGATCATCCCCCTGCCGAAGGGGTATGCGGAGTTTCTGTTTTACTGGAACTGATGATTTCACCGTTTCCTTTGCCCATCCGTCAGGGAAATCCCGGTAATCGTGGGGCAAGGCTTGTCCTAAGGGTCGAGTAAATTGGAGATTCTTGGAAATCTGTTCTACGGGCTGGGTATCGCGCTCTCGCCGCAAAACCTCTTGATGGCGCTGTTCGGCGTCGTCCTGGGCGTCGCCATCGGCGCGATGCCGGGCCTGGGTTCGGTGAACGGCGTCGCCATCCTTTTGCCCATCACGTTCGCCGTTCCGCCCACGAGCGCCATCATCTTCCTGGCGGCCATCTACTACGGGGCCATGTACGGCGGCGCCATCAGTTCGATCACGCTGAACATCCCGGGCGCGTCCACGGCCGTCGCGACGACGTTCGACGGCTACCCGTTGGCGAGAAGGGGGAAAGCCGCCGATGCCCTTGTGACGGCCGCGGTGGCCAGTTTCATCGGCGGCACCCTGTCCATCGTCCTCTTCACCTTCTTCGCCCCGCCCCTGGCCGAGTTCGCCCTGCGCTTCGGCCCGCCCGAGGAGTTCGCCGTCGTGCTGCTGGCGTACGCCACCTTTGCGGGGCTGGGCGGGGAAAGCCCCCTCAAGACCATCATCGCCACCATGCTGGGCCTGCTCATGTCCACCGTGGGCACCGACATCGTGAGCGGCTCCCCGCGCCTGATATTCGGGGGCATCACGGGTTTCTATCACGGCATCAATTTCCTCGTGCTGGCCATCGGCATCTACGGCGTCGGGGAAATTTTCTACACCCTGGAAGAAGGGTTCAAGACGAAAGAGAGATACCAGGCGAAACTCGGCGTCCAGGAGACCATCTCGACGCTCAAGAACCTCACGAAATGCGCCCCCACGATCGCGAGAGGCTCCCTGCTCGGGTTTTTCGTGGGCATGCTGCCCGCCGCGGGCGCCACGCCGGCGAGTTTCATGAGCTACAGCATCGCGAAGCGGTTTGCGAAAAACCCGGAGGAATTCGGAAAGGGCGCCCTCGAAGGGGTGGCCGCGCCCGAGTGCGCCAACAACGCGGCGAGCACGGGCTCCATGCTCCCCATGCTGACGCTGGGAATCCCGGGTTCCCCGACCACGGCGGTGATGCTCGGCGCCCTGTTCGTTTGGGGGCTCGTGCCGGGTCCCCGGCTGTTCGTCGAAAACGCGGAGTTCGTCTGGGGGCTTACGGGGAGCCTCTACATCGCGAACACGATGGCGGTCATCGTCGCCATCTTCGCCGTCCCCATCTTCATCTGGATGCTCAGGATGCCCATGACGATCCTGGCGCCGATCATCCTGGTCGTCTGTGCAGTAGGCGGGTTCTCGCCGACGCAGGACATGTTCGACGTGTATCTCATGTTCATATTCGGCGCGGTCGGCTACATATTCCGCAAGCTCGACTATCCCCTCGCCCCGATGGTGCTGGCGCTGGTATTGGGGGGACTCACGGAGCGCACCTTCCGCCAGAGCATGATCATGAGCCACGGGGACCCCGGAATCTTCTTCGACTTCGCAGGCCACCCCATCGCGGCGGTGCTGATGATGGTCTCCGTCGTCTTGTTCGTCCTTCCGATCGTGCCGATGATCTTCCGATTCAGGGTTTCCCGGGCGGGCACTTCGGCCTGATCGGGTGAGGTTTCACACCGGACGCATCGTTGATGCACTTCCGGCTGGCGCCCGCTTTCGGGCGGTAAGCCACCTTACGGCGTAATGAACTCCCAGCGGGAAAGCTTGGGATCCGCCCTATCGCAATCGTCCACAAACAGGGTTCGCCAGCGGTCGGCGCTTGAGTAGGTGGCGGCGGAGACGGCGCCGACCGCGAGGCACAGGTTGGAATTCTTGAGGACCAGCCTGCCGTCGACTTTCAGCTCGAAACGCTGAAAATTGGCGGCGCTGAAGAAGATGGACGAGGCGCCGCAATCGGCGAGCATCGCGGCGGCGCCCGGCAGGGCGCCCCGATTCACGCCGGCAATGGTCACGCACTTGTTGGGCGCCGGAAACCGGATATAGCCTTCCGGTGTAAACACGACGGCCGCGTCCGGCGGCAGCCCGACCTTGCAATTGTGGGCGAACAGCGGGATATCCGTGCGCAGATTGCCGGGGGTGCCCGGAATGTCGATGCAATAGCCGTCCCGCGGCCGGTCGAGACGGTCGATGAGGCGCAGATGCTGCTCGGCGGCGGCGCCGGCCTTTGCGCTGACGATGGTCAACAGACCGCCGATGAGGCCACAAGCGGCAATGGTGTGAAGAACCTTCAGGAACCTCTTCAGATGAATTCTCAACTCGCCCCTCCAGACGGGTGCGCAACCACGGGCAGAACACCAGCCCCGCCTTTGGCGGCAAGTTCGAGGCCCGGATATCCCGATTGTGACTTGCGGCAGGGCTGATCGCCGGCAATGTTTCGGGAATGAGATGGATCGTCGCCGCCGTTGTCTTGTTTGCTCGGTTTTTTCAATTAACCATTATATAACAATGGATTATCTTTTTCATTCTCCAGATGTCTTCATGCAGGGATCAGATGTTTTCCACTCCGCGCTCCCGTGTGTCCACTTGGGAAGCCGGAACGGCGGCGATATCTGGCGACCTCCGAGTAAGCGTTCCATCAGGCCGTGGCGGGCGTCACCGGATCCGGCGGCTGTCATGCGGCCCCGCATTGTCTTGTTACCTCGTGCTTCCGATTCTGCCGCCCGGAAGCCGCTCGACGGTTCGGAACGTGTTCCCGCAAGTGCGCGGCGGGCGCTGTCGCTCAAGCGCGGCTCGGGCTAAATGCCCGGCCTGCAACGGTATGCAGTGCGCGGTCGCCTGGTTGGCCAGGAAGCGGGTTGGCGACGCCCTTCGGCGCGTGGTTCTCACACCCGAAGCATTCTTCAGTCGAGAGGTGTTACGTCCTGCAGATTTTGAAATGGGGCTTCAAGCGTCCATCGCGCACCGGAAGCCGATGTTGAAATTCTTGTACCAGGGCTCGAAGCCCTCTCTGGCCGAGCACCTGAGGCTGTCTTCGATGTAGTCCCAGCCGCAGCCGCGGGCGACCTTGGCCGTCCAGGCGTAGCCCGCCCGGCGCGGGAGCCAGCCCTCGGTGTTCCCGAAGCGGATCCTGTAGCTGTCCTCGTCACGGTGCAGGATTTCGTAGCGCTCGCCGCGCTTGACTTCGCCCAGGCTCAGGTTTCCCCCGCCCGGAACGGCGAATACGGGCACCTTCGCCATCGCCACCTCGAAGGTCGGCTTCTCGAGCCCTTTCGGGTTCTCCGCCGGGCCCGTCTGGTAGTAAAACCCGTCAAACCAGTCCGACACCCACTCGAAGACGTTCCCGGCCATCTGCACGCAGTTGTAGGGAGAGGCGCTCTCTTCGAACTCGCTCACTTTGGCGGGACAGTGAATATCGGTTTCCGTGCTCGCGTATACGGCCCGCCCGGGAGAGGGTTCATCCTCGCCCCATGGATACTTGCGCCCGTCCGTTCCGCGCGCCGCCTTCTCCCATTCCGCCTCGGTCGGCAGACGCTTGCCCACCCACCGGGCGTAGGCGTTCGCCTCCTCCCAGCTGATGCTGACGATGGGCTGTTCCGGCCCCACGAAGTCATCTCTCGCGAATGAGGGCGGCGGCGGGAATGCCTCGGTTTCTTCCAGGAAGGCGCGGTACTGCGCGTTCGTCACGCAGTATTTGTCCATCCAGAAAGCGTCGAGCGTGACTTCGCGCTGGGGGCGTTCGTCCGCATTCCCGACCTCAGACCCCATCCGGAAAGAACCGGCGGGCACGTACACCATAGAGGCCTCGTCTTTTCCTCTTTTCGTTTCCCTCACTTCGTTCATCTTCGTCTCTTCGGGTTCGCGGATCCGGAGTAAGCGAAAAAGAGCGGGGCCCCGAAGGGCCCCGCCTTGAGCTTGCTGATTCTCTGTTTCCCGGCTCCCTACTTCTTGCTCGGGTTGTTCACCTTGAAGGGAATGACGCCGGGAACCATCCAGTCGTCCCACATCTTGTCCACTTCGCTCTGGAAGTATTCGTAGTCTTCCTCTTCGAAATGGTGGAAGCGGCCCTGCGTTTCCAGGTACTCGCGCACCGGCTTGCGGCCGCGCTTGCCGTACACCTGGCGGGCGGAAATGCCCGTGTAGGTGAGCGCCCCGTCCGTCATCTCCCAGAGGGGGAACAGGCCGGTTTCCACTGCCAGTTCGCCGAGCTTGTGGGAGTAGAACGGGTCGTAGTCCCAGCCTTTGGGGCACGGGTCGAGCGTGTGCACGAAGGCGGGCCCCTTCACGGCCAGCGCCTTGCGGACCTTGTCGATCAGATCCGCCGGGTAGGAAGCGTCCGCCGTCGCCACGTAGTTGCAGCGCGTGTGGCCCACGGCGTACATGGCGGCGATGTTCTTCTTCCAGCAGTCGTGCATGATGCGGAACTTCTTGCCCGGAGGCGTGAACGTCGTGTTGGCGCCCCAGGGGGACGCGCCTGAAATCTGGATGTCGGTGTTGGCGTACGACTCGTTGTCGTAGCAGATGATCGCCAGGTTGTACTTCGCGTGCATGAGCGCCGCCGAGATGGACGAGACGCCCATGTCGATGCCGCCGCCGTCGCCGCAGAAGGCGATGACGTTGATGGGCTCTTCCTTCATCTTGCCCTTGCGCATGAGCGCGCGGAGCGCCGCCGCCGTTCCCGTGGCCGCCGAGCCCGAAGAGCCCAGCTGCGTGTGCATCCACGGCACCACCCAGGGGGTGCTGTAGTAGGTGGTGTTCGCCACGTACATGCAGCCCGTGCTGCCCAGGATGATGGAGCGAGGGCCGGCCGCCTTGGCCATGAGGCGCATGATGAGCGCGCTCTCACAACCCTGGCACGTCCTGTGCCCGCTGGTGAAATACTCCTCCACCGCTTTCTCGGGGATGGCGTTCACCTTCCCCATCAAGGGAAGTTCCTGTGTTCCGATGTTGTATTCAGAGGTTTCGGCCATGATTTAGTCCCTCACTCCGATCCAGTCGACTTCGTTGTCGGCCGCATCGTTCTGACCCATGGAAATGACCTTGTCGGCCATCAGTTTGACGTCTTCGAGAAGCACCTCACGGCCACCGAGGCCGCAGACGAATCCTTTCATGTGAGGCACCTTGTCCGCCCCGTACATGGCGGCTTTCACTTCGTTGAACACTATACCACCATGATAGGGAGAACCAAACGAGTAGTCGCGGTCGATGACGCCCACCGCCTTGAATCGCGAGAGCGACGCGCGCAACTCTTCCGTCGGGAAGGGGCGGAACCATTTCAGGCGAACCATGCCGACCTTCTTGCCTTCCTTGCGCATCTCGCGGATGGCGACCTTCACCGGCAGGCTCAGCGTCCCCATGCCGCACAGCACGACGTCGGCGTCCTCGGTCATGTATTCATCGAGGAAGGGGTCCGTGTCCACGCCGAAAGTCTTGCTGAAATCGGCGTGGGCTTCCTTGAGCACGGTGTAGGCGTTTTTCGCCGCCTCGCTGCTCTGGCGCCTGACTTCCATCAGCCAGTCTTCGTTCGCCTGGGGCGCGATGGTGATGGGGTTGTCGGGGTGAAGCAGGAGGTCGCCCCTGTCGTAGGGCGGGAGGAACGCGTTGACCTCCTCCTGTCCGGGCAGGCGCACCGTCGCCTGGCTGTGCGTCAGGAACGCGCCGTCCATCGCGATGGCGCACGGCAGGTAGACTCTCGGGTCCTCGGCGACGCGGTAGGACAGAAGCCCGAGCTCGACGACTTCCTGCGCCGTGTCGGGGAAGTTGATCATCCAGCCCAGGTCGCGCACGAGCATGGCGTCGTTGTGCTCGGTGCCGAACGCGCCGGGATCATCCAACGCGCGGCAGCCGACCAGGGCCACCATGGGCAGCCGCAGGCCCGCCGTAACGGCCAGGGGCTCCATCGCGTAGAGCCAGCCCACGCCGCTCGAGCCGGTGAACACGCGAGCGCCGCAGGCAGAGGCGTGCTTGACGATCTCGAACTGGCCGTGCTCGCTCTCCGCCGGAATGTAGTCGGCGTCGAAATCGCCCTCGGCGATGAATTTGGAAACGTACTGCATCACGGTGTCATACGGCCGGATCGGATACGCCGTGATGACATCCACGTCGGCGAGGCGGCAAACGTGCGCCATGACCTCGCTTCCGGTGAGGAGATGAACTCCCGCACCCTGTTGCTGTTCGGTTGCTGTCGCCATCAGTTCGCTCCTATTATCCTATTTGAGGTCCTGAAGAGATTTGACCTGGGCCGTTTCGGGGTTGTGACCCATCTCGATGCCGATGCCGGAGAACGCCTGCCCGAGACCGGTGATGGGGTGACGACCCTCTATCTTGCCGACGCTGATCTTCTCGTCCATGTACTTGTCGTAATCTTCCTTGTTCTCCTGCCACATCTGCCACTGGCTGTCGCGCTCCTCGAAGACGACCTCGTTCACCATCGTGATGCAGTCCTTGACGGGGCAGATGGCCTCGCACACGCCGCAACCGCAGCAGGCTTCCATGTTGGCGTCGAAGAAGCCGTCCGGCGTGACGTCGAAACAGGTGTCCGGGCATGCGACCCAGCAGAGGGTGCATTTCGTGCATTTGTCAAAAGACACGACCGGGCGCATGGTGCGGGTCGACCACTTCTTGAAGTAGGGGTTGCGCCCCGGCTCGTAGCCGCCCTCGCCGCCCCTGAAGCCCTCGTGGCCGCCCACGCCGTCGATGACGACGCCCTGACGCATTTCGTGCCACTTGAGGAGTTCGAACGTGAAGGGAACCTCGTCGTTCCCCTGGCCCGGTTCGATTTCGACGGGACGCAGGTCTTCATACACTTCCCGCGCGGCCTCGATGTGCGTTTCGGAGCCGATGTTCTCGCGAATCGCCGATTCCAGAGAGGCTATCGAACACATGGTGGGCTCGGCCTTGAGGGCCGCCGCCAGACAGCGCGCGTCGGTGCCGTCGTCCTTGTAGACCCAAAGACCCGCGAAGCTCGCCTCGCCGGGGATGATCGCGAGTTTGTAGGGCGTGTCCCTGCGGTGGATGTGCTGGACGAGTTCGTCTTCTTTCTGGTTCGACGTGACGATGAGCGTGCCGCCGGGCTTCGTGACGGCGTTGATGGGCTGAAGACCGTACCATGCCCACGATTCCACGCCCTTGCACAGGGTGTCGTCCACGCAGATGGAGATGTCCACCTGTTTCGGCTCGTACTGCGCCGCCACGGTCTCGAGCTCTTCCTCGTTGTCCGCGATGTAGCCGAACTGCTTGGCCGGAATCCCGTTGCGCTCGGGCGAATCGCTGTAGCGCCCGAAGGAGATGCCCGGCTTTCCTTCTTTCACGGCCGCGAGAATCAACGTCCGCGAAATTTTCACCGCAAGGCTTTTCTGAAAAATTCCTCTGTAAATCACTTCAAACGATATGACACTCACATTCGGTACCCCCCACTTTGGAGTTGAAGAAGCTGACCTTTTAACTGAAAGACGGAATTTCCTCAAATTCGGTTCACAAGAATTTCATTTTTCTTCGATATCCCGGTTTCAACCGGATTCGACTTCGCTGCCTTTGATATCGACAAGGTGGCTGATCATACCTGCCGTCGCCCTGTTCCTGTCCTTGTCCGAAACGGCCTTCAGAATCTTCCGGTGCGCCTCCCACGAGCGCAGGCGCACGCTTTCGTCACGACGAAGCGAGCGTTCTCGCATCTCGCTCAGCGAATTGAGCAGGCTGCTGAGCAGATGATGCAGGAATTGATTCTTGGCGGCCTCGGCGAGCCCCAAGTGAAACCGGGTATCTTCTTCGAGGCCCAAGCCGCCGTCTTCTACTGCGCCATGCTGCCGACGAAGCGTGTCTTCCAGATATTCGAGTTCCGCGCCCGTCACACGCTCGGCGGCCAGGGCGGCGATTTGAGGCTCCAGAACCATGCGCGCTTCGTAGAGGTGATGGATGCCGCTCTCCGCATCGGAGGAGACTTTTTCGGAAATCACATGAACCATGGATTCAGGATGCGCCGTGACGAACGTGCCCTCCCCCTGCCTCGTCTCCACCAGCCGGGCGGATTCGAGCGAGCGCGTCGCCTCGCGAACGGAGTTTCTCCCGACGCCGAATTGTTCGCACAACTCCCGTTCCGACGGCAGTTTCTCGCCCGGCCTTATCTCTCCCTCCAGGATCAAGGAGGTGAGCTGCGCGACGATGGCCTCGTAGACGCGCGTCTTCTTCACCGTCTGCAGTCTGTCGCTGATGGCCACGCTTCAAACCCCCGAATACGCGCCTCACAGAGAGGCTCATCACCTTATGGGATTGTCCTACCAGTAAATTTACGTCCGTTTCCGGGAGGTGTCAACCGAAAATACGGGTCAATACGGGATTTTGGGGCAAACATGCGGAAATCGGCGGAATTTTTGCGGGTTTTTCTCTTTTTCATGGAAACGCACGCGCCGGTCCTTCGTGAACCTCCATGCCGCCGACCCTGAAACAGGGTTTTCAACAGGCCCGAAGAATGAGGGATTGCAGCCAGTCCGGCGGGTGCGGCATTTGATCGTCTTCGCGGCGTTCGGTGACCTGCGAAGGGCAACCATCCGCGTGCAGGGGTCGCATACCATGCGACCCTGTTTTTTCGCCCTCCGGCGACGGGCCGGGTATACGCGGCCCCTACAAAAAGGCGAAAACCCTGGATGCCGCAATCTCTCCCTTCTCAGTCGGGGATGATGCCGGAATGACGAGCAAAAACGAGTCGCGATTGACCTCCCCGGTCGGGGCTGCTCACGCATTTCCGCGCATTTGCCCGCATTTGCGATGCCCGCGAAGCCTCCGGGATTCGGTATCGTGCGCGCGACGCGGGAAAACGGTTTTCCCGCTTCACCTGGAACGGAACGAAAGGGAGAAGAGGCCATCTCATGGAACCGGGCGAGGGGCGAGAATGATGACGGCGAACTCTTCCGCGCAGGCCGCAAACGCTCGCTCCTCGCTCGCGTTGAACCCCCAACCGCGCCATCTTCGGGGTGCGGAGCCGGGGCGAGAGGAAATGCCGGTGGAGCCGAGCGCGGCGAAGGCAATGAAAATAATGATATTTTCGGTAAAATTAGATAAATTTACGGGGTTTTTCGATAAATTTCTGAATCTTCTTTTTCAAATAAATTACTATGATTCAGATATTTATGCTAATAACTTAACGTCATGTATTCAAATATGGCGGCAAAAAAAGTTTTTCGGCTCCCCCGCATTTCCCCGCAACAGCCCGCATTTGCGCGCCGGGCGCCGCCTGGTTCGCTCCCTTCGCTCGCCCCCGTCCGCCCCGGATTCCGGAGGTCCCTCCCCCTCCGCCCGCTCCGGCGCCGAAGCGAGGCGAGAAGGCGAAGGGGGCTCCCGCATGGAAACGGCGAAAAACTCCCCTCGCCTTTTCGCCCGGACGCCGTGATGCTAGGATTTCCCGTCTTCAATTTCGCCTCATCATCTTCTCTATGAAAGATGGAATGCCTTGAAGAAATGGCAAATCCTCGCCCTGCTCACCACCGGCCACGCCTGTGAACACTGGTTCCAGGGCGTCCTGGGGCCCGTCATCCCCTTTCTCGCGGCGGACTTGGGGCTGACCCTCACCCAGGTGGGGCTCCTCTTCACCGGCCGAGCGGTGATGAGCGCCTTCAGCAGCGTGGGCACGGGCTACGTCATCGACGCCTACGGCGGCGGGAAATGGCTGCTGGTCGGCTGCATGGCTTCTGCCGCTCTGTTCTACGGCGGGGCGGGCTTCGCCACGGGGTTCCTGACGCTCGCCCCCATCATCTGGCTGAGCGGTTTGGCGACGCACACCTGGCACCCTCCCTCCATGGGGCTGCTGAGCATGCGCTTCGATAATCGAAAGGGTTTGGCTCTGGGCGTGCACGGCACGGGCGCAAACCTGGGGCAGACCCTGGCGCCCATCATCGCGGGCTACCTGCTCCTCGTCATGAGCTGGCGGGGCGTTTTGATGGTGAACACGATACCGCTTTTCGCCACGGCGATGCTCCTGTGGATTTTTCTGGAGCCGTTCCAGATCAGCGGAAAGCAAAAACCCGGCTCCTCGATCACGCCCCGCAACTTCGTGGATGCGCTTATCAAGAATCCCGGGATGCTGGGGGCTTGCGTGCTCTCGGGCGTGCGGACGCTGGCGCACAACGTCGTCTCGATATTTCTGGCCATATTGCTGGTGAGAAAATACGGCGTGGGTCCGAGCACCCTGGGCCTTGCGCTCGGCATGTACTCGGCGGCCTCCATATTCCCCGAAACGATCGTCGGCTATCTCTCCGACAGGATTTCCCGAAAGCTGATCCTCTTCTTCGGGACCGCCGCCGGCGGAATCGCGCTGTTCCTGATTCCCCACGCGGGCACGGGCATTTCCCTGTACGTCTGCGTCGCGTCGGTCGGCGTTTTTCTCATCTCCATGCGCTCGGTGATTTTCGCATATGGTTTCGAAGTCAGTCCGCCCAGGCTGGCCGGCAGCGTCGTCGGCGTTATTTTCACGGCGAACCAGATTTTTGTTGGCCTTGGATTGTTTTTTCTGGGTATACTGGCGGATGCATACGGCTTGGAGTTCGTTTTCGGAGCAATCGGCATAGCGTGTCTGGGAAGTCTGATCGCCTTCTCATGGTTGCCCAGAACGGAGGAGAATTCGCCCCTGCACCAGGCAGCGGCGAATCCGGGAGATCCTGCGCGCTAGTCCTTCATGATTCGTCCGGGGGGATTTGATATGAGTGATCGGATTGATGTGCACCCGGGGTTTTCTCATATCGAAAAACTCTTGCCGGGGGGCGCCCCCACCCCAGCGGCAAAAGACCTGCTCGGCCTGATCGGAGTCAGCGACCCTCTGGGTATAACCAGAAATCTTCAGTCCCTGGCCTTGCACCCTGCGTTCCCGCGCAACAATTCAGAGTTCCTGCTCCAGCTGCTCTCATCTCTGCGCGATACGTTCGACCCGGAGCGCGCTCTGAGCAACTTCGAGCGCATTCTGGGCACTCGGGAGAAGCCGGATCTTCTCCTGAAAGCCCTCACCCGATCCGATGAGCGCAGAGCGGAATTCTTCGCGCTGGCCGGCGGGAGCCAGTTCCTGATCGAAACGATTCTGCGGCATCCTCATTTCCTCGACTGGCTCCTGCGGCCCGGCACGTTGAGGGCTGCCCGCACGAAAGAAAAAATGGTCGCCGAATTGTGGCAGTGGGTTCGTGAGAGTCAGGATGCGCCCAACGGGCCGGAAAATGCCATGCGCCGCTTCCGTCAGCGCGAATACCTGAGAATCGCCGTGCTGGACCTGATGCGGCGGGCGTCGCTCATGGAGATCACCACGAACCTCTCCCATCTGGCGGACGCCTGCCTGGAGGCGGCTGTCCGCATCGCAAGGGCCGAACTCGTGGAAAAATACGGGAAGCCCCGCCACAAAGGGGCGGACGGGAGATGGCGGAATACCGAATTCAGCGTGATCGGGATGGGCAAGCTCGGCGGGCTGGAACTCAACTTCAGCTCGGACATCGATCTGATCTTCGTGTATTCATCCGACGAAGGCCAGACGACCGGCGTGACGGACGCGATTACCGGCCGGACGAAAAGGAGCATCTCCAACCACGAGTTTTTCGCCCATCTCTCCCGGCGCCTCATATCCCTGATGGCGAAAAACACCGAAGAGGGTCATGTGTTCCGCATCGACACGCGTCTCAGGCCCGAGGGTTCGCAGGGCGCACTGGCCTATTCGCTCAGAAGCTGCGAAGTCTATTACGAATCCTGGGGCGAGACGTGGGAGCGGCAGGCCCTCATCAAATCCCGCCATTGCGCGGGTTCCGCCGCCTTGAGCGATGATTTCATGAAAATGATTCGCCCTTTCGTGTATCGGCGGACGATGGACATCAGCGTGCTCGAGGAGATCGGCCGCATCAAGAACCGCATCAACGAAAATCTGAAAGGCGTAGACGCCGCGACGCGAAACGTGAAGCTCGGCGAAGGCGGCATCCGGGAGATTGAATTCATCACCCAGGCCCTGCAACTCATCTATGGCGGTCGCGAAACGCTCCTCCAGAACCCGAGTACGCTCGAGGGGCTCTCCATCATCGAGGCGCTCGGCCTCCTGCCCCCGCATGAGTGCGACCAACTCTCGAACGCCTACGTGTTCTTGCGAGACGTGGAACACCGCGTGCAGGTCACGCACGGGCTTCAGACGCATGAGGTTCCTGCCGACGAGAAGAGTCTGAACGTGCTGGCGCGCAAGATGGACTGTGCGGAGAGTAACGAACTGAAAACCCGGCTGGCGTATCACCAGAACAACGTATCGAGGATTTTTGAAAACATGTTCCAAAGCGAAGACGGGGAGGAGGAAGTGGAAGCGGCGGGCGGGCGGGCGACCCCGGCGCTTACCCTGGGGGATTCACTATCCGCCGAGGATTTGGCTACATACAGCTTCGTGGACCCCGAAGGCGTCAGCACGCACCTCAAGCTCCTGAGGAACGGCGCATCACTCGAGCACGTCAGCGCCAAGGCGAAACGAATTTTCGACGAACTCCTCCCGCGCCTGCTGTATCAAACGCTCGACCTCCCGGAACCGGACAGAGCCATCGCGCACCTCAATAAATTCGTGGAGCGAGGAGGCGGCCGCGAATCCATCCTGGGGTTCATGGCCGAGCAGGAAGAATCGCTGGAGATCATTCTCAAGCTCTTCGCCTCGAGCAATTACCTGGCCGAGGTTCTGATCGAACAACCAGGCCTTCTCGAAACGCTCTTTCAGAGGGAAACCCTCTCCGAACCGCGCTCCAAGGAGGCGCTTGCCGGGGAACTCAAAAAAATAACCGACGCGCAAATCTCGGCGGAAGAAAAATTCACCCGTCTGCATTGGGTCAAAAAAAGCGAGGAACTCGCCATAGGCATCAGAAGCATTCTCGGGGCGGCGGACATCCTGGAGACCCTCTCCTCCCTCTCCCAGCTTGCCGAAGCCACGCTCAAGAGCGGCTACGCGATTGCCCGCGAGAGAATGCTCAAACTCTACGGCGTCCCGATGGAGGCGGAAACGGGGGCGGAAGCCCGGTTCGCCATCATCGGACTCGGCAAGATGGGAAGCGGGGAGATGAACTATGGCTCGGATCTGGACCTGATATTCGTCTACAGCGCCGCCGGCAACACGAGCGGACAAATCGACGGAAAACCCGCAGAATACAAATCCGTCTCGAATCATGAATTCTACATCAAGGTCGCCACATGCCTCCGCGACGGCCTCGCCGCATCGGCCACGCGCGAGAGGACCTACGAAATGGACCTGCGCCTGCGGCCCGAAGGTGAAAAGGGGGCACTGGCCGCCCCGATAGATGTATTCATGGACTACTTTGAGAACCGTGCTGAAATATGGGAAAGACAAGCGCTCACAAGATCAAGGTATCTTGCGGGATCGCAGGAGTTCGGTGCGGAATTCATGGCGCTTGTGAATGATTTCGTATATGAGAGCGAAGCGCCCGCAGACCTCGTCGATCAGGTTCGCCACATGCGCGGGCGCATCGAAAAAGAACTCTCCGCTGAGGACGAGGGAATCGCCGACATCAAGCTCGGTCGCGGGGGGATCATCGACATCGAGTTCTTGACGCAGTATCTACTGATCCAGAATGGAGGGGCGCATCCAGAACTCCGGGTTCCGAACACCTACCTTGCATTGCAAGCGCTGAACAAGGCGGGGTTGCTTACGGACCAGGACACAGGCGCGCTGCTCGATGGATACCGCTTCTTGCGCCTCGTCGAGAACCGGCTCCGCATCGGTAATGCGCAGTCGATCAACATTTTTTTGAAAACGCGACGGGCGATGGACATGTTGGCGCGTCGGATGAATTTCGTGGATGATATGGACGGTAGCGCCCATGCCAAGCTGCTGGCCCGGTATGAGGAAAATACGGACCGCGTAAGAGAGGTTTATGAGAAAATCGTAGTTGCGAACACGTGATCGCCCGGCGGGAGTCGCAGACCGGGCATCCCCGCTTGCTTTCCATCTCCAACAACCAACGCCAGAGGGTTCGAATTGCTAATCAATCCTGATCGTTTTCGCCAGTCCATGGAGGAGATGGCCCGGGTCGGAGCGACAAAAGGAGGCGGCGTAAACCGCCTCACGCTCTCAGACGCCGATAAACAGGCGCGGGATCTATTCGCCGGTTGGGCAGACGGCGCCGGCCTTGAGTTGCGGATTGACGAGATGGGAAACATGTTCGCCAGGCGCGCGGGCCGGGAAAACGACGCCCCTCCCGCCATGGCGGGCAGCCACCTCGACAGCGTGCCCAATGGAGGGCGATTCGATGGCTCGCTGGGCGTGCTGGCCGCCCTGGAAGCCGTGAGGACGCTGAACGACAAGAACATATCGACGAGACGCCCGGTAGAGATCGTCAACTGGACGAATGAAGAAGGTCCCCGATTCCCGCCGTCCATGATGGGAAGCGGCGTGTTCGCGGGCGCGATACCGCTCGAGAGCGCCTATGAGGCAAAAGACGCTGAGGGTGCGAGGTTTATCGATGAACTCGAGCGCATCGGCTACCGGGGAGATGCGCCCTGCACCCCCCGGCCTGTCGGGTCGTACCTCGAACTCCACATCGAACAAGGCCCTGCCCTCGTGAGCGAGGGGGTGCAGGTAGGCGTCGTGGAGGGGATTTTCGGCCTCACGTGGCTCCGGGTCACCATGAAAGGAGAGCGCGACCACGCTGGCCCCACGCCGATGCACATGCGGCGTGATGCCCTGGTGGGTGCGGCGCGGACGATCGCGGCCATCCGTGAAATCCCGGGGAAACTGCATCCCGAATTCGTCGCCACGGTTGGGGAATTCTCCCTTTCCCCCAATGCAATTAACGTCATTCCCGATGACGTAACGTTCTCGGTCGATTTCAGGCACAGCGACCCGGACCTGCTGAGGGAGGCGCGAAAGCTCATCGAGGAGGCCACGCACAGAGAGGCGGAGAAAGAAAATCTCGAGATCGAGATTCAGGACGTCGGCGGCTCTACTCCCACCGCGTTTGACGCAAACGCCGCGCGGGCAGTCCGAAGCGCGTGCGAGGAGTCGGGCTACAGCCATCGCTCCATGTGGAGCGCCGCCGGTCATGACGCCCGCTACGCGGCAGACCTGGGGCCCACGGCCATGATTTTCGTACCCTGTGTCGCCGGAAAGAGCCACTCCGAAGAAGAGGACATGGACTGGGAGGACGCCTACAGGGGATGCGACGTCCTGGCGCGCGGGTTGCTGAAAATGGCGGATTCATAGACTTTTCACAAGAACGCATGAGGGGAAACGAATGCCTAGAGTGAAATGGGAAAACGGGGCGCGATGCGCCGTGTGTCTGACTTTCGACGTGGACGGCGAGACGGTCTGGATGGGCCGGGACCCCTCGCTGGGGGGCCGCCCCATTCACAACTCCATGGGCGCTTACGGCCCCAAGGTGGGGATTCCCCGGATACTCAAGCTGCTGAAGAAATACAGCCTGCCCGGCGCTTTCTACATCCCGAGCTGGACGGTGGAAAAATGGCCGAAGATGACGGAATCCATCGTGAAGGCGGGGCATGAAATCGGCCACCACGGCCATATACATGAAAAACCCTATCAGATGTGCGACGCCGAGCGCGAGGAGGAGTTGCTCGTGCGCGCCCTCGACATCTTAAGGCGCGATACAGGGCAGGAAATCCTCGGCTCGCGCACCCCCTCGGCGGACCCGAGCGTCCACACGATGGGGCTGCTCAAAAAATACGGGCTTTTGTACCACTCGAACATGATGGACGACGACTGGCCTTATTATCACGATTGCGGCCTCGTGGAGTTGCCCACCAAGTGGAGCCTCGACGATTTCATCTTCTTCGCCCACAGCACGAATCCGCCGCTCGGCCACGGAATCCGCGACCCCGAATCGGTATATTCGATATGGGTGGAGGAGTTCGAGGGCACGTATGAGGAAGGCGGATACATCAACATCATGTGCCATCCCCAGATCATCGGCCAACACCACCGGATGCGGATGCTGGAGAGGCTGATTCAGCACATTCTAGCGAAGGGCGACGCCTGGGTCGCCGCACCCGTCGACGTGGCGAAGTGCTGGGCGTCGCAGAGGAAAGCGCCCAGGACCAGCAGGGCGAGAAGATAGGACGAGGCCTGTACTCAGGGTATCGGAGAGAGCCATCCCAGCAGGCCGCCATAGACGGCGTGGGCGATCACGGCGGTCTGCCACGCTCTGGGGTGGAACTTCCGGCTGAAAAAACCGTGCCCCGTGATGAGCGGGTTGAAGACGCATTGCGAGAAAATCAGGAGCGCCCCGCCCCAGATCAAGCCGCGCACGACGTTTGGCCCGGGAAGACATCCCGCCGCCCAGGTGGCGTACAGCAAACCGAAGATGATCCCGTTCAGATGCACCGCGATGAAGCCGAGCGCATAAGGCGGATTCCCCTCGTACGCCTCTCCGAACAGGAGCATCGACACCCCCTTGCCGAAGTCGAGCTTCACCATGCCTATCTTGTCCGCGATAAGGGCGAAGACCAGATGGGCGTAGGTGGCCAGAAAAGATGCTACGCAGACGACGAGAAAATCACCCGGGTTCATAAAAACCCCCTCCCCGCTTCGCTGAATTCACTTCACACAGGTGGAGCGCATACGCTCCCTCACGACCCTACCCGGTGTATTCGAGAATATGCATCCCCGCTCCGTTCCGGTCGATCAGGTAGAGCAGGCCGCTCTCGTCCATACCGATGTCGTTTGATTGGGCGTAGTCCTTCCCGAAGTTGAGCTCGGGGATGTAGTGGCCCACTTCCCTGGGCCGGAACGGGTCTGACAAATCGATGGCCCGCAGCCCCGAATTGAAATACGTGAGGAAGATAATGTCCTTCCAGGGACCTTCGGCGGGCGTGTATTCCAGAATGTTGTGCGCGCCGAAGCGTCCTCCCCGGTTCATGTTCTCTTCCCTGTCGGGAATGTAGGTGGATATGGGTATCGGGTTCGTCTCGTCACGGATGTCCACCACCCACATGAACTGGCTGTGCTCGTAGTTCTCCTGTGCGCGCGCTTCGTCCGTCACCACTACGTACGGCCTGTCGCCGAGCGGCCACACGGTGTGCGTGGACCCGACAAAGGGCGGCGACCAGCAGAGATGTCCCACGCATTCGATGTTCCGCAGATCGCTGCAATCAAAAATGCCCATGCCCGCCCCCCAGAAGCCGCAATACATACGATTCCCGCGAATGGTGGCGGGGCCGTGGCAGGTCCAGGAACGCTCGAAGTCATCCGGCTCCTCGTATTCATAATCGAGACTCAGATCCTGCTGCGGCAGGCCGACGATGTTAAGCACATCGGGCTTCAAGGGGTTCTTGATGTCGAGAGTCCACATGACGCGGTTTCGCCACCCCTCGGCGTGGTTCGGCAGGAACGCGAGCCCGCGCTCGTTGTCGACGCCGAACCTGTGCGGCCCCGTGCCGGGCAGATCGAAAAAGCCGACTTCTTCGGGCTCCGCCGGATTGGAGATATCAAAAATGCACAGGCCCGCCCGCGCCGCTTCTCCTTCCGGCGTCTTCAAGCGTTCGTGATTCACGTACAGCAGGTTGTCCCCCACGATGCGCACCTTGTGATTGTGCAGGCCGGGAGGCGCGAACACCTCGGCGATGCGTCTCGGGTTGCTCGGATCCGATACGTCGTGGACGGTCCAGCCCTCGGGTCCGTCGTAGCTCGCCGTACCCACCGCGCCCACGTAGGCGTATCCGTCTTTCACCTCGACGAGGCTGCCCCCTCCCCATGCCGCGTCCGGGTCGTGTCCTATAAGTTTGAAATTCTTCGATTCAGCCGGTGCGCCTTTCGCCATTGTCCGTCTCCTGTGCATTCGTCGTGAAGCCAACCATGAACCTAGTGATCCTTGCCCTCATACACTTCCACCACGCGCGCGCAGTCATCCTCCGCCCAGCCTGCCTCTTGCGCACGCCGGAACATCGCCAGTCCAGCTTCCGCTAAAGTCGCATCAAATCCTTTTTCTCTCGCGAGGTCAACGCAGAGGCCGAGATCTTTCACGTATATGCTCAAGGAACCGTGAGGGGTGAAATCACGCGAGAGAATCTTTTCTCCCTTCAAGTCCAGGAGAACTCCTGCTGCTGCCCCCGAGCGCAGACAGGACATGATCGTATCGTGCGACAAACCCGAACGCTCGCCCAGGAGCAGGCCCTCTGTCAGCAGGGCGACGCCCGCGTTCACGATCAAGTTCGTCACCAGCTTCATGGAGCAACCCGTCCCGTTGGGCCCTGTATGGAGGACGCTTTTGGCCAGCGGTTCGATGATGGGCTTGATGCGCTCGAAAATTTCCTTCTTCCCGCCCACCATGTACGCCAGCGTCCTCGACTCCACGTGCGGCACCGTCCCCGAGACGGGAGCATCGACCATCTCCACGTTTCTGGCTTCGAGCTTCCTCGCCAGCCCTGCCGACCAGGTCGGGTTCATCGTGCTCATCTCGACAAGAATGAGACCTTCCTTCCCCGCAGCGGCGACCCCTTCCGGCCCGATGGTGTTCATCTCGATGTGCTCGGGCTTGAGCAGCATGGTGAAAACCACGTCCGAACGCTCGGCGACTTCTTTTGCATTCGCGCAGGGCGTACCGCCTGCTTGCCTCAACTGTTCCATACGATCAGGGTCGACGTCGAAACCCGACACTTCGTGACCATCCGCCAAAAGGTTTCGGGTCAGAGGCGTTCCCATCTTGCCAAGACCGATGAATCCGAGTTTCTCACTCATTCTTCACCTCTCCTTACGATGCGAGCGGATTAAATTGGATTTCGTGAAATCGTTTCACTTCACCCTCGGTTAGGGCGTAGAATACACGAGCGTTGAAATGATTACCGCATCATTCGCCTTTCGTCGGAGAATCCACCGGAGAGGAGAACCATGCCGGCCACTCCCCTGCTCGCCCTGCATCAGGCGGCAAACGCCGAGTTCATTGAAGAAACGGGATGGCAAATCCCGGCATCGTATGGAGACGCGGTAGCCGAGCATCTCGCGTGCCGGGAAAGCGCCATCCTGGTCGACTTATCGCACAGGGGCTTCCTGCGCTTCAGCGGTCCTGACACCGAGGAATTTCTCCACCGGATGCTCTCCAACCGCGTGAAAGAACTCAAACCCGGAGAGGGTGCGTACAACACGTTTCTTACACGGCAGGGAAAGTTTATCTCCGATCTGTATATGTACAAATCTGAAACATTCGTCGTCGCCTCGGTGGCTCCTGGAATGGCGGATACGCTCGCCGAGGAGATCGACAAGTTCATCATCATGGATCAGGTGGAAGTGGCGAACGAGACGGAAAATTCGTTTTGCTTCGGGTTTTTCGGCCCCGAATCACAGGAGATCATCGCCAAAGCTGGAATGGGCGAGCCCTCTCCCGAGGAACACGGCCATATGACTTCGGGCAACATCATGATAGCGCGAGAACTATGGACGGGAGAAAACGGCTATCTGCTCGTGGGGCATCGCGAGAACGCGGATTCCGTTTGGCGCGCATTGTCGGATGCAGGAGCAAATCCGGCGGGCATCGCGGCATTCGAATCGCTCACTTTGGAGGCCGGTGTGCCCTTGTTCGGCAAGGACATGACTTCGGCCGTCAATCCCATGCAGGCGGGGCTCGAGGAAAAGGCGATCGACTTCGAGAAGGGTTGCTACATCGGGCAGGAAGTCATCGCCAAGATCAAGTATCTCGGCCAGGTGAACCGCGGGCTCATGGGGCTTAAGGTCAGCGGAGATATCACGCCCGGGCCGGGAGCCGCCGTCCATTCCGATGAGAAAAACATCGGTTCCATCACCCGCGCTGCGTATTGCCCGACGGTCGACGCGGTCCTGGCTTTTTCCTATCTCCCGCGCGCCCAGATGGAGCCTGGCACCGAGGTAAGAGTCGCTTGCCGGGGCGGCGATGCGAAAGCGACGGTCGAGAGCCTGCCCATTTACCGCAATGACAGCGAAGCCATCGAATAAAACAAGAGGCGGATACGCGATAAAATCCAAGGAAATCCGGGTGGCGGATAAGGTGAAAACGACCCCGGTTTGCTTTTGACTTCTTCTACTCTGCGAGGCATATTGCGGCCTTCTTTGGGCGGATTCGTACGCGATTCGCAAGACAATTCAGAAAAATGCTCTTCATGCGAGCGGAACGGTTGCACTGAAATTTCGATTCCCGGGAGGAAGCAACACATGGCACAAGCCAAGGAGGGAGGAAAAGGAGCCTCCTCACGTGCGAACATCGGAACGGAAAAGACTTTCGGCCTCGACAAACTGGGCCTTAAAAATATCGGAACGGTCTACCGGAATCTTCCCATCGCCGAATTGAACGAAATGGCGGTCGCGCGGGGCGAAGGGTACCTCGCCACCAATGGCGCGCTCGTTGTCCATACGGGCAAATTCTCGGGCCGCTCGCCCAAGGACAAGTTCACCGTAGACCAGGAGCCTTCCAGCGAGAAGATCTGGTGGGGACCCATCAACCAGAAGATATCGACCGAAAACTGGGAAAACATCTTTCAGAAAATCGCCAGCTATGCCCAGAAACGCGATCTTTTCATCTTCGACGGTTTCGTGGGCAACGACCCGAGATATAAACTCCCCGTGCGGGTGATTTCCGAACTTGCCTGGCATTCGATGTTCTGCCAAACGCTGCTCGTCCGGCCCAAGCCCGGTGAACTCGACAATCACACAAACCCCTTCACGGTCATCGACATGGGCAGGTTCCTGGGAGCAGGCCCGGCCGAGGGACTCCGGCAGGAGAATTTTACGCTGGTGAACTTCGAGAAGAACATGGGGCTCATCGGCGGCTCTGAATACGCAGGGGAGATGAAGAAATCCGCTTTTTTCATCATGAATTACCTGCTTCCGCAACAAGGCGTTTTCCCGATGCACTGTTCGGCGAACATGGGCCACGACGGGGATACGGCTCTTTTCTTCGGCCTATCCGGCACAGGCAAGACCACACTGTCCGCCGATGAGAACCGAAAGCTTATCGGCGACGACGAGCACGGCTGGTCGGATTCGGGCATCTTCAATTTCGAGGGCGGGTGTTACGCGAAAACCATCAATCTGACGAGGGAGGAAGAACCCCAGATTTGGGATGCGATACGCTTCGGCTCCGTTCTCGAAAACGTCATCGTCGACCACGACACGCGGGAGATCGACTATGACGACATGTCGATAACCGAAAACACGCGAGCCACCTACCCCACGCATTTCATCGACAACTGCGTGCTCTCGGGCATGGGCGGGCATCCGAAGAACATCTTCTTCCTCACCTGCGACGCTTTCGGCGTCCTGCCTCCCATCAGCAAGCTCACGCCCGAGCAGGCCGCCTACCATTTCCTCTCGGGCTATACGGCGAAGGTGGCTGGCACCGAAGCAGGTATCGATGAGCCGATGGCCACGTTCAGCAGTTGTTTCGGCGCGCCTTTTCTGGCCTTGCATCCCGCCGAATACGGCGAGATGCTCAGGGACAGGCTCAGGAAGCACGAAGCGCAGGTCTGGCTTGTCAACACGGGCTGGATCGGCGGAGCCGCAGGCGAGGTCGACAGGATGCCGCTGCATCATACGCGCGCGCTTCTGACGGCCGCCCTGACGGGCGAACTGGCCAAAGTTCCCACCCAGGACGTGCCGATATTCGACCTCCACGTTCCGACAAGCTGCCCCGGAGTGCCCCAGGAATACATGATCCCCAGAAATCTTTGGGCAAGCACCGATAAATACGACGAGAAAATACGTGAGCTCGCGGGAGCGTTCCGGGAGAATTTCGAGCAGTTCGTGGATCGAGTGACGCCGGACGTCGCGGCGGCAGGCCCGAAACTCTAGGAGTTACGCCTCAGAAATCCACTTCCCATCCAAAAGGAGGTATTCCGATGCCCGTTGTTCAAGTAAGTCTGCTGGCCGGGAGGTCGAAAGAGCAGAAAAGCGCGATGGCGGATGAGATTACGGAGACGGTCCACAAGCATTCAGGCGCCCCCAAAGACGTCATCACGGTGATATTCCAGGACGTCGAAACCGATTCCTGGGCGGCGGGCGGAACGCTCTTCGAAGACCGGTAGCGGCGAGTATCCCTTTTACGAGGAGGAAGTGAGATGAGCGCCGACAACTTCAGGCTCGCACTCGTGCAGCCGATGGGGTATCCCCCGCCAGACGATGAAAAAAACGTGGCCGACGCCGTCCGGTACGTCGAAGACGCAGCCGCGCAGGGGGCAGATTTTGTCGCCTTCCCCGAATCGTATCCGGGTCCCTGGCGGATGCCGGCGACGTTCAACCCCACCGAGGCGATGGAGGAAGTGGCCAAGCGCTGCGGGGTTTATGTTCAATACGGAACGCTCGAACCGCTGGACAACGAGAAGAAGACGGCCCACAACCTGCTGAACCTCGCACGGCCCACAGGCGGTCCCTCGGGACGCTACCGCAGGACCCATCCACCCGGTCCCTGGATCTACACCGGCGGCGGCATCTGGGAATTCCAGTACGTCGCGGGGAACGAGTACCCCGTTTTCGAGACCCAGTACGGCCAGGTCGGCATGGCGATGTGCAGCGAAGTCTACATGCCGGAAGTGACGCGTGCGCTCTCGCTGCGCGGGGCGGAAATCATCTTCCTGCCCGCGGGCGTGGACAAGAAGAGGCTGTGGGGCACCTGGCGGAACCTCATCTGGTCGCGCGCTATCGAAAACCTCGCGGTCGTCATCACCACGCAGAACCTCTTCGACAAGAGCCAGCGCGGCCTGGCGATGGTGGCGACGCCCGAGGAAGTCATTTTCGAGAGCACGAAGGCCGGCCTGTTCATGGTCGACGTGGATCTGGAGAGAATGCGCGAGCTTCGCGAGCAAAACGACGAAGTGACCTCATCGGGGCAAAACGCGGCCAAGGCCGGCGTGCTGAGACAATGGCAAAGGCCCGAGTTGTACGACAAGTTTTTCCCCAAAGAAGGCGCAACCAGCTGAAAGCAAAAGCCCCCCCGGGCGTTCCTCGGGGGGGGGCTTTTCAAATACCGGTAAACATTTCCTCCTACGCCTAGAAGATACGGATGTCGAACACCTATTTCTGGCTCCTATACGTACATATACTGGCGGCCTGTCTGTACGAGGGCGCGCTCGTATTCTTCTGGCTCCTCATGGGGCACCTGAGGCGCAGGCTATCTCCCGAAGAATACGCGGGCGAGATCGTCTCCATCCTGCGTTTCTACCACCCCTTCGTGCTCATCTGCATGGGCGTGCTCATCATGACGGGCGCGTGGTATCTCACGGGCCTCAAGATGGCGATGGGCCCCGCATTCGGGAAACTCTTTGTTCCATTGGGACTTAAGCTGCTCACGGTATTCCTGATGATGATGGGGATCAGCTTCCAGTTTTTCGCCGTGGGACTCAGGCTCACGCGGGGTATGGGTCCCGCCGGAAACGGGCGTCCGATAGGCGATACGACGGAAGAACGCATCAGATTGCTCAAAACGCTCGAGCACGTGAACCTCGGGAACGCCGTCCTCGCCCTGTTCGCCATCTTCTTCGGTCTTGCGCTGAATAAAGGATTTTAGACAGATAGTTACGGAGTATAATTAAAGTAACGCTTCATATATTTTTTACGGATGAAATTTCTCGAAATACCCCGTGAATTTATCTAAATTTATCGAAATTTGTCGATATTTTCAGAAATGATGACGGCTCTTCACGGCTGCGGAGCAAGAGCTCGCCGCCGCGGTGAACGGACGCCCATCGGCAGCGAAAAAGCCGAGCCGCCGGGAGGGCTTCCCCGGCTCCGGAACCTCTCCGGAGGCGGCCGATGCGCAGCGCGGCATCTCCCGCTCATTTCTGCGATTCCTCATCGACCCCCACCGGGCCACAATGATACGGCTCGCGGAATGCCATCTCCCCGGCGTTTGCGGGAGCATTGTCATGTCGCCGGAAACAGACATATACTTTGCGTCGACGGCACAGGCCACGGCGAACCCCGTGTCCCCGGGATATGCCGGCATGGGTTCGAAGTCGCGCATGGCAAGGTCCGACTGAACCCGGCCGCGCAACAGCGGAGGCGCGTACGCGCCGTCCTGACTTCAGGCCGCCTGGTTGCGTCCGCCACGACTTGACGCGTTCTGCACAGGAGAGCGGCAATGAGCACAATCCGGGTTCTCGTGGGCACCAGAAAGGGCGCCTTCATCCTCACGGCCGACGGCAAGCGCCGGGACTGGTCCGTCGCAGGCCCGCACTTCGCCGGCTGGGAGATTTACCACCTGAAGGGATCTCCGGCGTATCCCGACCGCATCTACGCATCGCAGTCCACCAGTTGGTTCGGGCAGGTCATCCAGCGTTCGGACGACGGCGGCCTGACCTGGGAGCAGCCCGGTTCGGACCCGTCCAGACAGGGAGCATCCCCCGGTGATGAGGCGGGCCCACCGATGCCGCAGGGCGAGAGCAACAAGTTCGCCTACGACACTTCGGAGGAAACCGGCCGCCCCCTGACCACCCACCAGTGGTACGACGGCACGCAGCACCCGTGGGAATTTACCCGGGTGTGGCACCTGGAACCCTCGCTCACCGACCCCGATGTCGCCTACGCCGGCGTCGAGGACGCCGGGTTGTTCCGCACCACCGACGGCGGGCGGTCGTGGGGCGAGCTTGCGGGCCTGCGCAGCCACGCTACGGGCGAGGGGTGGATGCCGGGCGCGGGCGGCATGTGCCTGCACACGATTCTGCTCGACCCGAAGGACCCGGATCGGATTTTCGTCGCGATCTCGGCGGCGGGTTCGTTTCGCACCGAGGACGGCGGCAAGACCTGGAAGCCGATCAACCGCGGCTTGCGCTCGGAATTCATGCCCGATCCGACCGCCGAGATCGGCCACTGCGTGCACCGCCTGGCGATGCACCCCTCGAACCCCGACACGCTGTTCATGCAGAAACACTGGGACGTGATGCGCACGGACGATGCCGGCGACAACTGGCGCGAGGTCAGCGACAACCTGCCCAGCGACTTCGGCTTCCCCATCGAAGTTCATGCGCACGAGCCCGAGACGATATACGTCGTACCCATCAAGAGCGACTCGGAGCACTATCCGCCCGAAGGGAAACTGCGCGTCTATCGAAGCCGCACCGGCGGCAACGAATGGCAGGCGCTGACGGAAGGACTCCCCCAGAAGGATTGCTACGTGAACGTGCTGCGGGACGCGATGGCCGCCGATTCCCTCGACCCCTGCGGCATCTATTTCGGCACCACGGGCGGGCAGGTGTACGTGTCGCCGGACGGCGGCGACCACTGGTCGATGATCGTGCGCGACCTGCCGAGCGTGCTGTCCGTGGAGGTGCAGACGCTGCCGTGATCCGCGTCGAGCTTCCCTACCATCTGCGAACGCTCGCCGGCGCCGACGCCGAGGTGACGCTGACGGTGGACGGCGTGGTGACCCTTGGGGGCGTGCTGGATGCGCTCGAAGCCCGCTACCCGATGCTCCGCGGTACGCTCCGCGATCACGATACGGGCCGGCGGCGGCCGCTGGTGCGCTTCTTCGCCTGCCGGGAGGACGTCACCCACGACCCGCCGGACACGCCGCTGCCCGAGGCCATCGCGTCCGGCGCCGAGCCGTTTCTCATCGTGGGAGCGATCGCCGGAGGGTAGGGCCCTGCGAGGAGAGAGGAACCACCCCCCTCTGGAGTGGGCTGTTGAAAAGTCATCACATCTCTCTCATCCTGAGTAGCGGCGGAGCCGCGTATCGAAGGTCAATCGCGCCCAATGCGGAAGCGATTGCTCCGCACGCCGGGAGGCGCCACCCATCCTTCGATACGGCGCTTTCGCGCCTACTCAGGATGAGGTTTTGAGGCCACCTGCGCGGTAGGGAAGGAGAACCGCCGCGTAACCCCCAATACCGGCCGCACCAAAACGGGGTTTTTCGACAACCCCTTATCGGTCAGGTTCGTGCCTTCAAAAGATGCGTTTGAATGTATTCGCGCGGTTACGGATTTTCAGAAATGAAAGGAGCCTTCATGGCTACGGATAACGAGCTCGCCAGCGCGTCGAACAGGCGCCCGGTAGGCGGCGCCGAAGTCGCCCCAAGGCGCTGGGAGGGTTTCGATGGCGTCAGTCTCTCGGGGGCCAGAGCTTCTCTGGAGCCGGTCGATGCGAATCGCGACGCAGCCGGCATCTTCCTTGCGGCGACCGAGGGCGAAGATACGGATCGGATATTCGATTACATGAACGTGGGCCCCTTCTCCACGGAAGGGCAAGTGCATGACCTGCTGGTGGAGCGCCAGGCCTCCCGGGACCCTGTGTTCATCGTCTACCGCGACAATGAGACGGGCCGCCTCGGCGGGATGGGCAGCTTCATGGAGATCCGCTCCCATGCCGGGGTTGCCGAAATCGGCCACATCTGGTTCGGCCGCGCCTGGCAGCGCGACGCCCGGGCAACGGAAGTCCTCTCGCTCAAGATGCGCCACGTCCTCGACACCCTGGGCTACCGCCGCCTGGAGTGGAAGTGCGACGCCCTGAACGCGGCATCGCGCGCGGCGGCGCTTCGACTGGGCTTCCGCTACGAAGGGATATTCCTGAACCACATGATCGTCAAGGGACGCAGCCGCGACACCGCCTGGTTCTCCCTCACGCAGGAGGAATGGCCCGCTGTCCGCGATGCCCACGCCTGCTGGCTCGCGCCGGAGAATTTCGACGCCGAAGGCCGCCAGAGATGCGCTCTGAGCGACCTCACCCGCGCGCTGTGGTGAAAACCCCCGGCGCTCCACCATTACCGTCTGGCTCCAAACGCGGCGGTGAGGTCTAAACGCTCCACTGTCCCGCCAACATAACCGTGATTTCTTCCATAAAACGACCCCGAAACTGCGCCGGCATCACCGCCGGTCGAATACAGGTAATTGCTTCCGACCCGGATATCATAATCAAGAGTCCCGTCACCCCACCTCACCCCTCCCCTGCGCGTTGGTTCAGACAAGACGGGAAAAGACCTCAGGTTCGCGAACTTGGCGGTTCCGCACATGGTGAAAAGAGCTACGCTGACCGTAGCTGTCCCCGCCACCGTCCGCAATTTCGGAGTCAATCCGAGCAACTCCCCGCGCCAGGTCACCACCCTGGTTTTGGACAACCCGCTCTCTGCAAGCGGCTTTGATGGTTCAGGTCCCGAAGTAAACGGAACACTGACATTGTTTGCATGGCGCACACCGAAGGAAACAGGGCCAAGAACGCCTGTGATATCGGTGCTTTCGTCATTCCATGCGCCCAAATCAAGGGCTGATAACTCTTCCGGTTCCGTATCTTCCGAAAGTTTCGTGTATAGGACTTGCAGGGCGTCTATATCAATATCCGGCAGGGAGCCGTCAAGACGGAACCATGCGTTCTCCATGATTGAATCCGCAAAGTCCTTTCCCGGATGCCCAGCAAATCCTAGCCCGTGCAACAGTTCATGCACGAGAACAGAAACAGCTTGCCAATCCGGTCTCCCGCGAAAGACAACAGAACTCATTTCAACCGCAGACGCCCGCAAATGTTTCTTTTCCCATCGTCCTTGCAACGCATCATATTTTCGAATTATAGCTTGGTGCGATACCGCCGAAGAACCAGGCCGGTCACTGTTGGGATTTCCTTTAACAAACTCGATAAAAATTTGCCCGTCCGGGATATCCGGGAGTCCCCCTTTCCAGTCCCACGCTACGCCAGCAGGAGCATCCGGGCCGAGCAGAACGTGATGCTCGTATGGCAACGCACGATTTACGAGCGCGATTGCGTGCATTGCTATGGCTCTTTCACGCTTACTCATTCCAGCAGCAAGGCGCACACTTGGGGGCACGGCGAAGCGAACCAAGCCCGGAGGATGGGTAAAACTATAATTTGGCCCGCTTTGCCACGGCCCACCGCTGGCGTGCGTCCACAGATATTCGGCAACCCGTTCCTTGCTTGGAAGCTCCAAGCCTTTTGATATGGCTGCAACTGCTACTTGAACGCAACCAACCAAAACAATCAGTACGAAAGTTGCGATAAGGCGTTTCATCTTACGCCCCTCCCCTCAGCGAATGCCCGACCCCACTGGCCGGGTCGGTTCGCTAAACACACCCTGATTGTATGGGGTTTCCGTCTATTCCCGCGGGAAAGCGGTCTTGTGTTCCACGGACGGCCCGGATTTGCAGGCCTCAAGGTGTGTTTAGCATGATGGAAGCATGTTGCACTCCATTGCCATTTTGCCAAATCAATATCACGAACCGCTCACTTGTCTTGAGCGAGAGGGAAACGAGACACGCCGTTCTCCCTGAAGCGCTCGCTCAGACCCAAGAAAGACCCGATAAACTTGCCTCTGCTGCCGTCGCTCTCCTCGTAATCGACGCCGCTGAAGCCCATCACCAACCGGGGGTTACCGTCCGTGTCCTGGCGGCTGGAAAGGGCCCCGCCCCAGAACCCCTCCGATAGCGTGATTGTGCGCTCCGGGTGTTTCAACGTCACCCTTTCGCGATCGAACATGCCGTCTTCCCTGATAATCGCCGTGGCGAGGTGGAGCTCGTAGTCCCTGGCGATGCCCTGCGCGTCGCTCACCTCCTCTCCGAGAAAAACGCCGAAATGCGCGCGCTGAGTCGCGAGATCGCCCACGCACCCGATGCAGCCTTTCAGGGTGCCGTCTTCGAAGTCCGCCGTGAGGGTGGCCGTCCCCTGATACTCCTCGATCACGACTTCGCCCTCACTCTCTCCCCAGCCGCTGCCGAACTCGTATCCGTAGAGGCCCCCGGCCGGACCCTCGTATGAGGCCGTTCCGTCGATCGGCAACTGCGGTGCGACGCCATGGTCGAGTTCCGGACCGTCGATAATCCCGAACGGCATAAAATCCTCGAACGAAAGCGGCGGCTCCTGGTCGGGGAACCGCGCCCACCAGCCGGCCACGAGGTAGTTCGCCGGGTCGTCCGGGTCCCAGCTCACCAGGGCGTGGGCTACCGATGTGGCGTCATCCGTGATCTTGAGAAACGTCAAGGCCCGCGCCTGATGATCGGGGATGGGCGTCATCCCGGCCTGTACCCCGATGACATCGTCAGCCGTGTTGACGGATTCCTCGGTTCCGTCGCGAAACCTCACGAATAACCTTAAGCTTTCGCCGTCGAACTCGGTATTCCTCTCGAGCTTGATAAGTGCTCCCTCAGGCGAGCCGCCGCCTCCTCCCATGCAGGCGGTCAGCAGAAACGCCATAACGAGCATTGCAGGAATATATTTCATGTTCGTTCCCCTTGTCCGAAGCAAAAGTTCTTCGTGACGTATCGCTCTTGAAGTCGAAGTCATGCACTTGCCTTTCCGCGCTTCCCTCCTCGTGAAGACGCAGCCGTACTCGTTAGCAGGCGGGCAGGGGCTACCGCCCTCATGAACGCACAAACGCGCCTGGTTCGCCTGTTTCTGGAATTTGCAGCCGGAGTAAAATTGTTCTTGGGAGGCGTGCGTGTAGACAAATGCGGATTTTGTTTCCCGTCACCCTCGGTCGATGGGAAATCGTTCCATGTGAGTCTAGGATACGCCTAACTTTCTCGTAATCTTACATTACCATATGATTAGACTTGTAGAACCTCACCGCAATTTTTTGGGGCATGTTTTTCAGGATCGTCGGGCTTTCGGCGGGGGCGTCTCTTGAACCAATGTTCCTCTATGCCCAAAGCACGTTCTCTCATTCACTGGAACCGAATTGCTTCGTTCTGGTTTTGGCGGAGTTTCACCAAACTGCGCCCATCAAGTCGAATGAGGCGGCTCGGAGGCGCACCGGAAGCCGAGGTAGCCATGCCCCGTCGCCTGCCTGCCGGGCATCACGACTTCGCGGCTCGTGGCCGTCATGCCCTCAGGCAGGCTCGCCGAGTTGCCGCCGCGCACCACGCGCGCATCCACCGCGCCCAGGTTCTCACGGCCGTCCTTGGGCTGGTAGGGATACGGCATCGCCAGCGAGGCCGTCCACTCCCAGACCTGCCCCGCCATGTCGTTCACGCCGTATGGGCTCGCGCCCCTGGGGTAGCTGCCCACCGCCGCCGTCTGGCCCCGGTAGTCTCCCAGGAGCAGATATTCCGCCGAAGGCTTCTGGTTGCCCCACGGATAGAGACGGCCGTCGGCTCCGCGCGCCGCCTTTTCCCATTGCGCTTCGGTGGGCAGCTTCTTCCTCTTCCAGCGGCAGTAGGCCAGGGCGCCGCCCCAGGCCATCTCGCTCGCCGGGAATTTTTCAAATCCCTTCTCGACGACCCAGGTGTCGCCCTTGGGGACGATCCTGGTATCGGCGTCGTCGGTGTCGAGATACATCTCCCCCTGGGGGCCGGCGGGGCCTTTCGCCTGGATGAAGGGCAGATAATCCGCCCAGGTCACCAGGTTCCGGTCGATGTAATAGGAGGGCAGAAACACGCGGTGCGCGGGCTTTTCCTCATCGGGGCCGTCGTTTCTGCCCATCGTGAACGGCCCGGCGGGGATGAGGATCATGCCTGCATACCTGCCCTTGCCCATCTTCGGGGCGGAGGCGGCGTGAGTCATTTCCGCAAAAGCCGCCGCCAGCAGGATAAAAACGAGCATCCAGATTCCGGCTGTTTTTCGAATCATGCGCGTTGCCCTCGAATATGTGTGTTCGAGAATTATAGCGGAACGCGGGAGGAAATGCGCATGGGCCGAGCCGGCAATTCATCTCCCCTCACTTGGGGGCGAGCAACAACACCATCATTTCCGCAAATGACAAGGAAAGCGGGATTACTCTCCCCTTGAGGGGGCTGTTGAAAAAGTCCGATAAGGGAGGAATGGCGGTTGTAGGGACAACCCTCCGTGGTTGTCCCTTGCAGGATGGTTGCCACCAGGACAGGCACGGAGGCCTGTCCCTACGGGATCATCACGCCTCCGACCGGACGCATAGTGGGCTACTTCAACAAGCCCTTGACGGGGAGTGCATGGTCAGCGTTCTGGGGAGTGGGTTGAAATCGCCTCCCCCCGCAGTCTGCTGTATAAACCGAATCCCGAAACCAAAACTTATTTCCACCCCCGTAGAGGCCGTTCGCGAACGGCCCCTACAAAAGGGAACATTCACTCTCCTGACAATTATGCCTTTTCGTCGGCTAGGAAATTTCATCCTGCGGCGGCCAGATGCGGCTTGCCGCCAGGGGCGAGCCGGGGGGATGGACGAGATACCCGTGCACGCGCTTCGTCCCCTCGGTTTCTTCGAGCGCGATGTAGTTCGCCTCCCGCGCTTCCAGGGACGTGTACTCATACAAAACGGAATGCTTGGGCGAAGCCGTGGCCACCAGGTATTTCCTCGCGCCCATGCAGCCGGGCGTGTCCGCGACCCGCGCCATGCGCTCCTGGGCGTACCAGGCCTGGAGGTCCTCATCATTGCCCTGCGCATCGTAGCGTCCCATCTGGATCGCGGGCGCCATGACGCCGGGGGCTTCCCTCTGGCCAGCGTCGGGGCCTTCCACCCGCCACTCCTCGCAGAGGATAAGTCCTTTGGCCTGAATCCGCATCCCCACCATCTCGCGGGTCTCTTCGTTCTGGCGCTCTTTCAACTGCGCAGGACTCGGATCGTAGAAAACGCGGGTGGTCTCCCCGCCGAAGAGCGCGATGAACCCCGCACCCGATGCAAGCTCCGGATCATCGGTGCGGTGCAGGCGCGCAGCGATTTCCTCGAAACGTTCACCGGGGTGCTTCACCTCGTAATGCGCCGCCCAGGTGTAGCCCGGCCGCGCGAGCTTTTCGGGAATATGCACTCCGTGAAACCACTCCATGTATTCATCCCGCCCCTCTTCGGGCAGATCGTAGATGATCGCCCATACCGCCCTGTCCATGTCCCGCCTCCGATTGTGAAAAATGATTTATGGATGAAAAGAATGCGAAGGCCGCCGGTTTCGCCTCGCCCTACACGCCCGACGCCTCTGGTTTTCGAACCACTTCCTTCAGGTCCTGCTGGGTAAAGAGGGTCTTGCAGACCTTGTCCATGTGCGCCTTGAGCGGCGGGTAGGTCGTCAGTTCATAGCTCTTCACGTCCACACTGATCGGCAAATTGCTCTCATGAAACAGGGTCCAGAGGCGATCAATCTGCTTTTCCTTGATGCCGCCTCGCAGCACCAGGTCGACGTCCGAATTCGGGCGATAATCGCCCGTGGCCCTTGAACCGAACAGATCGACCGAGGCGATCTCCTCGGCGTAGAGCGCCAGAATTTGTTTCAAAACCGCGAGCTGGCGGTCCGAGAGTCCGTGGTTCATGGCCGCTCCCCGCTTTTATCAAGAAACAGGGTGTGCAATGCGTCGAAGGCGCGAAGGTAGTCTTTTCTGATCTCTTCGATGACGGCCTCGAACCTTTTGGGGTCATAGTTGTGCGACATCTTGTTGCGCGCATCGAGTGCGTCCATCCACGTCTGTCCATCCTCCAGCAGATTCGTTTCGAAGGCTTTCCGTATGACGACCCTGGGCGTTACCTGCTTAAATGCGACATTCTCACTCTCCAGATAGTCCTTCATGAGGTTCCAGGCAAGTTCGGTCGTATATTCAAACCGCTGGACGATCCCTTCCTTTTCAAGCTGGCTCGGTTCCCTTTCGTCCATCATTTCGATGGCCTCGCGCAGCAGGGAAAAAGCGCGCTTGTAATTCTCGAATCGGTATCGCCAGCGCGGAGTATCGTCGCTCACCGAACTTTCCTCTCTCTTGAGCGTTCGCAGGGCTTTCGATATATAAAAGAGCATGTGTCCATAACGAAACAACATGCTTCACGGAATGGTGCGCGTCAAGTATATTGATTTTCCATGTTCCAATAACTCGTAATGTGAGGTTATTTTACGACGTTCCTTGTCAGGAAACCTTGCATATCGACAGCCTGGAGTTCATATCAAATGATCTATGAAGTTCGCGCTTACACGTTCCCCTCGGGATTCGCTCCGGAAGGCGTCGAGGATTTCGGCAGGATAATCGAAAGAAGAACCGCCATATCCCCGCTCATCGGTTTTTTCATCTCCGCGCTCGGCGGGCTGAACCGGATTCTGCACATCTGGGAATACGAGAACTCCGCGCACCGGGAACAGGCGCGGGCAGAAGCCCTCGCCCAGCCGTGGTGGCCGCCGCTTCAGGTGGACAAAATCCTCTACCAGCAGACGCGCATCATGCGGGCGGCGCCGTTTTGCCCCAGGCCTCGGGCGGGAGCGATGGGGAGCGTATACGAGATCAGGAGCGACGTGATAATCACCGGCAAGATGCGGGACATCAGCGCGGCGTGGGAGAAGAACCTGCCCGAGAGAGAGCGCCTCTCGCCCCTCGCGGCTGCGTTCGCCAACCCGGCGGGAGAGTTCGAATCCGGCATCCTGAACGAGTTTCTGCACATCTGGCCCTACCGGGACATGAACCACTGGGCCGAGGTGCAACAGCAGGTCGAGAATCTTCCAAGCTGGAATGGCGACTACAAGCCTTATCTCAGGAGCGAGACTTCCGAAATCTGGTATCCGGTGGCGTATTCGCCCATGAAATAGCGGGGACCGCATTCGCGACCCCCGCCTCGTGATGGATAGATGGAGCGGGAAACGGGATTTGAACCCGCGACCCCAACGTTGGCAACGTTGTGCTCTACCACTGAGCTATTCCCGCTTACAACGCCGAAAAGTTTACCCGACTCGCATCAAGAGTCAAGGGCTCCAGCGATTCGTCCGGATCAGTTCCCGTTATTCGGGGGTTGTTGGAAAAAGGCCCTGATGAGGGGGGCTGGGGTGTTCACGGCAAGGAAGGATGAGGGGTTCGGAGGGAATCATGCTTCACTCGTCCTCCCTCGCCTTGAAAACCAACCCCCCCTACCCCCCCTTGTCAGGGGGGTATAAAAAGGCGATACGCCCCCGCCGGGTTAAGGGGGTTTTGCTTTTTCTTGCCCCCCTGACAAGGGGGGGTAGGGGGGGTTGCCTTTATCCCCTGACAAGGGAAACTTCCTCAAACCCCCCTCCGGGCATGGACCCGAACCGAAACCACCGGCCGAAACGGAGCGTGGCCGGAGATATCGATATCACAAAACCCCGCGCCCGCCAGCAGGGACTCCCATTCGGTTTCTTCGCAGACGCCGCCGAGCGAGGCGTTCCAGGCCTGGGGGTCACGGGCGATCTCAGCGGGCAGTTCACCCTCGCGTATCAACTCGCGGGCCACGAGGCGGCCGCCCGGCCTCAGAATCCTGTGCGCCTCGGCGAGCGCTTTCTTCTTATCCACCGTGAGGTTGAACGAAGCGTTGGCAAGAACGACGTCGGCGACCCCGTCGGCGAGGGGGAGGTTCTCCATGTCCCCGGCCAGCAGATGCGGGCGCGCGCCATCGCCTAAACCCTCACACGCCTCGCGCGCTCGATGAAGCATCTGCGATGCGAAATCCACGGCGATGAGTCTGGCACCGGCATCGAGTCTCTCGCAAACAAGCCGCGCGTCGAGTCCCGCGCCGCATCCGAGTTCCACGGTCGTTCGTACACCCTTTAGATCGACCCCATCGAGCAGATACCCGCAGCCGCAATAAGAGGCCGAAACGCGCTCGGGAAGGCCATCGATGAAGCGGGCGGGATAGCCGGCCCCCCGCGCCCTCTCCGCGCCGCCTTCGGGGAACGCATGCGCCTCGGCCAGATGGGCGTAGCGCTTTCTGACGTAGGATTTCACCTGCTGCTCCCACGCCTTCGGCCTCGCGCCGTGAACGGTTACGGGCATGGCGCGCCTGGTAGGGCATGAGGGCCGGGTTCCGGAACTCTCACGCCCGCACCATCCTGGCGATTCGCTCGCCGCGAGGCGCCCAGAGGCGCAAGCCGGGCGTGGGTGCCGGAATACGGAACAATCTTCACGCTAGGAGTCCTCTCCTGTCCCAAAAGAACAGGGCCGCCGCACCCTCGAGCGCGACGGCCCCGATTCCTTACGCGATGAAACCTTAAATCTTGCCTGCCTTGGCGAGCGCGGCTTTCGTCACGCTGGTGTCGACGATGTCCTCATACGAGGGAACCTTGCCCTTGATCTTGCCGAGGCGCTTCATGTAGTCCGCCGTGAAGGCGACCGATGCCTTGGGGATGCCGTTGTTCACACCCCAGATTTTCTCCGCCACGAAGACGTCGTAGGTCTTCGACATGATCTCGGGGTTTTTCTTGTAGACCGGGCGCACCCATTTGTTCGCCGATTTGAGGTAGCCCGCCTTGTCCTTGTAGATGGAGCGGTTGGACTGCATCATCGCCATGGCGAAACGCACGTAGGCGTCCTTGTTCGAGTTGATCTTCGATGAGGGCGCGATGAACGCCCCGTAGAAGAAGTTCGGCATGGCTTTCCACAGGTCCATCAGCTTGTTGAAGTTGGGCTTGTTCTTCTTGACGACGAGAACCTGCTCGACGTGGATGACCACGGCGTCGGCCTTGCCCTTGAGCAGGAACGGTACGCGCGCCGGCGGCGGGGTCTTGATGTATTTCACGTCCTTGTCGGTCAGACCGGCGGTCGCCAGCACGGCGAGCGCGCCCAGGTGGCTGTAACCGCCGCGCCCCTCGATGCCGATGGTCTTGCCCTTGAGGTCGGCGGGCGTTTTCACCTGATCGTTCGCGGCCATCTGCGCCTCGTTCAGGAAGGCCATGGAGTGGAAGAACTTCATGCCGCTGCCCTTGGAGATGCCCACCATCGCGATCGGCGCCGGCACCCAGGCGGCGTCCAGGCCGCTCTTCTTGCTCGTGATCGCCCGGTGCGTGGCGACGCCGCCGCGGAAGAATTTGATCTCCACGTCCAGGCCGTGTTTCTTGAAGATATCGTTATCGAGCGCGTAGAACACCGGCAGGTGCACCATGACCGGCGGGCGCACGGGCATGCCCAGCACGATCTTGTCGGCGGCGACGGACTGCGCCGGCGCGCTCCACAGCGCTGCGGCGAGCACGAACGCCGCGACCAATACCATCCACGTCTTTTTCATCTCAAACTCCTTAAAAAGAAAAGAAAATTGATGTCCCGGCAAGACGCGCCCCATCAGGACTCCTGCCGAACCCTCCAGGATGAAAACTTCGTCTCACAGATGTTCACCACTTTCGTTAAAGCTATACCGACTACCATCAACAAGACAACAGGCGCGAGACCCTTGTCCAGTTCCAGATCAGCGATGTAGTCCTGGCTCAGGGCGCCGAGCCCCGAGATGCTCATCAGGAACTCCGCGACGACCATACCCACGAGCGCGCGTCCGCAAGCGAGACCCAGCCCCGCCACGAGATACGGAACCACGCTCGGGAAAATCAGGTCCCGCCAGCGCTGGCTCTCCGTGGAGCAGAACGAGCGCGTCACTTCCAAAAGCGAGAGGTCCACGTTCCGCACGCCGTGGTAGACGTTCACGATGATCGGCATGATGGCGAAGAAGACGACGATGGTCGTCTTGCCGACGAAGTCGACCCCCAAAACCATCGCTATCGGGAACGCCAGCGCGACAACCGGCGTGGCGTAGAGCGCGAACACGTAGGTGTCCACGGCGTACTCGAATACCTGGAAGCGCCCCATGAGAATCCCCAGCACGATGCCGAGGGGAATCGCGATGAGCAGGCCTGCAACAAGTATTTGCGAACTCTCATACGCGGCGGCCGTCATCTGTCCGCTGGCGATCAAATCCCAGAACGCGACGCATATGGCGCTCGGGTAGCTGAAGGTGACCGGATCGATGTTGCCGGTCTGCCCCATCAACTCCCACCCGCCGATGACGACGACGAGCGATATCAAGCGCACGTATACGGCGGGTTCCTTGATGCGCTCCCAGAACGCCCTCTCATCCGTCGATACGCCTGTTGCCGCCGGTGCGTCGGTAGCCAAAGGGTGGTGCCTCCTATTCAATAACGAGATCGGGGATGGGTTCCGGCTCTTCCTCCGGATTGCGCATGGCTTCCCAGAGGTAATGGCGCAGCGCCTGAAAGCGCTTGCCGCCCCTGATTTCCTCCAGGTCCCTGCCCCGTCCGAAGCCGGTTTCGAACTGAAAGCGTATTCTCCCCGGCCTGGGCGTCATCACCAGAACGCGGTCGCCGAGCAGCAGCGCCTCGTCGATGCTGTGGGTGATGAAGATCATCGCCTTGGGCTCCGCCTCGTTGATGCGAAGCAGTTCTTCCTGCAGGGTTTCGCGCGTGAGCGCATCGAGAGCGCCGAAGGGTTCGTCCATCAGCAAAACGTCGGGCTGGGCGGCGAGCGCACGCGCAAGGCCCGCTCGCTGCTGCATCCCGCCCGATAGCTGTGAGGGGTAGTTCGCCTCGAAACCGCCCAGGCCCACCAGTTCCGTGTAATGGCTCACGAGACGGTCGATCTCGCCCTTCTCCTTGCCCTGTATCCTGAGCGCGTAGCCGATGTTCTGATCCAGGCGCTTCCAGGGGAAAAGCCCGAAATTCTGAAACACCATGGCCATCTCGGGCCTCGGGCCGTCCACCACCTCGCCCTTGAAGGAAACCTCGCCCCTCTCGCAGAGAATGAGTCCGTTCACGATGCGAAGAAGCGTCGTCTTCCCGCACCCGCTGGGGCCGAGGACGGTCAGGATCTCCTGCGTCTTCACGTCGATGTCGATGTCGTCGAGCACATGCAGGGAGCCGAACCATTTTCCGATGCCCTGGAGGCGCAATGTCGGATTCGTGCCGTTATCGGAAGAAGACATGGATACAAAGATTCCCGTCGAGAAAGCGGCTGCATGCGCTTCGTTCGGATGACGAGATGATTCGCCGCGCGAATGAGGGCCACAGGTCAGACGTATCATGAATAACGCGACGCCCGCTCACCATCCAGAAGCGATTCAATAGTTTCGCGAGATTAGCATCCTTTAGATGAAGCGGCAAATATGGGGTTTCGCGCCCCCCTTCCCTATTCCTCGCCGATGACGGCGATGGCCTGTATCTCGACCATCATCTCCGGCTTTGCGAAGCCGGCCGTCGTGATCAACGCGCTGCCGGGATATCCGTCCGGAAAATACTGCTTTCTGAGCTCGACGAACCTGTCCCCGTTCGCCCCGTCGAGAATGAACACCGTCATCGTCACGATGTCCTGCAGCTTCCCGCCCGCCCGCTCAAGCGTGCGCTCGATCTGGCGGAAAGTGGCGTGCACCTGCGCGTCGAAATCCCCCGCCAATACGTTCCCCTGCTCGTCGCGCCACGCCCCCACGCCGGCCAGCCAGACGTGCTCGCCGCCCTTCGTCTTCACCGCAGGCGAAAACGAGCGATCCTGCTGCCAGGTTCCCTTGAAATACTCTCGCGTCATGTCGTCTCTCTCCCCGGGTTATCGGATATCTGCTTTTTGCCTCTTAATTGCATCGATGTCGAAACGGCCAGCCAGCTCATGATCGCAAAACAGAAATAGCTCGCATCCAGATTCACCTGCCCGGCGAGCCAGCCGCCCAGCAGTGGGGCGAGGAAACTCAAGCCGTGGCAGGTATAGATAAAGCCGACGGATGAAGCCAGAATGTCCTTTTCCGAGAAATCCGCCGCCGCGGTGAGGATAATCGGGCTCACGAACCCGACGACGCCGGTCAATGCGGAGAGGATATAAAAACCCGTTCGCCACCCTATGAACGGCAGGGCGAGAACGAAGACCCCCAGCAGCGTCATGGGCCAGAACAGGGCGGCCCGCGCCCCCCAGCGGTTATACAGGATGCCCATCAGCGGTTTGGCCAACATGCCGAAACCGAAATGGAGCGATACGGCCACGCCGATTTGCGCCGTGGTCATCCCCAGCTTCGAGGTCGCCAGCAGGGGGAGAAAACCAATCATTCCCTTGGTGCACATGCCGCGCAAGGTGTAGGTCGCCGCCAGCCACACCGTGTTCCTGTTCTCCACGACCCGCTTTACGATGGAGAAAACCTTCAGTTCCGCCGCTTTTCCCGCCTCACGTTCGCTCTCGCCCTTTCCCTCGACAAACCGCGCGTTCACCAGGGGGAGGAGCGCAATGGCGGGGGCCGCGCAGGCGCCGACCGCCGCGCGCCAGCCGGCCGCCGCCGCCACGGCCGCCTGGGCCAGCGGAAGAATGCTGGTTCCGAGGTTGCCGCCCAGGCTGTGCCAGGAAATGGCGAATGCGCGGTCGCGCTCGAAGCGATTCGCCGCCAGCGCGGTTCCACAAGGGTGGTAGACGGAATTTCCCGCGCCCGCCAGAAACGCCAGGACGCACATCGGCAAGAAGCGGCTCACCCACATCATCGCGATGAAAGACGCGGCGGAGAGGCCCATGCCCACCAGGAGCATCAGCTTTCTTCTGCCCGTATTATCCGCCAGTATGGAGAGCGGGTATTGAAAGATCATCTGCCCCAGACTGAAAGCGCTGAGCAAAGCCCCCACTTCGAAGGGTGAGAGGTCGAGATCCATGACGATGAGCGCGAGAACGGGAACGAGCATGTTGGAGAACCCGTCGCTCAGCCCGTGGGTCAAGCCGATGACGCTCAGATCGAAATAATCGCCGAGTCTCCAGGACGGTTTTTCCGCATGAGAGGTCATTGCGAAGCGGGCAGGTCTCGCCAGGCGGGAACGATGCCTCCCCCGTCGGCCTCCATCACGGCGCGGCATATCGCATGCCCGACGGCTTCAATCGCCGCCGCCCCCACGACGTCGAGGGCCGCCTCGCGCTCCCCGTGGGAGAGGGCGAAAACCATATCCCCATCCACCGTGGTGTAGGAGGGGCGAACGGTGCGGATGAGCCCGTTCGTCGCCAGCTGGGCGAGTTTGTGGGTTTCTGTTTTCGTGAGCCGGGCGTTCGTCGCCACGGCGACCAAGGTCGTGTTCTCTGAAGTGTTGGAGAATCCCTCGAAAGGCCTTCCGTGGATTCTCAGGTGCTCTTCCGTATCCACGATGCCTTTCTCGGGGGGCATTGCCCTGGGGCCGGCAACGGGATTTCCCGTCCCGGGCTCATACACCCCGCCGAAGGCGTTCACGGCTGCAATCGCGCCCACGACGCCGCCCCCCGGCAGCTTCGCGCTCGCCGTGCCGACGCCGCCCTTCATGGCGCGCTCCTGGCCGAAGAGTTTCCCGATCGTGGCGCCCATGCCCGCGCCCACGCTCCCCTGGGGGCCTTCTTCGTTCGAGGCCGCCTCGCACGCAACTTGCCCCATCGCGGCGTCCGGGCGAACCCGGCCGTCGCCGAAATGGAGATCGAACAGCACGCCGGCGGCGACCGTGGGCACGTTGAATCGTCCGGTGGGAAATCCCCTCCCCCGTTCTTCCAGGAAAGCCATGACGCCGTCGGCAGAAGCCAGCCCGAATGCGCTCCCTCCCGTCAGAACGATGGCGTCCACGCCTCCGACCAGGTGCTCGGCGCGCAGCGCATCCATCCCGCGCGTGGCCGTCGCCGTGCCGCGCAACTCGCAGGCCCCGACGGTTCCGGGAGGACAAAGCACCACGGATACACCCGTCCTGGCCGCCTCGTCTTGCGCGTGGCCGAGATAAAAACCCGGAACGTCGGTTATGCAGCCTTTGAGGTCAGAGAGATTCAGAAGAGAGACTCCTCGTTTCCTCGCGCATCCAGGGACCCTTTTCAGTCCGCGACGGGCAGCTCGCCGGGCGGGCGGTCGGGCAAATCGCCGGTTTCGAGGATGCTGTCGATGACGTATCTGTATTGTTCCGCAGGCACCGCGCCGACCATGACCGCTTTGTCGTTCACGACGACGGAGGGAATGCCCGTGATGCCCAGATTCGTGGCCTCCATGTATTCCTTGACGGCCTTTTCCTTCAAGCCCCCGCTTTCGAGAGCGTCGCGGTATCTGTCCATGTCCAGCCCGCTTTCCTCGGCCACGTCGCTCACCACCTCGGGGTCCGAGATGTTGCGGTTCTCCGTGAAGAAGGCGGCCAGAAGGTTGTCGTGGAATTTCTCCCACTCCTCGGGCCCCTGGAACCTCGCGGCCAGCCCCGCTTCCGCAGACGGCATCGAGCAGTTCGGAAACTCCTCTTCGCTCTCCCACAGGGTGAAATCGCCGGAATCGGGTTGTGAGTTCGCGTTCGTCCAGTGGTTTCTGCGGTAATCGTTAAAGACCGCCGTGGGGTCCGGCTCGGGTCTCAGCATGAAAACCCGGTACTGAATATCTACTTTGTCGCCATATTCTTCTTTTACCTTCTTCAGGCGCACGGCCGAGTTGAAGCACCAGGGTCACAAGAAATCGCTGTACACCGTGAACCGCACAGGGGCGTTATCCATGCTCTCTCTCCTTTGGCTCCGGGCGAATGGCGCCGGAGCCGGTTGATAAACCGTGACTACAGTCTCATGTGCCTCATATGCACCTTTACCTTTTCGCCGACCCCCGCTTCCAGGAACTGCGCGGCGTTTCCCTCGGGCACGAAAATCTCCAGCCGCGTCCAGCTGTTGAACTGCGCCCCGAGGTCGCCCGCCTTCACCGCCTGGTAGTATTCGCTCACCCCGTTGATCACGTGGCCGCCGATTTCGATGATCGGCAGGTGCGCGTCGTCGTCTTCTCCATATTCGAAACGCCAGAAAGTCGTGGTGTCGATGTTCGTTACCAGGTTCCCGTAATGATCGACGTAGATGACCTCGCCGGAGATGGTGTCGGCGTCCTCGAATTCCACCGCCGGGAAATCGAAATGCACCGGGTCGGTGATGACGGAGCCGAAATCCTCAGGCGGAACCCCGCAGGAGAGATGTCCCGCAACGGGGGCGAAGATGTCCCTGCCGTGGAAAGTGGAACTCACCTCGTTCAGGAAAAACGCGTCCTCTTCCAGTTCTCTCGTCCACATGTAGAGCGGGTCGTCATACACGCAGGAGAACAGGCCGTTGTCCGGCCCCACGAAATAATAGTTTTCCGTGGCCGCGATGACTCCTCTTCGGCTGCTGCCCACGCCCGGGTCCACGACCGCCACGTGAATCGTCCCGCGCGGAAAATAATGCGACGAGGAGCCCAGGATCAACGACGCGGCCTTAACGTCATATGGCTTGACGGAATGCGAAATATCGACGATGCGGGCCACCGGGTTTACCGCCATCACGACGCCCTTCATCACGCCGACGTAGTGCTCATCGCTGCCGAAATCCGTGAGGAGCGTGACGATAGGCTGCGCGTCGCTTTCCTCTTCGTAATCGGGCGCGCCCTCGTGAAAAGGATTCGGGCGCGATTGTTCGTCCGTCATGGCGTAAACTCCCCCCATAAGGCATCCGACCTTGCGGCGATGCGGGCAAATCCATTCTTCTTGGGCAAGGGCGCGAGCCGCATCCGAACCTTGCGGCCTATCCACTCGTCAGGCCCGGACGCCAACACGCGGATGTAGTTGTCCGACAAGCCCGTGAGAAAGCCGTCTTCCGTGCGGCGGCTCTCGAACAACACGTCCGTTTCCCGCCCCGTTTGTGAGGAGACGAACGCCGCCCATTTCCTCCGCCCCAATTCCTGGAGAGAGCGCGCGCGGGCCTTTTGCTCGGTTTTTGAAACCTGCCCGGACAATTCGATGGCCGCCGTTCCCTCGCGCGGCGAATAGGGGAAAACGTGCAGATACGCCAGAGGAGATTCCCGCACCCATTCCATGGTCCGTTCGAACGCCTCTTTGCTCTCGCCGGGAAAACCGACGATGAAATCCCCGCCGAGGCACGCCCCGTCTATTTTCTTCGCGATTTCATCGAACCGGCTCGCGCAGCGCGCGGCGGTGTAATTGCGGTTCATCGCCGCGAGCGTTTCATCGTCCCCGCTCTGGACGGGTATGTGGAAATGGCGGCAGACGTAGCTTCCCCCGTTCGATGAACCCGCACCGTACGCCTCGCCGGCGACGACGCGGATGAGCTCGCGCGTGAATTCCCCCGGCTCCACGGAGGAGAGCCTGAGGCGGAAATTTCTTTCTATCCCGAGCAACCGGCTCACCAGACGGCTCAGGGTGCTGCGGGGCTTCTTGTCCCTGCCGTATGCACCGAGGTGGATTCCCGTGAGCACCAGTTCCTCGTGCCCGCCCGAGAGGAGGGTATCGGCGTGCTCCACGCATGAATCCACATCCAGCGAGCGGCTCGCCCCCCGCGCGATGGTCGTCGCACAGAAAGAACAGGAAAAGTTGCACCCGTCCTGCACCTTGAGGTACGCCCGCGTCCGGCTGCCGAACTGGGGCAGGACGACGCTCTCGATTTCAGGGCTTTCCTCGATGGGAGAAACCCGCACTTCGGGCATTTCATCTCTCAGCCGGGGCCTGGCAAGCTCATCGGGGAGCCTCAGCTTTTCCCTGTTGCCGAGCAGGAGATCGGCTTCGGGGATCAGCATTCTCTCCGTGTTCGCCTGCGCGGAACATCCCGCGATGACGACCCGGGCGTCCGGGCCGCCAATCCGCCGCGCCCGCCGCGCCAGACGCCTGCCCTCACGGTCGGCTTCGGCCGTGACCGTGCAACTGTTGACGACGTAGACGTCCGCTTCCTCACCAAACGGAACGAGTTCGAAACCTGCCCCGGCGGAGAGGTGCTTCATGGCTTCGCCTTCCGCGTGATTGAGCTTGCACCCCAGATTCGCCAGGGCGAGGCGTACGGGTTTCGCGCTTGCGCTCTTCATGGCTTCGCCAGTCTCGTTCATGCGGACTACCTTCAACTGTTGAAAAATGCTACTTTTACAGCGAATCTTACGCTTTGCGCAAATTGGCCCGCAAGGGCTGTTTCGCTTGACGGGAAAGCGGGGCAGTTGGTAGGGTAGGCTCCGCCCGTATGAGAGTGAGAGCTACTTGCTCGGCCAGTTCTCCGGGGGACGCTGGCCGGCTACGTCACTCCCGGCGTTTTCCTTGTCCCCTTCTGTCGGGTATGATCCGGCATCGTTTTCAGTTTTCAAGACAGGCGTTGCTATTTTTTCATTCAGAAGATTGAGGAGAATTTCCGTCTATGCGTGGTTTTGATTTCGTTGCGCCGACAAGCATATCGGCGGCCTTAAAAGCGGCAAAAGGCAGAAGCACAAAATTTATTGCCGGTGGCACCAACTTCCTGCCCGACCTGAGGCACCAGCACGATGGGCCGGCCAAAGTCGTCATCGACCTGATGAGGATCTCCGGACTGCAGGGGATATCCTCGTCCAAGGGCGTAGTGAAAATGGGCGCCCTCACGACGATGACGGATTTTCTGACCGACAAGACCATCCTCAGGGAGGCGCCCATTCTGGCGGCGATGTCGGAGAAATTCGCAGGGCCGATCATCCGCAACCGCGCCACGGTGGCCGGCAACATCATCGACGGGGGGCCTGCGGCCGACGCCGTTCCACCCCTGCTCGCCCTCAAGGCGAAGGTGAGGCTCGCCAGCGAAAAGGGCAGAAGGACGGTCGACCTGGATAAATTCCTTACCGGATACCGGCAAACGGCCATCCGGTCCGATGAGTTGATCACCGCCGTGACCTTCCCCTCCCCCGGCAGGAACCACAAGTGGGGCTATTACAAACTCGCCCGCAGAAACGCCATGGCCATCACCGTGGTGGGCGTGGCGGTTGTGCTGAAAGTGAGGCGCAAGAAGGTGGAGGAGGCGGGCATTTCGCTGGGCTCCGTTACGGCCGCCCCGATCCGGTGCTACGAGGCCGAGAAGATCCTCGAAGGCAACGTGGTGGACCTCGAACTGGCCCAGAAGGCCGCTGAGGCCTGCGCCGCCGTGGCGGCGCCCATTGACGACATCCGGGCATCGGCGGAATACCGCAAGCTGATGTGCGAGGTGCTGCCCCGTCGCCTTATCTGTCAGGCGCTGGATATTTCACAGGACAACGACTAAAGACTTCATCGTCTCTTGCGTATTTCATTGGAGAACCCTTGAAGATGGCTACAACAAGCAAATCGAAGCGAACCGGAAAATCGAGCACACCCGCATACGTGCCGCCCAAGAAGCTGCCCATTTCGTTCTCGGTGAACGGCCAGGAAGTCAACACCGAAGCGCCCGCGCACACCAGTTTGCTGTATCTGCTGCGCGACCTGGGCTTCACCGAGGTGAAAAACGGCTGCGAGGCGGGCGACTGCGGCGCGTGCACGATTCTTCTGGATGGTCTGGCGATGAACGCCTGCTGCGCGCTCGGCGTCCAGGCGGAAGGCCGTGAGATCACCACCGTGAAGGGCATCGGGACGGTGGACAACCTCCACCCGATACAGGTGAAATTCATCGAGCACGGCGCCATTCAGTGCGGTTTCTGCACGCCGGGAATGATAGTCGCCGCGAAGGAGTTGCTCGACCTCACCCCGAATCCCAGCCGGCATGAGATCAAGGCCGGCATCGCGGGCAATCTTTGTCGCTGCACCGGCTACGTGAAGATTATCGACGCTATCGAGGCCGCGGCTGAAGAACTTTCCTCGAAGAAAGGAAAAGGTAAATGAGCGTGACTGCCTCATCCAACTCGACCAAAAAGAAAAAGGGTTCTGGACAGGGATTCACGGACGTCGAAGACGTTCAGGAGTCGTTCAGAAAACTCGACTATATCTCCGACAGAACGCTGGCGACCACCCTCTTCCTGGCTACGAAACTGGAAAAACCCCTTTTCCTCGAGGGAGAAGCCGGGGTCGGCAAAACGGAACTCGCAAAAGTGCTCGCCAGCGCGATGGATACCGAGCTCATCCGCCTGCAATGCTACGAGGGTCTCGACGCGAACTCGGCTCTCTACGAGTGGAACTACGCGAAGCAACTCCTCCACATCAAGATGGAGGAAGGCAGGGATTCGGACGCGAAGCAGATCGAGAGAGACATCTTCAGCGAGCAGTACCTGATAGAACGGCCCCTTCTCCGCGCGCTTTTGCGCTCGAAAGAAAAGCCTGTTGTTTTGCTCATTGATGAAATCGACCGCTCGGACGAGGAGTTCGAGGCGTTCCTGCTGGAAATCCTCTCCGACTACCAGATTACGATACCGGAGATGGGGACCGTTCAGGCGGTCAGCAAACCCCTGGTGGTGCTCACCAGCAACCGGACGCGCGAGATCCACGACGCCCTCAAGCGCCGCTGCCTGTATCTTTGGGTCGACTACCCCTCCTTCGAGAAAGAAGTGGAGATCATCACGACGAAGGTGCCCGGTGTCAGCGACCGTCTGGCGGAGCAGATTTCGCGCTTCATGACCCAGGCGAGGCAGATGGATTTCTACAAGCGCCCCGGCGTGGCCGAATCGCTCGATTGGGCGCAAGCGCTTCTCGCGCTGCACCGCAATGAACTCGACGCCGACGCCGTGCGGGAGACCATCGGCTGCATCCTGAAATACCAGGACGACATCAAGCGCGTGGAGAGTGACGGTCTCGACAGCATGGTGGCGACGGCGCAACTCGCTCCCGACGCCTGATCCGGGCAATCCATGGCAACCTCCATCCGTCCCATCGTACAGGGCACTCTTCCCAAGCGCCGGATCCGCGTAAAAGGCCGGGGCCTGAAAGGCGAAATGATCGGCTTTTGCCGAATCCTCAGGCGCGCGGGTCTCAAGATAACTTCGGGCCGCATCATCGACGTGTTCCGATGCTTCGACTCGCTCGAGGCCACCAATCTCGACAACATCTATATCGCCAGCAAGTCGAATCTCATCTCCAGCCAGGATGAGAGCATGATCTTCGACGCCGTATTCCGGCAGTACTGGTTCGATGAGGAAGGAAACCCTTACACGGGCGACGAATCGGTGCAGGTAGACACCCAGTTCGAGGAAGAAGGCGAAGGGCAGGCCAGCGAAGGAGGCGGTTCATCGGAAGAAGGCGAATCGGACGCCGAGGGCGAAGGACAGGAAAACCCGGGGCTTCCGTCTGAAGACGACGTGGAAAGCGCCGCCGAACCCGGCGAGCAGGGAGACGACGACGAGGGCGTGCCCTCCTACAGCCCCGCCGAAGTCATATCGGACAAGGATTTCTCCGCGCTGAACATGGATCAGGTCGCCGAACTCAGGCGCCTCATCGCAAAGCTCGTTCCCAAGCTCGCCACCAAAATCAGCCGGCGCAAACGGCCCGACATGCGTTCTCCCGAAATCGACATGAGGCGAAGCGTGAAGAGGAGCGTCCGCTCGGGCGGCGAGGTGCTGAAGCTCTTCCGCCGGAGAAGGAAGATACAAAAAACCCAGATCGTGCTGATCTGCGACGTATCGGGGTCGATGGACAGCTACAGCCAGTTTCTGATTCAGTTTCTCTACAGCCTGCAGAACGAGATCAAATCGCTGCGCACGTTCGTCTTCAGCACGCGCCTTTCGGACGCCACGCCCTATCTGCGCCACAAGGACGTCAACACCGCTCTCAAGCGCCTCTCCATGGAGGTGCACGACTGGAGCGGCGGCACGCAGATCGGCAACTGCCTCAAAACTTTTAATTACGAATACGGAAGGACCATCCTGAACAGCCGCACCATCGTCATCATCATATCGGACGGCTGGGACCGGGGCGATACGGATACGCTGGCGGAGGAAATGAACCGCCTCAAGAAAATCTGCTACAAGCTCTTCTGGCTCAATCCTCTTCTGGGCAGCCCCGGCTACCGCCCTATCGACAGGGGAATGAGAACGGCCCTGCCCTATTGCGATGAATTTCTGGCGGCCCACAACCTCGACAGCCTGATCGACATGACGAACAAGATCGCGCGCATATAAAACTCCCCTTTTCTTCACACCTCAACTCGCTGTATAAATTGCACTTTTGTTGACCCCCTATCGTGGACGGGGAACGGGATTGGCGAATTTACTGATTTACACGGCGGACAACGGATTCGCGGACGCGCTCGGGCGCGCCCTGAGGCGTGAAGGCCATTTCTGCAAAATGGTGCAGGATGAAACCACGGCCTTACAGGAAGTGCGCGCCAGGGGCCTGGCCCTCATCCTGCTCGATGACGCCCCGGCACTCCCGAAAGTGGCGGAAATGAAAAACTGGACCACGCTGCCGATTCTCCTGCTCCTCGAGCCGGACCGCCTCGCCGTCGTTCGCACGCCCACCGAAGCCGATGACATTCTCGTAAAACCCGTCCGGGAGGAAGAGCTTTTGTATCGCGTCCGCAACCTTTGCCACGGCTCCGCCCAGGACGCCGAAGGGGGGCGCACCCTCAAGAGCAAGGGTTTGACGCTGGACGAGAGCCGCTACGAGATCAGGCTCGACGGCGAGTTGATAGACCTGACCTACCGCGAATTCGAGCTTTTGAAACATCTCATCAACAACCCCGAGCGCGTCTTCGACAGGGAACAGCTCCTGAACCTCGTCTGGGGGATCGACTATCTCGGCGGTCCGCGGACTGTCGACGTTCACGTTCGCCGGATTCGCTCGAAAATCGAAGTCAGGGGATATTCGTTCATTTCCACGGTGCGGGGAGTCGGGTACAAGTTTATCGGAGAATCACCGTGAGGCCGGAGACCCTGGCAGCTTCTTTCGGGGCCATGAAAAAACGCCGGCACGAAACCGGCGCGAAACATTAACGATATACGCTGAATTGCCTTTCCGGGCAGCACCGGCTCAACTGGAGTACATCATGCCTGACGCATTCGATGATAAAGACCGCGAATTCGTAATCAACCAGGCCCGCGAACTCGGCGTGCGCTTCATCCGCATGTGGTTCACCGACATCCTGGGGTTCCTGAAGAGTTTCGCCATCACCATCGAAGAATTGGAAAATGCGCTTTATGAGGGCCATCTTTTCGATGGAGCCGCCATCGAGGGCTTCGCGCGCATCGAGGAGAGCGACATGTTCGCCCACCCCGATCCGACGACTTTCTGCGTGCTGCCCTGGCGCCCGCAGGACGGCGGGGCCGTCGCGAGAATGTTCTGCGACATCAAGGACCCGGACGGCAATCCTTATACAAGCGACCCGCGCTTCGTGCTCAGGCGCACGCTCCAGAGCGCGGCGCAGAAGGGGTTCACGTTTTACGCGGGCGTGGAATACGAGCACTATTATTTCAAATCCCCCGAACTGCCGATTGAAACGCTCGATCAGGGCGGATATTTCGACCTCACGCCCCTGGACATCGCGAGCGACCTGAGACGCGAGACGGTTTTGAACCTCGAGAAAATGGGGATCGGCGTCGAATACAGCCATCACGAGGTCGGGCCCAGCCAGCATGAAATCGATTTGCGCTACGGCGATGCGCTCACCATGGCGGACAACGCGATGACCTACCGGCTCGTGGTGAAGGAAGTCGCCATGCGGCACGGCGTCTACGCCACCTTCATGCCGAAACCCTTGTCCGCAGAAAACGGAAACGGGATGCACACCCATCTCTCCCTGTTCCAGGGTTCGGAGAACGCGTTCCACGACCCGGAAAAGCCCGGCGGCCTCTCGGATACGTGCCAGGCGTTCATCGCCGGCCTCTTGAAATACGTTCCCGAGATGACGCTCGTCCTCAACCAATGGGTGAACAGCTATAAACGACTCGTCCCCGGCTTCGAGGCGCCCGCCTACGTCACCTGGGCGCACAAGAGCCGCAGCGATCTGATCCGCATCCCCAGCACGCGCAAGGGGATGGAATCCGACACGCGAATCGAATTGCGCTCGCCGGATTCGGCGTGCAACCCCTATCTGGCGTTCGCCTGCATGCTGGCGGCCGGAATCGCCGGTATCGAAGAGGGGCTCCCTCCTGTCCCCGCCGTGGAGGAGAACGTGTTCGAGATGAGCGAGGAGAAGCGCAAGAAACAAGGCATCAAAAGCCTGCCGGGGAACCTGCGGGAGGCCACGATGCTGGCCGAGCAGAGCGATTTCCTGAAAGGCGTGTTCGGAAACCAGTTGTTCGATAAATTCATCGAGAACAAAAAACTCGAATGGGCGCCCTACCGCGCCCACGTCTCGGATTTCGAGCTCAACAAATATCTCTCGATTCTCTGAATACAGCCTCCCCTATCAAAAAACGAAGCGGGGAAACAAGGCGCGTTAGTCGGCGCAGTTCTCCGCCAGCCATTCGAGGTAGGACGCGCTGCCCTTGTCGACCGCCAAGGCCAGCACTTCGGGCACGTCATAGCTGTGGATTTCCGCCAGGTGTTCGGAGAGGGGCTGCAATTTATCCCGTGTGGTCTTCATGATGAGCAGGACTTCCGCATCATCCTGAACCGCCCCCTCCCAGCGATAGAGGCTGCGGATTTCCGGCACCAGATTGACGCAGGCGCACAGCTTGCGCTCGAGCAATGATCTTGCAATCCGCGCGCCCTCCTCCTCGGAACCCGCCGTGCTCAACACGATCCGGAACGCCCGCCCATCCTTCATGGCTTTCTCCTCATGCGCCCAGTATCTTCTCTGCCGCGCTGTAGGGGTCTACCCTTCGCGCGGCGATGGCGTCCAGGAGTTCATCCAGCTCCCGCCCGCCTTTCACGCCGTCTCCCATGCGCTCCACCGCGAGTTCCTTCATCACCTCTGCGAGGGTGATGCGGGCTCGCTCGCGCCCCAGGCGACCGGCCTCATCGGGATGTTCCTGCAAGAAGGCCATGCGCGCCTCGATCTGCGCGGCCAGCTCTTCCGTCCCCTCGCCCGTGAGCGCTTCCGTCTTCAGAACGGGGGGCCTCCAGGAACCCGCCTCGCCGGGATGAGACTTGAAGTCCAGCATTTCCTCGATTTCCTTCACCGTGCGGTCCGCGCCGTCCCGCTTCGCCTTGTTTACGACGAAAATATCGCCGATCTCCAGGATCCCCGCCTTCGCCGCCTGAATGTGGTCCCCGCCTCCGGGCGTCTGAAGCAAAACGACCACGTCCGCACACTGCATGATGTTCACCTCCCCCTGCCCCACGCCCACCGTCTCGATGATCACGACGTCCCAGCCCATGGCGTCCATGACGCAGAGCGCGTCTCCGGTCGCGCGGGCGAGTCCGCCCAGATGGCCGCGCGTGGCCATGCTGCGGATGAAGACTTTCGGGTCCGTGTTGTGCCTGCCCATCCGGATGCGGTCGCCCAGAATGGCGCCGCCCGTGAACGGGCTCGTCGGGTCCACGGCAATGACGCAGACCCTTTTGTCCTGGGCGCGATAGTGGGCGATCAGCTGATCGGAAAGCGTGCTCTTGCCCGCACCGGGAGGGCCCGTGATGCCGATGACCAGGCTTTTTCCGCCTTTCAGATACAGTTCCTGCAGAATGGGTTTCGCGAGCGGGTCGTTGTCTTCCACCAACGTGATGAGCCTGGCGGCGGGGCGAACCATACCGTCCAGTATCTGGGGAATTTGAATTTTGTTTCTCTTATCCATATTTTATTATTAAACAGAAGGTTATGGGTGTATTGTCAAGTTATTTCTAAGCAAAGATGTGGCCTTCAGGAATCGAACAGATACCGAGATACGAGATTCCGGTGAACCTCGCTCGTGCCTTCCCCGAGCGTGAACACCCGGGCGTCGCGCCAGAACATCCCGGCTGGCGTTTCCGCGATATAGCCATACCCGCCATGAATCTGTATGCCCCTGTCGCATACGCGAAGACAGGCTTCCGAGGCGAACAGTTTCGCCATGGCCACCTCTTCCCTGTTGTCTCCTCCCGCGTCGCGGATTTTCGCGGCAGCGACGACCATCTCGCGCGCAGTGGCGATGTCGATGGCGCTCTCGGCCATCAGCCCGCGCAGACCGGCGAAATCGGAAACCGGCCTGCCGAACGCCTCGCGCTTTTGGGCATGGTCTGCCGCCGCATCGAGCGACGCCTGCGCGATGCCGACGCACATCGCGCCCAGCACGACCCTCCCGTCGTTCAGAACCTGCATCGCCTGCCGCAGACCGGTCCCCTCTTCCCCGATGAGGCGCTCCGCCGGAACCTCGCAATTCTCAAAGAAGATTTCCGCCGTGCCCGCCGAACGCATCCCGAGAGTCTGTGCGAGCGGCACGCTTCTGTGCCCCTGATCGTCCTGTTCTATCAAAAATGCGCTGATCCCGTCTTTTCCCTCCGCCGTGCGCGCAAAGATGACCATGCTTTCAAAAGCCATGCCCTGCGTGACGAACATTTTCCCGCCGTTGATGACGTAGGCGTCCCCTTCCCTCCTGGCCTCGCACTCGAGAGCCGCCGCATGACTGCCTGCGACCCGCTCCGTGATCGCCCACGCGCCTATCGCCCCTTTCGTGAGTTCAGGAATGCGGCTTTCTTTCTGCGCATCCGAGCCATGATGCAGCAAATGGCCGCCGCACAAGCCCGCCGAGATGCTGATTGTGAGGGCGAAACTCGGATCCCCACCGGCCAGCTCCTCCAGGACGAGGCATTCCTCGAACAACCCGAGGCCGCGTCCAGCCAGGTTCTCGGGTATTTTGACGCCGATGAACCCCGCCTCCGCCGCCTCTTTGTACAGATCGAGAGCAAACGCGGCGTCCCGGTCGCGCTCCAGGGCGCCGGGGACGAGCTTTTGTTGAGCGAACTCACGGGCTTCTGCCTGGAGTAGCGCCTCTTTTTCCGTTAATTCCGTGTGCGTGACGATAGACAAGCTCGTTATCCTCCACCCGCCTGGAGCGCCGGGATGATCTCTTCTCCCAGAAGGGCCAGCCTGTGCGGGTTGGTATCCAGGTCAGGGATGGTGACGAGGATGTGCTCCACGCCCGCTTTTGGATATTCCTTGAGACGCGCGACGCAGTCATCGGGCGTTCCGTAGACGCTCCCCGATTCCGGGATGACGCTCAGCTTCTCACGGGCCGCCCTGGCCACCGCCCTGTCATTTTCGGGGATCACCATGACCATGAGAGACGCTCTTATCGCGTCGGGGTCTCTGCCCGCCTTTTTGCATTCGGCCTCGATGACGGGTCTTTTTTCCAGAAACTGCTCAGGCGTCCACCAGCGGCAGTTGTAGCCGTCCGCCTGGCGGGCCGAAACATCGAGCAGTTTTGCTCCTTCGCCTCCCGTCCAGATCGGCGGGTGCGGCTTTTGCACCGGCGGCGGGTCGCAAGCCCCGTTTTGGATCTGAAAATACCCGCCTTCGAAATGGGGGGCGGATTCGGTCCACATCGCTCGAATCAGTTGAATGGCTTCTTCCAATTGTTCTATTCGCACGGCGGCATTCGGATAGGGATAGCCGAAAGAATGATATTCGTTTTCTATCCAGCCCGCGCCAATCCCGAAATCCACCCGGCCCTTGCTGATGACGTCCACCGTGGCCGCCGTCTTCGCCAGCATGGCCGGCGGGCGGTATCCCACGCACGACACCAGCGTGCCCAGTCGCAAGCGTTCCGTGTCTCGCGCGAGAGCGGCCAAGGTCGTCCAGGGCTCCAGAATCGCGGTATCGGCGGATTGTTCCTTCTCATCCTGGGCGCCGAAGCCCGTCTGACTCCCGTAGGAGGCGGGGTCGAGCGTCACGAAATGGTCGCAATGCCATAGAGAATCGATGCCGAGCCTCTCCGCCTCCCGGGCGATTTCCCTCAGCTTCTCGTAGTCGCCGATATACGTGCCCTTGAGCGTCAGGGCCACGATGATGCCGATTTCCACCATGATGCCGCCTCTCATACAAATGAATTCTTGAAAACCGTTTGTAAGCCTACCTTATCAGCATTGTAAACGAGAAACGAGGAAGACCGTATTCTCCAGCCCACATCGGCCCCTTGTTCGGAATCCTATTTACCCAAAACGACACCAACGGCGCCGACGACGGACAAGAGACCACCGATGACGACGCGCAGGTTCACCGCCTCCTGTTTCCTGAAAAACACCCATGACAGAAAAATGATGAGCAGAACCGAGAGGCGATTCAGGGGAATGATCTGAACAATCTCCCCCGTTTTTATGGACGACCAGAAGAAAAAGGCGGCCATGGCGTTCAAACATGCGCCGCCCAAGACGGCCAGGAGCCCCTTTTTATCCCAGGATTTGGGCGCCCTCCCTTCCACGGATAAAGGCAGGACAAGCAGCGCGAGGCAAAACGCCGTTATGCTGCCTGCCGTCATGCCCAGAGAGGCGGACTTGATAATCTGCAGCCCGAATTTGCCGAACAGGTGCGTCATCGCGAACAAAACGGCCGTACCCAAAGGAACCAGGTAGTAATACAAGGGAATGCGTCTTTGAACCTCGCCTTTTTCATAGACCAGCAGAATCGACCCCGCCAAGATGGTCAGCGTTCCGAGCGCAATGAGCCACGTCATCCGCTCGCCCGCAAAAGCCACCGCAAACAACGACGCCCATACGAGGCTGGTTTGAGTGACGATCGAAGACCGCGCCAGTCCCACCAGCTTCATGCCGACAAGGCTGAGATAACGTCCGACGAAGGAGCCGGATATCCCCATGGCGGCGAACCAGAGCAGCCCCCCGAGCGGCCAATCCGCCACGCCGCCTTCCAGGTGATAGAACATGGCGCCGAAGCATAGCTGTACAGCAAGCATGAATACGTTCATCACAACCGGGCTCAGGCGCGCCACGCCGGCGCGGTACAGCGTGCGCGCTGAAGCGATGAAGCAGGCGGCGATGAGCGCCAGGATGTTGGGATGGATGAAGTCGAGCAATGCTTAACTTCCCGTCACGATGGCGAACGCGCCCAGAAGCGCAATCAACGCCCCCACGACGACACGCCACGTCACGTTTTCCTGCTGCCGGAACAATAGCCAGGAGAGAAAGATGATCAACAAAACGGACAGGCGGGTCAAAGGGATGACGCGGGTGATTTCGCCGAGCTTTACCGAGGACCAGAAAAAGAAAATACCGCACCCTTGCAGTGCGGCTCCCAGAAGAAGGACGAAAAACCCTTTCCTGTCACCATTCTTGCCCGGATCCCCTTGGCTCTGCGCGAAGGGCATCGTCCCCAGCAGGAGCGTGAGAGAAGTCGTGTTGGCGACCGCCATGCCGAAAGCCGAGGAGGAAATCCACTCGAACGCGAATTTTCCCACCAGATGCGCAAATGCATACATCAGCGCAGACACCATGGGTATCACATAGTAGTGGAGCGGTATCCTGCGGCCGATATCTCCTTTGGGATTGTAGACGAGCAGGCTCGCCCCGCACATGACGCCCAGGATTCCGCCCGCCTTCTGGAACGACATGCTCTCCCCCAATACGAAAACGGCCAGAAGCGACGCCCACACGAGAACGGTCTGGCTCACCACCGCAGCGCGCGCCAGCCCCGTATAGCGGATGGCGACGAAATTGATATATCTGCCCAGAAAACTCCCGAAAAAACCCATCGCCATGAACCAGAAAACGCCCTGGTAGGGTATCCGGCCGAGCGGTCCCTCCATCCAGTAGAAAAACCATCCGAGTGTGGTCGTCACGCAAGCCATCACCAGATTGGCCGTATGCATTTTCATGCGCGGAATCGCATAGCGCTGCGATACGCGGGCGAAGGCGATGAGCGCCGCACAGCAGAGCGCTAATACGTTGGGGTGAATGGCGTCAAGCAAAACGTCGACCTTCTATGAGCAACTTATCTCCCATCCAGCCACCATGAGCCCCCGGTACGCGCTCCGCCGCAGGCGAGCCGTCGCAAACGCGCGAGTTTGGAAAAAACGAGCGCCGGAGTCGATGAAAACGGCTCGCTGGACTCAAAATGGGGATGCAGGATTCGGTTCAAGAAATTTCCCAACAGGCAGAATATGATGGGCGATTATGGCACGGAAAGCGTCACTCAGGATAGCTTCAGGCGCTGTGAAACACACGAAACGTGGTGGATTTGCTATGTGACGGGAGAAATTTGAGGATTTGCCGTCTAACCTGCGTGCTCCTTTAATGAAGCTGGCTTTCAGGAATGAATTGCATCTCGTCCAGACTCTTGTCGACGACTTTGGGCCCCCGATAGCCCGGGAAATTCTCGACGTAGGGACAATCCTCGGGAAGCCCTCCCATTTCGATGATTTCAGGCCCGATCGGCAGGCACAGCGGCTCTATCTCGAAGCGCTCGGCATATACGCGGCATCGGTTCGTCTCGACCTCGAGTTGCGGGCAGGCACTCGTCAATAAAAGCAGCCTGTCGTCCTCCCAAACCTTGTCGTAGCAACACTTCCCGCAACCGGTGCACAGCGCCTCCCATTCGGGCGTGCCGGTGGGAGGCAGGTTCTCGTCCATCCACCTCTGGATTTCATCGAGGCGAAGTTCTTTTTGCGTCTTGTACATGGGGATGACTTGCGGGGCGTCCCGTTCGAGGCGCCTCTGCTCGGGCGTTTTCCAAATACGTCTGTCTTTCTTTCCCTTTCGGGGCTTCACCCGCATTGTGGAATTGGCCTTTTGGGGCATGAGATCAACGATCCTGGAAATCGGCGGAGCGTTTCTCGATGAACGCGTTGAGGCCTTCCTGGGAGTCTTCCGTGCTGTACACCAGGCCGAACTTCTCCGTTTCGAGCCTCAAACCCTCATCGAGCCCGCCCTCCAGGCCGCCGTGTACGGCCTGTAAAATCAATTCGATAGCGGGTTTGCTCTTGGATACCAGCTTCTGCGCCAGCGCTTTCGCCTCATCCATCAGGGCGTCCGGCTCGCAAACCCTGTTCACCAGCCCGATGCGGTGGGCTTCTTCGGCGTTCACCGGATCGCCCGTCATGAGGATTTCCAGCGCGCGGCCCGTACCGACGAGGCGGGGAAGGCGCTGGGTTCCGCCGTAGCCCGGGATGATGCCCAGGTTGATCTCCGGCTGGCCGAAGAGCGCGTTCGTCGAAGCGAGCCTGATCGAGCACGCCATCGCCACCTCGCACCCGCCGCCCAGGGCGAACCCGTTCACCGCCGCAACCGTAGGTTTTCCAATGGTTTCCAGCTCCCGGAGAATTTTCGTGCCATGCTCGGAGAGCCATCTTGCGCTGAGGGGAGGGCGACCCACCATGCCCTTGATGTCTGCGCCGGCGATGAAAGCGCGTTCGCCCGATCCCGTTAATATCAACACTTTCAGACTGTTATCATTCTTGAACGCAGATACCACGTGAGCAAGCTCATCCATCGTCTCCGTATTCAGGGCGTTCAGGGCCTTGGGACGATTGAAAGTGCAGGTGGCGACCGGCCCATCGGTTTCATATATCAAGTTGTTGTAATTCAATGGCTTGGCACCCTATTCCTGAAGTTTGGGGTAATCGAAAACAATTTATCGAAAAACCCCGTGAATTTATCTAATTTTATCGAATTATTCGGATTTAGTCCGTGTCTGGAATCAGCACCTATTTCGCCCGAAACGACGCGGACGAAGCAGGCTTTTCATTCTCAAAAACTCCTCCGTTCCACACCCGCCGAGCGCACGAGACGCTCCGAAATTTTCCTGCCTAGTCCCCGTACGCCTCGACGATAACCGACAGCCCCATGCCGCCGCCGATGCACGCGCCCGCGAGACCGTATTTCCCGCCTCGGCGCCTGAGCTCGTGCAGTATGGTGAGGGTGAGCCTTGCGCCGCTCGCGCCCACGGGGTGGCCGATGGCGATGGCGCCGCCGTTCACGTTCGTCTTCTCGCGGTCGAGGCCGAGTTCCTTCTCCACTGCGAGATACTGGGCGGAGAACGCCTCGTTTATCTCGATCAGGTCCATGTCGTCGAGCTGGAGGCCCGCTTTTTTGAGCGCGATGCGGCTGCTCTCCGCCGGGCCGATGCCCATGATCTTGGGGTCGCATCCCGAGACGCCCCAGGAGACGAGCCGCCCGACGGGTTTGCGGCCCAGGCGTTCGGCCGCCGCGCGCGAGGAGATGACCAGCGCCGCCGCCCCGTCGTTGATGCCGCTCGCGTTGCCCGCCGTCACCACGCCGTCTTCCTTGAAGGCGGGCCGGAGCCGCGCGAGCGATTCCTCGTTCGAATCCGCCCGGGGGTGCTCGTCGCGGTCGAAGGTGATCGTCTTTCTGCGCTCTTTCACCTCGACCGGGAAACACTCCTCCGCCAGCCGCCCGCTCTCCCAGGCGTCGTGCGCGCGCGCCTGGCTAAGAGCGGCGAACTCATCGACTGCTTCACGGTGCAGGTCGTATTTATCGGCCAGATTCTCTGCCGTGATGCCCATCGGCACGTTGGCCATCGTATCGGTGAGCGCCGTGTAGAGGCCGTCCTCCATCGGGGCCTGGAAGAGCTTCATGCCGGTTCTCGAGTTTCTGATGACGTGCGGCGTCAGGCTCATGTTCTCAGCCCCCACGGCGAGCACCACGTCGGCGTCTTCGGTCATGATCTCCTTGGCCCCGCTCACCACCGCCTGAAAGCCCGAGGCGCACATGCGGTTCACGCAGTAGCCGGGCCGCTCCAGCGGCACGCCCGCCGCCAGCGCGACGTGCCTGCCGATGTAGACGCCGTCGGAGTTCGACTGGATGACGTTGCCCACCACGGTGTGGTCGATATCTTCCGGCGTGACGCCCGAGCGCGTCATCGCCTCTTTCGCCGCCAGCGCGCCCAGCTCCGTGGCCGACTTCTCCTTCAAGGTGCCCAGAAAACCGCCGAACGGCGTCCTTGCTCCGCCCAGAAAAACGACGTCTTTATCCGACATTCCCCGATTCCTCCTGCTTCATTGAAAGGAAAGAAAAATTTCCGCTTTATCCTGCTTTATCGAGCCTCACCATAACGCCAAGGCGAAGCGATGCGCAAGGGGAGTTGATGCGGGAGGTTGTGGAGGAATTGCCTCCCCTAGACCAGTTGCTCTTCCGGCACCCGGAACACGCCCTTGATGTTGAAGGTGTTGCAGACGCATATCTGGATATGGGTCTTCGCGCGGAAACCGGCTCCTGCATATGCGGGATCGCCTTCCACGAAGATCCCGCGCACGGTGTCGACGGCGGGTTCATTATTATCTGTTCGGATTTCATGAAGATGCGCAAATACTGCACAATCCAGCGGGCGTCTTAATTTGTGTATATCAGTCGAATTCTTTAAGGGTTCATACCCGGCAACGCCACAATTTGAAATGTAAGTTTCGTATGCGGCTTGAATTTGCCTGATGCCCGCAGAGGTCATCAAATCAAGACAGTGCCCGAGATCGATGATCGCGCCGACCACCGCAGGCGTTGTGATATCGGGACCCCATGATGCGTCCCGGAGTTCAGCCGCAAATTCGCGTCCTCTGCGCGGGTTGGCTTCCCAGAAATAGATTCCATGACCCAACCAATCGTAATCGTTTATGCTTTTTTGAAAGGGTTCACCGGCGAGAAGCCGCTCTGCCACGGACTTGTCGCACCCGTGGTATCCGAGCACGAAAGACGTCGCAAGACGGTGCAATTTCTACCTGTATCGTTTGGCGATGCGTCCGGTTGGCGTGTAGATCCCCAGTTTTTGCAAGGCTTTTTGTGCGGTTTCCTTCGTTTTCGTGACTTTCTTGAGATATTTCTCACACGCTTTCTCGAACCTATCCGCGTCGGCGTGATTCAATATCCCTGGGCGGACTACAATCACTTTTTGTTTCGTCTTTTTCTTCTTCTTTTTCTTTCCCATGCCGTCACCACTTCTTTCTTTGAGGCGAACACGCCGAGGCGGAAAGCAACCGTCCAGCATCCAATCGTGAGTCTCAACAGCTTTATTAGACCATTCGTTCAATTATCGAGGTTATACGCTCTCTCGCCATTTGTCAATTTTCATCTTGCCTGAATCTTCCTACATCCACGAGAGCGGCGTCGCGGTGTCTCCCCGGAGTCTTCTCGCGGCGTCTTTGGCGAAATAGGTGAGGATGATGTCCGCCCCCGCGCGCCGGATGGAGGTGAGGG
>JAJDYR010000044.1 GCA_022825065.1 bacterium
TCCGCCCGATTGGCCGATAAACCGGGCGGACACACAGGTCCGCCCCTACAGTATCTCGCGTTCGGGACGAGGCGTAGGGACAGGCCTCCGTGCCTGTCTGTAGGGGGCGTCGCTTCCTCGGTCGGTTCGATTGTCTCCTCATTTGTTGAAAGGCAACCCCCCCGAAAGGGAAACCCCATTAAGGCAACCCCCCCTACCCCCCCTTGTCAGGGGGGTATGAAAGAGCAAAACCCCCGCCGCCGATAGAGGGCTTTTGTTTTTTTTGCCCCCCTGACAAGGGGGGGTAGGGGGGGTTGCCTTTTCGAGACAGCGTTTTTGTAGGGGCCGTTCGTGAACGGCCCTCACCGCCCGTAGCGCAGTCTCGCCACGGCGCCCTGTTTCGCGATCTGTCCCTGCGCGTAGCGGCCCGGCATGGCCGGCGAGCGCCAGCGGCCGGCGAGCTGCATCTCGACCAAGGAGGCCCCCGCGCTCGCCAGGCTCTGCGCGCCCCCGACCCGGAGGCTGTGGCCGCTCACGCGCCCCTCGGCGCCCGCGGCCTTCCCCCACCGCGCGATGACGCCCCGGATGCTCCTGTCCGTCAGGCGTCCGGGCCGGAGCCGCCCCCCCTTGTAGACGGGCCGGAAGAGCGCTCCCTCTTCCAGGCCCGCGCGCGCCAGCCAGGCCCGGATGCGCTCCACCGTCGGCGCCCCGAGGAACTGCACGACGCCCAGGCCCTCCTGGTCCGTCTTGGAGCGCCGGATACGCACCGTCTGCTCGCCCAGGTCCACGTCCGCGACGTCCAGGGCCGCGACCTCCGACACCCGCAGCAGCGCGTCGCTCGCCACCGCCACGATCGCGGCGTCGCGCACGCCCCCCAGGGTCCCCGTCCCCTCCGCCAGCGACGCCGCAAGGTCCGCCTCCTCCCAGCGCACCCCGGCCACCTGGCCGCGGCCGCGCTCCGAGCCCAGGCGCCTGAAGCCCGCCAGGGCGCGCAGCGTCGAAGGACCCACCGGAGAGGAGCGGCCGTGAAGCCTCGCCCGGAACCGCAGCGCGGCCACCGCCATCGAGGCGCAGGCCGCCGAGCGGCCCTTCTCGAAGAGGCCCGTGAGGTAGGCCGCCACCCCGGCGTCGGTCTCGGGATACCCCGAATCCTCGAAACCGCGCAGGGCCGCCTCGTAGGCGCGGCGCGTGTTCTCGGCGATAGAGGCGCGCACCAGATCAGACGCCGCGCGGAACGGACCGAAGCGCGTCGGGCGGCCTTCGTCGGGTTTTTCCAGGGGGGAGCGTCTCCCCGGCGTCGCGGGTCTCGCCCATCGTTCTCCGTTGTCCATCGTTTGTCCGGCGTCCTGAAGTTCCGGCGGCGATTCCCGCTCACGGGGCCGCCATTCCGGGTCCACGCCACATATATGTCGCCTTCCCGATCCCATGCAACATATATAAGGCCGAAAAAGAAGAATCGCCCGCCGGAATCGTTTTTTTTACCCTATCTTTACAGTAATTAACTTCTAATAACTGTTATTATCAGAAAATATACCACCTATCCCGACCATGTCAAGCACGATTCCGGGGTCCCCGGAGGGGTTTCGGGCGTCGTTTTGCGTCTTTTTTCGCTCATTTTCGGCCCGGACGCGCCCCGAAACGGGTCTCCCGGCGGAGAACGGGGCTTCCAGCGTCCAGTAATAACAGTTAGCGGCGGGCAGACCGGGTTCAAGGCGCCCGGAAGATACTTGCCTTCGGAGGCAGTGAAAGGTGGGCGCATACCGCAAAAATTCGTGTCCCGCGGAACGGCCGCCCCGGACTGCGGCGCGGCCCCGCCGCCGCGCCCCGGCGCTGCCGATACGGATCACAACGGGCCGGACGGCGGCCTTTATATACACGCGATAGAGGAGGTTCATCGGACGAAGCCGAGAATGCGCTGGAAAGACCTTTTGTAAACACGAGTTCGCAACACGATTCACGAGGCGCGGTCATCCCGGAGATGACGGTGTAAACGAAAAAGACCCTCCCCCCCGAAGAACCAGCCTGCGGCGGGGACCATCCCGAAAGATCCACGCCTCCTGAATGATGTCCCAGGCAGATTGGTCGGCGGGCCCGGAAGATACCGGCTCCCCGTTCCGCCAAAGACAAGCGCACAAACACGAATAGATGAAAGACCCGAATTAAATGCGAAGGAAAGGAGGTTAATCGGAGAAAGCCGGAAATTCACTGAAGATCCCTTTTTCTATGTATTCAGGAGGACTCACTAAATGATGTTCAAAGACAAGTATATTCACAAGTTTTACGCTTTCGCGCTGGCGGCCGTGTTCGCGCTGACGCTGGCGGGCTGCGGCGGCGGCGGAACTGCGGCGATGCCGGACCCGGAGCCGCCCGCAATGCCGGAACCGACCCCGCAGGAGATGTGCGAGGGTGACGGCGGCCGGTATAACGAGGACGGATCTTGCACCTCCGCCGAAGACCTTGCCGCGGAAATGACCGAAGCGGAAGCCCTGAGCGCCGCGCAGGAAGGCGCGATGGCGGCGTATATGGCAGCGGCGGCGGCAGTAGCCGGCGCGAAGGACCCCGTGGCGATGGCGAACGCGCAGATGTACGCGGACGCGGCCATGGCGGCATCCGCAGCGGCGGCGGCGGCCACGGATTCCGCGATGGCCATGGAGCACCGGATGGCGGCCGAGGCGGCCAGCGCCAGCGCGGTGGAAGCCGGCATGACGCGCGGCCTGGGAATCACCACATTGGCGAACGCGGCCGCCAACCAGGCCGCGATTGATAGCGCAGCGCTCGTCGGCGTGCCTGCTCCCGCCCCGATTTCGAATGCGGGAAGAGTGGGCAGGGCGATGGCAGCCGCGGCCGAAGCAGCAGCCGTAAGCGCCGATTCCGTTACCACCACTGCTACTCAAAATGATACCAACCATCAAGGCGCGGTGGTCACGTCATCGGTGAAAGACACCGGCAGTGGTCCCAGGTTCACGGTATCAGGAACGGTGTCGCTCGCAGGCACCCCTACCCCCGTCGAGCAGGCAAGAGGTGAAACCCCGACGGCCATCACGACGCGCGGTGGCTGGGCGGGCACCGAATTGGTCGCGTCCGCTCCCGGCGCTACGGCGGGTTACAAGCAGAACACCCTCGTCTTCACGGACATCAATCCGCCCGCGCAGACTTATAATACTCTAGCCGATCCTGCCGCTCCTGATGTTGCTGATGATAATGTTTTTAGCGCGACTGAAATTACAAATGGCGCAGGTGATTTCGCCGCTGGTTCGGTAATCAACAGGGCTGTAGTTACCGGAGATTTCCCGACAGACGGAAGCCACTTCACGGGAACGTTCAATGCGAACCCTACCGACAATGAACCGCCGAAGTCGGGAAGGTTCTTCTGTCCCACCAGCGCGGCCTGCTCCATCAGCGTAGACGCCTCGGGCGTCCTCAAGGCGATTCAGGGCTACCAGTTCCAGTCCGCCGTTTCTGGATCCGTAATGCGGGGAGACTCCGACTATCTGACCTGGGGCGTTTGGGTGCACGTCCCGAACGCGGTGCCAGGAGTGGACGCTACCGGTCGTACGAACCCCGCAACCGCCGCCGCATTCGCTAGCGGCAACGACCCGTTCCAGGTCGATGTCCTGCTCACGGGCACGGCGACATATAACGGCGTCGCGAACGGCCTGTATTCGGCGGGCGGCATGGTCGAGTACTTCGAGGCGGACGCCAGCCTGACGGCCAATTTCGGCGGCAGGACCCCCAACGATTCCACTCCCACTACAGAGGCGAACGACAATGGCCTCCTGGGCGCCGTCACCGGAAGCATCTCCAACATCAAGGCCGGCGGCATGGACGTAGACGGCTCGCTGACGCTGGGCAGGGCGGCGCTGGTCGCCGGTGATAATCCTGCTGCTCCTGTTGATGTTTCTGTTGCTGCTAGTGCTCGTACTACGGCAACCAGGTTCACCGGCAACACCCAAGGCACTTTGGGCGGCAGGGCCATGCAAGGTTCCTGGACGGGGCAGTTCTACGGCCCCAACAGGGCTCCTGCCGGATCCGTTGCGGCTCGCACCGAATTCCCCACGACGGCTGCCGGCACCTTCGGCGCCAGAACACCTCTTGGCGCCCCTGCGGTCAGCATCTTGGGCTCCTTCGGCACGTGGAGAGCCGAGTAAGCAACAGAGCATGACTCCTTCCGAGCCCCGGGCTGCATAAAGCCCGGGGCCGGGGGATGAATGAGCGCGGCGCAAGGCGTCGCGCAGGCGGTAGATGGAAATCCGGTTTTATCCGCTCGCCCCTTCCGTTTTCCCGGAAGGAACCAGCCTTGGGGGGCAAATGATGAAAATGCTCAAGCTTTTGGGATTGATGGTATTTGTCGTGTGCATTGCGGCATTTGCCTCCGGTTGCGGCGGCGGTGGCGGCGGCTCTGCGATGACGCCGGAGGAACCACCGCCGGTGATGGAATGCCCGCAGGGTCAGGTCGGGACGTACCCGGACTGCACGGATCCGGGGCCGACGGATGAGCAGAGGATAGCCGCGGCGAGGCAACTGCTCGCAGACCTCCTCATGGACGCCCGCAGCCTGGCGCAAACGGCGAGTTCGGCGGCGGCGGCGGTGCAGTTCCACCCCGACGCCACGGCGGAGCAGACACAGCTTGCTCTCGGCTATGCGGCCGACGCGCAAACGTACCTGGCGGCTGTCGAGGCCGCGAGGGACGCCGGGAATGCGGCCGCCGCCACGCTCACGCAGGCGCAAGCCGCGGTGACGGCCGCGCAGGCGGCGCTCGGCAACCTGGCGAACGCGCAATCGGCGGCGGCGGGCATCCAGAGCGCCGTGGAAGCGGTTGCGAGCCAACGCCAGCAACGGGAGGCGGACGTGATCGCCTTGACGAACGGTTCCTCGCTCATCATGGAACTGATAGACAACAAGCGTGTAGTTGACGCCGCTATAGACGCGCTTGCGCTTACAAGCCTTGTCGTGGATCCGGCCTTAGCCACGGCAACAGACGGCGCCACGTGCACCGCACCTTGTGCTCTATATCCTGCGGACACCGGGACCGGTTCTACAAGAGTAACAGGGGTTCGGTCAGTACAAGTAAACAGTCTCGGATCGAACGCCCGGGACACCCTCACTGGACCGAGCAGATTACAATACGGCTTTGATTTCAAAAATTCCGATGGCACCACTATCGTGAATGCCTACACGGACATTCAGCAAACCAAGCTGGGAGATAATCCCGCCACCCCCTTGTATGGCCCTTCGGATGATGATGGTACAGATGATGAAAAAGAAACTGATCACGTACTCAACGACACCGATTACCTGCTCGCCGGAATATGGCTTACAAGTTCCGGAATAACGGCTTTCGCTTATGGGAGTGAACCCATCACTGGCATCAAAAACTTCTGTACCGTGTCTCAAAATAGTGGACCACGAGGCTCGACTACCAGGACATGTGCCGTTACTGAGGGCTTCGGCACCATCAGCAGTTTTGTAGTAGACCCGGGTGATGCCAGAACAGCCACCTATCGAGGGGATGCGAACGGCGCTTACCTCACGGGAGGGGATACGAGTTATTTCCAGGCGAGCGTCGAGCTCACCGCAGAATTTCAGAATCCAGCAAGTGGTGCCGCAACCGGCAGCATCGAGGGCACGGTCACGAACATCAACGCCGGCGGACAATCGATTCCGGGTAGCATCGAATTGCAAAAAGTTGATTTGGCAGACGCTGGGATAGCCGACGAATTTACGGCCGGGGTTGCCGGAACGGTTGGTGGCGACCCATACGTCGGCAACTGGAAGGGCCAGTTTTTCGGGCTTAGAGCTAAACAGCCAGAAACGGACAGCGACACGAATGACGCATATCCTCTAATAACAACCATAACAACAACGTACACTCCCGATGTTCCCGGTTCGGTCGCGGGAACCTTTTACGCTACCAAGCAAACCGAATTTGGGGGTAAGGCCGCCTTCATCGGGGCGTTCGGGGCGCACAGGTAACGGAGAAAAACGCCTTCGGTCGGGGTATCCGGTCCCGCGCCCAAGGCGAGAGAGGGAAAAGGAAGAAGAGTGGAAAAGGGGGTTGCCCGTTGGTTGCTTCCCTCGTGATAGAGCAAACAGTACCGCTCCTGGTTATGAGTTTGAGTCCTCGAGCCGGGAACGGGAACAACGGGCAGCCCCTGTTTCTCGCTTCATCGAAGTAAGCCGGCACCCCGACGCGGCCTGCACCTCAGGGATTGTGTCGCAGCAACTCCCACCTTCAGGGGTTTTGCAACCCCTTAAGTAGCCAGTCCTTTGAGGGGTGTCGGCCCTTTCCTTCACAGACCGCGCGTTCTCGCCTCCCCGCCTTGAAAACCAACCCCCCCCTGCCCCCCCTTGTCAGGGGTCAAAACCGACCGAAGAGGGAGGTTTTGCAAGACGATGTGTTTCTCGTCAATGGCTTCTGCAAACGCTCGTTCATCACTCGCGTTTGACCCCTGACAAGGGTCTGTTGAAAAAGCCCTCTCAAGCGGTGGGGGGGTACGATGGGAATCATGGTTTTGTAGGTCGGACAAATATGTCCGACATACATGCGGCCCGTCGCAGGGCGGCGAAAAATCAGGGTCGCATGTATGCGACCCCTACACTCCCTTCGGCAAGGCTGAATCCTGTTGCCGTCATTCCGGCAATCAATGCCGACCGAGGAGGGATTGCCCGGAATCCAGGGACTATGTTTTTGAATTTGCCTTTTCGCTTTATCGTTTTTCCCGACCTTCCTGCGATTCGGTATCCCCGTCTGCTCTGGATTCCGGCATGCGCCGGAATGACGAACAAAGGCGAAGGTCAATCCCAAGCAAAGAGAGGGGTTTTTCTTGCCCACCTGACAAGGGGGGTTGGGGGGTTTCGGCAAGGCGGACCTCGGAAAGGCAACCCCCCCTACCCCCCCTTGACAGGGGGGCAAGAAAGAGCAAAACCCCCTCAGCCCGGCAGGGTGCATCGCCTCTTCATACCCCCTTCGCCGGGGGGTTGCTTTTTTTACCCCCCTTTTAAGGGGGGGTAGGGGGGGTTGCCTTTCGGCCAGGGGGAGTGATTCCTCTCTCCCCGGGATTTTCGGGCAACCCCTCACCGGCCGGGTTCGGGCGCGCATTCGCCCGCATTTGCCGTCGCCGCGCTCTCCCCGGAACCCGGCGGAATCCGCCGCGAGGAGGGCGTTCCCGCGCGCTCGGGCGGTGCGGAAAACCAGCGAACCAGGACAGGCCGCAGCATGGAACGCGCCGGAAACGCGGCGGAAACGCCCCGCCCGGAATACCTGAAAAATACGGTGAATTTCGATACATTCACGGTGTTTTTCGGTACATTTCCGGAAATTTATGGCTTTGATATATAAAGGGTTATCTGGTTTCCGGCTTCGGGGCGGCGATGACGTAGGTGGGCGCCGCGCGGCCGGGAATCTCGATTTCGCCGCGCACCCAGAGCTGCGAACTCGAGCCGCCGTCCAGGTTCATGGCGTCGCGGACGCCGAGGCCGCCCTCCGGTTCGGGCAGCGCGAGGAACGCCTGGAGCTCGCACCAGGAGACGCCGCGCGTCTCGGCCTCGCTCACCAGGACGACGAGCCTGCCCCCGGCGTCGAGGGCGACCACCGTCCTCCTCGTGGCGCGCAGGTATTCCCGGTAGCGGGACAGCCCCTGAACGGGCTTCCCGTCCTCGACGAGGAGAGGCCCCGCCTGGAACGCTTCGCCGGCGCCCGCATCCTCGAACCTCTCGCGGGAAACGATCTCGGGCCGCCCGCCGCTCCGCCCCACGGTGAACACCGCCCCGTAGTGCAGGAACGTCTTGCGCCCCCGGTACAGCACGCGGCTGTTGAAGACCTTCCCGCCCGAGCGGAAATAGCCCATGGGCCGGCCTTTTTCGTCGTAATAGCCGGCGTTGAGAACTACGGCGGCGCCCAGTTTTTTGCCGAGAGCGCCGAAGTCGACGGGTGAGAACCACTCTGATTTCTCGCGCCAGTGGAGGCGGATCTCGAACTCCTCGGGCCGCAGTCGAACCGCCTTCATCCGCGCGGTCGCGCCGTTTTCGAACCGGATCCGGACGTTTCGCGTCTCCAGCGGCAGGGTTCGCCCCGGCGTCCAGCGGCCGTCGCCCACGGGCCGGCCCTTGAGGGGACAATCGGATGCGGCCACCGCGGGCCGGGCGGCCACGAGAGAGCCGACAATCAAGATCAACACCAGCAAACGCTTCATGGCGAAAAGCCCCTCAACGCCGCCAACCCCGCTTCAACCCGGCTGCTCGGAACGACTAGAAACCGGCCGCGCAGCCGTCTCTCCGGTGGTCGGAACCACCCATGAAAACGCCATCATCCAGCCGGACGATTCCCTGCCCGCCGCCGAAGCCCTCATAGCCGCCCGCGCGGCGGACGTCGTGGCCGCGCGATTCCAGCTCCCGGAGCACGGCCTCCGGCACGCCGCTCTCTATCGCCACCGCCCTGCCCCCCAGAACGCGAAAACGCGGCGCTTCGATGGCCTCCTGGACGTCCATGCCGAAATCCACCATGTTCGAGAGCACCTGCACGTGGCCCTGGGGCTGCATGTCGCCGCCCATGACGCCGAAACTCATCCAGGGCTCCCCGTCTTTCATCACGAAGCCGGGAATGATGGTGTGCAGGGGCCGCTTTCCGGGCGCGATGCAGTTCGGGTGGCCTTCTTCCAGCACGAAGCCGCTGCCCCGGTTCTGGAGCATGATGCCCGTATCGCCCCCGGTGACGCCGGACCCGAAATGATGGAACAAGCTGTTGATGAACGAGCACATGTTGCCCCGGGAATCCGCCACGGTGAGGTAAATCGTGTCGTTCCAGGTTTCGGGAATCCCGGCGCCGGGGCTGCCGGCTTTCGCTTCATCGATGAGCTTTCGCCGCTCATCGGCATACCCCGAAGACAGCAGCCCTTTCAGGGGCACGTCCGCCTTGTCCATATCCGCGACGTAGCGGTCCCTGTCCGCAAAGGCGAGCTTCATCGCCTCGATCACGACGTGGAGATGCTCGGCCGAGCCGTAACTCATCTCCCCGAAAGGGTAAGCGTCGATGAGATTCAGGCATATCAGCGCCGTGACGCCCTGCCCCGAGGGCGGTATCTCGCAAAGCTCATGGCCGCGGTAGTTCGCGCGAATCGGCTCGACCCATTCACATTTCGTAGCGGCGAAATCCTCGAGTTCGAACAAACCCCCGATTTCCTTCGTGTAGCGGACGATCTCCTCGGCTATCGGGCCTTCGTAGAAAGCCTCACGCCCGCCATCGGCTATCACGCGCAAGGATTCTCCCAGCTTCGGATTCCGGAATCTTTCTCCGATCTTCGGCGAACGTCCCGCCGGCAGATAGGTTCGCCGCGAGTATGCGCACTTTTCCAGCTTTTCCGCCTGGTTCGCCCATGCGCGGCCGATGATGGGAGAGAGGGGAAACCCCTCTTCCGCGTATTGAATCGCAGGCCCCAGAAGCTCCGCCATTGTCTTTTTGCCGCCCCCGCACCGCTCGTGGGCGGCGAACCAGCCATCCACCGCACCGGGAAGGGTGCAGGAATAAATGCCCGTCACCGGCATGGAGGAAAATTCCCGGTAGCGCGAGGACGTGGCCCCGGCCGGGCTCTTCCCGCTGCCGTTCAAACCCAGGAGTTCCTTCGCATCGGCGTCCCAGTAGAGCATGAACATGTCCCCGCCGACACCCGTGGATTGCGGCTCCACCACGTTCAATGCCGCGGCTGTAGCGATGGCCGCGTCCATGGCGTTTCCGCCCTCTCTCAGTATCTGGAGACCCGCTTCGGCAGCCAGGGGCTGGCTGGTCGCCACCAATCCTCCCGAGGCGAATACGGGAGAGCGTCCTGCGGCCAGCGCCGTCCTTGTCGTCGGCTCTTTCAACACCCACTCCTTTAGAAGATGGAAGATTTTACCGGTTCATGCGTCATACATTTTCGACCGCTCTCTACCGCGGAGAAAAACCATCTCTCTCACTTCTCCGCTACCGGATGAAGCCATGGCACCGGGCCCGACGATACACCTTTTCAATATGGCATTCTCATCGACCATCCCGCCCGGAAAAACGATGGATTCCCGCGCCACGGCATGATTCCCAAGAGTAGCACCCGCCATCATTGCAGTGAAGGGGCCCGCTTTCGCATTTTTCTGGATGACGACATCGGGACCCATCAAGACGGGAGGCTCGATGCCGCCCTCTCCCCAATTCATTGGGGGGCCCTCTATCAACAAAAACCCCTTTGGGGGCCAACTGAAATCCGGGGCGTATTCACCGGACATAACGTCCATGTTCGCCTGCAAATACCGCGACGGCGTGCCGACGTCCATCCAGTAGGAATCGCTCAAAACCGCTCCGACCCGCGCGCCGCTCTCCATCAACCGGGGATAAACCTGCGTTGAAATATCCGACGCAACTCCCGCAGGGATATGGCTCAACATTTCAGGGGACATGATGCTCAACCCGGTGAACATCGCCTGGCTCAACTCGCCTTGTGGAATCCCCGGCGCGTCCGCGTCCAAAAATTTTCGCAAACGCCCTGCCTCATCAAATTCGAGCACTCCATATTTTTGCGCCTCGGTCGAGCGTCTGAGAATGAGGGTGGCGAGGAAATCCCCCTGTTGATGATGAGCCAATGCCGTTTTCAGATCCGCACCGCACAGCGCATCCGCGTTGATGACGAAAAAAGGCTCGTTCCTCTCGCACAAAAAAGCCTCCGCATTCCTGATTCCGCCGGCGGTGCCCAAAATCTCAGGCTCATGAAAATAGTGAATATGGACGCCATGCGCATAATCGCCCAAAGCGGAGCGAATTTTCTCCGCGCCATGGTGCAAATTGACTGCGGCTTCTTTCACACCGATAGCCGCCAATTTCTCCAGCGCAAAACCGATGAGCGGCACGCCGCCCAGGGGCAGAAGCGGCTTGGGAATCTCCTCTCCCAACGCTTCCAATCTTGTCCCATAACCAGCCGCCATCACGAACGCCCGCATTGCGCGCACCTTTCCTGGCCGAAGATCATCTTTCCTTTTGCTCCGGGAAAAAAACAAAACCGGGCATTGCAGTCCGCCCGGCTTGTTTGATTTTCTTTATGGCTACCCCGCTTCGACGCCTTCTTTGTGAATGGCCATGGCGACGCTCTCCGGCGTGATGGGCAGCTTGGTGAAACGATGACCGACGGCATCGCGCACGGCATTGGAAATCGCGGCCAACGTGGGCACCAGGGAACTCTCCCCCACACCCTTGGCGCCGTACGGCCCTGTCTCATTGGCCGCTTCCACGATAATGGTGGTGAACTCGGGCGTATCCATCGAGACGGGAATCTCGTATCGGGCCAGGTCCGGCGTAAGGACGCGGCCATCATGCACGTCGATTTCCTCTATCAGGGCTTGTCCGAGACCCATCTCGATACCCCCTTGAATCTGCCCGACTACCCCTTGCGGGTTGATGGCCCGTCCCACGTCATGGGCGGCGACCATGCGCCTCACCCAAACCTCTCCCGTACCCGGGTCGACCGCAACGTCCGCGACCTGTACGCCATAGCTGTACACCATGAACGGCTCGCCCTCTCCGGTTTCGGGGTTGAACGTCAAGGGGCCGGTGCTGAACCAGCCCTGGCCTGTAATCTGCTTGCCGACCAAAAGCGCCTGTGAAACCACTTCGCCAAACGAGATAGAACGCTCAGGCGCGCTTTTGACGAACACGCGCCCATTCCTGAAAGCGATGTCTTCGGCCGGCCCTTCGAGCATCTCCGCCGCTACGGGGGACAGGATATTCCGAACTTCCGCGATGGCCTCGCAAATCGCATTGCCGGGAATCGTGGTGGAGCGTGAACCAGCCGTAAAACCACTCTCCGGAACGGCATCCGTATCCACCTGCATGACGCGCACGTCCTCAAAGCGCACTCCCATCGCTTCCGCCGCTATCTGGGCGAGCACCGTGTGGGAACCCTGCCCGAGTTCGATGATTCCGACACCCACCTGCACTTTCCCGTCATCGGTGACATGAATCTGCGCGCCGCAGGAATCAGACGGCGAGGCGGCGCCCGTGGAATACCAAAAACCCGCCATTCCGCGCCCGTACAGCAGGCCCCCTCCGTTCGCGTTTTCCCGCGGATGCGGCCCGAGCGCATTTTCCGCTTCATCGAGACAATCCATGTACCCCACACTCTGGTCCAACACCTGGCGGGTTGCAGTCGAAGAACCGAGTTTGTAGCCGTTCAATCGCCTCAGTTCGAAGGGATCCATTCCAAGTGAGAGCGCCAGTTCATCCATCTGGCTCTCAATCGCGAAATGCACCTGGGGAACGCCCAAGCCACGCATCGCGCAGGTGTTGATGTTGTTCGTGAGCACGAGATAGCCGTCGGCCCAGACGTTGTCGCATTCATAGGCGCCGGAGGAATGGATGATGAGCTTTTTGATGATGCCGGGTCCTACCGCGGCGTACGGGCCCTTGTTGAGATAAATATGGATGCGCATGGCGGTGATTTTGCCGTCTTTCCTGGCGCCGATTTTATGCCGGATCACCGCAGGCACTCGTTTCGCCTTGCCGCCCAGGGATTCTTCCCTCGTGTAGTTGTAGATGGCGGGGCGACCTGTCTTAAGCGCGACCAAGCCCGCCCGCATGGCGATTTCGATGGAGGTTTCCTCCTTTCCGCCGAAACCGCCACCCGGTGGCGTTGAGATGAACTGAATCTCGTTTTGCCCCAGACCCAGCACCGGGGCGATGACGCGCCTCACCATATGCGGGCACTGGGTGGGCCCCGTGCAGGTGATGGAGCCATCGGGGTTGGGAACCACATAACCCGCATCCGGTTCGAGATAGGCGTGATCGATGAACTGCGTTTCGTACGTATCCTCCAGAATCACGTCCGCCTCGGCGAAACCCTCTTCCACATCTCCTTTTCGGATTTTCAGGTGGGTGAGCACATTGCCTTTGGCCACCGGATGCTCCGGCTGGACAACAGGGGCGTCATCTTTCAGGGCGTCCTGTGTCTCGAAAACAGCCGGAAGCGCTTTGGCTTTGATTTTCACCAACCCGGCCGCGAACTCCGCCTGCTCCAGCGTGTCCGCCGCCACAATGGCCACAACATCCTGAAGTGAATAGATGCGCTTATCCACCAAAGCCGGCTGATCGGGAATCAGCATGCCGTAGAGTTTCTGGCCGGGAATGTCCTTCGCGGTCAGGACGCAGGCGACGCCCGGCGCATGTTCCGCCTTGGTCGTGTCGACCCGCTCCAGTGTTCCGCAAGCGATAGGAGCCGTCACCGGAACAACGTACAGCGGATTGAACAGTTTGTGGTCCGCGGCGAATACGGGCGAACCATCCGCCTTGGGTGGCCCATCCACCCGGGGCATGTCGGCGCCGATGAGATCCCCATCGTCATCAGGCCCACCGAACATCTCTTGGTAAAAACGTTCTGACATCACAAACCTCCGCTCATGAAAAACCTATGTTTTCGATATGATGGAATTGATTTGAATGATCGCAAAGAAACAGCTGCCAATCGCTCAATCTGACTCCGGCCCACCGGGTTTTCTCCGGAGCAAGCGTTCTATCTCATCAGCTACCTCGGCGCCGGGAGGCAACTTCCCCTCCTCTGCCTCTTCTTCGAGTTCTCCATCGAACGCATCCTGAAAATCCAAACCTGGGATGTCATCCGGGATCTGGCCTTTCTGAACGTCCTCCACATATTTGGCAATGCGAGGGTCTCTGGCGATGATTTGCTCAACCTGTCCATCAAACGTATCGATGGCGATATCGAAATCCTCCAAGGATATTTCAATACCACCCAGGTTACTCAATTTGTCCAACAGAGCGCGCGTTGCTTTCGGGTTGGATAGAGATGCGATGTAGTGCGGTACATTCACCCATAAGCTCACCGCCGGAAAACCTTCATCCTGCATGAGCGTATGAATGACACCCACGATCCCTGTAGGGCCTTCATAGCGTGTAATCTCCACCCCTGAGGGTTTTACCAGTAACGGATCAGTGGCAATGGCCATTAAATGGCTGGGCTGGGTATGCAAATCTCCCGCGAGCAATGCCCCCATCGTTACGATCATGCGCGCATCGTAGTGGCTGCCTATCGCCAGCACATCGCGGCTAAAATGTTTCCATTTCAAATGAGGTTCCGTACCGATCCCTACGAGCAAGTCACGCGCTAGACCCGGCGTTTGACAATAGAAAAATTCGTTCAGCGGCCAGCTAATCTGCCGCTCACCGGTTTCGCTGAGCTTGACTGTTGGCCTCTGATCCGCAAATTGGAAAAAATCATCCGGCTGGATTTGCGCCACACGTTTTCCCTGGAAATGTTGAATCAAATAGCGCGCCGCCGCCGTTGCGGACTCCGCCGCATCATTCCATCCAGAGAATGCCATAACAAACAAAGGATCGTTGGCGTCCTCCACCTCATGGAAAAAAGTGACGCCCATATTCAAGACCTCCATTCTCATGTCGTATGTCTAAATTTTTCCAAACTTAACAGGGAGAACATGTCCGTCTATATCACTTGTTTAGAGCAAATTCCTCCTCCCCTGATCGTTTCTTCTATCAGGCTTCTTTTGGAAAATTCCCGCTCTCCGGTGGATAGGTGAACAAATTGCTCCTGTGCCCTTCCAACCCGGGCGTTTCCCATGAGGGAGCACCCCCCATCTCGGGCAACTCGCCTTGCGCCACTTCCTTTTGGAGTCTTCTCCACTCGTTCTGGAGATCCAGCGAATGGCCCCTGAAATGCGGCATCACGTACCGTGCGAACATCTCGAGCGAGTTCCTTATCTTCTGATCGCCCACCCATTCGTGCGTCGTGAGCATGAGTCCGCCGAATCCGCCTGATTCCTCCTTTATTTTCTCTATCATCTCAATCGCGTCATCCGGAGTGCCCACTATCCAGTATCTTTGCTCTGCGGCAACTTTCGGCGTGATTTCAGCGCGCGGCTGATCAGGATACGCCTCATAAGCAGGCTTCAATCCGATATCCATGAAGTAATTCATATCGCGCTGGGCAATTTTTTCGACGTCGGCCCATGCCTTTTCGCGGCTTTCGGCAAGATGCACGTACGTGGTGATTCTCCAATTCTCACGCGACACTCGCGTGCCGTATTTTCGCGCACATTCCTCCATATAGGGCCATTGCTCGGAAAGCGAAAGATTTTCCATGATTTTCTTGCCGCCGAAGGAGAGCAAAATCATCTCGTGCCGAGCGGCCATATCGATCGCCCCACGACTCCCCGCCGACGCGATGGCTAACGGCATTCTCGGCCTTTGGTAGGAACGCACCTGGAGACACACATTTCTCAACTTCCAGAAACGGCCTTCATAATCGAAAGGTTCGGGCGACTCCAAGAGTTTGACCATGATATCCACCGATTCGTTCATCATCGGACGCAGATCGCCGGATGGGATATCGAACAGCTTGATGTCGCTTACCAGGTTGCTGGGCCCCACTCCGAAAATGACGCGTCCTCTGGTGAGTTGGTCCAGAAACACCATTCGCTCCGCCAAGTGAAACGGATGATGGAAAGGGACGCTGATCACGGAAGTACCCAATCGAATTCGTTTCGCCTTGGCCGCTGCCATGGCAAGAGCCATCTCGGGCGCTGGAATCGTCTCCCAGCCACCGGAATGGTGCTCACCGATATAGAATTCATCAAAGTCGAGTTCATCGGCATATTCGATGAGTGAAATATCGCGCTGATAGGCAAGCGACGGATTTTCAGAAGGGTGGTGAATCGGCATCATGAAAAAAGAAAATTTCAAGGCGAATCCCCCCCCGACTGAAGTATGAACAGAAAAATCAAGAATCCATCGGGGCATAGTATCCTATTTATGAATTTCCAGCATCTCATAATTAAAAGCGAAACCTTTCTTCTCTTGTCATCACTTTCCAATTCCTCCATTATCCCCGCGCTTTGGATTTTTTCTTCATGTTACGAAACTTGACGCGAGGATGAAGTGGCTATCACTGAACGAACCGAACTGAGAAATCTCGCCATCATCGCTCATGTCGACCACGGCAAAACCACCCTGGTGGATTCGATGCTCTGGCAAAGCGGCATCTTCCGCGAAGGGCAAGACGTGGCCGAGCGCGTACTTGATTCGATGGATCTCGAGCGGGAGAAGGGAATCACCATCATGGCGAAAAACTGCGCCATTGATTTCAAAGGCATCCGCTACAACATCGTGGACACGCCGGGCCATGCGGACTTCGGCGGCGAGGTGGAGCGCGTCCTCTCCATGGTGGATGGCGTCATGCTTTTGGTCGATGCTTCGGAAGGTCCTCTGCCGCAAACACGGTTCGTGGTCAGCAAAGCCCTGGAGCGGGAACTCCCCTTCGTCGTGGTCATCAACAAGATTGACCGCTCTGATGCAAGACCAGAGCAAGTACTCGACGAAATCTATGACCTGTTCATCGATCTGGATGCCGGTGAAGCCCAGCTCGATTTTCCCGTGCTCTACGCCGTCGCTCGCGAGGGCAAGGCCGGCTTCGAGCCCGATGCCCTCTCTCCGACACTGGAGCCTTTATTCCATACACTCCAAAGCGATATCCCTCCCCCCTCATACGACGCGGACAAACCACTTCAAATGCTCATCTCCCGACTGGAATACGATAGTTATGTCGGTCGTCTCTCCATCGGTCGAATTTGGAATGGGCAACTCAAGGCAAAGACCCAAGCCCTGGTTCTGGGGCCAAACGGGAACCAGATAAAAGGGGAGATCGCCTCTTTATTCGGCTATGAAGGGTTGAGCCGCTACCAGATGGAAGAGGCGCGCGGAGGTGACATCGTTGCCGTAGCCGGCTTGGAGGAGGTGGAAATCGGTGACACCATAGCAGATGTGGACAACCCGGTCCCGCTTCCCGCCATCAGCGTGGATGAGCCCACCATCGCCATGAATTTCAGGATCAACGATACTCCCCTGGCAGGCCGCAGCGGGAGATACCTCACCTCGCGCCAGATCCGAGAAAGGCTCTTGAGGGAGGCGAGGAACAATGTGGCCATTAAAATCGAAGAAACCAACACCGCGGATACCTTGCGCGTGTCCGGCCGAGGTTCTTTGCAACTCGCCGTCCTGATCGAGCAACTCAGGCGCGAGCAATACGAGCTCACCGTCGGCCGACCCGAGGTCATCACACGCAAAGAAGGCGGCAAAATCATGGAGCCCATGGAAAACGTGGTAGCAGACATTCCGGAAGAATTCATCGGGGCCATTACACAGGGCCTGGGAGCACGCAAAGGTAAAATGACCAAAATGATCAACCATGGAAAAGGGCGCGCGCGGCTCGAGTTTTCCATTCCCAGCCGGGGCCTCATCGGCTATCGCAACGAATTCCTCACCCAAACGCGGGGAACAGGCATACTCACTCACATTTTCGCCGGATGGGGGGAATGGGCAGGCGAGCTCCCCGGCAGGTCGACAGGCGCATTGATATCGGACCGTGCGGGCAAAACCACGTCATACGCGGTGGAAAACATCCAGGAGCGCGGAACTCTCTTCGTCGCACCGACGGAAGAAGTCTATGAAGGAATGATCATCGGCGAGAACAGCCGCGAACAGGACATGTTCGTCAACATTTCAAAGGAGAAGAAACTCACCAACATCCGGGCAGCCCACGCCGACATATCCGCTCAACTCATACCGCCCAAACGATTCAGCCTGGAAGAAGCGCTCGAATTCTTGCGCGAGGGCGAATGCCTGGAAGTAACTCCCGAAATCTTCCGGTTGCGTAAAACGAAACTAAAAGCCAGAAAACACGCTTAATACGCTAGCCATCCAGCACCTTGTTCCACTCTGAAATCCTGTCTTTTTGCGCTTCGAACAACCCGGAGGCGTCACCTTCGACCTCGATTTTTTCAATCCCGTCACCCTGCTCAATCGCATCCACCACGTCCTGCCCGGAAGTGACGCGTCCAAAAACGGTATGATTGCCGTCGAGCCAGGCGGTGGGCACATGGGTGATGAAAAACTGAGAACCGTTCGTGCCCGGACCCGCATTCGCCATCGAGAGAACACCGGGACCGTCGTGGGGAAGATCAGGGGAGCATTCATCCTCGAACTGATAGCCGGGTCCACCCGTTCCTGCACCCAATGGACAGCCGCCCTGAATCATGAAATCAGAGATCACACGGTGAAAGATAAGGCCATCGTAGAAACCCCGCTTGGCGAGATTCACAAAGCTGGCCACCGTCACCGGGGTTTTGTCTTCATGCAAATCGAGCCGTATCTCACCCCGGCTCGTCGTTATTACAGCGGAAAGCGCCATGAACTGCTCCTTTAGAATATTGGCGGACGCAAAAAACACCGTCACCCATGAATGCACCAAACGTGAATCCCAGAGTTGACGGCGAAGAATAACAGAACCGTCCTTTCGGGTCTAAACCCTTACGGGTTTCCTTTCAGCTCGAAAACCTCCGCCAAAAGCTCATAGGATTTCACCCTGGCCTCGAAGCTGTGCATCACGTTCACGACGACGAGTTCCTCGACTTTGTGTTCGGAAGCCAGGGTCTCGAGCCTTTTCTTGACCTGTTCCGGATCCCCGGCGATGGTTCTGCTGTCGATATCCTCAGCGAAGGCGCGCTCCATATTCGTCCACGGGTAGGCGAGCGCCTCCTCGGGCGTAGGCACGCCGCCTCCCTCGCCGCGGCGGCTTCTGAGCATTACGAGAGGCCTGCTGGCCGCATGGTAGAACGCTTCTTCTTCGGTGGGCGCGCAGATCACAAAAACCGCCAGACTTCCCGCGGGCTTCCTGCATTTGGCCGATGGGCGAAAATCCCTCCGGTACATATCCATGACCTGGACGCTGCCATACGTGTTGATGAAATGTGCGAATGAAAAAGCGCAACCAAAATGAGCGGCGAGAATCGCGCTTTGATCCGAGGTTCCCAGGAGCCAGATCTCAGGCGCCGTCTCTCCGCTGGGCATAGCGCTTATACGGGCGAAGGGGTGATCTTCGGGCAACGACCCTTCAACCCAACCCCGAAGGTCTGAGACCTTTTGCGGGAAATCGTCGTAGCGAAAACCACTCTGCTCGGGCGCCAAAGCCGCGGATGTGAGTCTGTCCGCTCCGGGGGCGCGGCCCAAACCCAAATCGATGCGGCCCGGGTAGAGGGTCTCCAGCACCCGGAACGATTCGGCCACCTTGAGCGCGCTGTAATGACTGAGCATGACCCCGCCCGACCCCACGCGAATCGTCTCGGTCGTCGCGGCAATCCGGCCGATCAAGACTTCGGGCGACGTGCCCGCGAACGCCCCATGGCTGTGATGTTCCGCCAGCCAGTAGCGGTGATAGCCCAGGCGTTCGGCAACTTGCGCCAACTCGACGGTCTCGCCGATGGCGTCCGCCGCCGTTCCTCCCGACCGGATCGGAGATTGATCCAAAACACTCAAACGAATCATCTATTCGAGAACCACTTGAAAGCAGAATTCCGGGGAAAGTTTATTTCTGAACCGGTTTCACCTGAATATATTCTTCGAGATGAATCACGCCCTTTGTTCCGCGAATAATCTGAAGAACCAGTTTTTTTTCAAGCTCCGTTCTTGCACGGCCGATTATATAGACCTTGTTCCTCACCGACTGCCAGCGGTAATTCACGGAATTCACGCCCTCGGCCGTCAAGAACTGGCCCTTGAGCTTGGCTTCTATCCACGCATCGCTGGCGATCCGGCTGAGCTTGACGATATCGCGCTCTACGGCCGGTTTCGTCTTCGCCGCCGCACGGTTGCGTTCGACTTCTTCCGAAGAACCGAGAAGGATATGATCGTATACGGCTTTGATTCTGGGGTCGCCCCGCGCAATGCTCAAAACGGCTCCCCGTTTTCTCTCCGCATCCACCACGCCGGTCAACAACACCCTCCCTTCCCACACGTCCGTAATCACGTCGACAGGCAAACCACTGTCCACACGCAAATACTCTTGCAGCAAATTCGCATGTATTTTCGCATCTTCAAGCTGCCGGTTCAGAGAGCGGTCCTCTAAGGCGCTCTTGATACCCTTTTGGGCGACCAGAAACGCTCCGGGCACACATCCATTTACCCACAATGGCAAAAGCGCGACGATGAAGATGAACCTGTTGAACTGACTCACGAGTTCCCCTGGAGGGCGAAGTGGAACAAAGACACTCTCTATTTTGCCCTTTGACTTCCGTGGAGGCAACCACAAGTAAAATCGAACCCTCCTGACACTCTCATACCGTTATCGACGATATCCCGCTGTTTCGATTGCAATGCCTTTTGAGAAAACGCATCATGTATCCATTCATGAATCAATCGTCACACTATCCAATGTTCACAAGGTTCTTCTTCGCTCAGGAGAAAAAATGCCGATATCAGACGATTCGTTAAAGTCCCGCTGCGAAGACGTGTTCGGAGAATCGCTCGACCCCGAACGTCGCGCCCTCCTCATCGCCACAATGGAAAACATGGAGAGAGGACATCCACTATTGCGGGAACACCTTTCGCCAAAAACAGAACCTGCCGGACACTCCGGATTCTTGCATTCCCTCGCGAGGGAGAAATAAATTGACAAGCGACATCACGAACCTCACCGCTACAGAAATCGTCGCACGAATCAAGGAGAGAGCCGTCAGCGCCGTCGAAGTCACCGAGGCGCATCTGGAACGCTCGGAAAAAACCGGGGAGGCTTTGAACTCCTGGATCAAGCTCGATTCAGAGGGCGCCCTGAAGACAGCGCAAGAAGTGGACGCCGCCATTGCCCGAGGCGACGACCCGGGGTCCATGGCCGGCGCGCCGATAGGCTTGAAAGACTTGATCGACATGGAGGGCCTGCCCACCACGGCGGGCAGCATCATCGACAAAAACAACGTCGCGGACTCGGATGCCTTGCTGGCCCGAAAGATACGCCGCGCAGGCGGCGTGATACTCGGAAAACTCAACCTGCATGAATTCGCATTCGGCCCCACCGGGCACAACCCCCATTACGGGGATCAGAAAAACCCGTGGGATACCGAGCGGGTCACGGGCGGGTCGAGCGGCGGTTCGGGCAACAGCGTGGCGACGGGCCAGGTTTCCATCGCCATCGGTTCCGACACGGGTGGATCCATTCGGATTCCCGCATCCTTGTGCGGCGTCATCGGACACAAACCCACGCATGGTCTCGTCACGAAATCGAACTGCGCGCCGTTGTCGTGGTCGCTTGATTCTTTCGGGCCATTGGCGAGGTCCGCCCAAGACTGCGCGCTCATGATGTCCGCCATCGCGGGACACGACCCGGCCGACGCCTCATCCATCGCCTGTGAGCCACCCGACTTCATCGGGGCGCTGAACAAGCCCATCGAGGAATTCCGCATCGGCCACGCGCGAGAATACTATGAACAACGCTCGGAACCTCCCGTGGCGGAAGCGGTGAACAATCTGGCCAAGACGCTTCAGGAAATGGGCGCCAAAGTCGTCGATGTTGAAATACCCGACGTCGAAACCGCGTTTCATGCGGCGGCCGTGTTGATGGTAGCCGAAGCGGCGGCCGTGCATGAAAAAAACATACGAGACAACGCGCAAGATTTCGACCCCGCGGTTCTCGAGAGAATCAGGCCCGGTTTTTTCATTCCCGCCACATCGTATATCCAGGCGCTTCGATTCCGGGAGCAATGGACGAAGCAAGTCTGCAGGGAAGTATACGGTCAGGTAGACCTCGTTCTCTCCGCCGCCACGCCGGTGCCCGCCGCTTTGCGCTCTCAGTCGACCGGAACGGTTCGGGGCAAAGAAGTCGAGATTCGAACGCTCATGATCTCCTTGACGAGGCTCTGGAATTTCCTCGGCGGACCGTCCACCGCGTTTCCATCAGGCATGAGCGAGGAGGGCTTGCCACTTGGCGCGCAAATCATGGGCGCGCCTTTTGCGGACCACCATACGCTGGCGTTGGTGCATCAACTCGAGAAAACGGGTGTGGTGAAAGTGGAGATGCCGCCTCTGTAGCGTGAAAGGCCACTTTACTCCGGCCTGGCTCCGTCCGGACCCATCGGGAACTTCTCACAAAGCGAGCGTACGTCTTCCCTCACCGAGGCGATGCGCGCTTCGTCCGTGATATCGGCCAGCACGTCGGCTATCCAGCCGCCCACGACTTTCATCTCGGCCTCTTTCATGTGGCGCGAAGTCAACGCGGGCGTCCCGACGCGGATCCCGCTCGTGAAAGCCGGTTTTCTGGTGTCGAAAGGAATCGCGTTTTTATTCACCGTGATCCCCGCCTGGCCCAGGGCGGCTTCCGCCTTCTTGCCGCTGAAACCGGCCTCGCGCAGATCGAGCAGAATCAGGTGATTGTCTGTGCCGCCCGAGACGAGGTGTATCCCGCGCTTCAGGAGTGCATCCGCGAGCGCCTTTGCATTTTTCACAATCTGCTCCGCATAGGCCCTGAACCCCGGGGTGCTTGCCTCCTTGAACGCCACCGCCTTGGCTGCGACGACGTGCATCAAGGGTCCGCCTTGAAGGCCGGGGAAAACAGCTTTGTTCATCCCGGCCGCGTAGTCCTCGTCGCAAAGAATCATCCCGCCGCGAGGACCCCGGAGCGTCTTGTGCGTCGTGGTCGTGACAATCTGCGCATGGCCCGCGGGGCTGGGGTGCGCACCGCCAGCGATGAGACCCGCGACGTGGGCGATGTCCGCCATCACCACGGCGCCCACCTCATCTGCAATCTCCCTGAAGCGCGCATAATCGATCGAACGCGGATACGCGCTCGCCCCCACGACGATGATTTTAGGCCGGTGCTCTTTTGCCTGGCTTTCCACTTCGTCGAAATCGATGACGTGATTCTCGGGATCCACGCCATACGCCACCACCTTGAACCAACGGCCCGAGAAGGTGACGGGGTGACCATGGGTGAGGTGGCCGCCATGCGAGAGGTTCATTCCCAAAAGCGTATCGCCCGGCTCCAGCAGGCCGTAATACACAGCGGCGTTCGCCTGGGCGCCGCTGTGCGGCTGCACGGAAGCGTGATCCATGCCGAAAAGAGACTTCGCCCGCTCGATGGCGAGGGATTCGGCCACGTCTACGAACTGACACCCGCCATAGTATCGTCTTCCCGGAAATCCCTCCGCGTATTTGTTCGTCATCACGCCGCCTACCGCTTCCATCACCGCTTCGCTCACGTAGTTCTCCGAAGCGATGAGTTCGAGTTCATCCGCCTGGCGTTCTCTTTCATCTTCCATGGCGGCGAAAATATCGGGATCTCTCAGCGCAAGTGCCGATGACATCGAGTGGGACCTCCAGATTTTCTGTTCAGGCGTGGGGAATGTTACGGAACATCTCGGGCGGATTGAAGCTAACAAACCGACCTCGGGACGTCAATATCAAATGACAAATGTGCCATCATGACGCAAAAGGTATAATGACATTCAGAAACTTCACGAAAAGGAATGGATAATGCCGAATGAAACCGATGATTTGCTCGACATCTCCTCGGATGGAGTACCCAGCACATCGCTTCCGTCTGAGCCGGAAGAACTCGGCGCGCTGGATTCGCTGTGCGATGTCATTTTATCGAGCGAGGAAAACCGCGGGCCATCTATGGAGAAACTGCAAAGCCTCGTGGCGCGCTACCCGGACGCACTATCCGGCTGGGTGGCCATGGGGCGGATTGCGCTCGAAAATGAAGAGACGATCAGCGCATACGCCTACTATCGGGTCGCCTACCACAGGGGGCTGGACAAGGCCCGCGCCTCGGGCTGGCGCGGCGATGGGCGCATCCCCTGGGAAATCCCCGCCAACCAGCCGTTTTTAAGCGCCATTCAAGGCTTGGCGCAATGCGCCGCCGCCATCGGAGAATCCGGCGAAGCGAAACGCTGCAATGAATTTCTGGGAATACTCGACCCGGATCATCCGTTCTAGAACGGTGTTTTCTTCATACGATGTGTGGAACCTGAGAAGAATGCCTGCGAAGCGGCTGATCGCTACGCCGATACCAAAAAATAAAAAAATTCATCCTCAGGATGAGCTTTCCGCTCATCCCCCCATGTATTGTCCCATCAAGAGGACGAGGTCGCCTTCTTTCATCTCGGAATCGAGCGTGTGATGAATGCCCAGGAGCGCATCGTTTACGGCGATTTCGAGGTGTTCGGCCAGCTCGCCGGTGCCGTTGTGCCATAGCGCTTCGTCCAGAGACCTGTAGCGCCGGCTCATCTTTTTGAGGACGTCGCGAAGCGTGGCGCCTTCGGGCACTTCCTCATCGAAAACCTTGCGTTCGTTCCCGTCACCGCCCACGAAAGTCGACGCCCAGGAGATGAACTCCAGCCGGACACGAATTCCCTTGACGCTCTTCGTCTCGTTCATCGCGTCATCCCCTGTCTTCAAGGTGAGCTACACGTTCGCACCCCATAGCGCTTCGGCGACATCTTCCAGATCGAGCTCGCGCAAAAGTTCGGGCTTGGGGCGGCCCGTCTCCCTGTCGTAGCCGGCCGTCTCGTACCAGATATCGAGCATTTTCTCCCATTGCTCCATTATCGAGACGCCCGCTATCGGCCCATCCACCGGCGTGGAACCATACCGCTTGGATGGCTTCTCGACCTCAGGCCCAATGCCGCAGCGCAAGTTGAAGGCTCGCATCAAGGCGTTGATGCGCCGGCCGGTCTGCATCGCTTCATCCTTGTCCACGTCCCAACCGGTGGCGGCCTGAATGGATCGGCACAAAACGTCCATCGGCGCGCGCGTAGTGAACACGCACGCCCCCAGGGAATCCTCATACGCGCGTCGGCCCCTGAGACCGCCCACGTGCTTGGGCACCGCCTCCGCGTCCTGTGGGTGCACGCGCGCGGGCAGGTCGTAATCCGTCGGGAAAACCGGGGGAGCCGTATCCATCGTTCCGCCCGAACCCGTGCAGGTATCTATCATCTCCTCCCAGCGGGAGCGGTGATCGTGCCCTCTGGGGGAATTGCCGACTTCCGTGTATATGGCGCAATCCTGCGCCTCACCACCAAGTTTCTCGGCCGCGAGTTTCGTTCCCTCGGCCAGCAAGTCGCCCATGCCCTCGCGCTTGCAGATCATCTCAAGAAGCCTGTTGGCTCCGTCGATATCGCCCCACTCCAGCCGGAAGCCGAGGTCCTGATCCGTGATATAGCCTTTTTGCTGGCACTCCATCACCCAGCCGCAGAGCCAGCCGAACTCGTTCACGTCCACACAGGCGCGATCGAGCTGGGTGTTCATCCAGGTGACCTGCTGCGGGTCGGTGGCGCCAATCGTCCAGCCCGCACCCGACCAACCCTCGTACTCGGGCTCATCCACCACCTGCCCCTTATAGGGGCCGGAGGAGATGACCTGCATGTGGCAATGGTGCATGCCGCACGCGCTGCACTGATGACCCCGGTGGTCGAAACCCTCGCGCAGGCCGTTGGCCTCCCATTGCTTCGTTTCGACTTCCTCGGGCCATACGTTCGTCGTGTAGTTCCGAATGGGGAGCGCCCCCATGCCCTGTAAGTTCCGGACGCCGCCCAGGGTGCCGTAGAGGTACAACCCCTTGGTGGAGGGATCGGTCTGGAGGCTGTGGGCGATATCGTCCGCCGCGGCGAAGAGCGCTTTGGGGTGGGCGGCGGCGACTCCCTTCGTTCCGCGCTCGATGGCCACCGCCTTCACCTTTTTCTTGCCCATGACGGTTCCGCAGCCGTTCTTGCTCGCCACGTGGCCGTAATCGCCCTGTATGGCGGCGAAGCGCACGAGGTTCTCGCCCGCGGGCCCGATGCTGTAGACGCTCAAATTATGGCCGCTCAGATTCAGCGTCTTCTCGAGCGATTGCTGCGTCTCCCAGGTGTCCTGGCCCAGCAACCCGGAGGCGTCGCGAAGCTCCACCCCGTCATCGCGAATGTGGAGATAGACCCAATCGGGCGATTCTCCCTGAAAGACGATGGCGTCATAACCGCAATACTTGATGTTCGCGCCGAAAAAGCCGTTCGCCTGGGTGTTGGTCGCACCGTTGGTCATCGCGCCCCGCGTCACCACGGTGAGCCCGCCCGTTCCCCAGACCGGCAGACCCGCGAGAGGGCCCGTAGCCAGAACGAGGCGGTTCTCGGGATGATCCCAACCCACGTCGGGCGGCACTTCCTCCCACAGAATCTTGGCGCCCAGGCCCGCGCCGCCCACCCATTTCCTGCGGTCGGCGGCTTCGAATTTCTCGCCCCAGGTCTTCCCGCTCGAGAGATCGACCCTGAGGATTTCCCCTGCATATGCGTAATCAGTCAAGACATCGACCTCCTTGTTCATGAAGAAATGGCTATTTCATGCGCAGATATCGACGGACGCCCCAAAACGGTTTCCGGCAGCAAGCCGCCCGCGGCGCCCGAGGCCAGGAATGCACGCTTCACGTCGAACGGATTCTCGCGCAAATGCTCTTTCCACTCCGAGATATCCACCCCCGTGTACACGAGACCCTTCAGCATCCCCACGTCGTTCGTCGTCCAGATTTCCCGGGTTTTCCCCAAGATGATCGCGCCGGTCAGCCTCCCGCCGTGGAACAGGAGCTTTCTGTAGGCGGGCCGCTCCGCCCGCACGGCCTCGAAGACCTCGGCGTCCGGGTCGTCCCAGGCGCCGAAGCTCGCGATCTCCATATCGAGCACGTCCACGATGTTCATGAGCAGGCTGCCCTTGTAGGCGACCTCCTGGCCCGCCATGTTGGCCGCCGCCACGCGGCCATGCTGCATGGCGGTGGGTTCGATGGCATGTACGACCTTCTCGCCGGTGACCGCGTCGGGGCCTTCCGCGATATCTCCCGCCGCGTAAATGTTCTCCACGTTCGTGCGGCAATGCTCGTCCACCAGAATACCCTGGTTGGTCTCGAGGCCGCTGCCCGCCACCCAGTCGATGTTGGGCTTGATGCCCGTGGCCATGATGACCAGGTCGACTTCCAGATCGGGACCTTCCTGGAATTTGAGGAGTTTCGCATCCCCTTTATCCTCGATGGAGGTCACTTGCGTCGAGGTTCTCACTTCCACGCCTCGCTCATTGAGCCAATCCTGAACGATTCCCGCGCCCGTATCGTCTATCATGCGCGGCAGAATGCGCGATTCGAGCTCCACGACGGTGAGCTTCACCCCCTGATTCACCAGGGCGTTCAGAATCGTGAAGGCGATGAATCCCGCGCCGATCATCGCGACGCGGGCGCCTTCGCCCACGCCGGACGCCACGGCGCGCGCCTGGGGAAACGTCCAGAAGCTGTGCACGTTTTCCCCGTCCGCACCGGGCACGGGCGCTTTCACAGGGGAGGAACCGGTGGCGATCAAGAGGTTGTCGTATTCAACCTCATCGCCCCCCTTGAGTACGAGCTTGTTCGCGGATGCGTCGATTCTCTCGGCGCGCGCGCCGAGCCTCGCATCCACGTTCAAAGCGGCGAGCTTGGGAGGAGAGGCGATGTAGACGTGTGATTCCGCGATGTCCCGCGCCAGGTAATATGGCAATACCATCCGCGAATATGGCGTTTCATCCGCGACGAGGACGATCTCGGAATCTCCTTGATCCAGTTCCCTGAGTGTGGTGATGGCGTTCCAGCCGGCGGTACCGCCGCCCACGATGACGTGTCTGGCCATGATCAGAGCACCCCCGCAAGCGGTCCGGCGGGCGATTTCGCCCGCTCCGCGGCAAAGGGCCCGACCCAGTCGGTCTTATCGGCCTCCTCAAAAACGATCGCGTCGGTGGGGCACACGGATGCACAAGCGGGGTTGCCCCCGCACAAGTCGCACTTGAACGCCTTGTGGGTGTCGATGTCGTAGAACATCGTTCCATAGGGACAGGCAATCGTGCAGAGCTTGCAGCCCACGCAAATGTCATCCGCCACGTCCTTCGCCCCGGCCGGCGAGATGCCGATCGCCTCGACCGGACACGCCGTCAGGCACCATGCCTCGTCACACTGAGGACAGGTATAAGGCGCATAGCTCGTATGACCTTCGAAAGCAGAAACCCGGATGACCGCTTTCGAGGGCTGAAACGTCCCTGTCTGCTCGTATGAGCACGCGAGTTCGCACCGCATGCAGCCGGTACACTTCTCGGGAATGATCTTGAGTATTTTCATCGCACCCCCACGATTTTTTGGTAGGGTTCCCCGCATCGCATCTCACGAATTTATATGCGGAAAACACATCTTTGAAATGATGAAGACGCGCGCATTCTCGCAGAGACGCACGACCCCGGTCAAACGAAAATCCCGATTTTTGAGCGCGCTCGTGGAACGTCAACCGCCCGACGTCACCAGGACAGCTCCCGCCACGACGATGAGCGTTCCCACCACCAGGCGCTTCGTGATGACTTCCAGGTCGCGAAGCAGCACCACCGACAGCAAAAGAACGAATATGGGGGTCATGCGAACAAGCGGGGAAATCACCGCGAGTTGCCCGTCGCGCAGCGAGGTCCAGAACAGCACGGCGGAGAATAACCCAAACACGCCCGCCGGAATGCAAACAACGGCGAGCTGCAAATTCCACTGAAATTTCTGGGCTTTCGAGGCGAAGCGCGAAGAAGCCAACAAACCCACGTTGGCTATCAGCGTGGCCACCAGAATTCCCAGCCAGGGCGCATTCATAGCAGCCAGCCCGGCTTTTCGGAGATAGGGCGTAACGCTGAAAGCCGCCATCGCGATGAAAGCGAAGGTGTAGCGCTTCAGCGAATACTCTCCCGTTATCCGCTCGCCGGTGAGCCAGATCATCCCGATGACGATGAGCAAGATTCCCAGCCAGACGCCGCCGTCGGGGCGCTCGCCCAGAATCAGCACGCCCATCAGCGCCGAGCCGATGGGAGTCGCCGCCACGAGCGCGCTCGTCCTGCTCACACCGACGTACGCACTCGAGCGAAGAGCGCTGTAGCGGGCTACGAGATTCCCCACCAGGCCCGTGAAGAGAAATAAGATGAGAGCCGCCACCCAATCGCCTTCATAGATATCGAACGATGGCGAGAAAAAGACGGCGAGGACCGCCATCCACCCGTTCACCCAAAAAATAATGGTGATCGCCGAGGCGCGTTCGAGCAGCCTGCGAACGAGAATCTGATTGCAGGCGAACAAGAAGGCGCCCAGTAAAGCACGAAACTCAGGCGGCGCCTCCACAATCAAATTTCCCATTTCACACCTCAAGAACCACCACAAAAGCGCGGCCTACTCAAAATGAATGAGCACCTACCTGCCCAATATGATCAGCACGGCGCCCTCCACGGCAAGCAGCCCCCCGGCGATCACCCGCAAATTGATGCGCTCAAGCCTTTGATAAAAAACCCAGGAAAACAAGATCAGGAATAAAATGGAGAGCCGATTTATCGGGATCACCTCTATGAGCTTTCCGTTCTTGATGGCGAGCCAAAAGCAGTACGCCGAAATAATGTTGAAAAATCCTCCGATGAGAACCAACCACAGGCTTTTTTTATTCCATGTTTTGGGGTTGAGTTCATGATTTTCGACGAACGGTATGGAGCCGAGCTGGAGAAGCGCGCCCGCGAGCGCCGTGGTGGCGATGCCGAAAGCGGGTGAGGGAATCGTCTGAAAAGCGAGCTTTCGCAAGGGCGGGGCGAAGGAGAAGAAAAACGCGCCCAGGAGCGGCAGGAGATAGTACCAGAGCGGAGCGCGTCTTCCCCTTTCGCCCCTCTCCTGCACGAGGAGTATCGCCCCCAACACGATGGCGAAAGTACCCAGGGCGATCGGGAAGGTCATCGTCTCGCCGAAAAGAAGCATCGCCAGAAGGGCGCCCCATATGGGATAGAATTGCGCAAGAATCTGAGAGCGCGCCATACCGATGAGCGTGGCCGAGATGAAGTTGATGTTTCTCGACAGGAAATGAGAGCAAAGCCCCGCCAGAACGAACCAGAATATCCCCACCAGAGGCCATTTTTCGAGACCCGCACCCAGTATGTATATGGTCGAAGCGTAAGTGACCAGCGTTAAATTGGTCACAAACGTGATTGCCTTCGGTCCTATCCACTGCAGGGCGCCTCGATAGATGGTTTGCGTGACCGCCAAAAAGACAGCGGACAAAAAAGACAGAAAAACCGGAGGGAGTGACTCGATCAAAGGCTATCCAAGAGACAGAGAGATGTAACGAAGCGATAGATTCTCATTATGACACGAGAAGTCTCCGCCTGAAATCAGCGCGACAAAGCAAAACCGGGTGCCGCATGATATATTTTCAACTCCGATTCCATTTGAGGATGTTAAACATGTCTCTTGACGCTTCAAGTCCCGCTGCGGAGATTTTTCCCGAATACGCTCTACTGCCCGAAATGTATGGCCGTGAGGTGGAGGGTCTCACCGGGGAGCAGCTCGATAAAAAACAACCCGGGAAAAGCTGGGGCCTTTGGTCGATCCGCGAGCAGGTCAGCCACATGGGTTATGTGAATTACAGGTGGTTTTTGCAGGTTTGGGGGAAATCCCTGTTTGGAGAGGAGTTGCCGAGGCCGAAATCCCTATACGACACGGGTGGCGCCGACCGACTCCTCGATCCCGCAAGCTTCCACGAGATGGACGATCTGCTCGCAGCTTATGAAGACGGCTGCCGGCTGGCTCTGGATATTCTGAAAAACGAAACCCTTGAATCGCTGCGGGAAAAAACCAAAATCAGAGAAGTTCCCCGAAACTACGAATGGCCCTCGGGCGATCGGTATATCGACTGGCTCGAAAACGTGGTCCTCAAAATCCACCCCGACGGCTTCTGGCGAGACGAGAAGAAAGACAACGTCTTCCACTACAACCTGGAGTGGACATTTCGCCACGTGCTCTGGGAGGGGTTCGCCCACCTCAAAACCATCCAGGCGCACAAACAGGCGCAGGGAATCGAGGCGAAGACAGTGCTGGATGAGGGCGTGGGCTACCTCGCCGCGCTCACCTGGGAGTGAGCATCCGCCGCACCAGTCCCTCGGTTGTGTCGTCGACCGAAAAGGAACCCAGGATTTTCTCCGAGATGAAACCTTCTTCGTTCATGTGGCGGAAAAAAACCAGCAAAGGATCGTAATAGCCGCGAATGTTGAGCAGGCCGACGGGCTTGTCGTGGTACCCGAGTTGAAGCCATGTGATCATCTCCATGGTTTCCTCAAGCGTACCGAGTCCGCCCGGCAGCACGATGAAGCCATCGGACAATTCCGCCATCAATGCTTTTCTCTCGTGCATCGTACGCACGACGCGAAGTTCGGTGATCCCCTCATGGGCGACTTCCATGTCCATCAACTTATCGGGAATCACGCCGGTAATCTCGCCTCCTTTCTCGATAACGGCGTCAGCCAGAACGCCCATGAGCCCGATTCCTCCCGCGCCATACACCACGCCGATTCCACGCGCGCCCAAGGCATGCCCCAAAGCTCGCGCCGCTTCCTGATATTCAGGCCGCACTCCTTTTGATGAACCCGCGAAAACACATATCCTCTTCAACAAAATTCCTCCCCGCCGGGTCGGCGCCCAGGCGGGGCTCGACATCTTCCGGCTTTCATTTTTCATGGAGACACGCTACCTCCATTGGCGTCAGACATATTACTACCGCTACACTCCCTTCGCCATGAAGATTCTCATCTGGAACATCATGCACGGCGGCGGGCGCCGGGTACCCGCCATCGTAGAGTACATTCGCAGCGGAAGGCCCGACCTCCTCGTATTGAATGAGTTTCGCGGCACACCTCCCAGCCGGGAACTCGCCTCCCGCATCGAGGAACTGGGGCTGTCCCATCAACTGAGCACGACATCCGAAAACCAACCAGTTAAAAACACTTTATTGCTCGCCTCGCGCTGGCCGCTCAAGCGCATTCACTGGAGAAGACCGCCCGAACCCGAAGAGCGCCGCCTGCTCGCCCATGTTCGCGCGCCCACGCCCGTCACCATCGCCGCCGTACACGTACTTAACCGAGTCAGCGGAAAAAAATATCCCTTCCTGGATGCGATTCGCGATTTGGCGCTTCGCTGGCGTGGTGGCGGTGCGATTGTGGCGGGTGATTTCAACACCGGGCGAATCGGCGAGGATGAAACGGTAAAATGCTTCAACCGGCGCGAAGACGATTTCATGACCACCATGTCGAAGGCGGGCTGGGCGGATGCCTATCGCAGCGTCCACGGCCAAAAACGCGCCTATACATGGCGCGCGCCCGGGGGTGGGGGGAGCTTCCGCCTGGATCACGCGTTCATCAATCGCCGCGCGCAAGGCAGGCTGCTCGACGCGCGCATCGACTGGCCGCCGGGTAATCCGAGGCCGCCGAGCGATCACGCCGCTTTGTGGATCACGTTGAAAGATTGATTCTGGTAGTAGTAGATGAAGGCTACTCTTTTGAACGGACGGGAGAAAAAACCGTGAGCAGACCCCTTGAGGGCGTCAAAGTATTGGACCTGACCCGTCTCGTCTCGGGCGGGATGTACGGCATGCAACTGGCCGACGCCGGCGCCGACGTGGTCAAGGTCGAAGTCCCGGGCCACGGCGATACGCTGCGGGCGTGGAACCCGTATTGGTGGAAGGTCTACGGCCGGGGAAAACAATCCATCACGGTGAACCTCGCCACATCGCAAGGGCAGGAACTCATCCGAAAACTGGCGGCCGAGGCGGACGTTCTCGCCGAGAATTTTTTCGTCGGCAAACTCGAAAGTTGGGGGCTCGGGCCGGACGAGTTGTGGAAAGTGAACCCGAGACTCGTCATCGTCCGGATATCCGGATGGGGCCAGGACGGGCCTTACCGCGACAGGCCGGGCTTCGGCACCCTGGTGGAGGCGATGTCGGGCTTCGCCGACATGAACGGATTTCCCGATTCCCCTCCCCTCGCTCCTCCCCAGCCGCTGGCGGATATGACGGCCGCGCTACAGGGCGTCGTCTCCACCATGTTCGCGCTCTACCACCGCGACGCCCTGGGGGGCGGCAAGGGGCAGGTTATCGATCTGGCGCTCTATGAGCCGCTCTTCACGATGCTGGGCCCACAGGCGGCCCGATATCTCATCGAAGGGGAAAAGCGCCCTCGCCTGGGCAACCGCTCCGAAAACTCCGCGCCCAGAAACATCTATCCGACGGGCGACGGGAAATGGATCGCGATTTCCGCCTCCACCCAGCCGATGTATGAGCGCCTCGCCCGCGCCCTGGGGCGCGAAGACATCATCACCGACGAGCGGTTCTCGAACAACGAGACGCGCGTCGTGAACCAGGATGCGCTCGACAAAATCGTGGCTGACGCAATCGGAAAACTCAGCTGCGACGAAAATATGGATAGATTCAACGCGGGCGGCGTGACGGCGAGCCCGGTCTACGACATCGAAGACATCCTTTCGGACCCCCATTTTCAGGCAAGAAACCTGGTGCGCCACGTGCCTGACGCGGATTTCGGGGCCGTGCCCATGCAGGGCGCTTTTCCGAGAATGTCGGAGACGCCCCTCGACATCGCCTGGACGGGACCTGCCCTGGGGGAACACACCGAAAAAATACTCGGCGAATGGCTGGGAATGACGCCCCCGGAAATCGAGCGCCTGCGAAACGATGAGGTGCTGTAAAAGTCAGCCTCTGGAAAACAGAATCACGGACGCCGCGGCGAATGCGACTCCCACACCTTTTCGCAGCGTCAATTTCTCCTTCAAGAAGATGATGGCGAGCACCCCGGTCAACACGAAGCTCAGCTGGGCGATGGGCGCCACGACGACCGCCTCGCCGTAGGTGAACCCCACGGCGATGGCCACGTAACTCGAAGAGGTGAGCACCCCGCACACGAAGGGGAGCCAGAGCGGCACGCCGCGCCTGGGCAGCGGGTCTTTTTGAATGAGCACGTAGGGCACGGCCATGCAGAAAACGCCCACGCTTTGCATGGCCGTCATCATGGCGGGTTTGGCCCCCATCCCGAGTCCCAGTTTGTAGAACAGCCCGATGACGCCGAACATGCACATGGCGCCGACCGCCAGGCCGACGGAGCGTTTATCCCCGACGGACGCCGCCGCGACGCTCCCGCCCGCCGTCACGGCGAGAGCCGCCAGAACCAGGGCGAAGCCTTTGACAAGGTTTACATTTTCGCCGAGAAAGAAAATCGTGAGGGCGGCCGTGACCGCGAAGTTCAGGCGGACGATCGGCACGAGCGCCACCGCCTCGCCCCGCTTCAAGGCGAGCAGAACGAATAAAAACGCGGTGAAAGCCAGAATTCCGTTGATGAACCCGAAGGCGAGGCCCGGATTCCAGAGCAACTCCTCGCGATACCAGGCCAGGCCGAACGCGTTGGGCAGATACGCCATGTTCTGCAGGAACATGAAAGGGCCGCTGCGCATATCCCACTGCTGGCCCCATTTGTAGAGAAAGTCATTGACGCCGAGAAAACACAACGACATGAGCGCGAAGACGACTTCGGGCGGCATACGCGACTCCCCGGCGCGGACGTCCCTGCTCACCACGCATACCGCTTGGCTGATGGGGGGATGAAAGCGCCCTCGATTCAGGGAAGCTCCAAAGGGCAGGCTACAAAAACCGGAAAAATGATACGGCCCCCACCCCGCCGTGTCAACGGAATGAACGGCGGCGAATACCTACATTTTCCGCAATCCGACCGGTCTGGCGTAACCCCCTGTGTTCAAAACATGTTATCTTAGAGTCGATAAGCCAGATAAAACCGTTACAATCCAAAAAACTGTGTGTTTTTCTTTCATCTTTCAACTTGGGAGCCGAAGGGTTGGGTCGTGAATATCCACTTCGCCCGATTGTCGGCGTAGGGGCCATCATCATCGAGGACGAAAACGTCCTCATCGTCCGCAGGGGGCAGCCTCCCAAAATGGGCGCCTGGAGCATTCCGGGCGGCGGCGTTGACCTGGGTGAGGACCTCGAGCAAGCCTGTATGCGAGAAGTCAGAGAAGAGACCGGCCTGGAGGTGGAGATTCTCTCCGAGGGCCGGGTTTTGAACCGCGTCACCCGGGACGAATGGGAGCGGGTGCAATTTCATTACGTACTCATCGATTTCGTGTGCCGACCTACCGGCGGCGTGCTTCAGGCGGCGAGCGATATATCGGAAGCCAGGTGGGTGCCGTTGAGCGAAGTGTCTTCTTTAAGTCCGATGACGAGTGGAACGGCGGAATTCATACTGGAATCGGTCGCCGCGCTCAACCGGTCATCTCGCTGGAAATATCGAGAAATCACTTGAAAGACAGCAGCGAAAAAAGATCTCCGGATGAACAGCTCGCGGCTTTGGTGTTGCGTCTCGCCGCACGCGAACTCCGGACTCCCGCCTCTCACCTCAAAGAAAAGTTTCTCGCCCTGGCCCAGGAATCAGACCCCTGGAAGGCTCGCGAGGAAATCCAGGATTTATCCGAGAACATCCAGCGCTTGAGCCGCCTCATCGAGACGCTCTCCGACGCCGCCGACATCGAAGCACAACACGCAAGCCTGGATAGCGACGACATCAACCTCGCGCACCTGTTCAGCGAACGCATCGGCAAGCGGCTGTGGAATTTCCCGTCTTTTCGGTTTTTGCCGGAGATGCCGTCCCGGCTCGACATATACGGCGACAGGACGAGGCTCACCTTTCTCATCGACGATTTGCTGGACGCGGCCATACACATCGCGCCCGAGGGCGGCATCATCCACGCGCTTCTCGCGAGGAAAGGCGAGCGAATCGTCTTATCGACCACCAACCGCGACGCAGAACTCTCGTGCTCCCGTTTCGAGTCGTTTATCGACTGGATGGCGAAGGACCTGGAGAATCCGGGCGCGCTTCAGGGAATCGGAATCGGCCTCTATCGAAGCCATCTCACCGCCTTCATCCTGGGCGGGCATCTGGAGATCACGACATCGCCCGAAGGCGGCGCATCCTTCACCGTCGAGTTCCCCGCACATCATTCACAACGTTCCGATTTTCCATAGGAATCCATCTACATGAGCGACATCAAGCGAATTTCCGAAGAAGCGCTCGTCCGTTTCGCCACGAAAATCCTCATGGCCCTGGGAACTCCCGAGGAGCGCGCCAGGGTAACGGCGGAAATCCTCGCAGCAGCGGATATGCGCGGAATATCGAGCCACGGCGTGGCGGGCGGCACGGGCTTGCGTGAACTCGTCGACCGCATCCGAAAAGACGCCATCGACCCGAAAGCCGTTCCGAGCGTCAAACGAAATGAAAACTGGGCCGTCGCCACCATGGATGCGCAAGCCGGCATCGGCCCGGCGGCGGCGATGGACGCAACCCGCCTCGCAGGCGATCTGGCGGAAGAATACGGCATCGGAAAAGTCTATGTGCACAACGCGAACCACTTCGGGGCGGCGTGCGTGTACGTGGAGGCGCTCATCGAACGGGGTCTGGCCGGCCGCGCCACATGCACCTCCGGCGCCTGGATGAAGCCTTTCGGGGGAAACAGGATCCGGCTGGGCACGAACCCCATCGCCTGGGGGGTGCCCGCGGGGGATCAGGCCATCGTCATCGACGTGGCTACCACGCAGCGCGCCGTCAGCCCCGCCATCCGCGCCAGCCGCGCGGGAGAGGCGATTCCGCCCGATTACTTCCTCGATGAAAACGGGGAGGTCATTTCCGGGCACGTGCCGTATGACGAACTGATCAAAGGCTCCGTTCTGCCCCTGGGAGGAACGCAGTTCGGCTACAAGGGCTCGGGCCTGGCCGTGCTGGTGGACCTGGACGGCGTGATAGGCGGCGGCGCGACGGAACGCATTCCGACCCTGCGCGTTCAAGACGATGCCCGCATCACCCAGACGATAGAGGCCTGGAGGCTGGACGCGCTCTATCCCATAGAGGATGCGAAGAACCGCCTGGCCGAGGCGGTGAGAGACATCAAGAGCTGCGGGAGGCCGGAGATGCTGCTGCCCGGAGAGCGCGAGGCGCGGACAAAAGCGGATGCGGAGAAAAACGGCATCCCCTACGAAGCCAGCCAGTGGGATACGCTCAAAATGTTAGGAGATCTGGTGGGCGTCGATCCGCCCGAAGCCCTTCAGGGGAATTGATCCGCTGAACAAGTTGTTTTCAGTGTTTCGAGTGTAGCGCACTCGCCGGAGCCGCATCCCCAAATTGCCGTCTAATCATTTCGTTCCAGGCGAACGGTTTCTATCTGCCGCTCGTTCGCCGATTCCACGGTGAGCGTCCAGCCCTCGAGCGATATGCACTCGCCTTGCTTCGGGATATGCTCGAAGCGTTCCAGGAGATAGCCCGACAAAGTCTCGTAGTCCCCATCGGGGACGGGCAAATCCAGCGCCTCGCGCACATCCTCTACCTCCATGCGGGCATCGACCAGATACCGATCTTCACTCACCTTATGGAACATGCGGACTTCGTCGACGTCATACTCGTCAGCGATGTCGCCCACGATCTCCTCCACCAAATCCTCCATGGTCACGATGCCGGTGCAGGCCCCGTATTCATCCACCACCACGGCCATCTTGTCCTTTCGGCTCATCAACTCATCGAGAAGCCTGTCGGCGGGCTTCGTCTCCGGCACGAAGTATGCGCTTCGGATGAGGTCTTCTTTCGCCTTGAGACGCCCGGCGGCGTCGGGTCCCAGCCCGATAATGTCCCTCGCGTGCACGACGCCGACGATGTGGTGCAGGTTCTCCCTGTAGATCAGAATCCTCGAGTGGCCGTCGTCCTCGATTTTTTCGATTACCTCCTCCACCGTGCTCTCTTCCTCCACCGCGGAGAGGTCCACGATGGGCACCAGCACGTTTTCCATGTCCAGCTCACCGAACGTGAAGATGCGGCCGATCATCTGGCGCTCGAGAACCTGCACGTCTCCGTCGCTTTGTTCTTCCATGAGAGATTCGAGTTCCTGCCGCGTGACGAAAGGCGTGCTCTCCCCGTTTCGCCTTTTCAGCCCCACAACGGCGCCGATGAGCGCGCTGATGAGCCAGACCAGGGGATACACGATCAGCCTGGCGCCCCAGACGACGCGCGCCAGCACGGGGGCGAGCACATCGGCGCGGGCCTGGCAATAACCCTTGGGAACCACCTCGCCGAACACCACGAGCAGCGGGATCACCAGGGCGACCGAAAGCGCCTCCCCATACGCCGGGCCGACGAAATTGATGGCCGCGATGGTGGCCAGGGAAACGTTCGTCACGAAACTCGCGTTATGACAGGTGAGAATCGTGCCCATGAGCCATTCGGGTTTTTCCAGAAGCTGCAAGGCGAGATCCGCGCCCCTGTTTCCTCCCTCCGCCTTGGCGCGCAGACGGGCGCGGTCCGCGGAAACGATGGCGATCTCCGCACCCGAGAACAACGCTTCCGACAGGAGAAGGAGCAGGCCGATGACGATGACCGAGAAGATATCCACTTCAATTATCCTCCCGTCTTCGCGCGCGCACCTGGAGAACGCGGGAACCGCTTGTCTCTACGACCGTGAATTCCACGTTCCCCAGTCGAACCCGTTCGTTCAGCGAGGGCACATGGCCCAGCAGCGTGAAGACCGCACCGCCCAGCGTGTTCGCCTCCTCGTAGTCGGGAAGCTCCCAGCCGCTCACCGCCGAGAATTCGGCCAGTGGAACACGGCCCTGGCACAGGTATGAATTTTCACCTTCCTGCGTAATCCAGGCCTCCTCGGCCTCTTCGTGTTCATCCTTGATTTCGCCGAAAATTTCCTCGAGAAGATCCGTCATCGACACCAGGCCGAGGGTGCCGCCGAACTCGTCCTGAACGATGGCGACGTGGGTGCGCTCATGCCGAAACCGGCGGAACAGGCGGTCGAGCTTCATCCCGCCCGGAACCACGAGGGGGGGGCGCAGCATCTGTTTCGTCAGGCGCTCTTCGGGACCGAATTTCTTTCGCCCCGCCTGGCGCAGAAAATCCTTGACGTAAAGAATACCCACTATCTGATCCCTGTCCTGCCGGAAAATCGGGATGCGTGAATGCGTCGCCGTGCGGACGCGATCGATCACCTCGACGATGGGCAGGCTCATCTCCCAACACTCCAGATCCATGCGGGGCACGGCCACGTCGGCCACGGTCCGGTCGTGAAAGCCGAACACGTTGTGAATGAGTTCGCGCTCTCCCTCTTCGAGTTCGCCTTCGGCATGGCCCGCGTCCACGAGATGCAGGAATTCATCTTCCATCAGAATGCTCTGGGAATCGCGCGAGGGCGCTCCCATCAAGGTGAGCACGCCGTTCGCCACCCGCAAGAACATCCACCGCAGCGGCGAGATGATCCGCGCGAAGCCGGATATGGGATACGCCAGGAACCGCGAGAACCGCTCCGGATACCGCGCCGCCAGGGATTTGGGCGTGATCTCGCCGAATACCATCAAGAGCGGCGTCATGAACACGGGCGCGAGCCACCTCTTCTCGGGCTCCAGGTAAGCCACCACCACGCCCGTGAACAGCGCTGAGGAGGCGATGTTCACGATTTCGTTTCCCATCAAAATAGAGGTGATCAATCGCCTGGGCCTGTCCAGAAGGTCGGATATCCTCTCTCCCGTGCCGCCTTCCCGGCGCATGGCCCGCACCCTGGGACGCGGAAGGGAGAACAGCGCCGTCTCACTGGCCGAGAATCCGGCGGAGCAAAGCATGAGGAAAACGAAAGCGACAAACCGGAAGAGCAGGTCGGCATCCATCAGTCAATGCCTCCCGGTTGATCGGGATGAAGACGTATTCGCCCCGGAGGTTCGGGGTCAGGCGCAGGTTCTTCCGCTACCATGAGGCTGTCAATCTCCTTAAATAATTTCGAAACGCGGGGCCGATATCCTCACGCTCCAGCGCGAACTCGACCGTTGCCTCCAAAAAACCAAGTTTATCGCCCGCGTCAAAGCGCTTTCCTTCGTACTCATAGGCGTAAAGCCTGGTATGTTCCAGCAGACCCCGCAACCCGTCGGTGAGCTGAATCTCTCCTTTCGCATCCGGCTCCAGACGTTCGAGTACCGAGAAAATCTCCGGCGGCAAAACGTAGCGGCCGATGATGGCGACGTCCGAGGGCGCATCTTCCGGCTCCGGTTTTTCCACCATCCCCTTGAGCGGCGTGACGCCCGGGGCGGGCGACGGTTCGCCGGAAGGATCGATGACGCCGTATTTGGAGAGCGCGTGCTTCTCGACCCGCAGCCCCGCGACCACGCCGCCGCCATGCGCATCGAATACGCGCACCAGCTGGCCGATGGCGGGCTCTTCGCTCCTGATAACGTCATCGGACAATATGACGGCGAAAGGCTCATCGCCCACGGCCGGCTTCGCGCACCAGATTGCATGGCCCAGCCCCAAAGGACGCTTTTGGCGGATGGACGTGATGCGCGCTTTTTGCGAAATTTCCTCCACCACGGCCAACAATCTTTCCTCACCCCTGTCGCGCAGATAGGATTCCACCTCGAACGCCACATCAAAGTGGTCCACCATCGAAACCTTTCCGCGTCCGGTGATGAAGACGATCTCCTCGATGCCGGCGTCCAGGGCCTCCTGCACGCCGAACTGGATTTGCGGAACGTCCACGATGGGGAGCATCTCTTTCGGGATCACCTTGGTGGCGGGCAAAAACCGCGTGCCGAGTCCCGCCACAGGAAAAACAGCCTTGCGAACCCGGCTCATGAGAAGGTTCCCATGAGAATAAAGATGTGTTGGTGCGCGTGATTACGTGACATTTGCCCTGGATCATAAAAAAAGGCGCAAGCCGAGGTCAAGACCCCTTTTCCCGGGAGAGCATCCGCTCGAACGCATCTTCATCGAGGATCTCGACGCCGAGGGATTCCGCATTTTTCAGCTTCGAACCCGGGCGCTCGCCCGCGACGAGAAAACTCGTGTTCTTGCTCACGGAGGAGCTCACCCGTCCCCCGAACGCCTCGATGGCCGCTTTCGCCTCGCTTCGCGACCTTCCCGAGAGCGTCCCCGTGAGCACGAAGGAAAGTCCTGAAAAAGCCGTTCCCCCGCCGCCATCCGCCGCCTTGAGGGGCGACTCCGGCTCCACGCCCGCCGAAAGGAGGTTCTCCACCATTTGCCTGGAATTGGCATCGGAGAAAAACCGCAAGATTCTCTCCGCCACCTGGGGACCCACCTCATGAACCGAGACGAGCGTTTCCGTATCGGCGCGGGACAAATCTCCGACGCTGCCGAACCTCTCGGCCAGCACTTCGGCGATGTGTTCCCCCACGTGGCGGATGCCCAGGGAATAAATGAACCGGGCCAACGTCGGTTTTTTCGCCCTGTCGAGCGCCTCGAGCAGATTCTCCGCCGATTTCTCCCCCATGCGCTCCAGGGACGCGAGTTCCTCTTTCGAGAGAGCGAAAAAATCCGCCGGCTCGCGCACCAGGCCTGAATCCACCAACTGGTTCACGAGTTTCTCTCCCAGGCCGTCGATGTCCATCGCGCGTCTGGAAGCGAAATGCCTGAGACTCTCACGCACCACGGCGGGGCAAGTCGGGTTGGGGCAGCGAACCACCGCCTCCCCTTCGGGGCGCTCAGCGGGCGTCGCGCAAATCGGGCATTCCCCGGGCATCGGGACGGCTTCGGCGTCGGGGGGTCTCTTTTCCTCGATGACCGCCACCACCTCGGGGATGACGTCGCCCGCGCGTTGAATGAGCACATGATCCCCTTTTCGAACGTCTTTTCGCCTCATCTCGTCTTCGTTGTGCAGCGTGGCGCGCGTGACTTCCACACCGCCCACGCGCACCGGCTTCATGAGCGCGACGGGGGTAATGGCGCCCGTTCGCCCCACCTGGAAGATGATGTCCTCGACCTGCGTGGTCTCCTGCTTCGCGGGAAATTTATAGGCAATCGCCCAGCGGGGGGCGCGCGAGGTGGAACCCAGTTCGTTCTGGAGTTCCGTGGAATCGACCTTGAGCACCACCCCGTCCTGCTCATAGGGCGCATCCTCACGGCCTTTCAGCAATTCCTCGTAAAACTCCACCGCCTCGCGCAGGTTCGCGCACTTTCGCCACACCGGACTCACGGGCAACCCCCACTTCGGCAGGGATTCCAGCAGATGCGACTGGCTGTGAAATATGAACCCTTCCACCCGTCCGACGGCGTAGAAAGCCACCTCCAGGGGCCGCGTGGCGGTGATTCTCGAGTCGAGCTGACGCAGCGAACCCGCCGCCGCGTTGCGCGGATTGGCGAAGGGGGGCTCCTCCTTTTCGAGCCGCTCACGGTTCAGTCTTTGGAATCCCCGGCGATTCATGAACACCTCACCGCGCACGGCCAGATACGCCGGAGGCTCGGGGCCTCCCTCGGGAAAGCGGAGGCGGAGCGGGATGCCTCGCACGGTTTTCAGGTTTTGGGTGATGTCCTCTCCGCTGATTCCGTTGCCCCGCGTTCCGCCCGAGTGGAAAAAGCCGTTTTCGTAAACCACCTCCACCGCCAGACCGTCGAGCTTCGGCTCGCAAGTAAAGTCGAACGTCTCGACGTTCCTGTCGTAGGTCTGCAGGAGAAACCGCTTCGCGCGCTCCTCGAAGGCGGCGATCTCCTCTTCCGTGACGGCGTTCTCGAGGCTTCGCATCGGCGGGTCGTGATGAAACGCCTCGAACGAATCGAGCGGGGGCGCGCCGACGCGCATCGTGGGAGAATCCGGCGAGGCGAGAGCGGGGTGTTTTTCTTCCAGCGCCCGCAACTCGCGCATCATCCGGTCATATTCCGCATCGGAAACGACCGGCGAATCGTGGACATAATAGTGAATGTTGTGATCGTGAAGCTCGCGCGCCAAGGTCTGCGCGCGCTTTTCGTCCTCGGGAGGGATGCTCGGCTCGTTCATTTTATTTGCAGGCAAAACCCCTTGAAGCGTTTAGAGTGATTCGAGGCGCTTTCGGGCCGTGGACGCCGCGCTCGAATCCGGATATTTGGCTATCACCTGGCCAAGCAACTCCATGGCGCTCGCGCGATCGTCTATGTGCAAAAACGAGAGCGCTTCCAGGAGAAGGGCTTCCGGCGCCTTGTCCCCGTTGGCGAAATCGACCTGAACCTTGTTGAACGCCAGAATGGCGCGCTCGAAATTCTTCTCCTGATAATAGGACTGCCCTATCCAGTATTGCGCATCATCCGCCAATTCATGCTTAGGATATTTGGAGATGAACCCGTTCAGCAGATCGCGCGCCTTCGTGAAATTTCTCTCATCGCGCAAGACGCGGATGGCCTTTGTGTAGTCTTCTTCCGGGTCGGGCGGTCTCGGCACGGGCGCCGGCTTTTGGGGTCGACTCACAGGTTCTTTGGGAATGACGGCAATCCGCTCGTCTGCAACGGGCCGGCCCGCCGCCTGAGCGTCCTGGCTTAGCGGCAAGCCTGCGGACATAATCCGAGGGTTGGCAGGAGGAATGCCTACAGGCGGCATCCGGGACGGCGTACCCACCGTCGTGACGACAACCTCCACTTTTTTCTTCGCAGCCACCACAGGAGGCTTCGTGCGCAGCCGATTCACTTCATCTTCGAGCTTTTCGATTCGCTCTTCAAGTTTCGCGATGGCCTTCTCTGTTTTTTCCTCTGCTTTTTCGAGTGAGTTCTCTGAATCCTTGCGCGCGCGCTCCACCTCATCCGTGACCCCTTGAATCGCTTCGCGCGTCTCCTCGATACGCTGCTCCTGGTTGCGCATTCCGCGTCTGAGCCCTTGCAGATTCTTCTCGATCGCCGAAACATCGACTGGTGGATTCTGCACCGCGACCTGAACGGGCGGGGCGCGACGAGGCGGTGAATTCGTTCCCGAGACGACTGCTCCACCAGGGTCGCCCACAGGCGAGTTCGCCTCGGGACAACCAAGCAGAACCAGAGAGAGTGCCGCCAACGGAATGATTTGAAGCCTGGAAGTCTTGAAAATTCTCATAAAGAAAAACTCCCCGGCGGCCTGTGCCGACGGGGAGTCCTTTTCCTTTGCGCGGGACTGCCGGGCGACTAGTTCATGCCCGCCGGAATGCCGCCGATGACGTTGAACTTCGCCCGCCGGTTCTTGGCCCATCCCGCTTCGTTGGAGCGCGAGTCGGCCGGACGCTCTTCGCCATAACTCACCGTATCGACCCGGGAAGCCTTGACGCCGAGCGACACGAGATAATCCTTGGAACTCTGTGAGCGCCGATGCCCGAGCGCGATGTTGTATTCCACCGTTCCGCGCTCGTCGCAATGCCCCTCGACCTGCACCCGAATGCTCGGAAACTCCTGCAGGAAGCGGGCCTTGGCATCCAGGGTCGCTCGCATGTCGGAGCGGATTTCCGATTTATCGAAATCGAAGTACACCAGATCATTTTCAAACGCGGCCAACGAGCGCTTGAAAGCGGCGCGCTTGCGACGACGCTCCGCCTCCGTCACGTCCATTTCCTTTTTCTTCATGGGTGGTTTGGGGGCTGGCTTTTTTCTCACCATGGGAGCCGGCGGTTTGGGCGGCGGCAGTTCTTCGGTTTCCACCGTTTGTTTCACGCAACCTACGGCGAATACGAGCATCGCAGCCATCAGCAAGGATTGAAAAGATTTAATACGGCCCGATAACAACATGCAGACATCCCCCTCGGAGTCTTTAGTTCGTATGTGTTCAGAGTGAGAAGCGTGATACACCACGGAGCGGAAACTCTTCCCCTCTTCATTCATCCCTAGTTATACGGCTATGAAGTATAAAGGGCGTTTGCGCGATGAGCAAGCCCGTTTCTTGTTTTTTCAAGAGATATATCCCGATTTTCTGAATTCATCTCGACGTGGGCGACCAGGCGGGCTCCTGTCCGGGTTGAAGGCGCTTGAGTTGCGTGCCTGCGGAGGTCATCACGTATACATATTTCCGGCCGGTCCGATCGGAGGAAAAGGCGATGTGCCGCCCATCGGGAGACCAGGTGGGCGATTCGTTGCGCCCCTGGCTGCCCGTGAGGCGGCGCACGTCTCTGCCGTCGGGGGTCATGGTGACGATGTCGATTTCCTTGCCTTTCTTGATGCGGCTCGTCAGGGCGATCCTGTCTCCCCGGGGGCTCCACTCGGGTTCGGTATTGTATTTTCTCGTGTATTTTCCTTTGTACGTGATGCGCTTCGGGCTGGAGCCGTCGGCGTTCATGACGTAGATGTGGGGATTCCCCGAACGGCTCGAGGTGAAGGCGATCTTCTTGCCGTCCGGCGAGAAGGTGGGAGACACGTCGATCCCGAAGCTCCGCGTGAGTCTTCTCTTCACGCGGGTGCGCAAGTCGTAGCGGAAAATCTCGTAGTTCCGTCCCACGAATTCGGAAAACGCGAAATAGCGCGAATTCGGAGAAAAGGCGCCTCCGATGGCCTGCGCGCGGGAAGAACTCACCTTGAACTCGCGCGCGCCGTTCGTGGGCAGCAGAAACACGCCGGGGGGCCTGGATTTGAACGAAGAATACGCCATCCACCTTCCGTCCGGAGACCACGCGGGCGTGTTGTTCCCCATGCCGTTGCGCGTCACGCGCCTGAGTTCGGCGCCGTCCCAGTCCATGATGTAAATCTCCCCGCGCTCTTTGAGCGAACGCCGCGAGACGAACGCGATTTGCGTGTCGAACACCCCCTTCTCTCCCGTAAAGCGCTCGATCACCGCGTTGGCGAACCTGTGCGCCAGCAAACGCCAGCCGCTCCTGGGGTAGCGGTAGCGCTTGCCGAGTTCCTGGGCGGAGCGGAGCGTGTCGTACAGGTAGACTTCCGCGGTGATGGTTTTTCCCGTGATGGTGTAGCCGCCCTTGATGAGGGCATCCACCTTGACGACCTTGCTCCAGTCGGAGAAGCGCTGCTCGTCCCTTCGAATCCCCGCGCGCATGGGGTTCTCCAGATAGCCCTTGCGGTCGGGTATGAAGAACAGGCCGCTGCGCCTGAGGTCTGATTCGATGACTTGCGCGATCTTCAGGCCCAGCGGGTCGCGCCCGGAATCCAGGGGGCGAAACTCGGGGACAGCCAATCGAATCTTTCTGGCCGTGGGGGAATAGATGTCGATGAACTCACGCGCGGCTTGCGCAGCTTGAGGCCATGAGAAAACCATGACGATGAGAAAAACCGCCCAATGAAGCATGGGGCCCTCACGCCTGTTCGGTCTGGTTTGAATTTTTTCTCGCATCAACGGCAAAAATCCTCTCCGCAGAATCGAAAACCGAGCAAAAGCCAGTTTTCCTTTATCGTATCGGGCGGCTTGGGCAGGGAGGGCTCGGCGGCCCGCTGCACGGCGCGCAGCGCCGCCTGATCGTAAATGTGGTTCCCGCTGTAGCGCACGACCCGCAAATTGCGGTAATTCCCTCCCCGGTCCACGTCTATCGTGACGTCGGTCTTGAGTCGGCTCAAATCCGCAATACCGGGCGGGACGGACCAGAACCCCCGGATGCGCTCCGCCAGAAGTCCATAATATCTCTCCTTTTCGGTTCGCGCGACGCCGCCGCTGCCGCCCGCGCGGCTGCCGCCGCCCTGACCGTCGCCTCCCCCCTCGCCGGCGTATCCCTTACGAGGCGCCCGGCGCTTGGGCGCGAGGTCCGCTTTCGCGAGGCGATCGTCGCTCTTCCAATCATCGCGGGGCTGCTTCTTCGTTTTCGCCGGCTTGTTCTTTTCGTCTTTCTTGAAACGATTGCGCCAACGCCTGGCGCGCTCTCTACGATCGCGCATCCGCTTGAGGCGCGCTTCGCGTACAGGGTCACGCTTTTTCTTTTTCCGAACGACCTTTTTGTTATTCTTTTCTTTTCCGGTCTTGATTCGCCGGACATTCCTGGTGGGTTTCTTTTTCTTCTTGACGACCTTTTTTTTCTTCACCCTGGCGGGCGCGGGTTTTTTCTTGGGCGCCGCTATCTTCCTCGCCCCCTCGTCCGGCCCTTTTCGGGGGGCGGGCGCTTCCATGTCCTCGAGCCGGTCGCCGGATCTACCCCGCGCCGAACCGCCCGGAATTTCATCCGCTCCCACCAGGCTGACGGCCGTCCCGCTTCCGAAAAACCGGTATTTCGGCTGAGAGGGCGCCAGGCTCACCCAGACGAAGAGCGCCGCGTGCAAAACGGCCGAAGCCGCCAGCGCCCGGAGAAAACGGCGGTCGCGGAGCAACCCGGCCTTCTTGCCGTTCTTCACCCGAAGGCCCGCGCCCGAGCGGGGTGGGCGTGCGCCTGGGGAATTGGAATCTTGCGGGAACTCCGGTTTTTTATTCATGGGGCCACTGACTTTTTCAGCGTCTGCGCCGCCCGCCCCGAGAGGATTCCAGGGGGTCGGTCACCATGTTGAGGCGGCTTATGCCCGCTGCGCGAATGATGGCCATGACCTTCACCACTTCGCCGTAAGGAACCGCGCGATCCGCCCTGAGAAAGATTTCCTTGCGCCTCCTGTCCTTGAAGAGCACCGCGAGCTTCTCCTTGAGCTCGGAGGCGACCAGCGGATTATCATTTATATACATGTCGCGCTTTTTGTCCAACGTGATGACGACGGCGTCCTCGGCCACGTTCGCCTTCGCCGCCTGCACCTGGGGCAAATCCACGTTCACGGCCTGGTTCTGCGTCTCCAGCAGGGGCGCCGTGACCATGAAGATCACCAGCAACACCAGCATCACGTCCACGAGCGGCGTGACGTTGATGTCCGAGATACTCGAACCACGGTTCAGCTTAACGGCCACGGGAGGCTCCGCTCGTCATAAACGCATGAAATGGCGGTCGACCAGGTTGAGGAAATCCGCCGTGAAGTTTTCGATTTCATCCGCGATCACCTTCACGCGGCCCTGGTAATGATTATAGGCGATCACGGCGGGGATGGCCGCCAGCAGCCCGAGCGCCGTGGCGATGAGCGCCTCGCTGATGCCCGGAGCGACGACGGCGAGCCCGGCGGAACCCCTGGCGCCAATCTCGCGAAATGAATTCATGATGCCCCACACCGTGCCGAAGAGCCCGATGAAAGGCGTGGCGCTCGCCGTGGTGGCCAGAAAGGTCAGCATGCGCTCGAGCCTGCCCACCTGTTCGTTCGCCGCGCGCCTCAGCGCGCGCTCGACGCTTTCCACCCCCGTCATTTCCGAGGTGAGAACGCTCGAATCCTCTTCTCCCTCCCGCGAGCGCGTTTTCAGCACCTGTTCGGCTTCCTGATAACCCGCGGCGAACACCTCGCCCACCGGACTGCTCTCGTGCTCGGCGAGTTCCGCGTACAGCCTGTCGAGGCGCTTGGAGCGCCAGAACGCATCGACGAACAACGCCGAGCGCCGCCTCGCGCCCCGAAGCTCCCAAAACTTCCAGATGATGATGGCCCAGGAAGCGAGCGAGAAAAAAACGAGCACCAGCAAAACGAAAAACACCATGCCGCCCGATTGGGTGGCGAGGGTGATGACGTCCATTTCTTCTTGAAGCGGTGCAATCGGCGCGGATTCGCCCGTCGGCAACGCGGCCGCGGCCAAAAACGGGAGCAAGTCGATTCTCCTTCTGGGCGGAGTCTGCAGTATCCCCCCTTTTCCGGGTCGCCGTCAAACCAAACGAGTCGCCGCAAATCGTTGACATCTCCTCTGGCGCCCAGTGATAATGAGCCTCCCGCCCACCCCAGGAGGCGTCGCCTGAGTGGATATTCACGAGGCAAAGACCGCCATATCGAAGCTGATCGACGATGAGGCGGAAGCGCTGTGGGCGCTCTCTTTGGCAATTCACGCGGACCCCGAGCCCAGTCTCGAAGAACACCGCGCGGCCGAGCGCCTGTGCGTTTACCTGGAGAACAACGGGTTCACCCTCACCCGGGGCGTGGCGAATCTGCCCACCGCGTTTCGAGCGGACAGGCCCGCCGCGGATGAGAAAAAACCCTCCGTATCATTTCTCTCGGAATATGACGCGCTGCCAGGCCTCGGGCACGCCTGCGCCCACAACATCATCGGGGTCGCCGGCGCCGCCGCGGGCGTTGCACTCAAAGAAGCGCTCGGTTCCGAATACGGAGGCGTCACCGTTTTCGGCACGCCCGGAGAGGAGGGCGGAGGCGGCAAGGTGCTGATGGCGCAAACCGGCATGTTCCGGGAAACGGGCGCCGCCATGATGATGCACCCATCGGACGAGACCAGGGTGGACGTCGATTTTCTGGCGCTCTCGGAGCTCCGCTTTCACTTCAGGGGACGCGCCTCGCACGCTTCCGCAGCGCCCGAGCAAGGCGTCAACGCGCTCGACGCCCTCATCGCCACGTTCAGCGCCGTCTCCCTGCTCCGCCAGCAACTCCCCCCGGGGGATCGCGTACACGGCGTCATCACCGAGGGCGGGGAGGCGCCCAACATCATCCCCGACAGGGCCTCCGCGTGGTTCTTCGTGAGGAGCGAAACGATGGAGGGGCTCGATGCGCTGCTCGCGCGGGTCATCGCCTGCGCGGAAGGGGCGGCCCTCGCGACCGGAGCGGAACTCGAGACGGAGAAAAACCCCATCACCTACGCTCCCATGCGGGCCAACCCTCCTCTGGCGTCGCTGTTCCTGAAAAACCTGAACCGGCTCGGCGTTCATGAACCCGAATCCCCGCCGCCCCTGCGGATGGGTTCCTCCGACGTGGGGAACGTGAGCCAGCAAACGCCCACCATTCATCCGCAAATCCAGATGGTTCCGTCCGGCGTCTCCGCGCATACGCCTGAGTTCGCCGAAGCATCGGCGGGGGCGGAAGGCAGGCGCGTCCTGCTCACCGGCGCCAAGGCGCTGGCGATGACGGGGGCGGATTTTCTTCTCGATGAAGGAGCGCGCCGGGCCGTTCAAGCCGAATTCGAGAACCGGAGGACATGAAAATCAAGGAACGGAAAACAGAAATGAAGCTGCGAGCCCCCATCATCGCCACCATCGGCATCCTTCTGCTCTCAACCAGCGCATGGCCCGCGCCGAAAGCGGCGCCGCCGTCCACGAACAAGCCGCGCGCCGCGAAGCCGCCGCTCGAAAACAAAGCCGCGCGCCCTGCCCTGCCCGCAAGGGTCGAAACCCTCCTGGCGAAGGAGCGGCATGAGGAACTCATCCAATTGCTGCGCCGGGGAAAAACAGACCTGGGCGGCAGGCGTTCTTTCTTGTTGGGACACGCCTACCTGAAACTCGGGCAGTTCCGCCCGGCGGTCAAGGCGTTCCAAAAGGCGCTCAAGCAGATTCCCGCGCTCGAGAACTACGCGCTCCTGTTTCTGGCGAAAGCCGCGATCGGAGCGAAGGATAACGCCGTCGCCCGGCGCGCGCTCGAAAAACTCGTCAAAAAGGGGAAAAAAGCGCCCGAGCCTCCCTTCGTCTACAAGGAGTTGATCCGCATTCTCCGGGAGGAGAAACAGCCCCTGCGCGCGGCGAAGATCGCCAAGCGCTACCTTCTCCTGTTCCCGAAAAGCTACGAGGCGCCCGATCTGCTGCTCAGGCGCGCCAAGGCGCTTCGCGCCGCGCGGCGAAACCGGCAGGCCGCGCTCGCCTTCCGGGAGTTGTGGCGGCGGCACCCCGAGCACCCCGCCGCGCGCCGGGCGCTGCGACGCTCGCTTCAAATCGGAGCCGCGCTCTCCCCGCCGCTCAAAAAACCGGGGCCCAGGGCCCACTATGAACGCGCCCGGCTCCTCAGGAAGCGCTATCACTTCGAAAAGGCATTGAGAGGGTTTCAGGACTTGAGGCGCCGGTTCCCGAAATTCTACTCCCACACCGGCTATCACAAGGGCGTCGTCTTCAACGAAGCGCTGACCCTCTTCTCCCTGCGCCAAACGAAACAGGCGGACCCCGCCCTCAGGCACGCCATCAGACACTACGCCGCAGGCAGCGCCAGGCGTGCGGAGGCGCGTTACTTCCTGGCCAGAAACCACCTGCGCAAAAGGAATCAACCCGCCTTCGAAAAACAGGCGCACCGCCTGCTCAAGGAGACGCAAAAGGGGAAATGGGCGGCGAAGACGCGCTACCTGCTCGCCCGCGTATACGAGGACGACCGCAATTTCAAGAAGTCCGCGCGCTATTACAAGGAGGTGATCTCCAGTCACCCGCGCTCCTCCCTGGCGCTCAAGGCGCTGTTCCAACTCGCCTGGCTCCGCTTCCAGTCGAAAGACTACCGGGGGGCGCACAAAGCATTCTCCAGGATGAAAACCATCTACCCCGAACACTGGCTGGTCTCATCCGCCACCTACTGGGCCGCCTTCTCGGCGGAAAGAACAGGCGACACAAAGAGCGCCCTCGCCCATTACCGCGCCTGCGCCCGGGGTCACCGCCACCGCTATTACGGACAACTCGCCCTGCGGGCTATCGGCCGTCTTGCGCGCGGGGGAGATTCGGGCGCGCCGAAGACGCCCCCTTTGCGAGAGTCCGGCTTCCGAAAGCGGCTGCGGCCACCGCCCAAAAGCGCACAGGTTCGAGAGGCGGCCGCGCTTCTCTCCTCCATGGGTTTTCATGAACTCGCCGCCAAGGAGTACCGCCGCCTCGGCCCATCGCCATATTCGCGCTACCACGCGGCGCGCGCCTTCACGGCGGCGGGCCAGAGCCACCGCGCCATATACCTGATCAACGAATCCTTCTGGGATGCGGTGCGCGCGGGCGGAAGCGACCTGCCGAGGGAATTCTGGGAAACGGTATATCCGCTCGTCGTAAAACGCAGAGAACCCGGAGGGGCGAACCCCTACCTGGTGAACGCCGTCATCAGGGCGGAGAGCGCCTTCGACCATCGTGCGCTCTCCCCCGCCGGCGCCCGGGGGCTGATGCAGCTCATGCCCGCGACCGGGCGCAGGCTTGCGAAGAAGCACAAAGTCCGCATCAAGTCCGTGAGCGACCTCTTCGACCCCGAGATCAACACCCGCCTGGGCGCGAGGCACCTCGGCGCGCTCATCCGCGAGTTCGGCGGCGCGCTCGTTCCCGCGATAGCGAGCTACAACGCGGGCCGCTTGCCCGTCAAACGATGGTGGGAGGCCGGACGCAACAAGCCGATAGAAATCTTCATCGAGGAGATTCCCTACCAGGAAACGAAAAACTACGTCAAAAGAGTATTGGGCTATTACCACGAATACAAAAGAATCTATGGGGAGACGAACCGCTCGAAACGGGGGGGAACGCCCCCCTCATGAGCAATCCCCGTCCTCTTCTGGCCATCGGCCTGATGTCGGGAACCTCCGCCGATGGCGTGGACGCCGCCCTGGCGCGGATTCACTTAGGCGAACGTACGCAAGTCGAAACCCTGGGCTTTCACGCCGCTGCCTACCCAAGGGACTTAAGAGAACGGCTTCTGCTCGCCGGGGGCGAGGAGGGCGCCCGGACGGACGAGATATGTTCCCTGCGCCGGGAGGTGGGCGAAGCGTTCGCCTCGGCCGCTTTTGAGGTGGCGTCATCAACCGGCGCCGAACTCGAGAAAATCGACTTCATCGGCAGCCACGGCCAGACGATCCGCCATCTGCCCGAAGGCATGGAGGGCGGGCGTGGGCCGCTGCTCCCCTCCACCTTCCAGATTGGCGACCCCGCCTTCATCGCCCAGCGCACGGGAATCACCTGCGTCAGCGATTTCAGAACGCGCGACGTGGCCGCGGGCGGCGCGGGCGCTCCCCTGACCCCCTGGGCGCACCGGGTTCTCTTCAGCCGGGAAAACGCCGCCTCCGCCTTCCTGAACCTGGGCGGCATCTCGAACATCACCTATCTCCCTCCTGCGGGAGAGGAGGGCGTCTTCGGTTTCGATTGCGGGCCCGCGAACATGCCGTTGGACGCTCTCGCCGGGCGCATCACGAACGGAGAGAAAACCCACGACACCGACGGCGAACTGGCGGCGGCGGGCCGCGTATGCCCCGATACCCTGGCCGAACTCCGCCGGCGCCCCTACCTGAAACGAAAGCCGCCCAAAAGCACGGGCAGGGAGATGTTCGGCGCAGCGTTCGTGGATGAAACCATAGAAGGCATCGTTTCGCGCGGAGGAGACCTGAATGACGCCATCGCCACCCTCACCGCCTTTTCCGCTTCGTGCGTCGCGGATGCGATTCGGGATTTCTTTCCAAAGGATCCCCCGCTCTCCGAGGTAGTGACCGGCGGCGGCGGCGTTCACAACAAGACCTTGATGCGCGGCCTGCGCGACGCCCTGGGCGATCTCCCCCTCGTCGGAAGCGACGCGCGGGGCGTCTCTCCGGACGCCGTCGAGGCGGTATGCTTCGCCTTGCTGGCGTGGGGTACGCTCACCGGAGGGGCGAACAACCTGCCGGGCGTCACAGGAGCCAAAGAAGCCGTATGCCTCGGGAACATCACGCCGGGGCGGAATTTCGCCTCCCTGATGAGGTGTTTTTACAATTCCGCGTGAGACCGAATAAACACAAACGACCCTGAACGGGTTTGTTGAAAAAGCCCTGGCCATGAGGAGATTGTCGTCATTCCGGCCAAAATCCGAACCCGGGCGGCGCAGGCTCTCCACTTGAAAACCAACCCCCCCTACCCCCCCTTGACAGGGGGGCAAGAAAAATCAAAACCCTCCTCAACCCGGCGAGGGCGCATCGCCTTTTTATACCCCCCTGACAAGGGGGGTAGGGGGGGTTGCTCCTTTGAGGAGGGGGTTTTTCAACAGCCCCGGAATGCGGCATCATGCCCTCCCGACTCTCAAACCTCAGGAGATAACAAGTGGATGCCGCCGTCGAGGCGCAAGCCGTCTCACTCACCAAAGAGCTGATCGCGATTCCCAGTGAAAACCCCACGGGCGATGAGTTCGCCATGGCGGACAGGATGGAGGCCTTTTTCCGGGGCATCGGCCTCGAGGTTATGCGCGAGCGCGTCGCCGAAAGACGGGAGAACGTCACGGCGGAGATCACCGGCGCGAAGGGCGGCCCCGCTCTCGTCTTTCTCAATCACATGGATACCGTGCCGGCGGGCGAGGGGTGGTCGCGCGATCCGTTTCTCGCGACCGAGGAGGCGGGAAAAATCTGGGGCCGGGGAAGCTGCGATATGAAAGGCGGCATCTCCGCCAGCCTCGCGGCGATGGAGAGCCTGAAGCGCCGAATCGACGGCGGCGCAAAGACAAGGGGCACTGTTCGCTGCTGCATGGTGGTGGATGAGGAAAGCGGCTGCATGACCGGCACCGAGGCGGCCATCGCGAGCGGACACATCCATGCTGATGACGTCGTGATCTCCTGCGAGCCGACCGAACTCGCCCTGGTGACGGCGCAAAAAGGCGCCATGTGGTTCGAACTCGCCTTCAGTGGAAAGAGCGCCCACGCCGCGACGCCCCACATGGGCGCGGACGCGATTCACGCCGCATCCCACGCCGTGGTGGCGCTACAGGAAGCGGTGGCGCAACTCCCCTACCAAGACCCTCTGCTGGGACGATGCACCATGATCACCAGCATCATCGAGGGAGGCCACAAAACCAACGTGGTCTCCGAGAGATGCGTGATGCAGATAGACACCCGTTTCGTTCCACCCCTGCAGACGGGGGACATCCAGCAAATCATTCACGAGAAAGCCGCCCTGGCCTGCGACCGGGTGAGCGGGGTCGAATTCTCCCTGCGCGCCACGATTGCGGACCGCCCGCCCGTGACGGCGGACACCGACAGCGCGGGAGCGAGACTCATTTTCGAGACTTTGAAGGAAATCCTGGGCGCCGAGCCCAAGCCCGCGGGGGTGAGCTATTATTCGGACGCAGGCATGGCCGCGGCCCAGACCGGAAGCCGAAACTGCTTTCTCCTGGGGCCGGGAAACATCGAACAAGCCCACACGCCCGACGAATTCATCGAGGTCGATTCGCTGAAAAAATCCGCACGCCTCTACGGCAGGCTGCTCGAGAAATTCGCGCTGGACGAAGACTCGCCGTAAATATCGGCATCACTCACCGGCGCGCCTGTCCAGCGCCCGGAGCATCTCCATGACGCTTTCGAGCGCTTCCGCCGCGCCGAGATCCTGGAATATCCGCCGCGCCTCGGTCAAACACGCGCGCGAGGCCTCCCACTCCCGGCCCTCGAAATGCACCCGGCCCAGGCTTCCGAGCGCCACCCCCTGGGCGAGAACGCTCCCTTGCTCGCGGTTGATCTCCAGGGCCGCCTCATACGCCTCGCGCGCTTCGGGCAAATCGCCTCGCGCGAAGTGGATGTTCCCCATGCCGCTCAGATTCGCCGCCTCGCCTCTTCTGTTTTCCAGTCCGCGATTCAGGCTCAGGGCGTTCTCGTAATACCGAAGCGCGCGCGTGAATTGCTCCTGCGCCGCAAAGCTCACCCCCATCTGGCCGTACACCAGGGCTTCACACGCCTTGTCCCCGATTTTCTGACAAAGGCTCAGGGCCTCATCCAGACTCACCTGCGCCGCTTCGTATTCGCCCGTCTCGCTCAGGACGGAGGCCAGCGCGGTATGCGCCCGCGCCTCGTTGCGCCTGTCTCCCAGTCTGTGGAACAGGTGCGCCGCCTCGGAAAGATGCTCCCTGGCTTTTTCCTTTTCCCCCAGACGACGGAACAACCGGCCGACCCGCATGCGCAAGATGGAGAGTTGTTCAAGCTCTCCCTGCGGCCCGATATAGCCGAGCGCCTTCTCGTAGGATTCCGCCGCCTTTTCGTCATCGCCCTTTTGCTGGTAGAAATACCCCAGATTCCTGGAGACCACCGCCTGCATCGGAACGTCCCGGCCCGCTTCGCGGAAAGCCTCGCGAGAATAGGAAATCGCAGGCTCCACTTTCTCCCGCATGCAGGAAGCCACGGCCAGCGCGTTGAGAATGGGCGCGAGCCGGCTCGTGCGGCGCAGCGATTCCTTGAGGTGCTCCGTCGCTTCCTCAACGCGACCCAGAATCATCTCCAGAATGGCCAGACGCAGATATTCCTCGGCCGCAGGCGACTGCCGGGCTCTCTCGCGTTGACCGAGATCGATGCCGGCGGCATTTACCACGCCCGGAGCCCAGGCGGGAAGTTTCTGCTCCATGTTTTCCGCCAGAAGCAGATCTTCCGGACAAATATCCGCCACGAGTTCGCGTATCAATTCAGAGGGCGTGTTCGCCGGAGGCTCATGCGAGGCGGCTGTTGGCGGAGCGGAGCCGGAGACAAGTTGCTCCACGTCATCTTCCAACGGAAAATCAAACGGACCGGCGTCTTCTTCTACCTCGATTTGCTCATGCGTGACGTCGCTTTGCGTAAAAGCGTCCTCCTCTGCGCGTTCGCGCTGAATGAGGGAGATAATATCTTCCTCGGCAGCGGGTTCCTGTGCGGCTTTCTCTTCCGGATCCGGCGGCGATCCCGGCGCGGCTCCCACGACCTCATCGTCCACATCCGTCCGCTCCTCAAGCGTGGGTTCCGGGGGAGCATCCATCACGCCTTCGCCCTCGCGCGTGAGACGAAACACCTCCGCGCCTTCTTCCTCATCGCCAGGCGCATCATCGCCGGAAACCGCATCATCGCGAACCTCGCTCACGGCGGGAATCCGCACGCGCAGGGGAGCGTCCGCGCCTTCGCTCGTTTCGGAGATTCCCGGGTCTCCCCCTTCATCGGCGAGAACTTCTTCCACCGTGATCTGCGTTTCGCTGTCGAGTCCGCCGGCCGCCGGGGTATCTTCCATCGGCTGATGAGAAGGTTCGTCTTCCACCGCCGACCCGGGCGGCTCATCCAGGCCGGCCTCCGGCAGTTCATCCGGCGTGCGGCGGTGTTCCGCACCCTCGAGCGCGGGCAAACCGTCCCACCAGGAAACACCCGGTTCTGAGGCAGGCGCGTCATCCACGCGAAGCGCAGGCTCTTCGTCATCTTCCGGAAGAGACTCGCCTTCGGTGGGGAGAACCCGATCCTCCGGGAGAACCTCGCGACTCTCCTCCCCGATGACCCGCACGCCTTCTTCCACGTCATCCAGCGATTCCGGGGAATCCCCGGTTACCTCACGGACGGTTCCGCCCTGCACCGTTTCTCGTTGATCCTCGTCGACGTCAGGAATGAAATCGTCGATGAAGCGCGAGGAAACATCCTCCCAGACGTCAGGCACGCTGCCCCCGGACCCGCCTTCCGAAACGCCGTCCCATCCACGCGCCGAACTTCTTGCGCGACCCGAGGCGCGGCGGCGCATCCACAAAACAACGGGGATGCCCAGAAGCGCGAGCACACCCGCTGCGCCGAACACCGTCTTCCAGACAGCCATCTCAAACATTCGCCGTCTCCCGCCGCGGGAGTTTGCGCAGGGCGCGCCCGGGACGCACTCCCGTATGGCCTCCACCCTCCACGACGATCTCTCCGTTCACCAGAACCATCTCGATTCCCGAGGGGTATGCAATGGGACGCTCATAGGTGCACTCATCACGTATCTCGTCGGGATCGAACAACACGAGGTCGGCCTTCATCCCGGCCGCGAGACGCCCCCGATCCACTATACCGAGCCGATCGCATGGAGCGGAGGTCATCTTCCGGATCGCCTCGGGGAGCGGGAACAGGCCCTCGTCCCGCGCCAGCGCGCCCAGGACGAAGGGAAAGGTTCCGAAATTTCTCGGGTGAGGCCTGCCCGCGCCCAGGGGCGGTTCGTGCGTGAGCGCGCCCGCGTCCGAACCCACCATGACGTAGGGTTTCTGGAGAATGCGGCGCATGTTTTCGGCGCTCATCATAAAAATGAGAATCTCGACGTTCATCCTCTCCTCGATCAGCAAATCGAGCATCGCATCCACGGGAGCCATGCCCCGGGTCTCGCCCAGGCGTGTGAGGTTGAGGCCCTCGCAGGGCCGGTTCGCCTCCGTGAACACCCGGCTGATCAGGATGTTCTCCCAATAGGAAGCTTCGGGGTGCGCCCGTGTGATTTCGTCCCGAATCTTCGCCCTGGTGTCCGGGTTCGCGAGGCGCTCCACCTTCTCATCGAGGGCGCCGTCATGCGCCCAATCGGGCAGCAGCGCGCTCAGGTGGGTGTTCGAGGCCGTGTATGGATAGCGATCGCAGGTCACGTCCTCTCCCCTCTCTCGCGCATGCTCGATTCGGGCGAATGCTTCATCGAGCTTGTCCCAATTGCGCTCACCCGCCGTCTTCAAATGGCTGATCTGAAGCGGCAGCTTCGCCGATGCGGCAGCGCTCATCACCTCGTCCATCGCTTCGAGCAAACCGTCTCCCTCGCTGCGCATGTGGGTGGCCAGCAGCCCCCCGCTTCGCGCCGAGACCCGGCAAAGCGCCGTGAGTTCCTCCTTGTCCGCGAAACAGGCCGGCGCATATACCAATCCGGTGGAGAGGCCGAAAGCACCTTCCTCCATCCCGGCGGAGAGCATCTCCTCCATCGCGGCGAGTTCCTCCGCGCGGGCCGGGCGCGCTTCGCCCCCCATCACGCTCGCGCGAATCGTGTTGTGCCCCGCCAGATGCGCGTAGTTGATCGATACGCCCACCGCGTCCACGTGATCGAGGTGCTCGCCTACGCCCTGAAACGGGAGGTCCAGGTCGAATTGCTCCCGGTACCATTTCCTGCGCTCCCCGGCCTCGGCCCCGCGAATCGGGGAGGCGGCGTAACCGCAGTTGCCTCCCACGTCGGTCGTCACCCCCTGGCGGACCTTTGCGTGCGCCTCGGGATTGATGAGGAGGTAATAATCCGAATGACCATGGATATCGACGAACCCGGGGCTCAGGGCCAGACCCCGGGCGTCGACTTCTCTCCGGGCGGAGCCGCTCAATCCGGGCCCCACCTCCGCAATGGTGTCTCCGAGAACGGCGAGCGCACCTTCATACGGAGGGACGCCCAAGCCGTCGAATATCATGGCATGGTGAAATATGACGTCATACATCGTGGACTGCCCGGGGCGGATTCCGCTCGACCGTCGAGCATAGCAGGAAAGCGAATTATGGGCGAATCTTCATCCGCCTGCAATCGGCGGCGCGTCCGAGACCCATTTTCCGTCTATCATCGCGGCGATCAGCTCCAGGGAACCGGGTTCGAGAACGCAAATATCCGCGCGCAGACCCGGGGCGAGACGGCCCCGGGCGGATTCCAGGCCAAGGACGCGCGCGGGGTTTCGCGTGGCCGTCGCCAGGGCGCGGGCGGCGTCGAGCCCGCACCAATGCCTGAGCCGGGGGAGCATCCCCGAGAGCGAGAGACGGCTGCCGCTCAACACGCCCCCGCGCATCACCGCGTCGACCGGCATCTCGTCTTTCGTCTCGTGCGCGGCGTCTTGAGGCCTTAAGCCTCCATCGGCCACCAGGTCCGAGGTGAGGACCGTGCGCTCCCAGCCCCTGGCGCGGACGAACGAGGCGAGCGATTGCCGCGCCACGTGCACGCCGTCCGCTATCAGGCCGGTGGAGAGCCTCGCGTCGTTTTGCACGTAATCCATGGGCGAGGCGCTCCTGTGCGCGGGCGTCTCCGGTTGGCCGTAGCGATTGAACGCATGGACCGCGAACGCGCCGCCCGCCTCCAGAAACGCCTCCACGCAAGCCGCTGAAGCCCGGGTGTGTCCCATGGCGGGAACGACGCCCTTCCCCGCCAGCCAGCGGGCGAAGTCCGCAGCATCATCCAAGCCCGGTGAGAGCGTGACCACCGCAAGTCCCGGCGCGCCGCCCACGCCAAAGCCCCCGGCGGCCCGGGCGATCGCCTCGACCTCCTCTTTCGAGGGCGCGCGGATGTGCTCTTGCGGATGCGCGCCCCTCATCTCCGGATCCAGGTAAGGACCCTCCAGATGAACGCCCAGGATGCGCGCCTCGGCGGCGTCTTCTTCTCGTTGAAGCGCCCACGCTTCGCTCACCGCGCGGGCGGCGTCGATCAACTCGTCCCGGGAAGCCGTGGTGAGGGTGGGCAGAAAAGCCGCCGTGCCGCGCTTCGCCAACTCCCGGGCGATCCGCCGCACGCCGGCGGCGTCGGCCGCGAGCAGCGCATCCGCGCCCAGGCCGTTCACCTGAAGATCCACGAAACCGGGACAAACCAGCGCGCCGCCCAGGTCGAGGGCGCGCGCTCCGGCAGGCAAAGGATGCGCGCCGCGCGGGCCCACATACGAAAAAACGCCCTCCTCGATAACGAGGAGGGCGTCGGCTATCCTCTCAAGCGGCGTATACGCCGTCACGCCCGCGAGGCACAGGGCCATGGCGCGGGCCTACTTCTTCTTTGCGCTTTTTTTCAGTTCGGCGCGCACCTTCGCGTTCGCGTCGATGAGCGACTCGATGTTCCCTTTCGCCACCTCATACAGGGAGGATTGCACGCGCTCGAGTATCAGGCGGCCCGCCAGGGTCGTCACACCCGGAACCTTGGGCGGCGCTTCCCTGTCATTCGAGCCTTTTGCGATATCCTCGATGTCCTTGAGGATGTCCCGGTCGTCGTAGAGTTCACTTTCCCCGTACTGATAGGTGAGCTTCACGTAGTCTCTTTCTTTTCTTTCCTGATCGCGCGTTTCGCGGACGATGTTCTCCATGTCGGCGGAAACGGGTTTTTTCGCCGAGTCGTTGCGCTTTTCGATCTGCTTGAAGTACTTGGCGTGATCATAGGATGCGGGCAGTTCCTCGCCGGGTATCTTCGAGCTGATCTCGAAGCGAATCGCCCTGTCCGAATCCACGAATTTCGGCGGGCCGATTTCGTAGGTGATGCCCTCGACGTTGAACCGGTCTCCCTTCTTGGGCTCGAATTGTTTCTGCAAATCTTTCGTCAACCGGTTGAGCGTGACGGAAGCGGTTTCGATGAAAAGCTGCGCTTGAAGTGAAGACATTTTTTCGATCTCCTCGGCATCGAAGAACAAATCAGAGGATGGAACATGCCCCAGCGGAACGAATGCGTCAAGACCCAGGGAGGTGTTTCGAGAACCCGCATGGCGATAAAAAGCATCCGTCCTTCCATCGGCGAGAGCGGATATATGTGATACGCTCGCACTGTTCAAGCGCGCATCATCCTTCAATCTCTGATAGGGAGTATTTCCAGATGGCAGGGTCCGTCCACATCCGCATCGGGGGCTATTCCCCGCCCGACACCTCCCACAGCCGCGCGATGGTTCTCTTCCGGGAGAAGATGAGCGAGCGGCTCGGCGGCGGCGTCAGGACGGACATCTTCTGGAACGTGATGGACTTCGGCTACGGCGCGCCCGACCTTCTCGCCATGGTGGAATGCGGGATGCTCGGCTTGTGCTATTTCTCGACGAGCTATCTCGCCGACAGGGTGCCCGAACTGGAAATCGTCGACCTGCCTTTTTTGTTCGAGGATTCCGCCCACGCCTACGGCGCGCTCGACGGCGCGCTCGGCGCGCACCTGAGCGAGCGAATCGAAGCGCAGACCGGCTACAAGAACCTGGGCTTTTGGGATAACGGCTTCCGCCATCTCTCGAACAGCGTCCGCGACGTGAGGACGCCCGAGGATTGCCGGGGTCTCAGAATCCGCCTGCAGCCCAACGAGACGCACGTCAGGACCTTCGAACTCCTGGGCGCCGAACCCGTGCCGGTGGAGCTCAAGGAGGGAATCGCCATGATCGAATCGGGCGAGGTGAACGCGCAGGAAAACCCGCTTTCCAACACCGTCACCTACGGCGTCACGAACCACCAAAGGCGCATCACGATGAGCGGGCACTTCTACGGGGCGCGCGCCCTGCTCGCCCACCGGGAGAGCTTTGGCGCCTGGCCCGCTGAAGTCCAGGAGGCGGCGCGCGCGTGCATCCGCGAAGCCATCGACCATCAGAGAGAAGCCGCACAGGCGGGGGAGGTCGCGATTCGCAGGCGCCTGGAAGAGGAGGGCGTTTCCTTCGTGGACCTGAGCGATGCGGAGCGCGCGGCGTTCACGGATGCGACGGAACCCATCCGCGCCGAAGCGAGAGAAAGGCTCGGGGATTCACTCTTCGATCTGGCCGGGAGAACATAGAAAAGAACGGCCTCCGGCGCAGCCGTGCCCTCCCCTCCTCGCCATCACACCCTCACTCCGGTTAAAATCTGTCTCCAGACAGCGCGAATCGAGAACAGGTTATTCATAGAAGGCGCGGAAGACCTTGCGTATAGGCTACATCGCCGCATCCCTGATCGGCATCACCATCGTCGGCACGATCGGCTATACCCTGATTGAGGGATGGTCGCTCGTCGAGTCATTCTATATGACGATGATCACGGTCACGACCGTCGGCTTCAACGAGGTGCGTGAACTGAGCACCACAGGGCGCATGTTCACCGTGGCGATCATGCTCCTGGGCGTGGGTCTGGTGTTCTACGGAATCGCCATCATCGCCGAGGTGAGGTTCGAAGAGCGGGTGCGTCAGATTTTCGGGAGGCGAAAACTGGTGAAAGAACTCGACAGACTCGAAAACCATCACATCATCTGCGGGTACGGACGCATCGGCTCCACCGTCGCGGCGGAATACGCCAGAGAGTCGCTGCCCCACGTCATCATCGAGAGCGACGAGTCCATCGCCGCGCACCTCGATCAGGAGGGGCGCCTGGTGATCCTCGGCGACGCCACGCTCGACGAGACACTCGCCGAGGCGCACGTGGAGAAGGCGAAGAGCCTCGTCTGCGCCCTGGCCACCGACGCGGAAAACGTGTTCGTCACCCTCTCGGCGCGGGCGCTGAACCCCGACCTCTTCATCCTGAGCCGCGCGGCGCTCGAGAGTTCCATCGGCAAGATGGAGGCGGCGGGCGCGAACCACGTGGTCTCGCCCTACGTCATGGGCGGCATGCGCATGGCGCAGTCCGTTCTGAGACCCAAGCTGGCCGGCTTTCTCGACGAGGTGACAGGCCACGCGACGACGGATCTCGACTTCGACGAGGTGACCGTGCCCGAGGGTTCGGACCTGGTCGGCATGGCGCTCCGGGAATCGAAGATCAGCCAGGAAACCGGCGTATACCTGCTCTCCATCCGCCACAAAAGCGGGGAGATGCGCTTCAACCCGGGGCCTGATTTTCAGATCCAGGCGGGAGACCACCTCTACGCCCTGGGCACGCCCGGGGAGGTGGAATCCCTGCGAAAGCGCGTTCACGCGAAATAGCGGGCTCCCCGCTCCGGGGTTGTTGAAAAAACCCCTGAAAGGGTAATGGCACCCCTCATGAGGGGCTGTTGGAAAAGTCATCCTTAATCGGAATTGTCCACCGCCGTCATTCCGGCAATCAATGCCGACCGAGGAAGGCGGGATTGCCGGAATGACGAACAAAACCGCACCGCCTTTTCCAAGGACATGTCTCGACCTGGGACAGGCACAGAGGCCTGTCCCTACGCACCCCCTCCCCGATCGGCTCCATACCCCGAATCACGAAATCAGGACTTTTTCAGCAACCCCTTGAAAGGGAAACTTCATAAAGGCAACCCCCCCTACCCCCCCTTGTCAGGGGGGCAAGAAAAAGCAAAGCCCCCCTCAGCCCGGCGGGAGCGCATCGTCTTTTTTACCCCCCCTGACAAGGGGGGGTAGGGGGGGGTTGCTTCTAAAGTAGAGAGGGTCAAAAGGCGGCTCCCGGCGTGAGGAAAGAGGCGTTGGTGGTTTGCGGGGACGCATACGGGACTTTTTCAACAACCCCGCTAATCGAGGGCGTCCAGCCTTAAATCCCGCGTCAGGCGCAGGAGCCTGCCTGCGGCCTCGGTGCCCGGGGCTGCGCGCGCGATAATCTCGTCCACTTCCGCCAGATGGGGGATTACGCCCAAGAGCGGGGCGTCCGCACCGCAAAGCTCGGCGACCGCCGCCGGGTTGCGCTCCGCCGCCGGCGTGGCCTCCCCCGTCGTGTCGGAGAGGATGACGCCCAAAATCGTAAGGCCCTGCCTTTTCGCCTCCCGCACGCTCAAGAGCGTGTGGTTGATGGTTCCCAGCCCCAGCGGGGCGACGAGCACGAGGGGCAGATTCGCGCGGCGCGCCAAATCGCTCATCAAGACGCTTTCAGTTAAAGGGGCGAGTAAACCGCCCGCCCCCTCGACGAGCAGGGGGCCGCCTTCTGCTTTGAGGGCTTCAATCGAACCTGCGATGCTTTCCAAGTCCGGCGGCTCGCCCTCGCGCTCGGCCGCGTGAGCGGGCGTCAAGGGAACCTCGTATCTGTAGGGGCAAATCTCTTCCAGGGGACGTGGGTCGCCCGACGCCTTCTTCAAGGCCAGGGCGTCGCGGGGTACGAGGCGACCATCCTTAAGAGCGCAGCCCGATTCGGCGGGCTTCATCACCCTGGGGTTTCTTCCCGCAGCCGCCCAGCGGGCCGCGATGACGCAGCCGGCCACCGTCTTTCCCACGCCGGTTCCCGTTCCGGTCAAAAAGATGGCAATATCGGACATTGGATGAACCTCATGAGGAGCCGAAAATGAGCCGCGCTGAAACCATCGACCTCACGGGCGAACTCTGCCCCATGAACTGGGTGCGAACCAAGCTCGCGCTCGAGGCGATGGCGCCGGGCGATACGCTCGAAGTATGGCTCGACGCGGGCGAGGCCGCCACCAGCGTTCCCAAGAGCGCCGCCGCCGAGGGCCACGCCGTCCGGAGCGCAACGCCGGATGATGAGGGCCGCGTGAGGGTTGTGATTCAGAAAAACTAATCAACACCGAATATACTCAGCCTTTCCCATTGCCGCCGCAATTTCGTAGCTAAAGAATACACCAGGTTATAGTTGACTTAAAGCCAACTATCGGCGATATTCGACAAGGAGGCTGTTGTTTGGCTCGGGACAGGCTTTCTCCGAAACAGGCGAAAGAAAACGCCGCCCTTTTCTGGTCGCGCGGATGGGCGATCATCACGCCGCACTGTCAGCGGAGAATGAATGAACGGAATGTCTCCTTTAACGATATTACTTACTTGCTAAATCATGGCGAAGTCGTCGACGACAAATCAGTGTACGACGATGAAAACATGGCGTGGGAGTATTTCATCGCTGGAGTAGACGTCGAGGGCGTGGCGCTGGCGGCCATATTCTCTATCGACTCAGAGGATAGTGAAATCATCCTGATAACGGTGCGAGATATATGAACACCCAAAGGGGCTAATCATGAAATGCAGGGAATGCGGTCAAGACTACGTGGAGTCAACGGGAGACTACCATTTCAAGTTATCCGGGCTTGATAACGCATACATCGAGGATGCGAATCTCATCAAATGCGGATGCGGGGTGGGTCTGAAAATCAAGGCCATGGGTTCGGTGCTGGATGAGCTTGGAAACGCCGTCATCAACAAGCCGGGTCCCCTGAACGGGCAGGAAATCCGCTACTTGAGAAAAAACTTAAGCTTAAGCGCGAGGGAGTTCGCCAGATTACTCGAAGTGGATCACACCACGCTCTCGAAATGGGAAAACGGAAGAGCGCCCGGGCGGCCGAACGACCTGTTGATCCGCCTCGTCTATGCGGCATGGAAAGGGTACGAACACCCGAAGCGGATTTTCAATATTTTCGAAAAGGTGCGCAAACAGAGAAAGCGGAATATCGCCATCAAGCTCATTCCCGCCGCCAGGGAAGGTTTCGGGGTCGAATACGCCGCCTAGACGCATCGCGCCGATTGTGCAAAGCAACCCCCGGAGAAGCAGGCCGCTCCACCCTACCCACTAATGCCAAATAGCGTGTCAAATAGTGTGTAAAATAACGAACAACTAAGAGATTATTCCAAAAAATAAACTTGATAACTATTTAATAATCATATATTTATCAGTTTATATGCTTTGCCAAACAGCGTGTCAAATAAGGTGTCAAATAAGGAGATAAATTGGACTGGAAAAAGTTCAGATTCGAATATCGATACGAAAATTCAGGCTTCAGAAATACCATTGTCTCCATAGAGGCGTCCAAAGAAGCGGCTATGAGCCTCATTCTCCCTCCTGATTGGAGAGAGACATTGAACAAGCTCAACCGCGTCCGCGCCATTCACGGCACCACGGCCATCGAGGGAAACCCCCTGTCAGAAGCCGAAGTCTCACAACAAATCGAGGCTCAGGAGCAATCCACCGATCATCATGAAGCAACGCAACTCAGCAAGGAGCAAATTCAGATCAGAAACGCCGGAGCCGCGCAAACGTGGATCCAAGAGAGGTTCCAACCCGGCAGCGACCCTTTTGCTCTCACTGACATTTTAACCATGCACAAAATGATCACCGAGAACGCCGACATGACGGATAACGCACCCGGGCGGTTGAGAGCCTTTTCGCTTACCGTCGGAAGCCCGTCTCTGGGAGGCGTTCACAGGGGCGCGCCGCATGAGGAACTACCCGGTTTGATGAATGAATACATCGAATTTTTGCGATCCCGCAAAATGGAGGCGGAACACCCCGCTATACGTGCGTTACTCGCGCATTTTTTCCTGGTGACCATCCATCCGTTCGGCGATGGAAACGGAAGAACATCCCGCCTGGTGGAGGCGGGAATTTTGTTCCGTGGGGGGTATAACGTACACGGGTTCTACGGGCTGTCGAATTATTTCTACCGGCACGATGACGAATACAAGAAATTGCTTCAAAAGTGCAGAGAAGAACAGCCCTTCGACGTTACCCCGTTTATCGCTTTCGGCTTAGAGGGATTCAGGGAAGAGTTGAGAGGAATCAACAATTTCATCAAAACAAAGCTGAATCGAGTCGTCTATCGAAACATGCTGGTGCAGGCGCGCAACAAGAAGATTTCCGAAAGGAGATACCTGATTAACGACAGGGAATACGGCCTTCTTGATTTTTTGATCTCGGAAACCGAGCCCGTCGATCCATTTTCAGAGCAACCTTCGAAGAGCCTCAGTGTAGTAGAGTTATTCGAATCCCCATATATTCAAGGAGCATACAAGGATGTATCCACCAGAACTTTCTTCAGGGAACTAGTCCGACTCGAAGGATTCGGCTTTATTAAGCTCAGAGACACCAAACCCAATGGATGGATTATGGAGTTGGATTTTGACGCCATAGGGAAATACTAAATTGCCCAATTTAGAGTTGCCCCCTCACCCCAACGGCTCATCCTTTATCCACCGCGCGAGGGCTTTCTTGGGGTCTGCGATTTCATCTATCGAGGTGTAGAAGTAGGCCTCCCAGCCGACCTCGGGCAGGCCGGTGAAAATCATGAGGTTCAGCGGATAGGCCTCGCAATCGGTGGAGCGCCTGAAATCGTCCCGGAACAAGAAGACGGGCTTTCCCCAGGCGACCGCCATGCCGAGTTCCACCATCACGCCCTCATCGGGCGGGCAGCCGTTCACCACGCCGAAAAAGCCCGCCGCATCGCGCACGTCGCGCATGTCGTTTTGCCCGACGCGGTACGCCCAGCCGGGACTCGCGAGCATCTCGGGCTGGTTGTTGCGCGTGAACGGCTCCCATACTTCGGCGCCCAGGGTCTCAAGCGCCGCCACGAGTTCCTTCAAGGGCCCCTCGCGCTGCTGCAGGGAAAAACCGTACGGGCTCGCCAGATATAGGGTCTTTTCGGTCATTTTTTCATCCCTCGTCTCCCTCGTTTCACCTCGCGCCTTCGATAAGGGAGCGCGCCATACTCCCACACGATGAGAGGAGCCGTCCAGCGCGGGCGCGGCCTCACCGGGTCCACAGACCCATCCACCGTGCCGTTCATTCAGCGTAAGCGGGCGTTCGGCATCACTCCACGTTCTCGCCAAAGGCGGCGAAGGCAAGCCCCGCGCACAGCGCAATCCCTGCGGCGACGTGGAGCAGCGCCACGAACCCCCATACCGGGAGCAGCCAGCCCGCCAGCAGCGCGCCGAGCGTGGAGCCGACCCCCCAGGTGGCGGCGCTGTAGAGGGATTGGGCCGTGTTCTTCGTCGCAGCGCTGCTCAGGCGGTCGACGTACTGGATCGCGCCCGCGTGGAAGACGCCGAAGGCGACGCCGTGCAATAGCTGGATGAGGATGAGCAGAAAAGCGTCCGTCGTGAGAGCGACGAACTCCCAGCGGAGGCCGGCGGCCATCATGCCGGCGGCTATCATCCACTTGAGGCCGAACCTTCGCTGTATGGCCTGCGCGTAGATGAGAAAGACTATCTCGCTCACCACGCCCACCGTCCATGCCAGGGCGATCAGGTCCGCCGAAAGCCCGAGTTGTTTCAGCCTGATGCTGAAATAAATCCCGAAGGGTCCCGCGGAAATCGAGGCGAACGTCGTGGTGAGGAGGAAGACGGCGAGCGGGCTGCTTTTGAGCAAGAGGCTCAGATCGGCCCGGAATCGCGGCCGCGCGCGGGCCGTCTCTCTCGGCAGATGATAGATGACGAAAACGAGCAGGACGCCCACGCACGCCACGAACGGAAAGATGGAGGCGACCCCGGTGGTCTCGACCAGACGGCCCGCGCCCATGGCCGCGACGATGAAGCCCAGCGACCCCCACAGGCGCACCCGGCCGTATTGCGCGCCCGTAGCCTCTATCTCGCGAAGACAGAGGTTCTCCGCTATCGGCACGAGGGGGGCTCTGAGAGCAGAGAACAGCGTGATCAATATGAGCAGGGCGATAAAACCGCTCGCCCCCCACAGGAGAAGAGCTAAAAGAGAACTCGCGACGGCGCACGTGAAAGCCACACTTCTCCCCAGGCGGAACTTGTCCGCGAGCGCGCCGAACAGGGGGGGCGCCACCGCGCTCGAGAGGCGCGGCGCGGCGTTCAGCAGGCCGAGCTGGAACCCGCTGACGCCGACGGAATGGTAAAAGATGTTCAGAAACGGGAGCATGACGCCCACGGCGAAAAAATGCAGGAAATAAAACGCGGGCATCCGCCAGAAGGGGACAGGGCCTGCGGCTTGCGCGCTCATGGGCGCGCCCGGTGAATACGGGGCAACTGGAACCTCTCCACCCGGGCGGGAGAACCCATTCGACCACGACAGGAAAATGATTTCCACCCGCGCGGCGGTTTCTTCTTCGGCATGGTTTTGTTATTCTCCACGCGCGACGGGTTGTTTCGTTCCAAACCAACAGATCGAACGCCGTGCGGACCGTTCAGCCGCCCGGATTCAGGGGCCGCAACGGCGAATCCAAAAACCGGCGAATCGCGGGTAACTCCCCCGGATGGGGGAATTTCATATAACTTCTTCACCTCATGGCAATTCCAGCAGGAGCAAAATCATGAGCACGAACGACCTGGCGAAAATCGCCAACCAGATGGTGGCGCCCGGCAAGGGCATCCTCGCGGCGGACGAGAGTTCGGGCACGATCCAAAAGCGCCTCGACAGCATCGGCGTCGAATCCACAGAGGAGAACCGGCGCGCCTACCGCGAGCTTCTCTTCACGACGAAGGGAATCGAGGAATACATCAGCGGCGTCATCCTCTTCGACGAAACGCTGCGCCAGAGCGCCGCGGACGGGACGAACTTCGGCGCGCTGCTCGCCTCGCGCGGCATCCTGCCGGGCATCAAGGTCGACAAGGGCGCCAAGGACCTGACTTTCGCCCCGGGGGAGAAGGTCACCGAGGGCCTCGACGGCCTGCGCGAGCGGCTGGAGGAATACGCCTCACTCGGCGCGGCGTTCACCAAATGGCGCGCGGTGATCACCATCGGCGAGGGGATTCCCTCCGCCTATTGCATCGATGCAAACGCGCACGGCCTCGCGCGCTACGCGGCGCTCTCCCAGGAGGCGGGCCTCGTCCCCATCGTGGAGCCCGAGGTGCTCATGGACGCGGACAACACCATCGAGGTCTGCGAGGAAGTGACGAACGAGACGCTCGAGAGCGTCTTCCACGCCCTGCACTTACACCGCGTCTCGCTCGAGGGCATGATCCTGAAGCCCAACATGGTGATATCGGGCAAGGGATGCCCGGTCCAGGCGGGCGTGGGGGAAGTGGCCGAGGCCACGGTGCGCTCCCTCACGAGAAACGTGCCCGCCGCCGTGCCCGGCATCTGCTTCCTCTCGGGCGGGCAGAGCGACGCCGTCGCCACCGCGCACCTGAACGCGATGAACGCGATGGGCCCCCACCCGTGGGAGCTCAGCTTTTCCTACGGCCGCGCGCTGCAGGCGCCCGCCCTCAAGGGCTGGGGCGGCGAGGCGGCGAACGTGTCCCTCGCCCAGAGGCTCTTCCTCCACCGGTGCAAGTGCAACGGCGCCGCGCGCACGGGCGCGTATGAGGACGCGATGGAAGGAGAAGTCGCCGCCGCCTAGCCGGGCAAGCGACCGCCCACAAAGGAGCAAGACAGAGGATGCAACAGCAAGCCGCCACCGCCGGGAGCACAAGCTTCAAGGGAATGACGCTCGAGCGCCACATTCGCGAGGAGGAGCGAAACCACCCGGGCGCGCGGGGGCTCTTCACCCGCCTCGTCACGCAGATCACCCTGGCCGCCAAGATCATCAACGCCGAGGTCAACAAGGCGGGCCTCGTGGACATTCTCGGGCTGACCGGCGAGGTGAACGTACAGGGCGAGGAAGTACAGAAACTCGATGAATACGCCAACGATGTCCTGAGAAAGGCCCTCGACCACACCGGCTCGGTGGCCGCCCTGGCGAGCGAGGAGATGGAAGAGGTCTACGACGTCCCCGGCGAATACATCGAGGGGGGCGAATACGTTGTGCTCTACGACCCGCTGGACGGCTCCTCGAACATCGACGTGAACGTGAGCATCGGCTCGATCTTCTCCATCCTGCGCCGTAAGGACGGGAGCGACCCCACGGGACTCGACGACTTTCTCCAGCCGGGCGTCGAACAGGTCTGCGCGGGCTACGTCATCTACGGATCATCCACCATGCTGGTATACACCACCGGCAACGGCGTAGACGGCTTCACGCTCGACCCCTCGGTGGGCGAGTTCTTCCTCTCCCATCCCGACATCCAGATTCCCGAGCGGGGGAAGATTTACAGCATCAACGAGGGCAACTCTTCGAAATGGGACGAAGCCACCACCCGCTACGTCACATACCTGAAAGAAGAAGACGCCGACTCGGGCCGCCCCTATTCGGGACGCTACATCGGTTCGCTGGTGGCCGATTTCCACAGAAACCTCCTGAAGGGCGGCATCTTCCTCTACCCGGGCGACAAGAAAAACCCCAGCGGCAAGCTGCGCCTTCTCTATGAGTGCAACCCCATGTCGTTCATCGCGGAGCAGGCAGGGGGCGCAGCGAGCGACGGCCGCCAAAGGGTGATGGAGATCCAGCCCGAAATGCTGCACCAGCGCATTCCTTTCATCGTCGGAAGCAAGCACGACGTCGCCGACGCCACCCGCTTCATGTCCGGAGGAGGAAACTGAATGCAGACGCATCGCCTCGTGATTTTATTCCTCGCCGCCGCCCTGCTCACCGGATGCGTGGGCATCGAAGACTATGAGCGAAAAACGGATGAAGCGGCAGGCCTGAGAGGAGAGCTCGCGAAGTACCAGGGCGAGATCGATGAACTCCAGAGAAAGATCGAAGAACTCGAAGGACAAATCAAGCAAAAAGACCTGGAAAGCCAGGAGCTCAGCCAGTCCCTCACCATGGCCAGGCGCCACAGCCAACAGATAGAGACGCGCGTGGCCGACCTGCGCGCGCAAATGACTTCCCAGCAATCACAGCAGACCGAGAGCGCCAAGAAAGCCCGGCGCTTCGAGCGCGCTTATGAAAACTCCCGCACGCGGGTCCGTGAACTTCAAAAAAACCTCGTCGCCGTGCAGAAGAAACTCCTGCGCTTCGAGGACCGGATTCGCTTCCAGATACAACTCGAAAAAGACATGAAGGCGCAACTCTCGAGAGAACGACGACGCGGAATCGTTCAGGTTCGGCGCGAGGGCGACCGGGTGTTGATCAGCATCGCGAGCGCCATCCTTTTCCGATCGGGAAGCGCCAAGATCCGCTCCGAGAGCAAGGCCCTGCTCGTGAAGTTCTCCAGTCTCCTGCGCCGCTACTCCAACCGCGAGGTGCAGGTGCAGGGGCATACCGACAACGTGCAGATATCCGATCGCCTGGCGGAGCGCTGGGAGACGAACTGGGAGCTTTCCGCCGCGCGCGCCACGCGGGTGTTGCGCTACTTCGTCGAGGTGGGCAACCTCGACCCGCGCAGGGTCTCGGGAGCGGGGATGGGCGAGTTCCGCCCGATCGCCGACAACGATACGCGCGAGGGCCGCCGTGCGAACCGGCGAATCGAAATCATCATCTATCCCCCCGATTCCTAAGAGGCGAGCGCCCTCTCGCCGAGACCGGAGAAAGGATTGTCCTTGATCCTCGAACGGATACCCGTAGGGCCCTTCCAGATGAACAGCTACGTCGTGGGCTGCGAGGAGACGAAAGAGGGCGCCTACATCGACCCGGGCGCGGAGGTGGAGCGCGTCATCGAGGCGGCGCGCGGGCACGGCCTCACCCTCACCAAGCTCATCGGCACCCATGCGCACCTCGACCACGCCGAGGGCGTGGCGGAGGCGAAGGAAAAGCTCGGGCTTCCCTACTGGCTCCACGAGGCGGAACTCTTCAACCTGCGCAACATCCCGAACGCGGCGCGCGGCTACGGGTTCCCCGAACCGCCCGTCCCGGAGGTGGACGCGCACCTCGTGCCGGGCGAGACGATTTCGGTGGGAAACCTGGAATTCGAGATCAGGCTCACCGACGGGCACGCGCCGGGCAACGTCACGCTCTACCGGCCCGGAGATGAGAACGGGGCGGGGCACGCCATCGTGGGTGACGCCCTTTTCGCAGGTTCGGTCGGGCGAACCGACTTCTATATGGGCGACGGAGAAGTATTGTTGAACAGCATCCGGACGCAACTGCTCACGTTACCTGACGATACCGTCGTGCATCCGGGCCACGGGCCGGAGACCACCATCGGCCACGAGAAAGCCACCAACCCGTTCTGCCGGCCCGGAGCCGAAAAATTTCTGATCTGAGTCCGGACGCCCCCCAGGCGCATCCTCATCTGGGAGGCGGGGTGAAGTTCTGCGTCGCCTGCGGGAGTCCTCTCGTCTACCGCCCCTGGACGGAGGGGGACGGCACCGCCCAGCTTTGCTGCAGCGCGGCGTCCTGCAACCACGTCCATTTCCTCGACCCGAAAGTCGCGGCGGGCGTCGTGGCGACGGTCGACGGGCAGGCCGTGCTCGTGCGGCGCGCCCACAACCCCGGCAAGGGGCTCTGGACGTTTCCGGGCGGATTCGTGAACCGGGGCGAGGTGGTCGCAGAAGCCGCCGCGCGCGAGGCGAAAGAAGAGGCGGGCATAGAAGTGGCGGTGGAATCTCTCCTGGGGGTGTACTCGTTCGAGGGAAACGCCACCGTGCTGATCGTCTACACGGGCGCCGTGACGGGGGGCTCGCCCCGCGCCCTGGCCGAGACCACCGAGGTCAAGCTCGTCGCGCCCGATGCGATCGACTTCCACGAGCTCGCCTTCGACACCACCCGCGCCGCCATGCGCGACTGGCGGGCGAGGGTGAGGGGGTAGGGGGGATAGTCTATCTTAGAAAGAGGACAATCACGGTAAGTTGTCCCCGCTGACGAATCCATCCACCAAGTCGTCATTCCGGCGAATGCCGGAATCCAGAACCGATGCGAAAACCTGGGGCCGAGGGAAACCCTCCATCCGTATCGGACGCCGCATTTTGCCTTCTTCCATTCTCGCCTGCCTGGATTCCGGCATTCGCTGGAATGACAGTCAAAACCCGAAACCGGGCGGCGGCACAGGCTCTCAGGCCCTCGCCTCGAAAAGCACCCCCCTACCCCCCTTGTCGGGGCTGTTGAAAAACCCACATCAATCGGGCTCGACACGTAGGGGCGGGCCTCCGTGCCCGCCCGTATGGGAGATGTCTACCCCGTAGTTTCCTTGGACAGGCACGGAGGCCTGTCCCTACGGTGAACAATCTCGAAGGGCGGACATAACTTTTTCAACAGGCTCTTGTCAGAGGGGTATGAAAAGGCGACGCCCACTGCCGGTAGAGGGGCTTTTGTTTTTTCTTGCCCCCCTGACAAGGGGGGGTAGGGGGGGTCCCTTTATCCCCTGAGGAGGATGACTTTTTCAACAACCCCCTCAAGGGAGATAACTTCTTAAACTCCTTCACTCCCGCATGCGGACAATCACCCCTACGACGCCCCCACGTAAACAAGCGCGCCGGGTTTCAGGGGAGCGCCTTTTTTCGGCTTCTTCACCCGCAACTCCACCGTCATGCCGAGTTTGACCATGTAGTCGATCAGCCGCTCGCGGGAGAAGCGCGAGAGCTTCCCGTTCATGAGATAGGACGCCTCGGGTTGTTTGATGTCGAGATGCTGCATGAGGTCTTTTTGCTTGAGCCCTCTCGATTCGATGGTATCCATAATCTCCGAGAGAAGTTCCGCCTTGAGGATCAGTTCATCGGCATCGGGAAGCCCCAGATCCTCGAATACGTTTATTACGCCTTCTTCGATATTTTTTCTACCCATTTCCCTTTCCTTATTTTCCGGCGACTTGTCTATTTGTTTTTTCGTTCCATCAACCGTTTTAGATTGGCTTCTATGATCTTCATCTCCCGCCGTGGTGTTTGAATTCCCCTTTTCGATTTCTTTTGAAAGACGTGGAGAACATATACGGCATTTGCAAATTTCACAGTGTAGACGGCTCGATATGCGTCTCGGTCGTAATTTTCAACAATCTCTAAAACTCCGGCTCCCCTGAAACCCTTTAACGGCTTGGCGGAAGGATGTTTATTCCCACACTGGGCCCGGTAAAGGGCGTATCCGATATCTCTTTGAACATCGCGCGGGAATTTCAACAACTCACCCTTGCTGTTCCCCTCCCAAACGAGGGGTTTCGGTATCTTCAATTGCCTGCGTTGCACGGAAATTGCTCATCCTTTCTCCTCGTTTGTTGTTATTAGCGGTTTGAAAAATACCTGCTGGGTCTTTTCGCACCTTATATAACATTATTGTTATGTTCGTCAACATCGAGCCGCTTCATTCAGTATTCGATAAATCCCTTAGCCCCTACTCTCCTCGCGCTCCCGATCATATAATCGGGCCACTCGTTATGATTTTACCGGTTCACGGGAGGCGCGCGCGGCGCGGCCTCTTATCAGATAAGGAGACGATAGATGACGCTATCCGAAGAAACGCTCGCCAAGCTGAGAGCGATCGACACGCCCACGGTCTCGAACGCGGTGGAATCGTTCGGCGTGAGGCCCAGGACGCTCGGCCACACCGACGCGAGCATCGAGTGCATGTTCCCCGAGATGGGCGTGGCGCTGGGCTACGCCGTGACGTTCACGACGAGCGAATACGCACCGGGCGAGGAGCGAACGCACGCATCGAGAATCGCGCTATACGAAGCCGTGGCCGCGGCGCCCAAGCCCTGCGTGCTCGTGCAGCAGGACGTAGGCCCGAAGCCCCGCTCGGCATGTCTCTGGGGGGAGATCATGTCGAACCTCTTCTCGCGCCTGGGCGCGGAGGGCGTGGTGACCGACGGGGTGGTGCGCGATCTGGAAGAGATGCGCAAGGCGGGCTTCAAGACCTGGTGCGCGGGCACCACGGTATCGCGCGGCGACGTGCGCGTGGTGGCGGTGAACACGCCGGTCGCCGGCGGCGGGATGGCCGTGGTTCCGGGCGACCTGATCCACGCGGACGTGAGCGGTGCGCTCGTGGTGCCCAAAGAGGTCGCGGCGGAGGTTCCCGAAGCGGCCGGGCGCGTGCTCGCCAAAGAAGCGGACTTGCTCTCCGCCATCCGCGCGGATGACTTCAGCCTCGATGACCTGGTGCGGCGGTTTTATTCGTGAGCGGAGAGGAGCACACGCTATATCCGCAGGCAATCCCGCGTGGGGACAGGTCGCAGCCTGTCCCTGCCGGATTCCGTAACCCCTTCTTCCTCGGTCGGGGCCGGCCCTCCGCCGCTTCGGCCCCTTACCCGCCGGCCAGCCAGCGCTCGGCCGCCTCGCGCACTTCTGCTTCCTTCTCCGTCCGGGCGATGGTGATCCCCTCGGGAGGCGTCTGCCCCGTCCGCGCGTTGCGCCAGCAGTGGTAGCGGATGTTGAGGGGGTATTGCTCGAGGTTCATGTCCTCGTAGAACGAATCCGGAATCTCGCGCGGGTTGTGCGCGTCCATGCGGTCTTTCTCGTAGATGGCCGTGCGGTTGAAGATGCGCCACTCGCCGTCGCGCTTTTCCACCTGATCCAGATAACAGCTCCAGGTGTGGAAATCGAAGGCGTACCCGTCGAGGATGCGGCGGTTGTGCAGGATGACGTCGTACTCGATGATGGCGCGCTCCCCGTTCAGCCGTACCCGGGGGTTCGCGTTGACGTGCTTGGTGAACTCCTGCACGTCCCGGGACGCCATCATCTTCACGGAGCGTTCGATGAACTCGTCCACCGGGCCGGAGTGCCAGCTCACCGTCACGTTCCCGTCGGGGTGGTAGCAGTCGCGAAGCGTCTCCCAGTCGCCCCTGTCGCGGGAATAACAGGCGGCGGCGACAACTTCCTGTATCTCGAACTTGTCGAGCATGATCTGCAGTCTTTCGGAATCCGGCATGGCGATCCTCCCTTTCCGAGCCGTTCTGTATACAGATACGCATGAGCGCGCAAACAAAAGCAGCCTCCCGCCTTTTTCCGAACGGGAGGCTGCCTGCTATCTATCTGCGGCTACTTTTCCAGGTACGCCTTGCGCCAGTAAATCCGCTCGCCCGGGTGGACGATCACACCCTTGAGCTTCTTGGATTTGCCGACGAGCATGACTTCCTGCTTGAAGAAGACCCAGGGCGGATTGTCGATCACCATTTTCGCCGCCTTCTTGTACATCGCCTTGCGCTTGACCGGGTCGTTGATCTGGCGCGCCTCATCCACGATCTTCTCGAGTTCGGGGTTCTTGTAGCGGGTGTAGTTGCCCGAACGCCCGTGGGTGGCGGAGTGGAACTTGTTGTACATCACCATGTCCGGGTCGCCCGTGGAGACGCCCCAGCCGTAGAGGAACATGGGCGCCTTGCCCTTCCGGACGGAGGGGGCCACGAGGCCCCAGGAGCCCGTGCGGAGCTTCGCCTGGATGCCCACGTTCGCCAGCTGGGCCTGGATGGCCTCGGCGGCCACCTTGTCGGCCGTGTACCTGCCCGTGGGGTGCCAGAACTCGGTGCTGAACCCGTTGGGATACCCCGCTTTCGCCAACAGCTCCTTCGCCTTTTTCGGGTTGTAGGAGTAGCCCATCTTCTCGAACTCGGGGTCATAGCCCCAGACGGTCGGGCCGTAGGGTCCGCGGATGGGCCGCCCCACCCCGAGCATCACCTTCTCGATGATGGTCTTCGTGTCGATGGCGTAGTTCATCGCCTGGCGCACGATCGGGTTGTCGAAAGGCTTGTGGAGCATGCTCATCCCGATGAAGATCACCCGGAACAGGGGCGCTTTCACGAGGTCGAGCTTGGGGTCCTTGTCCACCTCGCCGAGCTGGGCCGGGGGCAGGAACATGGCCAGCTGGGCCTGGCCCGAGCGAAGCTGGAGCACCCGCGTCGTGGCTTCTGGAACGAGGCGGAATTCGAGAACGTCGATCTTGGGTTTCCCGTCCCAGTAATCGGGGTTCGCCTTGAAGCGGATGTATTCTCCCGCCACCCATTTCTCGAAGATGAACGGGCCGGTGCCGACCGGGTTGCGCCGGAAATTCTTGCCGTGTTTCTTGATGGCGGTCGGGCTGCCGATGGCGGCGACCGGCGTCCCCAGGTTCAGCAGGATGGGCGCGAAGGGATACTTGAGCCCGATCTCGACCGTGTGGTCGTCGATCACGTTGACCTCCTTGATCATCGCGATCCACTTCCTGAGGCGGGCGCGCTTGTGGCTTCGCGTCCTATCCAGGTTGAACTTCACGGCCGCGGCGTTGAAGGGCGTCCCGTCGTGGAACTTCACCCCCTTGCGCAGCTTGAAGACGAGCGTGGTGGGGTTCTTGAATTCCCAGGAGGTGGCGAGCCGCCCCTCGATCTTGCCGTCGAGTCGGTGATAGGTCAGCGAATCGTAGAGGCTCGTCTGGACGTTGAGATCCGCGGAGCCCGCCGGGTGGAGGGCGTTGTCGAGACTCTTCGGCTCCGCGCCGTGGACGAAGACGACCTTGGTCGCCGCCCACGAGAGGCCCCCGGAAAGAACGATTGCGGCAATGAACACAACGGCGGTGCAAACCAGTTTCTTGGGACTTGCGTATCGCATACACGGCCCTCCTCGAATGGAAACATCAGGGCGAAAGCCCCGATTCCCGGACGATCCGAATCCCCCCTGATCACGGAACCAGGCGACCCGAACCGCCTCACGCAATAACCGATTCACCAATTTGTGAATTTCATCCGATTGTAGTTTCAACAAGATGAACATGCAAACATCCGGGGGGTGGGAAATCTCCGTTTTTCCTGGCGGGGTTGTTGAGAAAAATCCCTTCTCAGGGGGTAGAGGGGCGCCCCTCTCGACCGGAAAGGCAACCCCCCCTACCCCCCCTTAACAGGGGGGCAAGAAAAATCAAAACCCCTCTCAGCCCGGCGGGGGTGAATCGCCTTTTTATACCCCCCTGACAAGGGGGGGTAGGGGGGGTTGCCTTTTCAGCAAGTGAGGGGGTAATCGAACCGACCGAGGAGGCGCCGCACCGTAGGGACAGGCCTCCGTGCCTGTCCTGATTCGAACCATTCAGCAAAAGAATAACCACGGAGGGCGGGACAGGGCCCTGGACAGGCACGGAGGCCTGTCCCTACATACCCTCTATTTACCAATTTGCAGGTACCCCATACGGACTTTCCCCCCTCACACCGGATTGATCACCCCGTGCGCCTCCCCTGTCCGGAAAAAATCGCGGATGTGGCCGAGGGTGGTCCCCGGGTCCGCCCGCCAGTAGTCCGACCCCCCGCCCGTATGGGGAAGCAGGACCACGTTCGGAAGCTCGCGGAGCGGGCTCGAAACCGGAAGCGGCTCCTGCCGGTAGACGTCCAGGCCCGCCATGGCGATCTCCCCGTTCCCGAGCGCGCGCACCATCGCGTCCTCGTCGATCAGGCCGCCGCGCCCCACGTTGACGATGGCGGCGGTCGGCTTCATGCGCCTGAGCTGCGCGGGGCCGATGATGCTTTCCGTTTCGGGCGTATGCGGGAGGACGAGGACGACGTAGTCCGAGATGTCGAGCAACTCATCGAGCGCGAGAAACTCGACGCCCAGCATCCGCTCGACCTCGGCGGGGTGCGGGGTGCGCTGGTGGTAGCGGACGCTCATCTCGAAGGCGCGGCACCGCCTGGCGACCTCGATGCCGATGTCGCCGAGACCGACGATCCCCGCCGTCTTCCCGAACAACTCGCTCAGTCCCTCCATCTTCATCCAGTTCCCGCCGGTCCGCCACTGGCTCGTCGTGACGGGCTCGATTCCCATCCCGAGATAGGCCGCCCCGCTCACGGCGCGGTGTCCCGGTATGACCTGGCGCGCGCAGGCGAGCATCAGCGCAAGCGCGTGCTCGGCCACGGCGGCGTTCCTGAGCAGGGAGCACGTCGCCACGGGGATCCCCCGCTCGGTCGCCGCCGCTACGTCGATGTTGCGGCAGTTGCGCCCGTGCTTCTGGATCAGTCTCAACCGACTCGCGGCCCGTATCGCTGAACCGGGCAGCGGCGCCTTGTAGCAGAGTATGGCCTCGGCTTCAGGGGCGCAGGCGCACAGGGCCTCCTCCCCTTCCGCTTCGGGCACGATGAACTCGAAGTCCTCCGCCCCCTCGCACCCGCGCATTCGTTCGGCGAAGCGGGGCGGGTCGGCGTCGGTGAGCAAAAGGCGAATCGGGTCGGCCATGGAAACCTCCTGTGAGGGTTGTTGGGGGAGTCCTTGCACATTACCTACGGCGTTCTCTCTCCATCAAAGAGAATTTTAAATCAACTCTCCCCTTGAGGAGATAGTTGAAACAGTCATCCTTGGTCAGAATTGACCACTGCCGTCATTCCAGCGAAAGCCGGAATCCATTTTGACTTTTCACCGGGCGGGGCACCACGACCTTATTCTCGCGCGGCATCCGGATGCAGAATCCAGAGAATTCGCCTTTCTATTTTATGTTCGATTCCGATCCTCCCCGCCCGGGATTAAAGATGTTCGAACGAAGAGACGAAAGGCAAAGGCGAAAATGGATTCCGTCGAACCCTCCCTCTGCGGTCGGCTCCGACACCGGAATGACGGCCAAAACCCGAAACCGGGCGGCGGCGCAGGCTCTCGCCTTGAAAACCAACCCCCCCTACCCCCCCTTGTCAGGGGGGTAAGAAAAATCAAAACCCCCTCAGCCCTGCGGGGGCGCATCGCCTTTTTATACCCCCCTGACAAGGGGGGGTAGGGGGGGTTGCCTTTATCCCCTGAGGAGGGGGCTGTTGCAAAAGCCGGTGTTCGACCATTACGGAGATCTCTTTCCACCGAGGAGAATTATAAATCTACTCCCCCCTTGAGGGTCTGGCTTCCCGAGGGGAAAGCCAGACGGCAAGACGAGGGCGAAGCCCGAAGTCGCGCCGGTGGGGGGACATGCCACAGAGTAAACCTCCCCCCACCGCATCAGCCTTCGCAAAAAACGCTCGGCTTCTGTCGGGCTTCCCGAGGAGAAAGCCCGACCCCCTCAAGGGGGGAGTTGATTGTTCTTCTCCTTGGTCGGTACTTCCTCCTTCATCGGGGCTTTTGCCTTTTCATACCCCCCTGACATGGGGGGTAGGGGGGGCAGGACAGCCCCGAGGAGGGGCTGTCCTTTATCCCCTGAGGGGGACTCTTTCAACAACCCGGGAAAGCCTGATTCGGATCGTGCATTCGGCCCGGTTATGATAGCATCGAATCTCCTCTCATGATGATTTGATTCTCTTTCGGGCGGGAAGGCGCGTTCATGTTCGAATATCTGTTGCGGAGAGTGTTCCTTCTCGTCCCGGTTCTCATCGGCGTCTCCCTCGTCATCTTTCTCTCCATCCGCCTCGTACCGGGCGACCCGGCCGAAGCCCTGGCGGGCGAATTCGCGGATGAGGAGTATATCGCGGAAATCCGCCGGATTTACGGGCTGGACCAGCCCCTCCACATCCAGTACGGCATGTTCATGAAGCGGGCCTTACAAGGTGACCTGGGCCGCTCGATCCTCTCCGACAGGCCCGTGCTGAACGAAGTCTGGACCCGCTTCCTGAACACGCTGCAACTCGCTTTCTGGGCGGTGCTCCTCGCCACCATTGTGGGTTTGCTGGCCGGGGTATTATCGGCGACAAACCCGTATTCCAAGTTCGACTACGGGAGCATGACGGGCGCGCTGCTCGGCATATCCATGCCCTCGTTCTGGTTCGGCCTGATACTCATGGGGTTTTTCTCCGTCTATCTCGGGTGGCTCCCGGCGGGGGGAAAGGGTACGTGGGCGCACCTCATCATGCCGGTGGTCACGCTCGGCCTGACGGGGGCCGGCCTCATCGCGCGCATGACGCGCAACACCATGCTCGAGATCACCGGCAGCGAGTACATCACCACGGCGCGCTCGAAGGGCCTGGCGAGCGGAAAGGTCAACTACGTCCACGCGCTCAAGAACGCCCTGCTTCCCGTCATCACCGTCATCGGACTCCAGTCGGGATACCTGCTGGGAGGTTCCGTGATCACCGAATCGGTGTTCGCCTGGCCGGGTCTCGGCCGCTACATCGTCGAGGCCATCAAGCTGCGCGACTACGCCGCGGTGCAGGGCTCGCTGCTCTTCTTCGCGCTCACGTTCGCCGTGGTGAACCTGACGGTGGACCTCCTTTACGCGGTGTTCAACCCGCGCATCCGCTATGGGGGGTCGGGCGAATGAGCGAGGCCGCCGGCGTCGAATCCATTCCGCGCGACGAGGTGGAAATCGCGCCGATTCGCGGCATGTGGACGGACACCTTCCGGCGTCTGCTCAAGCACCGCGTCGCCGTGGCGGGCTGCGTTTTCGTCGCGATCTTCGTCGCCGCGTCCCTGCTGGCGCCCCTCATCGCGCCCTACGACCCCATCAAGGCGGATTTTCAGGCGGCGCTCAAAAACCCCTCGCTCGTCCATCCTTTCGGGACGGACCATTTCGGGCGCGACGTGTTCAGCCGCATCATCTACGGCGCGCGCACCTCGCTGCTCATCGGGGTGTTCTCCGTGCTCATCGCCGCGGTCGGGGGCGTGCTGCTCGGCCTCGTCGGCGGATACCTCGGCGGGTGGATCGACAACCTCATCATGCGGGTCGTAGACGTCTCGCTCACCTTCCCGCGCATCCTGCTCTCCATCCTGCTCATCGCCATCATCGGCACGGGGATGGAGAACATCATGCTGGCGGTGGGCATATTCGCCATCCCGACCTACGCCCGGCTGGTGCGCAGCTCGGTCCTCGTCTTAAAGGAGACCGAATTCGTGGAGGCGGCCCGGGCCATGGGCGGCTCGAGCAGCCGCGTGCTGTTCCTCCACATCTTTCCGGGGACGCTCGGCCCCGTCGTGGTGCAGTCCACCTTCCTCATCGCTACCTCCATCCGCGTGGCGGCGGGCCTGAGCTTCCTGGGCATCGGCGTGCCCCCGCCCACGCCCGAATGGGGTACCATGCTCGCCGACGCGCGCTCCTACATGGCGCTGGCCCCGCACCTGCTCGCCATCCCCGGCTTCGCCCTCATGGGCGTGGTGCTCTCCTTCAACCTGCTGGGGGACGGGCTGCGGGATGCGCTTGATCCGAAGTTGCGGAGGTAGGGGGGGCTTCGGCTCCTTAAGAAAAACCGACATTCTTGCGCAACAATCGTAAACCGAACGAACATCACAGGATGTGATCCTAGCCACACTGCTTTACGCTAAAATAGTCAATAATACATTGGTGTGTTAGAATTACACCCAACAAGAGAGTTCCAAACGAACAAATAATTGTTAAATTGTTGCGGGTGAATAGCAACATGATTTATCGATTAACCAAGAAATCCGAATTGCCTGACTTTAGGGTGGCTAAAGTTTTACAATCCCTTAAGGGAAATAAAATAAAGGGGATTGAGGCGTTGAAAGCCGAATCACCCAATAAAGGTGGTCGCTAATTATGGCTCAAATACCTGAATCACCTGTCGCCACTGATAATTTCGAAAACCCCACTAACCTACACTTAGATCTTCGCAATCCGCGAGCTCCTGATGAAACATTTGAGAGTGAGGACGAGGTGATTGACTATCTTGTCGATCACGCAGATGTTGAAGAACTTATTCAATCCATCCTTAATTCTGGGTGGCTAGATTACGAACCATTAATCTTGTTGGCTGACGATAATGTTGTTTTGGAAGGCAATCGTCGATTAGCTGCGTTACGTATCCTTGCAGACTCAGAATTAAGGTCTCGCTTAAGAATTACACTTGACAAGGAACCTGAAGCGGATGCACTCCCCGCAGCTATACGAGTTCAGCGAGTACCTTCGCGCAGTGCTGCACGAGACTACATCGGGTTCAAACACATTAATGGCCCTTTCAAGTGGGATGCGCTGGCGAAGGCTAAGTATGCCGCCGAATGGTATGAGGAAGGCGGCGACATCAAGCAGATCAGCCGACGCTTAGGCGACGGACATAACACGGTAGTTCGTCTTGTAAATGGGTGGAAAGTTCTAAACCAGAGCCTAGGAAGCGGTTTCGATTTGGAGCAGACAACCAAAAAGTCATTTCCATTCTCTCATCTATACACCGGGCTGTCTCGTCCAAATGTCCGACGTTACTTAGGTCTGCCGGATGACGATATATCAGCGGTACTTTCTTCAGACCCGATTCCAGAAGATAATCTAGGCCATTTAAAAACATTTATGTCGTGGCTTTACGGGCAACGAAATGAGCCAGCTGTAATTCGCAGCCAGAACCCAGATCTAAATAAACTTGTAGACGTACTAGGTAACGAGACGGCACGGATCATGCTTGAGGCCAATCGTGATCTTGATGCGGCCTATGGACAAGTCGAAGACAAACAACTTCAATTTAGCAAAGCCCTAATGAATACAATTAAGCAGGCAGAAGATGCAATGAGCTTGGTCGGAAATTACGATGGTCGAGCAGATTTAATGAACGCTGGCGATAATCTTCGCCGGACTGTACTTTCGCTTCATGCCGCTATGCGGCGAGCGAAAGAGATCACGGAAGCCGGAAACGACACCGATGGCAATTAATCCACCCCTTCCACGAGATACGCGTAGCCGACTAACAGATTGGTTAGAAATCGAAGTGTTAGTACGTTCGCGTCAAGTCGCGACGCGTGCTGATATACTACGACTTTACGACTTCATAGAGGAAGAAGGGCACAATATCGAGATCGATGATGTGACAGGAGAGAAGCTTGAGACAGAAATTCTCAGTGAAGATCGTACACGGTGTGCTGACGATGTGTTGAGTGAGATTGAGTATCGATCTTCTGTTCTTGGGGATGACTATCCATTTACAACGGAAATATCGAGGCAGCAATGGCGGATTCTCCCAGCAGCTACGAATCCAGATAATCGTATTGAGGCTGCTCGTACATGCTATCTGTTCTGCCTACTCATTAGTGCAATACGTGATGAGCGGATTAGTGGTGACATGATTGCTGAATTGCGTCGATCTATGGCAAATCATTTTCAAGCTGTTGCCACGGATGCGGCAGCGGGAGTCTTGAACGGAGAAGCAATATCCTTTGGTTTTCCGAGGCCGACAGGTTCAGGCTTTCGTCCAGCACTTGAGGCTGCTAGTCAGAAGATGCGTTTAGGGAAAACACTCGACAGTGTGCCGCTTTGGTCGCAAGGACATGAGAAGGATGCGGGCATTGACGTAATCGCTTGGCGTGATTTTAGGGACGGTCGCCCATCAAAGTTGGTAATGTTGGGACAAGTAGCCTCTGGTTATAATTGGTTAGAGAAAAGTGTAAAAAACGAAACCTATCGATTTTTCGATTGGTTTAGCGAACGTCCTACAGAACATTTCATTCCGTCGATCTTTATACCGTTCCCGCAACACCATGACTGCGAAGCACGTGATGACGCAACATTCGAAGAAACTGCTATTGCAAATGCGTGGCATCGGGAACGTGGTTTTGGCCTGATCATTGACCGTCTGCGTATCGTTGAGGCGGCCGCAGCTCGATTGGTAACCGCATGTAGTCGACAGAAAAAATCAACACTTGAGTTAATGCGTGAATGGATGATTGAGACGTTGAGAGTAGCTCGCGAGGCTGTATGATCAATCGGCACCCTTTCCATTCGATTTGCCCTTACTTTGCAATGTTCCCAGAGCAGTTTGTCAGGCACCAACTCTTGAGTTTCTCGACTCCTGGTGATTTAGTTTTCGATCCATTCTGTGGGCGAGGTACAACCGTTTTCGAGAGTTTGTTACGGGAGCGAGCGGCGGCGGGATCGGACATCAATCCCGTTGCCGTGTGTATTGCTTCCGCCAAGGCAATGGCACCTTCATTGAATGCGGTGTTGAATCGAATCAATATGCTGCAAGAACTCTACGGACCTGTACGTGACATAGATGTTCCACCAAGCCCGTTCTTCGAACACTGCTATGAACCTCGTACGCTTGCAGAAATTATGTTCTTGCGCGAACAGTTGCGATGGAGCGAAACAGCGGAAGATTGCTTCATTGCTGCAATGATGTTGGGTATACTTCATGGGGAATCGCATCGGTCGCGATACTGCCTGAGCAACCGAATGCCGCGTACTATCAGTACCAAGCCAGGTTACTCTGTTCGTTGGTGGAACGAGCGAGGATTGCGCCCACCACGGCGTGAAGTATTTGAAATATTACGGAATGTAGCACTATTCCGTTACCGGCTACCTCCTGCAAAGCGACACGGGATAGTTCGCCACTCCGATGCTCGTATGGTTGGAGAGACGTTTCCGGAGTTACGTGGGCGAGTTAACTTAGTCGTAACGTCGCCGCCGTATTTTGATACGACAGATTATGCTGAGGATCAGTGGTTGCGTTTGTGGTTTCTAGGTGGCGCATCAAAACCTGAATTCCGTAAAAACCGTGATGACCGACACACTCAGGTCGAAGAATATTGGGCATTTCTAGATGCAGCTTGGAAAGGTCTAGCATCGTTAATGAATGACCGCGCCACTATAGTTATCCGAATCGGAGGAACAAAATTTACGAAAGAACAACTCTACGAAAAGCTAAGGTCTGGATTGGAGAAAAACTTAGCGGGATTCACAGTAAAACCACTGCACGATGGAATCACAACGTCAATACGACCAAGGGAAATAAGTGCATTTCGGCCAACGCCAAAACGCAAAAATGTCGAACATGATTTCGTCTACACCCTTCACCGACATGTGCAGCAAATCGCAAAGAAAACCAAACCTAAAGATGCCATAATTGAAAGATGATAACTCCTACGGGAAGATCGTAAACCGAGCGGACGGGAAAGACGCTGGATTCCTGGATTTCCTCCTTTTCTCCCAATATCTCTTTCCTCGGTCGTGATTGAACCCCCACCCGTTTGCTTATGAGATTCTGCCCTTACCTCGCCGATAATCCCTCATTCTTTAATCGGCGAACTTTCCCTCCTTGGTCGCGTCAATCATGCTTTCATCGGTCGTGATTGATCCTCAAAGGGGAAAGTGGTTTCTCTCCTCTCGCCCGGGGGCGGTTTTGACACGCTTGGGACCGAATATGGTATGATCCGCAGCGTTCCGGACTGAAGACTGCGGGTGCGAATCAAACCAGAGGAGGGGTGACGCCATGAAGGTGATGAACTACAAGGATGCGGAACTGAAAGCGGAGAAGGCGGCCAAGGGCGCGGGCATCCGCTGGCTGCTCAGCGAGCGCGACGGCGAGACCGGAATGGCGATGCGGGTCATCGAGATCGAGGCGGGCGGGCAGACGCCCGACCATTCCCACTCCTGGGAGCACCAGGTGTTCATGCTGAAAGGCGAGGGGCGGGTAATCGTCGAGGGCGAGACGCGGGCCATCGCGCCGGGGGCGGCGATTTTCGTGGCGCCCGGCGAGAACCACACCTTCCACAACGACTCGGACGAGACGATGGAGTTCGTCTGCATGATTCCCGTGAGCGCCACCAAGGCGTACGAGCACTAGGGCGCAGAACCCGCCCTGAATTTCCGAACAATTCGATAAATTTCGATAAATTCACGGGGTTTTTCGATAAATTACGGGCTTTTTTTCGTTATCGTTTTGCTCCGCGCGGAGGCGCAATTTCCCCGCCGCTCAGGAAACACCGTGAGGATACCACGGCCCCGCAGACGCGCGCGCAGCAGCAAATGCGGGGAACTGCAGGGCTGAAGCTCCGGGCGGGCGTTTTCCCGGGCGCCCGCGAATACCACAATATGTAGTCTCAAAAAATAATTTCTCGCACAATATATGGGCGAAATAACCTCGGACCCGGAAAAATCCGCAGAAAAATCAATTTTTATAACAATAAATCATTATATATCAATAAGTTATAATTATTTATGCAGGAATCGCTTTAAGCGCGGCGAGAAGGTCATATTTTTTATTTTTAATAAAATCAATAAATACAGTAGGTTATGATGGTTAATCAAAAAATCACTTGAAACAAATTCCAGGCCTTTGGTATATTCCGGAACGTCCCAATCCGTCCCGTCGGGTGCCAGTAATGACGAACCTGGAAAGAGACCTTTTCTCCCTCATCACGCTCGTCAGCAACGTCACGGAGGCGTACTCCGCCTGCCTGTTCCTTGAAAACAAACGCCGCAAGACCTACCAGCTCACCACCTATCACAGCCTCAGCCCCTACATCCTCGCGGATGCTTCGGTCGATGTGGGCCAGGGCTTCATGGGTTGGGTTTTGGAGAACAACGAGCCGTTAAGCGTCAATCAATTCGACAAAGACACGCTTGTTCTCGGCTATTACAGCAGGAACGAGGACATCAAGTCCTTCATGGCGACCCCCCTGCCCTCTTCCATCAACAAAGGGGCACTCGCCATCGACAGCAAAAAAAGCTGGTGCTTCACGTCCAGAGACCAAAAGATACTCGCGGGGTTCGCCCAGCAATTCGCCTATCTTGCAGACGGTGCCATGACGAGCGTTCAAATGGAGCGACGCTCCATGAACGTTCCCGCCTTCAGCAGATACCTGACCTCGCTTCGATCCAGCGAGAACGAAGGTCAATTGTTGAATGCGATATGCCAGGTACCGCGCGAGTTGCTTCCCTTCGACGCCTGCTTCCTCGTCCTTATTGACGAGGAAGCAGGCTTCCCCCGTCTTGTCCGAACTTCCGGGTTCGGGGAACTCTTTCTGGGCGAAGTCACCATTAGTGAACGCGCAAGCCTGGCGGGGTATGTACTCAATAAACAAGAAAGCTTAAGGCTCCCGGACCTGAAGGGGAAAAAAGGAACCAGACCACTCTTCCATCATGATGAACCCCAGTTCGATGCGCGCTCCGCCGTGTGCCTTCCTCTCACCTCAAAAGGTGAAATTCTTGGCTGTCTGGGGTTCACCAGCAAGCATCGAGCGCAATTCGACGCATCTTCTGTCCAACGCGGAGAAATCATTGCCGCTATTGTGGCAGATGCAATCGCAAATCGGAAAAACGAGTTGCGATGGCAAGCACGTTTGGAAATCGACACCCTCACCGGCGAACCGAATATACAATACCTGCACTCTCGCCTTCATGAAATTATCTGCGAGGCGGAAACAGGGGGGCGCCAACTCGCTTTGCTCAGCATCGCTCCCGATGCTTCATCAGAATTCAAGGACATATCTCAGGAAGAGGTCATTCTTCAGCTCTCGAATTCGCTAAAACAGTTCGCTACTGGAAATGATATTCTGGTGCGGCATGAGGGGCCCCGATTCCTCTTGTTATTGCAAGACTCCTCCCAGGAATATGCCGAAGCTGTAGCAGAACGAATATTGAACGTCGTTGATCACACTCCCTTCTATTTCGGCGGAAAAGAGTTCGAAATCACGATTTCAATAGGCGCAGCATGTTTCCCTGAAACTGCGAGAAGCTCAAAACACCTTATCCAATCATCTCTTGAAGCACTCGGTTACGCTCAAAAAGGGGGCAGGATAAATCAACTTTGCTTTATGGGGGGAGATAGTTCATGAAATTACATTTTGTAAAGCGTCTCAGATCTTGGATGGGGCCCAATATCGCGATGGACCTGGGGACAGCGAATACTCTGGTTTACACAAAAAATGCTGGAATCGTTCTTGATGAGCCCTCCGTTGTTGCCTTGAACTCGAATAATGGAGGAGGTGTTCTCGCTGTAGGGAAAAAAGCCAAGGAAATGTACGGCCGGACTCCAGATTCCATTCGGACAATTCGTCCCATGAAAGATGGAGTAATTGCGGATTTTGACGTAACAAAAGCAATGATACGCCATTTCGTTGGCACAATAGTACCTAAAAGATCTTTCAGCCGACCTACAATGATGGTCTGTGTTCCTTCAGGAATCACCAGCGTTGAAATGAAAGCCGTAATTGATTCCGCCACTCAATGTGGGGCCGGCAAGGTCCATTTAATCGAAGAACCCATGGCTGCGGCTATCGGAAGTAAGCTCCCAATCCATGAAATCGCCGGCTCCATGATTGTTGATATTGGGGGAGGAACAACCGAAATGGCCGTCATCTCTCAATATGCCGTTGCATATTCAGAATCCCTGCGCATGGCGGGAGATGCAATGGACGAATGCATTCAACGCCACATCAAAAGACACCACGGTTTATCGATCGGCTCATTCGAGGCTGAACGCGTTAAAATGGAAATTGGAGCAGCAGCTCCACTTACAGAGCCGCTTGAAATGGAAATTTCTGGCGCAGATGTTTCCACGGGCATGCCCCGCACCATCAAGTTATCCGATGAATCAGTGCGAGAAGCCCTCGATGGTCCTGTAAAAGCCATTGTTGAATCAATTCGAAAAGCACTGTCCAAAACAAGCCCTGAACTCGCTTCAGACATTTACCGAAGAGGAATCGTTTTAGCTGGCGGCGGCTCACTCCTGAAAGGACTTGGGACCAGGCTCCATGAAGAAACGGGTCTCCCTATTTATAGAGTAAAAGACCCACTAACCACAGTCGTCCGTGGTACTGGACACGTACTAGACCACTTAAAGGACTTCAAGCAAGTCTGTCTGAACTGATATTCAAGAGCACCACCCCCCCAACCGGGGACCCGGCCCCATGCGCAATACCGGGTCCCCGGTCCCTTCCGGCAGAATGACTGTAGAGAGATTTTACTACCATAAATTATCCGGTAGAATTAACACATATTTATCCTTGGTTTTTTAAACCTTTTGTTTCAACAGGAAAGAAAAATGACTTTCTCACAACAAGGCGATTCATACTCATTCGAGACATCCATAGAAGACATGAAACTAGTTTACAGGATCCTGCATCGCCATATCGGAGAGCACCTTGAGCTTATGGATAGTGCGTTCATGGATGAATTACAAATCGCGCTACAAAAAAAAGCTCAAAAAGAAGGAGTGGATATCGGCCATCACGGTGCATGGGACTTATGGTTGGGTAACGATGCGACAACCCCATGTGAGGAACGTGTAAAAAAACGAAAAACATTCGATAGTTAACTCTCGCCTCCGAGACGTAATTCCAATGATTGATTTAAAACTTCCATCACTATATCTGTAGGCATATCCACTCCCGTCCACATCTTCCAAGCAGCCGCTGCTTGATATACCAGCCAACCCGTTCCGCGAACAATTTGAGAGCCAGCCCGTCTGGCTGCTTTCAGAAATTCCGTATCAGGAGGAATATAGACCGCATCCGAACAGATACAATCCTCAGGTATGGCGTTTTCGGGAATCGGGGTGGTCGCCATACGCTCGGCGTCTCCCCACATCCCGAGGCTTGTCGTATTCACGATAATCTCACAACCATCTGCCACTGAATACAGATCGTCTAAGCCACCGCCATTTACCTTGGAAGAAGGAACACTCTTCTCCACAAATTGCGCCAACTCCAATGCTTTGTCATATGTTCGATTTCTAATATCAAGGTGAGCCGCTCCGCACTGGGCTATTTTGACGGCAATAGCTCTTGCTGCCCCTCCTGCACCCAAAACAAGACATTTTTTTCCCCTGGGATGCTCTCCCGTTGTTTCCTCCAAAAATCGGAGCCAACCAATACCATCCGTATTGTGGCCGACAAGATTCCCATCTTCTTCAAAAACTATCGTGTTTACTGCACCCATCAAACGGGCATCTTCACTCAATTCATCCATGAGTTTGGCGACAGCCACCTTATGCGGAATCGTGATTGTGAGTCCGCGAAATCCCATCGCCTGGGCTCCTCGCACGGCTTCTTCCAAAAAATCCGGGTGCACTTCATAGGCCAGATAGTGATAATTCAAACCCAACACTTCAGCCGCTTTGTTATGCAGTACAGGTGATAAAATATGGCCAGCCGGATATCCAAGAACTCCCAATGGGATCGGATTTGTCATGAATGCTCTCCTTCACATCATTCCATCAAGTAATACAGCATTCGTGATCAACTTGTAGCTATTAGAATATATACATAGACTAGATTTTTCGGAGCCTATTCGCAATGGAGAGATCACCGCATCTCTTTGGATATTTGAGAGCCTGCGAAGCTCAACATCGGACAAAAAACCAGGCATCCACATACGCCACATATTTGAGGGCCTCATGAATGAATTTAAGGTAGCTGGGAAAAACATCCCCAGATACGATCTGCCGGATAAAGTTGTAGGCACGGCAAAATTCGCAGCAGACGTCACTGCAGTGCAGCCCCTTGTTGGTTTAATTCTCAGAAGTCCACTGCCACACGCTCGTATCGTTTCTATAGACACGAAGAAAGCAAAAGAAATACCGGGCGTGCGAACCGTACTGAAAGGCAATGATTGCCCCCCTCATCTTTTCGGTCTTGAGATCAAAGATATGTGCTGGCTGGCTCGTGATGGGTATGTCCGATACATCGGAGACCCTGTTGCAGCCATTGCAGCTGAATCGATAGATGCCGCTCAGGCGGCGCTTGATTCTATTCAGGTGAACTATGAAGCCCTTGAACCTGTGGTGGACCTTTTGGAAGCGCGTGACGGCAAGGGTCCACTCGTACATGAAGATTGGGAAAAAATAGGCTTAGGCCCCAATAGAGAAGGGAATGTAATCGGTCGCTATGAAATGGCCATGGGCGATGTAGGCGCCGCTATGGAAAAAGCAGACCACATATTCGAACACACATTCCAAACCCCATACGCGCATTCTGGATATATCGAACCTCATGCCTGTACGGTGGAGCCGGGGGCCGATGGAAAAATCACGATTTGGACAACAACGCAAGCACCCTTCGTCATCCGCGACCAAGTCGCAGCGGCTTTGGGGATTACGTTGACGAAAGTAAAAGTCATCCCCACGGAAATCGGCGGTGGATTCGGGGGTAAGATTCATTCGTTTGTTGAACACATCATCGCATTGCTTGCTCTCAAAAGCGGGCGCACCGTGCGCCACGAGATGACGCGTGAAGACGATCATAATGGTGTCGGTCCCAGGCAAGGGTTACGAATACACTTAAAAACCGGAGTAACCTCTGATGGCAAAATTCTAGCTCGCGAAACAGATGTCATCGTCGACCACGGCGCATATGGCCCCGGCGCTCCGACGCAGGCGAGTTCGCGCATTCCGATGTTTACCAGCTGCTACAACATCCCTGATTGTTCAGTGACAATGGCGAGCGTCTACACAAACGGACCCATATGCGGCTCGGTGAGAGGACCATGCGGGCCCCAGTGCTTCTTCGCAACAGAGGTGCATCTCGACATCATCGCGCGCGAACTAGGCATCGACCCCTTTGAAATCAGGAGAAAAAACGGCATTCGAAAAGGCGATACCGGCTTGTTCGGTACGCAAAAAGACGACGGCATGCTCAAAGTTTTGGAAAGCACCGCCAAAGAAGGAAACTGGGGCGAAGCTATCGAAACGAATGTGGATTTGGAAGGTCCTGGCTGGAAGCTCGGTCGGGGCCTTGCCGTTAGTTTTTGGCGCGGAAGTGGCGGGGCTTCCGCGTGCACGGCGCGCTTAAATGCAGACGGTAGCATCCAACTCCTCAGTGGCTCCGTGAATCTTACGGGCGCAACAACCTCAATGTGCCAGATTGCCGCGGAAATGATGGATATCGGCTTTGAGCAAGTATCTTTTGACAGCGGCGATACTGACACCGCTCCGGAATCCATTCACGCGGCGGGCAGCATGCTGACCCGCTCAATGGGCGCCGCCGTGATTGTTGCCGTAGACGATTTGAAAGAAAAAATTCGAGGCGTAGCCGCTGAAAAACTTGAAGCCGACCCGGATGATTTAAAAATAGAAGGAGGGTGTGTATCTTCGATATCTACTCCCGAGCGCTCCATGTCATTGAGTGAAGTGGCGAAAGTGGCGCCAGGGATTTCAGGTTATATTATGGGCCAAGGTGAAACGCAGACGCCGGCTTTTTGCCCCATTTACACGGCGCAAATCGCGGAAGTGGCCGTAAATCTGGATTCGGGTGAGGTCAAAATTTTGAGACTGGTTTGTTCACAGGACGTGGGCTTCGCCATGAACCCTATTTCCGTCGTCGGCCAAATGGAAGGTGGGATGCTTCAGGGAATCGGTTTGGCGCTTATGGAGGAACAGCCTCGAGACGAGGCCGGCAATATCTTTGGTGGAACTCTCCATGAATATCTTCTGCCCACCAGTCTGGATGTACCCGAGTTGAAAACCGTGATGGTTGAGAACAAGGCGGATGATACGCCTTACGGTATGAGAGGTGTCGGCGAACCGCCCATACTTGCAGCCCCCGCTGCCATCATGAACGCCATCGCCGATGCGGTGGGGGCTCGGTTTTTCGATATCCCGGTGGGCCCGCATCACATATGCGAAGCGATCGGAAAAAAGAGCGAAACACAGAAAACGCGATAGAATTCTTAAATTCACAGCGGAGATGAGCGCTTTCGGTTTCTTAGACATTTTTATCGTCTTTGGGCTCGAAGACTTTAGTTACTCTGATATGTAGTTTTATGAAACTTGTGGGATTTCGGTTTGAATGGCGCGCAGAAGGTGGCCATCCAAATACCACTTCATTGCTTTGACATTCGAATCATCACTCAGAATCGTGATGGCGCCGCATCTTAGCCATTCGTTTCTTCTTGTCCGCCAAGTCCAGATAAGCACGCCTCGACAACCGTTGAGCCAGACAGGGCTAAAAGTCAGCTTTTCTCCCATTTGTCCAAGAAGCTCCATACAGGCCACGGCTACAAAATCATCACCCGTTCTTCGCTCGCCTCGGACGACAAGCTCTACATCCGGCGACATGAGCCCTTGCATCAATACTTTGTCTCGAAATCCGAGCACCTCGACAAATCGCTCGAATACCCGCGATCCTTTTTCCTGTTCATCGGTGGACGAGAAGAAAAGATTCTTTCCCCAGTACTTATGAATTTGCGCTCGTTTTTTATCCGCATAATCGGCAATTTTGAAAACCTCTTGAATCTTTACTCTCATTGTGGATGCCGCGATCCGGTCACCATCTTCGACCCCGTCCCGAAGCACGACAACAGAGCGCTGTTCGGGCGTCATATATTGGAGAGGGAATAAAAACTCGAGCGCAACGCTTGGCCATACAACACCCGCATCCATCGATTTGGTCACGCCATTCGCACTTGAACCCATCGTTTGTATCAAATCGGGGAGGTCGAACTCTTTCAACTCTAACGGTTTTTTCTCTCTCAATCGAGAAAGCGCCGCTTCCGTACATGCTGTGTACAACCACTCAGGATGATCTTCAATATTCTCCAGGGCCGGGCCCATCTCAATCGCTCGCAACATGGTATCTTGGACGATGTCATCCGCATCCAAAATGCTTCCTGTAAGCCGATAGGCGTGTTGGCGCATTACTCCCCAGTATTCTTGAGTGTATTTTTCAAGATCTATCATTATCAAAACTCAATCACTCGCAAACATCTCGCACAAGTCTGAAGCTACAAGCAAATCCGCCTCGGTTTTGTCCCGCACATCATTTTCGCTCACTCCAGGAGCAATTTCACATAGCAAGAGCCCGTCGGTCTCTACCGTCATAAACGCGAGATCGGTGATGATGACATCTACTACGCTTTTGCCGGTTAAAGGTAGAGAACATGCCTTTACAATCTTCGGCACACCCCGTTTTGAAACATGCTCCATAGTGAGGATAACTTTTCGGGCGCCCACGACGAGATCCATCGCACCTCCCATGCCGGATATCATTTTGCCAGGGATTGCCCAATTCGCCAGGTCACCATTCCCGGCAACTTCCATTGCACCTAGTATGGTGACGTCTATATGCCCACCTCTGACCATAGAAAATGAAGTGGCGCTATCAAAATACGAACCTCCCGGCATAATCGTCACGGTTTCTTTGCTGGCATTCAGCAGGTCGGGGTCTTCATCTCCTTCATATGGAAATGGTCCTACCCCCAACACACCGTTCTCCGAATGTATGGTGACGCCATATTCCTCAGGTATGTAATTGCTCACCAAGGTAGGTATGCCCAGCCCGAGATTGACATACCCACCCCGAGGCACTTCCATGGCTGCTCGCTTCGCAATTTCATGTCTGCTCAAAGGCAAATCAACTCCCCCCAAGGCCTTCTCGGGACCGATTCGTCATGATTTCGATAGGTTTCTCTATATCTTCACCTAAAACTACACGCTGTACAAAAATCCCGGGCGTATGCACATTTTCTGGGGCAATTTCACCGACGGAAACAATTTCTTCAACTTCAGCGATAGTCACTTCGGCGGCAGTAGCCATGACAGGATTAAAGTTTTGAGCGCTCATCCTGTATATCAGATTCCCACGCTCGTCCCCCTTCCAAGCCTTGATGAAAGCATAATCCGATCGAATGGGCTCTTCAAATATGTATTCTTGCCCGTCAATAATTCTCGTCTCTTTTCCTTCAGCCACTACGGTACCTGCTCCCGTTGGCGTAAAGAAACCACCGATGCCGGCTCCACCTGCTCGAATTCGTTCTATGAATGTTCCTTGAGGCGAGAGTTCTACTTCGATTTCCCCTCTCAAAGCTTGCTCTTCATATGATTTGCAAGCTGGGCCCACACGACTGGCGACAATAGAGCGGATTTGTCGATTTTCAAACATCATACCCACGCCCCAACCGTCCACTCCACCTGCATTTGACACCAAATGGAAGTCACCGACATCTTTTCTTTCACTTAATGCTTTACATAAATTATGGGCCATTCCGCATATACCAAACCCACCGATAAGAATAGATGCGCCTCTGGGAATATCCGAAACAGCTTCCATGGAACTCGTTATAATTTTGGACAAACGAACCACCTCGATGACAAACTATTAATTCTTCATGCTCGAATTGCTCAAGAATTTAAACATCAATATTCTAATGTAATTTGGTTAGCTTTCCATCACTCTCCCCACCAAAGCTTTCACTGGCGAATATTGTTTATACACAATAACTGTTTTGTCTGTGTGTTTTGCTACGTTTTCAGGAATAGAACCAAAAAGAATCTGTTTATAGAAACTCTCTCCAGCTGCACCCATGGCAATAGCGTTATATTCTTCAGAGGCTTGGATAATTCCCACGGAAACAGATTTATGCGTGATGATTTGGCTCTCTACATGAACGCTGCTCTCATCGTTGATTCGGCCTACCGCCTCGCTCAGGCCTTGTTCAACGGAATATTTATGAGTTGCTCCGGCATCTGGAGAAACAACTGTCGATACAACAAGTCTGGCATTGTAAGCGCTTGCGATCAGGGCTGTGTATCGCTCTGCCAACCGTGCATGTATACCCCCGGTTGTGGGCAAGAGAATATTTTTGAATTTCATTTCACCTACAAGTTTAACCAACATAATATCTGCCCGCGCGAGATTCACGACGTCATCGACAACCTCCCCTAATATTCGATTGGCGGTAGAAGTGTAGCCTTTCCAGCCAAGCACGATCAGATCACAATGACGCTCCCTCGCCGTCTCAAGAATAGCGCGCGCAGGATTACGCCCGATCGTTACAAGAGAGCTGACTTTGACACCATTTGACTTGGCTCGAACATGGGCCTGCTCCAAAATTCGTCTTTCTCGTTCAACGTATGAATTCTCGCGACTCGTTGGTGCCTGCTCAGGCAAAGTTACAACCCTCATGGCGACGATTTCACCGTCATTTTCTTTGGCAATCGCCGAGGCCAGATCTATCAAGGGGGCAACATTTGTCGGATTTGCGATGGGAACCAACACGCGGAAATCGCTCTCCTGACCCTCCATACTGACCTGTGCTATGCGGGACGGCTCACCCGGCAAGGATTCCTCCTCAGCCTGAGAGCCTTTCCAGGCCAGAAAACCAAGCATCCCCACGATCAACCACAATACGGCCATGATAACGGGCTCAGGGTGCTGCAGTATCAATGAAAGCAAATATATATTTGCGGCAATCCCTATCAGTGGCAACAATGGCACAAAGGGAACACGGAAATGCCTTAGCAGGTTTGGAAATTTTCTCCGGTGATAGATGAGTGCCGCATTCACTAGAATCAGTGCCAACAAGAGAATGGTGTCCGCAAAGTGCGCCAGCTTCTCCAACTGAAAACTTTGTGCAAAAACAACTATTGTTCCTCCCACTAAAATAAGCGAGATAATAGGAGTGCGTGTCTTTGGATTGATAGCAGCGATACCAGAGGGCAAATGTCCTAGCTGGGCCATGGACAAAACGACTCGCGAACCCGCCAAAATCGATGCATTAGATGCCGAAATCATTGAGAAAAGCGCGCCAACGACAATTACCATCCCCCCAATGGGGCCCAGGAAAAGACGGGCCGCATTGCCCATCGCCGCTTCCGTATATTCTGTGAGATTCGCAGCAATGATGACAAAAACTACAAATGTATAAAGAATCGTGACGATCGTCATGGAAAGAAATATCGCGCGAGGAATTGTTTTCGTGGGATTCGTGACTTCGCCAGCCGATGCTGCAATTGCAGAAAAACCAAAAAAAGTAATAAAAACCAAACCGGCCGTCGCGCCGATCTTTGGAATGTCCGTGCTCATTCTCTCGACAAGGGCTTTTGTATCCAAATTCCCCAGCCCTCCATACACAAACCAAACTAAAAGTATAACCTTTCCAGCAGTAATGAGGATTTGAAAACGAGCCGACTCCTTGGTTCCCTTGATATTAAGCAATACGAGACAAATGAGTCCTATCGTTCCCGATATTTGCTCATAAGGAGAATGCCAAACGAATTCATTGAAATAAGAAGAAAGGCTGCTGATGTAGAAAGCGCATGAAGAAGTGTAGCCAAGTACCAACGTCCATCCAACAAGATAGGCGAGCGGGGGAGGAAAAGTTCTTCTCGCATAGAGATACCCTTCCCCGGATTCGGGATACAGAGATGAGAATTCACAATAAGTGAGCGCGGTGAACCCAGCGATAAACGCAGCTACGAGAAAAGCGATGACGGCCGATGAGCCTACATCCCTGACCGCAAGACCGGATAGAGTGAAAATACCAGCCGCTATCATTGTTCCGACGCCGATCGAAAGTGCGGATGCGAGTCCTAAATCTCGACTGAGTTCGGTCTCAATATGCAGATTGCTGCCGTTTCGTTTGTTCATTTCAGATCTGCCAGGAAATCCTTCAGTTCTTTTTGCACGATGGCTGGCGCAGATACGCTCGGGAAATGGCCGGCTTTCGCACATACGGCCACTCTTGATTTCGTGGGTAGTACATTCATCAATAATTTCTCTGATTTCTCGCTAAATCGCTTACTCTCCCCACCACGAAAAACCAGAGAAGGGCACTTTGTTCTATTCGCCCAGAAAACGGGGTCGTAATCACTCGCGGAGGAGGCCTGAAATTCACGCAATCTCAGGATTCTGCTTTTCTCATAAGGAACCCTCCAAGCGCCGTCTGCGCCATCGCGTACCAAAACATCGCTTAAGAATCGTCTCGTCCTGGCGGGTGGCCAGTTTCCTTCCTCGCTCTCCATGGTGAATTTCTGCGCCTGCGCGAGATTCTTGAACTCCATCGGGCGACTCCGAGACGACTCCAGGTTCGCACTGGCGCCCATAACATCACGCACTGTCGGGTCCATCAACACGGTCGCGGTGACGCGATCCGGGCGTTCCGCAGCGACGGCCAAGGCGATTGAAGCGGCGAAGGAATGCCCCATCACCACGAAGCGGTCCAGCAAAAGCGCGTCGGCCAAGCCAATTACGTCTCTGGCAAAATCAGCTGCGGCGTCACCCGCACCCGGGTCATCCGTTCGCCCGAATCCTCTTTGATCCGGGCATATCATGCGTATCGAGCCGGCGCCTTCCGCCGTAGCGTTCCACATACCGCTCTGAATCAGCGAGCCATGCAATGCGATAACAGGCAAAAACAAATTTTTCTTCGCCGGTCTCCAGTCCCGGAAAAACATTTGGAAATTCGAGACCATCTCGAAACCGGCATACCAACCACCCTTGCTGCGCATATGAACCTCTTGAGATGAGAACGTGAAATTATGCAAGGAACTTTCTCAAACCGGGAAATCGATAATTCACTCTCCTGTTGAAGGATTGGCAGACAACCACAATCCGCCCATTTTGCAAACCACCGGACTTCAGGCCTTTTCAAGCATGAGCGAAAAAACCCCGCTCCCCGATATTCCATCTTATTCTATGGCTTTTTGGTCGTAGATCGGAAATCGCTCAGGAAGAATCATCCGTGTAGGAAATCGAGACGCGGCGAGCATGAAAGCGATTTTTTTCACCGTCGATGGGCTCGAAGAAATGACACGCTTCCAAGTCGCGAGGGTACACATGAACCGAAACCGCCACATCGTCCCGCCGGTTCCGCACCGTATGAATGTCCGCGCAGCCGCAAACCGAGTTCCGCCCGCCTGCCGAAGGGTTGTGCGGCGCATCGTTTCTGAGCGCGACCTCACCTTCGGCGATTTCCCCATCCGCAAAATAATTAACGACTTCCAGGCCGCCCTCCACCATGCCGAGCATCCCCCAGGCGCCGTCATGATCGTGTATCGGGGTGCCCTGTCCGGGTTTCCACACCATCGCCGCCACGACGAAGCGCTCCTCGGGGTCGCGGTACAGCAGATGCCGCGCATATCCTTCATCGGAGGGCTCGAGCGCCTCGGGCGGAAGGAAAGAACCCGCGTCCAGCAAGCGTTTCAGGGGAGGCTCGGCGGCGCGAATGAAATCCCGCCCATGCGCGCCGTTTTCGTAGATGTCAGACAACTCCTCGGCGAGGCGGATAATGGGGGTTGCGACTGCGTCCATGGCGGCCTCCTGATCGCTGGAATCGGGGTAACGCCTTCATTATCAATACGATAAATTTCCGGTTTTTTTTCGAAAAACCCCGTGAATTTACCGGAATTTATCGATATTTTCGGAAATTACAATTTTCATTATATTGACAATTTCCACTATCCGCGTTGCCCGCCTTCGTCCCCGATGAGGCTCGTTGGAACGGCGCTTTCCCGACCGATTCCATCCGGCGGACGGGCCGTTTCGATCCCTCCGCTTCGCCTCTGCAAGGTCCCCGAATACTCACCAGGGATGGTCCCGCTCAACCAGCGTTCCGGGCGTCTCGGCGCTCTCCAGCAACTCGATCATATCATACAATACGGCGCGCTGCTGCTCAAGATTTCCCGCCCGTCCGAAGGGATGGCCCAGCGGCCAGGGCACGAACACCGCACGCGGCGGGCAAAGCCCGGCCGTTATCTCCTTCACGATGCTCACCGAGACGGTGGCCAGCCCCTCGCGTTCCACCGCGTTCTGAATCAGCCCGACCGAGCGGTTGCAAAGCCCTCACGCGGGCGCCAGCAGCGCGACCTCAGCCCCCGCCTCGCGCAGCCGCCGCGCCGCGGCCGGCGCCGTCTCCTCCACGAGCCGCTCCACGAGTTCCGCATCGATATGCCCCATGAAGCTCAAATGAACCGGCGAGACCCCGCCTATCACGCCCTCCTCGGTCAACTCCTTAAGCCGCTCGTGCGGGAAGACGACGTTCAAATCCACATCCGCCCCCCGGTGGTCGTAGTAATCGTGCGTTATCGTCATCTCATCGCGCGCGGCGTCGCCCGGAATCTCGCGGAACGTCGGGTCGCCGTCGGGGTTTTCCATGTCGAAGGGTTCTTGCGTCTTGAGATGCACCCCGCCCGTCGTCACCAGCGCGACGCTGCACTCGCGGACGGGCTTCACGAGCGGCGTCCAGGGCGTGAACGCGGGCCCCGCGCGCCAGCCGGCCATCTCGGCGGAGAAATCCCTGCCCCCCGCCCATTTTTTCACCAGGCCCGGATAGCGCGTGAGCAGACGCGCCACCATCCTGTCCTTCCACCTGCGCAAGCTCATCGGGGTTTCCTGTCGGCTATCGTTTCCAGAATCAACCAGCGCGCTCACTATCGCATGACCCGCCGGAAAACCCCAGGGCTGCCGGCGACCGGACGCGCTTTGCGCTGAGCGCCTCACCCGGAAGATAAAAAGGGCGCGGTTTGGTAGGGACAACCCTCCGTGGTTGTCCATGCCGGAGGGTCGCGGTTCCGTAGGGGCGGACCCGTGTGTCCGCCCGTGCGTTTCGTTTTTGTTCATCATGCCAGGGCAGGGACAGGTCCCCCTGCCTGTCCGAGGTCGCGACCTGCCCTTATGGGGCCTGTTGAAAAAGTCCCGATTTCGTGATTTTGGGAATTTAGGCAACTGACGGGAGAGAGGAATCACTCTCCCCTTGAGGGGGTCGGGCTTCCCGAGGGGAAAGCCCGACAGAAGCCGAGCGGGCCGAAGGTGCGGATCCCGAAGACCCGGACGAATACCGCGCCGAGAACGTTTTCTGGGTGCCGCCCGAAGCGCGCTGGACGAATCTTAAGAATCAGGCGCGGCAGCCCACAATCGGCCAGATCGTCGATGGGGCCATGGGGGCCATCGAGCGAGAGAACCCGGCGGTCAAGGACGTGCTGCCCAAGGACTACGCCCGCCCCGCGCTCGACAAGGAGCGGCTCGGCCTGCTTATCGATCTCATCAGCAACATCCGGGTGGGCGATGCGGACGCCCGTTCGAAGGATGTTCTCGGCCGCGTCTACGAGTATTTCCTCTCGCAGTTCGCGAGCGCGGAAGGCAAGGCTTTCGAAACAACATAAGGCGAACATCGTCTACTGACTGCAGGAAAGAATTGAATCCTTCATGCTTCATCTTCATTCCAGCCAGACATTCAGTGAAGACGAACCAGGCGATATCGAAGCCAAAATGAGAAAACCCGACCAGGATTTATAGGATACAGGCGGCTGATCCGGATGCGCCCTCGATCTTCCGGCCGGGAGTGCTGAATGAAAGGTTAGTCAGAACCCGGCAATGAGGAGGCCGCCCTCGCCCGCCACGCCGCACATGTGTTTTTCCCCATTTGACGACGACCGATAATATAGTCTATATTGGACTATATTTTTCGCTTGAGGGAGCCATGGCCGAACAACATCCCAAACCCCATCGAGTCTGGACCGTCGCCGAAGCCAAGGCGCGCCTGTCCGAAGTGTTGCGCCGCGCCGAGGAGGAGGGGCCGCAGCACATCGGCACGAGGCGGCCCTTCGTGGTCGTACCCGCCGGGAAGTGGTACGCGAAAGAGTCGCCCCGCAAACCCATGGGGCGGTGGCTGGTCGAGAACATGCCCCGCGGCGTGAACCTGGAGATACCGGGGACGAGAAGCTCCCGGAGAGAGATACCCTTCGCGGGCGGCGAGGCCGAATGAGCGGGTTCCTGCTCGACACGAACGTCATCTCGGAGTTGACGAAGGACGCGCCGCATTCGGGAGTGACGGCGTTCCTCGCCGACGTTGAGGATCTGTGGCTGTCCGCCGTCGTCCTGCACGAACTGGACTTCGGCGTCGAACTGCTCCCGCCCGGACGCCGCCGCGAGGGAATCCGCGCGGCGCTCTCCGCGTTCGTTTCGGAATACGCGGACAGGGTGCTGCCGGTGGGCCGGACGGAGGCCGCCCGGGCCGCAACCCTGAGGGCGCGGGCGCATCGCGCGGGCCTCGTCCTGGATATGGGGGGCGCGCTCATCGCGGGGACGGCGGTGGCGCATGCGCTATCGATTGCGACGAGAAACGTCCGCGATTTCGACAGCCTCAATATCGACGTCGTGAACCCCTGGGACGCCCCGTAACCACCCGGCGGGCCGCCCGCCGTTCCGAACTCCCCAACCCCCCTTGCCAGGATCGTTGAAAAAGTCTCGTCTGCAACCCCGCCAACGCCTCTTTCCTCACCTTGAATAGCCGCCGAAGCTAAAACGCGACTGAGAAAGGAGGGATTGACCGGAATCCATTTGCGGATGCGGGTGAATACACAGCGGTGTTTCATTCCCCACCGATGCGCGGGGACCCGGACGAGAGACGAAAGGCGCAAAAATGGATTCCGCCTTTCGCGGGAATGACGGGTAAAGGCAAAATCACTCCTCCTCGAGGTCGGGCCCTTTCCCCTGGTCTGGAATCACTCCCATTTCGAGGATCGATTCCCAGCGAGAAGGAGGATTGTGTTTTCGTAGGGACAGGCCCCTGTCCTTGTCCGACCTTCATGCCTGCCCCGGCAAGGACAACCATAAAGGGTTGTCCCTACTAGACCTTCCATGCTTGTAAAAATTGACCCGCAAGGGGCGATATTGCCGAAGCGCAGGGCGAAGCGAGGGTTAAGTTCGCTTACGTTTTAGTTCTTGCGCAACTTATCCCCGCGAATTGCTTTGACTTTCCACGCGCCCTAGGAAACACTACTTACATTAGCTATACCACGAGGATCGAAGTTAAATGACCCAACGAAATTGGTCCGATGGCGAGATCCACGCCATCGTTGATGACTACTTTGACATGCTTAGGCATGAACTTACTGGACTGCCTTATAACAAAAGCGAACACCGGCGAATTCTGAAGAAAACCATTGATCGTTCAGAAAGTTCGATTGAGCGAAAGCATATGAATATCAGTGCTGTTATGGCTGTACTAGGGCTTCCTTACATAAATGGTTACCAACCATTCAGACATTACCAGAAAGCATTATTTGCAGCCGTCGAAAACCACCTCGACGTAGACCGCCAATTTTATTCTTTTTTAACCGGAGAAGACATCGTCCCCAAAAACCAATCCGGGGAATCTTTAGACGAATCAAATTTGGAAATTGACGAGGCACCCCCATCACGTGGTATGCCGGAACATAATTTTTCAGAGGATATACGCCGTATCGTTAATAGGTTTGAACCTCCAGCCGAAAGAGATGCCCGAAATCGGGCGCTCGGAAAAGCGGGCGAAGAGTACGCCTTCGAATCCGAGAAGCGTCGTCTGTATAATCTGGGCAGGAAAGACCTGTCCGACAGTGTCAGTTGGATCGCCCGCGATAAAGGAGACGGTTACGGTTACGACATCTTGTCCTTTGACGGAATAGGCGACGAAGCGGAACGAGAGCGCTGGCTCGAAATCAAGACCACTAATGGCCCCAAGACAACACCTTTTTTCATCACCAGAAACGAGTTAACTGTTTCAGGGGAGCATCCTGATGTGTTCAGGCTCATCAGGCTCTACGATTTTGGGCGTCAAGCGCGCGCATACCGCCTTAAACCACCATTGGAAGAACACGTCCATCTTTCTCCGACGATCTACAGGGCCACTCTCTAGGGAACGAAACGACAAAGAAACTCAGCTACTACTTCCGTGTTTTGAATGTTCTCGGTACGCCAGATTTGGTCTTTCCAAAATTTCATGCGACTATTTTGGTACATGGCTGTTTCTCGCATGGCTATGCTGACCCGCATTTCCATCCTTGATGTCTATTCGTCGGGGAACGTGCTCTCGAAGGGCAGGGGAAACTTTCGTATAAGACGATTATTCACTAATTCGTTGAATGGTTGCAGGGTTCAGCAGATACATTCGAAACAAGGGGTCTCTTGTGATAAAGAAAATCGATTTCTCCGACTGGCTCATGGAATTTACACGTCCTGAAATCATCTGGTATGTAAAACGGCTCGCCGCCAGTGATACGCTGGCCTTGAATGAAGACGATGCCGGTCCACGCATTCATCGTGATTTCCTGTTTTCCATCTTTCCATCTCTCAACCAGCCGGAGTCGGAAAATCCCGATATTCGTTTCCCGCTCTATATCGACTCTCACGCTGATCATCGAACTGGCCGTGCCGTCTGGTACAACAACAAGCTTCGTGGCGGGATGAGGGATGAGGCGCGGCTGAGTGATTGTGGCGGTAGCGTCTCGGCGCTGCTCGATTCGGAAAGCACGGGCGCTCTCGCTATATTCGCCTTTCTTCGGAATCAAGCGGGAGCAACTAGGGAAGCCCACGTCTGGGTCTGTGAATCAGTACTAGAAGAAGAACTTGCCGAATATAGGGTTGGGTGGCCTGTCGAACCCGGCCAACAACTAATCTGGTCACCTATTCACGGGTCTTCGTTCGTTTATGATTAAAAGCTATTGCAAGCTGTCGCCTATCCCCTAAAAGATTCCTCCGGGCTTGGCTTGAATCTCTCTCGACTGGATTGAAGAGCGCTCACCCTGAAAATGTTCGCCCCGAATTGATCACCCACGAAAGTTCCATCGATGATGTGAGACTCCTGAACTTCTCGTAGCCCTCACTCCCCCATACGCATTCTGTTTCTCGCTCGGGCATCGACGGAGAGGGGGCCGCTTCCCAGGAGGAGGATGGCGACCGTGGCGAGGAGGAGGAACAGCGAGTATTCGTATCCGCCGGCGACGGCGGCGCCGGTCTGGGGGTTCGTGACGATGCCGTGCATGAAAAAGCCCTGGCCGAGGTGCACGAACGCTGCGGCGCCCGCCATGATGGGAACGTTCATCAAGGCGCCCAGGCGGGCGTAGAGCCCGATGACGAGGAGCGCCCCGCCGACCAGGTGGCCCAGCACGACGGCCCACGCGCTGACGGTGGGCAGAGGGATGCCCATCGACGCGTTCAGGGCGGCGAGGCGATCCACGCCGACCACCAGCCAGCCGTAATAGCCGTGCAGAACGTAGTAGACGCCCAGAGAGACGCGAAGCAGGGCGATTCCGTATGTCTGGTACGGCCTCAACCTTGGATTCATCGACTCTTCCCCAATCGATATAAAGGTGTATTTTCTCGCAATCGCGCAAATCGTGCCACCCCTCCCGAAAGGGGGTGTGGGAAAAGTCCCTGAGAGGGTAATGGCGACCCCCTTGAAAGCGAAATCCCATAACGGCAACCCCCCCTACCCCCCCTTGCCAGGGGGGTAAAAAAAGGCAATGAGACCTCGCCGGGCTGAGAGGGGTTTTGATTTTTCTTGCCCCCCTGACAAGGGGGGGTAGGGGGGGGTTGCTTTTCGACGAGGGGGGGCGGGAGTTCACGCGAAAGCAACCTTCCCGCTAAAGGCGATGTCCCCCGACAAGGACTTCTCCACCAGTCCGCAAAAAGGCGGGGCGATTTCACCCGCGCGTGAAATGTGATAGAAGCTGATCGCGGTTTCGGCGCAGCGCGCCGGGCCGCTCTCGTGCGGGGCAACCATCTCCTCCGGCGTCGCCACCCAAAACATGAAGGCAATCATCCGAAAATGAGCGAAACCGGAAAAAAACTCTCCTACAAGAACTTCATCATCCCGCTCGTCCTCGTCCTCGTCCTCGTCGCCTTCTTCTACTCGGGGCTGGGCCGCTACCTCACCTTCGAGACCTTGCGGGAAAACCAGAGCCTGCTCAAGGGGTGGGTGCGCAATAACGGCGCGCTCGCCGTCATCGCCTACATGCTCGCCTACGCGGCGGTCACGATTTTCTCCCTCCCCGGCGGCCTGGTGATGAGCATCACGGGAGGCTTCCTGTTCGGGACGGTCTGGGGGGCGCTCTATATCGTCGTGGGCGCGACGGCGGGGGCGACGGTTCTCTTCATCGCGGCCAAGACCTCGCTCGGCGACCCCTTGCGCGCGAAGGCCGGCCCCTGGCTCCAGAAGATGGAAGAAGGCTTTCAGGAGAACGCGCTGAGCTACCTGCTGGTTCTAAGACTCGTACCCTTGTTCCCCTTTTTCGTGGTGAACCTCGTGCCTGCGTTCCTGGGGGTGTCCCTAAGCGTCTACTTTATCGGCACGTTCCTAGGCATCATTCCCGGCTCGTTCGTCTTCGCCTCGGTGGGCGCGGGGCTCGGCAGCATATTCGAGGCGGGGGGCGAGTTCTCCGCCAAGGGCATACTCACGCCCCAGGTCATGCTCGCGCTGGTGGGTCTCGCGGTTCTCTCCCTCATCCCCGTGGTCTACAAGAAGATAAAATCGAAAGAGAGCTGATCCCTCAAAGCGGTTTTTCGGCTACGAACAGATACCTGTAATGCGCAAAGAAATAAGCGCCCGCCTCGCCCTGTTCCCGCAAGTCGTCCGCCCAGGCATCCACCTCTTCCTGCGCGAGAGCAGTGCGCTCCGGCAAGACGCCCTGAAACATGCGGATGAAGTGAAAACTGAAGCGCTCGGGCCCGTAGACGGTGTCGAGTACGGGAATCGCGTGGGCTGACGCATCGACGAAGCCCGCCGCCTCGATCCTGCGTTTGAGCGTGAGCGGCAGCCTTTGATGGGCGAAGCCCTCCAGCCAACCGGCCATCACCCGATCGCAGAGCGCCGCATCCTTGCAGCGCCACGTCGTGGAGCCCCAGTCGGCGTCGCTGACCGCGAGCCGTCCGCCGGGCTTCAGGGCGCGGTGAAACTCGCGCAAGGCCGCATCCACGTCAGCCACGAACTCGAGCGTCTGCACGCTCACGCAGGCGTCGAAAGACTCGTCTTCGAACGGGAGTGACACGGCGTCGGCGATTTGAAAGTCGACCCAGGGCGTATCGGCGCAGCGCGCCCGGGCGATCCCGACCATCGCTTCGCTGATGTCCACGCCGCGCACGCAGCCCGCCGGACCGACCACCTGCGCCATCTCGTCGGCGAACAGACCGGGGCCGGAACCCACGTCCAGAACGCGCGCGCCGGGGGTGAGACGCAAAGCCTCTATCGTCCGCCGCCTGGCCTCCACCATGTCCCGCGTCTGGTATATGGCCTCGGCGCGGCGCGAGGCGCGCTCATCGAAATCCATCGTGTCGTTCATGGATGCGCTCCATATCGGTGGTTCTCCGTCTCTGGATGGGGTATCGGTTCGGGTATGATTTTGTAGGGGCGGACCCATGTGTCCGCCCGGCAGATCGCACTTGGCCTCGTAGGGATTGTTGAAAAAGTCCCCTTTTCAGGGGGTAGAAGGGACACCCCTCTTGACTGAAAAACCACCCCCCCCTACCCCCCCTTAACAGGGGGGTATAAAAAGGCCATACGCCCCCGCCGGGTTGAAAGGGCTTTGTTTTTTCTTGCCCCCCTGACAAGGGGGGGTAGGGGGGGTTGGTTTATGGAGTTTCCCTTTCAAGGAGTTTTTCAACAACCCCATATATTATGTACGCACCTACGATTCGAGGATGCCTACGCGCCCTTGAAATATTCTTCGTCCTCGGGCCGGGGCTTCCAGTTCGGGTTGGTGGGCCATTCCTTGTGGCGCGAGAGCTTGTCGCCCCCGTAGCGCACCCGGTAGAGCAGCGTGCGCTCGGAGCCGTTCGTGTACTCATGAAGCTCGCCCGGAGGATGGACGATGAAGGAGCCTGGGATCACGTCCACCTCGCCGGTGGGGGTCTTCATCCTGCCGCCGCCCTTGTAGCAGAAATAGATCTCCGTGGCGTAGGGGTGGCAGTGGTAGGGGCTCACCTGGCCGGGCTCCCAGCAGGCCACCGTCACGTCGCCCTCCTCGTAGCGGCCCAGAATCTTCTCCACGTGCTTTTCGGTGCTGAATTCCTTTTCCTTTTCCAGATCGAAAACGTGCATCTTCTTCTCCTGTGTGTATGACTTCCGCACGAACAAAGGGAGCGCACGCGCGGCTGCCAAAAAACCGGTATGCGACCCCTACCAATATCTTTCCCCGTTAAGGAGAATTCCAAATCCACTCCCCCTTGAGGGGGTTGTTGAAAAAGCCCTTCCCGCCCGGAATTCACCACCGCCGGAATGACGGCCAAAACCCGAAACAGGGCGGCGGCGCAGGCTCTCGCCTTGAAAACCAACCCCCCCTACCCCCCCTTGTCAGGGGGGTAAAAAAAGAAAGACCCCATCGTCGGGGGCAAGAAAAAACAAAAGCCCCCCTGCCGGCCGCGGGCCTCGCCTTTTCATACCCCCCTGACAAGGGGGGGGGTAGGGGGGGTTGCCTTTATCCCCTGATATAGGAGGCTTTTCAACAACCCCGCGCGCGGCCCCCATGAACTCCTTACAGCCCGCTGAACTCCTCGCAGATGGCGGCCATCCACTTGGCCCCGTCGATGAGGTCCGCGATTTTCAGGTTCTCGTTCGCGCTGTGCGTGCGCGAGGTAATGCGGCCCACCCCGGTCGAGGAAAGCGGAATCCCCAGGTGCTTGAGCACGATATAGGTCGGCGTGCTGCCGTTGCCGAAGGGGTTGATGATGGCGTCCTCCCCGTAGAGCCGCTGCGCCGCCGCGTTGCACGCCTTCACGATATCGGCCTCGGGGTCGCTCTTCGCCGGGTAGGAGGTGAACAGAAGCTCCACCCCGATGTCCTCGAAGCCGTGCCTGTCCAGGTGCGCGCGCACGCAGTCCCTTATCTTGTAGGGGTCCTGGTCCGGCACGAGGCGGCAGTCTATCTTGGCCCGCGCGCGGGCGGAGACGATGGTCTTCACCCCCTCGCCGGTGTAGCCGCCGTCGAAGCCCGCGATGTTGAAAGTGGGGTTCGCGAGGTGGCGGCGGGGCAGGTCCTCGTCCTTCATGTCGAGGAGGAACTTCCTGAGCTCGAACTTCTCGATGCGCTCCGCGCCGTTGTAGGGCAGCACGCGGCGGATGAGTTCGTCCTCGATCTCGGTGATGGGCAGCACGTCGTCGTAGAAGCCCTCCACCAGCACGTTCTCGTCCTGGTCCTTCATGGTCGAGAGCGCCCACGTCATCCGCCAGGCCGCGTTCTCGTATATCTGGGCGTTCGAGCTGTGGAAGTCCACGTTCGCCGTCCGGCAGGTGAGCTCCATGTAGCAAAGCCCCTTGTTGCCGAGCGATAGCACGGGGGTATCGACGCGCGTGGTGTTGTCCTCCCAGACGCAGCCGTCCGCCGCGAGCAGGTCGGTGTTTTCCTTCACGAAAGGCTCGAGCGAGGGGCTTCCCACTTCTTCCTCGCCCTCGATGATGTACTTGACCGAACACGGCAGCTCGCCGCGCACCGCGAGAAACGCCTCGAACGCCGCGAGGCGGCTCATGATGTTGCCCTTGTTGTCCGTCGCCCCTCTCGCGATGACGGCGCCGTCGACAATCTCCGCATCGAAAGGCGGCGTGTCCCATTCCGAGAGCGGCTCGGCCGGCTGTACGTCGTAGTGGTTGTAGAAGAGAAGCGTCTTGTCTCCCCCGCCTCCCAAGCGCGCCGTAAGAATCGGGTTGCCTCCCGTCTCATGGAGCGTCGTCTCAAGGCCTGAGCGCGCCACGCGGGCCTCCAGCAGGGCCGCCATCTCCCTGATCCCCACGTTCGTCGTCGAGATGCTCGGCTGGCGGCAGAGTTCCTGCAAATCGGCCACGAAGCGGTCCGCGTTCTCGTCGATATAGTCCAGCACTTCCCGGAAGTCCTTCCCCTCGCTCATCACATACTCCTCTTTCGCAAATCACCCGCGGTCGGCCTATCGGTTTGATTATCGGCGTGGAACAAAGATATGATCCCGTGCGCTTACATTCAACCCGAAAACCCGCATTCGCGCGACTCAGACCCGGGCGTCTCGCCTCGTGGATTCCGCCGCGTCATGAATGCGACGCGAAGGAGGTTCCACATGCCCGAAGCACCCGCGAACACGAACTGGTACACGTACTTTCCCGAGGACTACCGCTGGTCGGCCGCCATCTGCGGCATGGTGTCGAGCGCGCAGTGGGGCGGGACCGAGATCGGCGAGGTCGACAAGGTCTGCCGCCGGCTCTACAAGAAGCTCGGCGACGACAACCTGTGGTTCCGCGAGTGGGACCGCATGGGCGACACCGTGCGGGACCTGGGCCGCGCCGCCGAGCGCAAGAAGCGAAACCTCTCCGCCGCCACCCACTACAAGCGCGCCACCTGCTACTACCAGATGGGCGAGCGTTTCCGGACGCCCAAGGACAAGCGCGCGGTCGCCACGTTCAAGAAATCACTCGACACCTTCCGCCGCTTCGTGCGCCTGACGGACAGGCCCAGAATCGAGGCCGTGGAAGTCCCCTTCGAGGGCAGGAAGAAACTCCCCGGCTATCTGGTGCACGCGGAGAACACGCGGAAGAGAAAGCCCCCCGTCGTCGTCTTCTTCGACGGGCTCGACGTGACGAAGGAGCTCCAGTTCACGCGCGGCGTGGAGGATCTGGTGCGCCGGGGCATGAGCTGTCTGGTGATGGACGGCCCCGGCACGGGCGAGGCCATCCGCCTGCGCAACATCTACCTGCGCCCCGATTATGAAGTGGCGGGCTCCGCCGCGCTCGATTATCTCGAAACGAGAAACGACGTGGACGCCAGGAACGCCGGCGTCATGGCCGTAAGCCTGGGCGGCTACTACGCGCCGCGCATCGCCAGCATGGAGCATAGATACAAGGCGTGTCTCGCCTGGGGGGCGATCTGGGACTACCACGCCACCTGGAAAAAGCGCATCGACGCTTCCTTCAAGGCGGAACTCTCCGTGCCGGGCCACCACATCCAGTGGATCCTGAACGCCGACTCGCTCGACGACGCCCTGGTCAAGCTCGAGGGCTTCCGGCTCGACGGCGTCGTGCAGAACATGCGGTGTCCCTTCCTCGTCACGCACGGGGCGGACGACAAGCAGATCCCGCTCCGGGACGCCAAGGCGCTCTATAACGCCGTGGGCTCCAAGGACAAGACGCTCAAGGTCTTCACCGTAAAGGAAGGCGGCTCCCAGCACTGCCAGCGCGACAACTACGCCATCGGCACGGCCTACATGTTCGACTGGCTCCAGGAGAAACTCTGCGGGTAGGGGGGATGTTCGCATGATGCGGTGGTGGTTGCAGGGACCGGCCCCCGTGCCTGTCCTGAGGCCGCTGCCCCGGGACGTCCCCCGTGATCGCTTTTGTAGGGACAGGTCGCGACCTGTCCCTGCGGGGATGGCGAACAAATCGGAACCACTTCCCCCTTGAGAGTCATACCTACCCGGGGAGAAAGAAATTCACTCCCCCCTTGAGGGGGATACCCCATAAGGCAACCCCCCCCTACCCCCCCTTGTCAGGGGGGCAAGAAAAAGCAAAACCCTCTCAGCCCGGCGGGGGCGCATCGCCTTTTTATACCCCCCTGACAAGGGGGGGTAGGGGGGTTGCCTTTGTCCCCTGACAAGAAGGGGTTTTTCAACAGCCCATGGCCACCTTCCACACCCACGTCATCGTCGACTGGTCGGCGCGCTCGAAACCGAGCCCCGTCCGTCCAACGAAGGACGCCATCTGGTGGACCGCCGCCAGAGACGGCGTGGTGGACGAACCCGCCTACGCACGCACCCGCCATGACGCCGTGGAGCGTCTGGCCGATCTGATCGCCACGGAAATCGACGCCGCTCGCCGCGTATTGATCGGCTTCGATTTTCCCTTCGGCTACCCGGCAGGGGTGGCGGCGCATCTAACGGGCGAGGCGTCCGCCCACGCGCTCCGGGACTGGCTTACGGCCCGCATCGAGGACGCCGGGGACAACGCCAACAACCGCTATCAAGTCGCGCAAGAGATCAACCGCTCTTATCCGGGGATCGGCCCCTTCTGGGGCCGCCCGGAAAGCTGGCGGTTCCCGGACGTGCCGACACGCGCATCGCGCCGTACTCACCGGGAGGCGCATCCTCCCGAGCGCCGTATCACCGACCTCCATGCCAGGGGAGCCAAGACAGTCTGGCAACTGGCCTACGCAGGCTCCGTCGGTTCACAGGTGCTCCTCGGCCTCCCAATTCTCAAGCGCCTCGTCGAACATCCACTCATGGAAGGCCGCCTCGCCGTCTGGCCTTTCGATACCGGCTTGCGCGCGCCCGAAGCTCAGGGCGTCATCGCTGAGATCTATCCTTCTCTGCTCAGGAATGAGGTTCGAGAGCGCACGAATAAGGGCGAGATACCCGACGCCGCCCAAGTCCGCGTGAATGCGGAGGCCTTCGCCAGGCTCGACTTACAGGGCGGCCTCTCGCCCCTGTTCGAGGGCGCTCCTGATCTCGACGCCGACCAGCGGCGCATCATCGAAACGGAAGAAGCCTGGATACTCGGCCTCGGCCATGAAGAGGCGCTCAGAAAGGCGCTGGGCCGACCTTTGTAAGCGCGTTTCGTGAAAGGAATACCCTCACGCGCCCGCCCATGGGTCTATCACTTGAATACCGGTGTCGGAAAAATCCCGAACGTTGCGCGTCGCCACGGACATTCCACGCGCGATAGCGATCGCCGCGATCTGGCAATCCGGCTGCGAGATCGGACGTCCGATGACGCGCCGGTCGGCTGCAATCTCCGCATAGGCGCGCGCCGCATCGCTGTCGAACGGCAAAACGCGGTGTGCAAATAAATCCCCGAGAGTTTGCTCGAAGGTATCCACAAGACCCCGGCGGCGCGCGCCTTCGGGCAAAAAGGCGATCCCAGCGCGGATTTCAGCCTCCGTAATCGCCGTCACGAACAACTCTCGCGACGGCTGGTTGTCCACCCAGGCGAGTACTTCCGGATTCGGGGAATCGCGCATCAATTCGGACACCACGTTCGTATCGAGCAATACCATCGCCGCCCCTCAATCGAAGCGGGGCGGTTCACGCATCGACTCGCGTGGCGGCAAATCCAACTCGACACCGCCGAAAGGTTTGAACCGTTCGTGGATCGCCGTCCCCAAACCCTTCACGGGCACTTCTTCCCGCCCGACCGCCTCGCGCAGGATCACTCGCGCTTCCTCTTCCATCGAACGGCCGTTCTCCGCCGCCCGCACGCGAAGGCGCGTTTTCACGTCGTCGTCGAGATTGCGTATTGTGATGCTCGCCATTTCCATGCCCTCCTGTTACGCCGGATTTCACCCTATCATGTGATTGCATTGCAATCAATCATAAAATCAACCCTTTTTGGTTTTCCCGCCCCCCGTGGCTGTCCCTTATTGATGCAAATACCATCAGGACAGGCACGGGGGCCTGTCCCTGCGATGCGTACATCTTATGTCACCATCATCCGAGAATTTGATCCCACCCGATACCCAACCCCCCTCCCACCGATGACGGGCGGAACGGCCCTGTGATATATTTCCCGCCACTGGAACAACGATACGAGGAAGCCCGAATTTCGATGAACGTACGGATGGAAGAATCCGTTTTTCTCGATTTTCCCGCGTCGGCCCTCAAACAGATGCGCACGACAACCTCTGATTTCGCGTAAGGAGAACGCCTCATGGCAAAAGCCGCACAAGCCGTCCGCAAGGAACCGTGGTTCGCGTATTTTCCCGATGACTACCGCTGGTCCGCCGGCGTGGGCATCGCCTACTCCACGTCCTATTGGGGCTCGTCCACGATGGGCGAGGTCGACAGGGTCTGCCGCAAGCTGAAGGGCAAGATAGGCGACGACGACGCCTGGTTCGCCGAATGGGTGAGCGAAGCCGACAGGATGCGCTCCCTCGGTATGGCCGCCGCACGGAAAAAGAACGACCTCTCCGCCGCCGCCTTCTTCAAGCGCGCGTGTTTCTACTATCAGCTCGGCGAACGGTTCCGCACACCCAAGGACAAGGCGGCGAACGCCGCGTACCGCAAATCGCTGGACAGTTTCAAGCGCTTCGCCGCGCTCACGGACGCTCCGCGCATCGAACACGTGGAGATCCCCTTCGAGGGCAAAAAGACGCTGCCGGGCATCCTCATTCACGCGCAGAACACGAGGAAGCGGAAACCGCCCGTGGTGGTGTCCTTCGACGGCTTCGACGTTTCGAAGGAGATTCAGTACATCCTGGGCGCGGAAGACCTCGTGCGCCGGGGGATGAGCGTACTCGCCGTGGACGCGCCCGGAAACGGGGAGGCCATCCGCTTCAGGAAGCTCTTCCTGCGCCACGACCACGAAACCGCGGGCGCCGCCGCCCTCGATTATCTCGAAGGGCGCAATGACGTGGACGCGAAGCGCGCGGGCGTCATGGCGATCAGCCTGGGCGGCTACTACGCGCCCCGAAACGCGAGCATGGAGCACCGCTTCAAGGCGTGCGTGGCCTGGGGGGCGATCTGGGACTACCAGCGGGTGTGGCGCGACAGAATCGCCGCCGCCTACAAGACGGCCCTCTCGGTTCCCGGGCATCACCTGGAGTGGATTTTCAACCTGGGCTCCACCGAGGAGTGCTTAGACGTCCTCGCGGACTTCAAGCTCGAGGGCGTGGTGCAGAACATGCGCTGCCCGTTCCTGCTGATTCACGGGGAAGGCGACCAGCAGATCCCCCTCGCCGACGCGAAAAGGCTCTTCAACGCCTCGGGTTCCAAGGACAAGACGCTCCGGATCGTCAAGGGGACCGAAACCGGCGCCCAGCACTGCCAGATGGACAACGTGCCCCCCTACGCGCACGAGATTTTCGACTGGCTGAAGCTCAAGCTGGGCGCCTAGCGGGACCGGACACATCCTTTCCTTCATAGCCCGCTGCGGCGTCGCGGCTCTCTCGCAGGAGGGCCGGGACGCCGCAGTGAACGCTTTTCCGCCGGGCGCTCTTCACGGACGGGTTGCGCGTTCGCGGAACCGGCCAAACGCCGGTTGACCTGAGCGGCGCTTATCGTCATTACAATGAATGCAGGGGCGTTCGCTGAGGCGGACGCCACCTGAGACGACGATAAAATCTCATGGAACAAGGGGGCGGAGCCGACATGAGCTATGAAAACGTACGCACCGAGATGGACGGTGAGTTGCTGATCGTCACGCTGCACCGGCCCGAGAAGCGAAACGCCATGACCCACCAGATGCGGGTCGACCTGCTCGACTGCGCCCGCCGGGCCGAGACCGACGACGCCGTGAAGGCCATCGTCTTCACCGGGCATGGGGAGGAGTCGTTTTCCGCCGGCGCCAACATCCCCGAACTGGAGCAGCGAACGCTGGTGTCCGAGATGGGCCCCTCGGCCTCGTTGCGCAAGGAGCTTCCGACCGCCATCGAGCGGCTCGGCAAGCCGAGCGTGGCCGCGATCAACGGCTACTGTTTCGGCGCGGGCCTCGAATTCTCGATGGGCTGCACGATCCGCATCGCGAGCGAGAACGCCCTGCTCGGGCTGCCGGAGATCAACTTCGGCCAGATTCCAGGCAGCGGCGGCACGCAGCGCCTCTACCGGTTCGTGGGGCTGGGCTGGGCCATGCAGATGATCCTGACGGGGCAGCGCGTCGACGCCGAGACCGCGCGCGAAATCGGCCTCGTCACCGAGGTCCTGCCGCTGGCAGACCTCATGCCCCGCGCGAAGGAACTGGCGCGCCTGCTCGGGGCGCAGGCTCCCATGGCGTTCGTCGCCGGGCGCGACGCCGTCCTGCGCTCGACGGATACCGAGCTTCTCGCGGGCATCGACTTCGAGCGCAAGCTCTACGCCATCTGCATGGCGACCGAGGACAGCCGCGAGGCGCTGAAGGCCTACGCCGAAAAGCGCGCGCCCGAATACAAGGGCCGCTGATTCCGGGATCGCGCATGAAGCCTTCTCTTCTGGACCAGGAAAGAATCGAATCCTATCTCGCCGCAGGCTACTGGACGCGCGAGACGATGGTGGAGCGCTACGCCGCCTATGCGCGTGATTATCCGGATAAAACCGCCTGTCGCGACGCGCAAGAGGAGATCACCTGGCGGGGGCTGGATGAACTCACCGACCGCATCGCCGCGAACCTGATCGCGCGGGGAATCGAGCGCGACGCCCGCGCCCTGGTGCAGATGGCATCCTCGAACCGCGAGATAGTCTTGAGAATCGCATTCAAGAAAGCGGGCATCATCGGCTGTTTCGCCCCCATGCAGTGGCGGGGCAAGGAGCTCGGCTACGCCTTTCGGGAACTCAAGCCTTCCGTCATCTTCGCCTCGCCCGAACCTGGGGATGATGGAGGAGAAACCTGGCTGGACGAGGCGCCAGGCGTCACCGCGCACACGCTTCTCGTCGATCTCTCCGGCGAATCTACCGAAGGCTGGCTCCCCTGGGACGAGTTGACCGGGCCGCCCGAGAGCGCGGGATCGATGGAGGAGATCGCCGCCCGGGCTTTTCGCTTCGATGAGATTTCCATGATCACGGTCTCGAGCGGCTCCAGCGGCTTTTCGAAGCTTTGCGAATGGCCCGAGGGGGCGCAGATGTGTCTCGCCCGCGCAAACGGCGCGCGATTGCGTATCAGCGAGGACGACAACATCGGCGTTTTCGCGCCGATGGCGGGGGGCGCGGGGCTGCTGGTCTGGGTGACGTCGGGGATGGCGCCGTGCGCCTTCACGTTCCCCGAATCCTATAACGCGCGGGCGCTGCTCTCGCTCATCGAGAGCAAGAAGATCACCGTGGCGACGACCGTGCCCGTCATCCTGAACCGGCTGGCGCAGGAAGATTTGGGCGCCTTCGACCTCAGTTCGCTGCGCGCTATACGCATCGGCACGGCGGCGGCGGATCTCGATGCGGCGCGCCATGTGGAAAGCCTCACCGATTGCCGCGTCGTGGTCGCGGCGGGCAGCATGGAAACCCCCGGCTTCGCGCACGCGGATTTCAACGAGCCTGCTGCGCTCAGGCTGAACGGCAGCGTCGGTCTCCCGCACCGGGGATGCCGCTGGCGGATCGAGGATGAGGGCGGAAACGCGCTGCCCCGGGGGAGCGTCGGCCACTTCAAGCTCTCGGCCCCCTACGCGTCTTCGGGCTACTGGAAGGACTCGGAAGGCACGAGGGCGGTCTGGTCGGAGGGCTGGAACGCCACCGGCGACATCGCGACGATAGACGAGGACGGCCGCTTGCGGCTTCTGGGCCGCAGCAAGGAGGTCATCAACCGCAGCGGCCAGAAGATACTGCCGGTCGAGGTCGAGCGCGAGATCGCCAAACACCCCGACGTCTTCGAGTGCGCCGTCGTCGCGGCGCCCGACCCCGAATACGGCGAGGCGCCCTGGGCGTTCATCCAGCCCCATGAGGGCAGGAGCCTCGACCCGGAGTCTCTGGCCGAGGCGCTCAGGGCGAGCGGCCTCGCCACCTACAAGATACCGGCGCGGTTCATCGAACTCGGCGAATTCCCCCGCGTCGCGAGCGACAAGATCGACAAGAAGGCGTTGCTGCAAATGGCGCCCGCTGAATAAAAACTACGAAACCGAAACGATAGGAGAACCCAGGCGATGGCAAACGGCGAAGACCTGCACGGTGCCAGTTTCGACGGCTTCACGGTCGAGATAGATGCCGAACAGCAGCGCGGCGACATCATTCTCGACCGCGGCGAGATGAACACGATCAGCATGGGCCAGCGCGAGGAGTTGCGCGCCGCCTTCGAGAACCTGGACCGCGATGAGCGCGTGCGCGTCATCGTGCTGCGCGCCACCGGGCCCAACTTCTCCTCGGGCGGGTTCATTCGCGGCTTCATGGAGGCCTCGCCCGAGCACGTCTCGAACCTGGCCGACAACATCGCCGCGCCGACGCGGTGCGCAAAACCGACCATCGCCGCGAACCGCGGCTACTGCTTCGGCGTGGGCTTCGAGATCTCGCTCGCGTGCGATTTCCGTATCGCGTCCGAGACGGCGCTCTACGCCCTGCCCGAACAGCGCCTGGGGCAGATTCCGGGTTCGGGCGGCTCGGCGCGTCTGCAGAAGATGATCGGCATCACGCGGACGAAGCACATCGTCATGCGCTCGAAACGCATCGGCGGCAGCCAGGCGTATGAGTGGGGGGTCGTCACCGAGGTCGTGCCGGACGAGGAACTCGAAAAAGCCACGGACGCCCTGGTGGCCGAACTCTGCGGGTTCGCCCCGCTCGCGCAGCGGACGGCCAAGCGCCTGCTCAACGAAACCGAAGACACCTTCCTGTCCCTGGGAATCCAGCTGGAGGGGCATTGCTACTCGCGGCTTCGCCAGTCGGATGATTTCAAGGAGGGCGTGGAGGCCTTCCACGAGAAGCGCAAACCGAACTTCAGGGAGAGTTGAGGAAATTTCGGACAACTCTTTTTCGCAAATCTCGCCGGCTTACAAGTGCGCCGTGTCCCTCTATTGGGGTTGTTGAAAAAGCCTATCGAGGAGGGAGTAACGCCTGCGCCTCCGCCCGGTTTCAGGTTTTGGCCGTCATTCCGGCGAAAGCCGGAATCCATTTTCGCCTTTGCCTTATCGCCTCCTCGTTCGGACGTCTTTACTCCCGGGCGGGGAGGATCGGAATCGAACACAAAAACGAAAGGCGAATTCTCTGCATTCCGTATCCGGACGCCGCGCGACAACAAGGTCGTGGCCGCCCCGCCCGGTGAAAAGTCAAAATGGATTCCGGCTTTCGCCGGATTGACGGCGGTGGTCAATTCAGAGCAAGGATGACTTTTTCAACAGTCCCGCATTGGTCGGGTCCGACATCGGAATGACGAAGGATAACCACGCTCGTCCGTAGGGACAGGTCGCGACCTGTCCCTACAAAACCTGCAACCCTCCTTCATTGGAATTTTTCAACAACCTCTCAAGGGGGGTAGTGAACTTTGCCCTTTCATCGGACGGGTCAAACCCTCGTTCAGCAACGCTTTTCCAACAGCCCCCATTCAAAAGGGCCTTTCGTGCTCCGCTGACCTTTTTGTGCTATATTGCTCCTACTTCTCGTACATGAAGCTTCCGGTACGGGCGCCATCCCGAAAGACGGTTGGCCCGCAAGGTTATCTCAGACCAACGGGGGGAGATCGTCATGATAGGTCCCATGCACCATTCCAGCAGAACGGTTTCGGACATCGAAAAGTCCATCGCTTTTTATCGCGACACCTTGGGCTTCGAGGTGGTGGAGGACATCTCCTCCGACGAGGAGGGGATCCAGTACGCCTCGACCACGCCCGACAGCAAGCTCCGCATCGTCATGCTCCAGGCGGGAGGCGCGGTCGTAGAGCTCATCCAGTTCCTGAAGGAAGAAGGAAAGCCCTACGACAATCCGCCGGCCCTGAACGACGTGGGCAGCAGCCACATCGCCTTCGAGCCCGAAGACATGGACGCCGCCTACGAGGACCTCGTGGCCAAGGGCGTGCGGTTCGCCACCCCGCCCCAGGTGACGTGGCGCGGTCCGGGCCGCTACTGGCGAGCCGCCATTTTCTACGACCCGGACGGCTTCGATCTGGCGCTGTTCAAAATGTACGAGGGAGAACCCGCCGAGGCCGTCTCCGGCTGAGTCCGAAACCTTATGGAGGAAACGACGCCATGATGCTGAGCGACCTGACGTGGATGGAAATCCGCGACCTGATTCCCGAAAACCCCGTCATCATCCAGCCCGTGGGCTCGACCGAACAGCACGGCCCGCACCTGCCGGTTCAGGTGGACATATCGAGCGCGTTCGAGGTCGCCAAGGCCGTCGGCGACCGCACGGGCTGCCTCGTCGCCCCGCCGCTTCCCTACGGCTACTCCGAAGTCTGGGAGAATTTCCCCGGCACCATCAGCTTCACGGTCGATACCTTCATGGCGTGCGTCGCCGAGATCACCGAGAGCCTCGTGCGCAACGGCTTCAAGCGGATTTTCTTCCTGAACGGCCACAACCCCAACCTCCCCCTGCTCCAGACCATGATGTTCAAGCTCATGGACCGCTACGGCAGGGACGGAGACAAGCTCATCGTCGCCGGTAGCTACTTCATGGTGGACAAGGAGGCGTGCGACGCCATCGGCGACAACTTCCGCGAGGGCACCCACGCGAACGAGTTCGAGACGGCCTTCATGATGCACATCCGCCCGGACATGGTGCACGTCGACCGCCTGGGCGACTGGGAGTACAAGCCCGAACTCGTGCTCTCCTATATGCACGGGGTGACCTCGGTGGTGCGCCTGCCCGACAGCCGCGTTCACAACGGCGTCTACGGCGACCCGCGCCGGGCCACGCCGGAGAAAGGCCGCCAGTACTTCGAGGCCTGCGTGAACAAGGTGGTCGAGATCGTCGAGAACTTCAACCCGGATTACTTCGGAATCCAGGAAGTCTACACTTAGGGGTTGTTGAAAAAATCCTGAGAGAGTAAAGACAACCCCCTGAATGGGAACCCCCATAAAGGCAACCCCCCCTACCCCCCCTTGTCAGGGGGGTATAAAAAGGCGATGCGCCCCGCCGGGCCGAGGGGGTTTTGCATTTTCATGCCCCCCTGACAAGGGGGGGTAGGGGGGGTTGGTTTTCCAGGCGAGCGAGGCGTTCTCTCTGCCCCCCAAAAGGGGGACTTTTTCAACAACCCCTCCTCGGTCGCGATTGCCCTTCGATACGTCCTTCGACAAGCTCAGGACTACTCAGGGTGAGAGAAAGTGGTGCCGCCATGAGAGTGGGGATGAAACCCGCGCCGCTCGGCGCGGGCTCAAATGGCCAGTTGGGTATCGGCGTCGAAGAAGAAGAGGTTGTCCTCGCGCATCTCCAGGCGGGCCTCATCGCCCATGTCGACCCGAAGAGTGGAGGGCGTGCGCGCCATGATGGAGAGGTCCTCGAAGGCGAGTTCGAGCACCTGATCCGCCCCGTAGGGCTCCAGGAGCAGCACCTTGCTCAGGTGGCCGTTCTCTTCACCACCGGCGGCATCCACGATGACGTCTTCGGGGCGAATCCCCAGGATCACCTTCTCCCTCTGCTTCTCCTCCAGACGCTTGCGCTGCTCGGGAGACGGCTCCACGGCGAAGTTGCCGTAGCGGAAGCACAGCCTTCCGTTTTCCTGCTCCAGGGCGCCAGGGATGAGGTTCATCGGCGGCGTGCCCACGAACTGCGCCACGAAGGTGTTCGCCGGCTCGTGATAGACGGCGTAAGGGGATGCGTACTGCTGGAGCACGCCGTCTTTCATGAGCGCTATCTCATCGGCCATGTTGAGCGCCTCCACCTGATCGTGGGTCACGTAGATCATGGTGGTCTCGAGGCGGCGGTGGAGCTTCTTGAGTTCCGCGCGCATCTCGACCCGGAGCGCGGCGTCGAGGTTCGAGAGCGGCTCGTCCATCAGGAACGCCCAGGGTTCGCGGACGATCGCCCGGCCAAGCGCCACGCGCTGGCGTTGCCCGCCGGAGAGTTCGCGGGGCCTTCGGGCCAGAAGCTCCTCGATGTTCAGCGCCTCGGCCGCCCAGCGCACCTTCTCGTCGATTTCCGCCCTGGTCATCTTCATCATCCGCAAGGGGAAGGCCAGGTTGTCCCGCACCCGGAGGTGGGGATAGAGGGCGTAGCTCTGGAACACCATGGCCATGTTGCGCTTGTGGGCCGGAATGTGGCGCACATCCACCCCGTCGATGAGAATCGCGCCCTCGGTGGGTTCGAGCAGGCCGGCGACCACGTTCAGGATGGTGGTCTTCCCGCACCCGGACGGGCCCAGGAGGACGACGAATCTGCCGTCGGCGATCTCCAGGTCCACATTGTCGACCGCGACCACCTCGCCGTAATTCTTGGTCAAGTTCTCCAGCACGACCTTCGCCATTCTCACTCGCTCCTATGGAAAACCGGCTAGCCCTTCACCGCCCCCGCCGTCAGCCCGCGCACGAAGTAGCGCTGGAACATGAGGGCCAGGGCGACGGGAATGATGACGCAGGCGACGCCCGCGGCGTTCATCCGCGCGTAGCTCACCGAAAACTCGGAGACGAAATCGAGCAGCGTCACCGTGATGGGCCGGGTGTTCATCGTCTGGGTCAGCACGAGCGGGAAGAGAAACTCGTTCCAGCTCGTGAGGAACACGAACACCGCCGCCGTGACGATCGCGGGCGCCGAAAGCGGCAGGATCACCCGCCAGAGCGTCTGGAAGCGGTTGCAGCCGTCCACGCGCGCGGCGCTCTCGATCTCCTGCGGCACGGTTTCGAAATAGGCGACAAGCACGAATATCGCCAGCGGCAGGGATATCGGAATGTAGGCCACGATGAGCCCCAGATAGGTATCCAGCAGCCCCAGCCCTCGGATCATCAGGTAGAAGGGGACGATCAGGGACACCTCGGGCACGATGCGCGACGCCAGCACGACGTAGAAAAGGGACTGCTTTCCCTTGAAATAAAGACGCGCGAAACCATACGCCGCCAGGCACCCCAGTATGACGTTGATGATGGTGACGCCCAGCGCCACGACGAAGCTGTTCCACATCGAGGGCAGCACGTCGGCCGTGGGGAACGTGGAGTATCCGGCCATGCTCTTGTCGAACGCGACGCTCGTGTCGGCGGGCTTCCTGAGGATAATCTCCTCGTAGTTGCCGATGTTGAGCGTGGGCGGAACCCAGTTGGGCGGAACCGACACCACGTCCTTTTCGAGCTGGAGGCTCGAGTTCAGCATCCAGTAGAAGGGCGAGATGGCGTAGAAGAGCATGACGGCGACGATCAGGTAGAGAACGACCCGCCCCAGGATGGCGGCCTGGCGGTATCTCTGAATCTCCTTGACGTCGGGAACGCTCGGGGCAGCCATGATCAGCTCTCCTGCGGTCTGTAGAGGATCTTGATGTAGCCGATCGCCAGGATGAAGGTGGCGATGGCGATCACGTAGGATATCGACGCGCCGGAGCCGAACTGCAGGTTCCGGAAGGTTTCCACGTAGGTGTACCAGGAGACGAGCGCCGTCGCGTCGCCCGGCCCTCCCTCGGTCAGGATGTAGACGAGGTCGAATGTCTTGATGGAGATGATCGAGGTGTAGACCAGCACCAGGAGAAAGGCCAGCTTGAGCGCAGGCAGTGTGATGTGCCAGAAGCGCCTCGGGGCGCCCGCCTGGTCGATCTTGGCCGCGCTGTAGAGGTCCTCGGGGATGGCCTGGAGCGCCGTCAGGAACAGGACGGTGGCGAGGGGAACCTCCTTCCAGACGAAGGCGTTCACGAGGGTGTAGAGCGCCCGGTCGGGGTTGCTGAGCCACGTCTGGTACTTGTCGATGACGCCCAGCGCAACCAGGAGCCCGTTCAGCACCCCGTAGTCGGAATGGTAGATCCACTCCCAGATCAGGCCGTTCGCCACGTAGGGCACCGCCCAGGGCACGAGGATGAGCGGCACCGCCCATTTGCGCACGCCGGAGCCCAGTTCGTTGAGCGCGAGGGAGAAGATGAGGCCGATCAGGGCCACCGCGATCACCGACACCACGACGAAGATGACCGTGTTGATGAGCGCGTTGTAGAAATCCTCGCTCTCCAGGAACATGACGTAGTTCTCGAAACCCACGAAGGGGTTCCTGTGGGGCCGCTTCAGGTTATAGACGTGGACGCTGACGTAGAACGAATGCAGGATGGGATAGATGTTGAGCAGCACCATCAGGAGCAGCGCGGGCCCCACGAAGAACGCCGCGATGCCGCCTTCTGTCTGCATGCGCCGGGCGAACCAGCCCTTCAGGCCCGCCTGCGCGGCCGGTTCCGCCCCTTCGACGGAGAGGATATTCGCCAAGGAGAACCTCCATCGCGCCTCCCCCGGCAGCGCGCCGCCGGGGGAGGCAATCGCTAACGTCTAACCGTAACGCCTCTTCAGCCTGTTCCACTGCTTGGTCAGGGTCTTGAGCGTACCCACGATGTCGGCCTGACCCAGGATCGCCTTGTGGACGCGCGGACGCATGAACTGATCCCACTCGGCGTACCAGACGGCCTTCTGCCCGTCCTTGGGCTTGCTGAGCGCCATCTGGCTCTCGAACAGCTTCGCCTCGCCCCACTTGTTCGCCGCCGCGACGATGTCGGGGTCCTTGAACAGCGGCGCGTGGCCGAAGCCCAGACCGAACTCGGTGAACCACTTCTTCGCCGTGCGGTAGGTGCCGGATTTGTCCTTGCCGCCCAGGAAGTCCACCATCTTCCAGGACATCGCCTTGCGCGCGGGGTCCTTCGCGGCCGAGGCGGTCATGCTGTAGGCCCGTGTCCAGCCGCACACGTGCGGCTTGGCGTTGTTGGCGGTCGGGATGAGCGCCATCTTGATCTTGCCGGCCACCTTGGAGGACTTGGGCTCGTTCGCGGCCCGCAGCCGGTAGTTCGGCAGGATGGCGAAGCTGCCCGTGCCGCTGCTGAAGGCCTTGAGGGCTGCGACCTCGTTCAGCTCCATGAAGCCGGGCTGCGTGATCTTGTGCTTCTTGGCCGCGTCGATGATCCACTGGATCGATTGCGCCACCGCGGAATCCGGTTTGTCGTAGCCCATGACGTTGTATTTCTCGTCGACGAATCGCCCGCCCCGGCTGTACATCATGGTGAAGAGCATCTCGCCCATCCAGAAGTCGGCTTTGAGGAACTGCAGGAAGGGGTACTCCTGGATCCCCTTGCTCTTGATCTGGAGGCTCTGCTGGACCACCTCGTCCCAGGTCTTGGGCGGAGCGCCGATGCCCGCCTTCTCCAGGTGCTCCTCGTTGTAGAGGAACGCCATGTGGCCCACGTAGTAGGGCAGGCCGTAGAGCTTGCCGTTGTAGGTGAGCGCGTCGGCGGTCGGGCCGATAAACTCTTTTCTGTATTCATCCACGCGCGGGAACTCGTCGATGGGGTACAGCCAGCCCGCCTCGACGAACTCGGCGAGGTGGCCGTCGATCATGTAGATGACGTCCAGGGGCGTTTTGCCCGTGAACTTGACGACCAGCGTGTCGTGGTACTTGCTGCCCGGCGTGTTGCCGTAGTTGATCTTGACCTTGGCGAGCTTCTCGAATTCGGCGATGCGCTGCTTCACGAAGCTGATGCCGTAGGTCCAGCTGTAGAAGTTGAGCGATTTCACCATCGCCGCCGAGGGCGTCGCCCGCGAGACGGGCAAGGCCAGGGCGGCCGTTCCAAGTGCGGCATTGCGAAGGAGTTTCCGACGACTCAATCCGAGTTCTTTCATGGTCAACCCTCCATCGTCGCCCAGGAGAACCGTGCTCCCCTATGGCATGGGCGACCGCCATCGGGGGCAAAACCAAGCCACAACTCCAATCGAGAAACCAGACAGCGGGCCTCTCGATTCTCTCGCATTTTCAGACGAAGAGACGGGAATGCGTTTTACGGCAGGAGGCGAAACGGGGCACGGAGGCCCTGGAGGCGACGATACCACCGGTTCGCGATTCCCACTCTCCGGCGTCCGATGAATCCTCAATCTACTTCGACCAACCTTACAAGTATGCTGAAATGCTAGCAGGGTTCCCCAAAAGTGTCAATTTTACCCCTTTCGGGCAAGTTCCCGGAATTCCCGCCCATGCTGTCTCACCGCTTCGGGCAACCCTCCTACCCCCCCCCTTGTCGGAGCTGTTGAAAAACCCCGTTTTAGTGCGGGCGGTATTGGGGGTTATCCGTCGGTCATCCTTCCTGCCGCGCAAGCGGCCACAAAACCTCATCCTGAGTAGGCGCGTAAGCACCGTATCGAAGGTTTGGCCCGACCGAAGAGGGAGGGTCAAAAGGCCTCTCCCGGCGTGCGAGAGCAATCGCTTCCGCATTGGGCGCGATTGACCTTCGATACGCCGCCTTCGGCGGCTACTCAGGATGAGGCGGAGAGAGACTTTTTCAACAAGCCCTTGTCAGGGGGGCAGGGGGGTTGGTTTTCCAGCCGATGACAAGGGCGGCCACTGAGGGCCGCCCCTACGGCCTCCATTCAAGGGGGCGCGCAGGGACTGTTTCAACAGACCCCTAGCCGCGCGAGACGAGCTCGATGCTGATGTCGTCCGGCCCCCGGATGAAGGCGATCTTGGTCCCCGGGCCGATCTCCCACGGGTCGCAGATGAAATCGGCCCCTTTCGCGCGCAGGTCGGCCTCCGCCTGGTCCATGTCGTCGACGACGAGGCCGAAATGATCGAGGCCGTAGCGCGGGTCGCTCGTCGTGCGAACGGGGTTCTCACCCTCCGCCCGGCCCGACACCAGAAAGCTCATGCCGTTCAGATCGAAACTGAAGATCGGCGAGCCGCCCAGGTCGCCCTCGTCCACCACCTTCGCGCCGAACATCTCCTCCCAGAATTTTCTGGCCGCATGGGGGTCCTCGCTTCGGAAGTGCAGGTGATCGTAACCATAGGTGGGCATGGACATCGTTTCCCCTCCAGAAATAGTGAGCCAGAAAAGAAGACGTCTCCGTCCTCCCGGCAGCATCCGTCGAACCTGAAAAGATAGGAGAAATTATAGAGGCGTCACCGGCGGGATTGTCAACAGCGCAGATTCGGGGAGCGTTGAAAACCCCCTGAGAGGGTAATGGCAACTCCCTGAAAGGCAAACCCCATAAAGGCAACCCCCCCTACCCCCCCTTGTCAGGGGGGCAAGAAAAATCAAAAACCCCTCAGCCCGGAGGGGGCGCATTGCCTTTTTTTACCCCCCTGACAAGGGGGGGTAGGGGGGGTTGCTTTTCCAGTCGAGCGGAACGTCCTCTCTACCCCCGAAAAAGGGAACTTTTTGAACAATTCCCCTTAAGGGGAAGTGACCCCTCACCCTCCCGGCAGGATGACGTAGAGGTCCTCGCCGTCGACTTCCACGGGAAAGCGCTGGACTTTTCTTCTCCGGTTGGCGAGGCATTCCCCCGTTCTGATCTCGAACTCCCAGCCGTGCATTGGGCATGCGACCACGTCCGCCTCATCGCGCGCGTAGCGCTCGCGCACCCTGCCGTCCTCCGCCACGGTTGCCGTGATCTCGCGGAAGAGGTTCCCCGAGCAGACGGGGCCCTGCTGGTGCGGGCATTTGTCCTCCAGCGCGAAAAACCCGTCACTCAGCCTAAAGATGCCTAATTCAAGGCCGCCGAGTTCGAGGCGGATCCGCTCGCCGGGGCCTATCTCGGACGCCCGCGCCGCCCAGAGCCGCCTCGCCATCAGGCGCTCACCTCCAGGTTCACCGTCTTCTCCGTGAAGCGGAAGACGCCGAGTGCGTTCTCGCCCATGATCTTGCGGCGGCCCGCATCGCTCAGGAAGGGTAAGTCGGCGACCGCCGAGGGCTCGTCGTAATCGAAATGGGGCCAGTCGCTCGCGTAGATGAAGGTGTTCTCCGCGTCGAGCATCTCGAAGAACATCTTCAAGTGCTTTCTCGGCATATCCTCCATCGGCTGGGTGCCGAAATAGAAATCCTTGATGTATTCGCTCGGCAGCTTTCTGAGCAGGGGCGCTTCGACGCGGCGGCGCATGTATTCGGTGTCGAGGCGGTACATGAGGCCCGCCACCCAGGTGATGCCGCTTTCCTGAAAGACGATCTTGAGGTCCGGAAACCGCTCGGGCACCCCCTCCATCACCATGCTCACGAGCTGCACCTGGTTGCACCACGTCATGTCCAGCGCGTGGCTTTCGACGAAGGAGGGAAACTTGGCGAAGCTCGAAAGGTCCGGCCCCAGGAAGTTCGCGTGCAGGACGATGGGAAGGCCGTGGTGCTGCGCGGCTTCGTAGATGGGGTTGTACGCCTCGGCCCCCAGGGGAAGCTCGACGCTCCCGAGCATCTCCACCCCGCAGACGGCGGGCGAACCCGCCACGCGGTCTATCATCTTCGCCGCGCGCACCGGATCGCGGCCTGCCGCCACCACCAGCGTGTAGATTCCCTCCTCGGGCGCGCATACGCCGTCCAGCATGTAGTCGATGTAGCCGTTGCAGATGTCCATGGCGTGGTTCGCGTTGCGCACGAACTCGACCATGAGCATGTAGGTGGGGATCATCACGATGGTGTCGATGCCGAAGCGCTTCATCACGACGGGGATGTCGGCGGGACTCGACATGCCGAGCATCTCGTCCTGATCGCCCTTGCCGCCTGCGGCGCCCCGCACGGTGCGCCCGTGGAGCATGACGTCGTACTGCTCCCCCACCAGGGCGGGCATGTGGTACTGCCCGCTCCAGTCGGCGAAACGCTCCACGGAGGGGCCTTTGAGATACTTGGCGAAATCGCGGATTTCCTCGAGATAGTGCGCGTCGGCGTCCACGACGTGCATCCCCCGGTAGCCCATGGCTTTCTCCCCGTAAAGTCTTCAGTTGATTCCAAAAGGATTCGCCGGATGATAGCATTCTCCCCGTTTCCTGAACACGCAGACGGGTGCTTTCTCGTGAGGACAACCCATGAACGATGAACAAACCGCGCGCATGCCCCTCGCGGGCGTGCGGGTCGTGGACATGTCGAACTATCTGGCGGGGCCGCTCTGCACGATGTATCTCGCGGACTACGGCGCGGATGTCGTCAAGATCGAAAACCCGAGGGGCGGCGACCCCATGCGCCTTTGGGGCCACAACAAAAACGGCGTGGGCCTCTACTACAAGATGATCAACCGCAACAAGAAGAGCGTGACGCTGGACCTCCGAACCCCCTTCGGCGTCGAGGCGGTGAAGAAACTCGTGGCCGGGGCCGACGTGGTGGTGGAGAACTACCGAACCGGCGTGCTCGAAAAATGGGGGCTGGACTACGAAAACCTGAAAGAGGTGAACCCCGGCATTATCATGCTCTCCATCACGGGGTTCGGCAGAACGGGCCCCTACAGGAATCGGCCCGGTTTCGGCTCCCTGGCCGAGGCCTTCGCGGGATTCAGCCACATCAACGGTTACCCCGACGGCCCGCCCCTGAGTCCCTCCTGGGGGCTGGGGGATTGCTCGACAGGCATCGGCGCCGCGTTTCTGGTGATGACCGCCCTGTTCGAGCGCGAGCGAAGGGGCGGCGAGGGTCAGCAGATAGACTTGGCGATCTACGAGCAGTTGCTCACCATGCTCGGCCCCCAGGTGATCTACTACGACCAGCTCGATTTCATCCAGGGCCGGAGCGGCTCGCGCCTCGAGTTCGCGGTGCCCCGGAACAACTTCGAGACCAAAGATGGCCATTGGGTGCTCATCGCCGGCTCGAACCAGTCCATCTTCGAGAACATCTGCAAGGGCCTGGGGCGTGAGGACCTGATTGCCGACCCGAGGTTCGCCGACAACCGCGAGCGCATGAAGAACGCGGACGCCATCGAGGACGAACTCCAGAAGACGTTAAGGACCCTGACGCTTAAAGAGGTGATGGAGCGCTTGACCGAGTTCGAGGGCGCGGCCACCCCCATCAACAACGTGAAGATGGTGGTGGAGAACGAACAGGTCGTCGCGCGCGGGAACATCACCGAGGTGGAAGACGCGGAACTGGGCGGCCCGGTGCGGATGCAGGAGGCCTTCGGCAAATTGTCGCGCACGCCCGGCAAGGTGCGATACGCGGGCGAGCCTCTCGGGAACAGCAACCGAGAGGTCCTGGTGGAGCAACTAGGCTATTCGGAAGAAAAACTGAAAGCCGAGGGAATCGACCTGGGGTGATGGCGGGTCAATCGCGACCGGGAAAGGGTTGTTGATAAAGTCATTCTTGGTCGTAATGACGCCCAAAACCCGAAACCGGGCGGAGCCGCAGTCTGTTGCCTTGAAAACCAACCCCCCCTACCCCCCCTTGACAGGGGGGTAAAAAAAGGCGATGCGCACCTCCGAGCCGAGGGGGTTTTACTTTTTCTTGCCCCCCTGTCAAGGGGGGGTAGGGGGGGTTGCCTTTATCCCCTGACAAGAAGGGCTTTTTCAACATTCCAAAAAAGGGCCGCATCTATGCGGCCCCTACACGCTCCTCGAATGACGACCGTACAAAACCCTCGTCCTACCCGCCTAGAACCGCACGGCCAGTTCATCCACCGCCTGGGTGGTGCGGGCGTCTTCATCGACCAGAAGCCATTCGGGCGTGGGCGTCTTCTTGAAGCTCTTGCCCGCCTTGAGCACCGTGCCGTGCAACGGCGCTTCCATGGCTTCGGCCAGTTTTTCCGCGAGCCGGATGAGAGCGTCCACGTCCACCCCCGTTTCCACCTCCATCAGCCAGAGCATGTGGGCAAGATCCTCGGTCGATATGTTGCCCGAAGCGTTCGGCGCGAAGGGGCAACCCCCGATGCCGCCCAGGGAGCCGTCCAATACGTCCGCTCCCGCCTGCATCGAGGCCAGGGCGTTGGCGAGACCCATGCCGCGCGTGTTGTGCAGGTGCACCACGAGGCCCTTCTCCGGCCAGCGCTTCTTGAGTTCGCTCACCATGCGGCTCATCCGCGCGGGGTCGCCCATGCCCATCGAATCGCACAGGAAAAACTCGTCCACGCCCAGCGCGTCGTATTTCTCGGCGATGTCGTAGACCACCTCTTCCGCCACGCGCCCGGTGTATGGACACCCCGTCGAGAGGCTGATCGCCCCGCTGAAGGGAACCCCCGCGCCCTTCACGATTTTCGATATCTTGGCCATCTCCTCCAGGCTCTGCTTGACGGAGCGATTCACGTTCGCGCGGTTGTGCACGTCGGTGATGGAGATGACCTGCTGCACCCCGTCGCTCCCTGCGTCCACCGCCCGGCGCGCGCCGCGCTCGTTGGCGACGAGGCACTCATACAGCACGCCCGGTTTTCTCTCGATGCGGCGCATCACCTCGTCCGCGTCCGCGGTGGCGGGCACCGCCTTGGGGTTCATAAAGCTCGTGGCCTCGATGCGGCGGATGCCTGCGTCCGCCAGGCCTTCGATGATCTCGACCTTTAATTCGGTGGGCAGCACCTGTTTCAGGTTCTGGATGCCGTCGCGCATGACGACGTCGCGCACCAGAACACTTGTGGGAAGTTCGGGGTTCGACATGGAAGGTATCCTCCCGCCGGGGGCGCTACTCAGCCAGGCGCTTCATTCTCGGGTCGAGCACGTCGCGCAGCCAGTCGCCCAGAAGGTTCACGCTCAAGACCGTGAGCATGAGGATGAGGCCCGGGAAGAGCGCTATCCACCAGGCCGTGTCGAGGAAACTCCTGCCGTCGGCGAGCATTCCGCCCCACGTCGGCGTGGGAGGCGGCACGCCCAGCCCGAGGAAAGAGAGCGCCGATTCGATGATGATCATCCGGCCCAGGTACAGGGTGGCGATGACGATGGTCGTGGAAGCCACGTTCGGGAAGAGATAGATGAACAGAATCCGTATCGTGCCGCAGCCGGTCGCCTTCGCTCCGGTGACGAACTCGTTCTCCTTGATGGAGAGAACCTCCGCGCGCACCACCCGCGCATAGACGAGCCAGGTCCTGAGCGCGATGACCAGGACGATGTTCTGGAGGCTCGGCCCCAGTATCGCCACCAGGCTGATGGCGAGCAGGATGAACGGGACGGCCAGGGCCGTATCGATGATGCGGCTGATGACAGTGTCGATCCAGCCCCCGAAATAACCCGCGATGATGCCGACCGTGATGCCGATGAGTCCGCTCACGATGACGGCGGCGATGCCGACGATGAGCGAGATGCGCGAGCCCCAGATGATGCGGCTCAGGATATCGCGGCCCTGCTGGTCGGTGCCGAGCCAGTAAGTGTCTCCAGCCTTGTCCACGAAGCCCGGAGGTTTCAGGTAGCGCCCCAGGTCCTGGGAGAGCGGGTCCAGCGGGGAGAATATCTCGGGTACGAGGGCGAAGATGATGACGAGCGCGACGAAAAACGCGCCGAATATCGCCGGCGGCCTGCGCCTTAACTCCTGCATGGCGAGCTGAAAATCGCTCGGCCCGCGTTCCATGTCCTCATCGATTTCGATGTTGAGCGTCGCCGCCCTGTCGTCGACAACCATCGTGCGTCCTTGCCCCTTAGCTATAGGAAATTCTCGGGTCGAGCCATGCGTACAGGATGTCGACCACGAGATTCACGAATACGAACACGAACGCCAAAAGCGCCACCGCCGCCTGGACGATGGGGTAGTCCTGGTTGTTGATGGCGTCCACCACCAGAAAGCCCACGCCCGGCCACGCGAAGACGGCTTCGGTCACCACCGTGCCGCCGAGCAGAATGCCGAGTTCGAAACCCACCAGGGTGACGACGGGGATGGAAGCGTTCTTGAGCGCGTGGCGCACCACCACGAGCCACTCCACGATCCCCTTCGAGCGCGCCGTGCGCACGTAGTCCATGCCCAGCACGTCGAGCATCTGGGAGCGCACGAGGCGCGTGATGCGCGCGGTGGCGTAGAGCCCCGCCGTGATCGACGGCAGGATGATGTAATACCAGGCGTCGTAACCCGACGTGGGCAGCCAGCCGAGGTACACGGCGAAGAATATGATGAGCAGAAGCCCGAGCCAGAAGTTCGGCATCGACTGGCCGAACATCGCCCCGACCGAACTGGTGTAGTCGATCCACGTATTGCGGAAAGTCGCCGACAGGACCCCGGCGGGTATGGAGATCACCACGGCGATCAGGACCGCCACCAGGGCGAGGAGAACGGTGTTGGGAAAATGCTCGAGCACGAGGCCCATCGCCGGGATTTCGTGGCGGTAGGAAAAGCCGAAATCCCCTCGAATCACGCCCTTGGTCCTCACGATCTTGGGCGCGTCGGGGTCGCGTTCGAGCTCATCGACCTTCTCTTTCTCCCGTTCGGCGCCGAGCAGGTCGTCCACCAGGTCCGAGCCCAGCATGAACTTGGCGAACTGGATCGGTATGGGCTGGTCGAAACCCATCTCCTTGCTGAAGGCCTGGATGTCCTCTTCGGTGGAATCGAGCGGCATGAGGACCGCCGCGGGGTTTCCCGTGATCTGGAGCATCGAGAACACGAGGATCAATATCGCCCCGAACACGATGAAGCTTTGCAGGCAGCGCCTGATGATATAAGTGCGCATGGTGAAACCCTTGACGAAAAACAATTGAAAACAAAAACGCAATGTGTTCGTGAAAGATTATTTATCCTCTTCTTTCGGCGGCTCGTCAAGAGCCGTGGCGCATGCGCGCAACCTGAAACCTTTCAAACCTGCATCCGCGGTGCGCCTCCCCGCTACATGGACAACCCGCGCTTTCGTTCTGTAGGATGCGGAGATTGCGATGCGTGTCCCCCATACATGCGCAAATCTTTGCTTTCATCACCGAAAGGAGACGTCCATGAAACTCGCCACCTACAGAAACCTCTCGCCGGGCGCCACCGGAGACCGCTTGGGCGCCGTCCTGAAAGACGGGAGAATGCTCGACCTGCGCCTGGCCTACGCGAGCCATCTCGCCGAAACAGAGGGCGAAGGTCGCCCCTACGCCATGGCGAACGCGCGGATTCCCCGGGACATGCGCGAATTTCTCTGCGGGGGCGAACCGGCGATGGCGGCGGCGGGCGCGGCGCTCGGCCATGCGGAGGCCATTATCGCCTCCGGCGGAGAGCCTGCGGGGCCGGACGGCGAACTCGCCGCCCTGAAAGACCGGCACGTGCGCTTGAGGGCGCCGATCCCCCGTCCCGGCAAGTTCTTCCACACAGGCCTCAACTCGAACAAGCACGTCGCGAACACGGGCCATGCGGTTCCCGAGAACGTGCCCGGCGCGCCGCGCTTCGACTCCTCGCTCGTCGGCCACGAGGAACCCGTGCTCTATCCCAGGCAGACCAAGATGCTGGATTACGAGGTGGAGGTCGGCTTCATCATCGGCAAATACTGCAAGGACGTGAAACCCGAGAACGCCTTCGACGTCATCATGGGCTATACGGTCTACAACGACCTCACGGCGCGCGAGGTGCAGCGCTCCGCCGCCCTGGGCGGCGTTTTCCTGGGCAAGAACTTCGACACCACCAACCCCATCGGCCCCTACATCGTCACGGCGGACGAGGTGCCGAACCCCGAATCGCTTCGCGTGCAATGCCGGGTGAACGGCGTGACGCGCCAGGACGAACTGCTGACCGACATGATCTTCAAGATACCCGAACTCATCGCCTTCTACAGCCAGATGTCGCTGGCGCCGGGCGACATCATCTCATCGGGCACGTTCTGCGGCGTGGCCCTGGAGCAGGCAGACCCGGAACCCTATCTGCTCAAGCCGGGAGACGTGGTGGAATGCGAGGTCGAGCACGTGGGGGTGTTGAGAAACCCCATCGTCGCCCAGGACTAGATGGGGTTGTTGAAAAAGTCCTGCTTGCGATCCCCATAAACCGCCAACGCCTCTTTCCTCACCCTGAGTAGCCGCCGAAGGCGGCGTATCGAAGGGCGCGGGGAGTCGAACGCCTCGCTCCGGGCGAGAGGGCATCCTTCGATACGCGGCTTCGCCGCTACTCAGGATGAGGCGGAGAGGAGTTTTTCAACAGCCCCTGGATCAGGCGGAGACGCCTAAAGTTTTTCGGACCGCCGCGATGACTTTCTCCGTGCTGGGGAGCACGAACTTCTCGAGTTTCGTCTGAACGGGAATCGGCGCCATGAGCGCGGCCACGCGGCCGATGGGCGCGTCGAGGTATTCGAAAACCGCTTCCTGTATGGCGGCGGAAATCTCGGCCCCCACGCCGCTCCTCAGATGGCCCTCCTCCACGATGACGCAGCGGCTCGTCTTGCGAACGGAGGCCGTGATGGTCTCCACGTCCAGGGGCGAGAGCGAACGCGGGTCGATGACCTCGCACTCGATTCCCTCTCCCGCCAGCGCCTCCGCGGCTTCCAGGCAATGGCCCATCTGATAGCCGATTCCCACGATGGTGGCGTCCGCACCCGCCCGCTTCACGTCGGCCACCCCGATGGGCGCGGTGTGATCGCCTTCAGGCACGATTTGCTTCGTTTTCTGCGCGTAGAGCAGTCTGTGCTCGATGAACATGACCGGGTTGTCGTCCCGGACGGCGGCCTTGAGCAGCCCCTTGGCGTCGGGCGCGCAGCTTGGATAGAGGACCTTCAGTCCCGGCACCTGCATGAACCACGCTTCGAGCGACTGCCCGTGCGTCGCGCCGTATTGAAGGCCCGCGCCGCTGGGTATCCGCGCCACCATGGGAACCGATAGCTGGCCGCCCAGCATGTAGCGCAGCTTCGCCGCCTGGTTCACGATGGGGTCGAGCGCGTAGGTGGTGAAATCCATGAAGCGCAAGTCCACGATGGGCCGATAACCCGCCATCGCCGCGCCCACGCCCGCGCCCGTGAAGCCGAGTTCGCAGATGGGCGTGTCGCGCACCCGGTCGCGCCCGAAGCGGTCGGCCAGCCCCGAGCACACGCCGAAGTAATCGAACGCCACGTCCTCGCCCATGAGGAACACCTTCTCATCGCGCGCCATCTCCTCATGGAGCGCCTGGTTCAGGGCTTCGACGTAGGTGAGTTCAGGCATCCCGGATTCTCCTAGGCGAAGATGTCCTCGAGCGCCACGCTCTCTTCCGGCTCGGGACTGTTCTCCGCAAACTCGATAGCTTCTCTTATCTCCGTTTCCACCGCGTCGGCGTGCGCCTTCTTTTGCTTCGCCGTCATCTTGAGCATCTTCTCGCACACGATGAGGGGGTCTCTCCCTTTCCAGCCCTCCCATTCCTCTTTCGTCCGGTACATGCCGTAGTGCGGGTCGCCGCGCGAGTGGCCGAAAAACCGGTAGGTCTTCGCCTCGACGAGGCTCGGCCCCAAGCCGCGCCGCGCGTGGGCCACGGCCTCGCGGCTCGCCTCGTACACCGCCGCCACGTCCATGCCGTCCACCGTCAGGCCGGGGGCGTCATAGCCCTTGGAGCGCACGCTGATGTCGTCCACCGAGGTGGAATACTCCGCCGGCACGCTGACGGCGTACTGGTTGTTCTCGCAGAAAAACACGACCGGCAGCTTCCAGATGGCGCACAGGTTCATCGCCTCGTGAAACGCGCCGTTGTTCGAGGCTCCGTCGCCGAAGAAGACCACCGCCACGCGGTCTTTCCCCTCGAGTTGATACGCCAGGCCGATGCCCGCCGCCATCGGCATGTTCGCGCCCACAATGGAATGAGCACCGTAGTGGCCCTTCGAGACGTCGGCGATGTGCATCGAACCGCCCTTGGAGCGGCAAAGGCCGGTCACCTTGCCCATCAGTTCGGCCAGCATCTCGGGCAGGCGCGTCCCCTTGGCGATGGAGTGGCCGTGCCCCCGGTGGGTGGTGAGCACGGCGTCGTCCTCTCTCAAGGCTGCGCACACGCCGGCGGAACACGCCTCCTGGCCGATGCTCACGTGCACGCCGCCCACCACCTTGCCCGCCATGTACATATCGTCCGCCGTCTCCTCGAAGCGGCGGATCCGGAGCATGGTGCGGTACATCTCGCCCATGCGTTTTCGGGACAACCCGGAAGTCGATTTCGCCAAGACAGGTCCTCTATGAAAGCGCCTTCTTCGCCGCCGCCACGATCTTCTCCGTGCTGGGCAGGACGATGGCTTCGAGTTTCGTGTGAACGGGCACGGGCACGTCGAGGGCCGCCACGCGGGAGATGGGCGCCTTGAGGGAGTTGAAAGCCGCCTCCTGCACCGATGCGGCTATCTCGGCGCCCACGCCGCCGCTTTTGTGTCCCTCCTCCGCGACGACGCAACGGCCCGTTTTCCGCACCGAAGCCGCAAGCCCCTCCACGTCCAGTGGATTGATGGTCCTGGGGTCCACCACCTCGGCGTCGACCCCCTCCCCGGCGAGCAACTCCGCGGCTTCGAGACAACCGCGCGCCTGGCTTCCGATTCCGATGAGGGTGATGTCCGCCCCCTCCCTTTTGACCGCAGCCTTCCCGATGGGCTCGGTATGATCGCCCTCGGGCACGGGGCCTTCCAGGGAGTAGAGCGCACGGTACTCCACGAAAAGCACCGGGTTATCCTCCCTGATGGCGGATTTCAGGAGCCCCTTCACATCGGCGGGGTCGCTCGGCACGATGACGCGCAGACCGGGCACCTGGATGAACCAGGCTTCGAGACACTGGCTGTGCGTGGGGCCGTTCTGGGAGTAGCCGCCCTCGGGCGCACGGATCACCAGGGGCACGCTCACCTGCCCGCCGAGCATGTAGCGCAGCTTGGCCGCCTGGTTCGCGATGGGGTCGATGGCCAGCATCATGAAGTCGATGCGGCGCATGTCGAGCACGGGCCGGTAGCCCGCCATCGCCGCGCCGACGGCCGCGCCGGTGAAGCCGAGTTCGCTGATGGGCGTGTTGCGCACCCGCTCGTGGCCGAACCTGTCCCCCAAGCCCGCCGTGGCGGGCGATATGGCGGAGAGCGCGACGTCCTCACCCATCAGGAAGACTTTTTCATCGCGCTCCATTTCCTCATGGAGCGCCTCGTTTATCGCCGCCGAATATGAAATGGTCCGCATCTTCCCCTCAGGCATATAAATCCTCATACACGTCGTCCGGTTCGGGTTCGGGGCTTTGCCGCGCGAAGGCGAGCGCATCCTGCAACTCATCCTCAACAGCGTCCAGGTGCGCTATTTTCTGCGCCTCGCTCACGCCGAGAATTTCCTCCGCCACGAGCAGGGGGTCTTTCGCCTTCCACTCGTTCCACTCATCTTCCGTCCGGTACGGCCCGAACTGGGGGTCTTTTCTCGAATGGCCGAAATAGCGATACGTCTTCGCCTCGATCAGGCTGGGGCCCAAGCCCCGCCTCGCGCGGTCCACGGCCTCGACCATCACCTCATGGACCGCCAGCACGTCCATGCCGTCCACCGTCACGCCGGGGATGTCGTATCCTCCCGCCCGAGCGCTGATGTCCGCCACCGAAGTGGCGTACCCCACCCGGGTGCTCGAGGCGAAATGGTTGTTCTCGCAAAAGAAGATGACGGGGAGCTTCCAGATCGACGCCAGATTCACCGACTCGTGGAAGCTGCCCTCGTTCGCGGCGCCGTCGCCGAAGAAGACGACCGCCACCTGGCCTTTTCCCTCGAAATGAAAGGCGAGGCCGATGCCCACCGCCATGGGCATGTTCGAGCCCACGATGGAATGCGCCCCGTAGTGGCCCTTCGACACGTCGGCGATGTGCATGGAGCCCCCCTTGGCGTGGCAAAGACCTGTCGCCTTCCCCAGGAGTTCCGCCATCATCTCGGGCAGGCGCGTCCCCTTGGCGATGGAATGGCCGTGGCCCCGGTGGGTGGTGAGAATCGCATCGTCTTCCCGGAGCGTGCTGCACGCGCCGACCGAGCATGCCTCCTGGCCGATGCTCACGTGGATGCCGCCCACGACCTCGCCTTGTTCGAACAACTCGAACGCCGTTTCCTCGAAGCGGCGTATGCGCAGCATGTCGCGGTACATCGCCTGCATGCGCTCATCGCTCAAGGACGCTTTTTCTTCAGACAAAAGGTGTTCTCCTTCACGCGGGAGGATGGGTTTTCTCGTTTGGAGATATCAAGATTCTCACAAATCACCCTATCGGGCCAGCCCTCAGCCGGATTTCGATTTCTCTTCCTCGGCCTGCTCGTCGGCGATGCGCTTGAGCGCGTAGAGACCCTCCATCAGCACGGGGGCGCCGCCGCCGATGCTCGCCACCTCGAACGCCTCGAGCGCCTCTTCCATCGTCGCGCCCAGGCGCAGGGCCTTCTTCGTGTGGGTGTAGACCTCGTGCTTCATGCCCTTGAAGGCGAGCAGGCCGATTTCGATGAGTTCGCGCGTCTTGGGGTCCAGATGGCGCGGCTCTTCCTTGAAGAACCCCCAGTGCATCTGCGAGTAGACCTCGAAATAATCCGGATCCAGCTGCGCGCCGAAGCCGAGCACGTCGTAGACGAAGCCCCTGTCTCCATGAATCTTCTCCGTGATGCGCTTTACCTTTTCTTCCCTGGTTTCTTCCGCCATATTCTTCTCCTTATGGGAACAAGATAAAGGCGGAGGTCTCCGGGTCAGGAAACCCCCGCCTGAAAAAGCAGTCCTACGCCGTACCGAACCTGTCCATCCACCAGTCCGCAATCCACTCGCCGCACATCGGCAGGTTGTCGAACACGCAGTGCTGGCTGCCGCCGTCCTCGACGGTGAAGATTTTGAGCTCCTTCTCCCCGGAGCCGCACGCCTCATAGAGCCTGTGGGCCATATCGACCGGCACGATATTGTCGTCCTGCCCGTGGGTGATGCAGATGGGTATCCGTATCTTCTCGGCGACGCCCGCCAGGGTATAGGCCCTGCATTTTTCCATCGCGGAATCCATGTCCGGCGTCCCGAGCACCCAGGGCAACTGCCACATGGCGGATGAGGAGATGGTGCCGCCGCTTTCGAGCACCTTTCTTCTGTGCACCCAGACCTCGTGGTAGTCGAAATGAGCGCCCCAGGTGAGACACGCCGCATAGCGATGCTCGAAGGCGGCAATGCGCGGCGCGTAGTAGCCGCCCATGCTCATCGCCATCAGGCCAACGCGCGCGGAATCCACCTCGGCGCGCGCGTCCAGAAAATCGAACGCGGCTGTTCCCGCCACCTCGTAATCCGGGCGGCTCGGTATCTTCCCGAGCCTGAGCGTCTCCCCCTGTCCGGGGCCGTCCACGCAGAGCACGCCGACGCCGCGCTCTATGAGAGCGAGCGCGCCCCACAGAACGGTGATCTCCTTGGAGCCGTCGAGTCCGTCGAAAAAGGCGACGTACGGATCATTGCCCGTCGGGTTTTTCGGCGGAAGGAGGTACGCCGCCAGCGGGCCTTCCTCGTAGGGAACCTCCACGCGCTCGAATCCGGGCACGCGGTATTTCATCCCCTTCTCGTAGTGGGGCAGGAGTTTGCCGTAGGATTCGGACTTTCTCGGATCGTCGGGGTGGACGAAACGCTCGCTCGCGTAGCGGTAAATCGCGCTCCGCACGTAGGCCGCCATGGCGGTGCGCGTGTGGCCCTTTCGCTCCTCATCCTCGGCGCGGGCGAGCGTCTTGTCCGACATCCAGGCCCACGCGTCGTGCCAGGCTTCGGCGTCGCCGGCACGCCCGCTCAGGCGCTTGCCGATCTGATCGATTTCGTGGAAGTTCGACCCGCCCACCGCGGCGATGTTGATTTGCCCGCTCATCAGTTGCGACCAGAGATAATGCTCGGGGAAATACCGGAACCACGAGCCGATGATGTTCTCCGACATGAAAAGCCTCCTTAACTTCCGTACATTCATGAATTTCGCGATGAGAAGAACATACACGCAACGCTTGCGCGTTCACAAGGAAACTTTGTGGCGGATCAACCACCCCGAGCTTTGACGCTGTATTCGCATCCGTGATAATTTCCTTGAATACAAGGGCAAACAAACTACTCGACACTCTCGGAAATTCAAGAGGTGTTTTCATCTTCACCGAAGCAGGTTTTGTAACCTGTTCTATTCCTTAAAGGAGGAAAATCCATGCGGAAGTTTCTCGTAATCCTGGCCGTCTTCGCGGTTCTGGCGATGGGCGCGCCCGTGACGGCTGACGCGAAGAGCACCGTCACCATCGCCCTCTCGGGCGAACCACCGACGATGGACCCGCACCGCGTCTCGAACTTTGTCGGCGCGATGGTCTGGCGTTGGAGCTACGACACCCTTCTTCACGCCGAGACCGGAACGGGCGCGAAAAAACCCTGGCTCGCCACGAAGTGGACCCAGCTCGGTCCCCTGAAGTGGAAGTTCCAGCTGAGAAAGGGCGTCAAGTTCTCGGACGGCTCGCCCTTCACGGCGGAGAGCTTCAAGTACACCATCAGCCGCATCATGAAGTCCGCGCGGCAGAGGCAGTACTTCAAAAACATCGATAAAATAGAAGTCATCGACGACCATACCTTCATCTATCACAACAGAGAGCCCGACGGCGGCATGTGGAACCGCCTGACCCGCTGGGCCGGCCCCATCAGCCTGAAGACCAAGGGCATGGAACTCGCCCACATCTCTCGCAACACCTACGGCACGGGCCCCTACGTCCTGAAATCCTGGACGAAGGGCCAGAAGATGGTGTTCGAGGCGAACCCGAACTGGTGGAACAACAAGAACTTCCCGAAGCGGCCGCAGCGCGTCGTCCTCCGCCGCATCCGCGAGGCCGCCACGCGAGCCAAGGCCCTTCAGGCGGGCGAGATCGACGTGGCCTGGGGCATCATGCCGCAGTTCATCCCCCAACTCGAGAAAAACCCGAAGACGAAAGTCGCCGTCGTTCCCGCCGTGCGCATCATGCACATGGGCTTCTTCACGCAACACGGCGGCCCGATGGCGAACGTGAAGGTTCGCAAGGCGATCAACTACGCCATCGACGCGGAAGCCATCCGCACGACCATCCTGGGCGGACGCGCCGACCTGTTCGGCCAGATGCTCCACCCCTGGAACTACTCGGGCTACAACCCGAAGAAGAAATGGTACGGCTACGACCCGG
>JAJDYR010000026.1 GCA_022825065.1 bacterium
GGGGGTGAAAGTGAAGCTGTTCCGGTGTACAATGCGTGTCCATGGGGCCTCTCTGTCGGACGGGTGTAAGTTATTGAGACAACTCACATTATCCGACAATCAGAGGCCCCATGCCATTTGTCGGTGAAATATCCGGGTTAGAGGGTTGTTGAAAAAGCCCCGCTCCTCAGGGGATAAAGGCAACCCCCCCTACCCCCCCCTTGTCAGGGGGGCAAGAAAAATCAAAAACCCCCTCAGCCCGGCGGGGGCGCATCGCCTTTTTATACCCCCCTGACAAGGGGGGGTAGGGGGGGTTGCCTTTCAACAAATGAGGGGGCAATCGAACCGACCGAGGAGGCGCCGCCCCGCAGGGACAGGCCTCCGTGCCTGTCCTGATTCGAACCATCCTGCAAAAGGACAACCACAGAGGGCAGGGACAACCCCAAAGGGTTGTCCCTGCTACAACCGCAACACCGACTGACGAGGACTTTTCCAACAACCCCCTCAGGCTTCCTCTTCCTCTTGTTCGATGAGGTTGATCGCTTTCCTGGGCCTTACGCGCTCAGAAGGTGGGCCGCTCGCCCCGCTCGGCGCGGCGGCCGCAGCGGCGAAGCTGGCCGGCCGGATGAACGCCAGGAAATCCACCCACAACGAGAAGACGACCGGTATCAGCAGCAGGGTGAAGATCGTGGACATGGCCAGTCCGCCCAGGACGGCCGAGCCCAGCCCCCGGTAGAGTTCGCTGCCCGCGCCGGAGGCGAGCACCAGCGGCAGCATGCCGAGAACGGTCGTCGTGGTCGTCATGAAGATGGGGCGCATCCTGTCGCGCGCGCTCTCGAGAATCGCCTCGCGCATGGGAAGGCCCGCGCGGAAGTGGTTCAGCGCCTGGTGGACGAGCAGAATCGCGTTGTTCACCACGATGCCCGTCAGGATGATGAAGCCCAGCATGGTGAGCGTGTCCATCTTCACCGAGGGTTCTATCGAGTTCATGAAACTCACCATGAGTACCCCGCCCGTTGCGGCGAACGGCACGCTGAACATGATGATGAGCGGGTAGCTCCACGCCTCGAAGAGGGCCGCCATCAGCAGATAGGTGATCAGGACGGCGAGCACCAGCGACCACTGGAGCGACGCCCAGGTTCGCTCCAGGTCTTTCGCCCGTCCGCTCACGTCCACCGAATAGCCGAGCGGAAGCGTCTGGCGCATCGGGTTGATGACCTCCCGCTTCATCTTGTCGATGGCGTCCTGGAGCGGGAGTTCCTCGCCGATGTTGACCGTGAGCGACACGGAGCGGTCGCGGTCGATGTGCTCGACTTTCGTCGGCCCGAGCGCCGCCCTGACGCTGGCGATGTCGCCGAGCGAAACGACCTGCCCCTCGGGCGTATGAACTTTCAGTTCCTCGATCCGCTGCGTCCTGGTGAAATCGGAAAGCGGCCCGCGCAGTACGATATCGAGTTCCTCCCCGCGGTCCCGGAAAAGACCGGCCTTGGTTCCGTTCACGAGCGTTTCCACGACGCTCCCGATCTCGGAGACCGACAACCCGAATTCCGCCGTTTTCTGGCGATCCACGTGCACCTGAAGCTCGGGATTTCCCAGGTCGAAGCTCGAATTCACGAAGCGCACGCCCCCGAGACCGCGCGAGCGGGCGCCCACGTCGGCGGCGATGCGCTGGATCTCGCTCAGGCTGTCTCCGGTGATGTCGACCTGCAGGTTGATCCCGCCGATGAAGCCCGAACCCCGCCGCCTGAACAACGACGCCTGGGTGACGAACGCGCGCACCCCCGGTATGCCCTGCATCATTCCGAACAACTTGCCCACGAGCCGCCGCATGGATTCGAGATCCGAGTATTCCTTCTTGGCGATCATGCCGATGATGGGGTTCTGCGCGCGCGCCACGGCGAAAAACCGGTCGATTTCCTCCACGCGGTCGAGCCGCGTCTCCAGAATTCGCACGATCCTGTCCATCTCGTCGAGGTTCAGGCCCGGCGGCGTGCGCATGAAGGCGAATATGAGATTGCGGTTGCCCTTGGGCAGATAGTCGATGGGCGGGAAGAACATCACCGCCAGGGCCAAGGCGCCCGCCGTGATGCCCGTGGCCACGAACAACCGCCTTGCCACCCCGCGCAACAGCCAGGAGAGGACGCCCACGTAGATTCTCCGGCAAAGCCTCCCCAGCGCGTATACCCCCAGGATGCGGAAAAAGTGGGTCAGCGGGGAGATCTTCCCCGCACCGCTCAGGATGCGTGAACTCAGCATGGGCACGACGGAGATCGACACCACGAGGGAGAGCGCCACGGCCACGCTGATGGCGATGGCGATGTCGCGGAAGAGTTGGCCCGATTCGTCCTGGACGAACACCACGGGAACGAAGACGGCCAGCGTGGTCAGCGTGGAGGCCAGCACCGCCCCCCAGACCTCCTGCGCGCCGTCCACGGCGGCGTCCCACTTGCTCTTTCCCATCTCGCGGTGTCGGAAGATGTTCTCCAGCACGACGACGGAGTTGTCCACCACCATGCCGACGGCGAACGCCATGCCTGCAAGCGAAATAATGTTGATGGAGCGATCCAGCACGAAGATCAGGATGAACGTGGAGACGACGGTGACCGGGATGGCGACGCCGATAACCATCACGCTCGAAAGACTCCCCAGGAACAGGAGCAGCACGCCTATCGCAAGCGCGCCGCCTATGAAGATGTTGTTGATCACCAGGGAGCGTGACTGGTGGATGTAGTCCGTCTCGTCATAGACCTGCCTGAGTTTGATGCCGCGGCCCGCGTAGATTTCGTTGACTTCGGCGATCGCCTTCTTGACCCCCGCCATCACCTCGATGGTGTTCGCGCCCGTCTTTCGCAAAACCCCGAAAGCCATGGTGGGCACGCGCCGGATGCGAATGTAGCGGGTGGGATCGCCATAGTCGAAGGAAACCTTCGCCACGTCGCGCAGGTAGACGGCCCCGCTCCCGTTTTGCGCGATGATGGTGTTGCGCAACTGGTCGAGGCGCGTGAAGTTGCCCACCGTTCGCACCGCGTAGCGGCGCTTGCCCTCGTCGATCCTGCCCGCTTTGGTGTTCTTGTTCTCGCGCCGCAGCGCCTCTCTCAAGGCGGAGACCGTGATGCCGCGCGCGCTCATGGCCGTGTAATCGAGCGTGACGCGCACCTCCCTGTCTCGGCCGCCGAACATCCAGACCTGGCCCACGCCTTCCACGCGCTCGAGCTTCGGCCGGATGACGGCGTCTCCCTCCACGCGAACATCGTTGATGGGTAATTTGGTCTCGACGATTATCCAGGCGATGGGGTTTTCAGAATCCGAGTTGAGCGCATTAACGGTGGAGCGGTCCGAATCATCCGGCAGGTCGCGCACGAGACCGAGTTTCTCCGAGACGTCGAGCCGGGCCACGTCCTTGTTCACGTCCCAGTCGAATTCGAGAAAGACGCGGGATTTGCCCTCCTCGCTGCGCGAGGTCATCCGGTCGAGGCCCTCCACCGAGGTGAGTTTCTCCTCTTTGGGCTTCGTCACCTCCTCTTCCACCTCCAGAGGTGCTGCGCCGCTGTATTCGGTCTCCACCGTGATGACGGGCCTGTCGACCGTGGGCGTCATCTGCACCGGAATCCGGTAGAGGCTGATGGCGCCGAAGAGCACCGCCAGAATGACGCCGACGGTGGTCGTGACGGGGTATTTAACGCTCGCGCGGGGCAGATTCATCCCCTCTCCTTCAACAGCGGCTTTTGAATAAATCGCTCGTGCGTGAAGCTGTGCCCAGTTCCGTTACACCGCATTCATGTTTCTGCAGATATTCAACCAGTTTCAGCCAAATGCATATCATCCCCCGGCGCCGCGCCGGGAATCAGCGGCGGGCTTCCCGCCTCTTCGGGGGCCGCCTCTCGGGGGGCCGCCGCGCCCTCCGCCGGGCCGTCCACCCCGGCCCTGCACGCGGACGGGCATGCCGGATCTCAGGTTCTCGTTTCCCTTCACCACCACCTGCGTCCCGGCCCTGAGCGCGCCGCCCGGAACTTCCATGAAAGAATCCACGCTTCTGCCCTGCACGAAGGACACCTCGCGAACGCGCCCCTTCTCGAAGACGAAGACCGAAGGCCCGCGCGCTCTCAAGATCAGGGCGTCCTTGGGCACCAGAACCATTCTGGCCGCCTTTCCGTATTCGAGGCTCAGGCGGGCGAACATGCCTGCCTTGAGATCGTAGGACTCGGTGTTCGTTATCTCCACTTCCACCGGGAAGGTCCGGCTCTTGGGGTCCGCCTTGGGGATGACGCCGCGCACCCGGCCCCTGAACGTCCGGCCCCCCAGGGCGTCGATGACGACGCGCGCCTCATCGCCCACCCGAACCAGCGATATGCGCCGCTCCGCAATCGGGGCCTGCACCAGCACCTTGTCGAGTTCGATGACTTCGGCCACGCGGCCCCCCTTGGTGAGCCACTGGCCGACCTCCACCCACTCCTGGGTGATGAAACCCGTGAGCGGGGAGCGAATTTTCGTCTTGGCCAGATCGTCGCGCACCCGGGCGACGCGCGCCCGCACCCTGTCCACCTCCGCCTTGGCGCGGGCTTTCTCCTCCCTCCGGGGGCCGAGTCTGGCGATCTCCAGGTTGCGGGAGGCTTCCTCGAACAACTGCCAACTGGCCTCGTAGGCGGCCTCGGCGCGATCGAGGCTGGCCTTGTCCAGAATTTTCTTCTCATACAGATCCCGCGCGCGATTGAGTTCGAGTTCGTTGTTCCTCATCTGCGCTTCGCGCTCGCGCACCTTGGCCTGGAGCGCCGCGATCTCCTCGGGGCGCTTTCCGCGCTCCAGGCGCAGGAGGTCCTGGCGCGCCTTCTCCAGTTCCGCCCGCAGGATGCGCAGATCAATCTGGAGACCCGAACGCCCCACCGTGGCGAGCACCGTCTCGTTCACGCGGACGAAATCGCCCACTTTGATCGGGGCCGACTGCACCCGGCCTTCGAGTTCGCTGCTTACGACCGAGCGGCGGTAGGGCGCCACGCTGCCCACGGCGGTGAGGCGGTTCCTCACCTGGCGCTCCACCACCTTCGCCACGGACACCAGCGGCGGGGGCCGCTTGCGCGGACGCCCGGCTTCGGAGGCGGCGATGTTCAAGCCGAAAGATGCAAGAATGATGAGAACGGAAATGGCTCGGGCGATGAGAGAGTTCACGAATCTCCTCTTTTCTCAAAAGGGCCACGCATTGCGCGTCGGCTCTTCAGCGGCATCAAAGAAAAATATCATCCCAAAACCCTTGAAAAATCGCAACTAAGGAGTGAAACCCCACGAGCAAACACCGCATGGGCGCCCCTCTGAAATTCGCCGCTTGTCCTTTCGGGGCCCAAGGTTCATAATAGCGCTTCCAAAAATTCAATGAACCGGAAGCAACGCCCGCCGCTCGGGAAACGGCCTTTCACATGCGCATCGTTCTCGCCGGTCACAACGTCGACGTCGACGTTCTCCGCCAGATGAAAAAAGAGATCATCGAGCCCGCCGCCCGCGGCTGGGAGGAAAACCGCCTCGACGCCATGAGCGAGGCCGAACTGCGCGCGCAGACGGCGGAACTCCAGCGACGGGCCGCCGATTTCCTGGAACGCGACAACCTGACGCCCGAGCCCATCAGCGCGTCCTACGCGCGCATCAGCCGGGATCCGCGGCCCATCGACGAACTCCGCGCCATCGCGCGCGAAGAGGTGGAAAAGGCGAGAAAGAGCAACCAGACCATCATCTTCGGCTACGGGCACAGTTCCGTGGCCGAGCACGCGAGCTTCAACATCGACGTCATCGGCGTGAGCCGCTACGCGGTGGAGGAGATCCAGAAGTTCAGGCTCCTCGCCTACACGGAGAAGAGCCAGCGCTACATCCTGCTGGAAGACGATTTCGTGATTCCTGAGGAAATCGAAACAGCGGGCATGAAGGGCCTGTTCGTGCGGACGATAAAGGCCCAGAACGCCTGCTACCACGCGCTGTATGAAAAACTGAGGCCCTGGGTGTTCGACCAGAACCCCGAACTCGCCGCGAAGAAGAGAAACCACAAGACGCTGGAGGGCTGGGCCAAGGAGGACGCGCGCTACATCGTCTCTTTCGCCACCGAATCGCAAATCGGCATGACGCTCAGCGCGAGGAGCCTCGAGCACGTCATCTGCCGCTGCGCCTCGCACCCCCTCGCGGAAATCAGGGAATACGCGCGCCGTCTGTATGAATGCGTCGAGGGCGTCGCGCCCTCGCTCGTGAAATACACCGACCCCACCGAATACAACATGCATACCCGCGCGGCGCTGCGCGAGGCGGCCTCCGACATCCTGGGGCGAGTGGACGAGGAGACCGAGCCGGTTCCGCCCATCGCCGAGGAGAAGGACGTCTCCCTCATCGACGTCACCCCGGACGCGGACGCGCTCATCGCCGCGGCGCTCCTCCACTCATCCTCAGGGAAACCGATGTCGCGGTGCAAGGCGGCGGCCCGGGAGATGAGCGCGGATGAGCGCGCGCGCTTCATCGCCTCCACCTTCCGGCTCATGCGCGGTCACGACGCCGTGCTCCGCGAATTCGAGAACGTGCGCTGCGTGTTCGAGGTGACGCTCTCCGCCGCCTGTTTCGGGCAGCTCAAGCGCCACCGCATGTCCACCCTGAACACCCAGCCCTACGACATCTCTCTGGGCGTGACGGTGCCCTCGTCAATCACAGAAGCGGGCGCAGAACTCGAGTTTCAGGCCGCCGTGGATGAAACCAACGCCGCGTACGAGAAGATCGCCGCGCATACCCCGGCCGCCGCGCCCTACGTGCTCACGAACGCCCACAAACGCCGCGTGCTGTTCTCCTCGAACGCGCGCGAGCTCTACCACGTCTCGAGGCTCAGGGAAGACCCCCACGCCCAGTGGGACATCCGCGACAAGTCCACGCAGATGATCAGACTCGCCAAAAAGGTCATGCCCGCCACCATGCAACTCGCCGTCGGGAAGCACCTGTTCGAGGAAACCCACGCGGCGCTCTTCCCGCAGGAAGTCGAGGAAGCGAAAAAAGAAACCGTCAAGTAACGCCCTCTCCATCCGCCTTCTGGCGGAACAGGACCGCGCCTCCCGCGGCCAGTCCCAGAACGTGCAGCCACGAAGGACCCAGGAACAGGAGGAGCGACGCGCCCGTCATCACGGTCCGCAGCGCGTTGCTCATGGGCGCCCTGCCGAACCCCATCGTCGCCATCGAGAGCAGCGCGATGCCTGCGCAACTGACGGCCAGGCGGTAGGCCACCGTCCAGAACGTCCCTTCGAGCAAAAGGAGTTCGGGGTAGTAGACGAACAGGTAGGGCACGATGAAGGCGGTGACCGCCAGCCTGCAGGCGGTGAAACCCGTCTGCATCGGGTTCGCGCCCGATATGCCCGACGCGCCGTAGGCGGCGAGCGCCACCGGCGGCGTGAGGGAGCTGATGACCCCGAAGTAGAAGATGAAGAAGTGCGCGGCCACCAGCGGCGCGCCCAGATTCGTGACCGAGGGCGCCACCACGATGACCAGAAGCAGATAGGCGGCGATGGTCGGAAGCCCCATGCCCATGACGAGCGAGGCGATCATCACCAGGAAAAACGCCAGGAACAGGGACGTGGCCGCCATCTCCGTCACCAGGATCGATATGCGCACGCCGACCGCTGCGAGCACCAACAGGCCGACGATGAGGCCGATGGCCGACGTGGCGGCGACCAGCCCCAAAGAATTTTTCGCGCCCGCCTCCAGGCTCCTCAAAACGGCGCCGCCCAGATCACGCGCGCTCGCTTTCGCTTCGGGCGTCTCCCCCTTTCGAAACACGGGCAGCGCGATCAGAAAGGCCGCCACGCAACACAGCGCGATTGGCAGCAAAAGCCCGACGTAGGGAATCTGTCCGACCCACGCGAGTTCAGAGGGTATCTTCCAGCGCGCAAGTCCCAACGCGACGGGAAAGACGATGGGAAGCCCCCGCCACCCCGGAACCACCGCGAAGCAGGCTCCGACCAAAACCAGCGCCAGCCTGTGGGGTTGGACTTCTCCCAAAACAGGCAGGGCGAAGTCTTGAGAGATGAAACCGGGGGCGCTTATTGGCCCGAAAGCGAAGAAGATGGCCGCCAGGATCAGAGCGGCCGCCAGACAGGCGCCCCGATTTCCCCACCGCGCCCGTATGAATCTCAGCGAGCGCACCATGTCCACCATCACCAGGAGCGAGACCACCGCCTTGTATCCCGCCAGGCCCGGCGTCTCGCCGCTCACGATGCTGGCCAGCAGGATAAGCACGGGGATCAGAAGGTAGCCCCCCTGCTGCACCTGCTCACGGGCGTCGGGTATTTCCGAAGCGTCCATCCTTTCCAGGCCGAGCCTGCGCGCTTCGAAATATATCGACGTCGAGAGGCTGAAGTAATACAGAAAGGCGGGAACCAGCCCGTAGAGCATCAGGTAGACGTAGGGGACTTCGATGATCTCGGACATGATGAAGACGCTCGCGCCCATGATGGGCGGCACGATTTGCCCGCCGCACGAGGCCACCGCCTCCACCGCGCCCGCGAACAGGCGGGAGAACCCGGTGCGGATCATGAGCGGTATCGTGAACGTGCCCGTGCTCACCACGTTGGCCATCGTGGAGCCCGAGACCATGCCGAACATCGAACTCGCGACGACCGCCGCCTGGGCGGGTCCGCCCCGGAAACGGCCCGTGAGCGCGAAGGCCAGGTTGATGAGTATCTGCCCGGTTCCCGTCGCTTCCAGAAGGGCGGAGAACAGGATGAAGATAAAGATGAACTCGCTCATGATGGCCGAGATGGTTCCGAACGTGCCCTCGGAGGTGAGCCACAGATAGGCCGCCAGCCGGCTGTGCTCCTCCCCCTTGAACGTGTAGATGGCCGGGTCCAGAAAGCCGCGCCCGGGCCATAGCAGGAACAAGGCGGCGAGGGCGGCGAAGCCCACCGCGATCTTGAGACCCGCGTATCTCCTGAGTCCCGCGAATATGAGAACGCACGAGAAGAAGATGAGCGTCACGTCGCCCAGGTAGGCGTAGACCACGATGCACAGCGTCACCAGGAACAGCGGGATGCCCGCAGCGCGGCGCACCATCTCGAGCAGCATGACGGGGCCGAGCCCGGCGACGATGAGGTCGAGCGCGGTCTCGGCCCCGCTTCTGTCCGCCAGGGCTTCTTCCTCGACCACGAGGTAGATGCAGGCATACAAAGCCAGGCCGATGAAAAGCGCGTCCCACCCGACCGCGAGCGCGCGGGCGGGGGGCGTCATGTCCTCGCGCTCTCGCCAGTCCAGCATGGGCTTCGTGAGGAAGACCAGCACGCTCGCGAAGGCGAGCATGGTCGCGCGCTGCGCGAACGGGGAGAGAATCCCGAATCCCACGGTGTAGAGTTCGAACAGGGAAAAACCCAGCGCGAGCGCCGTTACGATTTTGGCGTTTAGCCTGCGATAGGCGTCCAATGCGGTTCACACCCTCGGAAATGAGGCCAAGAATCCGCCCCCCTCGCGGATTTATTCGATTCCGTGAGGGGGGTCCTGATTTTCAGAACGCGCAGAACGCCCTAGCAGCCCTTGGCGCCCACTTCCTTGTAGTAGCGCTTGGCGCCGTCGTGCAGCGGGAAGGAAAGCCCCTGGCAGGCGCCCGCGAGCGTGACGTTCTTCGCCGCCTTGGCCGTTCCGTAGAACTCCTTGAGATTGCTGAACAGGGTTTTCGTCACCTTGTAGACGGTGTCGGCGCTCACGTGGGTGCTGGTGGAAAAGCCGAAGTTGATGAAGATGGTGCGGACAGGCTTTTTGTTCACCTGGTTCTTGCCGTAGGTTCCCGGCGCGATGGTGGTCGGCGTGAGGCCGGGGCCATAGGTGGCGACCACGTGCTTCACGGCCGCCTCGTCCATGTCCACCAGGCGGATTTTCTTGAGCGCCGCCAACTCCTGCACGAGGCCCATCGGCGCCATGCCCATCGTGAGGTGGGCGGCGACGTTGCCGTTTCGCAACTGTCCGAAGCCGCCACGGAAGCCGGGCGTGCTCTCTTTATACTGGCCTTTCTTGAGGCCATGCGCGGGCAGGAAGTAGCGCGCATAGGTCTGCGTCGTGCTGGCGGCCGAACCCACCGATACCTTCTTGCCCTTGACGTCTTTGAGATTCATCACCCCTGAATCCGCCAGGGCCAGCCACTGGAACTGGCCGAAGGGATACGCCAGAACGGCGCGCAGGTTCTTCTTGGGGCCTTCTTTCTTGAAGCGCCGCTCTCCCTTGTAGGCCCACGCGCCCACAGGACCGCCCAGGCCCCAGGCGAACTGCGCCTGGCCCTTGGCGATGATGCGCGCCTGCGCCACCATGCCCTTGGCCGATTGCGGCGTGGCGCTGACGCCCGCCTTTGACTTGAGGATTTTGCTCAACCCCACGGCGAACTGATAGGGCTGGCCCTTGAGGCCGCCGCCCAGAATGGTGACGGATTGCGCCGAAGCGACGGCGGCGAAAACGAATACGACTCCAACTACCAGGACGATGCTCAAAAATGTGCGTCTCATCGAAATACCTCCTCGGGAATAAAGAAAAAGACAGTTCCTGCCCTCTGTCGGGAGAAAAGCGCCTGGACGAAAAGCAAGTTTCTGAGAATCCATTTCATGCGGTGATGGGGAATGATAGCATAAAAAAGCACGGCGCCCCAAAACGCGGGTTTCAGGGGAGGAGTCGCGCCCTCCGGCGCGGGAAACCGGACGGACATCTGCATATAGGGCGGCGGGGGCGAGGTTGTCCGTCTCGTTTCTTCCGTGCGAAAATGTTCCTCCAGACTCAAAATTGACGCAGGTCGGCAAAGGGCTTAGGCTGGCGGCGCATCTTCGGTCTTCAACGCAAATGCCGCCGGGAACTCAAGCTGTCGGGGAATCGACATGGTAACCTTCTTCCAGACGCTCATCCGTCCCGATCGGGAGGAAAGCGCCCAGCGCGCCGAAGTCGCCAAGGCGGCGAATCTGCTCCAGGTGGGGGAATTCCAGTTCCTCCAACTCGCCTACAGCGAATGGTACGGCGAGGAGATGTCCGAAGAACTCATCAACCAACTCTTCATGGCCTATATGCTCTACGACCAGGTACCCTTCTGGGCGCGCCGCCATGCGCACCGGATACTGGCCCTCGATAAACAGGGTGAGCTGGATGAGAACGACCCCGCCTATCACCGCTACGACAAGGATTACGGCAAAAAACTCCCCGCAGACATCAAGCGCTTCATCGTGACCGCCACCCTCATGGTGTCGATCATGACCGGCATCGTCTGGCTGAGTCACCTCGTCGCCGGGGAGAGCACCTCTTTCCTGCCGCCCTACTTCGAGAAAAAAGAAATGAAGGCCATGTCGAAGGAGCGTAAAATCCAGGATACGTCCCTGGCGCCGGGCCGCTACAACAGATAGCGTGGATTAAACTTCCAAGCCGAGGTTGGTCATGTTCGATTTCGCAGGCGAGAACCAGCAGGCCGTGAACTTCATCTTCCTGTTCGTCACGGGCTTCATCGCCATCAAGGCCATCCGCACGAAAAACCCCGATGGGGGAGCCGATTTCGTCCACCTGCTCTTCGGCTGCATCGCCGCGGTGTTCTTCTTTCTGGTCCTGTTCCAGGACGTGCTCGGCATCGTGCGCTTCTAGAGCGTCACGCCCGCTGAATCGCCAAATCGTTTCCGTATAGACTTCAGGGTTTGTGCATTCGCTGTTCCGCGTCGATCTCGGGCACGCGCAACAGGCGTTTTTCCGGCGGGAGGGCGAGTTGCTCCTTGATGTATACCGCGCGCTTGCGCACCGTGGACGGGTTCGGCGTGCCGTAGATCACCTTGTCGATGATCCCGGGTCCGTCCAGCGCCCCTTCGTCGGTCCTGAGCGCCTCGATGTAATCGGCGAGCGCTTCCTTGTAGCGGCCTTTCGTGTCGTGGACGATGCCCCGGTTGGCGTATGCCGCCGCCATGACGCCTGCGCCCGTCGGGTCGTCGGGCTCCAGGTTTTTCCTGAGATAGTCGATGAGGTAGGTGAGTTCAGCAGTAGCCTCCTCGTATTTCTTCGTCTTGATGAACACCAGCGCGCGGCCCATCAGCGCGCCCCGGTGGTTGGGCCGCTCACGCAGCGCCTGGTTGAAGCTCGCGAGCGCTTCCTCGTAGTTCCCCTCGGTGAGCCGGATGTCGCCCTCGCGGGTGGCGTAATCCCCCGGCGCTTCTTTCGCATACATCTCCCACAGCGCCCACGCGGAGAACATGACGAAAATGAGGATCGCCATGTTCTTGATGAAGCGCTTGAGCACGCGCGGATTCATCAGGGCTACCTGAAAAGATGGTTCATATAGAAATAGGAAAACACGAAGCAGAGCAGCACCGCCGTCATCCCGGCGCGCTTTTTGAGTGCGAGGCGTTCCTCGTCCGAGGTTTCGGAACCGTCTCTCTCCGCCCGCCTGACGTAGAGCACCCAGATGAGCTGGCGCACCGGCAGGAACAGCGCCGCGCCCAGCGCGAGAACCCACAGCAGCATGTACTTTGCGGTGAACAATTCAGCCACGGCGTCACTCAGCCATCAGGGCGGCGGAAAAACAACGCGGGGGAGGGACACATACCCCTCCCCCGCATGGTGATACCTACATCATTGCGGTCCCGTCTAGGACGATCCCGCCTGCTGCGCGGCCACGTCGCCGATGTCCTCCACGAGCGCCTCGATCTCCGTTTCGGGCACCGTCGACATCTCCATCTTGTAGGCGAGCAGCCACATCATGCCGACGCCGAGAGCCCAGAAGAGAATCTGCCAGGCCCAGATGGAGGGTATGCCGAAAGTCCATCCTGCGTAACCGGCGTTCGGTGCGCCGAAAATCCAGTTGCCGATAACGGCGCCCGGGCCGATCCCGAAGAACATCCAGGCCAGCGTAACGCCCCACGCCATCGGGACGAGGCCCTGTTTCTCCGGCGAGAGCGAAGCGTGCTCGGCCAGGAAGTCGTGGTACTTCTGACGGTGCGCCGACGACGCCGCGTCCTGCGTTTGCGCGGAGACGATCCAGCAGATCGCCACGTTGAAGATGATGCCCCAGCCGGCGGAGTGAATCGTCCACGGCCAGCGGCCCCAGGCGTCGATGCCGATTCCCTTGAGAATCGTGAGGCCGAAGTTCTCCGTGAAGATAACGGCCAAAAGACCGGCCGCCAGGCCCCACGTGGCGCCTTGCCTCGTGATTTTCGGCATCCAGCACACCGCCGCCAGCGCCGGCCACATCTGGAAGCCGAAGGCGACGGCGAGTCCTCCAAGCAACACGAGCGCGTCTCTCGAAAACGTCGCCACAAGGAGCGCGGAGACCACGATGATCAAAACGCCTATCCGGCCCGCCACCTTCTGGGTTTCATGCGAGGCGCCGGGGTTCAGATACCTCTTGTAGAGATCGCGGGTGAGCATGCCGCCCGCCGTGGACATGTACGCCGCACCCGTAGACTGCATGGCGGCCAGGGCGCAGACGGCCAGTAGTCCGACCAGCCACGGCGCCGCATCCGCAATGTAGTTGAAGTAGTACGGCACCAGCGAGTCGGGCTTTTTCGCGATGGACGCGGCCAGCACGTCCGATATCGCAAGCCCCGCTTTGGTCACCGCCGGGTTCGCGCCGAGAAGGTGCGCGCCCATTCCCTGGGACGCGGTGAAGAAGAACAGGATGAACCCGATGCCCGCCGAGGACGCCCAGACCTGCTGGGGCGCGAAGGGGCGCGGGTTGTTGTTCGAGAACGCCCACATGGAAAACGCCGGGGAGGACTGAATCCCCATGAGCGCGAACATGTAGGTCAGGCACATGATGCCCGTCCACAGACCGCCAACGGGCGTCTGCTTGCCCAGACCGGCCGTGAACTGGATGACGCCGGGGATGGCGAAGTAGGCGTTGTAGTCGCCGCCGCCGTATCCCTTCGTCGTCCCCCACTTGCCCACCGGAGAGGCCGCCAGCTTGGCGAGGCCCTCGTTCAGCGCGCCCCATCCTCCGGCGATGCTCAGCGCGATGAAGCCCGTGATGACGATGCCCAGCGCGAGCAGAATGCACTGGAGCGTATCCACGTAGGCGACGGCGCGCAGACCCCCGGCTGCCACGTAGATGAGCACGACCGCCGAGAGCAGCCACATGCCCACGTTGACGCTGAAAGCGCCGTCGGTCAGCACGTTGAACAGGAAGCCCGAAGCCCCGAGCTGAACGCCGAGGTAGGGAATCGAGAACAACATGGCCACGATCACCGTGAGGATGCGGATGGCGTCGCCCTGGAAGTAGTCGGCGAACATTTCACCGGGCGTGACGTATCCGTAGCGTTTGCCCAGCATCCACTGGCGCTTCAGGAATATCACCCCGGTAAAGGGAATGGTGATGGTGTAGAAAGATGCGTAGGCGTACTGGAACCCGTCTCGATAGATGAGTCCCGGGTGTCCCATGAACGTCCACCCGGAAAACGACGTCGCCGTCGCCGCCAGGACGAACACCCACATGGATAGCTGGCGACCCGCAATGAAGTAGTCGCCGGCCGTTCTCGCCATCCTCGCGCACTTGATGCCCCAGAAAATGCAGTAGGCCCAATAGAGCACGACGAAGGCGAACAACCAGAAGATCTTCGCATTCATACAAGCGCCTCCTTATTGTTAGGATACAACCCAATTATGCCGCACATCCTGAACGCGAGACCCAAGCCTCGCCTCACGCCGCAAACATTGAGCATCCTCCGATAAAGATTCCTCCCTTGTAACGATAATGCGGAACTTCCACAGGGCGAAATTTTTATTGGCGCATATATCAATGCAGTTTCAAATATATCGCGTATTGTAACCTTTCCGTAACAAAATGCAAAACATAAAAAAACGGGGCATTTCCCCGGAATCCCCCATATAGCGTTATTTCCAGCAAAAACAACCCTCTCGCGAGGGGGTGGCCGGTGGAGGAATTCCCGGCGGTCGGCTTCTTTTATCCGGGTGGATTTGGTGAAAATCCTTGCAAGAACGAGGGGGGCGAGACGCGGAGCAAGGAGGTTCACGAAAGAGAACACGAAAGACCATGAAGAAAATAGAGAGGCATTCCGCCATGAGAGATATGAGGGGATTGGGGGGAGCGATGAGCATAGGTTTTTCTATCTGGTCATGGAATTATCCAATGCAGCGGCGCGCCTGTTTATGTGATTACCTTTGGGGTCATTCATCCAATATGAATTCGCCCCCAAACACCTTGGTTGCTTCGCTAGATACTTCAAGCTAGATTCCGGGCAGGTTTTGATTCGCCGCCAATTACAGGAGAGTTAATGGCGAGCGTTCACGACGTAAGCAAATACATCCTGAAAAAAAGCGGACCGATGACCACCTGGAAGCTGCAAAAGCTCGTTTATTATTGCCAGGCGTGGTCATTGGTATGGGACGAGGCTCCCTTGTTCCAAGCGAGAATCGAGGCCTGGGCGAACGGCCCCGTCGCGCCCGAACTGTATCGCTTTCATAAAGGGAATTTTCGGGTTTCCAGTTGGCCGCGCGGGAAAATCGGCAATCTCACGAAGGATGAAAAAGAAACGATAGACGCCGTTCTTGCGTATTACGGCGACAAATCCTCTCAATGGCTCAAGGATTTGACCCACCTCGAAGCGCCGTGGAAGGACGCCAGAAAAGGCGTTCCACCGGGTGCGCGCAGCATGAACACGATTTCCCACGCATCAATGTTCGAATACTACGATAGTCTCTAGTTTGGCCATTTCATAGATGCCCAAGTCGAAACGGGTGCACCGACGCGAGCGACCACCTGCGGAACCAGTTCCCAAGTCCGCCGAAAGCCCGGACTTTGGAGGTTCGAACCCCTCCTGGCAAATTCACATCCTCCAAACCCAGGGGCCTTTCGGTTGGGACGTTCTCGACAAAGAAAAGCTGGAGCGGATCAGGCAAAGGCTTGCGAACTTTGAAACAATGACCTGGAATGAGATTCTCGTAAAAGGCAAAACGAAATCACACGATTCAGGTTGAAGACCTTCCCAGCGAAAACCAAAAACGCCTCAGAGAGATCGGCCAACAGGACGTAGACCAGTTGGTGTCGTTGTCCGTGAGTGGCCGCGAGCGCATATTCGGCATTCTGGACAAGGCGGTTTTGCGATTGCTGTGGTGGGACCCCGAACACCAGGTGTATCCATCCTCCAAAAAGCACACGTAAAAAAGACCGGGGCCGCATGGCCCCGGCCTTCTCGTATCAGGTGGTGCGCCAGGGAAGATTCGAACTCCCGACCTTCTGATCCGTAGTCAGACGCTCTATCCAGCTGAGCTACTGGCGCGCTCTTTCTTTATAGCCCGCAAGACGCGCATCTTGCAAACAAAACGGGGAAACTACCCCCACCGGGAAGCAAGGTCAACAGGGCGACGGGTGCGCAGCGCACATCACCCCTTTCGGGACGAGAATGCCCTGCCCTCAATGCAAATTATTTTCCCGCGCGCGCTTGAAAACTCTCTCGCTTATCCTTTAGACTCCCTCTGCGGTTAAAAGGAAACCATACATTTTTTCGCGGTTTCGGGGGTTGCGGTTGTGCGCTTCGCCCTGTCGCGGCATGGCCCGGAGGATACGCTTCATCATGATGAGTTGGCTCCCGGAGAACATCTCCATCGAAGGAGAGGAAATCGACTTTCTCTTCTATGTGTCCTACTACCTGACGGTGGTCGTCTTCATCGGCGTCGCCGTCGCCATGGCGTATTTCATCATCAAGTACCGCGCCAAGCCGGGCGTGAAGGCGAAATACACGCACGGCAACAACACGCTGGAAATACTCTGGACGGTGATCCCCACCTTCATCCTGCTCGTCTTCATCCTGATGACGCAGACCTCCTGGGCGAAGCTGAAACTGGCGATACCCCAGAACCCCCACGTGCGCGTGGAGGTGACCGGCAAGCAGTTCAACTGGATCATCCGCTATCCCGGAGACGACGGGAAATTCGGCACCAAGGACGATCTGGTGCTCGACAACCAGTTGAACGTGCCCGTGAACAAGCAGGTGCTCATCTCGCTCAAGGGCGCGGACGTCATCCACAGCTTCTTCATTCCCCAGACCCGCATGAAACAGGACGTGGTGCCCGGCCGCACGATTCCGCTGTGGTTCACGCCGACCAAGGTGGGCAAATACGAAATCCCCTGCGCGGAGCTTTGCGGCTTCGGGCATTCGGGCATGAACGGGGAGATGATTGTCCACTCCGAGGCGGACTACGCGAAGTGGCGCAAGAAAGCCTGGGAAGAGAAAGACAAATAAACGGCCGTATTCATGAGGGCGCGCGCGCCCTCTTTCATATTTTGAACGTGTCGGCGGGAGTTTTCCTCCGGTAAACCAAACTTACGAGGGATGCAGGAAACCATGAGCGAAACCACGGCAGACGCACACGGCGCTCACGACCACCACGAGGGTGGATTCTGGAGCACATACGTCTTCTCGCTGGATCACAAGATGATCGCCAGGCAGTTCCTCTGGCTCGGCCTCATCATGATGGTCGTCGGCGGAATTCTCGCCCTGATCTTCCGCTGGCAGCTCGCCTGGCCGGAGACCCAGGTCTGGGGCTTCGAGTGGATATCGGACGAGAGCGAGGGCATGCCCGAGGGCTACGTCACGCCGAACTTCTACAACATGGCGGTCACCATGCACGCGACCATCATGGTGTTCCTCGTCGTGATGCCGATTCTGGTGGGCTGTTTCGGGAACTTCCTCATCCCGCTGATGATCGGGGCGCGCGACATGGCGTTCCCTGTGCTGAACATGCTCTCGTTCTGGGTCGCCGTTCTGGGCGCCGTCATCATGACCGCCGGATTTTTCGTCGAGGGGGGACACGCCGCCTCCGGCTGGACAGGCTACGCGCCGTTATCCACCGTGCCGGAATACACCGGCGTCTTCATGGGGCAGACGTTATGGGCGTTAAGCCTGTTCGTGCTGAGCTTCTCCTCGCTCATGGGCTCGATCAACTACATCACGACGCTCATCAACATGCGCACGGAGGGCATGACCTGGTTCCGGGTGCCGCTCGTCGTGTGGTCCCTGTTCGTCACCGCCATCCTGGGTCTGCTGGCCCTGCCTATCCTGGGCTCCGCCGGCGCCATGATGATTTTCGACCGCGTGTTCGAGACAAACTTCTTCAACCCCGCGAAGGGGGGCGAACCCCTCCTGTGGCAGCATCTGTTCTGGTATTTCGGCCACCCGGAAGTCTACATCCTCATCCTTCCGGGCATGGGCATCGCCTCGGAGTTGCTGCCCGTTTTCTGCAGAAAACCGATCTTCGGCTACCGGGCCATGGTGTACGCCATGCTCGCCATCGCCTTCCTGTCCTGGATCGTCTGGGGCCACCACATGTTCCAGTCCGGCATGAACCCCGCGCTGGGCTCGGCCTTCATGATGACGACGCTCGTAATCGCGATACCATCGGCGATCAAGACCTTCAACTGGCTGGGCACCCTGTGGGGGGGCTCGATTCGCTTCACCGTGCCGATGCTCCACGCCCTGGCCTTCGTCATCCTGTTCGTCATCGGCGGGCTGAGCGGCATCTTCATGGCGTCGAACGTGGTGGACATCTACATTCACGACACCTACTTCATCGTGGCGCATTTCCACTACGTCATCTTCGGCGGCAGCGTGTTCGCGCTGTTCGGCGGCATTCAATACTGGTTCCCGAAAATGTTCGGGAGGGCCATGGACGAGGCGCTGGGCAAGGTGCATTTCTGGCTCACGTTCATCTTCTTCAACATGGTGTTCTTCCCGATGCACATCCTGGGCGTGGGCGGCCACATGCGGCGCATCTACAACCCCATGCAGTATGAGTTCCTGCAGGGGATGCAGCCGATCAACGTGATGATCACCCTCTCCGCGCTTGCGCTGGGGCTCTCGCAGATTCCCTTCGTGTTCAACTTCTTCGCCACCGTCTTCCGCTGGAACGCGAAATGGTTCCGCGTGCTCATTCAGGCGGTCTCGGCCCTCGTGGTCGGCTTCATCGGCTACAAGAGCGTGGCGGTGATGTTCGAGGGCATGATGGAGCCCGAGCCCTCGACGGGCGCGCGCATCGCGGGCACGGTCGTCGCGGTCGCGCTTGCGGTGTGGATCTACCGCTATCTCGAGAAGAGCATGGCTCCGCTGGGCGCCGACGCGCCCCAGAATCCCTGGGACGCCAACACGCTCGAGTGGGTGGCGCCCACGCCGGCGCCTCACGGGAACTTCGGCCCCACGCTTCCGGTGGTCCGGCGCGGACCCTATGAGTACAGCGTCCCCGGCGAGGAAGCGGACTGGGCGCCGCAGACCGAAACCATCGACCCCAAGTACGCCGAAGCCGGACACTAGCGCCGCCGACGCAAACTACCCCGGGAGAGAACGCGCATGGCATCTGACCGCCGTGCCGGCCTTCCCGCCGTGAAAGGGGGGGGCTGGCCCCATCGTTTCGCCCTGCTGACCTGCGTCTTCACCGTCGTGCTCATCCTCGCCGGCGGTCTGGTGACGAGCACGGGTTCGGGTCTCGCCGTTCCCGACTGGCCCACCACGTTCGGCTACAACATGTTCCTCTTTCCCTGGTCGAAGATGGTGGGCGGCGTTTTCATCGAACACTCACACCGCCTGCTCGGCTCGCTGGTGGGCATTCTCACCATCCTGACGGCCGCCGCTATCTGGAAGACCGATGAGCGCAAATGGATGCGCCGGCTGGGTGCGTTCGCGGTCGGCCTGGTGATTTTACAGGGCGTGCTCGGCGGCATGCGGGTGGTGCTCATCAAGCTCAACCTGGCCATCGTCCACGCCTGCGTCGCGCAGGTTTTCTTCGGCCTCATGGTGAGCATGGCGCTGTTCACCTCCCGAGGCTGGCATGAGGAGACAGACACCGTTGACGACAGACGGCTGGCCAGGCTGAGCCTCATCACGGTGTTGCTGCTCTACACGCAGATCATCTTCGGCGCGGTGCTGCGCCACACCGGGAACAGGCTCGACGCCCATCTGCTCTTCGCGGCGCTGAGCACCATCCACGTCATCCTGCTCTCTTACAAGATACTGAAGCTGCCGAACGCGGGCGCCCTCGCCAGAGAGGCGAACTTCCTGTGGGTCCTGCTGCTCGTTCAGCTCGCGCTCGGCGTCGCCTCGTGGATCGGCAAATACGCAGCCATGGGCGAGGCCTTTAGTCCCGGATTTATCATCGTGATGACTTCCGCCCACGTCGTGGTGGGCGCGATGCTCTTCGCGGCCTCACTCGTCGTGGCCCTTCGTCTCAATAAAGACGGCCCCTTCGCCTTCAAGGCCGCCGAAACGCCCGTTGCGGCGGGAGGCGCGCGCGCATGACGAATCTTCGCACAGAGGCGATCAATCTCGACGCCGCCAAAAGAAGAGCGGTGGACTACCTGGAACTCACCAAACCGCGCATTCTGCCGATGGTGCTCGTCGTCACCGCCGCGGGCTTCTACCTCGCCTCGGGCGCAGGCCTCGATATGATCCTGCTCATCCACACGCTCATCGGCTCGGCTCTTGCGACGGGCGGCGCGCTGGCGCTCAACCAGGCGTCCGAGGAAGACCTTGACGCCCGGATGATCCGCACGCAAAAACGCCCGCTGCCCGACGGCCGCCTCCTGAAATTCGACGCGCTCCTGTTCGGCTCCGCCGTCATGCTGCTCGGCGTGGCCTATCTGGCCGTTCTCGTGAACCCCTTCACCGCGCTCCTCATCGCGGCCACCGGTGGGCTTTACCTGTTCCTGTATACGCCGCTCAAGCGCACGACCTCGCTGAACAGCGTGGTGGGCGCGGTTCCGGGCGCCATGCCGCCGGTCATCGGCTGGGCGGCGGCCACGGGCGCGCTCTCGATCGAGGCGTTCGTGGTGTTCTGCATCATGTTCCTCTGGCAGATCCCCCACGCGCTGGCGATCGCCGTGATGTACCGCGAGGATTTCGCGAGAGCGGACATCAAGCTCCTGCCCGTCGAGGACCCCGGCGGCGCGAGCACGGGCAGGCAGGTCATCTCCTATTGCCTGGCGCTCATTCCCGCCGGCATGGCGCCTGCGCTCATCGGCATGGCGGGTCCCCTTTATTTCACGATCTCCATCATCCTGGGGTTCGCCTATCTCGGTTATGGCGTCCACATGGCCAGAGAAAAAAGCCCCGTATCCGCGAGGCGTCTGTTCTACTACTCGCTGACTTACCTGCCGGCGCTGCTGCTGGCCATGATTTTCGGATGAACGGAGCGATGGACAAGACACAAAAGAAGAACAAGATCCGACTTACCGGGATTTTGCTGTTTCTCTTCATCGTATGTCTGGCCGCCTTCGCGTGGACAGTAGCCATCGTCAAGAACTAGGCGGGAGGAGTCTCGTTGAATCCGGTACTCGAAGCGCCGCCGAAAAAAAGCACGGAGCGATGGGAAGACGCGCCGCCACCTCCGCCGCCGGAACCGCCCGACGATAACGGGGGCAACGGAAATGGCGGAGGAGACGAATCCCAGGGTTCGTCTCCCGCCGGAAAACCCGTGCTCGGAAACACCCAGCTCGCCATGCTGGTCCTGATCGCGGCCGAAATCATGTTCTTCTCGGGCCTGATCGGGGCCTTCCTGGTCTTCCGCTTCAGCGGGAAGCCCTGGCCGCCGCCCTTTCAGCCGCGCCTGCCCGTGGAAGTGACCGCCGTCAACACGGCCTTCTTGCTGCTGAGCAGCTACACGATGGTCCGCGCGCAGCTTGCGCTCAAAAGAGGCGACGCGAAGGCCCTGCCGCGCCTGCTCACGGTCACGGGCGTTCTGGGCGTCGTATTCCTCGCCATCCAGGGATATGAATGGGTGCGGCTGGTCAGCTTCGGACTCACCGCGTCGGCGAACGTGTACGGCTCGCTCTTCTACTCCATCATCGGAACGCACGGGTTTCACGTGCTGAGCGCGGTCGTCTGGCTGGTCGCCGTTCTCGTTCGCGCGCATCTGGGAAAATACTCCGCCCGCAACTCGGGCGGGGTGGTCGCATGCGCGATGTACTGGCATCTCGTGGTGGGGCTTTGGCCGATTCTGTTCTACCTGGTCTACCTGCTCTGATGACGCAGGAAAGGCTTGAAACGTTGACACTTTCGCGAAGCGGGTGGCATACTCGCCTCAAGGAGATTCAGGTGAAACCAGTCGTTGCCATTCTCATCGCCGCAGCTTTGGGCCTCGTCCTGTCCGTGCAGGATTACGCCTTCGCCTGCGCGGTTTGCGGAGTGGACAGCGAACCCGGTTTTCTCTGGAGCATGGGTTTCCTGATCAGCATGCCGTTCGTGATCGCCACGGTCACGGGCGGTTATTTCGTATACAATTCCCGGCGCGCGAAAAGAGCGCCGGCGAACAAAGGCATTTTTACCGATTAAGAAGGAGAAGGCGCAGTGAGTGAAGCCGCCGCCGTGGATCACGCCCACGGAGTGGAACCAGCGGAAACCCCGCTTACCCCCGAAAGTTGGGGCAAGTTGGGGATGTGGGTATTTCTGGCGGGCGACGCCATGTCGTTCGGAACCTTGCTGGCGGGCTACGCCATCATGCGGGGCAACAGCGCGAACTGGCCGAACCCCACCGAGGTGCTGGGCATCTCGCTCACCGCGTTCATGACGTTCCTGCTCATATGCAGCAGCGTGACGATGGTGAAGGGCCTGGACGCCATCAAGAAAGGCGATCAGGAGGGGCTGGTCAAGTACATGTGGCTCACCGTAGGCGGCGGCCTTATCTTCCTGGCATTGCAGGCCTACGAGTGGACCCACCTGATCAACCTGGGGTTGGGCCTCGCCGAGAACAAGTGGGGCGACAGCCTCTTCGGCACCACCTTCTACATCATCACGGGCTTCCACGGCATGCACGTGACCGGCGGCGTCATCTATCTGGCCGTCATCGCGATGCGCGGCAAAAAGGGCGTTTATTCGGCGACGAACTGGAACGAGGTGGAAATCGCGGGCCTCTACTGGCACTTCGTGGACCTCGTCTGGATTCTCGTGTTCACGTTCATCTATCTGCTGTAACCATCCCGGGCGCGTCCCCGGCGCGCCCGGTTCGTTCGAGGGAGAGCACATACATCATGGCAAGCGAAAGCCACGCGCAACACGACGATCACCACGTGAGCTACATGGCCATCTTCTGGTGGCTCCTGGCGCTCACGATTCTCGAGGTTCTGGCAGGCATACCCGAGGCGAGCCCCGCCTATCCGCAACTCCTGAAGGGCGCGCTCCTCGTCATCATGGCCGTTGCCAAGGCGGCGCTCGTGGCGCTTTACTTCATGCACCTGAAGTTCGAGAAAGTGGCGCTGGGCTTCATCGCCATGATACCGCTCGTGCTGTGCGTGTTCGTGGTGCTGATGGTGCTGCCGGATTTCTAGGCCGCTCCCGACCGCCGCCAGACTCTTCAAAAAAACCAAAAATTCATGTCGCTTCGAGATCTGCCCACCCTGAACGCCTTGTTGAACGCCACCAGCGCTTTTCTCCTCATGGCGGGGGTCAGGCGCATCTACGTGAAAAACGTGGAGGCTCACAAGCGCTGCATGGTGAGCGCGTTCATCGTCTCCACCCTGTTCCTGATCTCCTACCTCATCTACCACTACAACGTGGGCTCGGTCGGTTTCACCGGTGAGGGCTGGATTCGCCCGGTCTATTTCACCATTCTCATCACGCATTCGGTCCTGGCCGTCCTGGTGCCGCCCATGGCGGTCATCACCCTCTACAGGGCGTGGCGGGGGGATTTCGAGCGGCACCGCCGCATCGCCCGCTGGACGTACCCCATCTGGCTCTATGTCTCGTTCACCGGAGTCGCGGTCTATCTGCTCCTCTACGTGTTCTACCCGAGGGCATGAGAGGATTCCTGCGCGCCCTCAGGCGCGGGTGCGCCCTGATGTGCCCGAGATGCCCCGAGCCCCTTTTCACGGGGCCATTCCGCATGCACGAGCGATGCCCGGGCTGCGGCTACCTGATCGAGCGTGAGCAGGGCTATTTCGTCGGCGCCATCTACATCAACTACGCCATCACGGTCATCATCTGCCTGGGCGGCTATCTGCTCACCGAAACCTACTTCGCGCCGGGCCTTACGACGCACCTCATCGTCTGGGGTGGGCTTTGCATCCTGATTCCGCTATTCTCGTTTCGCTACTCCCGCGCCATCTGGCTGAACGCGGATTACTTTTTCAACCGGAAATTCTCACCCGAAGATGATGGGGACTGATTGAATTGAACCAGAACCCCGGCCCCGCCCTGGACGTCCAGGGCGTCACCCACCGCTACGGGAGCCGCACAGCGCTCAAGGACGTGCGCTTCGAGGTTTCGGAGGGCGAGATCTTCGCGCTCCTGGGCCCGAACGGCGGCGGCAAGACGACTCTCTTCCGCATCATCACCACCCTCATGCGCCCCACCGCGGGCGACGCGCAAGTCTTCGGCCATTCGGTGCGCGACGCGCCCCATGCGGTGCGCAGGAAAATCGGCGTCGTCTTCCAGCAGCCCGGCCTGGACCCCAAGCTCACCGTGTTCGAGAACATGATCCACCACGGGAGGCTCCACGGCATGTTGGGCGCTCCGCTGCGAAACGCGGCCGACGCGCTCCTCGCGCAATTCGGAATCAGCGACAGGAAAAAGGATTACGTCGAGACCCTCTCGGGCGGGCTCCAGCGCAGGGTGGAGCTCGCCAAGGCGCTCCTGCCCCGGCCCGAGATATTGTTCCTCGACGAGCCCAGCACCGGCCTCGACCCCGGGGCCAGGATCGATTTCAGAAACGAGCTCAAGCGCCTGCGAAGCGAGACGAACACCACGGTCGTACTCACCACGCACTTCATCGGGGAGGCCGACCACGCGGATCGGGTGGGCGTCATCCACGAGGGGGACCTCGTCGCCATCGGCGCGCCAGACGCGCTCAAAAAGGAAGTGGGCGGCGAGGTGCTGAGCATCGAGGCGGGAGACCCCGAATCCCTGCGCGTGAAGCTGGAAGCGATGTTCTCGTGTGAGGTCAGGAGCGTGGACGGCTCCCTGCGCGCTGAGATGCGCGACGCGCACGCCGCCATCCCCAGAATCGCAGAGGCGTTTCCCGGCGAGGTGCGCTCCATCACGCTCGGCAAGCCCACGCTCGAGGACGTGTTCATAGGCAAGACGGGCAAACGCTTCATCGACGCGGATGCGGACCTCCCCGCCGCGGATGCGAGAAAATCATGACCCCCTATCTCCTTTGCGCGGGAACGATCTGGCAGCGCGAGATCGTGCGCTTCGTGCGCCAGCGCAGCCGCATCATCGGCGCGTTCGGCCAGCCCGTCCTGTTCTGGCTGCTGCTGGGCAGCGGCTTCGGAAAAAACTTCCGCTACGCGGGCGGAGGGGGGGAGGGGTATCTGGAATACTTCTACCCGGGCATCATCGCCATGGTGGTGCTCTTCACGGCGATTTTCTCCACCTTCGCCGTGGTGGACGACAGAAAGGCGCGCTTCTTACAGGGCGTGCTCGCGGCCCCCGTTCCGCGCTCGGCCATCGTGCTGGGGCAGGTGCTGGGCGGAACGACGCTCGCGCTGCTGCAAGGCGTCCTCCTGCTCGCCGCCACCCCCCTGGCGGGCGTTCCGCTCAATCTGGAGGCCGCCCTCGCCTCGGTGCTGGTGATGGGCCTGATCGGCTTCGCGCTGACCGCGCTCGGCCTTCTGCTCGCCTGGCGAATCGAATCCACCCAGGGGTTCCACTCCATCATGAACCTCCTGCTCATCCCCTTGTGGCTGCTCTCGGGCGCGGTGTTCCCGGTCGCGGGCGCGCACCCGCTCATCGGCCTCGTCATGCAGGTGAACCCGCTCACCTACGGCGTGGCGGCCCTGAGGAGAACGCTCTACCTGAGCGCGCCGGACGCCGTGGCCAACCTGCCGGGGCTCTGGATGTCCCTCATCATCATGCTCGTCTTCAGCGGCGTCTGCTTCTCGTTCGCGGTGAGGACCGCCGAGCGAAGCGAGGGGTGATTTCCGGCGCAAGAGGTTGAGGATGGAGAGGGGGGTTGGATTACCCCTTACGGATTAGCTACCTTGAAAATACCCTCGTTGACAAGAAATCACTACACCTTGAGGGGTTGTTGAAAAAGTCCTGATTTCGTGATTCGGGGCATGGAGCCGACGAGGGAGGAGGTCGTGTCTCTCTTGCTTTTCGCCGCCTCAGGCAACCCCCCCTACCCCCCCTTGTCAGGGGGGCAAGAAAAAACAAAAGCCCCTCTACCGGTGGCGGGTGCCGCCTTTTTTACCCCCCTGACAAGGGGGGGTAGGGGGGGTTGCCTTTATCCCCTGAAAAGGGAGACTTTTTCAAAAGCGCCTTGCCAGGGGGTAAAATCGACGCCCCCCGGTGAGGGCATTTTCAACAACTCCGAAGGCGACGCATCATCATCGCCGTGGTTCACGCCCTGCCATCAGATTCACGGCAGGCGATTCACGTATCTCGCCACGTTCTCGAGCGCCTCGCCCCGGATGTGGGGCAGGGCGGGCATCCTGTTCCTGCCCCGCCTGATAACCTCTTTCGTATAGGCGAGAGGAAGCGCGCGGCCGCGCAGGGGGTTTCCCAGTTCGCGCCTGCCCTCGCCGCGCTCCCCGTGGCAGGCGGCGCAGGTCTGCGCGAAGATCACCGCACCTTCGCCCGTGGTGAGGAGCGCTTCTTCCTGTTTGGGGTTCCGGAAGATGAATAAAAAGACGACGAGCGCGCCGCCCAGGACGAGGAACGAAGCGGCGACCCACTTGCCCAAGTTCCAAGGCGTCCCGAGCGCTCTATTCGTTCAAGGGAATCGGCCTGTGGAGAAACGCCCGCGCGTCCGCTCCCTCGTAGTCCGAGACGAGGTGGCCGTTTCCCTCGATCTGGTACTTGTAGGTCACCAGGCCTTCGAGACCCACGGGGCCGCGGGCGTGAATCTTGTCCGTGGCGATCCCCACCTCGGCGCCGAAGCCGTAGCGGAAGCCATCCGCCAGGCGCGTGGACGCGTTCCACATGACGCTGGCGGCGTCGACTCTGGAGAGAAACGTCCGCGCCGCCGCCTCGTCGGAAGTCACGATGGCGTCGGTGTGGCGCGAGCCGTAGCGGTTGATGTGGTCGACGGCCTCTTCGAGTGATTCCACCACCCGGACGGAGAGGATCAAGTCCAGATACTCCGTCTCCCAGTCTTCCTCCGTCGCCGCGCCCGCATTCTTCAGAATCGCCCGCGTGGCGTCGCAGCCCCGGATGGCGACTCCCTTCTCCTTTAACGCCTCGGCGGCCCGTGGGAGGAACTCGCCCGCTTTGTTCTCGTGCACCAGGAGCGTCTCGATGGCGTTGCAGACGGCGGGGTATTGCGTCTTGGCGTCGAACGCGAGGCGCACGGCCATCTCCGTCTCCGCCGCCTCGTCCACGTAGAGATGACAGATGCCGTCCGCGTGGCCGAGCACCGGGATGTTCGAGTGCTCCTTGATGTAGCGGACGAACTCGTTGCTCCCGCGCGGGATGAGCAGGTCGACCGCGTCATCTCGCGATAAAAGCGCCTGCACGTCCTCGCGCGCCTCGACGAGCTGCAGCGCGTCTGCGGGAACCTCGCCCGTCGATGACGCCGCGTCTCTTAAAAGTTCGGTCATCAGGCGGTTCGTGTGCGCGGCCTCGCGCCCCCCTTTCAGGATGGCGGCGTTGCCGGATTTGAGGCAGAGCGAGGCGATCTGCACCAGCGCGTCGGGCCGGGACTCGAACACGGCGGCGACCACGCCCAAAGGACAGGTGACCCGCCTGAGCGTCAACTCCTCATCGAGCAGCGTCGCCATGCGCGCCACGCCCAGCGGATCGGGCAGGGCGGCCACCGCGCGCACGCCTTCGGCCATCTGCGCGACTTTGCGCTCGCTGAGTTCCAGGCGCCTCAGCAAGGGCTCGGACATCTCCCCGCTCGCAACGAGGGGCTCCGCCGCGGCGGCGTCTCGCGCGTTCGCTTCGAGGATAGCTCCTGAGTTTTCGTCAATCGCATCCGCCATGGCGGCCAGGACGCGATTCCGCACCCCATCGCCCAGGGGCGCGAGTGCGAGCGCGGCGCTCCTCGCCGCAAGGCATATGGCGTCGATGTCGCTCAATTCGAGTCTCCCTCATCAATCCTTCAAGACCGGCTGTGGATTATAGGCCGGGGCGAAACGACCGGCAAACGATTCACCCCTTTTTCTTCTTCCATTCCTCAAAACGCCGCTCGACGTGATCGAGGATGACGGGCGCCACTTCGGGACCGCCCGCGCGCTCCACGCCCTCGAAACCGGGGGCGGCGTTCACCTCCAGAACCAACGGCCCCCTTTTCGTCTCCAGCAGGTCCACGCCCGCGATTTCCAGGCCGCACAACTCCGCGGCGCTTTTCGCCAGCTCAGAGGCGCGCCTGGTCGGGGTGATTTTACGGACCGAACCGCCGCGGTGCAGGTTCGTGCGAAACTCATCCCGCGAGGCGCGTCTTCTCACGGCGGCCGCCACTTCACCGCCCACGACGATGATCCGCAAATCCCCACGCCTTGCTTCTTCGACGTATTCCTGGACGATGGCGTCGCGCTGTAAGTTCCACATCACCTCGGAGATGGCCTGCGCTTCTTCGACGTCGCGGGCGCGCATGACGCCCTTGCCCTGCGTGCCGCGAGGCAGCTTCATGACGACGGGCGCGCCGCCCACGCTACCCAGCGCCGCGCGCAGATACGCCGGATCGGGCGCGAACGCCGTCTTCGGCACCGGAAGTCCTTCCTGCGCCAGAAGCTGCAGGGTGCGCAGCTTGTCCCGCGCCGTCTCGATCGCGCGCGCGTTGTTGACGACCAACGCGCCTGAGGCTTCCAGGTGGCGGATGAGCGCCAGGGAATGCTCGGAGATGTTCGCCCCCAGGCGCGGGAGATATACGTCCGCCCCCGGGAAAGGCTTCCCCCTGAATTCGAGCGATATCTCCCCCTCGCTGAGTTTCAGCAGGAAGCGGTACGGATCGAGTACGCGCACCCGGTGCTTTCTGCGCCTGCCGCACTCGGAGATTCTCCGCACGCCGTGCAAGGTGGCATCGCGACACAGGATTCCGATTCTCACCCCTCACTCCTTACGCAATTCGTGGATGAGGCGAGATTCTAGCATCCGGGCCCTGGCTTCGGAACGACTCTAATGGTGTAAAGTGAGGATTCCCCTCCCGGCGGCCCCTTGCCGGATGGCGCGGGCCGCCGAGGGGGAGGTATGTGGGGCGCGGCCCAGTGGTTGGGCCACGGCAGGATTTTCTATGCGGCTCTCTGAAGAGCCACTTCCGGTTTCATCAGTCCCTGAACCAGCAGGACGTGGGCTTTCACTTTCTTCGCGAGACGCGGGGCGATGCGCGCCAGTCCGAGGCTCCGTCTCAGCCACCCGCCCTCTCCGGCGCCCAGGAGAATGAGGTCGGCGTCCAGTTTCTCCGCCGCCTCGGCCACCTCATGGAGCGGGTCGCCGTTCGTCACGGAAGTCTCCACGTGCAGACCCTTGTCTCCCAACATTCTCCGCAAGGGCTGCAGATACTCCTCTCCGCACCGCGTGCGCGCATCCTGAATCTGATCGGCGTACATCGTGTAGCCTTCCAGCTGTCTCGACTGCATGACGCCGTTTTCCACCAATTGCAGATGAACAACCTCCGGATTCATCGAGAGGTGAACCACCTCATGGGCGGCGGCTTCCGCCTCTTGAGAACCGTCCAGGGGAATCAGTATTCGCTCATACATGGTTTCTCTCCGTTTCCCGAATTCCTGAGCCGTGTTTCTAAGCGGCTTTCCGCAATTCCGATTGTGGGTCGATGGCGTCCAGCAATTTCGTTTCGACCAGGGCTATCCTGGCGTCATTCGTCTGCGCTGTTTTCGCCGGAGGCTGATGGATGATGCTGGAGGTCATGAACCGCCAAATCGCGGCGAATACGAACAAAACCGGAAGACCCGCCACCACGTACATCTTGATGAATTCCATCTCGCGCCTCCTTTCCCTCATACTGCGGTACTCAGGAAACTGCTTTCCCTATATTACAAGCAACAATCGTGCCAAAACACGGAAATCTAACGAACCATCAAACTTACAAGGCTTTACAACGCGATATGCGCGATGAGAAGCATCCGGAGAAAGCCCACAAAATGACGATATATCATAATTTTACCATTTACCGTCATACCTGAAGATGCCTTTCGCCGGAGATGGCGGCGAACGGCGAAGACGACCGGACCAAAGCGACCAGGGGTTGCCGCCGCTTCGCGCTTCTCCTACAATTCAGGTGCCGTCATTTACACGAGGGAAAGGACAGGGAAACCATGGGCGTCCCCAACGACGTCACCATCCTCGAAGTGCTGGGCGTATTCCTGACGCCTCTGGCCATCTTGTTCGCCGCCTTTGCGCAGTGCTATTTCATCCGGGCCGGATTGATACAGATGCGGGAGGCGTCGAAGGAAAGAAACCGCCACCTCGATAATCTGGAGGAAATGATCCGGCAACAGGGGGAAACGCTTCGGCAACAGGGAGAAGCGTTCAGAGAGGATTCCAAACGCCAGGAAGAGGCGCTCCGGCAACAAGGGGAAGCGCTTCGGCAAGAAAGAGAGGCGTCCAGAGAGGCGCTCCGACAGCAAGGAGAGGCGTTCCGGCAGCAAGGAGAAGCGTTCCGGCAGCAAGGAGAAGCGTTCAGACAACAAGGCGAAATGCTCGCGGACATCGGCGCCGGCATTCGCGAAGCGTCCGCCGGCATTCGCGAGGCCTCCGCCGGCATCAGGCATCTCATCGAAAAACAAAACCAGGCGCCCCCTCCCTAAAACGCCCCGGCTTCGGTCGCGGCTTCTCCGAAGATTCCTCGGCGAGCGTCCCGGCGTTCGGGGAGGAATCCACGGAGGGGGCCGGATTTATCGGCCGCTCCGGCATTCAAATCGAATTATTCCCCCTTCAGACGGTTGAAGAAATAGCCCGCGCAAAGGCCCAGGACGACCCAGAAGGCGGCCGAGGCCATGAGCGCCGTGAGGATGAACCTCTCGAGAAGCGCCTGGGGGACCAGTCCGCCGCCCGTATCGGAGTGAGGGGCGCCGACCGCGTGCGGCAAGACGATGAGGACGACCCCCAGCGCCTTGAAGGACACTCCCGGCTTGAAGGCCAGAAGGGCCAGGCCCGCCGCTGTAGACACGACCGTGAGAACCCACCAGAGTTGCCTGTGGGGCAAAGGGGCCGCGTCGACGCCGGGGAGTTCCGGCGGCAATCCGATGGCGGGCGCGAGAGAGAAGACGACGAATCCGCCCACGCCCCAGAGAATTCCCCGCCGCCAGTCCACATCCCCGCGCAGGGCGATGCAACCGACGAGCAAGAGCGCGAAACCGACGCCCGAGACGACGTTCGAGACGAGGGTGAGCGCCAGGCGCGAGGAATCCCCGCCCTCTTCCGGGTGATCCTCATGGGTTTGCGGGAGGGGGACGGGTTCTCGCTTCTCGTATTTTTCGGCTTCGTATATCAGGGGGATGACCTGGGTCGACTGGACCGCGGTGGCGAAAAGCCCCGCTATCACGCCCGAGACGACGGCCGCGAAAAAGATTCTCTGAAACATGCCGGGTGTCCCTCTCGTCCGCAGCCGCGGGGCGCGGTTTGCAGTCTCTTACTTCATCTCCATCAGTTCGACGACGACGCCGTCGGGGCCTTCCACGTAGGCGAACCAGAGCTCGTCCGCCTCGCCTTCGGCGACGACGTTTCCGCCGTTCGCGCGGACCTCGGCGACGGCATCGGCGAGTTTGCCCTCCACGCAGAACGCGTAGTGATCGATGCTGTAGCGCGGCCAGCCGCCCGGCCCCGCCGCGAGTTCCTCGCCGTCGCGCTTGCCGCGAATGATGACGCTCGTCCCGTGCACGTCGAGATAGACCTGCGGCGCGCCGCCCCTGTCGATGCGGTTGGTCTCGGTCGCTCCGAAAACGTTCACGTAAAAGCCTACCGCCTCGTCCACGTCGGTGTGCACGCAATGAATGTGATCGTACGTCAGTTTCATCCTTTCTTATCTCCTGTCAGGTATGGATTGAAAAAGCCTGTGCATTCGTATTACCTCAAACCGCCGGGTCCACCCAGTTGAGTTCGAGCAGGTTGCCGTCGGGGTCTTTGAAGAAGATCGTCTTTCGCTCGGGCACGCGGGACAGGATGCCGGAGAGCAGTTCCACGCCCGCGTCTTGCAAGTGCGCCACGGCGGCCTCCATGTCCTTCACCCAGAAGGTGAGGTAGCGGAACCCGGCGGCCGAATCCGCCAGCGGGTCGCTCCCGGTGGCGGGGCTTTCGGGGAATTCGAGAAGCTTTATCAAAACCTCGCCCGATTTCAGGGCGTGGAGCTTCACGCCCTCTTGCGCGAAGCCCGCCGCGCGCACGAAATCGCCCGGCACGTCGATGACCGCCGCTTCTTCCAGACCCAGAACCTCGGTGTAGAACTTCTTCATTGCGGCGGTGTTCCTCGTGGAAAGTCCCACGTCCACGGCGCCGCGCGTGGTCTCGAACATATCCCTCTCCTCAAAGACGCAAGCCGAAAAGGAGCCGACCCCCTCATCTCGATTGCGCGAAATGAGCAATGAAGATACATTATTTCCCATAAAGAGAAAATCTACCGGAAGGCGAGCGCCGCTCGAACGTGAACGATCCATGAGCGGTTGCCCGCAGCGCCGGGCGGTTCGAACGCCTACGGCGCGAAGAGAACGGGACCAGGCATGCGCAAGGCCGATCTGATAACGGGCGTCGCTTTTCTCGTGTTCACCATCGCGGCATTCACGTATATCATCCCCTACCAGATCGTCTCCTCCATCCCCATCGACGAATCCACGCCCGCCGTTCTGCGGCCCGAGTTCTTCCCGCAGTTCACCATGGCGCTCTTCGCCGTGACCTGTGTGCTGATGATGGGCGCCGCGCTCAAGAATTTTTCCGGCGAACGGTTGTGGGACGACGCCAGGGGCTCGCTCACCCGGGTCTGCGCCGTCCTCGTCCTCACATTCCTCTACGTGCAGGCGCTCAAGCTCTTCGGGTTCTCTTATACCTCACCCTTTTTCATGGCCGCCATTATCTACATGCTCGGAATCAGGAACTGGCGCCTGCTCGTCTCGGCCGCCATTCTGTTCCCGCTGTTCCTCACCTATTTCTTCTGGTTCAGCTTTCAGGTCGTCCTGCCCGAGGGGAGCCTGTTCCCGTGATCGAACAGATCCTGGAGGGCATCTCGATCGCGCTCACCTTCGAGGCGCTGGGCATGGTGGCGGTCGGCGTCTTCGCAGGCATCACCGTCGGCGCGATTCCCGGCCTCACCGGCGTGATGGCGACGGCGATTCTCGTACCGTTTTCCTTCTTCATGGCGCCCACGCTGGGGATTCCCTTCCTGCTGGGCGTTCACAAGGGCGCGCTTTTCGGCGGCTCGATTCCGGCGATCCTCGTCAACACGCCCGGCACGCCGCCGGCGGCGGCCACCTGTCTCGACGGATACCCCCTCGCCCAGAAGGGCGAGGCGAAAAGCGCGATCCAGATGTCGCTCTACTCCTCCACCCTGGGCGACACGTTCAGCGACATCGCGCTCATCGTCGCGGCCATCCCGCTCGCGGCGATGGCGCTCAAGTTCGGGCCGGCGGATTTCTTCGGGCTGCTCGTCATGGGCCTCACCGTCATATCGAGCGTCACGGGCGCATCGGTATCGAAGGGCATCCTCTCCGCCCTCATCGGGCTGATGTTCGGCCTCGTGGGACTCGACGCCATCTCGGGCGCGGAGCGGTTCACCTTCGGCCTGCCCACGCTCGAGGGCGGCATCGGCCTCGTTCCCCTGCTCATCGGCCTGTTCGCGGTGAGCGAGGTGCTCATACAGGCGGAGAAGAAGATATCCCAACTCGCCGAAAAACCGCCGACCTCACACTTAAGGGGCGGACGCTCGCTCAAGCTGGAGGAATTCACCGCCTCGGGCAGGACGATCTTCCGCTCCTCGATCATCGGCACCATCGTCGGCGCGATCCCGGGGACGGGTTCATCCATCGCCACCTTCATCGGCTACGGCGCGGCGAAGCGGGCTTCGAAGAAACCAGAGGAATTCGGCAAAGGCAGCTACGAGGGCGTGGCGGCGGCCGAAGCCGCCAACAGCGCCGTTGCGGGGGCGGACCTCATCCCCACCCTCACGCTCGGAATCCCCGGCGGGGGGACGGCGGCCATCCTGATGGGGGCGTTCATCGCGCAGGGCTTAAGGCCCGGGCCGTCGCTGTTCGAAGAAAACGCCACGACGATGTACGCCATCTTCACCCTGCTCCTCATCGGAAACCCCATCATGCTCGTCCAGGGCTGGCTGCTCACCGGCATATTCGCCTGGGTGGTCACCATCCGGCAGTCGCTGCTGCTGCCGTGCATCATCATGTTCTGCGTGGTGGGGGGCTACATCTTCCAGAACAACCTGGGCGACGTGGAACTCTCCCTCATCGCGGGCGTGTTCGGCTACCTTCTCCGGAAGATGAACTACCCGCTCGCGCCCCTGGTCATCGCCTACATCATCACGCCGATGGCGGAGCGCTCCTTCAAGCAGGCCCTTCTGCTCTCGCAAGGCGATTACTCGGTGTTCTTCACGCGCCCGATATCGCTGTTCTTCATCCTTCTGGCCGCACTGATTCTTTTCATGAGCATCTGGAAGCGGCCCTGGGCGACGCCCGGGGGCGAATAGATGCCTACCCAAAGGAGACCGGACATGAAAACCACCAAATTGCTCCCGGCAGGACTCGCGCTTGCGCTCGCACTCGTATTCGTGGCGAGCGCGACGCCTGCGGAGGCCGCCAGAAAGTTTCCCTGGAAACCCATCCGCGTCATCGTGGCCCTGGGCGCGGGCGGTTCGCACGACATGAACTCCCGCGCCGTGGCGAGCGTCGCCAACGACTATTTCGGCCAGCCGATGATCGTGCAGCTCATGCCGGGCGGCGGCGGAAAAATCGGGATGACGGCGCTCAAGCGCGCGAAGCCCGACGGCCACACCATCATGCTGGCCTCCGCCTCCCATCTCACCATCGGCCCGCACGTGCGCAACATGGGCTTCGACCCGCTCAAGGACTTCGTGCCGATTTTCATGATCAACAAGGCGGACTACATGATGGTCTCCCCGGCGTCGAAGCCCTGGAAGAATTTCAAGGAGTTCGCCGCGGCGGCCAGGAAAAACCCCGGCAAGGTGAGCTACGGCTCCTCGGGCGTCTACGGCACGGGGCACCTGATGATCCTCAAGATCATGGCCGACACGGGCATCAAGCTGAACCACGTTCCCTTCAAGGGCGGCGGCCCCGCCTTCCGCGCCATGCTCGGCGGCCACGTGGACAGCGCGGGCGCGCTTCCCGCCACGGGCGGCACGCTGGGACGCTACAGGCGCGGGCAGTTGAACATCCTGGGCGTCTGCTCGGAGAAACGGGTGAAATTGTTCCCCAAGGTCCCGACGATGAAGGAGAACGGGGTGGACTTCCTGCTGGCGTCGAAGCGTTTCTACATCGGGCCCAAGGGTATCCCGCAGGACCGCGTCGACTTCCTCGTGGAGGGTTTCAAGAAGCTGCTCAAGAACAAGTCCTACTTGAGACTCATCAGCAAAATGGGCGAAGTGCCCACGCCGCTCTACGGCGAGGCGCTCAAAAAAGACATCGCGGACGAGTATGAACGCTTCGGAAAAATTTTCGCCAGCATCGGCGTGAAGAAAAAATAGGCTTCACAGAAAAAACCGCCGGGGTCTCACGCGAGGCCCCGGCGGTTTCATTCTAAGACTTCAGGAATCCGCCACGGGGGCCATTAAAAAGTCCCCCTTGTCGGGGGATAAAGGCAACCCCCCCTACCCCCCCTTGTCAGGGGGGCAAGAAAAAGCAAAACCCCCGCAGCCCGGCGGGGGCGCATCGCCTCTTTATACCCCCCTGACAAGGGGGGGTAGGGGGGGTTGGTTTTCAAGCCGGGGAATTCCAGGCAGCGCCCCTCAAGGCGAATCGACAGGCGGCCAGATGCGCTTTCCGGTGCTGGGCGAGCCGGGCGCGTGCACGAGGCTGCCCACCATCTCGCGCGACCAGTCCTCGCTCTCCAGTTCCTTCTGGAAATAATGCTCGACGGAAGTGTTCAGGTCGAACTCATAGAGCACGGCGTGCTTGGCCCAGCCGCAGACCGAAACCAGCTTGCGCATGCCCACGCAGCCCTCCAGGGTCTGCATGCGCGGAAAGCGGAGCTGGACGTACCATGCGCCCATGCCCTCTTCATTCGCGAGCGCGTTGCTGTTGAAGCTCCCCATCTGGATTCTGGGCCCCGGCGTGATGCCCGGGGCGCGCTGCCCTATCTCGGGGCCGTCGATACGCCCCGTCTCCACGAAAACGCACTCGCGCACACCCCCGCGCAATCCCAGCATCTCGCGCTCGTCCGGCCCCCGGCCTTCGGCCAACTGCGCAGGAGAGGGATTCAGGAAGGTGTGGACGCTCTCCGCGCCGAACAGCATCAGATACCCGTTGCCGGCCGGAACGGAAGGGTCGTTGGTGTGCGTGAGGCGCCGGTTCACGTTCTCTTTTCGCTCTTCGCTCTTGTCGTTGTCCACGTGCGCCGCCCACAGGTAGCCGGATCGTTCCAGCATCTCGGGCAGATGCACCTCGTGCAGCCAGGAAATAAATTCGTTCGCCCCGTCGGCGGGCAAGTCGTACCACGTCGCCCAAATCGCCCTGTCCATCAAATCTCTCCTTGCGCCTCAGGTCCTTCGTAATGATTCATCCCGCCTGGCCGTTCGCTCTCCTGAACTCGCGGCGGGGTTCGATGCCCAGCTTCTTCATCCGGCTCTGGAGCGTCGTGGGCTTCATCCCCAGTATGCGGGCGGCGCCCCGCTCTCCGGAAACCCGCCCGCCCGCATGCTCGAGCACCCGCAGGATATAGCGTCTTTCGTATTCCTCGAGCGAGGTGAACTCGCTCTCCCTCGCCGACGGGGGCGCCTCGCCCAGAAGCTGCCTGTCGAACCGGAGAACGCGGCCGCGCCCCAGAACGAGCCCGCGCTCCACCACGTTCTCGAGTTCACGGATGTTGCCGGGCCAGTCGTACCGCATGAGCCGCTCGATCGCCCGGGGATCCACCGATTCGATGCGCCGGTTCATCCGCGGCCCGTGTTTTCTCACGAAATAATCGACGAGTTCGGGAATGTCTTCCTTGCGCTCCCTGAGCGGCGGCGTTTCGATGGGTATCACGTTCAGGCGGAAGTAGAGATCGTCGCGAAACCGGCCCCGGCGGACTTCTTCCTCCAGGTCCCTGTTCGTGGCGGCGATGATCCGCACGTCCACCTTCAGCGTCTCGGTGCCGCCCACTCTCTCGAATTCCTTCTCCTGCATGACCCTCAGGATTTTCACCTGCGCCTCGGGGGAGATTTCGCCGATCTCGTCGAGAAAAATCGTGCCCTTGTCCGCAATCTCGAAGCGGCCCTGCTTTCTCCTCACCGCCCCCGTAAACGCGCCCTTCTCGTAGCCGAACAACTCGCTCAGCAGCAGCGTCTCCTGCAGCGCCGCGCAGTTCACCTTCACCAGCACGCGGTTTCGCCGTTCGCTCAGATGGTGAATGCCGCGCGCGACCAGCTCCTTGCCGGTTCCCGTCTCGCCCAGGATGAGCACCGTGGCTTCCGTCGGCGCGACCTGGGCGATCAGCTCCCGGACGTCTTCCACCGCCTGGCTCGAACCGATGAGCTTGTCCGAACTGTGTATCTCCTGGATCTGATCCCGAAGATGGAGCGTCTCCCGGTGAAAACCGTCCTTGATGCCTTCGAGTTCGGCGTACGCCTGCGCATTCGCCACCGCCGTGGCGATGGCCGGCGTGAGTTCGCAGAGAAACTCCGCCATCTCCTCGGTGAACTGGTCGGGCATGGCGCTGGCCACGGCGATTTCGCCGAAAACCTCTTCGCCGATAACGAGCGGCGCGCGAATGCCGCTCCTGAGGCCGCGCCGGAAAACGCTTTCATCCTCGGCGAAGGGGCGCTGCCTGTCCAAGTCCTTGTAAATCATATACGGTGCTTCCCGGTGCTCGATGAGCCAGCCCAGCGTGCCGCCCTCGAGCGGGATGTCCTCTTGAGGCGCTTCGAGTATCTCATCGCCCGAGGCGAGCACACGGATGGTGTAGGTCTTCTTGTCCGGGTTGACGAGATAGAGCACGAAATGATCCAGCGGGAAGATCGCCTTCGCCTCGTGCGCCACGCGGCTGAAGACGACTTCCATGTCCAAACTCGAATTGAGCACGTGCCCCACCCGCTGGATGACGCGCAGTCTCTCCTCGGTGGATAGCGTGTGAACGACCACCTCTGCTCCCCTTCGGCTTTCCAAAATGATGGAAAGGAAGGGTATCATAGAAAAAAGGGTTTGGGGCTTTTATTTCACGGACAAAAAGAAAACGCCATGAAACCGCTATCGCTTTACATCCACATCCCCTTCTGCATCGCCAAGTGCGGGTATTGCGATTTCAACTCCTACGCCCTGGACACCCTGCTGGAAAAAGGCCATGCCGAAGAGGACTGGGCGCGCCGCTACGCGGACGCGCTGACCGAGGAAATCAAAAGCCGCACCGAGGCGTTTTCTCTGGAGGGCCGGGAGGTCGGCACGATATTCTTCGGCGGGGGAACGCCCTCGCTGTTCCCGGCGGAAGAAACGAGGCGGATTCTGGACCTCATCGCCGCGACGTTCGATTCAGGCCCGGATTGCGAGATCACCCTGGAGGCGAATCCCGGGGCGGCGGAGGCCGAGCGCTTCGGCGCGCTGAGAGAAGCGGGCGTCAACCGGATCAGCATCGGCGTCCAGACGTTCGACGACGAAGCGCTCAAGAGGCTCGACCGGGTCCATACGGGCGACGACGCTGAACGCGCCTTCCGCTCCGCGCGCGAGGCGGGCTTCGCCAACGTCTCGCTCGACCTCATGTTCGGCATCCCGTATCAGACCATCGAGGCGGCGGCGCATGACATCGAATGCGCTCTCGGCCTCGGCCCCGAGCATCTCTCCGCCTATGAGCTGACCATCGAGCCGGGCACGGCGTTTCATGCGAGGCAGGCGCGGGGGGAGTTGAACGGCCTGCCCGACGAGGAGACGGCGCTCCGCATGTGGGAACTCAGGGATTCGGCTCTCGGTGACGCCGGCTACGAGCGTTACGAGATCAGCAATTTCGCAAAGCCCGGCTTCGCGTGCAGGCACAACCTGAACTACTGGCGGCGGGGAGACTACCTGGGCCTGGGCGCAGGCGCGCATTCCCTCATGGCCGGGAAGCGGCTGTGGAACCACGCCAGGCCCGACGTCTACGCGCAAAACGCGGCCGACCCCACCGTCGGCAAAGAGCGCGTGGACGACCCCCAAAAAGCGCTCGGCGAGGCCCTGATGCTCGGCCTTCGGGTGAAAGAGGGCGTCTCGCTGGGGCGCCTCGCGCAAGAATGCGGCGCGGACCCCGAAGAGGCGTTCGGGGAACTGTTCCGTGAACTCGAGAATTCCGGCCTGGTGGCGAGAGAGAACGGCCGGCTTCGCCTGTCCGACAAGGGAACCCTTCTGGCCAATCAGGTCCTGGCGAAATTCATATAAAGGAGAACGCTTATGCCTCCCGTGGCTGTCATCGAGAAAATACGCGCTCCCGCCGAGAAAGTCTTCGACTTCATCGGCCACGTGGAGACGCATCCGCAAATCGCGGACTTCAGCCAGAGCGTGAAAATCATTTCCGAGCAGAAAACAGGCGTGGGCGCCCGGTTCCACCAGGTCTATACGAACGGGGCCGAGCACGTCTCGGAGATGATGGTATGGGAGCCGTATAAACAGATCGTCTGGCACAATTTCGAGGGCGACTCGAAAACGCCCGTCATGATCATCAGCTACTATTTCGAGGAAGAAGGCCCCTACACCCACATCCTCCACACGGTCGAGTGCGATGAATACGAAAACCAGGCCAGACACCGCGACGGAACGCTCAGGAACATCCGCGAACTGGCGAACCTGAAGAAGATTCTGGAGGGAGGTTAGGCCGCTATGATTACAGTTCCTTGGGAGATGACTCGTAGAATCTGAGAACTCTTGGCGTTATAGCTTCCTTCTAATTTCTGCCCTTTGGAGATCGTGTTCGTTCGGTGGCCATTGTTCTTCCGGGAGTAACTGGCTAAACCCGTGATCCATCATGTTCTTCACTTCTTCAAACCCTTCATCCATTTTCGATTCCAAGCTGTCGAACCGATCATGAATCTTTTTGAAAGCCTGCCTGGTTTCATTGTCCATCTGGCTCCTCCCCACAGGCAATTTTACCATACGTATAATAGCAGAACCTGTAGCGAAAAGTAAATCTATCGACCAGGAGTCAGATGCGCAACTCTGCTCCTCTTTGTAGCCGGGTTGTATCTGCACCAATATGTGAACGGAACCTATGCGCCAAAACGGATGGTTCAAATAGTCGTAGGGGCGGTTCGCGAACCGCCCCTTCAGGCCGGAAAGACATTCGATAACCTTCCTCAGCCGACCTCCTCCCATTCCTCGCAGAGCCGTTTCCCTGTGTCCGGGTCGACGAGTATCGTCTCGTGCGCGCCGAGCAGGACCTGGCCGGGCCGCCGCCCCTTGGGTTTCCTCAAGCGCGAGAACGGGAGATAGGCGACTTGGAGCTTGGAGTCCGTCCGGCCCCGGCTGAAATACGCCGCGAACGCCGCCGCCTGTGCGAGCGTTTCAGGATCCGGCTCCGAAGGCGGCCCGTCGCCGCTGCGGCGCAGGAGAACGTGGCTGCCCGGAACCCCGCGCGCGTGAAGCCAGGTGTCGCCCGCCCGGCCCACGCTTTTCAGCATCTCGTCGTTGCCCATCGCGTTCTTGCCGACGACCACCTCCCACCCCGCGGGGGAGACGAACCGCCTGTAGGGCCTGGCGCGCGCCGCCTGCCTGCCCTTCGTGCGCGCGTCTTTTGCCTTTTTCTCCCGCCCGCGCCCGGCGTAGCCCGCCTGCGCCAGCGCTTCTTCCACACCCAGGAGGTCTTCCGTTTCCTCCGCCGTTTCGAGATCGAACGCCAGCGCGCCGATGAACCTCTCCTCTTCTTCCATCTCCTGGAGACGCGCCAGCCCGGTCGAGGCGCGGCGCTTGAGCTTCTTGTAGCGGCGGAAATACTTCTGCGCGTTCTCCGAGGGCGTGAACCTGGGGTCGAGCGCGATCTCTACAGGGCCGCTCTCCGAAGAAACCGATACAGCATTCGCCTTCTCCTCCACCTCGTCCAGATGCGCGAGCAGGAGTTCCCCTTTCCTGAGCACGTCTTCCGCCTCCCCGGCGGAGGCCAGGTCCCTCCGCACCGCCTCGATGGAAGAGCGCACCCGCTCCCCCGCGCGGCGGAGCGTTCTGGCGACTCTTTTTTTCCGCTCACCAAGGCGGGAGCCTTTCACGAGCCGCCCGTAAAACGCATCCGCCGCCTCGTTCATGGAATCGAACGCGCGGTATGAGGCCGCATCCACCCCGGGAATTCTGGCCGCGCTCAGGCTGACGGGTTCGCCGTCCGCTCCCAGCAACCATGCGGGGGAGAATTCTTTCTTCTGATAGCTCTCGACGACGCTCATCAGCGTATCCGCCGCCCCGGTCCAGCCCTCATTTGCGCCCGAAGCGCGCGCAAGCGCACGCGCCAGGGCCGGGCTCACGCCCGCGACCGAACGAACCAGCCACCTGGCGAATTCCTCCCGGCCGGCGGATGAAAGGTCCGCTTCGTGAATCATCCCCTGGATCGCCTCTCTGGTGAGATCGCCCGGATTCGCCTTTTTCTGTTCGGGCGGCAGCCGGTACCTGCCCCCTCTCTCAAGAGGCCTCGGCGTGTGGGGACCGGGCGGGACGAATCTCCTGGCTTCGAGTATCTCGCCCGTCGCGCCGCTCAGGAGCACGAGGTTGCTCCAGCGGCCCATCACCTCCGCCATGAGCGCGAAGGAATCGCCGCTGCCGCCCCCCCGCTCGAAGGAGAACTGGAGCACGCGCTCCCACTCTCCGGCCGCCGCGCGGGTGAGGCGAAGACCGCCCAAGTGCTTCCTGAGCGCGCGGCAAAAGGTGGGCGCTTCGGGCAGGCTCGGGGGAGGGTCCACCGTCAGGTGAACGCGCGGGTGCGCGGGGTCCGTGCTCATGAGCAGGGCGCGCTTTCGTTTTTTCGCGCCTGGGAAAAAGAGGACGATTGTGTGCGCGTCGGTCTGGGAGATTCTCTCCAGGCGCGCGCCCAGAAGATCCCCGCTCAATTCCTCCGCTATCGCCTGAAGCACGAAAGTATCCATATACCACCCGAATTCGCTGTTTTCCCTGAGATTACATAAATTGACAGGCCCTGATCGGAAAATTATTGTAGACTCTTTCCGGTGGACTGTTAACAACGCATCAAGGGGCGGAATATGATAGACAGCATGACGGGTTACGGCGCGGGAGAAAGGCCGCTGGGCGAGGCTTCCATAAGCGTGGAGGCGCGCTCGGTGAACCACCGCTATCTGGAGGTCTCCTGCCGGGGCCCGCGCTGGTCGCTCGCTCTCGAGAATGAGGTGCGCGAGGCGGTGAAAAAACGCTTCTCCCGGGGACGTTTCGACATCTATATCCGCTCGGGCGAGGAGGGGAACCACGCGTCGCCCATCGACGCCGAAGCCGCGAAATCCCTTCTCGCCACCCTGAAATCGCTCAAAAGCGAACTGGGAATCGCGGGCGAGGTCGACCTTTCGATACTCACCGGCTTCCGCGACCTGCTCAAGAGCGAGGAACCCGAACCCGACAAGGACGACCTCCGCGCCGTCCTGATGGAATCCCTCGGCGACGCGCTGGGCGCCCTAGGCCTCATGCGTGAAAAAGAGGGCGGCGCGCTCGCGAAAGACATCCGCGATCACCTCGCCGCGGTGAAGCAGGGGTGCGAAGAGATACGCGAACGCCTGCCCGAGGCGCGCAGGCTCCTCACCGAGCGGATGCGCGAGCGGGTTCGAGAAATCGCAGGAGGCGTCGAGGTGGACGAGGGGAGGCTCGAGCAGGAGATGATCTACGCCGCCGAGCGCGGGGACATCAGCGAGGAACTCAGCCGTCTCGACAGCCACGTCGTCCAGTTTCGCGAGATGCTCGAGAGCGAAGGCCCCATCGGCCGCAAGCTCGATTTCCTCACCCAGGAGATGAACCGCGAGGCCAACACGATCTCGTCGAAATCCATCGATCTCGTCCTCACCCAGAGCGCAGTCGAGGTGAAGAGCGCCATCGAGAAAATCCGCGAACAAGTACAGAACGTGGAATGATGGGAAGCCGCGGCCATCTCTTCGTTCTCTCGGCGCCCTCGGGGGCGGGCAAATCCACGCTCATCGACCGCGCATGCCGGGAACTTCCCGACATCTGGCACTCGATCAGCGCGACGACGCGCCCAAGGCGCGATTATGAAGAAGACGGGATTCATTATTTTTTCCTGGAAAAACCCGATTTCGAGGAGATGATCGCCAGAAACGAATTTCTCGAATGGGCGCGGGTTTTCGAGGAATGCTACGGAACGCCCGCCGAGGCGGTCGACGCGCATCTGGCCGGGGGAGACGACGTCATCATGGACCTGGACGTCCAGGGCGCCCTGCAGGTCAAGCGGAAGCGTGCGGAAGCGAGCCTCGTTTTCGTCATGCCGCCCTCGCTGGACGAGTTGGCCAAGCGCCTCGAGTACCGGGCGTCGGAGACCGGCGAGGACGTCCGCTTCCGGCTCTCAAGAGCCGAAGAAGAGATGGCGCAGAACCACCGCTACGACCACGTCATCATCAACGACGACCTGGACGCCGCATTCTGCGAACTCAAAAAAATCATCCTTTTGCATCGCGGGGAGGTCGATTCCCCGTGAGCGAAAACGCCCCGGCCCCCCTCAGCGGCAAGAAAACCGTCCTCGGCGTATCGGGCGGCATCGCCTCGTATAAATCGATCGACCTGGCGCGCCTGCTCGCCCTCGACGGCGCCGAGGTGCAGACGGTGCTGACCGAGAGCGCCGCCTCGTTCGTGCAGCCGCTGCCATTCGAGGTGCTCACGGGCCAAACGCCCATCCGGAGAATGTTCCCGCTCGAAGGGGGCAAATCCACGGGCGACATGCCGCACATCTCCCTGACGGAGGACGCAGACCTCATCATCATCGCCCCGGCCACGGCGAACATCATCGGGAAATTCGCGCAAGGGGTGGGGGATGATTTTCTCTCCACGCTCCTGCTCTCCGCAAAGCCGCCCGCCCTCGTCGCTCCCGCCATGAACCCGCGCATGTGGGCCTCCCCGGCCCTTCAGGAAAACGTATCCTCCTTGCGCGAGAGGGGCCACGTCGTCATGGAGCCGGGCGTGGGACGCATGGCCCGCGCGGAGGAGGGCCTCGGCCGGGGGCGCATGCCCGAGCCGGGGGATATCCTGCTGGCCGCGCGCAAGATTCTGCTGCCTGACCCCGATCTTTCGGGCATGAAGCTCGTGGTCACCGCAGGTCCTACGCGGGAGAAGTGGGACGCCGTGCGTTATCTCTCGAACCGATCGAGCGGCAAGATGGGCTTCGCCCTGGCGGGAGAAGCCGCAAAACGCGGGGCGGACGCCGTGCTCGTGAGCGGCCCCGCCGCTCTCGCAGACCCGCCGGGGGTGCGCGTCGTGCGCGTGGAATCGGCCGCCCAGATGTATGAGGCGGTGAAGAACGAATGGGCGGACGCGCACGCCCTCGTCATGGCCGCCGCCGTGGCGGACTACCGCCCGGTCGATCCATCGGCCCGAAAACACAAAAAAGGCGACGCTACCCTCGCGGTCGAACTCGAGCGGACGACGGACATACTCGCCGAGCTTTCCATCGAAAAGGGAGACAGAATCCTCGTCGGCTTCGCCGCCGAAACGGACGAGGTGACAGAGCGCGCGAAGGAAAAACGCGAACGAAAGGGGCTGGACTTCATCGTGGCGAACAGGGTCTCTGGCGATGAGGACGCGATGGGCGCTGACGCCTCGCGCGCCTGGATCATCGACTCAAACGCGACAGAAGCGCTCCCCGTCCTCGAAAAAGGGATTCTGGCGGGGCGCATCCTCGACCGACTCGCCAAAATGTGGCAAAACATCATCACCTGAACACTTTTTTCAAAACGCCCGCCGGTCCAAGACGATGAACCGCGCAGAACTGGCCAGAGAAATACTCGGACACCTGAGAAACCAGAGAGCCGCAGGTATCGGTTACGTGAGCCTGGGAACTCCGCAGGAGACGGTTCCCCAGGCGGCGCTGCCCACGCAAAACCCACCCACACGGACGCCTGAACCCGCAGCCGCGTCCAATTCCGAGCAGCAGGCCCTGATTCCTGAAGCAGCACCCGTATCTTCTCCTACCCTGGCCCCCATGGCGAAGCGCAGAGACCCCGGCCCCGAGCCGCCGCCGCTTCCCTTCGACCCGGACGCGGAGATGTCGCTCGCAGAACTCGAAGCCGCCGTGGACGGCTGTTTGCGGTGCAAGCTGGGGCCGGGCCGGACGAACCTCGTGTTCGGCGTGGGGAACCCGGCGGCGAACCTCGTCATCGTCGGCGAAGCGCCGGGAGCGAACGAAGACGCGGAGGGGATCCCCTTCGTGGGCCGCGCGGGCCAGATGCTGACCAAGATGATCGAAAACGTCATCGAGGTCCCCCGCCAGGAGGTCTACATCTGCAACATCCTGAAGTGCCGTCCGCCGGGCAACCGAAACCCCGAACCGGACGAGATCGACTGCTGCGAGCCTTACCTCCACAAGCAACTCGCCGTCATCCAGCCCAGGCTCATCCTGGCTTTGGGTAAATTCGCCGCGCAGTGGCTCCTCCAGACGAAGACGCCCATCGGCAGGCTCAGGGGCAAGTTCGGGCGCTACCAGGGCATTCCCTGCCTCTCGACCTATCACCCGGCCTATCTGCTCAGAAACCCGCGCGACAAGCGACTGGTGCTCGACGATCTGCTCAAGGCAAAGGCCGTCTACCACGGAGAGGCGGAAGCCGATATCGAGCTGTTTGGCTAGGGGTTGTTGAAAAACCCCTCTCAAGCGGTGGGGGGTACGATGGTTTTGTAGGGACAGGCCTCCGTGCCTGTCCCTACGGTAAACAATTCGATGATCGGGATGCCCTCCCTTCCTCAGGAGGGCTTTTTCAACAACCCCGCTAAGGGGAAATTACGGGGGAGCCGGTTTTCATCATCGCCCCGGAACGGCCGCGTACCCGAAAAAACGCCGTTCTCCCCGTCGGGCCGGGCGGACATTGACAGACGACGAACGGATCGGAATATAATTCCTTGAGGGCCCAACGACTTGTTCATTCGGCTCTGGAGGAAACTCATGACCACGTACGAAGCGCTGAACCTCGTCATCGGCACGTCCCAATGCGCTCTCATCTGGTATGGCCTCAATCAAATGCGTGATGCCTCGAAAAATCGGGACAAGGCGCTGGACGATCAAAGAGCGGCGCTGGATGCGTTGATTGAACGCACGGCGGCAAGCTCGAAATCGTTGGAGGCAACGCTCGAACGCACGGCGGCAAGCTCGAAATCGCTGGAGGCGACGCTCGAACGCACAGCGGGCAACTCGAAGTCGCTGGAGGCGATGCTCGAACGTACGGCGGGCAACTCGAAGTCGCTGGAGAATCAGTCGAAGGCGCTCGAAGCCATGCTTCAACGCACGGAAGGCAACTCGGAGGCGCTGGGCGATCAGAGAATCGCACTAGATGCCTTGATTGAACGCACGGCGGCAAGTTCGAAGTCGCTGGAGGCGACGCTCGAACGTACGGCGGGCAACTCGAAATCGTTGGAGAATCAGTCGAAGGTGTTGGAAGAACTCATCAAAGGACAAGAAGAAAGCAGGATGGCGTTCAGGGCTTTCATCGAACGCATGCGCTAGAAAGTCCGGATCCCGCTTCCGCGTCTTCCGGTGCAGACAGGGGCTGCTCCCCCGAAACTTTCCTTACGCGAGAGGCGGGCTATTCCGTCTCCCCCGGATAGTTGGACACCTCGATCAGGTTGCCGTCCGGATCGCGGAAATAAAATGAGCGGATCGGCCCCACCGCGCCGCTCTTGTCACTTGGGCCTTCGATGATCTCCACGCCGCAAGCGCGCACGTGGGCCATCGCTTCCTCCAAATCCGTTTTCGCGATGAGGCACACGTCCTCGGAACCCGGAACGGGCGGGTCGGCCTTTGGCTCGAACTCCGCTCCCGCCTGATGCAGGTTTATCTTCTGCTCACCGAACCGGAGCGCGCGGCGACCCCCCTCGAAGATGATGACCTCCATGCCGAGAACCTTGGCGTAGAATTCACAGGTGCGCTCCACGTCGCGCACGGTGAACACCATGTGGTCGAAGCGGTCGATCTCCAAGGGACTCTCCTGAGCAAAGGGGTTGCACGCCAAATCGCCCAAAAAACTTTTCGGGGATTGTTTTCCCGATTTTCAGGCAATCCCGCTGTCGGGGGCAACCCCCGGTGAGGGCCTCCCCACCTTCCATAGCACAGGGATGCGCGTTTGATTTCCCACGGGAAATATACGATAAGGACTTTGCGTTTTCGCCCGCAAATCAACGCAATCACCCGCCCGAGAAACAGGAGGAGCGTCGATGGGGGAAAGGCCCGCGGCGAACCTGAGCGGCAAGGATCGCCTCATCGTTGCCCTGGACGTGCCGACGCACGAGGAAGCGCTCGGGCTGGTTGAAAAACTCGAGAACGTCTCGTTTTTCAAGGTCGGGCTAGAGCTCTTTCTGGCGGGGGACCTGCTCGGGTTCATCAACGAGCTTCAGGACCGCCGCTCAGGCGAAGGCGGGGTGTTCGTCGATCTCAAGCTCTCGGGAGACATCGGCAACACGATCGCCAGGTTCATCGAGAGCTGCATGGCGCTTAACGTCAGGTTCGTCACGCTCACCGAGTCCATGCCCTACGTGATGACGACCAGGACCATGGAAACCGCGCTCAAAACCCGAGGCGTTGCGGCGCACCCCAGACTCCTGATGGTGCCGCTGCTTTCGAGCCTGAGCGATGACGATTTGCGAAGCGAAGGAATAAAAGGAGCGGATTCGACGCAATACATTCTCGACCGGGGAGAGAAGCTGCTCGCAGAGGGGTGTGACGGGCTGATCGTTTCAGGCGACGCCATCAGGGCCTGCCGTGAGAAATTCCCGGATGCCGACATCGTAAGCCCCGGAGTCCGGCCTCCGTGGGCCGCATCGGACGATCACAAACGAATCACCACGCCGGCGGAAGCCATCCGCATGGGTTCGGACTATCTCGTCGTGGGCAGGCCCATCACGAAAAGCGAGGATCCGTTCGGCGCGGCCAAGGCGATCATCGAAGAGATGGACGAAGCGCTCGAATCCAGGAGTTCCGTTGCCACGGCGGGATAACCCACGTTGCCATAGCTAATATGTGAACTAATATACTTGCTACCAAGTAAAAGGATCATTTTTCTTAAACTTAACCCTTAAAGTGATACTATAACAATAAGATTAGGAGTGAACGTATTTGGAAGGATTTAAAAATGGCTATGATTCCTGAGCCGACGAAAATGGCAGCTTATACAATTTACGAAGTGTCACGTTATATTTCCGTCCCATATTCTACACTTTACCATTGGTCTATTGGTCGTGGGGCTAAGGGTTGTTTTGTGAATATCCCCTCCAGAAGACCAAATCTTATGTCATTTATAAACCTCACGGAGTTGCACTTATTGCGCACTATAAGGAGCAAATACAAAATATCGGCGCAAAAAATTTATAACGCGATACGGTATTTGAAAAAATATGCAGAAAGTGAGCAAGAAAAAGAATACCCCTTGGCATGCGCGAAAATGCTTGTAGATATCGATCGGAGAAGTATATTCGTAAAGCAGTCGGGAATTCTCATAGATGCAAGTGGTCATGGCCAAACCACTATGCACGAGCTCATAGGTTTGGCCCTTGATAGAATTGAAAAAGATAATGCCGGAATTCCTATTAAGCTCTACCCTTTCACCACGCCTGAAGCGGAAAAAAATTCTCCCAAAAAAATAGTAATTGACCCCAGGATATCTTTTGGTCGACCAATCATATCTGAATTTGGCATTTCTACGAGCATAATTGCTGGAAGACATAAATATGGGGAGTCAATTGATTCGCTTTGTGAAGATTATGGATGTTCAAGAGAAGATATTGAAGAAGCAATAAGATTTGAGTTCTCATCGCCCATTTCCGACTGAAACCCCAGTCTTTTTCTTGGATAGAAGTCTTGGCAGGAGAAAGATCGCACAAGCCTTGCGCGAAGAGGGGATGCAATGTGAGGTTCACGATGATTATCTCTCTCCGAAGGCATCCGATGAAGAATGGCTGAAGTTCGCATCCGAAAAAGGCTGGATTGCCATTACCAAAGACAAAGGAATAAAACGCAGAAAACTATTTCTTCATTACTTAAAAGAATATTCAGGCCGCGTTCTGGTTATCACAACAAAGAAGCAAAAAGCCTAGAATATGATCGAATGTCTCTTGAAAGGGAAAAACAGAATTGAAAATTTCATCAAGAAAAATGATGCGCCCTTCATTGTCAGCATTTCTCTAAACGGAATGCTAACAGTATACGATCTAAAATAAGCCAATACCTTCCGATTCAATCCCTAGAAGATTTCTTGTTCCACCTTACCATTGTAGCTTTTTGCGCAATTCCCCCCTCACTTATCCTTCCGTCGCGCCCTTCTTCCCGGCATGGCGGGGTCGGAGGGGCGGCGGTCGTCCATGGACTTCTCATCGGGCACGTTCAGGCGCTCGCCGAGGCGCTCGTTCAGTATCTCCTCGCGGGTGGCGAGCCTCTTCCGGACCTCCGCCTCGAATCCCCGGGAGGTGGGGTGGTAAAACCGCGTCCCCTGCAGGCCTTCGGGCATGCCCTCCATCTCGACGACCGCGTCGTCGAACTCGTGCGCGTGCTTGTAGCCCGCGCCGTAGCCGAGGTCGCGCATGAGGCCGGTGGGCGCGTTCCTCAGGTGATGCGGAACGGGCGCGGCGTCCTGCTCGCGCACGGCGCGTTCCGCCGCCCCGAAGCCCCGGTAGACCGCGTCGCTCTTGGGCGCCTGGGCGAGATAGACCACCGCCTGCGCGATGGCGAGCTTCCCCTCGGGGAGGCCGATGAAGTGAAACGCCCCCTGGGCGGCGGTCGCCACGGCGAGCGCATTCGGGTCCGCCATGCCGACGTCTTCCGAAGCGAAGCGCACGAGACGCCGCAGGATGTACATGGGGTCTTCGCCCCCCTCCAGCATGCGCGCGAGCCAGTAGAGGGCGGCGTCGGGGTCGGAAGCCCGCAGGGTCTTGTGAAGGGCGGAGATGAGGTTGTAGTGCTCCTCGCCCGACTTGTCGTAGAGCAGCGTCTTGCGCTGGGCGGCCTCGCCCACCAGCTTCGCGTCGACCCGGCGGTTCTCGCCGGCGAGGGCGGCTGCGGCTTCGAGGATGTTCAAGGCCGAGCGCGCATCCCCGCTGCTGAGCACCGCGACGCGGCGCAGGGCGTCTTCTTCCGCATCCAGCTTCAAGGCCCCGAGGCCGCGTTCTTTGTCCTCCAGGGCGCGGCGGAGAAGCGCCACGACGTGCTCTTCCTTCAGTCCCTCCAGCACGAACACGCGCGCGCGGGAGAGCAGGGGCGCTATGACCTCGAATGAGGGGTTTTCCGTCGTGGCGCCGATGAGGGTGAGCGCGCCGTTTTCCACGTGCGGGAGGAGGCCGTCCTGCTGGGCCTTGTTGAAGCGGTGAATCTCGTCAATGAACAGAATCGTGCGGACGTTTCTGCGCCGCATCTGCTTCGCCTCGTCCACGGCGGCTCGCAACTCCTTCACACCGTGGAGCACCGCGCTCAGCGTGATGAAGTGCGCGTTCGTTTTCCCCGCGATGATGCGCGCGAGCGTCGTCTTGCCCGTGCCGGGCGGCCCCCAGAAGATGAGCGGACGCAAGGAATCTTCCTCCACGGCGCGCCTCAGCACGCGGCCCGGGCCGATCAGGTGATCCTGTCCCAAAACCTCATCGAGCGTCCGGGGCCGCATGCGCTCGGCCAGGGGCGCCCCCGGATCGACCCGGGGCGTTTGTGATTCACCGTCGCCGCTGTCACCGTCTTCCGTCTGATCGAACAGGCTTCTTTCCAAGGCGCGCTCCTTTTCCAGAGAAACAACGCATTGTAGCACCCGTTTTTCAGCTTATCGAAACATATTTTCACTCCGCGCTGGGGGAACGAGCGCCTTTCACGCACAACCTGACGAATCTGCGCCGCAGACGTGAACGCCTCCTCGCTCGAAAACCCGTTTTCCAAACCCGGGCGCGGACGCGTCAACCACTCCCCCACCAGCCGCGTCAAACGCCGTTCCTCCTTCCCCGGTCGGCAAACCCGCTCTCTTCGGTGCTGTTGAAAAACCCTGCAAAGCCAGGACTGCCGTCATTCCGGTGTCGGAGCCGACAAATGCGGGAGGATTCGACGGAATCCGGAGCCGATGCGAATACCCGGGGCCGAGGGGAACCCGCCATCCGTATCGGACGCCGCATTTTCGCCTTCTTCCACTCCCGCCCGCCCGGATTCCGGGCAATCCCTCCCTCCTCGGTCGGTATGGATTGCCGGAATGACGAACGAAAGCGGATTCAGCACACCCTCCCTGATCGCTCGGGTCAGGCTCTCCTCCACCAGTCGAATTTCACCTTCGGGCACCGGGGCGCGCTCCGCATTTTCCCGCATTTGCCGTCGTGGCGAAGGCCCGGGAGCGCGGTAGAATCACGCCGCGGACCGGCTTGTCGAGCCGGGAGGGAATTTCCGAAAAATTCGATAAAATCAGATAAATTCACGGGGTTTTTCGATAAATTTCTGAAAATTAATTTCTTGGGAAATGACGCCGCCGGAATCCGGGCGCAGGGGAATTCTGCCATGGCCCGCTACACCTGCAATAACGGCAAATGCGCGCAAATGCGGGGGCGAAAATCCCCCTCCCGCAGAGGCATTGCGAGGACACCACGGCTCCGGAGGCGTGCGCGCAGCGGCAGAGGCGGGGACTCGCGTGGCGCCGCGCTCCCACAGGGCGAACGGGAAACGTCTGCAAGTATTTGATAAAGAATAATTTATCGTACGGCCCTCGAAGTATGCCGCGAAAGATACCCAAGGGCCTCGTTTTGTGTTTTGATGGGGCATTACGCGTCAAGCGCGCAGGAGGCCATATGGAAAAAAGAGTCGTTCATACCGATAAGGCCGCATCGGGCAAGGTGCCGCTCTCCCAGGCGGTTCAGGTGGGGGAGTGGCTTCACTGCTCGGGGCAGCTGCCCCTCGACCCCAGGACGGGAGAACTCGTCCCGGGCGGCGTCGCCGAGCAGACGCGGCAGATCATCGAGAATCTCAAGGCGGTGTGCGAGGCGGGCGGCACGTCGCTCGAAAACGCCGTAAAAGTGACCATTTTCATGGAAGATCTGGCGGATCTGGGAGAAATGAACGCCGTATTCGAGGAGTACTTCGGGATAGAAGACCCTCCGGCGCGAACGACGTTTCAGGCGGCGAAAATCATCGCGGGCGCGAAACTCGAAATCGAACTGCTCGCGTTCATCCCCCAATAAAACTAGGAGAACCTTTTGGCCACACGAGCACCCCTGGTCGGGATACTGATGGGAAGCGCATCGGATATACCGGTGATGGAAGAAGCCACGAAGGCGCTGGAAGCCTTCAACATTCCCTCCGAGATGAGAGTATTATCGGCTCACCGCACGCCCGACGCCGTTCATGAATACGTCAAAACGGCGCCCGAGCGCGGAATCCGGGTGCTGATCGCGGGCGCGGGCATGTCGGCGCATCTGGCGGGCGTCGTCGGAGCCGCTACGGATCTGCCCGTAATTGGCGTTCCCATCGACAGTTCCTCACTCGGCGGCCTCGACTCTCTTCTCTCGACAGTGCAGATGCCCCCCGGCATACCCGTGGCGACGATGGGAATCGGCGGCCCCGGCGCCAGGAACGCGGCCCTGCACGCCGCCCGGATCCTCGCCTTGACCGATCCGAAGCTGGCGAAGGAATACCGGCGTTTCGCGCAACAACAAACCGAGAAGGTTCTGGCCGCGGACGCCGAACTGCAGAAAGAAATTTCTCCGCCACCCACCCGAACGCAAAAAGACGGTTCGAAACAACCACAAAATGACGCCGGAAAAAGTTCGGGGCAAAAAACAAGATCCAAGCGGAGTCGCGCCAAAAGGACTTACCGGAAAAAATAGACGGTGAGCAAAATCCTCCCGGTGAATCCTGATTCACCAGAAGAAGAAGTCATTCGACAGGCCCGCGAAGAACTGAGGTCGGGAAACATCGTCGCCTTGCCCACGGATACGATTTACGGGCTGTGCGCCTACGCTTTCGACCATGAAGCCATCGAGAAACTCTACGAAACCAAGGGGAGAAAAGACGAGAAAGGCGCGCCCGTACTCATCGGGGGCCAATCCCAGTTAAATGGACTGATCCGCGACATCTCTCCACACGCTTCAAGCCTGATGGATTCTTTATGGCCCTCGGGCCTGACTTTGGTCCTGCCGGCATTTCCAAAACTGTCTCCCTTGCTGGGAGAAGGCGGTTCGTCCGTCGCCGTTCGCATGCCCGCTCAAGCGCTATGCCGCACCCTAGCCATGCGGGTCGGCCCGTTCGTGGCGACGAGCGCAAACGCATCCGGCGAGCCTCCTCTCCAAAGCGCACAGGAAATTCTATCCCGATTTCAAAACGAGGTAGGGCTGGTTCTGGACGGCGGAAGACTTGAAAACACACGGCCTTCCACCGTCGTGGACGCGAGGGGTGCGAAGCCAAAACTCTTGCGAGAGGGTATGGTTGATTTCGATTCGGTGGTTCGCGCATGGAACAAAACTTGAGAACCGACGCACTGAATTTTATTCGGGTTCAGGCATATTCAATACGATCCGGCCCTCTCCTTCGACGACACATTGACAAGCCAGGCGATATTCATCCGGATTCCATCCGTAGGCATCCAGCGTATCTTTTTCGTCTTCCTGTTGCGAAGAGAGAAACTCGGCCCCGGAAATCACGATCACCTTGCAGGTAGAACAGGCGCAATTGCCGCCGCAATCGCAGGTATGATCGACACCATTTTCCAAATCCGCATCCAGAATGGAATCTCCAAGCTCCATCTCATATTCGACATCGAGATTTTCATATCGAATAATGCTCAACGACCAACCTCCTGAAGAAATGATGAAAAAAATTTCGAGATCGCACACTCACTGGAAATGCTGCGAACTCCCATTCGCCAAGCGACAGCGGCAAATTTATTACCCTTTTTCACCCCGTTAAACAAGCACCTCCGACACTCTTTGTGTTGCATTTTGGACGATGCCCGGCGCAGACTAACAGATTCCCAGGAAAAGGGGGAATTGGCTAAACCGTGCCCTTGGGGGGAAGAACCACCATCGATTCCGTCCAGGCCCTACGGGACTGAGAGAGCAAAAACTCTATGGCTTCCGCCACCAGTTCAGGAGGAATCATCGCCTCGAAATCAAACTCCCCCGGGATGGATTTCCACATGTCCGTTGCGCAGGCTCCGGGCCGGAGGATGGTAAGACGTATACCCTTGGGTCTCAATTCTTCCACTAATGCTCTGGACAGACCTTCAAGACCGGCTTTTGCGGCGCAATAAGCCGAAGCTCCCGGAAAACCCGACACCGCACTAATCGAAGAGATGTTGATGACCTCGCCATTCGCCTCCGCAAGCAAGGGACAAAGGGCTCGTGTCAGCATGAAAGGGGCTGTGAGACACACCGAGACCGTAGCATTGAACTCATCCAACGAGAGGTTTTCGATATCCTTGAAAACACCTGAGCCCGCATTGTTTATCAGCGTATCCACGCCTTCCAGTCTTTTTTCAGCCATTTCGCTAAGCGCTTCCACCTCATCGGCTTTCGTCACATCGCAACTGTGCGGAAAAATATGACCCACGTACCCTTTCGAATCAAAAGCCAGTTTCGCCAGGGCATCGGCATCTCTCGAAACGGCAAAAACCTTTGCGCCCGCTTTTGCGAGACGAAGCGCGCTCACACGGCCTATTCCCCGAGAAGCACCGGTGAGAACGATTCGTCTTTTCTCCAGATTTTTGGGCTCACCGAACGCCATCGGGACTTTCTCCATAATAATCCACGAAATTCCGCTCGTTTTCATACAAGCGGACGCGAAAAAGAATCTCTGTGTCTATATATTCCGCCAAAGATTCCCAAATCGAAATCGCGATGTTCTCCGCCGTGGGGATCCTGTTCTTCATGAATTCCGCCGCATCTTCATTCAAATTCTTGTGATCAAGCGCCTCTACGACTTGTCGCTTCATGACTTCCTTGAGATCAGCGAGATTATAAGCCATTCCCGTTTCAAGGTTTACGGAACCTCGCAATGTCACTTCAAAAACGTAATTATGCCCATGATAGTGCGGATTAGCGCATTTCCCGTACATGGCCTCATTTTGCTCATCGCTCCAGTCGGGTCGAAACAAACGATGCGCTGCGGAGAATTCTTCTTGCCTTGTTATCTCAATCATCCACCTTTCATCCTACGCTTGAATCGGATCAATCATAGAAACATTGGTTTCTACCATATCCGCATATTTTAAGCCCGTGGCCGTATTAAACGTCACGATGCGCTCATCGCGCCCGATATCACCCCTTTTGAGCAAAATCTCCAATGCCGCAATACACGCCCCGCCTTCAGGACAAATGAGAATCCCCTCGGAAGCACCTGCTTTTCTTTGCGCGTCGAACATCATCTCGTCTGAAACGGCAATAGCCGTGCCCCCGCTTTCCCGAATCGCCTGGAGACACAAAAAATCCGCCAGAACCTTGGGCGCGCGCAAGCCGGATACCATCGTCGTAGGGTTGTCCCATAATGACGAGACGTCGTCGTTGTTCTCGTATGCCCGAACGAGAGGTGCACAGCCCTCGGCCTGAACGCAAATCATGCGCGGCCTTTTCTCGCCAATCCAGCCCAAAGCCTCAAGCTCTCCGAAAGCACGCCACATCGCCACCAATCCCGTCCCGCCACCGGTTGGATAGAGAATCACGTCCGGAATATCGCCGCCGAATTGTTCGACGAGCTCATAGGCCATCGTTTTTTTACCCTCGGCCCGATACGGCTCCTTAAACGTAGACAACTCGAACCAGCCTTCCGCCGGTGTTCTTTGCGCCACAATTTCCGCGCAATGGTGGATATAGCCGCGAACAACGGTCACATCTGCTCCCGCCAGCGCACATTCCACTTTGTGTACGCTCGGCGCTTTTTCCGGGACAAACACAGACGCCTCGATTCCTGCTCGCGAGGCGTAGGCGGCCGCCGCGCCGCCTGCGTTTCCGGCCGTGGGAATGGCGATCTTTTTCGCTCCCAGATGCCGGGCCATCGTGATGGCTGCGGACAACCCCCTAGACTTGAAACTTCCCGTCGGATTCAGGCCTTCATCTTTCACGAACAGGTTCGAAAACCCCAAAACCTTTCCCAGGCGAGGCGCCCGCAACAAGGGAGTCATGCCTTCGCCGAGCGTAACGATGGCACCTTCATCGGGAGCCGGAAGCATTTCATGATAGCGCCACATGGAATGAGCGCGACCCGCCATATTTTTGATGTCCAAAGTTCGCACGGCGGCTTCGGTGTCATACCGCGCCAGCAACGGAGCGCCACAGGGGCTTAGATTCATCAAACCGCCGGGTGCGAATTGTTCTCCGGTTTTTGAACATTCAAGCCCTGCGAATGCAGAATAAGAATTCATCTCGGGACTCTCATATATGAAGTTTTCATTCTCGACATTGTTGCTTCAAAAGCACTTTGGTACCTTTTCATTGATTCTCATAACGATATCGTTATCATCGCTGCCCCCGCAAGGAGAAACCAATGGCACGCAGAGTAAAGGCATTGCCAGGCCCGGCAAAAACCCAAGGATTTGTTGAAATCGCAGATGGGGTACATATATTCATTGGTGGAGATGGCGGGACGAACTTCGGCCTCGTGCTTACGGACGAAAAACCCGTTATCGTTGATAACGATATCCGGATACGAAAACCTTTTGTGTCCGGCATGAAAGAAATCATCCGAAAATCACCTGGTCTGGTGCTCAATACCCACCACAATTTCGACCACACCTCCGACAATGGTTACTACCATAATCGAGGGGCCGTTTCCGTTGGCCAGGAAAACGCGCGCCTGGAGATGGAACGAGAAGAGAACGAGGGCATCTGGGTGAAGCAAATGGCGGGCAGGCCACAAAAAGTGGAGCACCTGATTGGCAAACTTCACATTGCGCCGCCCATGGTAACGTTCGAAAGCGAAATTTCCATCCGCTATGGCGGGCGGCTATTCGAGATGGTTCACATTGGTCATTGTCACACCAAAGGAGACACCGTCGTTTGGATGCCGGAGGAAAAAATTCTGTTCACCGGAGATCTGCTCGATTATCGAACGCATCCGGTAGCCAGGCTGGGGAATTTCGGCAACTGGATAGATGCGATTCCCAAATTAAAGAAATTTCCCGCCAAATTCCTTATCCCCGGCCATGGACCGATTCCTGCTCAACCCGCTTCCAAGGTATGGGATGAATTCAGGGGTTATATGACGAAACTGCGCTCCCGCACCGCCACGGCCCTGAAAAAACACAAAACTCCAGCAAGAGCGGTTCCGAGCGTTCACATGGATGAATACCGAAATTGGTTCCGCTCAAACCTCGTTCCGCAAAATGCGACGTTAATGGCGAAGGAATTAAGAAAAAGAAGGTGAAAACCTCACACCCATTCGGTTGGCGGCACTTCTCCCTGGAAATAACCAGGGGGAACATCCCCCCGCACACGGCGGGCGATCAAACGCTTGTCCATCAATGAAAAGCGGCTTTCCACTTCAGCCGATGAAGACCACGGCTCTTCATCCTGAAAACCACCCACCCGAATTTCTCCTTCCACGATCAAGACGCCATCCTCTACCCTGGGGGTACTTCTCACTACCCCTGATTTTTCATCCCAAAACTGTACGGCGCCATCGTTTTCGCCGAAAGCATAGACCGCACCTTCTCTCTTCCAGTCTACGGTCGCAAATGGGCCTCCTTTTTCTTCTCTCTTCATCGCCACACTGCTTGTACCCACGATGTATAACCCTCCCCAGATGAGAGGGGGGGCTATCACCCAGCCTGCCGTGTTCTCCACTCGCCAACGGAAATTACCGCTTTCGCGATCCACCGCAAAAAAATGGCCCTTTTCCTGGTCATTCAGGACGGCGAAAATTCCTTTTTCATCCGCTGCATACAGCGAGGTATGCACACCAAGGCGTTCAAGAAGTTCGTCGGGTGGAATCGTCACGATACCTGCCTCTCCATCGGTGGTCATCGGTAAAGGTTGCTCACTATCTTTCAGCCGCAGAATACCCGAAGACACCTTGCACCTCTATCTCGCGAGATGAGATAGAACAACGCGCTGTTCATCAAGGTCGAACGCTATGATTATTTTTGATAAGATTAGCAAAATAATTCGTATTGAAAATAGAGATCATCAATAAGGAGATTTCACATGGCCGTCGTCACCATTTCACGTCAATACGGGACAGGTGGAATTTTCATTGCGCGCAATCTTGCGGAAAAATTGAATTATGCGTTTCTGGGACGTGATGAACTCGTCGAAATTTGCGAACAACGAGGTTTAACCCTGGATTTGGAAAAAATAGAAGGCCGCGCGCCAACAATCCTGGAGCGGACTTTCGGCGTGAGGCGAGACAGCTTGCGAGGCGTTTTATCTGGATGCATGAACGAGGCGGCGGACAAAGGGAACGTGGTTATCGGCGGATGGGGAGGTCAAGTACTTCTCAAGGATCGGCCCGATGCCCTTCATCTACGAATCGTCGGCAGCCTGGAAGCCCGCATCCGCCACTTCATGGAATCATCAGGCGTGACGAGAACGGCCGCGGAAGAAACCATCAAGAGATCAGACCGGGATCAGGGTTTGTTTTCCCAGTATTTCTTTCATGTAGATTTCGCCGATTCCACTCTTTATCACGGCACATTGAACATCGAGCAAACATCGGCTGAGGATATGATTTCCATCATCGAATCGATGATGGCCGAAAAAGAAAAAACGGCCTCCTGAAAATTGCCACGGACAATCATTCTTTTCTTCTATGTGCTTTCGATGATGCCGCCGCCACTGCAGTCAGCGATAACACTTGAACAGCCAGCACGAGAATAAACGCCCAGTAATAGCTTTTCCATAAATCAAAAAAATATCCCGCAATCCAAGGCCCGACGGCTGAGGCCAATCCTCCTCCCGTTTGGCTGAAACCCAGGATTCGGCCAAAACTTTTGCCGGCGAAAATGTCCGCCTTGATCGATACGAAGATCGCGCCCCGGGCACCGGCGCCGATCCCATACACCAAAACATAAGCATATCCCATCCAGGAGCGGTGCTCAGATAAATTCATCAACAAAAAGACTCCTGACATGGCAACCAGGCTGAGCAGATAAAAAGTTCGGGTGCGTCCAATTCTATCCCCCACCCATCCGCCTAAAATACCTCCCAAGGCCCTGACTACGGCCAGACCTCCTATCAGAGAGGCGGCTCTCATCGTGCTCATTCCAACATCAACCATGTGCGCGGCCTGATGAACGCCGACCACGCTGAAGCCAACGCCATTAAAGATCCCGGCCAGAAACAATAGCCAAAAAACCGAATCAGACAGGGCGTCTTTCAAGGTCCGGTCCGATCCGAGGTCGTCCACTGCTTTTCTTTCCGTTATGACAGCTCGGCTGGGATGCAAAAAAACATTCAAGGGAACCAATAAAACGACGATGCCAATCGCCAGCAATACATACGCTGCGCGCCATCCGAAAGTCGCGATCAGGTAGGCGGAAAACGGAACCATGATGATGCCACCACAGCTCCTTCCCGATAAAGATATCCCCATCGCCACGGAGCGGCGTTGCGTAAACCATTGGCTAACGATTGTGCTCGTGGGAATGAACCCGAACATGGTAACGCCTAACGCTACGACGCCTCCGTAGAAAAAATACAAGGTGGGCAAGCTGGAAACCTTTGACATCAAGGCAAGGCCGATACCCAGAATCGTGATTCCGGTGGGAATGATCACCCTCGGACCCCAACGATCCACCATCGCCCCGATAAAGCCTGCGGAAATCGCAAAAGTGGCCATGGAAAAAGAAAACGCCAGGGCGGTGTCCGCCCGGGACCACCCAAATTCATTGAGAAAAGCTACATAAAAAACGGGAAACGTTCCGACGATGGAACCACCGACAGCCATGGTGAAAAAGGTGAGCCCCACTATCACCCAGCCGTAATAGCGGCTTGAATTTTCACTCGCCTTCTCTGAAAAGTGGAATTTCATTTAGCTGAATCCGATACAGAAAAAATACAGGCGCCCCACCAAAGAGGCGCCTAAGAAATCATGATCCCCCAATTTTTCTTTCGGGGGCATACTTGCAGCATCAATTGAACCTTTGGGAAAACCGAATGGCTGGTCAGACACGCATCGGCATTACAACATATGTATAACCATCCGAATCTTTGGGAGAGAGTACCCCGGGACTCAGCGAATCCTTTAACTCCATGCTGATCTGCTCTTCGTCCAATATAGAGAGCGCATCAAGACAATACCTTGAATTAAACCCAATCGTGATGTCAGTCTGCGCGTTCGATTCTATGACTTCCTCGGCTTCTCCCGCTTCTGAGCCATTCGTCGTCAGTTTCAACTTGCCCGGGGTGAACTCAAACTTCACCATGCGCGTTTCGTTCGTAAAAAGAGAAACCCGCCTGAGCGCCTGCGTTAAACTTTCCCGGTTCATCAAAATGGAATGCTCATTATTATCTGGAATTACTTGCCTGTATTTCGGAAATTCGCCATCTATCAGCCGGGCCGATAACGCAATATTCTCCATTTGAAAAATGATGTGGTTTGGAGTGAGAGAGGCGGGCGCCTCATCCCCTGAAAGAGACAAGCCCTGGCCGCTTGAAACGTGGGTGAGAGAAACGGATACGTCACCCTCGACGCCCTGCATGAGCTTGACGAGTTCTCCCAAAGCTTTTTTGTGGACAATCACTCCTTCTTCAAGTACCAACCCTTCGCTCGCTCGCTCAATCATCGCCAACCGATGGCCATCCGTAGCGACGAGGCGCAGGGTGTCGGCTTCGGTCTCCATGAAAACGCCATTGTAAGTATAGCGCGTCTCATCCTGGGATATCGCAAACATCGTCTTTCGAATCATTTCCGATAAAACCGAAGCAGATATTGTATGTGCGTCTGACTCTCTCGACTCAGGAAGCGCGGGAAATTCTGCAGGCGGCAATCCCGGAAAACGGAATCTCGAGCGCTCACAGCGCATTTCAATCCACTGTCCATCTTCTTCCGTGAAACGGACCTCCGACTCAGGAAGTTCCCTGACAATATCAAACAATTTCCTTGCATTCAGCGTGACTTTTCCTGCTTTCTCTACTTCAGCCTCGAACATTCCCCGCATGCTGATATCAAGATTCGTACCCAACAAACGGATATTCTTATTGCCTTCGGTCTCGACAAGCACGTTTTGTAATATTGGCATTGCGCTGCTTCTATTTTCGACGACACCTTGTATCGTCTGCAGGGCCCTGAGTAACGTATCCCTTGAAATGGCTAACTCCACAATACTGGCTCCTTGTAATGGAACAGGGTTGTACGAATCATTGAGCAGCATGAACCCGATATTGGTTTGATGATAACAAATTTCAGGGTCTCGTGGGCACCCGTTTCATATAAACCAAAGAAAGAGACAGGGCAAGAGGACGGATTTTGAAAACCCATTTACCATTCAGTGAAATTTGATTCCATAAATTGCGGGCGCAAACCATCATGGCGCTGACGTCGATGCCCGGCAGGAGAAGAAATACCGCGACCAAAAACACCACAAATCAAGTCGCAAAAGAAAAAAAGCGAAGGACACAATCCTTGAATCATTGAGTTGAAATGGTAATATGGAAGCCTTGTTAATGTGAAATATCTTCAACTATTCTGTGTTATGAATAAATCAATCTCCCAACGCTCAATATTGCACATCTACGCACATCCGGATGATGAATCCTTTGGAAATCCTGCCACAATCACACTCTACGCAAACCAGGGTGTGCGAATGGGTCTGCTTACCTTTACACGTGGAGAGGCAGGTCTGACAAACGGCGTATGCAAGCCTGATGAGTTAGGCGATGTCCGCGCAGCGGAACTGAAAGACGCCTGCCATGTGCTTGGCGTGAAAGATATGACGCTCTGGAACTACCCGGACGGCGGATTGAAATCCATTGACGAATCGGAAATTATACCCCGCATCGAAGTATTCATCCGGAACTTTTCTCCCGAAGTGGTCGTGACGTACGGTGAGGACGGCGTTACCGGACATCCTGACCACATTACCGTCGGCGGCTGGGTCACAAAGGCTTTCTATCGACTTGTGAAGGAAAATCCTGGAGCTGCTCCCAAACGCCTGTACCACCGAATATCGCCTGTGAAAAGGCGCGCCTTATACAATCGCTCCGATCTCGTTTATCGAGATGACTACACAACCATTGTCGATGGGAGAAGATTTCCGCATGCGAGATTCAAAGCGCACGCATGCCACCGTTCACAGAAACAAATTACAGATTACACTCAACCAAAAGTGTTTGAGGCAGGGTTGGTAGATTATTATGTCAGGCATTATCCCGCCTGGTGCGGAGGTCCGCTCGAGGCCGATCTGTTCGGGGATTCCCACCATGCCGATGAAACCATATTGCCCTGAATTACACTACTCTTCCATACGCGAGCCGCACATTTTTTACTGAAAGAGACTTGGTCCATTCTGGTATGTGAGTGCTCACGACCAAGGTGATCCCAGAGGCGGCCAATTCTTGAATGATTCCGACAATCACTTCGCTGTTTTCTTCGTCTACGTGGGAAATGGGCTCATCCAGAAGAAGGGTTTCCGCTCCCGCCGCTAACGCCCTGGCAAGCGCCACGCGCTTCTTTTCTCCCCCGGAAAGTTGAGCAGCATCTCGTTGAATGAGACCCTCGCATCGCGTTTTAAGGATAGCCTCTTCAGCCTTTTTGTTCGCCTGCGATATATTCATTCCGCGCGCGCGGGGACCATAAGAGACATTCAACAGAACATTTCCCCGAAAAAGATATGGCTCCTGGACGAGGAGGGTAACCTGCCTCCTGTGCTTGAGCCCCGGCTTGCCGAAAATGATAGCCTCATCCTTGTAGTTGATGATGCCGGTCTCAGGCGTAAGCAGGCCCGCCATCATACGCAACAGCGTTGTTTTTCCGGAACCATTTGCTCCGGTGAGCAAAGTCACCTCGCCGGTCGAAACTGTCATTCTTTCAATGTCCAGAACCAAATCGGTCTCATACCGAAATTTCACGTTTTCCAGAAAAAACACATCCATATCAGGACCTTTGGATATAGCGGGAAAGAAAATTCGTCACGAAAATGATCGCCAAGAGCACAACGCCCAAGGCAATTCCGAAGCCGAATTCTCCTTTCATGCTTTCAAGCGCTATGGCTGTAGTCAGCGTTCGTGTATATCCCTCGATATTCCCTCCAAGCATCATGGCGATACCCACTTCCGAGGATACGCGGCCAAACGCCGCCAACACCGCCGCCACCATCCCAAAACGGGCTTCGCGCAGCACGGTCCACGCCACAAGGCCATTGGATGCGCCCAATGTCAGGGCTGTTTCCCGTACTCTGTCATCAACGGATGCGACGGACGTCATGGAGAATACCGCCACGAGAGGAATCGCCAACACGACCAACCCGATAATGATAGCCGAGGGAGTGAACAACAAGTCGGCGAACCCCAAAGGCCCTCGTCTGGAGATAAAGCCATATACGAGTAACCCGATGACGACGGTTGGCAATCCAAGCGATGTTTGAAGCACCGTGATGGCGAATCCGCGCCCATGAAAGCGTGCCGTCGCCAACAGAAAACCAACGGGCAGGCCAATGAGAGACGCCAGAATCGTAGCCCAAAAACCTACCTTGACAGTTACCCATGCGGCGCGCATCACTTCCGGGTCTGCTCTAAGCACCCGTATCAATCCATCGGCAAACCCATCAAGCAAATATTCCAAAACGCTTACCCTCTATAGAAATTTGTCAATGTGTTCTTTTCGCGTTTGGATAAAAAAGCTGTTTTCCCATGAGTCGAAAATCCCGGATGATTTTTTGCCCCTGACCGGAAGTAAGAAAATCGATATATTTCACCGCCAAGCCGAACTTCACATGGGGATGACGCTTTGGATTGACGGCGATCACGCTGTAAGGGTTGTGCAAGGGTTTCCCCCTTGGTCCTTGAATCTTGAGGGAAATCTTTGCTTTGGCCACCAGGGCGATGTACGTACCTCTGTCTGTAAGCGTGTATCCACTTTTCTCGTCCGCAGCCATCAGCGTTCTTCCCATTCCCTGACCCAATGCCCGATACCAGGAACCAAACAGGCTAACGCCGGCATCTTTCCAAAGCTGCAATTCCTTTTTGTGTGTTCCAGAATCATCTCCCCTGCTGAACCAAAGGCTTTTCTGATTTTTTATTCGGAGCATCGCCTCAGATACGTCGATTGTTTTTAACACTCCGGCAGGATCCGATGCCGGGCCCACGATCACAAAGTCGTTATACATGACGGCTCTTCTGCGGGTACCGTAGCCCCTGGCCACGAACAAATCTTCCGCTTTCCTCGCATGGACGAGCACAACGTCCACATCGCCATTTTGCCCCAGGCGCAATGCCTTCCCCGTTCCTACAGATATGGTGTGCACGAAAACACCATGTCTTTTCTCAAATACCGGATGTAATTTCTTGAGCAAACCGGAATTCTCGGTACTCGTCGTAGTAGCAACTTTCAGGCGATCCAGTGCAGAAGAGTGGGTCCAAAATCCCAAAACCAATAATAGGACCAGAAATAACCGCGAGAGAAAACACCGCGTCATTGGAATGTATTTATACTCTTGGTTGTTCTGAAGGTTTGATTGGAGGCGCACAATCCAGGACTTGAAGATTGATTTCACGAGAGAGTGCCTCAAGAAGCGTCTTTGTCTCGACTTCATCGTCAACGGTTGAGGTCAGCCGTGCCAGAGACATGGGTTCGCCGTGTTCGTTTTTTTCGGCGCAAGCATGAAAAGTCTGGTAGTACCCTAAATCGTCATAACCTTCCAATATCGCTTGCAGGTAATTTTGCCGTGATGTCGGCACATGCAACCACCAGATGAGGGAACCATCGTAAGATTCGGGGTTGAGTCTCTTTGCGTTGTGAACGGAGGTCATTCGCTCATTTGAATTCGACTCGCTGCTTGCCGAATGTACTCTGGCATTTCTTTCACAAACAAAGATCGGGGCACCACCTTGTCAAAACCGTCTTGCGTCGCTGATTTGAGCAATTCCGGCTCGGTATGCTTGCCCCAAGCGATGGTGTACGCGTCTTTGCTTATTGGGCTGGCTTTTAGCTTTTTGACGAGCTTGCCCGCTCTTTCACCACCTAGCTTGTGGTGATGCAAATCAGACATGAATAATGTGGCGCGATATTTTTTGAGAGCCTCCTCGAATTTCTCCTCTGAATCGATGAACTCCAATCTGACGCCCCGGGATATCCCTGCTTCCCGAATGCCCGCGGAGAACATCAAGTCAGAGCAAACGACAAAAACCCTTTTGTCCTCTTCTGCCATCATGAGTCGCTTTTCTTCTCATGCAAAAATTCGTTTTTGGGCTCACCCAGATAGCCGGGCAGGTAGTCGATGCGTCCCGAAGACAATACTTCAATGTATTTCGCACCCTCTGATCCCACGCCCGTTGCGCTATGGAACACACCGCCCGGAATGGAGGCGAAACCACCGGGCTCGAGCCATTCCTCGACCCCATCGATGTGCATTTTCAGTTTACCTTCCAGCACGACGATAAACTGATCTTCGGTGTGGCGATGAATCGTGCTCTCATCGAACAGCGTATCGGGAGCTATTTCGCCGCGCTGCATCGTCAACCCATCCAATGCGGCTGCACGGCGCATGGTTCCCTGGCGAAGGTTTTGAGTTTGGGGAATATCTTCCCAGCGATGAAAACCCAATTTTTTGTCCCTTCTCTGCCAATCCCTTGAACAACTGGTAAGCAACGGGTGAGGGAAAAGTCGCTACACTTCCACTTTCTCGCCCAAAAGATCGATAAGACCATGGATATTATCGAGCGTATCGATTTTATAGAGCATCGCCTCAATCAAGGCGATCTGATCGCCCTCGTACACCAAACTGGTGCATTCCGTGAATTTCTCATAAAGCTCCTCACGATCCATGGGTCGCTGAGGAGTGCCGCGTGAGATTTCAGACATTTTTTCGTATACGGTACCGTCTTCAAGCTCTATCGCCACCTTGCCGCGAATGAGCGCGTAACCCTGCGCTTCGATTTCATCGTCCATGAAGGGATTCACTTTTTTCATCATTTCTACGACGTCGGGACGCTTTACGACTTCGTCTTTGTATTGAGCGATGCCTGCCGCGCGCTCGAGCAGCAAAATGCCGAAACCGAACTGCAAAGAGAATTTCGCCTCCAGCTCGTTTTGTGGTTCCTTGTAGCGGAGTGGCTCCAGTACGCGCGAGGTGGTGCCGAAACGCAACTCTTTCACCTGGTCGGGTTTGATGTCGTTTTCCAAGATCAGGTCCCTGGCGGCATCCATAGCGGGGTGCGCAAGGGAACCGCAAGGGTAGGGTTTAATCGACACGCCCGGATCCACGGCCGACCAGGCGTTGCCGAGTTTCCCGACGATGTAATCTTTATCGCAGCCGCCACCCATAATCTGGAAAAATCCCCACTGCCCATCGAATACCGTGGGGTCTGAAGTGTAGCCACCCGACGCCAGTCTCGCCGCCACGACGCCGTTCTCCGCCGCTCGACCGCAATGGTAGGGCTTTGTCATCGTTCCAAAATTCGCACGAAGACCGGCGCTTTCCGAGCAAACGATGCCGTAACACATGCGCAACTGGTGTTCATCCAACCCCATCAACTTCGCCGCCGCTGTCGCCGCCCCGATGGCGCCGATAGTCCCCGTGGAGTGAAATCCTTTGACGTAATGATCCGGCCGAATCGCCTCCGCTACCTTGCATTCCACTTCGAAGCCCAACGCAAATGCAGTGAGCAGCTCCTGTCCCGTTGCGCCCAGCGCCTCGGCCAGGGCCAGAGCAGCGGGCATTACCGGACATGTGGGGTGAGTCAACAGGCCATACACACGATCCGGATAGCTGCTCAACTGCGTATCGTCATAATCCATTGCGTGGCCAGCAATGCCATTGGCCAAAGCAGCGAGATGCGCGGGAACCGTCATTTCAGTTCCGATGACGCGCGCCTCGGGTTCGCCCCCGATTTCCCTGAGATAGTTTTGGATGATATGGCCACTTTCTTCCGTGGAACCCGCAACCATCAGGCCGATTCCATCCACGAAACATCGGCGCATGATTACTCTTACGTCTTCAGGAATGTCTTCGTACTCCGTATTCAAGACAAATTCGACGACGGCATCTGTGATGAGAGAATCTGAATCGTTCATAACCTCACCTTTCTGTAAAATCTTTGACAATCGATCAGTTGTTTTTCTGTTCCACCCCTTTGGACGCAGGATTCTGTGGAACAGTTATCAGTTTCATCCGGGGTTTCGGACAAAAATATCCGGTTAATGATGGAAAAATCGACGCATTCGAGCAGATCCCACTTAGTGCAAAAATGAAAAGTCCAGACAAAAGCAATGTACCCAACAGCCAAATCACACCACGGGTCATGATGGATTCCTCAAATCATCCCGGCTTCTCAAGCAAAACGACTACAAGTGAAGGAGGCGCGTTGAACTTTGGCTCATAAAAATAAAAAAACGAGTCGTCTCGCTCGGCGACCCGCGATTCGAACTACTGTACAGGGAGACGATTCCGATGCCCTGCGTCTTCAATGACCCAAAACAGAAATTACAGGTACGAAACCTAACAAAAACTATACTCCCCGGCAAGGAATAATCATCTTTTTCCATATTTCCATTTTACTTATTTCCTCAAGACTGGAATAATAAGATGAGAAGGGGGCAGGATATTCCATGTTCCGAATCATGTATTATTCATCAGGAGTGGAACTGTTGATTTAACGAGGTTTATTATTTTTTGCTTCAGCTTGTGATTTTTTGCGCAAGCGAACAACCAGTTTATCTGGTAGCAATGAACGTATCTTGATGACATCCAAATTAGTGGAGTTTCAAATGATTTTAGATATTGAAGCTGGTGACATCCTTCCTGCAAAAGATGCCATCGCTTTGATGGACCAAGCTGACCTCGGACCTTCCATTGATGTTCCTGAAATCCCCGCAAACGCTCATCCCGAGAACATCACGGAAGAGGAAAGAGAATTTCTGCAAGGTGAAGTCAGGCGCCTCAAAAAAGAGAGAAACGCTCTCATCCTTGCGCATAATTACGTGCCCAAAGATATTCAGGATGTGTCCGATGTCATCGGCGATTCATTGTTTTTAGCCCAGCAAGGCGCCGCCTCGGACGCAGACTATCTTGTCGAACCTTCCGTGTTATTCATGAATCAGATTTTAGCTGCGCTCAAGAAACCCCATCAAACCGTTTTGGCCCCCAGCCTCGATGCACTCTGCTCTCTGGCCGCTCATGCGGATGTCGTTAAAATTCAAGATTGGAAAAAAGCGCACCCGGACGGAATCGTCATCAGTTACGTAAACACATATCTTGAGGTAAAAGCCGAGAGCGATTACTGTTGCGCGTCCGCCAACGCGGGCAAGGTTACCCTCCACATCTTGGAAAACTCCAAGCCCGAGCAGCCCATTTTATTTTTGCCCGACGTCTTTCTGGGTTTCTACGCGGCCAAGCTACTGGAGAGTAAAGGACATTCTCTGGAGCGCCTCCATCTCATGATGGGCGCGTGTCACGTACATGAAAGGATTCGCCCGCATCACGTCATGGAGCAGCAACAACTACACCCAGAAGCCATCACGGTGGTTCACCCCGAGTGCGGATGCACCAGCGCCTGCATGCGTCAAGTGAACGACGGCATCGTGCCTGAAGACATGCTCCAGTTCCGGTCGACTCAGGGCATGATTAAGTTGGTGGAGGAAGTCCCGCACTCGGAAGTCATCGTGGCTACCGAGGTCGGAAACCTCCACCCCATGTCCAAGGCGGTTCCAGACAAAACCCTGATTCCCGCGAGCCGCGAAGCCCTTTGCGCCTACATGAAACAAAACACGCTGCAAAACCTGTATGAATGCCTCCGGGATCTGAAACATGAAATTACCGTGGATACGGAACTGGCTAGGCGCGCGCGAATACCCATCGAGCGCATGCTCGAAATCGTATAAAACCAAATACCGCTAGATATGGACATCCGCTCTAAAGTCCGCGAATGGCTACTGGAGGATTTTGGGAGCGCTCCCCTTCAGTACGATGCCGAAAAAGATCCCTTGTGTGTGGCGGAGTTGCGCACGAAAAGCGATGCCATTCTCGCGGGTTCCCCGTTTATCCTTCCCGTCTTGGAAGAAACCCAAAACCTTTTGGCTCTCGGGAAAAGCAACCCACCCGAAGTCAAATGGCAAAAAAATGAAAAAGCCAGAATTTCCAAAGGCGAACTTCTGGCGCACGTTTCCGGCCACACCCAGACCATCCTGAAGGCGGAACGCACCGCGCTCAATCTTCTTTCGCACGTCTCGGAAATCGCCACGCACACGGCGGATACGTTGGCTCGTTTCGGGGACTTCCCCGAAACTCTCAAGGGGATCATCGATACCAGGAAGAATCGGCCGGGCTTGCGCTATTTTGAAAAATACGCGGTTCGCGCAGGTGGTGGTCAAAATCATCGCCTCGGTTTTTTCGACGGGGAGATGATAAAGGACAACGACATCGTTGCCGCCGGTTCCATCCCCGCCGCCATCGACAGACAATTCGGCAATCGCTATATGACGGAAACTCAAATCGAAGTGCAGAATCTGGCCCAACTGGAAGAAGTCATCGAAGACGGCCGAGTGCACATGATTCTGCTCGATAACATGAACATAGAAACACTTCAAAAAGCCGTTGCCCGCACCAGGAAAGTCGGGGTCACTTTCAAGACGCAAAAACCCTATGAGATCGAGGCCTCCGGCATCGGTGACGGCGATATCCGAAGCATCGCGGAGACAGGAGTGGACTACATCTCCACGAGCTCGCTCGTCCGCTCCGCCCCTCCACTTGACTTTCATATGAAGATCACAAAAGTGGATTTATGATATTCTTGAGGAACCATTCTTGATCAGTGCTCAATAGCTTTTTTGTGATTTACTCACTTCGAGGAAAATTATGTCTTTAGAAGTCGATTCTAAAAGCGTGGACTACTACAAAGCCTCTGATGGGCGCATCATTGCCATTCACATCAAAGGAGATTTCAACGATTACGCCAAGTTTCCCCCTTATCTGGACACAGAGGAAGCGAAAGAACACATCCGAACCGCATACGCCGGCCAGGACATCGAAGTAGAGCGCAATACGAAAGCCCATATGACGGATGATGACATACCCCTGCAAATCATCGTCTTGAACAGGCCCAAAGGCGCGATCACCAAAGCGCATTTTCACGTGGTGGAAGAGAGGACTACGAATACTACGCGGCACCAAATTCTCTTGTGTCAACGCGGGAAAGTTCGGGTCGGCGTATTCACCAAGGAGGGGGAAAATCTAGGCGATGCGATCTTGAATCGCGACGATCTCATACTCATGTATGAAGGGCATGAGGTTGAATTCCTAGAAGATGATTCAAAGGTCATCGAAATCAAGGAAGGACCTTTCCCGGAAACAGACGAGCGTGACAAAGTCGATTTGAAATAAGTAGATATAGACGCCAGCCAATCAGTCAACCCGGAGAGAAGCCATGAAATTCTGCACCTTTGAAGTGCGAACACCTGTTGGCCCATTCGAGCGTTTGGGCGCCGTTGTATCCGAAGGCGATAACCTCCGATACGTCGATCTCAATTTTGCAGCAGCGTCGGAATTCGAACAGCGTGGCTCCTCACGCCCCCAAGCCATGGCGGATGCCCTCATTCCGTCCGATATGCTGGCCATTGCCGCATCGGGCAAAGGCGGTATCGAAGCCGCTGAAGAAGCGCTCGAATATGCACTCGAACACGAAGACGCCACCGGCCCCCGCGGGGAGCAAATCATATATGCGCCGAGTGAAGTCCGGCTGCTCGCTCCCATTAAACAACCCCCGCTGATTCGCGGCTTTGCCGGTTTCGAACGCCATCTCAAAAAAACATTCGAGGTGATGAACCTTGAAATTCCCAAAATCTGGTACGAGCGTCCCCTTGCTTTCAAGGCGAGTTGCGCCCATATGGCCGGGCCCGAGGAGGAAGTCCCCTGGCCCAGCTTTACCGAGAAAATGGATTTCGAACTCGAGTTCTGCTGTGTGATCGGCGTACCAGGGCGGGACATTTCAGAAGAAGATGCGCACGAACACATCTTCGGTTATGCAATTTTGAACGACTGGAGCGCCCGGGACGCGCAGGGAGGCGAAATGGCGATGGGAACCGGGCCATACAAGAGCAAGGACTGGTGCTGGAGTCTTGGTCCCTGGATTGCCACACCCGATGAAGTCGGCGACCCGAAAAACATTCCCATGGCCGCGAGGGTCAATGGAGAAACGTGGGTGGAAACCACGCCCGGAGAGATGTACTGGACTTTCTCTCAAATCATCGCCTACACCGCCAGGGACGAGAACCTGGTCACGGGAGATCTGATGGGATCAGGCACCGTCCCCGGAGGATGCGGCATGGAAATGGAGCGCTGGATTCAACCAGGGGATACGGTAGAAATCGACATGGGGCCGCTGGGAGTCATGAGAAACAAGATCAGCCAAAAGCCGGAGCCCAAACCCTACACGTACAAATAATCCTACGCCTCTGTTTCGGGTTCGTTTTTCTGTGGGTTCATGAGGTGAACGACTCTTTGCGGGAAGGGTATTTCGATGCCCTCCTCTCCAAGGCGGCGTTCAATCTCAAATCTCAAATCACTCGCGACCCCCAGACGTCTCATCACGTCCGAAGTAAAACACCGCAGTTCGAAATCCAGACTGCTCGCGCCAAAATCTCGAAATATGACCGATGGAGCGGGGGCATCGAGCACCCTATCGTTCTTCTCGGCGATATCCAGGAGAATCTCCCGAACCTTTTCCACATCGGAACCATAAGCCACGCCCACTCCGACCTCCACGCGGCCATACCGATCCCGGTGCGTCAGGTTGGTCACCGAGGTCGAAATAATCTCCGCGTTCGGAATAATCACCGAAGCACGCTGCCACGTTTCCAGTTCCGTCGCGCGAAACTGTATTCTCTTCACGATGCCTTCATTGCTTCCCACGCAAACCCAATCGCCAACCTTGATGGGCCTTTCCACCAACAGTATCAATCCCGAAATAAAGTTGTTCACCACGTTTTGCAGCCCGAAACCGATGCCCACCGAGAGGGCGCTGACAACCAAAGCAAGGTTGGAGAGATCGATTCCCGTCACCGAAATGCTCAACAACGCCGCAACGATAACGCCCGCATAACCGAACCCTGCGTTCAGGGAGTGGCGTATGCCTGCAGGTAAATTCGTCTGCTTCAATACCCGCTCGGACAACTGCCTTTGCAAAAACCTTGTTCCGGCCATGGCGGCCAAGAAGACGGCAATCGCCAGGAAAATATCGATTATGGAAATGCGGATGCTTCCCACCTGGAACCCGGACAGGGCTTGCAGCGTCCAGCGAATCAGATCGTCAGGGGGCACTCCCCAGACAGGCGCGATAATGAGGAGTCCGCAAAGGAAAACGAAAGGATCGACAATGACTCGCCACCAGGAACGGAATTTTTCGAGCATGCGGGAAGGAATGTGGAGCCTGTCTTGTATGGATTCGGATTCAGGCGACCATGATACCAGTTCGTGCATGAAGCCACGCAATAGAACAACTACCCACAGCAAAAGGCCAGTCCAAATAAGGCTTGTGAGAAGCCGTTTGCCGAGAGCGCCATATCCGACAAACAACGCCGCAATGCCGATTACCGCAAGCACTCTTGCCATGCGACGAATCAATCTCCAGGCCTGTTCACCCTGCTGGATTACGCCTTCCTGGGCCGCTTCGGCTCGCCAGAGTTTGCCCCGTCCGAGCCTGACGAAAAAACAACCCTCCAGTGCGCCGAACACCGCAGCGTATATGGACATCGCCTCTGCAGGCCTCACTCCTTCACCTTCAAGATTCGAGAAAAACATGTCGGCCGAAAAAACAGCCGCCAAAGCGAGGATCAAACGATAAGCGCTTTGCGCATTTTCGGAAGATTGTCCCGTGAACCGCCAATTCGGCTGCTTCGGGGAGAGAAAAGACTTCGCAAACGCAACAACCACACAAAAGAACAACATGGATAAAAGAAAAGACGTGAGCGCTTCTTCAAAGAGACCGCTCACGAAAGCGCCTGGCCGAGTCACCCATATATAAAGGGCCGCTAAAACCGCTACCGGCAAAATGCTGTCGCCAACGCCATCTGCGAGGGCGCAGCCAAACCTGCGCGCATACGAGAGCTCTGATAGCCCGTCATCACGACTGAAGACAGCTAAAACGCTCCGCCGTATTCCCCACCCTAAAACTACACCTAGAATCAAAACCACTATTCCGGGCAAAAACACTGTGGCGCCAACTACTCCGGGAGGTAGACTTGCGAACCAATCCCATGGAGAACGAACAATACGTCGAACTTCAACCGTAATTTCCGGAACACCCTTTGCGAGCACGCCCGGTGCGATAGGTATCGGCGTGCGACGGTAAATCTCTCCCCAAAGCCGCCCGAATCTCTCTCGGGAGAAGGATTCTTCCAATTCCGCAGCATGAACGATGGCCAAGTCAGCCTCAGCGATGCGCGCTCGGGCAACTGTGACTTGACGATTGTATCGTTCTCTTCTGGCGGCTATCTCTCTCGCTTCCGGCGGGCCGTCCTTCGCGGGCGGAGGACCAATAGCCTTGAGCAGCTTTTCAGAATGTTGGAGTGCTTGCTGGGCTCTTGTTTTGTCATCAAACGCCCGTGAACGGATTTGGCGCACCAGGGACAAATACCCTTGAGTGAGAGTTGGCGTTTTCTCGTCGCTTTGAAGGTATCGGGTCGCATCCCGTAAAACGATCGCCCAATCATTTGATTCTGTTGTTTCGCTTGAGGCAACATCCGCCGCATATGCCGGAGATGAGAGAAAAAGCGAAATCACCAAAATGAAATAAAGACAAATCTTTTTGCGGCTCATGAGCCTCTCGCTTTCAACATCTTTTATGCCGGTCAGTTTCAAGGTGAAGAATCAATCCAACGTCGGATTGTCTCACCATATATTCATACCTACCACATACATATACTACCGCTTTTCAGCCCTGCGCGAGCGAGGGGTTGCCGTAACCTCATCGGCGCACCCACCATTGGTTGTCGTTGATCCCGGCATCCCATGCAAACCCCATTTTGCTCAACATCAATATCTTGCTTCCGCATGTGAGCCTATTCCTCTTCGTCGGCTCCAAACCAGGAACCAAACCAGGAGGCATACGCCCCCCATAAAATGACTTATCGTCATCGCGCCCCATACGCCGGCGGCTTCGAGTCCCAACGGCAAAGCGGCAAAATACGCGAGCGGGATCTGAAAACCCCACCGGATGAAGGCTTCCACAACCATTGGCGGTTTCGTGTTCGCCGCTCCTTGAAAAGCACCCGCCAACATTCGCCGGATAGCTTCAAACAAAGTGCCGATGGTGAGTATGCGAACACAACTGACGCCAATGTCGATTCCCTCGTTTTCCATGCCGAAGATCAAGACAATTTCCCTTGCATAAAAATACAAAAGAAACGTTACGCCGCACATCATGACAAACAAGCCGGTCATCGAGAGATAGACGCTTTTCAGCGCCCGATCCGGCCGGTTGGCGCCTACGTTTTGACCCACCATCGTCCGGACGGCAGATTGAATCCCAAAGCCGGGCAATCGCGAAAACGTTCCGAGACGATTTCCAATCGACCATGCGGCTAACACCACTGGTCCAAATAGCGCCAAAATCTTAAGTAAAATGAGAAGAGCGCCACGTTCCAGTAAATTTTGCGCCGCCGCGGGCCAGCCCAACAAAATAATGCGGCGCATGGTTTGCGCATGAGGCTTGAGATGAATCCACCCGATACGGAGACGAGAACGCCCCGATGTCAAAAACCAAAGGACGACAAGAATTCCTATGATACGACCCAATCCAATACCTATGGCCGAACCTGGAAGTCCTAATCCCGCGAATGGCCCAATACCAAAAACAAGGAGAGGGATGAACGTAATGGATAAAAGTGTCGAAACTCCAAGACCGATCAAGGATTTTCCAGGTTCGCCGGAAGATTTCAACATATGCGAAACGGTGAAAATACCGTCCACGAACGCGATGGTGAGAAACGATGCCTGCAAATACGCAACACCAACCCGCACCACATTCGCGTCGGAAGTCAAAAGACCAAGCAATCGCGATGAAAACAAAAATCCGAGAAAACTGATGGCGGCGTAATAGAAACCCGCAAGCAGAAACGCCTGACCCGCCGCATGACTGGCATGCTCAGGTTCTTTCGCTCCGATTCTCTGGGCCACCAAAGCACTACCCGCGATCCTGATGCCGAAGCCGACCGCGCGAAAAAAGAAAATAATCATAAAGCTCAAAGAAACCGCGGCCAGATACTCGGGCCCCAAACGCCCCACCCAGAAGATTTCGACAAGTATGTCGGCGTTCCAGGCTATCGGCTCCAGGCATGAGGGAACAGCCAGGCGAAACAGCCCAAAGCTGATTGAGCCTTTTGTGTAGTCATAGCGCTTCTCGGGTCTCATGAGGAATGAAACTCAAAATCTGACGGTGCAGATGACTTGGTCTTTGTTGCCATACTCTCCATACGCCGCCGCCAACCAATCGCAAACCACAAGAACAACGCCAAACCACCGATGAGTTGACTCGCCGCCACTGCCCACCAAATTCCCAGTTCCTGTAATCCCATCCAATCCGCCAGCATATAGGCACCCGGCAACTGCACGACCCAGCGAACGATTGCTTCAACGATCATGGGAGGCCGGGTGGATGACGCTCCCTCAAATATTCCCGCTACAACACGCCTCGTAGCCTCAAATCCAAGGCCTACACACAAAATTTGCAGACAAATCACCGCGTGGGGCAAGGCGGCGCCTTTTATCCCGAAAAAAATAACGACTTCCTCGCTCCAAACAACGAGGCCTGTAATGACGACAACCATGATGGAAACAACCGCCCCTAACGTCACCCAGGCACTGCGTATGGCCCTCTCAGGTTTTCTCGCACCGATATTTTGGCCCACCATCGTACGAACTGCCCCCTGAAGGGAAAATCCGGGCATTCTTCCCATATTGTTGACACGACTGCCAAGGCCCCATGCTGCAAGTGCCAGCGCGCCAAACGGAGCAAGCATCCATACCAATACCAAGTTAGCGCCTCTCTCAAAAAACATTTGTCCCCAAGCAGGCCAACCCAGTCCCAGTATGCGCTTCATCTCAGTGGACCGCGGAATCAGATGACGCCACTTCAGGTGTATTCTGGCATTCCCCTTGAAAAGAATGATCAGCATCACGACGGAACCTGCCAGCCTGCCAATGCCTAAACCGTAATACGCGCCGGCCAGATGAAACTGGGGGATCAGTCCGAAGCCAAAGATCAAGGTGGGCATGGCGATGAATGTAACGCCTGAATTGATAATCATCCCCAAAAGCGAATATTTTGGTTCACCAGCGCCACGGAATATATTTGCAAGAGTGAATATACCGTCAACGAACAAAAGCATGAGAAACCCGGCTTGCAGATATATCGTCGACAAGTATAAAAGCCTCGGATCAGACGTCATCCACCCCATTAAATAAGGCGAGAAAATATATCCCGCGCTGCATAAGGGAATGAAGAAGAGCGTTTGAAGCAAAATGCATTGGCCCGCGATAATAGCAGCGCCTTCCTCATCATTCGCGCCAACTCTTTGCGCAACCAACGCTTGGCCTGCCACCCGAATTCCCATGCCCGCCGCTCTCACCATCATAGGAATCATGTATCCCAAGGACATTGCTCCGAGCGCGTCCGAGCCCAATCGGCCCACCCAGTAAATTTCAACAATCGTATCAATGTTCCAGGAAATCAGTTCCGCGAAAATCGGCAGGGATAGAACCACCAGGCCTCGCCCGATGGGGCCTTTGGTGTAATCATACCTTTTTGTGTTCGGCCGCAAGCGAGTCATGTGCAAATCCTGTTTCAATCAAAACGGGCGTGTTAGCTTGTTCGTAGGCAGGTTCTTTCGGAGAACTGGAAAGTTTTTGCTCCACAAGATAGTTTGTCCGAAAGCGATGGATCCACGCTTAATCCAACGGAGTGTTTGGTGCTCTCATGATTAAATCCATAGAAAAAATTCTCAAAGATGCGGGCAAATTGGCTTTGTCGTTCACAAACAATGCCAAAGGCATTCAAAAACAAGACAGGAGCCTGGTGAGCGAGGCCGACTTTGAGGTAGAAAAATTCATTCTTTCCTGCCTGAAGATATCATTCCCGAACGACAACGTTATCGGAGAAGAATTCGGAAGCGGAGAATCTCAACCCCAGAGGCAGCCGCGTCTTTGGGCGGTTGACCCTATTGACGGCACCAATCCATTTCTGAATGGCCTGCCCACTTGGGGCGTATCCATCGGCGTCATGGAAAACGGGAAACCCATCGCCGGAGGATTCTACATGCCCGTCGTAGATGAAATGTTTCTTGCCCTCGCAGGAGAAGGCGCCACCAAGAACGGTAAGATCCTTCCAGAGCTCAAGGATATGGAAATCACCAATCAAACCGTCATGCTCGGTCCTTCGTCTCGAAAACGTTTTTACAAGCTGGATTATCCAGGAAAATCCGTCGCTTATGGAAGCGCTTCCGCGCATGTGGCTTATGCGGCTACCGGGGGTGCCATCGCCGCTTTGGTCGACAGGCCCCAAATATGGGATATCCTGGGTCCTCTCGCCGTATTGCAGGAGGTGGGGGGAGGCGCATTTCACCCGGATGGCCATTCTCTCGATCTCCGGAACCTCGCGAATGGCGAAAAAGCCGAAGGGCCCGTCTTTTTTGGTTTAAAAGAAAATGCTGAAAAAATATTTCCTATGATTGAGGTGTACCCCAGGCCCAAGCCCTAGTTTTCAGCTCTGAAATCCTGTTCCGAAAACACTTTCCATCAAATCCCCTTCATCAAAACGCGTCATGCGATAGTCGCTGATATCCGGCTTCTCGCAATTTCCGGCCATCATCAACTCCGCCATCATCACGCTCACATAAGATGATTTTCCCCAATCCTCGTTTCGCTAACTGACAGGCGATGGAACTTCCCATCACACCACTACCTATGACAACGGCATCCGCCGTTACATGCGCCACAACCACTCCTCAGGAATCCACCCAGATGGGACTCGACCAGGCCATTTCTCCATCGTCCTGTATCAGGCGGACATAATAATAATCCGACTCCCGTTCCCTGCCGCTCGAATCGAACCACTCAAAAGAGACCGACTCCCGGCCCGGTTCATCTGCATGAATTTCTCTCGCGTTTTTGATGATGGCGACCTTACTGACCGGGGAGCAGGCTTCTGCCTGAACCTTGAGCTTTCTTTCTGTCGATTCATTTAACTTGATCTCTGAACCCATCGGAGCGTCATTCAGGGAAAATTCAAGAATAATGCGCGCTCCTGTCGTGCCATAGCAACGCCGTTCCCAAAGGGCCTTGAATATCCCTTCCCGATCAAAGGTCTTCGCCCATACACAGGCCAATCCACCTCTCCAGGCATTCTTGAGCCGCAACCGATTCGAAAATCCAGGTTGAGAGGTATGCGTATCCGAACCGGCGATGATGCCCAAACGATATCCTTTCTCAAGCGCATCCTGCACGCTTTGTCCCTCATAGCGCGCCGGGTTGACCAAAGGCCTTTCGCAGCCTTTGGCTTCGGAGTTGCCCCAACAGGAATATATTTCGACGAGGCGCTGAAACCTCGGGTCGTGCCAGCGCCAGCGCGTGCCTATCACGGCACTTACCGAATGATGGGGAATCGTCATCACGCGGCCCTCGAATTCTTCGAGTTGTTCCCATAATTTTTTCGGATCATTTGAATCAGGGCTGCGGGAATCCAGCTTCGGGATATCTTGATCATCCAGGAAATAGACATTCTTATTCCCGTCTTGCTCGAGCATGCCAAACCATTCATACGCAGGAAGGGCCACATATCTTCCCGCCTCAGAAAAACGATTCGCTGCATCAGCAACTTCTTTCCATTGCGCTTCATCCATTCGCATGGCCAAAGAGGTACACGCGGCGAAATCTACCCCCGCGCAATCTCGAGCATAGCTGTGGACGTACTCCACGATTTCACGCGCAGTCGATGGCCTGGGATACTCCCCCACGCACAACCCGCTCATGCAGTGCGGGTCTCCAAAAAGAAGTGTGCGGTCCGGGATTTCTTCCAATACCTGAATCGGTGGCGTATGAGCGGTCGGCAATCCATCCGCCGAGATCTTTAACCGATGAACCCCCCGCGCTGTTAACTTCACATTTTCGCAAACAAAAATTCCGGGTGATTCCTGGCGAAAAGAGACCGTACTTTCATCAGGTAATTCAAGATTTGGAATGGATGACGCTGTTGTCGCTACATTGTGAAAGCAATCTCGCGTCACGGCCCGGACAGAAAATGCCTGTCCCGCAACTACCTGCGCCGGTACCGTCACCCAAAGGAAGGATGGTTCCTCAGGCATCACGTCGAACGTTGGCGAATCTGGAAGAAGCTCCCAGTTGCCTTCACCGCCAGGATCTATGGACAAAGTAAATTCTACGGGCATGGCCAAAAACTGCGCCTGCGCACCGGGGATGCCGGATGGCGTCCAGCCATAGTCGAGTTCTATGAAATCACCTTCCAGCAAGGAAGAACCCTGAGCTATCAAGTCCAGGCTGGCCGGCAGGAAGGTATAGCCGAGTACGGGTTCTATCAATGAGGGAACCAAAGAAACATTCTCGTTCGAACATCGGAACTTGCAATATCCCGGAGCTGTCACATCTTCGAATTGGGGCGTCGTGAACCCGTTCGGGGGCGTGAATCGAAGACCCCCGCCTTGACTGATTCCGCGGGGGCCGACTTCGCAGGTAACGCGCCATTTCCCCATCCTACCCGCCACGATCGGGCCTTCAGGGTCTATCTCCACCTGCCCAATATCTTCACCGTAAAAATATTCTCGCAGCGCACCAATCCCCCGTTGAGGGGTTGTCATGAATGCCCTCCTTTTCAGATCAAGAAAGATTCAGGATAACAAAACGAATAAATCCCGATGCATGAGCACATTTATTCCCAGATGAGCATTGCGGCATACCCATCTCTCGGGACAGTCGAATGAATCGGCAAGCCTTTGATTCGCTTAAATTCCTGAATGGTGATCAGGTGCACATTCGATTCCCACAATATGTGCCGGAACGTGCACTCGAGCGTCTGGTAATAAAGAAAAGGATCGTTTTCGTCTTTGCGAAAACCCCTCTCGTGAGCAGGCAAAACGAGATTTTGAAAATAATCAATTACTCGCTCACCATTCGCCCAAGTTCTGTCCGGAGAGTACTTCCTGGGCAATTCTTTATCTCTTAGAGTGGCAAGTGTCTCATTCGATAAAACCTCCCGACACAAGGCGCAAGCGTCATCAAGCGCCGCCAGAACATCGGACGCGCCAGGAAACCGGGCGGGGTCGAGCATCCTGTCCGCTCCACATTGATCCGCCAGAGACTTATCTCGCGGCAAGGAATCCGGATACAAAACGGGCGGCCAAAATTCCAGGAAAAAAAGATACGGAATCCATGCCGTATGGCTGATTTGTTCTTTGATGGACCAGGCTCCCCAACTCTTCTCTGGCAGCTTCCATTCCCATAATTCCTGCGGAAGCCCGTTTGTTTCTTCCCGAAACAAATCCGCTAAATTTCTATATTCCGGAAAAACGTCCAGCCCTGGAGTGGATAAGTTTTCTGGCATATCGCTCCCTCAAGACATCAAGTGTCGTCCATTTTCATCGGCAAGTGTTCCGCATACACCGCCGCCGCTTGCTGTGGAGATAAGCTCTTGTTAATCGTCTCTACGGTTTGCTCCGCCAAAGGCGTCGTCGCGAGATGGGAATAGACGGCCGCTGCTCCTTCGTGAAATTTCGGAGTGACGCCGGCGGCTTCAAAGGTCTGTGCAATTTGTTTCATCTCGTCGATATACCGCCACGCCACGACGGGAAGACGAGGGGCACTCGAGGTTATCTGTTTATAAGAAGCCTCTTGGCTTGTTTGAAACTCATGATTCACTTCTTCGGAGAGGCCAAGCGCCTCTGCCAGAGTAATGACTGCGGTTTGAAGAGCATGGGTTCCTTTCGTGAGGGCGGCGTAACACATCTTGATTCCAGAAGCGTGGCCAATCTCTGGTCCAAGCTGACGAACGATGATTCCTTTTCCGTCCAACTCCGAGAGCAATCCCGCCTGCGCACCGCTGAAGTAAAACCTTGTGTTGTTCCGTGTCTCATTCGGCGGGGGACCCAGTATCCCCCCATCGATGAAATCCGCTCCGGCATCTGAAATTCGCTTTGCGATAGCTTTCGCCGTTTCCGGCGACACGGCGTTACAGTCGGCGTATGGGGGGCAAAAACCGGATGTTGACATGGATTCCGCCACTTCGTCCGCCGCCTGAGCGGCTATACCCGGAGGCACGATGGACAAAACAATATCCGCGCGCTCCAGCATTTCAGCCATTCTCGGGTAATCCCGAATACCTCCTTCACCGGCCAAGCGCTTCGTTCGCTCGCTTCTGTTTGCAAGACAGGTTATCACCTCATACCCATGCAAACCCAGCATTCTCCCCACCGCATGTCCCATATCTCCCGGGCTGATGATGGCAACAGTATTAAGGGTCATAAACACCTCCCTTGGTTCAACTCTAGAAATAAACCATGCCTGTCCAGTCTAGCAGAATTGAAGCTTTACGAAGAAAGGGTACTTACTTCTGCGCTTTCCACAGATAATGACCAATGTTCCCGCAAAACTATTCTTTCCAGACGCACTTTTCATCTTTTGGAGAATACACCATTGCACCTACAGGCGCGCTGGATTTTGAGTCTTTTGCCATACGCAGGATATTTACTAAGAAAATGGTGTCGTCTGCTCCCGCGCTCTCAAGCATGTCTCTTCCCAGGCGACAGACTAACTCTGCTCTTTGCCTTCTTTTTTTTGCGCTCACCTCCGCCCATGGCAACAGGATATCGATAGACAGCCTCTCAGGACTCGTCTCGAAAACGCGAATTTCCGCGCGACTGGTGTGCTTTGAAGCATCCAGATATTTCTTGAGCGTGCGTCCCATGTTTTTTGTGATGACGCCTGGAGGCATGCCTCTCCATTTTTTTGCTTCTGATACCAAAGATGCTTTTATGCCTGCTTTGGAAAGGAATAGTGGTTTCGAGAAGAACAAAAGCGCGCCCGCTATAGATGCAAATGAGATGAACAAAAACCAAAAAAGGACATTCACCCGTGAAGGTTTCCGGGTTCTCATCAAGAAACGGGATAGGCGGAGGCATAGCCGCCGACAGGGGCATCAGGGTAAACGGGAGACAACCCCAAGGCTTTGCGATGAAGCCCGATGGAGCGCAAGTGAATCAAGTCATCCCAAAGCACGTGGCGCAAAGTCGCTAAAGGTGAAATTCGAAACCCGTACTCGTGTTCAGGGTCAACCGTAAACCCATCCGGGTGGCATTTCATGCAGCGGTTCCACAAATCAACGGAACGCTCCTCGCTGACGCCCACGACAGATGATTCCGTAAATACAAACAAAAGCTCATTTTTGGTTGAGTTCTCATGCTCGAGCTTTACGACTTGGGTCGCCGCAACATCGCACGCTTCGGAAAAGCGCAGATGAAGCCATTCGATATCCGAATATCGATCCAAGGAGAATCGACGGTCATCATCTCGCGTATTGATGAACGTACCGAATTGGCTCATATCCACAGAAGGCCAGGGCAGGCTGGTGGCGCCGTAGAGAACCATGAACCATCTCGTCGTGATGTAGGCCATATGGCTGAGCTGCCTTCTCGGGGACCAGCGCGCCCAATCTTCGGTCCCCGTTCTATCCAACTGCGCTTCGGATAAACCGGCGAGTTCACCCATCGTCCATGCGGGGATTTGCCGGTAGACTTGGGCGATTTCACTTGGCGTAACCGGATACAAAGATTCACTCATGCCCTAACGCCCCCACCCAGAATGTTACAAACCGCTTCCTTGTCCTCCAGGGTGGCGAAAAGAAAATCCGGCGAAGCGCTTGCCAACTCGTAAAGTGAATCCCCTCCTGTAGCCACGGCTATCGTCTTCGCTCCACATGCGCGACCCGCTGCTACGTCACGCCATGTATCACCTATCACCCAACGAACGATGGATTTGCGCGTGTATTCCTTTTGAACGATTTGCTCGCCTCGCTGAAATCCTGCTTCCAGTAATTCCGCCCTGTCTCCAGAGTCGGATCCGAAACCTCCGAACGAAAAAAACTTGTTCAGCCCGCCACGCGAGAGTTTGATTCGCGCACCCTCTTCGATGTTGCCCGTTCCCAATCCCATGAACACGTCTTTTCGGCTCCTGAGATACGAAAGCAACCCTAAGATTCCCGGCATCAGATGAAAATTTCTGGAATCCCTTACCGTGATGGGCAGGATTTCCACATATTTCTCCAAAAGAACCTTCACCTCAGACTCGCTCCCGCAACGTCCAAGATGAGAGCGAAACATCTCTTGCACAATGAGTTCATCCGTCTTACCGTGCGGATGAACATGACGCATAGCGTTCGGAATCCCGTATATGCGCTCAAAGGCGATATTCAACGCTCCCGCCCCTGCACCTCCGCTTAGAAGCAAAGTGCCATCCACATCGAACAGGATCAGATGAATTGAATTCAATCTTTTTTTCCAGTACATATATTTGGAAATACTCTGAGCGCGAGAATTATCACCTCTATGATATAACAGGGAATCAAACTGATTCCAGAATCATTCCTGAACATTCTGGTGAAACACGTGAATCGTGTAGAAATCACCCAGCCATGTATGCAGACAAAGGAGATGAAAGTTGCCGGATGAGAAAATCGCCGTCGTAACGGGCGGGAACAAAGGTATTGGTTTCGGGATCTGCCGATCGCTTGCAAGTCAAGGAATTCGAACCATCCTCACGGCGCGAGACGTTTCCAAGGGGGAAATCGCCAAAGAGCAGCTAAAACAAGAGGGGCTGGAAATCATATTCCATCCCCTGGATGTTACCGACGAGAACAGCATCGATTCTCTGGCCAGCTTTTTGACCAAAGAATTTGGAAAACTGGACATTTTAATCAACAACGCGGCCATCAGAAAAGATGTCGGCATGATGGGGCTTGACGTTCCAGTCGAGGTCGTCCGCGAAATGATGGAAACCAACCTCTATGGCCCTCTGATGTTGTGTCAAACCTTAGCTCCTCTCTTGAAAAAAAGCGCAGCGGGTAGAATCGTGAACGTCTCAAGCGGCATGGGTTCTCTCGCCGGCATGGGAGGTGGCTCTCCTGCCTACAGAATCACCAAAACCGCATTGAACGCGATGACGAAAGTACTGGCGAGTGAATTCCAGGGTAGCGGTGTGTTGGTCAATTGTTGCCATCCCGGATGGGTGAGAACCGACATGGGCGGTCGGGGCGCTTCAAAATCAATAGACGAAGGAGCAGACACGCCCGTATGGCTCGCGTTGTTGTCGAAGGACGGGCCTACCGGCGGATATTTCCAGGACAGAAAACCCATGCCCTGGTAGAAGGCGTGTTTATTTCATCACGTAGCTGGCGTTTGGCAGGCAGGTGTATAGTGATTGCTTCGATGGAAAAAGCATCGAGCGGCGTTAATTATCGATTCAGTCGGCTTCTATAAATCAAGCCGATATTTTCGCATAATCCCATCCGGTATTAAACGACTTCACCTCGCCGGTTGCTTCCTCATATTTATAGCGCGTTAACTTGGCGAGATCGTCACCATAGACATGAATGCCCACCACGGGTTCAGACGAAGCGCAACTCACGCGGTGCACATCGTTGTCCTTCGTACAGCAGACGAAGACATCTCCGGGCCCGGCCAGACGTTTGCCTAAGGGCATGAGTTTTACGCGGGCGCCGCTCTCGCGGGGGCCTTCACGCAAAAAACTCTCTTCGTTTTCCATTCCCCGGTAAATGCCTATCACGCCCCAGGTGCCGTGATCATGAATCGGGGTAGTCTGACCCACATCCCATATACCGGCACCTATTGAGAAGCTCTCATCCGGCTCAATGTGAACTTTGTTGAGCGTAAATCCTTCTTTTTTCACTAACAATTGATCGGCGCTCAACAACTCAGGATCATCCAAAATCGGCTCAAGGCTCTCCGCTACGCGAGCGGTCATTTCCTCTTCGGTACCGCCAGTCTTTACAATTTCGCGTACTTGGTCGATAAAATCCTTCATCTTTTTTGACATCTTCCATCCCCCAAGTTTTAGGATGCGTCCAAGCGGAATTCGTATGTCCTAAATTTTATGATTCATCTCATGGACCAAGAGCGCCAACTTCAAAGATACGCTGCTTGCGAATCCACCGAGCTCGCCCGAGCCCGCGATGACTCTATGTCATGGTATTATAAGCGGAATGGGATTTCTATGAAGCGCCTGGCCGACGGCGCGTGATGCTTTCGGGTTTCCGATTTCCTTCGCGACCCAGCCATAATTGCGCGTTTCTCCGTATGGAATTTGTTCCGTCTTCCTCAGCACTTTTTCCATAAAAGGCGTGAGTGCAGAGAGGTCTGTTTTCAATCTGAAGCTTTTTCGCGCGCCGCTCAGATATTCTTCTATCTCTTTTGAAGCTCGACGACTCAACGGCGTTGATTGCTCCCTCGCATGATTTGCCACGAGAGGTTTTTCTACGCCATTCAGCATTCTTATTTCCGCGATACCTTCATCCGATACAAACACGGAGAATTCCGCATGCACTTTCTGAAGCCACTCGGCAACATGATTTTCCAGCGATTCCCCGTCTTGCCGGAACAATTCAACCTGTCGCCACTTATCTGCCAGGCGCGCCATCTGAAATTCTCCTTTTCATGCCGCTAAAACGCCGTGGCTGCGCCTTTCACATAGGCTTGCCCTGTTCTAAGCCGCAGGATTTGATTCGTGCCGTCCGAGTGCAAGAACGTACTGGCGTCGCGGAGGTATTTCTCCATGGGGGCATCGTGCATGATGCCTGCTCCACCGAATACCTCCATGCCCAGTCGCGCGCAATCAAAAGCGACTTCCGATGCGAAAACTTTGCACTTCCACCCTTGCGTGAAATCATAGGGCTTTTGGTGGTCCACAGCCCAGGCGGTGCGCCAGATGTACGTGCGCGCAATGTCCAGATTCATCGCCATGTCGGCAAGTATGGTTTCTATCGCTTGGTGCTGGCCGATGGGCTTTCCTCCCTGAACGCGTTCGCGGCTGTAAGCGAGCGCCTTCTCGAACGCGGCGCGTCCAACGCCTAAGGCCGTTGCGGCTGCTTCGGGTTTTCCCATCGCCAGGAGATTGCCCCTGATTTCGAACATATTGCCTTCGCCCAGAATAATATGGTTCTCGGGAATCTCGACGTCTTCATAGAAGATTTCTGAATTCATCGACAGGCGCTGTCCAATTTTTTCATGCACTTCGCCTATCGATACCCCGGGGGTCTCTCTTGGAACCAGAAAGCCGGTTAAGCCTTCCCTCAAGTTTTTGCTGAGATCGGTTCTTGCCGCCAAAACGTACAACGACGCAATGGGGCCATTGCTGACATAGCGTTTTTTTCCGTTGAGGACCCATTTGCCGCCTTCTTTCTCCGCGCGCGTATAAAGCGCAATGGAGGGGTCGTCGTAATATCCCTGATGGTCGGTTCCCGCTCCCTCTTCCGTCATGGAAATGGCAGCCAGGAATCTTGGCTCTTCACACAAGCGTTTTATCCAGGGATCCCTGACTTCCGGTTCTACTTTTTCCAGAATATGGGACAGCTTCCATGTCTGATCCAAGTTCACCGCGAAACCCAAGTCACCTGCAGCAAGCTCTTCCCCCGCCAGACAGCACGAAAGCACGTCGGCGCCCATGCCGCCGTATTCTTTGGGGTAAGGGAGTTGTCTCAAGCCCAAAGCGCTTGCTTTTTCGGTCAGATCCCAAGGCATGCGTTCTTCCCAGTTCTGAATCCGGTCACGCTCGGGAGCCACTGGGGCCAGTTCTTCATAGGAAAATTTTCTGGCTATTTCCTGAATCCGTATTTGCTCTTCATTCAACGTGAATTCCATGGAAGTTCCTCCCGTCAATTGCCCCTTGAAAGCGAGGCAAATCCTCGATCATTTTAAGGAAGGCAAAAGCGTATCATGAAGAACAAGACAATACGCGATTGGCCACTTCCATTTCCATGACACCAGGCTGCCTCCCAACACCCTCGACAAAGGCGGCATCCGCTCCCGCCATTTCAAGCTGGAAAACAGCCTCGCTCAAATCCGTGTTCGGGGACAATGATATCCCTCGTCTCGAAGGCATGCCCGTTTTGGCGACCTCGCCAACTTCCTGAAAAACCTCGGGCACACGAATAAACACATCAAGGTCCTCTTTGTTCACAATACCGATCAAGCGCTTGTGGTCAAAAACAGCCGCCCAAGGCGCGTTTATCCTGTTCATGGCCGTCCAGGCTTCTCTGGCATCTTCCTCCGCTCCAACAATCGCTACCGCCTGCAAAAAACACTCCCTGACTTTCATCGGTCGATTTTCCCGGCTGCCGATAAATCCCCGAAGCGCGTCATCGCTTCAACTTTCAAAAAAGTTGATTTCATGGCCTTTAGTCTTTCCAGCGGATGTTGGGCTATTTTACTGGCCAGATCGCGGACTTGCGCCATCAAGTCTCTTTTCGATGTGACGCGATTCACCAATCCTAAGTGATATCCCTCTCGCGCATCAAATCTTCTGCCGGTGAGCACCAAATCTTTCGCAGCGGAAACAAAAATCTGCCGCGTCAGGCGAACAGTAGCGTCTCCTCCGGGAAATACCCCCAACGCAGTCTCCGGATATCCCAAAACAGCATCGCTAACCGCAACACGAATATCACATGAGAGCATCAACACCATCCCCCACCCGAAAGCGGGTCCGTTTACGGCTGCTATGGTCGGGATGGGCAGTTCACGAAGTGCCGTGCTCCACCTCTCGCCCAACATCATGAAGCGCTTCGCCTGTTCTTCCGTATGGGTGGCGCTTTCCTTGAGGTCGCGCCCTGAAGAAAAGGAGCTTCCCTCTCCCGTCACAATCAGTACCTTAATACCCGGCGTCTTTTCAATTTCATCCATCTCTTTACACATGGCTTCCATCAATGATGTGTTGAACGCATTTCGCGCTTCCGGCCGATTAACGGTGATGCTCGCGACATGGGATTCGATTTGTGTGATGAGGAAGTCTGTATTCATGTCTTGTCACAATGAACAAAAAGCCCGTCCCCTAAGGGACAGGCTCGATACTACAAGTAAGATTTGGCGCCCTTTTATTCTCCGGTAAAAACAGGTTTCCTCTTCTCTTTGAACGCCTGCAGCGCCTCGGCGAAATCCCTGGTGTGATTCAACGGCAACCTGTGGGCGTTCGAAAATTCGATAGCCTGAGCGAGCGGCATATCGAGCGTCTGATCGATCACTTTTTTCGCGCCACGAACACCCAAGGGGCCATTGTCTCTGATCCGCTCCGCGATGGAAGTGGCTTCATCCATCAACACATCCAGCGGATGCGCTTTGTTCACCAAACCGATGCGCTCGGCTTCTTTTCCATCGATTCGTTTGCTCGTGAAAACCAACTCTTTCGCCTGACCGGCCGGCATGACCCTTTGAAGCCAGACCACACCGCCGGCTCCGGGGAAAATACCCAAACTGCATTCCGGGAAACAAAGAGTGGCTTCTTCCGCAGCCAGTCTGATATCGCATACCAGGGTAATTTCCACGCCCCAGCCGAACGTATGGCCATTGATGGCTGCGATGGTGGGCATGGGCAAGCGCTCCCATAACGATGTCGCCGCCATCACATAGCGCTGATATTGATCGGCCATCTCTTTCGTATGGGTGGTGCTTTCTTTCAGGTCGCGGCCCGTGCTGAAACCACGTCCCTCTCCTGTGAGAATGACCACCCGCACATCTTGCGCGTCGGCCAAAGTTCGCGTCAATTCCACGAATTCTTCCGCCATCTTGAAGCTGATTGCGTTCAGACTCTCCGGACGGTTGAACTTCACTACCGCCAATCCATCTTCTTCCGTATAGGATAATGTTTCAAATTCGCGCACGTGCCCCTCCTGGGAAATACTTTTTCTCAAATAATTCGGATCAGCTTTTCAGGTGGCCGGCCACTTCTTCGACAAACTTCAGCGTCGTGTCTCTCATTTCATCGGGCTGCAAATTACTGACCGGGTGAGGAAGCTGAATATAAGGATGCCCTTCCATGCCCTTGCCACGGAATTGAAAGTCCGCCGCGTTCTTGAACGCCTCGGTGATAATGGTCGTTGATGGAATGCCCCGTTTTTCAAATTCAACCGTGTCGTGCACACTGCACAACGTGCAGGAGCCTCAGCCTCCCAATGCGGCTATTGCCACATCCACCTCCTGGGCCATTTCTTCGATCATTTCATCAGTGGCCGGCCTCGAGTAATGCTCCTTTCGCCTCGAAATGACTCTGGCTACATCGTATTGCTCGCGGAGGGCATTGCCTAAGGTTTCCAAAATGATATCCGCTTGTTCTTTGGTGTTATCGAGAAGCCCTACCACCTTTCCCGAAAGATCGCCGGGCCGTTGCGCAAGCTCGATTCGCGCGGCCGATCCTCCCGCCGTCGGATCAATGAATCCCATTCCGTTCGCCATGGTTTTCTCCAAATGATATGTGAATTCAACCGAAACCAAATAATATCCCGCAATTCATTCCTTGTCTACGATATCAACTCTTTCGATTTTCCCATGAAAATGCGAATGATGTTTTTTCCGCTTCTCAGTTTCGCGGAATTTTGGCAAAATCAAGTCTAATTCACGGCAATCCTCTTAACCTTAAGGAGCAAACAAATGGCCGATTACGATATCATCGGCAAGTCGAATGTCCGATACGATGCAATCCCGAAAGCAGATGGCTCCATGCCCTACGGAGAAGACGCGATCCCTGCAGGCGCTTTGCAGTGCGGCGTGCTGTTTACGCCCGTCCCCGTAGGTCGCCTCAAAAAGCTCGACACTTCCAAAGCCGAAAAAATCCCAGGCGTTGCCGCCATTCTGACCGCAAAGGACATTCCAGGCACAAACGCGCGATTCGGCTCCGGCACGCCGGGCCTGCCCCATCAGCCGGTGCTGGTTGAGGATAAAATTGAATTTACCGGAGACGCTCTCGCCATCGTAGGCGCCGAAAACAGAGAAGCGCTTGATGCCGCGATAGCTGCGATCGAATTGGAAATCGAGGCGGAAGAGGGCGTGTGGACAACGCGTCACGATGAAACTAGCGCCGAGAAACGACAAGCGTGTGACTTTGAAGCTACACGTGGAGACGTAAAAAGAGCGTTTGACGAAGCCGATGTAGTGATTGAGAAAACATACACCACACAACTTGCTGAACACGCCTTCCTGGAACCCGCTTCCGGTACTTCCTGGATGGAGGAAGACGGCGTCATCACCATCCGCGTCGGCACACAGCTCATTGAATACTATCGCGCCATTGCGGCGATTTTAGGAATCTCGCACAGCCGCGTCCGCCACCTCGGTACTTATGTCGGCGGCGGATTCGGCGCCAAGGGCATGCTGACCGTGGAACCTTACCTGGCGCTGCTCACCTGGCATACACAAAGACCCGCCGTAATGGTTTTGGGTCGCGAGCACGGCATCCGAAACACCTCGAAAAAACATCCTTTCTATATGAAGTACAAAACGGGAGCGACCAAGGACGGGAAAATCCTGGCCGTACAGGCGGACATCGTAGGAGACGCAGGCGCATATCCGTATAAGTCGAATCTTTTCCTCCTGGGCGCCATGTGCATCGCCGCAGGCCCGTACGATGTGCCCAACGCAAAAATACGTGCGCATGGTTATCTCACCAACAATCCCATCACCAACGCGATGCGCGGTGTCGGATCGAACCAGGTTTGCTTCGCGTATGAGACCCAAATGAACCTGGTTGCAGACGCCATCGGGATGGATAAATACGAATTCAGGCGAAAAAATTTCATCCAGAAAAACCAGGAACTGCCGACCGGACAGAAAATACCTTATGAACCGAACCTGGAAGGGTGCCTCGACAGTGCGCTTCAGGCTTTGGGCGAACCCACAGAGCCAGGCCCGGGCAAACGCATTGGGCGTGCGGCGGCGGCGAACATCACCGGCTACGGAAGGCCGCATGACGATGCGAATGCGGCGGTTCACCTCGAGCCGGACGGCAGCGCCGTGGTTCGCGTGAGCGCGCCGGATATAGGCGCCGGCCAGGGCGCTACGCTTCAAAGCATCACGGCTGAAACCCTGGGGCTCAGGCTCGATCAGGTTTCCACACGCCTGTCCGATTCCGCTACTACGCCGCTCTCGGGCATCACTGCGGGTTCCCGCCAGACCCTCATGGCTGGGCACGCCGTTCGACTCGCCGCAGATGAGGTTCGGAAAGCCGTGACCAAAGGCGCTGCCTCGTTACTTGAGGCTGCAGAAGAGGACATTCGCCTTGGAGGAGGGGAGGCATGGGTGGCCTCCGCTCCCGAGAGAAGAGTTGGCATCGGTGCTGCAGCCGGCGAAGCCAAAAAAATGGGTGAAGCACTGCATTGCACGCATGGTTACAACATGCCGGGACATGAATATGAAAATCCGGAGCGATACATGAACGGCATGGGCGGATGGTCGGACTACACATTCGGCGTTCATGCAAGCGAAGTGGAAGTCGACATCGAAACCGGCGAAGTGAATCTCTTGAAGCACGTCGCTTCCCATGACGTCGGACGAGCGCTGAACCCTCAAAGCGTGGAAGGGCAATTCGAAGGCGGCGCGGTAATGGGAATCGGATATGCGCTGCACGAGGAAATCACCATGGTGGAAGGAGACTGCCGCTCACAAAGCTTTCATGAGTATCTGATCCCCACCTCATCGGATATAGGTGAATTTGAGTCCGTCGTCCTCGAATGCGGGGAAGGGGCGGGTCCATATGGCGCACGCGGCGTCGGCGAGCCTCCGTGCAATAACGCGCCGGCCGCCGTCGCCCTCGCCATCAACGATGCGATAGGAACGGAAGTCTACGATCTGCCCATCACGCCCGAGCGAGTCTGCTGGGCGGTAACAAAGAAAAACGGTAAAAGCAACGGTCATTAACAGACTTCAATCACAAAAGAGCCCCGGCAATTTTGTCGGGGCTTTTCCTTTAGAAAACACTAAAACATTTGTGGCTTCACAAAGATTTTTAGCAGGGAGCACGGCTATTTCTGCCGCGCCATCTTGGCATTACAACCCGCATACCTGCACAATTTACAAGTTAAATTGTTTTGTCACGGCCCGACACGCCACGGTGATCCCGTGCATGACCATGCTCGAGGGTGAACCCCTGCTTCCCGCGACGATCAGGTGGAGATCGTCGGGATCTCCGACTGCTGGCACGAAAAAATCGTCATCGTTCACGTCCACGGGAAACGGCCAGCGATCCGCGCCTTTCTCTCCCCTCCAGATACCGCCGCGCTTGATATCCCCGATAGTGCGCCCGCCCATTTCCAGTAAATTTTGATGGACATCACTGCGAGTCAGCCCGGCGTCAGCGCAAAGATGCGCATGTTGCGCGCCCAGGACAACCGCCATATCCGCTTGCCGATACATATTGGGCCCACCCAAGGCGGACATCATATCGGCCACCGTCGTCAGAAGCCGGTCGGGGGTGAGGCTCGCATCGTCCCATACCTGCACGGGTCCTTCGAGAGGAATCATGGTCACCACGTTGTCGTTCTTTGAAAACCCTTTGGACTCCACATACGACTCCCAGGGAGATTCCTCCTCGTTCTCCATGATGCAAAAGGTGTTTCGCCAGGGGCCGCCAAAACCGCCGAGACAGGTGACCCCGGGAATGCCTCCTCCCACGTTCATCATGATGAGCCTCACGGCGCGGCCGATGGTCAGATTTGCGCGAAAACCGGGACCCATGCAGCCCACACCGCCGTGCAGTCCGATTTCACTGGCGTAAGGGCCATTGACCAATAGAAAAGGGGCGCCCGCGCTCGTTGTGGCCTGAATCAGATTCACGTTGAAACGCTCATCGAGAAGCGCTTCCAGCCCGGCTATCAGCACCGGCATGTATTCAGGCTTGCAACCCGCCATCACGGCATGGGCCGCCACGCTTTGAATGCTGAGTTCATCCCCTGCCGGAGCTACGTGGCCAAGCACTTCGCCCGGCTCCCTGGTCGTTCCCGAGAGCATCAAGCCAATCCTCTCTTCCGTCGGCGTCACGACAGGCAGGCCGTCCGACCATTCTTTATCGAAGAAAAACTCGAACTCATCCATACGTTCATCCTCACAAGCAAAGCTGACAGAAAGACTTATGGTTGATATTCCACCGAGACCGCCCCGCTGCCATCCACCCAGCCGGGCATGACGGCCGTCACCGGTCCAGGCGTACCCCCTGCGACGAGAAGAATCAGATCGTCCTCATCTTTAATCGCCGGCACGAGAAGCGAATCATCCTGCAGGTCCACGTCAAATGGCCACTTGGCCATCATCTCCTCACGCCAATAGCCTGATTTTCTAAGCTCTCCAAGTGGTCTGCGTGCAAGTTCCATGATTCGACGATGAACGTCTTCCTTGCTTAAACCAGCCGCCGCGCACATGCGCGCATGATCGGGACCCAAAGCAACGACCACCTGGGTTTTGAGCCAGATATTCAGCGAGCCCAAGGTGGATATTTTATCCGCAAGACCCACGAAAAAAGATTCCGGCTCCTTGGAATAATCATCGATATAGCCTTGAGGCGCCTCCGTCATCACGGCGGTAACGACATCGTCATCCTGCTGAAATCCCCTCGTGACGGACAATGGCTCCCAGGGGCTTTCCGCTTCGTTCTCGGCGATGCAAAACGTATATCTGGCAGGCGAGCCGAACGTGCTCATCGAGGCGGAAACCGGCACACCGCCGCCCAGATTCATGAGTATTAACCTGATGGCGCGTCCAATCGTCGCATTCGCCCGAAAACCCGGCCCGAAGCACCCCGTGCCGCCGTGCAGACCGATTTTTTTCGCATAGGGTCCGTTCACGATGATCAGAGGGGCCGCGCTGTGCATGGTGCCCTGTACGCCGTTCAAGTTGAGTTTCGGCGCAAGAAGCGCTCCAAGTCCTGCAATAACAAGGGGCAAATACGAAGGCTCACACCCCGCCATCACGGCGTGCGCGGCAATCGCCTCCACGCTGGTCTCCCCCATGAGGGGCGGCACCAAACCGATAATTTCCGAGGTTTCAAGCCTCGTACCCGAAAGCATGGCGGCCATTCGCTCTTCCGTAGGGGGAATTACCGGCAGGCCGTCCGACCAGGGTTTTTGAAAGAAAAACTCGAATTCATCCATTGGAAAATGACTTTACCAGACGGAATGCGGGGAATCCGGCATCAAACTTCATACACTCCGTGAACGGCGCGGCTGCCGCCGCTCCACCCGTGGCAGACCGCGCTTCCCGATCCCCAGCCGCCCGCGACGATCAAATGGAGGTCACGGGGATCCTTGATCACGGGAACGAAAAACTCATCATCGTCGGGATCCGTGTGGATATACATGGCCAGCGCGCGCTCACGCCGCCAGTTGCCGCCTTGTTTCAGGTCCTTCACCTTGTGGCCGGCCAGCTCGCACAGCCGCTGGTGCACGTCCGCGCGCGTGAGGCCGCCCTCGGAACAAATCTTCGCATGCTGGGGATTCATGGCGACGACCATATCGGTCCTGGGCGCGTGCATGTTCCAGGAACCCAGACCCGTCATCGCATCGGCGATTCCCCGGAGCAGCCTCCCGGGCTCCTCGCTGACGTCATCGAAGGTCAGGCGCGGGCTTTCCACCATGGCCATGGTGATCACGTTCTCGTCCGCCCCGTATCTTCTTGATTCGGCGAGCGTCTCCCAGGGGTGAAACTGGAGGTTCTCCGTGATGCACGCGGTATAGCGCAGCGGCGTGCCGAAAATCGTCATGGAAGAAACGCCCGGGATGCCCCCGCCCAGGTTCATCAGAATCAGGCGAATCGCGCGGCCGATGGAGGCGTTGGCCCTGAATCCGGGGCCGAAACAGCCATTGCCCCCGTGAATGCCGATTTCCCCGGAATAGGGGCCGTTCACGATCATCAGGGGCGCCACGCCGTGCATCGTGCCCTGCACGCCGTTCATGTTGAACTCATCGCGAAGCATGAGGGAGGTGGCGCCGAGTACGACCGGCAGGTATTCCGGCTTGCAGCCCGCCATGACCGCATGAACCGCCACGCTATGAACCGTGGCCTCCCCCATAGCGGGAGGAACCTGGCCGATGACCTCGGCAGGGCTTCTCTTCGTGCCCGAGAGCATGCGCTCGATGCGCTCTTCGGTCGGGGTGACGACGGGCAGGCCGTCCGACCAGGGTTTTTCCAGGAAAAACTCGAATTCGTCTTGAGGATCGTTCAAAATCACTCACCTCTTGAAATACAAGGGTTTCATCGCGATTCAAATGCGCGCGAAACCGAGCGGCTGCTCCCGTTCCAGCCGTGCATCACGGCCGTCATCGGCCCCGGCACTCCGCCCGCCACGATCAAGAGCAGTCTCCCGGCCTCTTTGATCGTCGGAACGAACGCATCGTCATCGTCCAGATCGACGGGGAACGGGAAGTCTCTGATGCGGTTCTCCCGGTAATGACCCCCCGTCTTGAGTTCGCCCACAGTGCGGCCCGCGATTTCGCATAGCCGCCCGTGAACATCCGCCTTTGAATACCCCCGTTTTGCGCAAATCGCGGCCTGCTGCGGGCTCATCGCCACCACGAGATCCGTGTTGGCCCAGCAGTTCCAGGAGCCCAGATGCGACATGGCGTCCGCGATGGAGGGGAGCATGCGTTCGGGGTCGTCGCTCACGTCATCCCACGACATGACGGGGCCTTCCACGTGCACGGCGGTGACGACGTTATCGTCCGGATCGAAACCATTCGTCTGCGCGAGAGACTCCCAGGGGCTCTCCGCTTCATTCTCGGCGATGCAGTACGTGAACCGCCCCGGCTGGGAGAACGTGCTCATCGAGGTGATGCCCGGAATTCCGCCGCCGATGTTCAGGAGCAAAAGCCTGACGGCGCGCCCGATCGTCGCGTTGGCGCGATTCCCGGGGCCGAAGCAGCCGAGCCCGCCGTGCAGGCCGATTTCCCTTGCGTAAGGGCCGTTCACAATCAGCAGAGGGGCCGCGCAGGAGAGCGTCGCCTGCACGCCGCCCACGTTGAATTTTTCCTCCAGAATGGCTTCCACGGCCCCGACGAGAACCGGCATATACGCCGGCTTGCATCCGGCCATGACGGCGTGAGCGGCGATGGCCCGAACGTCCGCCTGCGCCAATAGCGGTGGCACGTCGCCCAGGACTTCGTCCGGGTCGCGGCTCGTTCCCGCCAGCATGAGGCCCAGGCGCTCCTCCGTCGGGGGGATGACCGGCAGGCCGTCCGACCAGGGTTTCTCGAAGAAATACTCGAACTCATCCACGGGAGAGGCGCCCACCCTATTTCCCGCTTTCGTCAATCAGCTTCTTCAGGTCCTCCGCCAACGGGGAACGCAGAAGGACCAGCTTTTGGTAATCCCGCATGGCGGCGACCCGGTTTCCCCGCAAGAGATAGGCCATTCCGCGGTATTCGATGGCTTCGGCGTACGTCGGCTTCACGGCCAGGGCCTTGCTGTATGCGGCAATGGCCTCATCCAGGCGGCCGAGGTGGCGAAGGCTGTAGCCCATCAGGGTATGGGCCCTGAAATCTTCGGGATCCTCGACAACCGCGCGGCGGAAATGCAAGAATGCCTTCTCCATGTCTCCGTTGTGAACATGGACGCGGCCCAACTCATACGCGGAGTCCGGCTCCACGACGGGAGGTTGTTTCGCAGGATCGTATGCGAAGGCGGACAGGGCGGAGCCAAGCAGCAGGGCGAGAACACATACAAGAATCTTCACGTCTGTTTTCCTCCCGGAACAAGAACCACAGGTCTGGCGGAATGCTCGCCGGATGGTATACGCTCGCCATCGGTCATGCCGTGCAAATATACATGGGCGCCGGGCAGATTGCGAGTCCGCGCCGCTAGAATGCGTCCGGCGCGCCATCTTCCGTAAACGCCTCAACTACAGGAGTTTATCCCATGCCGATCTACAGAAATCTCGCCGCGCAGAACCAGGGGAAAGCCGCCGACTACGTGACCGCGGACGCCGCCTGGGTCGACGGCGCCCATACCACCATCGGTTATTTCCGCATGGAGGCGGGGGGCCATTCCAACCCGCATTACCACCACGACGAGCAGTTCCTCTATCTCTTGAAGGGCGGGCTGCGGGTGGCCGTGGAGGGGGAGGTGCTCGAAGCAGCACCCGGCGATCTCCTCCAGTTCCGGCCCGGCGAGGTGCACGAGATCATGGCGCTCGATGAGCCCGTGGAGCTTCTTCTCACGAGGGCTCCGGCCCGGCCGAGTCTCGAGGTGCTCGCCGTGACGCCCGAGGGAGAGAAGGCCCGCAGCGTCCTGCGCCCCGGCTAGCCCGTCGATATCCGAACACCTGTATTATCAATATCTTGCGCGGCGCCGCCCCGCGCCCGGCGGGTGCGTCGTCATGGCCGCAGGGCCGCCGCAAGGCCACCGCGTCCGGGCGCCCGTCCGGGGGTTTCCGCCCGCCGTTGCCCGGGGCCGCGCGCATGACCCCCCTGCAGTTCCCCGCATTTGCCGTTATCGAACCGCTCGCGGGCCGTGGCAGTATTCCCGTGCGCCGCGGCCCGGCTGCGCCATTTCCCAGGAATTTAATTTTCATTTATTTATCGAAAAACACCGGGAATTTATCTGAATTTATCGAATTTTATCGAAATTCCATATCCTCGAACGAAGCCGCCCGGCTTCACCATCATACACGCCTGCGCCCCGGGCAGCGCGACGGCAAATGCGGGCAAATGCGCGCGCGGCTTGACCCTTTGCTCTCCCTGACTCGAAAAGCAACCCCCCCTACCCCCCCTTGACAGGGGGGCAAGAAAAAGCAAACCCCGCTCAGCCCGGCGGGGGCGCATCGCCTCTTTATACCCCCCTGACAAAAGGGGCTGTTGAAAAAGTCCCCTGAGGGAGCGCGTTGAATTTCACTCCCCCCTTGAGGGGGAGTCGAAGAGCTGAGGGCGTATGCCCGAAAGCGATTCGGTGGGGGGACATGCCACAGAGTAATCCTCCCCCCACCGATTCAGCCTTCGCACAAAACGCTCGGCTTCTGTCGGGCTTTCCCCTCGGGAAGCCAGACCCTCAAGGGGGGAGTGAAACGCCCTTCTCCCCGCTCGCCCTCCCTCGTCTTAAAGGCAACCCCCCCTACCCCCCCTTGACAGGGGGGTATGAAAAAGCAAACCCCGCTCAGCCCGGCGGGGACGCATCGCCTTTTCTTGCCCCCCTGTCAAGGGGGGGTAGGGGGGGTTGCTTTTAAGGCCCTACCAGCGCCTCGATCCCTTGAGGAGGAGGCCGCTCTCGGGGGCGTCTCCACCTGCGTTCTCGCGCAGGTTCGCCTCAAGCGCCAATTCAGTGGCTGCGCCGAGCTTCCAGCGGGCGCCCGCGCGCCATGTCTCACTGGTATCGGACAGCGCCACGCCCGTGTAGGGCGTCAGCAGCCCGCCCCGGAAGCCGAAGCCGTAGCCCGCCTCGGCGTCCACGCTCGCGCCGGGCGCGAAGTCGCCTCCCGCGAGGCCCGCCGCCCGCTGCGACCAGATACGCTCCGCACCCCCTGCGGCCGCGCCCCAGGCGGAACCGGCCTTGAGCGAGAACCCGCGTCCGTCAGTTCCGGGCGCATACTGCACCGAGCCGCTCACGCCCCACTCCTCGTAGTCGTCTTCGGAGTGGGCCATGAGGCCGCGCGCGGCGACTTCGACCGAGAGGCTACCCGAGGTCCAGCGGAGCGAGCCGCCCGCCTCCAGGCCGCTCCCCGTCTCCGCGTCACCGCCGTCGTAGCGGAGGCCCGCCTCGACCGAGGCGGCGAGGACGCTGTCCGCCCCCGTCCGGAACTCGCGCGATGCTTCGAGCAGCAGCCTGAGACGGCTCGTCTCGACTTCCGTTTCCACGAGGTTATCCGCCGCGTCCGAAGCCGTCGCGGTGGCCATCAGGTCCGCCCGCAGGGCGAGCTCGAAGCCGCCCGCCGCCTGGGCCGGGAGCAGGACGCCCCGCGCCCCGGCCGCCGCCATGCCCGTCTCGATGTCGGTCTCGATGGAGGACGTCCCCTCGGGTTCGAGCGTCATGTCACCCGCCCCGAAGCCCACGACGCCCCAGAGCGAGAGGCTCTCGCTCACCCGGTAGCGCGCGTAGGGGTAGACGCCCGTGAGGCTCGATTCGACCTCGCCGCGCATCCCGGCTTCCTCATACGAACCCTCGCCGGAGCTTCGCGAGAGCGCCACGCCCGCGAGCCAGTGCCCGCGCTCGTAGTCGAAACCCAGCGTCGCCGTCGTCACGTCGCCCTCGAGGGTCAGCCTTCCATCCATGCCCTCGAAGCTCGACCGCGCCCCACGGCCCCAGACCGACCAGCGCCCGGACCCGGAAGCGCTCCCGGACCCGTCGTCCGCCGAAGCCATATGAAACGAGCTCGCGAGGAGGAGGTCCGGCATCGAGAGCTCGCGCGCCGACGCCTCCCCGTCCGCCCCCGTCCGCCCGTTCAGGCCGAACCCGTTCGCGCTTGTGAGGAGCGGCCCGCCCCCCGTGAGGCGGGGCTCCGGCCCTGTGAACAGGGCGTCACCCCTTGCCTGAAGGGCGTCCGGATCCGCGCTCCAGTCCAGTTCGTGGCCGCCCAGCGTCATCCGCGTACCGGGTGACCCCCTGAGGCGTTCGCCTATCGCATCGGTCACGTGCTCGGCCGCCGCGCGACCGAACCGCGCGAGCCAGGCGCGGGGCATGGGGTCCGAGTTCACGATCGTCCCCGTCGCCTCGCCGTCGGCTATGCGCGCGCCCCGCGCATTGGACAATCTCAACGTGAACGTCTCCTCGCCCTCGTCGATCGCGTCGTCGAGCAGCGCCACGCGCACCGTCTTCACCGTCTCGCCCGCGGCGAAGGTGAGCGTGCCCGACGCCGCGGTGTAGTCCTCGCCCGCCGTCGCCGTGCCGTCCGCCGTCGCGTAGTCCACCGTCACCGCGTGCGCCGCCGTCGTGAAGGCGCGGCTCAGGGAGACCACGAAATCCACCGTCGCGCCTGCGCCCTCGTCCGCGCGGGCGTCCGCCACCGAGAGCTCGGGGCGCCAGTCCACCTTGTGACTCGCGTCGTGCGCGAGGCCCGCGTGCGCGAGCGTTGCGTCCGCCCCCGCCGCCGAGCGGATCGCGCCGCCCTCGAGCGCCAGCGAGTCCGCCACCACCGCGATGCCTTCAGTCGAGAAGTTGGGCTCCACCACCGTGTGCGCGAAGACCAGGCTCGACGTGCCCGAGCCGCTCTCGTACGCGGCCCGCTTCTCGCCCCACGGGGCCGGGTCCATGTCGATGCTGATTCCCGGAGACCCCGTGACCGTGACGGCTGCGTCGAACGTCACCGCCACGCGGATCACGTCGCCGAGGGCGTAGGTGTCGTCCGGACCTGCGTCCGAGGCCACCGCCACGCCGGTCACTTCCGGCACCGCCCCCACCGGCGTGGGCGCGAGCCCCCAGTCCACCTTGTGCTTCGGGTCGTGGCCGAGGCCGGGGTGGGCGAGGTCCGCGTCCATCCACGGCGCCGGCGCGTACGACGTGTCCAGCCGGATCGTCCCGCCGTTCGCCTCCAGCGTATCCGCCAGCACCGCGATGCCCTGCGTCGAGTAGTTGGGCTCCACCACCTCGTAGGCGAACACCAGCTCGCGTGTGCCGCTCCCGCTCGCGTAGGACGCCCACTTCTCGCCCCAGTCCGCCGGGTCCATGTCGATCGCAAGGCGCGGCGTACCGCCGGACGTGTCCACCGCCACCCGGCCGTCGAACCTGACCGCCACGCGGATCGTCTCGCCGAGCGCGTAGGTGTCGTCGCTCCCTGCGTTCGAGACCACCGCCACCGACTCGACCCTGGGCGCAGCCCAGTGGGTCAGGAACACGCCCTCCACCGAGGCCGTGAGGCCGTCGGGGTCGGTGGCCGTCACCGTCACCGCGATCGACACCGGGTCCGGCACCGCCGGGTTCATGGCGCCCCAGTCGGCCTCCGCGTCGGCCCGGAAGAACACCCGCCGCGCCACCTCGATACGACGCGGGGTCTCCGCCAGCTCCGCCTCGGTCGGGACGTGCAGCACCTCCACCAGCGGCGCCTGGCCGGGGTCGGACAGCGCCACCGTGTAGATCAGTTCGTCGCCGTCGGGGTCGCTGAACATCCCGTGAAAACCCTTGGTCACCAGCACGCCGCGCGGCGCGTTGCCCTGCGCGACGAAGCCCGCGTAGTTGCTCGACCCCTCGTCCACCACCGGGGCCCGGTTGGACGCGACGCGCGTCACGGGCTGCCCGGAGAACTCCTCCGCCTCCTCGCCCTCGAGGTCGCGCAGTGGGCTCGTGTCCGGCGGGGTGTAGGACACCGTCAGCGTCGCGCCCGGCGGCGCCGGCCGGGCCAGCGTCACCACCACCTCCGCGCCGTTCACGGTCACCGTGCCCGTGCCCTCGATGTCGCCGCCCGCGTTGCCGCCGGAGGTCGCCTGCGCGCCCGTCCCGAAACCGCCGCCGTTCGCGCCCGCACCGCCGTTGCCGCCTGCGCCCTCCCCTGGCGCCACCGTCACCTTGAAGCTGCCCCCCGGCGGCGCCGAGCCCTCGTCCAGCGCCTCGTCGAAGGTCACCTTCAGCCGGGTCCCCGACACCGACGAACTCTGGTGCGACGGACCCGAATCGCCCGAACCGCCGGAGCCAGGAGTCGTCCAGTCCACCTTGTGGGCCGGGTCGTGATCCAGCCCCGTATGTGAGAGATCCGCCTCCACAACCGGTCCGTAGGAAGAGTAGGCGATGAACTGGCCGCCGTTCCGCTCCACGCCGTTCGCCGGAACCGCGACGCCGTCCGTGGAGACGTCCGGCCCCGCTACCTCGTAGGCGAAGGTCAGCGTGTCCGTGTTGCTGCCACCCTCGTAGATTGCCCACCTCTCGCCCGAACCCGAAGCCGCGTCCAGGTCGAGCTTCAGCCGCGGCACCCCGCCGCGCGTATCCACGATCACCGGAACGTAGAAGGTCACCTGCACCCGGATGGTGTCGCCCAGCCCGTACGTGTCGCCGTCGCCGCCCTGCGGGTCCGAGGCAATCGCCACCGCCTCGACCTTCGGCTGCCAGTTCGTCACCGGCATGCCGGAATAGCTCTCCACCGGAATGTCCCAGGGATCGCGGAGTTGATTCCCCGACGGCTTGGCGTAGGACAACTTCAGCCGCTCGCCGGGCGCCACCGCCGAGGCCAGCGTGACAACCACGTTCGAGTTGTAGCCGTTGGAGTTCGGTGCCGAGATACGCACCGCACCCGTGCCGGCGATGGTCCTGCTGGCCCCGCCCTCCGACGTCGCCGTCACAGTGAAGGCGCTGCCCGGCACCGAATTTCCGGTCACCATCCCTTTGTGTGCTATGAACAGGTCCTTCCCGTTCCGCACGTGCGCGCTGTCGAACACCGGCGCCGCGTTCGGCGTGAGCACGCTCACCGGCCGATAGAAACTCCCCGCCAGTTCGTCAAGCACCGTGCTCCGCAGCGGGTTCGCGTCCGGCGGGTCGTATCTCAGGGACACCCGCGCGTGCGAGGGGACCGGCTCGGCCAGGGTCAGCACCGCCGTGGCGCCGACGACCGAGACCCCCGACACCGCAACCCTGCACGACCCCGCGCAACTCGAATAGCCGCGCCCGGCATTGCCGTGAGTCACCCACACCCGGAACGCGTCGCCCGCCGGCACCGAGTCCTCGTCCAGCGCCCGGTCGAAGGTGAGCGTCAGCGACGACCAGTTGACCGATGCCCCGGTCGGCTTGAAGAACACCGGCTGCGTGTTGTTCGTCACCGGCATGTCCGAATAGCTCTCCACCGGGGCGCCCGCGCGGTCTTGGACCTGGTTCGCCGACGGCTTGACGTAGGACACCGTCAGCCGCTCGCCGATCGCCACCGCCGAGGCCAGCGTGACGATCACGGTGGAGGTGTAGTCGTCGAACGCCGCCAGGACGCGCACCGTCCCCGTGCCGGCGATGGTCCGGGTACCGCCCTCCGACGTCGCCGTCACCGTGAAGGCGCTGCCCGGCACCGAATCCCCGGTCACCGCCTCGTTGTGGCTGACCGTCAAGTGATTCCCCGCCACATGCCCGCTGTGGAACACCGGCGCCGTGTTCGGGGTGAGCACGCTCACGGTCAGGGCGTAGAAGTTCTGCACGAACCCGCCGGGCGCTGCGCTCCGCAGCGGGTTCGCGGCCGGCGCCTCGTACCTCAGCAGCGCCGTCCAGTGTGAGGGGATCGGCTCGGCCAGGGTCAGCACCACGTCGGAGCCCGATATCGACACCTCCGATACCGCCACCTTGCACGTCCTGTGGTGGCATCCCCGCAGGCGGGGCCCGCCGTTGTTCTCGGCCAACACCCGGAACGCGCCGCCCGCCGGCGCCGAGTCCTCGTCCAGCGCCTGGTCGAAGGCAAGCGTCAGCGACGATCCGCTGACCGTCGCCCCGGTCGGCCCGAAACCCGGCTGCGTGCGGTTCGTCATCGGTTTGTCCGAGTAGCTCTCCACCGGGGCGTTGTCGCGGTCATGGAGCTGGTTCCCCGACGGCTTGACGTAGGACAGCCTCAGCCGCTCGGCGGCTCCCACCGCCGAGGCCAGCGTGACCCGCACCCGCGAGCTGTAGCCGTCGGAGCTCGACGTCGAGACGTGAACCGTCCCCGTGCCGGCGATGGTCCGGGCAACGCCCCCCGACGTCGCCGTCAACGCGAAGGCGCTGCCCGGCACCGAATTCCCGGTGACCGGCTCGTTGTGCTCGATCCACAGGTACTTCCCGAACGCCACATACGCATTGTAGAGCACAGGCGCCGTGTTCGGCGTCAGCACGCTCACCGGTCGCTTGTCGAAGCTCTCCGCCAACCTGTTGCCGAGCTCTGCGCTCTGCAGCGGGTTCGCGGCCGGCGCCTGGTACGTCAGCTGCACTGTCCAGTGGGAGGCAATAGGCTCGGCCAGGGTCAGCATCACGTCTGAGCCCGAGACCGACACCTCCGACACCGCGACCCAGCACGTCCCATGACATCCCCGCGGGCCGGGCCCGCTGCCGTTGGTCGCCGATACCCGGAACGCGCCGGCCGCCGGCACCGAGTCCTCGTCCAGCGTCTCGTCGAAGGCGAGCGTCAGCGATGATCCGTTCACCGTCGCTCCGGTCGGCAGGACCGGACCGCTGCGGCCGTGGAAGGTCATCTTCAGGGAAGCGCCCGACGCGCTCCACGCATCGTTCCAGCCGTTTTTCCACAGGCTCCCGTCACCAATGCTCCAGCCTGACGCCGCGCCCGAATCCTCGGCATTCGAGTTCGTCAGGTCGTAACCGGAATCGCCGTCGCTGCTGCGGCGGAACAAGACCGCGAAATACGTCGTATTGGCCTTCAAGGCGTAGCGTGGCGTTTCGAACCGGACGGTCCCGGCGGACCCTTGCACACGGGAAAGCGTGCCGACCGGGCTGCCGTCACCCACGCGCGGCCGATTGCTCGCGTTCGACTGGTAGATGCCCATCAGGCTTGTTTCGGCTAGCGTGGGGGTGTTGGTTGCCTCTATCTCCACGGCGGTGAGCGTGTAGCCGCCGCTGTTGCCGCCGGTCGTGAACGCCTGGGCGCGGTAGAGACCGACGGCGCTCGTCGCGTCGGTCGATTGCCCGGTGTTGCCGACCAGCTTGACCGAGGACTGCGCCCCCGCCGCACCGGCGCAGAGCGCGAGGACGAGCAGGCACGCCGCCGCGGCGAGCATGCGCCGGGGGCGCCGACGCGGGAATCGCTCCGGAAGGAATCCTGCCACAAACGCGAACGTGAATTTACGGAATGCCCTCATGGCGGTCTCCTTTCACTTGCAATGGAACCTCTGTCGATGAATCGGAGCGAAGCGGGAACCACGGCGGCGTTGCGCGCCGGATCTTATCTGCGGGTCTCCGGGGTCTGCGGGTCCCGGTATGGCAGGCGCCGCGCGCCCCGGCGTACCGGTCGTCGTCCGCGTCGCCGCCGCCGTTCCCCACATTTCCCCCTCCGGCCGGAAGCGGCCCGGCTCCCTGACAACTCTCATTCACCGCAACCCCCGTCACTGCGGGAAGCCCTGCGCAGAAGCCGGAGCGGCGCACAACGGCGAGCAACGGAACCCGACGGGGGTTCTTCATGGGACGCGCCCTTGTATGCCGAACCTCTATATTTGTATCAGGGAATAATTCAGCGAAGTTGACGAAGATTTTTGAGATTGGCTTCATCTTCGAGTTCATCGAGCCTTGCTCCTGAATGGTCAAATCAGGCATTCATGTTCGCAAGTGCTTCTTTTCATTCCTCGATCCGTTATCCGGTTCCCTGCATAGATTCATACGTCTCATTTTCGTATCGGCGTCAGCCCGGACGAATCGGGCCGAATGCCGCTTAACCTATGAGCTTTGGGGTGGATTCCTGCGTATTCCCTCGAAAATGAGGTCTTGTATTTCGCAAGCGACCCGATTACCGGGTCAACCCATAGATTATGTCGCAATGACACATGTTGACCATGGCAGCGGAATTTGTCAAGGAAAATTGATTTGACGCGCCTGTCATGCCGGGGCGCTACGCGCCGGGGCAGATCGCGCAGCAGGGCGCCGTGGCGAAGCTGCGATACGGCAAGTGAGGCCGGGCGGTGCGAAGGGAATTCGCGGCGCGCGCGGGCGTAATCGCCCGTCATGACGGCGTCGCATGGCCGCAGGGACAGGCTGCGGCCTGTCCCGGCAGAACCACCGCGCCAGTCCGTAATCACTCCCCCCTTGAGGGTCGGCCTTTCCTCCTCGGGAAGGCCGACGAAGAGCTGAGGGCGTAAGCCCGCAAGCGATTCGGTGGGGGGACATGCCACAGAGTAAACCTCCCCCCACCGAATCGGCCTTCGCAAAAAACGCTCGGCCTCTTCGTCTGGCTTTCCCCTCGGGAAGCCAGACCCTCAAGCGGGGAGTGA